>CAVYTP010000015.1:0-179129 GCA_963771455.1 uncultured Pseudomonadota bacterium
GCGCGAGTTCGATGTAGGGCTTCAGTCTCGGCGCTTCTTCGGCGGTGATCGAAGGGAAGTTGACGGCGTTGGAAATAGCGCCGCGCACCAGATAGTCGGACATCTGTTCGGCGACCTGCAGGGCGACGTTTTCCTGCGCTTCGCTTGTCGAGGCGCCAAGGTGCGGCGTCGCCACGACATTGGGATGCCCGAACAGCGGGTTCGTCGTCGCCGGCTCATCGACGAACACGTCGAACGCCGCGCCGGCGACCTGGCCTGAGTTCAGCGCCGCGCGCAGCGCGACCTCATCAACGAGGCCACCGCGCGCGCAATTGATGATCCGCACGCCCTTTTTGGTCTTGGCGAGGTTTTCCGCCGACAGGATATTTTTCGTCTGCGCGGTCATCGGCGTGTGCAACGTGATGAAATCCGCACGCGCCAGCAAAGCCTCGAGATCGACCTTCTCGACCCCGAGTTCGGCGGCGCGCTCCTCGCTGAGGAACGGATCGAAAGCGATGACGCGCATCTTGAGCCCGATGCCGCGGCTGGCGACGATCGCGCCGATGTTGCCGCAGCCGATCACGCCGAGCGTCTTGCCGGTGATCTCGACGCCCATGAAACGGTTCTTCTCCCACTTGCCGGCCTGCGTCGAAGCGTCGGCCGTAGGGATCTGGCGTGCGAGCGCGAACATCAGCGCGATGGCGTGCTCGGCGGTAGTGATCGAGTTTCCAAACGGCGTGTTCATCACGATGACGCCGCGGGCGGTCGCTGCCGGAATATCGACGTTGTCGACGCCGATGCCGGCGCGGCCGACGACCTTCAGACGGGTCGCCTGTTCGAGCAGTTTCGCGGTGACTTTGGTCGCCGAACGGATCGCGAGGCCATCGTATTCGCCGATGATCCGGGCGAGTTCGTCCTTGTCGAGGCCGGGCTTCACATCAACCTCGACGCCGCGCTCCTTGAAGATGGCGACGGCGGCGGGCGAGAGCTTGTCGGAAATGAGTACGCGGGGAGCCATGGAATATCCTTAGAAAGCTTCCCCTCCGGGCCCCTCCAGAGCAGGCTGCGGGGCAGGAGAAGGCGGCGCGCGGCGCCAAATTGTCGGGAGAGGCTGAGGGCGAGGCGCATCGGGCCTCGCCCCACGAAAAGCAGCGGATCAGGCCGCTTTGGCGAGCTTCGCCATTTCGGTCGCGAACGCCCAGTCGAGCCATGCCGTCAGCTTGACGACATCAGCGGTTTCGACCGTCGCGCCGCACCAGATGCGCAGGCCGGGAGGGGCGTCGCGGTAGGCGCCGATATCGAACGCGACTTTTTCCTTCTCGAGCAGGCTCGCCAGCGCCTTGGCGAACGCCGCCTGGCCTTCAGCCGGCAACGCCGCCACTGTCGGATCGACGACCCTCAGGCATACGCTCGTGTTCGAGCGCAATTCCGGCCGCGACCGCGAGGAAATCAATCCAGGGCGTCTTTTCCGACCCAATCCGCGATCGCCTTGGCGTTGGCGTCAGCGCGCGCGAACAACGCTCGCAGGCCACCGAGGCTCTTCGCCCATTCGAGCGCATCGATGTAGTCCTCGACGCACAGCATGGAAGGCGTGTTGATGGTTTCGCCCTCGAAGATGCCTTCGATCAGCTTGCCGCCCTTCGTCATCCGGAACAGTTTTGGCAACGGCCACGGCGGCGAATAGGTCTCGAGGCGCTCGACGGCGCGTGGGCTGAGGATGATGACGCCATGACCGGCTTCGCCGCCGAGCGCCTTCTGCCAGGAGAAGGTGACGACGTCGAGCTTCTCGAAATCCAGCTTCTGGGCGAAAGCGGCGGAGGTCGCGTCGCAGATCGTCAGCCCCTTGCGGTCCGCCGGGATCCAGTCCGCATTCGGGACACGCACGCCGGAAGTCGTCCCATTCCAGGTGAACACGACGTCGTTGTCGAAATTGACGCTGGCGAGGTCCGGGATCTCGCCGTAGGCCGCCTTTAGCGTTCGGGTATCCTTGAGCTTGAGCTCCTTGACGACATCGGAGACCCAGCCTTGGCCAAAACTTTCCCAGGCCAGCAGGTCGACGCCGCGGGCGCCGAGCATCGACCAGAGCGCCATCTCGACGGCGCCCGTGTCCGAGCCCGGTGTAATGCCGATGCGATAGCTGGAGGGGACGCCGAGCACTTCGCGGGTCAGATCAATCGCGAGCTTGAGCTTCGCCTTGCCGATCTTTGCGCGATGCGAGCGACCGAGCGCTGCGTCTTTTAAGGCTTCTGGGGTCCATCCGGGGCGCTTTGCGCAGGGGCCGGACGAAAAACGCGCGTCGGAGGGACGCGCTGCGGGCGTATCAATCATGGCAAGCCATCCTTTCAGATGGGCGCCTCTCGTTGGGGAGAGGTGTCCCGCCGGCGCTGATACGCGAGCGCGCCTGGGATGGCAAGCCGACTTGGGCTAACCGCGCCTGCGCTTGCGATTGCGTCCCGCCTTGCCGACGGTCTCGCTGGGCGTTGGATCAGCGCCGCTTGCGACGGCGGCAGCCTCAACCATGCGCTCATAGCGGACGCCGGTGAAGAACATGATCTCGGCTCCGCTAGCCGGCGGAACCTTCGATTTCAGACTTCTGCCCGGACCGGGCCTAAACAAGATCAGCTCGCCCATCGGGCGCCTCCAGCGGACCGCGCAACCCCAGATAGGTGATTGTGCCAAATCAGCGCGTCCAGCCTTCATTTCCGTCGCCGAAGGTTAACACTCGGTCAACGGGGCGCGGCTAGTTTGAGAAAAAGGGCGTTGGACGCCTACATCCCGGGAAATTGGCTTAAGAGATGGTGGCCGACCTTCTCCCTTATTGTCGCTCGCTGGCGCAAAGTCCGCGCCGTTCGGACCGCATCCTGTGGTTGCGGATCGCCGTCGACGTCGTTGCTCGCGTCGAGCGCGTCGACGAATCCCTGGGAACAGGCTGGGAGTTGGAATTCTCTGAAAGCCTCGATTTGGTGGGCGATGACGCGCGGCTGGAGATCGCCAAGCGATTGTCAGGTTCGGGTCGAGCGATGATGCTCCTCGCGGACGCTTTCTTGCGGCGCTCGGATCCGGCGGCCCTGTGGACGCTCGAGCATGCGCCGCGACTGCCGGGCGTCTTTCGCCAGAATGCGCTTCGGTCGCCCGCCTTGTCGCGCGGCTTTGGCGCGCAGGGCCGACCTCAGCGCCGACCTGATCGATGAGCTCCTCGGCGCCGGCGCGATGACGACGCTTGTCGAACTCGCCGCCAACTTGCGTCTGCAACTGACGCGGCAGCAGGTCAAAAACTTGATTGGTCGGGCCGCCGCTTTATTGCGTTCGGAAGACGCTCGTCTTGCGCAGGCGTTGCTCCGACGCGCGCCTCTCACGGTCGATTTCGCACCGCTGTTTCTGGAAGCGTCGTCGGCGCAAAGGGCGCAAATCCTGTTCGCCGCAGAACGCGCTGCCCTCGCGGTCAACAGGGCTTTCGTTTTCCCTCGGCTTGACGAGGAACGCATTCTCGAACTGGAGCGTCATGCGCTCGAACGGCAGGAGCCGGAATTCATTGCCGCGCTGGCGCGCGGGTTCGATTGCGACCAAGTCTGGATGCGTCGGATCGTACAGGATGCTTTCGGCGAGCCATTGGCGGTCGCGCTTGCCGCGCTCGGCGCGCCGAACGACGTCTGCGTCAGAATTTTGACCGCTCGGGATATGGCGGAGGGTCCGGACTATCCCCGCCTCAGCGCGCTGGGGCGCCTGCAGGGCGCGCTCAGCCCCGCCGCCGCCTCAACCATCGTCAAGGCGATGTTGGGAGAGGAAGCGCCTCGCGCGGCTGCGGCGCCCGCTACGCCGCGCCGAACATCCTCGGCGCCGAACCGCGGCGCCGAGATCGCGCAAGCCTATCGCCGCGAGCGGATCGAGCGGGGCCGTCAAAACCGCGACGCGGGCTGACGGCCCTATCCGAGGAACGACAGCAACGTCGGCGCAAAATAGCCGAACGCCATGACGATGGCGCCTAGCAGGCCGAGAATCGAGCTTATCCAGAACAACGCGGCGACCCCGGTGATGATCGCCGCGGACGCCAGCACGATCGCGATCTGCAACGCGCCGCTGGCATATTCAAAGTGCTCGAGCTTGCGGTTGGCGCTCTCCCGATTTTCCTGCGCAGTTTTGGCGCGCTCCTGAATGACCTCAAGGCCGTTTTCAGGATGCTTGTCATCTTTTTCGTAGTGCGCCGCGTCGGCCTTCCAGGTCGCAATCTGCTTCTCGACAGCCTCCCTGGCTTTGTCGTCCTGGATTGAGGGCGCCGTCGCCTCGAGTTCGGAGGTGGCGGTTTCGATCATCGACTGGCGGATCTTCCGCGCCTGATAGAAATTGAAAAGATCGGAAGCCTCGATGTTTTGTTCGGTCGACCTGTGCTCTGCGTTTTTCGCGCCGGCTTCCGCCAGCGCGAGCAGCAACGCAAGGCAGGCGATCAACAGAGCGACGCGCTTGTCCTTGGCCTCGGTCGCCGCTTCCAGTTCTTCGTCGGCCACAGGTTTCCTCCTAGTCGTCTCGCGGCCCCCCACGAGATCTTGGTTGTTGGGAATTTGGCGGTTGGCCGCGAAGGGCCGTCGAGCTTGCGCAAGTTCGCCTAGGTCTTAGGCTCCCTGCGCAGGAAATTTACGACTTGCGCAGCGCCGACGGGTTCGTCGTCCTGCATCGTCCGGGCGCGGACAAGGTCGCGACCAAGCTTCACGATCGCCAGGCGGAGAGCCGCGTCGCCCTTGCTCAGCGTTTCGGAGAAGGCGGAGACTTCTTCGAGGCGCGCTTTCAACTGGTCGATTTCGTTCTGCATCCGATGCTCTGTTTCGCGCTCCGAGGCCTTCGCGCTTGCGTCCATAACGGGCTCCGAAGGCGCCGCTTCAACGCTGGAAGCGGCTTCCGGCTGCGCGATCGGGGCGACGGGCTCGCCCTCGGACAGTCGTTTTTCCAACGCTTCGCGCGCCGTCATGGCTTCGGCGAGCGCAACGCTGCGCTCGGAGGCGCTCCGCATCATGCGGGCCAGTTCCAACGTCTGATCCTCGCGGGCGATCTCGCTGGCGCGCAGGCGCTCCTCCAAACTCGCGACGCTCTCGCCGCCGAATCGCCCTTTGCCGGCGCGCGCGCTGCTGAGTTCGACCTCGAGCGCTGAGACCTGGGTTGATAGCGTCGCGATCTCGACCCGGTTCCTGTCGATGTGGCCTTCGAGCGCAGCGATCGCGGCGCGGGCTTGCGCAAACTGACGCAAGGCGGAGTCGCGCTGGCCGGTAATATCGGAAAGTGCGAGGTCTTTCGTCCCGCTCTCGGCCTCCGTCGCTCGCAATTCCGTTTCAAGCGCCTCGAAGCGTTGGTCTTGCAAGCGCGCTTCGTCGCGGAGTTCGCGCATGCTGGCCTCGTGGCTCAGCGAGCGGCGGGCTTCGCGCGCCAGATCGGTGCGCGCCAAGCTGCGTTCCCACTCCGCGGCTTCAACCTTCTTTTCCATTTTGAACATTTCGACCGCATGAACCGCGCGTAGCCCATTTCGATCCGCTCTAGCCTGTGTTTCAGAAAGCGGCGAAAGCAGGCGCGCGCGCGCTTTCGCGAGCCGGGCGGCGCGACGCGAAATCGCCGGCGCCGCAAGCAACGCTAACAGCGTCGCCGAAAGGAAGCCGACCATGAATAAAATCGCCGACTCGACCACGGAACCCTTGCTGTGTGGTTGGTCAATCTCACCTTTGCATGCCGACTCCGCAAAGCAAAGGCCCCTAAACCGGCGTAGCTAAAATGCAGGGCGACGGGCGGGCGTCAGAACGGATTCCAGGTCGATTTCGCAGTGAACTTCAGGTACCCGACGTTGACGCCCAGGCGAGCGCCAACCCCGGTTCGGATCGGCACGACCACGATTCCCTCAGAGGTCAGCGCTGTGAAGCCGAGACCGCCAACAAAATAGGCGGAGCCGTCCAGGCCGGCGAACCGCCGAAATACCGAAGTTACGGAGGGCAGATTGTAGACCAGCATCATGGTGCGGTCGCCATCGGCGCCCCAATCGAAGCCAACCGATGGGCCTTGCCAGAACACCTTCTCGTCGCCGGCGTTGCGCGTATACATCTGCCCTTCGCCGTAACGCAGGCCGCCAACGAACGCGCCGGACGCCTCCTGGCCGAGGATGTAGCCGTTGGGGAGGCCCCATCGCCGGCCGGCTTCCTGAACGATTTCGGCTAGACCTCTGGAAACGCCGCCGAAAAACGAATGACCGCTCTCGATGATCTCGTCAGGCGAAAAATTCGCGGGCGCGTCGGCCCGCGAGGGTCCGGCAAACCCTGACGCGATGCCTAGCGCGCCGCCAAAGAAGGCTCTTCGCGTCCACAGCGACTTATTTTCTGCGGCCCCGGATGCGCAGGGTGGGATGGTTCTCGGCGCCATTCGTCAAATTCCCCTGACCGTCATGGTCAACTGTATTTGCGCGCGGCCTGCGGATCGCCCCAGGCGACGAAAGCCCCGTTTTTGAGCCCGGACGAAGTCTTCCCGTAGGCGAAGGGGCGCGCCGTCGCTGCCCAGAACAACCCCGCCCGCCGCCCTCAGAACAGCGTCGCCGGCCGCTGTATCCCATTCCATGGTCGGCCCGAACCGCGGATAGACGTCCGCCTGCCCATCGGCGACAACGCAGAACTTCAAGCTCGATCCCGCCGAAGTCACTTCGCCGATGGGCAGGCGCAGCAGAAACGCCTCCGTCAAGGAATCGCGATGGGAGCGGCTGGCGAGCGCGGTCAATTTGTCGGGCGCTTTGCGCGTTGTCAGAATTCGACGATGTTCCGGCGCCGCCAACGGCGCGCCCAAGGGAGCCTCGCATGTCCAGGCGCTGTCGCCTCCGGCCCAGATTCGGTCCAAAGCAGGAGCGTATACCGCGCCCGCGATCGGCGCGCCGTCCCGCACCAGCGCCACGTTGACAGTGAATTCGCCATTTCGCTTGAGGAATTCCCGTGTGCCATCGACGGGATCGACGAGAAAAAATTCGTGGGCGAAAGTCATCTGCGGCGCCCGCCGCGACCGCTTCCTCGGCGACGACAGGCACGTTCGCCGCCAGCTCGCGCAATCGCTTTTCGATGATCGCCTCGGCGCGCTCGTCGGCTTCCGTCACAGGACTGCCATCGGACTTCGCGCGCGCGCTGCAGCCGTCCAGATAGATTTCCATGATCACCGGGCCGCACGCCAGGGCGATCTCCGCCAACGCCTCGGCGATAGCGTCGCGCGAGGCTGTGCTCAGATCAAGGCCTGACTTTGAAAGCCTGCCCAACTCGCTCATGCGCAGTCCCAGTTATCCACTGCGCGCTCGTTACAGGAAAAGCGTTCGCTTGCCAAAACGCGGGCCGAATCACATCGGGCGCACCATGCGTCGCAGCACATTGTCCCGCATCCCAAAGTGATGCCAGAGCGCGCCGATGACATGCAGACCAACAAGCACCATCAATGGCAGGCGAACCATCAAATGATGGATGCCAGCGACTTTCGGAATGAAAAAGAAGCCGATCAGACCAGCGATCGGCGCCAGGATCAGCAGCAGATAGAGCAGGTGATGAACACTCACCGCGAGAATGCGCAACGCAGCTGGTTCCTCCGCGGGTGGACGGGGAGCGCCGAATCGACTTCGCAGCGCCAGCCTCCAAATCATCGCCGCAAGAACAAGCAAGCCACAAGTAATATGAATGGGAATCCAGCCGTAATTCCACGCCGATCCGCCAGATTTGTTCAGCGCGTCAAAGGCGTCGGTCATATTGTCGCCGGTGAAGAAAAGAAAGGTGACAAGCACAAACACAAGCCAGTGCAGGGCGATCTGCGAAACCCGATATCCCTGTGGCGCAGCGGCTGTACCGGTCAAATATTTGCTCCTGGCTGAGTTGGGAACCGAATCGGAGAATGTTGAACTTATGAACTTTGTATAAGCGCCAAGGCAAACGGGGCAATTCCATGGCGCCTTTGTTGGCGATGTTGCCGATCTCGCCGCTTACACATGAAAAGCTCGAAATTTGGCGCTAGGTCGAACGCTGAGTTCGGCTCCCTCGGCTACAAGGGCCGCGCGTCCAGGATTTTGCCGCGGCGCGACTTCACGGGGCCTTCGCAGGCTCCGCGGCCTCGATCTTCTTGCGAAAGGCTTCAACGAAGCCCGCCAGTTCCGAATCGTCGATGTCTGATATCGCCACGTAGGCGCGCTGCCCATCACTCCACCGCCGAACGTGAAATCCGTCGACGGCCTCGACCTGCTCGCCGGGCGCCGCAGCACTCCGCGCCGGCAGCTCCGTGACATCGATCCAGTGCTCGCGACGTCGGTAAACAAGGGTTGAGACCGGCGCGCCATCGACAATGTCGAGCCGACCACCGGCCAGCGTAAAGCCAGCATCCGAGAGGTCGACAACTTCGGCGCCGAGCGTCGTCCGTCGCGGCGAGCCAGGGTTTGACCGTGTGGCGATCGGATGAGGCGATATCGAACGCCTGGCCCGAGATTGCCGAGCGAGCGAAAGCATCGATCAGCGAGCGCGTGGCGGCCGATTGCGAAGGCGAATTTCTCTGCTGGGCCACAAGGAAGCCCGCGAGGAAGCCGACTGCGACCAACGACGCCGCCAGCGCGGCTTGCCAGGAACGTTGCGGCGGCTTTCGCGAGGGCGCGGGTTCGGCAGCCGCAAGCGCAAGGACACGCGCCCTCAACGCGGGCGACGCTTCCTCCTTCGAGGCATGGCGCCGCACCGCGGCGCTCACCATGCGCGCGCTGCGCGCTGCGCGCTGCAGCTCCGAATCAGCCTCCAGTTCCGCTTCGAAGCGCAGCGTATTGGTCGCGTCGAGTTCTTCATCGAGAGCGGCTTGTGCGCGCATCAGTGCGGCGCGCCGGAGTTCGTTGTCGTCGCTCATCGGAGATCTTCCAAAGCGCGGGCGATCGCCGCGCGGGCCCTCGCCAGCCGCGACATGACAGTACCAATCGGAGCGCCGGTCGCTTCGGCGATCTCCTTGTAGTTCATGTCGTTGATTTCGCGCATCACCAGGGTCTCTTTGAGCGGCGAGGGCAGGGCGGCGATGGCGTCCCTGACCCGCGCGCCCGTCTCGTCGGCGATCAAGTTCTGTTCTGCATCTGGCGGCGCCTCGAAGGAATAATCCAGAGCTTCGAGGTCGTTGATGTCGCCGACAAAGGCAAGCGTTCCCGGCCGCCGCCGCGCGAGCCAGCTCAGCGCCGTATTCCGGACGATCGCTAGCGACCAGGCTTTCGGCTTGGCCACCTCCGCGCGTTCAAGCGCCTCGAGGGCGCGCATGGCCGCCTCCTGAACTATGTCCTCGGCGTCCGACGCGTTCCCGGCGAGCCATCGCGCGAGCGCGAAGGCGTCGTCGAGATACGGCGCAAAGACCTCGAGAAAGCGCCGTCTTGCGCGGTCTGTAGTCATGCCTCGCCCGGTATCTAAGCCCGACGGTCCGAGCCCACGCTCATTTCGCCTTCTCGCGCAAGAAAGCGATGACATCCGCACGGTCCGAGGGATCGGCCAGATGGTAGAACATCTTCGCGTCGGGTACGACCCCCTGCGGATTGGTCAACCATTTGTCGAGCGTCACGTCATTCCAGACGATACCCGAGTGCTTGAGGCCGTCGGAGTACTCATAGTCCGGCACCGTTCCCGCCTTGCGGCCATAGACGCCGCGGTGCTTCGGGCCGACGTCGTTCTTGTCGAGCGAATGGCAGTCCTGACAGCCTTCATACAGCACCTCGCCGTGTGCGACGTCGGCTGCTTGGGCGGCAGCCGGCATCAACGCCACAAGTAGCGCGATCGCAGAAGTCCTCATGGCCGAACTCAACCTGCCAGCGCGCTATCGGTGATCGCCAGCGGGCCGGCGTTCGGCGAGAAGACAACCTCAGCGACGCCAAGGTATTTCCTCAAGTCGCCGGCGGGAACCATTTTCGGCCCCGGCGCGGGCGCCGTGCCGGGCGCCGGCTGCGGAAACGCCGTGGAGCGCGCGGTATGGAAGGTCACCGAACCTTCGACCTTCTGCATCAGCTGATGAATGTGGCCGTTCAGGACGGTGACGGAGCCGAAGCGCGCCAGCAGTTGCAGCGCTTGCGCGCCGTCGTCAGTTCCCCAGCCCCATTCCGGCGCGATCATCCACAGCGGGATATGCGCGAACACCACGATCGGGGTGGACGCGGAGCGGCCGCGCAGATCCGCGTCGAGCCAGGCGAGCTGGTCAGGGCCGAGATAGCCGAGCCCGTTCGCCTTGAGGTCGACGACGTTGACGAGCGAAATGAAATGAACGCCGCCCTGATCGAAAGAATACCAGCCGCCAGCGGTCGCGCCGGCGCCGTAGCGCTCGAGATAGGCCTTCTGCGTGGTCGGGATCGGTGATGTCGTGCTCGCCGGGCGAATAGTGGATATCGAGGTGAGCGTCGCCGAGGATTTGGGTGGCGTCGTCGAACTGCTGGGCTTTGGCGGAATGGGTGATGTCGCCGGTATGAATCATGAAGGCGGGCTTGCTGCTGAGCGTCGCAGACCTTGCCGATCGCTTCTTTCAGCGTGACGTGCGCGTCGGGGTTGACGGGCTTCTCGAAGCCGATGTGGCTGTCGGAGATCTGGACAAAGGTGAAGCCGCTTTCGTCGGCTTTGGCGCGTACCAATCAGCCGGGACCGCGGCACGCCGCCGCTGACCGTCCACAATACCCCCAGGCCGGCCCAGGCCATGCACTCGAGTGTCTGACGGCGGTTGAGTTGGGTAGGTTCGTCTTTGCTCATGGTGATCTCCTCGACGGCGAAGACCGTCTGCCGAGGAGACTCCATTGCGCGGTCGGTTTATTCCCCAATCCGCAGAATTATTCTGCGGCGGCCGCCGCGCCCGGATTTCAGCAGACGATAATTGATCGCATCGACCAGCGCCTGGAACGAGGCGTCGATCACATTTCCCGACACGCCGACTGTCGACCACGTGCGCCCGTCGGGGTCGCCAAATTCGATCAGCACGCGCGTCACCGCGTCGGTGCCGCCCTGGAAGACGCGGACGCGATAGTCGAGCAGTTCGAGGTCCTGGATCATCTTCTGGTAGACGCCGAGGTCCTTGCGTAGCGCCAGGTCGAGCGCGTTGACCGGGCCGTTGCCTTCCGCCGCCGAAATCAGCGTTTCATCGCCGATCCGGATTTTCACCACCGCCAGCGACGCCGAATAGCGCGCGCCGGCGGCGTTGAACTTGCGTTCGACACTGACATTGAAGCTCTCGACATCGAAAAACTCGGGCACGCCGCCGAGCAACCGACGCGCCAGCAACTCGAAGGAAGCGTCCGCGGCTTCATAGGCATAGCCCTGCGCCTCGCTTCGCTTTCACCTCATCAAGAATGCGCGACAGTTTGGGATCATCGGCGGAAAGATGAATTCCCATGCGCTGCAATTGTGCGAGCAGGTTGGAGCGGCCCGCCTGATCCGACACCAGAATCGCGCGCTCGTTGCCGACGCTCTCCGGCGGGATATGCTCATAGGTGCGCGGGTCCTTGGCCAGCGCCGAAGCATGAATGCCGGCCTTGGTCGCGAATGCGGAAGCGCCGACATAAGGCGCGTGGCGGTCCGGCGCTTCGTTGAGCAATTCGTCGAGCGTGCGTGAGACGCGGGCGAGCGTGCGCAGGGCGTCGTCATCGACCCCGATCTCGAAGCGGTCCGCGTAGTCCTTCTTCAGCGCCAGCGTCGGGATGAGCGACACGAGATTTGCGTTGCCGCATCGCTCGCCTAGCCCATTGAGCGTGCCCTGGACCTGACGGACGCCCGCGCGGACCGCCGCCAGCGAATTTGCGACCGCATTGTCGGTGTCGTTGTGAGCATGGATGCCGAGCTGCGCGCCGGGAAGATGCTTTGCGACCTCGCCGACGATGCGTTCGACCTCGTGCGGCAAAGTCCCGCCATTGGTGTCGCAAAGCACCGCCCAACGCGCGCCCGCTTCCAGCGCCGTGCGCGCGCATTCCAGCGCATAAGCCGGATTGGCCTTGTAGCCGTCGAAGAAATGCTCGCAATCGACCATCGCTTCGCGTCCCGCCGCGACGGCGACGGCGACGCTGTCGGCGATGCAGGCCAGATTTTCTTCGAGCGTGCAGCCGAGCGCGACGTGCACATGATAGTCCCAGCTTTTCGCGACGAACACGATGGCGTCCGCGTCGGCGTTGAGGAGCCCGGCGACGCCGGGATCGTTGGCGGCGGATCGCCCGGGCCGCTTCGTCATCCCGAAGGCGCAGAAGCGCGCGCGCTTGGTCGGCTTGCGCTGAAAGAAATTCGTGTCGGTCGGGTTGGCGCCGGGATATCCGCCCTCGACATAGTCGACGCCTAGCGCGTCGAGCAGGCCGGCGATCTGGCGCTTGTCTTCGAGCGAGAAGTCGACGCCCGTCGTCAGCGCGCCATCTCGCAGCGTCGTGTCAAACAGATAAAGTCGTTCTCGCGCCATAACGCTTTCCTCAATGACGGGCTGTCTCGCTCGGCTCTGGAGCTGCGAGCGATTTGGACATCGTGGTGTTGCCGAGCCACTGATCGCCGAGCATGACAAGATTGCGGCGCTGGGCAGCATAGCCCTGATGGTCAAACAGCGGTTCTCGCGGTGTCGCTGACTTCGGCCGTCACGCTTCTTGGCGCCGCGCGCGCCGGCCAGTTTGGTAAGCGCGTCGAGCAGCGCGGTCCCGACGCCCTTTTCGCGCAAATTCCGGATCGACATAGATCATGTCGATCAAGTCCGCGCCCTTCAGGCTCGCAAAGCCCGCGCTTTCGCCATCAAT
The DNA here is from genome assembly GCA_963771455.1 of uncultured Pseudomonadota bacterium. Taxonomy (GTDB): domain Bacteria; phylum Pseudomonadota; class Alphaproteobacteria; order Rhizobiales; family Beijerinckiaceae; genus Roseiarcus. The sequence goes on from CAVYTP010000015.1 coordinate 12,716, forward strand.
CGTGGCGATCAACGTGAGCGATTCCTGCAGCCGCTTCGCAAAGGCCGTTTTGTCTTCGGCCGTCGCGATCCAGGCTTCGCATTGCTCGTCGTCATAATCTTCGCGCGCCAGCTCCGCGATGCTGGTCGCGAATATAGAGAGGCATCGAGCGGCGTCGGAAGCCAGATAGGGACGCAGGCCGATTGCGCTCACGTTTCGATCTCCCAGCTCGTGCCGTCTTTGGTGTCTTTCAAGGCGACGCCCAGCGCGTCGAGTTCGGCGCGCAAGCGATCGGATTCCGCCCAGTTTTTGGCGCGCCGCGCCGCCAGCCGCTCGTCGACCAGCGCCTCGATCCGTTCGCGGAGGCCGTCGTCGATGTCCATGCGCGCTCGCCGCAGCTTTGCGAGGGCGGCAAATCCAGTCCCAGAAGATCGACGATCAGCCTTTAGCTGCGCCGCGGCATTGCGCTGCTCGATCGCGCCTCGGGCGAAAGCTGATGCAAATGGGCGATCGCGCATCGGCGTGTTGAGATCGTCGCAGAGCGCGGCCGAGCAACGCGTCCGACGGCGACGGGCCGGCCGCCGTGTCCGCGCGACTGCGCGACCTCCGCAGAAACGCTCGAGCGCGCGCTCGCTTTCCTGAAGACCGCGAACCGTCCAGTCGATCGGCTGCCGATAGTGGGTTCTCAGCATCGCCATTCGCAGCGTCGCGCCGGCCCAGGCGCGACCGCCGAACTTGTCGCTCGCCAGCAACTCGCGGATCGTCACGAAGTTGCCGAGGCTCTTGGACATCTTCTCGCCCTCGACCTGCAGGAAGCCGTTGTGCATCCAGATCGTTCGCCATCTGCGGCGCGTCAAATGCGCAGCAGGACTGGGCGATCTCGTTCTCGTGATGCGGGAAGACCAGATCGATGCCGCCGCCATGGATATCGAACACATTCCGCTCGGGATCGTCGCAATACAGGCCGCCGCCGAACGGCTCCAGCAGCGTCTTCATCGCCATCGCTGAGCATTCGATGTGCCAGCCGGGTCGGCCGAGCGACGCCGATCCCGCACGGACTGGTCCAGCCGGGTTCGTTCGTCCTTCGAGGGCTTCCACAGCACGAAATCCATCGGGTCGCGCTTGTAGGGAGCGACGTCGACCCGCGCCGCCGGCCAGCATTTCGTCCAGCGAGCGACGGGCGAGCGAGCCGTAGCGCGGCGCTTCGGGTAACGCGTTCATCGCTGCCGGAGAGAACAGCACGTGGTCTTCAGCGACATAGGCGACGCCGCGCGCGACGAGCCGCTCGATCAGCGCCTTCATCGATTCGATATTCTCGGTCGCCCGCGGTTCGTGCGTCGGCGGCAGGCAGCCCAACGCAGCCACGTCTTCCCGATACTGACGTTCGGTCAGCTCGGTGACGCGGTTGATCGATTCGTTGAGCGGCAGGTCTGGGAAATCGCGCTTCGCGCGGGCGTTGATCTTGTCGTCGACGTCGGTGATGTTTCGAGCGTAGATAACGTGGCTCTCGCCGTACAGCTGGCGAAGCAGACGAAAAAGCACGTCGAAGACGATGGCCGGACGGGCGTTGCCGATGTGCGCAAAGTCATAGACGGTCGGACCGCACACATACATCCGAACCGCGTTTGCGTTCAGAGGCTTAAACGCCTCCTTGGTGCGCGTCAGCGTGTTGTGAACCGTAAGGGTCGGGGACATCGTTCTTCCACAGATGGTCAGGTCGGTGCGCCGACAGGCCCGCATGCTTTCCGGAATTGGGGAAGAAAAGACGCGTACCAGCCAGCCTGATTTCAGCGGCTAATAATTCGAGCCCGACAAATGGCGGTCGCGTACGTCATGCGCCTTCCTGTCGCAGGCGCGCCGATAAGTCAAGTGACTGTTTTTTGCTTGTGAAAGCTTGGCAAAATCGTTTTCTGCCGTTAACCCGCGCTTCACTCGAATGCACCACACTCCGTTTACCGCGCCTTTTCTAAAGCGTCACGAGCATGAGCCGAAGCCAGATGGGTAAGAACCGTGTGATCCCGAAGATATCGTATTTGGTGATCGCGGCGTTGCTGGAAATCGGAGCTTCCCGAGCGGCGCTCAGCGCAAGGCGCTTCCCTCTATGCAGTTGCCGCCAACGACGGCTACGGCCTGCAGGATTGCCTCGCCGGCGGCTCCGAATGCGGGCAAGTGGTCGCGGACGCATGGTGCGAAGCGCACGGCCGCGGCAAGGCTTTGAGTTTCGGTCCCGCGTCGCAGTTTTCGTCGGCCGCGACAAAGATCTCGACGTCAATGGACGCCTACGTAATTTCCTGCGGCGAGTAGACGCGCGCGACGGCTTCTACTTAACGAAGTCCGAACATTTCGCTACGTCAGCCTGATTGCCCCAGGGCTCGATGGGCACGCTGGAAGTCGAGTTCTTCGGCGATCCGTCGACCAACTTGTCGGAATATGTCATGTAGACGAGAATATTGCGCTTGGTGTCGCAGCCGCGCACAATTTGCATTTTCTTGAAGAAAACCGACCGCTTTTCGCTGAAGACTGTCTCTCCCTGCTCAAATTTTCCTTTGAATTTGATCGGCCCATATTGACGGCAGGCTAGCGAGATATCGGAAGGCTGTTCGGCGAGCCCCAGCGCGCCCGTCAAACCGCCCTTTTCCGGAGCGGTGTAATGGCAGGCGACGCCCTCGATCACGGGGTCGTCGATCCCGTACACGGCCAGTTTGTCGTCGGGCGTCAGCAACTTGAATGTCGTCGACTTTCGGAAGATCAGGTCCGGATCTGCCGACTGGGAATGTGCCGCAGTACTCGTAAGCCCGATCGCAATCGCGAGCAGACCGGCCGTCATACGAATATTGGGCATCGGTAATCCTTAGCGCGCACGCATCGACGCGCCTATCAGATAGGCGCCAAACGCGCCGCAACAAGTTGCTCGGCTTTCCAGGTACGACCTGCGAATACGATCAGATTATTCGAATTCGAATACTATAGGCAAAAAAATAGCCCGATCCGCAAGGACCGGGCGATATTACGCAACCAATGACTACATCGCGACCTCGCGGCGCGATCTTGACGAACGCGCAGCTTCAGTGCGGAAAGCACATCGGCGAACGCAAGCGACCACGAGCGGAAGAATGAATGTACTGATTTTGGGAGCCGGCGGGCGGGAGCATGCGCTCGCGCTGGCTATCGCCAAGTCCGCGCGCATCGACGACCTCTACGTCGCGCCTGGCAATCCCGGTTGCGAGGCGGTGGCGCAAGTCGTTTCGCTGGACCCTCTGGCGTCCGAGGAAGTGATAAGTTTCTGCCAGTTCGAAAAACATCGAACTCGTCGTCGTCGGTCCCGAGGCGCCGCTGGTTGCCGGGATCGCGGATGACCTGGCGGCGGCGGGCATCGCCTGCTTCGGGCCAAGCAAGGCGGCGGCCCAGCTCGAAGGTTCGAAGAGCTTTACCAAGCAACTCTGTGTCGAATTCGGCATCCCGACGGCGAAGTTCGAGCGCTTCTCAGAGCGGGAAGCCGCTTTGGCCTATGTCCGCAAAAGGGGCGCGCCGATCGTCGTCAAAGCTGACGGCCTTGCCTCAGGCAAGGGCGTCACGGTCGCGCAGTCCGTCGAGGAAGCCGAGGTGGCGATAGAAGCGATGTTCGCCGGCGCGTTTGGCTCGGCGGGCCTGGAAGTCGTCATCGAAGACGTCCTCGAAGGCGAAGAAGCTTCCCTGTTCGCCATCAGTGACGGCAACCGGGTTTTGTATTTTGGCGGCGCGCAAGATCACAAGCGGGTAGGCGACGGAGATGTCGGTCCCAATACCGGTGGCATGGGCGCTTATTCGCCAGCGCCTGTTCTCAGCGATGAGATCGCCGAGTTGGCTATGGACACAATCATGCGGCCGGCCATCGCCGGCATGGCCAAGCGAGGAATTCCGTTTCGCGGCGTGCTGTTTGCAGGCCTCATGATTGGAAGTGACGGACCACAACTTATCGAGTTCAACGTCCGCTTCGGCGACCCGGAAACGCAAGCCATCCTGGCTCGACTCGACGACGATCTGCTTGATTTTCTGTACGCCGCGGCGACGGGAAATTTGTTGGATCGTACGCCGAAATTTCTGGAGAAGACCGCCGTCGCGGTGGTGCTTGCCGCAAAAGGATATCCCGGTAAGGTCGAAAAGGGCGCTCCGATTCGCGGCATCGACGCAGCGGAGCGAAATTCAGGCGTCAGCGTTCTGCAAGCCGGAACCCGCCGCCTCGGGGACGAGATCGTCACCGACGGCGGGCGCGTGCTCGCGGTCACAGCTGTCGGCGACGAAATAGGTCAGGCGCGCGAACTGGCCTATGCGGCGCTCGGACAAATCGATGCGCCCGGAGCCTTTTATCGCAAAGATATTGGAATGCGCGCGGTGAACCGCGCTGCACGCTGACTGCCTGCTATGGAGTAGTTGTCTGGCGAGCGATTTCCGCAGGCGCAAATCGACTGCCGTTACGAGAAGTCGGGCGCCACGCAAGATATCTTCTGCAGCTCGCTGGCGGCTTTCCGGCGCGTTGCGCATCGATGGCGCGGATAGCGCCACTTCCGCAGGCAATCCTGAATCCTGGCCCAATCAGCTCTCCACGGCGCGCCGACGCCTTCACAAAGTTCCACCCTCAGAAACTTGATCCGCTCAAGCTGATCACCGATCGTCACTGCAGAGTAGGCGCCTGGAGCGGGCGACAGGCCATGAATATGAGCCATGACCATCCGGCTGTCAGCGCGCCAATCGATGGCTGCTTCAAACTTCTCGATTTTTTTGGCGTAAGTGACGCCTTCGGTCGTTTGAGGATGAAACACCAGATTGCGACTGACGATGGCGGCCCAATTCTGCTCCAGCAGCTCAGCGGCAACGGCGGCCAAGCGATCGGTAAGAGATCCGGCAGTATCAGAGGGGGCGATCTCGATTTCCGACTTCGCCGCCACGGGCCCTGTATCGAGCCCCGCTTCCATTCGCATCAAGCCGACGCCAGTCTTGGGATCGCCCGCCATGATCGCCCGTTGGACTGGCGCGGCGCCGCGCCATCTGGGAAGCAAGGAACCGTGAAGGTTGATGCAGCCATACGTGGGCGCCGCGAGCGCTTGGGGCGGAAGAATGAGCCCATACGCGGCGACGATCGCTACGTCCGCCTGCAGCGCGAGCAATTCCGCTATCGCCTCCTCGGACTTCAGGGTCACGGGGGTCCGAACTGGCAAGCCCAAATGTTCGGCCCGTTGATGAACCGCCGTCTTTGTGAGTTCCAGCCCGCGTCGCCCGCCTGGCTTCGGCGCCTTGGTATAAACAGCGACTACGTTCGCGCCGATCGTCACGAGACGCTCAAGCGAGGGAACGGCAAATTGCGGCGCGCCCATAAATATCGTACGCATGCCGCCGAACTAACATTCGATTTGGCGCCCGTCAAAGCCCCGCACCTACAAAGCCCGGACCCAACCAGATCGGCCGATGAAGCAGCAACTGACGGTGCGCGTCTATTACGAAGACACCGATTTTTCCGGACGGGTCTACCATGCCTCTTATTTGCGGTTCATGGAGCGGGTGCGGACCGAGTGGCTGAGGGCGTTGGGATTTGAAAATGCGCATCTCGCACAAGGCGCGGGCATCGTATTCGTTGTCCGAAGCATGAAGCTAGAGTTTCTCGCTCCTGCCGTCATGGACGATTTGCTCGAAGTCACAGCCAGTCTGTCACGAGTTCGCGGAGCCATCCTTGAATTTGACCAGGAGGTACGGCGGCGCGACGAGGCTTTGTGTCGCGCAACCGTAGCTATCGTGACAATGCGAGGATCGAAGCCGGTGAGGCCGCCGCGATCCCTGTTGGAGCTGAGCGACGCGATTATAGGTCGCGCCGCTCCAGGGTCCGATCTACCCGGGCGACGAGACCCGAAAGCTGCTCCATGATGCGGTCCTCGACATCCCGCAGTTCACTTCGGGTCGGCAGGCTGCCAACGGTTTCTCTTATCCTGGAATGATCGTCGTGAACCTGCTGCAGTCGGTCACCCAACCGCAGCAAGGAGGCCTCGGTCGCCGCCGCGTTGCTGTTCCAGAGTTGGGACTGCGCGCCGAAAGCCAATTCCACGTTGGCGATCCTATGGGAGAGCCGCCAGCCGAAACCGATCGCGCTGGCCAGCGCAGTCGCGATCGCCGTCACGGCCCATTGAATGAGTCCCCAGGGAGCTGGGTCTGACGAACTCATCGACAATGTAAGCTCCACGTCCGAAAGCTGGGCGATGCGTTCAGGCCCATCCAGGGCGGCATCCGAAAGCTTCACGCCCCCATCTTCAGTAAGGGTTGGAGGATCTTGTAGGCACTCAGGACATCTTGAACCAAGGTCGAAGATGAACTCGTCTGAGATGACGGGACGCACGCCAACGACAGTACGCGCATAGCGGCATTCTGGACGGGATTTAACGCCAACCCCGCAAGTTGCGCCGCTTTGATCAATGGACATCCGATAGTTATCGCAGTCTGAAATTCCGACTGCACGGTGATCGGCGCGCCTCCCGTGGAGACACACCCAACGCACCCGACGCATAACATTACGAAGAGCAAAGCGCTCAAAATTGATCTCGACATCGCGCACCTAAATATTTTCAAAAATCTGGAAATTGCGGCGACTTACTTGCTCTGAAAAATAGGCGTCGACGTAACCGCCCGCAGAGCAACCACTATGAGACCGACAGCGCTCGCGGCGTTTGGCGACAGCCCGAGCGCTGACGAGAAGTCGAACTTGGTGATGTAAGCGATCGCCTGCGGTAGGATCGCGAGTGCGAGCCCAAAAGCGAAGGTCTTAAATCCTTGCATTGGCAGTGTCTCCAAAAGGGGTTGGTGTTGAAATGCGGAGCGCGCTTTGCCTGCGCCAAAAGCGACAGCGCGCGGCAGGCCTCAGAACATCAGATAAGTTGAACTTGCCGCGTCCCAGGCCAATGTTACGGCCGCGTTCTGACGCGCGATGGTGAAACCCGCCACGCCGTCGAAGACGCCGGACAGGGCAATTGAGGGCGTGCTGCTTCCTGTCGCGTCCTTGATGACGACATCGCCGCCGACGCCCCCGTTTGGCAGCGTCAAGGTTACGCCGGTTGAAGTCACCTTGTAGCGGCCCGGCGCCGCGAGGGTCTGGGAACTGCCGATCGACGACCAGCTTGAGCTGAAACCTCCGCTGCCGATCACAACCCATGTTGAGGTCACCGCGTCGTAAAGGAGCGACACGGATCCGTATGCGGAGTCGACGACTGCCGCCGCTCCCTTTATTTGGTCACCAGATGCCGGCGCCGCGGTGATCGACTTCGAAGCGGACGCGTTGCCGCTGAGGTCCAGGATCGTTAGCTGCGCGCCTTTGGGATACGTGCCGGCGCTGGGGAGAAGAACGGTGCGAGCCGCGGTAAGGCTACGATAGGCGATGAGGCGATCCGTGACAGCGGCGGCATAGGCCGCGTCCGAGACGGCCGTGAAGCTTTCGAGCGCCGCTCGCCAGCCCCCAACGGTCAGACCGTCCCCAACCACGAGGGCGGTGTTCGTCAGGTCTACCCAAATCTCTCCCTGTGCCGGCGTATTGACCGCAATATTGGTCGCCGTGTCGCGACGATGTTTGACCTGGACAGACATGTAAGCCTTGGGAAATGGCCAGCACGACCAGAAGACGAAGCTGGGCAAAGAGGGAGACGGTAGCGTTGGTCTCACGCGAGGTCGGCGGCGCCGGGGATAGCGGAGAGCGCCGTGGGAAATCAGGGCAATGCGTCAAGAAGCGACGAGACCCAGGTCTATCTGATTGTAGACGGGCGTCTCCAACATATCGCCAAAGTCATCGCATTGAGACGCTGGCGTCGGTGTGGCGATGAACCCCCAGTCCATATTCATCCCGAGACCGAGAGCCGTGGTCACGGGACCAGTCTCGCCGGAGCCGTTTGCGACGTAGGGGATCGCCGAGCAGGCAGATAGCTCCTGCCCTCCAAGTCCGAAGGCGTTGAAGCTCTGAAACTTGAAGTAAAGCGTTTGTCCCACATACTGAGACGGCAACGGGAATTTGGCGACCGAACTATCGAGGCGGAAGAAGCTCGAGCCGGACGCGTGATTGGCGCTCGATGTCCCGTAGAGACCGCGCGCCAGTCCCGTCAAATTGTAGGTGAATGCGGCCGTGAGAGTGGCGGATTGGTAGGCCAGGAGTTCGTTGTCGACCAGGCATAAAGTGGCGCCTTGCTCAGCGCTCAGCCATGCTGGCGCCGCTGAGGGTTGCGGCGCTTTCCGTCAGGTTGACCGACAGGATGTTCGCGCCGTCCCACGGGGCGCCTTCCGCGAACGCCGCGCTGAGCGATCCTTCGCGCAGCGGCTGATTTATCGTCCCGAATTCCGAGTAGGTAACATTGTCCAGGGAAATCCATACGTTGCAGCCGCCCCAATTGGAATCTGCGACGCCGCTGGTTCCCCCGCTGGCGCCCAGCCAGATTTGCGATGTGTCGCCGCTGAGCTGAGGCGGAGGCTCGTAGATGAGCGGTGAGGGATTTATGGGATCGGCCGGATAGGCCCGGTTGGGTTGGTAGCCTTGCACCGCGCGATGGGGGTACAGGACAGGCGTAGATATCCCCACGGTCAGCTCTTCAGCTTCCACCGCGAGGTTGCCGGCATCGTCCTCCTCGATCGAGGTGATGCGCACAGGATATTGATTGAGGCCCAGGCCGGAATCCGTTATCGCGACGATGTCCATCGGGTCAAGCAGGCAATATTCAACTCCGAGTTTGAACTGGTAGTGCGTTCTTACATAGAGCTGCCGCTGAAGCACCGCCTGCGCGACGATCGGCGCAACTGTCACGTCGTCGCAGATTTCGTGGGCCTGTACCGCGGTTCCGACCCGCAAACCGTAGAGTTCTATCTGGGATTGGTCGCGCGCCTCGACGATCGTACCGGCATATTGGTTGTTTCGGCTCAGCACGTCCAATCGAATGACATTCGGCAGTGAGAACGGATCCGATCGCGATACCCGAACAGGGTCCGTGCTGTCGCGGTCATGCAGGAAATCAGAGTCTGTGAGGGCGTAGATCGGCGTGGTATTGGGCGCGTAGGCGTTGGCGTTGCCTTGCACGTAGGTGATCGTGATCGCCTGGCCCTCGTCGCTCGTCGAAAACAGGTAAGCGCCGTTCGGACTGACGCCATAGAATCCAGCGGAAGTTGGCGCCGAGGCGCCAATAAAGCTGAGGGAAGCGCCGGTGAAGGTGTACGTGACGCCGAGATCAGAGGAGAATAGGCTGGGAGCGCATACGACGATCGTCGGAGGCGGAGAGCTTCCGGCCGAGGTTGTCGACGGCTGTGGGACAGCTGACTGCACGACGTTTGTGGTCGCGCCGGCGGGAATGGTCACGTCGCCGTACGGAATAAATTTGAGTTCGCCTTGCGACCACACGGCCGCGCAGTTCAGCAACTGCAGCCATCGCGACAGAATTGAGGACGCCTGTTCCTGCGTCGTAAGGCAGGGCGAGAACGCAATCCTCATGCTGCGGCAGTAGGTTTGCAGCGACGCGTCGCCGCTGACCCCGAACAGCGAACCCGCGTTGATCGACGCAGGGGCGAAGCCTGCGCCGTACTGTGGATTGGTCAGAAAATCGAATATTACATAAGCGGGATCCGCATCGATGCCGTTGGTTCCGCTGCCGCTGTCTATGCCGAACACTTCGAAATTGTGGTTGCCGACGCTTGCGGCGTCGCCAAGTTGGTAGCTCGCCGCGGCGACGTAGGCTGTCCCTTGATAGCTGAGCGCCTCATTTGCGTCGGCGGCGATCAAATATCCCCACGAAGACTGTGGCGTCGCGCCGTTGAACAGACTGAGGCCAAGGTCGGCGAGGGTGTAGGTGGATTGATCGCGCCAGATATAGCCGATCCCGTCGATCGGCCCTTCACCGAGCGCCATGATCAGATCGGCTGTGTAACTGTTGGTAGAAGCGCCGCCTCCGAACATTCCGCCTTTGCCGCCGCCTCCGCCGGAGGTTTGAGTGCGAAAGTTGCTATACCAGATGACGTTTGGGGAGACCTTGTTGGATCCCCATATGATCGGAATGGGAAGAGTGGACGTGGAGGTTTGAATTTGAAGGGACGTGAAATCGGGCTTTGCGTTCTTGCTTCTGAGCCAGCTCATGGGGCGTCACTCAGCTTGAAAGGGTTGTCTGGCTGCATCAGCGGGCTCGGGCCGCCAGTAACTGAAGAGCCGTATCGGTCTGGTGGAAAGCTCCGAGGACCGCTCCAGTTCGTCCTCGATGACCCGCCGCGCCGGCGCAAAAGCGTGAATGATCGTGAGCGGCCGCGCGACCGTGACTATTCCGCCGTGCGCATAACAACGGCCAATGCGGATCAGCAAAACGTCTCCCGCGTCCGCGCAGTCGACCTCGTGGGCGCGCGCCAACAGATGGCCCATGTAGCGCTCCTGGTCCTGGTGCAGGAACCAATCGCGCGTGTAGGGGCGCGGATCGAAGGGTTCGAACCAGGCCCAGGTCGCAGAACACCCGCACCAGCAGCATGGCGCAATCGACGCCTACGCCCGGGATGTCTGCGGAGTGGTGGTAGGGCGTGCCGAGCCAGCTGCGGGCCGCGCTCACAACGGCTGCGCGCTGTCCGGTGTCGGGGCGCCAAGGCAGGTGCGACATCAAAACGCGATCTGCGGCGGTGGCACATAAGGGAAGCCGCGGAAGTTTGCGAGATTGCTGAACCTGGCGACGCAGGTGTTGGGGGTGTGGTCGCAACCGTATGCCGTGGTGAACGCGTCCCCCGCGGTGGGTTGCGTCGGCAGCGGATACATTAGCGTGAGGGACTGGCCGGGGATCACGGACCGGATCGTCGCGCGCAGATTGGCGTTGGCGCCCGAGGTGAACACGATCGAGCCCTGCGCATATGCCGCTACGCTTCCCGTCCAGTTTATGACGCTGGCCGAGGAGCCTGGCCCGACAGCGCCGCTGGCCGAATAAGCGCTGCGCAGGACTCCGCAGCCGCTGTCATAGTGCACGTGAAGGCAGGTTGACTGATACATGTTCCGCGGCATGTCATAGTCGAGGATGATCAGATCGCTCGCGACCGTGATCTGGGCCCGGGTGCGACCAACCGTATCGATGGTCGCGATGCGGCCGTGGAACAGCATCACGCCCCCGATGATTTCGCCGGCGGGCGCGCTGAGGAATACGCGGTGACGCTCGATCGTGGCGCCGTCGAAGGCCCCGTCGCGGATGGCGGCGAGAACGCTTACTCCGGACACGAGGTCTGTCGGACGCGCGCTGATCTGCACCTGTTGCTTGTCGACTTCCAGACCGACGGCCGACCTGTACTTGAGGCCCTGAACCAGGGGTCCGCTACACGAGAAGGCGTAACCATTGTAGGCGACGGGGAAGTCGACGTTGGTCCAGGTCAGCGCAACCCCCGTCGCAAGCGTCACGATGAAGCAATCCGCCGTGGAGAGCGGTGCGTCGTAGAGGCCGCGAACATTGTTCAGATAGGCGACGAGCGCCGAGGAGGCTGTCTTCATCTCCAAACCTCCGGGACTTGACGTCTGTGACAAATGAGGACCGAAGCCGGCTGCGCCTGTCAGAAATCTCTGACCGAGCGAAATTTCACGGAATCGGTTTTCCATAGCCCAGACATGAATTGCTCGAAGACCACGCTGTCTTCCGCAAAGCGGCACTGAAAGGCGTAAGTGAAGGAAGCCGCAATCGAGGCGCCTGAATTCGGGGCCGTCGCGAAAGTCAAGGTGTTGGGCGCGCTCACCGACCATCCCGTGCTCAACGGCGCGCCGTTGAGAATTATCTGACTGACATTTGTCACCCAGCCGACCGGCTCCGAGAACGCGCCCATCGAGCGGACCATTGTGAAAGCAGTCTTCACGCCGTCGCCCGTTCCAATTGACTGTGCGCTCACGCTGCAGTCGCTCGGATCCGTGTAGAGAAAGGTCGAATATTGCCCTTGGCAGGAGAGAAACAGACCCATGAGGGTTTGCAGGGATTGCGCGCCTACCCCGCCGTAGGTTCCACCGGTCGTCGAATCCAAAGCGTCGAAGACGAGTTCGAATTCCCAGATCGGGTTCTGGTAAAGCGCGTCGCGGACCTCGCGCCCGGATGTGTGACCTGCAATCAACGTATTGAAGGTCGGTTTCTTGGTGATGCTCCACCCTTGTCCGGCGAGCGCAGGAAAGCTGGGGGGAGTTGTCAAGGCCGCACCATCTGCAGTTTCACAGTCTCAAGACGCCAGAGCAGCGCCATGAAGTTTTCGAGGTCGGCGACGTCGTCCGAAAAACGGCACAGCCACAGGGGGTCGAAATCTGCGGTTATTACGGCTCCGGGCGGCGGCGCCGTCGTGAACTCTATCGACGGCGCGTAGCCAGATGTCGTCGTCCACAAAATGGCGCCGACGGAATTGATGAGGGCCGCGCCGTTGAGGTAGATCGCCGATACGCCCGCTGTACCATAGGCCGGCTCCAGGGCGCCGCCGGGCCATGACGCCTGCAGAGGAAATAGAGTCGTTCGTCCGTCCCCCACGCCGAGATACTGGCCGGTGAGCGCCGAAAGGCCTGGCGGGGCGATCCAGAACAGCCCGTCCGAGCCCTGCGAGTTGAGAAAAAATCCGGCGATCTCGGACAGTTCGTTGAACGGCGCAGCTGATCTAAGGACGTCGAACGTCAGTTCGATGTCGTAATTCGGATACGCGCGCTGGGCGCGGCGCCGCTCTCGTCCCGAGACGCTTTTGCCCGCGATCGTCGCAAACCGCGGCGACACGCGCGTCGACCAACCTTGGGTCAGCAGCGCAGGAAAGGTCGGGTAACTCAGAGGCGAGGGTTCAGCAGCGGTCCCGGCGGGCGGCAGTGGCGGGCCCTTGCCATTCAGCCAATTGCCCCATTGCCATTGCGCGGCGTCGCCCCAGACGGCTGAGAGTTGAGGAAAGGTTGGGAAGGGGCGCGCGTCCCAATTCCAGACGCAGGACAGCGCGAATTGCACCATCACGACGCCGGCTGAAGTCGCGTTGAAGCCGTCGGTGTTCCAGTACTCGTAGATGGCGTCGAGCGCGAGGCTCGAGACCGTATCGTCGCGCCGCGGCGCCAGCGAACCGCCAGAAACGGGATCCCAGATCGACCAATACGGCGTGCCGGTCTCGATCGAGTTGGGATCGTAGAACACATTCGGCTGGTTCGGGCCTCTATCGACACAGGGAACGCCATATTCCAGGAACAGGATCGGCTTCGACTGCGGCGTCCACGGTGTTTGAGGTCCATGTGGGCTCCAGCCGGAGCCGTCGCCGTTGTCGTAGATCGCGTAGTGAGGATTGTTCCACCACCAGCGTAGCTGCTTGTTGGCGAGCGATTGTTGGTTTGGGTAGTAGGGTTGACGGTTTTGGGACCGGCGATCGCCTGACGGAAGCGATACGTAAAGACCGGAGCCGTGGGGATCGAGTCCGGCGCCGCCATTGTCGCCATCGGCGTAGTACCAATGGAATTTCTCGCCACCCTCGATGTTGGCTTTCAGATACGGCTTCGAATAGAGGGCAGGCGTACCTGCAAGGCCGAGGCCAACCGAATTGGGGTCGTTGGTCGGCCACGAGGCCGGCGGAGTCTGGCTCCACAGAACGACGTCCTGACCGGCCTCGTCAGTCGTCCAATCGCTCAGCGGCAAATAATTGTCGAAACTCACGAAGTCGATCGCACTCGACTGCCAAAGCGCGTCGAGGTGCGGCCATTGGCCGTTCGCGCCCGGATGCTGGTAGCCCATCCAGGTTGTCCAGTCGGCGGAATAGGCGATCAAATTCGCAAGACTGGACATGTCTTTGGTCAAGCCGGCGCTATCGAAGGTGGAACGAACGTCGGCGGCCAGCGCCGCAAGGCCGCTGACAAACGGATAGTCCCACGTAGCAAAGCCGCCGCCGTCCGACGGTCCCGGCGGGGGTCCAGGCAGGGCCACGCAGGCTCTCGAGCCCCCGCAGTTCCGAGCCGATGACGAACAGATTGACGCCGCCGGCGATCACGCAAAGGTTGGCGTAGTGGAGGATCATGCGCCGATAGGTCCAGTCGGTCGACGATCCGGAATAGGCGACGGTGAGGTTTGTCGTGTCGCGCGTGAATTGCGAGGGGCTTGCGGCGCCGAGAAACGCGGTCACGGCGCTGGTTGTCGAGCTCGAGAGATCAGGCGCGTACGTTATCAGGCCGCGCCACGGCAAACCCGGCGAAGTGAGCAACAGGAAGGGATAAAATATCACCCTCAGGCCGCGGGCCTTGAGATCGCGAATGCAGCGGACGATCGATTGATCCGAGGGCGTTCCCCCGTAGATGAAGCTGCCGGCCGCATTTGTCGGGATCGGGATGAGGCCGGGCGATGTCTGTGTGAGGCCGGAGCAGCGCCAGAAATCGGGTCCGGTCTCCGTGTTCTGGAAATCGCCGCCGATATAGGTGGTCGAGGGATAGATATTGCAGGCGCCAGCCGTGAGGCCGTCGCAGAACCAGGCGCAGACAATCGATACCGTTCCGCATTCCGGGTGCGCGGCCTGCAGTTGATCGAGAGCGTAGGAATAGTCGGTCTTTGAACCGCCCGGCGCGTGGTAGGTGTTGATCGCTGTCGGCGCCGCAGACGAACGTTCTAGAGCCGAGATAGGGGACCGTGTCGTAGGTGAATTCGCCGGTGGAAGGCAGCAGATGGACGCCGGGAATATAGGGCACGGCTCACATCGCCCGAAGTCGGCGAGTGCCCACAAGCGCGCCGTGACGAACTGCCTCGTCGATCGCTTTGAGCATGTGGCCGGAGTTGTCGCGCATCCATTGGGAGACAGACGCGCCGTCGATGGCTTGCACCGACAGATGAACTGCGGGATTGATGTGCACCTGGCTGCCGGCCCCGTCGCTGGAACCGCCGCCGGATAGCATCGAGCGCAGCGCTCCGGCTTCCGCCGCCGGCATGATCAACTCGTTGTGGTGGACGAGGGTCAGCATGTCCTGTGGAACCTGCCACATGCCGATGTCCGCCGCTGCAACGGCGCCGGCCATTCCCGCGACCGCGCCATAGGCGCCAGCGGCGGGCCCTGCCGCGGCGGGGCCCATGAGGGGCGCGAGGAAGCCGAACACGCCGGCGAAGGCTTCCGCCGCCGAAGAGAGGATCGAACGGATCATCGTCGCGCCCTGCGCGGCGAGCGAGGCGGCCGCGCCGGCCTGCTCGGCGCCCGTGCGCGCGGCGACGCCGGCGGTCGTCGCGGCCGTCTTCGTCGCCTCGCCGGCCAGATATTGCACGACCGTGCGTTCGGTCCATTCGATGAATTTGAATCTGTCAATTGCTCGAGCGTGTTTCGAAAGGCGTCGCGCCAGGTTTCCGTGCCGCTGAGCAGACCACGCAATTGGCCGTTGAAAGCCCCAGTGATCGAATTGCCGAACGCTCTCGTAGTCGCGATATTCCGATTCGAGCGACTGGCGGGTCAGGGCGTCGCGCTGATCGAGATATCGCTTGTCGCGCATCCAGTTGCTGTCGCAGCAGCGCCTCTTTCTGAGTGAGGCTGAGCGAACCCAGTTGTTCGCTCTGTTGCAGGAACTGAGCTTCAGCGGCGTATTCCTGATCGAGCGCCGAGCGCGCGAGCTGAACGCCTTGCTCTGTGGTGATCTGATGCAGCCGCTCCTGCTCGGTGAGCGAGGCGAGCTTCTGTTTCAACGCATCCTGGTCGGCCTGGATTTCGTCACGCGACGCCGCCTGCGCGGCCCGGGCCGCGTCGCGATAGGCCGTTTCATCGCCGTTGCGCAGAGCGGCAGCGGCTTGCGTGCGCGCCGTCTCGAGCAGCTTTTCGAGTGACGACAGCTGATTGAGGGAATCGCCATAGGCCTTGAGCGGGCCGGTCTCGAAGGTGGTCGAGATGGATTCGCGCAGCTGCTGGTATTGACCCGTGAGCGCCTGCGCCGGCTCGCTGAGGCTCGCCAGCGCGGTCTTCGCGTCGGCGACGCCGGACAGGAGGTCGCCAATCGACGCCGAGAAATTCACCGAGACGGTTGAGTTGGCCATGACGATCCTCGACTGATATTTGTCGGCGCTCGATGCTTACAAACGGCCGCCCGGGAAGACGGCCTCGAGCTCCCTGACGCTCGGCTGCGCCGGCTCTGACTTGGCCGCCGGGGCGGCGTAGCGGAAAGCGGCGGCCAGCAACGCCGCAGCTGGGGGGCACAGGCGCCAGTGCTCGCGCAGGGCGACAAAGCGGGGGACGGTCAGATTGTCGAGCGCCTCATCCCAGGTCCAGCCTGTATTGGAGACGACCTCGGCGATCAGAGCGTCGAAGTCGATTTTCCCCGCTCTGGCGACGCCTCCGACGTCGCCTGGTGTTCGCCGGGCCGCAGCCCGATCGCCTGAGCGACGGACGGAAAGGCTGTCAGGAGGTCATGGACCGAAAAGCGCAAATCGATGAACTGTTCGAAGCTGAGGCTCGGATCGACCTCCGAGATCGCGCGCCAGGTCGCCTTGGCGAGACGCTCGATGTCCTCTTCGTCGAGCGCGGCGATCGAGCCCGTCGACATATGCGGACCGCCCGCGGCGCCGTAGATGCGAAACAGCGCCGGCTGGATCGCCTTGATGGCGCGGAACGATAGGTGCGGCAGATCCCAGTGCCGTCCCCCCAACCGGATGGGGAATGTGTCCTCCCTCACGCGACGTCTCCGAAGTTGATCTGGCAGACCTGGCCGGCGGCATTCGCGAAGCACTGGAAGTCGAGCTCGGGAACCATGAAATCCTCGAGCTTCGTGCCGAACGACAGTTTGTCGGCGACGCAATTGTACAGCAGCATCGAAAACTGTTTGCCGGTGGTTGGATCGGTCGCAAACAGATTGGCGGAGAACGTAGTGGCCGGGCCGATCGGGGTCGAGGCGACGGTGAAGTTCTCGCCGCTCGCCGTCACTGTGTAGACGTAGGAGATCAGCACCGCGGCGCCGGCGTCGGCCGACGCAAAAGTGTAGACGCCGGCGCTCACCGAATATTGCCCGAGCGACGGCGCCAGGCGACCTGTTTCAGCGGGAGACCGGTCGAGGCGTAGATGACGCCCTGGTCAGAGGCGTAGGTCGAATGGAACGTCGTCGAGTACGTGTAGGGCGACGACGACGGCACGGCGGTCGCCTCGCCGAACTGGGTCTGCGAGCCGCCGACGTTGGGCGCCAGGCCGAAGAACAATGTGCCGAGCGCCTGACCGGAGATCCGCGCCAGTTTTGCTTTGCCGGTCATCTTGCGCGTCCCGACGCCGATCGCGACCGGAAAGGTGTTCTGGCCATAGAGGGCCTTGGTGCTGGCGGAGATGTTGATCGAGATTTCCTGAGCCAGACCGAGATTGATCGGCGAGCCCCCTTGCGGCGTGCCAATCAGGACGCCGGAGCCAAAGACGAACATTTATGGGTCTCCGTGGAGAGAAGTCGGGGCGTGCGAGTGTGAGCGAGCGACTGAAGTTCGAGCGGCGCTTTGGTTGTAGCTGCGCGCGCAGCCTTTGCGGCGCCTTCTCCCGCTCGCGGGAGAGGGTTGGGGTGAGGGCGACTTCAACTGAGCGGAGGTTGCTTCTGCGACGGTGTTTCTGAGGCCTCCGGCGCCAGCCCCAGCTCCGCCCGCGCCTCATCGCGCGTCTTGATCCCTGCGCCGACCAGAATGTTCAGCGTCTGCGCCTGCTGCAGCGGGTCGATGGCGTCGTCGCCGATCCAGACGAACTCCAGATCCGGCTGTTTCAGACAGACCTGCACGATCTGGTCGAGCACGCCCTTCACCTAGGCTTTCAGCGGCACGAGCCCTTCCTGCGTCGCCTGCATGCGCAGCTCTCGCGAGGTCGCGCGGTTGACCTGGGCGACGAACGCCGAAGGCGGGATCGAGAAGGCGTAGCAGATGACGCGCGCGAGCCATTCGTCATACTGATCCTTGAGCGGCGGCTGGCGGGTCTCCGTCAGCTGGAACTCGCTCGGCATGAACTTGACCATGCGGCGGCGGGCGGAGTTTCCGCTCATCAGCGCGTCGAAATAGTCCTGGAACTGTCTTATCTGATCGAGCGTCCATTCCTTCGGCAGCGTCGCGAAGGCGTCGGGCGTCGAGCCGAGGCGATAATAGTCGAGCGTCGCCATGTCGCGCCGCAGCGCGATGTTGACGGTCAGCGCGACCTGCTCGACCGGGCTCATGCCGTAGAGCTTGTGAGGTCGCGGATTGCGCGGCAGATAGAGCAACTCGTCGGCCGAGAAAGTCCGCGGCGGGCACGCCGTGCAGCACTTGCTGATAGGCGGGATCGGGCGGCTCCGGCGTGCGGCCGTCGTCGCCGACCAGCGGCGTGATGGTCGAGCCGTCGATCACGTCGACGGCATAGAGATCGCCGCCGCGCGTATAGCGCGGGTAGAGCGTCGCGGCGTCGATGACCAGCATGTCCTCGAGCCACAGTGCGCAGCCAGGCCGCGAACGACAGGCGACGATCGGGGCGGGCGAGGAACGCGAGCGTCGAGGCGATGCGCGGCGCGGCGGCTGCGGTGCGCCTCGGGTCGCGCGAGCGCACCGTGTAGTTGAGGCCGGCGATCTGATCCTTGCGGGTTTCGATGACGAGCCGCAGCAGCGGCAGCGCGTCGGCAAGCGCGCGCAGTTCGGCGAACGAGATCGAGGCGTCGACGCGCGGCGTATAGGAGAGATTGACGCCGAACGGATAGTCGAACCGGCGGCCTTTGACGTCGGGCGGCGCTTGCGGCGCGAGCGGCGTCTGAGGCCCAAACCAGCTGTCGGGCGCCTCGCCTGTGATCGCGTAGCGCGCCGCGGCGCCGAGGCGCGCGAACACGCTCGCTCCGATCTCGCGCTGGTAACCGTCGGTCGGCATGGACGGCCTTTCGGGAATGAGGGCGGGAAGACCTCAGGGCAGTACGAGGCGCACGCTGACGACCGCGAGACCGTCGCCATCGAGATCGCCGACGTCGCGAACCGGAACGCCGGTGATGCGGCAATCGTAGACGGCGCCGCCGAGCGTCTGGCGTCCGGCGGCAATGTCTGCGCCTGTAGGGGCGAGGGCGGCGTCGAGCGCGTCGAGCGCTACGTTCATAGTTGTAGAGCCTGGCGTAGTTGGATCGCGCGCGTCAAAATAGAGGAACAGTTTGGCCTCAATCGTGCGGCGCGGGCGCGGCCGATTGGGTCCACAGATAAGTTTCGGGGCCGGCTTCCAACTGAAACAGGGCCGGGCGCAGGTTGGGGGGCGTCTCGCTCCATAGCCGCATCCGCCGCGAGGCGAGGCCCCAGGGATAGGCGGCGGCGACGACGGAGAACAGCGCGGAGAAGGCGGCTTCGCGGCTCATGTGTCGCTCCATGCGCCGGCGATTGTTTCGGTCGAGACGCGCCTCGATTTCCGGCCCGAGCTCGGCAAGGCTCGAGCGTAGATAGGATCGCTCCGGGATCGCTGACCCCGGGTGATTGACGCGGCGCGCGAAATGCAACGCCCCGCCGGCGACAAAGGCGAGCGCCTGCGCCTTGGTTGGCAGAATCTCATGCGCGGCGGTCTTGCCGCCGTACTCCTGAATGGCCGCGTAAGGGACGCCCGACGAGCCGACGCTCGCGGTGACGCCGGCGCCATCGACGGCGATGTCGGCCGAAATCGAGGCGGCGAGCGCGCCGGATCTTGACGTCAGCACGCCGCCTGAGAGCTTGTCGGAGCGCACTTTGTCAACCAGGGCCTGAGCGAGTTCGTCGGAGACCTTGGCGAGCCTCGCGACGAGTTGGGCGGCGTAGGCGGCGAGCTTTGCGTCGACCTCGTCGAGGCCGGAGATCGCAATCGACAGCATCAGATCGCCACCCGCCGGTACGGCTGCAGCAGCGCGAGCACGGTCGCCGGCAGGGCGGAGCTGACGTAGCTGATCGTCTCCTGGCCGCCAACCGATTTGGATTGCAGGCCGATGCGATCGGCGGCGCGGAACCGATCGGCGGCAAGTTCGAGCGCCGCCTGGGCGACGTCCTGCGGGATATAGCCGTAGGACAGCGAGACGGCTGCGCCGGCGTCGGCGGCCGAAAAGGAATAGACGCCCGCGTTGACGGAATATTGACCCGCGCCGGGCGCCGACGCGACCGCGACCAATGCCGCGCCGGAATTGGCGTAGACGACGCCGCGGTCGCTGGCCCAGGGGCCGTAGGTCGCAGCGGCCGTCAGGTTGTAGGGACCGGCCGCAGGCACAATCTGCGGCTCATTCCCGACGGCATAGCCGGCCTGGTAGGTGACGACGAGGTTCTGGCGCCGTCGATGGACCTTCCAACCAAACAGATCGAGCGCCTGCGGCGATCCCGGCGGCGCCCCATCCCAGGGTTTCAGCAAATAGCCGAACGGGAGGCCGACGCCGGCAGGCTCCGCCTGGCGGCACGGATATGCCGTCGAGCGTCACCGAACTCACCGACTGGATCGGCCAATTGCGAAGGAACACGCGGTCCCGTTCGCCATCAAACACCTCCGCGTAGCTTTGCGGCAGCAGGCTCGGACGGCTGAGCAGCGCATAGATGGCGCGGCTCGCCGCGGTGATTGTCGCCGCCAAAGTCGCGTCGTTTGCTGTGACGGTCGCCGGGAGCCCGAGCCAGCTCTTCAGCGCCGACAAGGTGGTCAGATCCTGGCTCGACATGGCCCCGCCTCGCTCTGTCCGGGTGAGGGTTGATCGCCTGCGGCGATCAACCGTTGCCGATGTTGTTGATCACGCCGATCGCGAACGGGGCGTAGACCGCGAGCACTTCCTCGGTGTAGACGCCGTACTCGCGCCGACGGGTGCGCAGCGGCCAGTCGATCCGATAATAGTCGCGGCGGGTGAGGACCTCGGCGACATTCGGCGTCGAGTTCGATTGATACCAGACCGGCAGGCGCTCGCAGAGCGCGAGGATCGTGCCGGGCGGAAGGTCGGGATGCACCTCGGATCGGAATGTCGAAGCCGCCGTCGACGCTGAACGGGTTGTAATACCAGCGCACCACGCCCGAGGCCGAGATGCCGTAGGGGCCGCCCTGGTTCTGGTCGGCGCCGACGTTGTAGTGGATCAGCGGTCCCGAAGCGTTGGTCAGGCACTTGTTGGTGATGTTCTTCTGTTCCTGCGCGTTGACGTAGATCACGGTCGGCGACAGCCGATAGCTGTTCCACATGGTGACCAGCATCTGGTCGATCTCGTTGACCGAGCCGCGACCGGAAGCGGTCAGGAATGTGCCCGTGCCGGATGTCCCGGTCGCGAGCGACTGAACGAAGGCGCTGTTGGCGGGATTGAACGCGACCGTCAGCAGGCCGTCGAAGGCCAGCGTCGGATTGCGCGAGGTGTCCGCGGTCACCGACGGAAGCGAGCTGCTGGCCGCCGAGCAGCGGCGTCGCGAATGTCGCCGAATTCAGCGAACTGATCGCCTGCAGGGTCTCGGAGCCCGCGGCTCCGACGAACCAGGCATAGGCGACGGCGCCGTTGACGACCGTGGCGGACGCATAAAGCGTCTGGCCGAGCGTGACGGCCTGCAGCGCGTTGCTGCTGCGGTTCGAAGATCCGCCGTTGATCGTAAATGTGTTGCCGTCGTTGCCGGTGATCACTTTCGTGGTGGCGATGCCGGCCGAGAGCGAGGAATTGCGATATCCCTCGAACGTCAGCGCGACGACGATGACGGAATAGGTCGCCGCCGGCAGCGTCGCGCCGGAGCCGGAAGCGGTCAGCGTCGGCGCGGAGGGCGTGCCCAGCGCAACGGAGGTGTTGCCGCCGAGCAGCGCCGTCTCTTCCTTGCGCATCGTCTTCTGCAGGATGCGGAGAGTGGCGGTGGAATTGAGGTCCTCGAAACCCTGCGCAGCAGCTTCGGCTTCGAACGAGATCGTGTCTTCTTCGCCGAGCGTCATGTAGGGCGCGACCATCGGGCTCGCGACGTAGGACATGCTCGCGCTGCGCTGGCCTTCGGGCACCCAGCCCATCGAGTCGAAGCCGGAGCCGGTGATCGAGGCGATCGTGCGCCAGCGCGCGGCGTCGCCGGGGTTCTGACGCTGTACCCGCGGCAAGGAATTCCGCAGCGGCGTTATGACGGGATAGAGGTTCTTGGCTGGCGCCTGAAGGTCATAGGCGTTCAGCCCGGTCGAGATCGTGACGCTCTTGGAGAGCGACTCCTTCATCAGACCCAGCGTTTCCTGGGTGGTCTGAGCGAGGCTCATACGTTTGTCCTTGTCGAGAGGGTTGCGGGCGTGAGAGGGCGCGCGGCGTCGGCCGCGCGTTTAGAGCGTTCGCGCTTAACTTGAATTGTCATTGCGAGGAGCGAAGCGACGAAGCAATCCATGTTTCGTCTGCCGCGAGCCGTTGCGGATAAAGCGCAGATCGAGCGGCGGCGGAACGATGGATTGCTTCGCTGCGCTCGCAATGAACGGATCAATCAGGCCGAGCAAGGCTCTAGAACAGGCGCGCGACGGGATTGGCGAGGCTGACTTTGGTCAACGCGATGGCGCGTTGTTCGTCAGGCAACGCCGCGATGCGTTTGATGGCCGCTTCGAGGCTGGCGCCGGGCGCCTCGGACAATCCGTCGCTTTCCTTGGGTGGAGCGCGTAGCGAGGCGCGCGCCGGGGCCGGCTGCGCCTCGACGATGGCGAGGCGCTTTTCGAGCCTGCTGACTGTGAGTTCGAGATCAGACATGGTCTTGTGAAGGCGGCTGTTGTCGGCGACGGCGCGCTCCAGTTTGTCGGCCGCGTCCGACAATGCTGAGGCGGCTTTGCCGAGCGCTTCGACTGTGCGGGGTTTGGCGATTTGAGGTTCGGCGGCGCGCATCGGAGCGCTTGCGTGGGGTTGAGAGGAATGCGTTGACGCGGCGGCCAACCCCTCATCCCCGCGACAAGCAAGCTTGTCGCTGAGCCTTTGGCCACCTTCTCCCGCAAGGGGAGAAGGGGCTAACTGGTCGGACTTTCGTCATTGTCTCGTCGATCAATGTATTTGAGCCTGTGAGCTCGTCGCGTTCAGCGGTGGCGAACTTTCGAAATTCGCTGACGCCGTTGCGGACGACCTCGAAGGTGGCTTCGGGCAGGCAGGGCAGGTCGACCAGCGAGATCTCGATCGGGTCGGCCGTGTAGCGCCAAAGTCCGCTTGTCTCGTCCTCCCAGCGCGCAATGTAGCGGCCGCCCTGCGAGAAGCCGGTGTAGACGCCTTCGAGCACCTTGTTCCATTCGTCGTCGTCGACGATTTTCGCGGCGACCAGGATGCGTTTGCTGGCGTCGTCGAACGAAATATCGGTGAGCTTGCCGGCGGCGACATTGCCGTGCATGGCGCGCACGGCGCCGAGCGACTTGCCGCCGCTCGCTTCACGGCATTGCGCCGACCAGGCTTCGAAATAAGGCTTTGTGCTGTCGTAGTCGCAGATTTCGCCGGACCGGTCCGGCTGCTCGGCGGTCGCTACGCCTTGAACGATCCGCTGGTCCGCGTCGACTTTGGCGAGCGGCAAGAACATGGCGAGCATCGGCATTGCGAATGCAGCTCCATCAGGGAATGAAAAGGGTTAGTTCAAGGCGCCGCCCTCATCCGGCGCTGCGCGCCACCTTCTCCCGCAAGCGGGCGAAGGGTATCGCCCCCTCTCCCGGTCGCGGAAGAGGGTTCGGCTCCACAAAGATGACGAAGTGAAAGCAGTTGAGACTTCACAGTGAGCGCCATCTCGCAGCAGGTCAAAGCGTTCGCGCAGTTCGAACTCAAGCGCGCCAAAAGCGACAAGATTGACCCTCCGATCATCGCCCAATGCACCGCGCTCAGCGATGCCCACCCGTCCCCGACGCCAGGCTGGCGTCGTTTTGCGAACTGTTCACGTTCTGCGATCAACTCGATGAGGACGTCCGACGACCAAGACCCGTCTCGAGCAGGCGCGCGATCCGGAAATCCGTCATCCTCCGCGAGAATCAAACGCCTCAGCACCCTGCGCCGCGGCCGTATCAAGGCCCTCGTCGACGCCGTGCGCCAGCACCTCGACCTTGCTCGCCGCATGGAACTATTCGCTCGATCGACGGGATCGGCGAGATCGGGGCGCTCACGCTCGTTCTGCGCATGCCCGAGCTCGGCTCGATCTCCCGCGAGGAGGCTGCGCTTTGCTCGGAGTTGCGCCGTTCGTCAGGGACTCCGGGCGCTTCAAGGGCGAACGCCACATCGCTGGCGCGGCCGGCTCTCGCAACAATCTCACTATAGATGAATATGCCATCGACGGCGTAAGAGGTCAAGAAAAAGTTCGTCTTTTGTTCTCATCGGGTTCCGGCTTGCGCTCGGCGCTGTCGGGACTTAGAGCGGACGACGTTTCACCTCGACGCTCCGATGGCTGTTCTCTTCCAACGAAACCCGCACAGCGAAAAATCAGGGCGTCCCGGCTTTGCCCGGCATTGCGGCCGATTGTTGCTGCTGATCTGCCTAGGCATCTGGTTGCAAGCGACTCCTGCGCAAGCCGGCTGGACATTCTGCGTGGCGGAGAGTTCCGGCGGCAAGGACATCTGGGTGACGAACGTGTTCACCGCCGCGCAGGAGCGCGAGCGGCTGGAGGCGGAGTTTCTCAGCTACCTCAAGGCGCACGGAGCTGCGGGGCCGGTGGCGCAATGTCCTGCGCCCAAGGACGACAAGACCGAGATGGTCAACGCGCAGATCGTCGCGGTCGAGTTCCACCGCAAACTCGGCGATGCGCTGCACGAAGTCGCGGTCGCCGAGTTCGCGGCGAAGCGCTGAGGCTTCAGCGCTGCTTTTCGCCGGCGTAGAAGTCGAGCAGGGTCTGCGCGCCGGTCGGCTCGATGAGGTCGCTGATCGCCCAGACGAGCGCGTCGGCGCGGTCGGGAGAATAGCCGGCGGTGCGCGAGTCGAAATCGGGCGTCAGGGTGCAGAGCTGATCTTCGAGCGCCTGGAAACATCCGAGATGGTGGACAATCCCGCGCTCGTAGGCGGTCGCCACCGGCTCGGCGCGGACGAACTTGCCGCGCGTCGCGGTGACGGTGCGAACCGGCAGATTGGGTTCGGCCTGGCGCAGCACTTCGACGACCATTTCGCCGCCGTTGTTGATCTCGGCGACGACGCGGTTGGCCTTGTAGCGGCGATAGCCGGCGCCGACGCGCGCGCCCCATTGTCCCGGCGTTTCGCCTTGACTGGTGAGATCGGCGATGACGTGGATTTCGCCGTTGACGCGCTTGCCGACGACGATGATGCCGCACTCGTCGGCTTTCGCGCCGGAACGCGCGGGCGGGTCGACGCCGATGACGATCAGCGAATATTCGTAAGCCTCAGTTGATGGGAGCCGCTGGCGGTCGAGCAGTTCGCGGGTCCAGAGCGCGCCGGGCGCCTCGTCGATAATTTCGGCGTGCAGTTCCTGTCGGCCGATCGCGCGCCCCTCGTAGCGCGAAACGATCCGCTTGATGAAATCGTCGGCGAGGAAGGGCTTGTTGTCGAACGTCGTCGCGCGGGTGACGAACGTATCGGGGTCGGCGACGAGCGCCTTGATCAGTTTGGTTGGTCGCGGCGTCGTCGTGATGACCGCTTGCGGGCAGACGCCGAGGCGTAGGCCGAACGAGGCCTGATCGAACGCTTCGGGGCGGCGCCAGGCCGCCAGTTCGTCCATCCACAGCTTCATGTGCTGTTTGCCGCGCAGGCGCTCGGGCTCGTCGGCGGAGAACAGCAGCGAGACGGCGCCATTGGGCCAGTCGAGGCGCTGCGCGGACGCGGAGAAACGGGGGCGCTCCTCATTCGGGCAGATGTTGAGAATGCCGGACTCGCCCTCGACCATCACTTCGCGAACGTCGTCCTGGGTCGGACCAATCAGGTTGATGTAGGAAAAATCCTTCGCCCAGCGCCTGATGACTTCGGCGCCGGCGCGGGTCTTGCCCGCGCCGCGACCCGCCAGGATGAGCCAGTAGATCCAGTCCCGCGCAGGCGGCCGCTGGTCGGATCTGGCCCAAAAACTCCAGTCGTAGAACAGGTCAGCGCATTCCTGCTCGGACAGCGCGTTCAGAAGCTCCCGGCGTTGGATTACGGGGAGTTGCAGCATGTCGAGGGCGGTCCGCGGCGGCCGCTGCGAAGGGGCGCGGGTCATGGGGCCTCGTCCGACGAGGTTCGGAGCTGCGCCATTTTCAAGCCGAGCTTGGCCATCAGCTTTTCGCGGGCGCCGTCGTCGTAGGGGCGCTTGGTCGCAAACGCCTTGCCGAAGCCGTGGTAGCGGTCGAGGCGGTCGAGCACGCGCAGGATCTGGTCCACCGCGCGCAGATCGCCCTTTTCGGCCCGCGCGCGCAGCTTGGCGTAGATCGGCTCGAGCCGCGCGATCTGCAGGCGGGCGTAATCTTGGACGGGCGCGAGCCAGCGGCTTTGCAGCTCCTGGCTCAGCAGCTTCTCGACGCGCTTGCGCGGCAGCTTTTCGGTCGTGGCGATTTCGTCGAGGCTGGCGCCCAAGGCGAGCGCCGCGACGATCTCTGCGCCTCGGTTGCGGCGCACCGCTCTGCGAGCGCGCGAGGGAGTTCCCGGCGGTTGCCATCGATACGTCCACAGCTGAGGTAATTGCGCCTGAAGCGCCGCAACAGGCGGGCCGGAGAGCCGATGCCCATTGTTAACGATATTGCCCTCGACGGCGGACTTTGGCAAGTCTTTTTTCTGAAAATCAGTCAGATTGCGAATGCGCCTACAGAAAATCAGGATTTCGCTGACGACGTGCGGCTGGCGCCGAACGCGAGCTCGGCGATCGACCAGACGATCGCCGCCAACGCGACCGCATCGACCGCCAGCAGCGCCGGGTAGGACATCTGGCCCTCCGACAACGGCTGGTACCAGTTGGCCGCGCCGGCGAGCAGCAGCGCGAACGGCGCGACGCCCGCCAGACCCGGGGGCCTGCCGCGGTCGCGGAACCGCTTGGCGCTGAGGAAATATTCGGCGACCAGGCAGATCAGCAGAGCGAATGCGTAGACGATCAGATAGGCCTGCCGGACGATGACGGCAGGGCTGACGAACGCTTCGGTGTTGAGGTCGCGCGGCTTGTCCGGCGCGATCCAGAACGCGATGACCGTCAGCAGGACGCGCGACGCCGACCGGCAACAGGCTGCCCCGCAGCCCAGCCGGCGCGATCCAGAACCCCATCCGTCTGTCGATACAGAAAGTGAAACCCGTTGGCCGTCTGCTGACTTTGCATCAGTCTCTCAACAGCTCGTTGATGCCGGTCTTCGAGCGCGTCTGCGCGTCGACCGTCTTGACGATGACAGCGCAATAGAGCGACGGGCCGGCCGAGCCGTCGGGCAGGGCCTTGCCGGGCAGCGAGCCCGACACGACCACCGAATAGGGCGGCACATAGCCGTAGTGGACCGCGCCGGTCGCGCGATCGATGATCTTTGTCGAAGCGCCGAGATAGACGCCCATCGACAGGACCGAGCCCTGTCCGACGATCACGCCCTCGACGACTTCCGAGCGCGCGCCGATGAAGCAATCGTCCTCGATGATGGTCGGATTGGCCTGCAGCGGCTCCAGCACGCCGCCGATGCCGACCCCGCCGGAGAGATGCACGTTGCTGCCGATCTGCGCGCACGAGCCGACGGTGACCCAGGTGTCGACCATGGTCTTGGAATCGACGTAGGCGCCGAGGTTGACGAAGCTCGGCATCAGGATCGCGTCGCGGGCGATGAAGGCCGAGTGGCGGACCACGCAGCCCGGCACGGCGCGGAAGCCCGCTTCCCGGAACTGCTGCTCGCCCCAACCCGCGAACTTCGAGGGGACCTTGTCCCACCAGGTCGCGCCGCCGGGGCCGCCGTCGACGATCACGTTGTCGTTGAGCCGAAACGACAGCAGCACCGCCTTCTTCAGCCACTGATTGACCTTCCAGGACGAAGGCCCTTCGACGCCGGCGGTCTTTTCGGCGACCCGCGCCTCGCCGCTGTCGAGCAATGCCGAGCGCCTTTTCGACCGCGTCGCGGACGTCGCCCTGGGTCTGCGTGTTGATCGAGGCGCGATCTTCGAAGGCGCTTTCGATGAGCGCCTGCAGCGCAGTTTGGGACATGGCCGACCTGATCAGTTCCGAGGGAGCGGTGATTTCCTAGCTTGGCGGCGGAAGTCAATGGCGCTCCGCCGGCTCGGGGGCTTTCGTCGCGCGTTTGGGTTTGGCGGCGCACCAGCCGGGCAGATAGCTGGCGGCAGGGGATCGGGCGAGCTGCAAGCGCCTTCGCCAGCGCCGCGGGAAAGTCGTCGTCGAGCGCCTTGGCGGCGATCTTGTCGCGAAAAAAGTCGGCCCAGACGAATTCGGAAAAGGGCGTCGGGTCCTTCGCGAACCCGCCGATCGTCCGCAATTCGCCCGCCAGCGAGCGGTAGGGATCGTCTTCGAGCCCCTCGACCGTCTTCGGCAGCGTCTTGAACGGCTGACGGCGGCCCTTTGGCGTCGAACGGATGGGTCCAGCCGTGAAACTCCATCATGTTCCAGAAGATTTCGTCCTCGAGCATGCTGAGGTCGCCGACCGACGGAGACGAACACGCTGTCCACCCCCTCCTTGTGGAGCGCCAAGGCGAGATGGTGGTGGTCGATCAGGTATTCCGGCCGCGCGGGCCCGAGCACCGCCGGCACCATGTGGGCGGCGAGGAACCCTTCGAACGTCTCGGGTTTGCGGGCGCGCCAGGCTCTCGCTTGGCGCGCACTTCCCGCATCCCGACGGTGAGTCTGGGTCGGCCGCAATTCCGAGATCTTGCGTCGCGTGCAGAACGGGTTCCGGTGCGTGCGGGATCATGGCCGGCTTCCAATGAGCGGTCGTGGAAGCTGTGGAAGATTTGGTAACTCACTGCTGGTTCAAGCTGAAAGGCGCTGCGGCGGTCGGGGATTTGACCCCTATCGCCAAATCATGTTTTGTCCCGCCGCTTTCCGTCATGAAGAGATCGTCACCCGATGCGGCCTGAGCGCTATAACGTCCGCGAATCCGAGACGCAAATGGCAGAAAGTCTGGTCGGACGGGAACGTGTTCGCGACCCAGGGCGTCGATTCGCGGCCGAAGTACTACGTGCTCGAGATGTTCCCCTATCCGTCCGGGCGGATCCACATGGGGCACGTGCGCAACTACGCGATGGGCGACGTGGTGGCGCGCTATCCGCCGCGCCAAGGGGTTCAACGTCCTGCATCCGATGGGTTGGGACGCGTTCGGCATGCCGGCCGAAAACGCCGCGATGCAGAACAACACCCATCCGGCGAAGTGGACCTACGCCAACATCGCCGCGATGCGCGCGCAGCTGCAGTCGATGGGCCTGTCGCTCGACTGGGCGCGCGAGATCGCGACCTGCGACCCCTCCTATTACAAGCAGCAGCAAAAGCTGTTCCTGGATTTCCTCGCCGCGGGGCTGGTCGCGCGCAAGAAATCGAAGGTGAACTGGGACCCGGTCGACCACACCGTGCTCGCCAACGAGCAGGTCGTCGACGGCCGCGGCTGGCGCTCCGGCGCGATCGTCGAGCAGCGCGAACTGACCCAATGGTTCCTCAAGATCTCCGACTATTCCGAGGACCTGCTGCAGGCGCTCGACCGGCTCGACCGCTGGCCCGAAAAAGTGCGGCTGATGCAGCGCAACTGGATCGGCCGATCCGAGGGCCTGCTGGTGCGCTTCGCGATCGATCCGGCCACCGCGGGCGCGATCGACGGGCATGAGCGAGCTCGAAATCTACACGACCCGGCCCGACACGCTGTTCGGCGCGAAATTCATGGCGGTCGCGCCCGATCATCCGCTGGCGGCCGCGGCGGCGCGCCACGATCCGAAGCTCGCGGCCTTCATCGAGGAGTGCCGCCGCATCGGCACGTCGGTCGCCGCGATCGAGACGGCGGAGAAGAAGGGCTACGACACGGGCGTGCGGGTGTTGCATCCGTTCGATCCCGAGTGGCGCCTGCCGGTCTATGTCGCCAACTTCATCCTGATGGATTACGGCACGGGCGCGATCTTCGGCTGCCCCGCGCACGACCAGCGCGACCTCGACTTCGTCAACGTCTACGGCCTCGGCGCGACGCCGGTCGTCTGCCCGCCCGGCGTCGATCCCGCGACCTTCAAGGTCGACAAGGTCGCCTATGACGGCGACGGCCTGATGATCAACTCGCGCTTTCTCGACGGCATGACGATCGCCGGCGGCCAAGGAGGAAGTCGCGATGCGGCTCGAGGACGCGACGCTCGGCAACCGCCCGCAGGCCAAGCGGCAGGTCAATTACAAGCTGCGCGACTGGGGCATTTCGCGTCAGCGCTACTGGGGTTGCCCGATCCCGATCATCCATTGCGAGGCCTGCGGCGTCGTGCCGGTGCCGGCCGCCGATCTGCCGGTGCGGCTGCCCGACGACGTGACCTTCGACGCGCCCGGCAATCCGCTCGACCGCCATCCGACCTGGAAGCACGTCGCCTGCCCGCAATGCGGCGGGCCCGGCGCGGCGCGAGACCGACACGATGGACACGTTCGTCGATTCGTCGTGGTATTTCGCGCGCTTCACCGATCCCTGGAACGAGCAGGCGCCGACGACGCTCGACGTCGCCAACGCCTGGCTGCCGGTCGACCAGTATATCGGCGGCATCGAGCACGCGATTCTGCATCTGCTCTATTCGCGCTTCTTTTCGCGCGCGATGAGGAAGACCGGCCATCTCGGCCTCGACGAGCCGTTCGCGGGCCTGTTCACGCAGGGCATGGTCGTGCACGAGACCTATCGCGACGCGGCGGGCGACTGGGTCGCGCCGGCCGAGGTGCGCATCGAGACCGACGCCGGCAGGCCGGCGCGCTTTCCGGCTCGAAGAGCGACGATCCGATCGAGATCGGGCCGATCGAGAAGATGTCGAAGTCGAAGCGCAACACGATCGATCCCGACGAGATCATCGCGACCTACGGCGCCGACACCGCGCGCTGGTTCATGCTGTCGGATTCGCCGCCGGATCGCGACGTGATCTGGACCGAGGCCGGCGTTCAGGGCGCCTTCAAGCAGACGCAGCGCCTGTGGCGGCTGTGCTGCGAGATCGAGCGCGTGGTCGGCGCCGAACCGCCCCGCCATGCCGGCGAGTTTCTCGGCGGAGGCCGCGCGCATACGCGACAGGCCGCCCATGCGGCGCTCGCCAAGGTCGAGGACGATATCGAGCGGCTGCGGTTCAACGTGGCGATCGCGACGATCTACGAACTCGCCAACACGCTCTCCGCCGCGGTGGGCGCGATCGAAACCGCCGAGATCGCCGACGACCTGCGCTACGCTTTCGCCGAAGCCGGCGACATGCTGGTGCACGCCTTCGCGCCGATGATGCCGCATCTGGCCGAGGAGTGCTGGGAGGTGCTCGGCCACTCCCAGCTGGTCTCGCAGAGCCCGTGGCCGGAGATTGATCGCTCGCTGATTGTCTCAACGCACATCACGATGCCGGTGCAGGTCAACGGCCGCAAACGCGCCGACCTGACCATCGCCCGCGACGCCGATCCGAAAACCGTCGAGGCGGCGGCCTTGGCGCTCGACGCGGTGCAAAGGGCGTTGGATAATAAGCCGCCGAAGAAGGTCATCGTCGTACCGCAGAGGATCGTCAATGTCGTGGTCTGACCGTGCGCGCGCTGCTGCAGTGCTGTCTGCGGCGTTGGCCCTTTCGGGCTGCTTCCAACCGCTCTACAGCGAAGGCGCCCATGCCGGCGTCGCCGAGGCGATGAAGCAGGTCGAGGTTCTTCCCGTGCAGGGCCGCACCGGGCATTATCTCACCGACGGACTGATCACCAATCTGAACGGCACCGGCGAGACTCTGACGCCGAAATACCGGCTGCTGATAACGATCCAGGAGAACCATACGACGCCGACCGTGGAGTTGCAGATCACTTTCGCGCACCTCTGTTACGGTTTCGGCGATCGGCGATGATCACCCTGACGGAAATTGGCACGAGCAAAGTGCTCTATGAGGGCAACGCGGTCTCGATCGCGCCCTACGATCGCAACTTCAACGACTATTCCAATTTGCGCGCCGAGCGCGATGCGGAACTGAGGCTCGCGCGGTCGCTCGCCGACGAAATTTCGCTGCGGGTCGCCGGCGCGATCGCCTCGAAGAGTTGATCGGCGAGGGGGAGGCCGCAAGTATGGGGCGGTGATAGATCTCCGCGCTGCCAGTCTTGGTCTAAATCAAAGTTCGGCGTCCAGCCTAGAACCGCCGTTTTGGGCCGTTAGGAGAAGCTTCACGCGGAAGCGACGAATGGCTGTCCTGAGCCCAAAAAAGTAGTTCCCGCCCGACGGCCTCTCTCCCGAATCGGACATTGTCGCCTATTGCAAGGCGAAACATATCTGTTATTCTCGATAAATGGATAGTTTGCAAACTGTTGATGCGTTGTCGGCGCTGGCGCAGGCAAAGCGCCTCGACGTGTTCCGGCTGCTGGTAAGCCGCGAACCGGAAGGCGTAGCCGCTGGCGAGTTGGCGCGCCTGGTCGCGATTCCTCAAAACACGATGTCGACACACCTTGCAATTCTGGCGCGCGCCGGGCTCGTCATCGGCCAGCGGCACAGCCGCTCGATCATCTATCGCGCCAACCTCGATCAACTGCGCGAGGTGATGCTGTTCCTCGTCAAAGACTGCTGCGGCGGCAATCCAGATTTGTGCGCCCCGCTGATCGCCGATCTCACTCCCTGCTGCCCGCCAAAGGAGGCCGCTCATGGCTGAGCGCATCTTCAACGTGCTGTTTCTCTGCACCGGCAACACCGCGCGTTCGATCCTCGCCGAATCCATTTTGCGCAAAGACGGGCTGGGGCGCTTTCGCGCCTTCTCTGCTGGCAGCCACCCCAAGGGCGTCGTCAATCCCTTCGCAATCAAAGTGCTTGAGAGCCTTGATTATCCGACCGATGGCTTCCACTCCAAAGGTTGGGACGAATTCGCAGCTCCGGGCGCGCCGGAAATGGATTTCGTGTTCACGGTCTGCGACAGCGCAGCCGGCGAAACTTGTCCGGTCTGGCCGGGGCAGCCGATGACGGCGCATTGGGGCATCGAAGACCCTGCTGCCGTCGAGGGAACCGACATTCAAAAGGAGGCCGCTTTCGTCCTGGCGGCGCGCTATCTCAAGAACCGGATTTCCGTGTTTATAAACCTGCCACTCAAGAGCATCGATCAGCTGTCGCTCAACAAGAAGCTGCGGGAAATCGGCGCGCTCGAAGGCTCGACGAAACCTCGCGCGGAGTCTGCATGATGGACGTCATCATCATATACCACAACCCCGCCTGCGAAACCTCGCGCAACACGCTGGCGATGATCCGCAATGCCGGCGTCGAGCCACATATTATCGAATATCTCAAATGCCCGCCGACGCGGCTGCTGTTGACGCAACTGCTCGAACGCGCTGGCCTCTCCGTGCGCCAGATTCTGCGCGAGAAAGGGACGCCGTTTCACGATCTCGGCCTCGGCGATCCTTCTCGCTCCGACGACGCGCTGCTTGACGCGATCGGCGCGCACCCGATCCTGATGAATCGCCCGCTCGTCATATCGCCGAAGGGCGTGCGCCTGTGCCGGCCGTCGGAAATAGTTCTCGATCTCCTGCCGCCGCAACGCGGGCAATTCATCAAGGAAGACGGCGAACGCGTCATTGACGATGCCGGCCGACGCGTGGCGACTGCGTGACATTTTCTCTCACGAAACGCCTCGCGGCAGAATGTCTTGGAACCGGCCTCCTTGTGGCGACGGTTGTCGGCTCCGGCATCATGGGCGAGAAGCTGGCGGGCGGAAATATCGCGCTCGCCTTGCTCGGCAACACGCTGCCGACCGGCGCAATCCTCGTGGTGCTGATCCTTGCGCTTGGGCCGATTTCGGGCGCGCATTTCAATCCCGCAGTATCGCTCGTGATGGGGCTGCGCAAAGAGCATCCCTGGCGCGAATTTCTGCCCTATGCTGCCGCGCAAATCGTCGGCGGCTGTGTCGGCACGCTCGTCGCGCACGCCATGTTCGACCTGCCGCTCTTCGAACTTGCGGTGAAGGCGCGCACGGGGCCGGCGCAATGGTTCGCGGAATTTGTCGCGACCTTCGGCCTGATCGTCACCATTCTTGCCGTCTCGCGTTTCAAGAGCGAAGCGATCCCGGTCGCAGTCGGCCTCTACATCACGGCCGCTTATTGGTTCACCGCTTCCACCTCGTTCGCCAATCCCGCTGTCACGATCGCGCGTGCATTGACCGACAGCTTTTCGGGCATCGCGCCCGGCGACGTGCCGATGTTTATCGTCGCACAACTGCTCGGAGCGCTGGCCGGCCTTGGCGTCATGCGTTGGTTTTTCAGCTTTCCCTCCGCCGCCCGTGTTCCTGATTTGGCGGCGGAGCGCCCCTGACATGAACGAACTGCCGAACGTATCCGGATCGCTGCTGACGCCGCCCGATATGAACCGCCTCGAACCGCGCGAACGCGCGAAGCATGCGCCCCGGATTCTCCTGCTCTATGGCTCGCTGCGAGAACGTTCTTTCAGCCGATTCCTGACGCTCGAAGCCGAACGGCTGCTGCAATATCTCGGCGCGGAAACGCGCATTTTCGATCCGCACGATTTGCCGCTGCCGGACAGCGCGCCGGCCAATCATCCGAAGGTTGCGGAGCTGCGCGAGCTCTCGGCCTGGTCGGAAGGCCAGGTATGGACTAGCCCCGAACGTCACGGCGCGATGACCGGGATTATGAAAGCGCAAATCGACTGGATTCCGCTCGCGATCGGCGCGGTGCGGCCGACGCAGGGCAAGACGCTCGCCGTGATGCAGGTGAGCGGCGGCTCGCAGTCCTTCAACGCGGTGAACCAGCTTCGCGTGCTCGGCCGCTGGATGCGCATGCTGACGATCCCAAACCAATCCTCAGTCGCCAAAGCTTACGAGCAATTCGACGACGCCGGCCGCATGAAGCCCTCGGCGTATTACGAGCGCGTCGTCGATGTGATGGAGGAGTTGGTGAAATTCACGCTGCTGACGCGCGACCGCTCGGATTATCTCACCGATCGCTACAGCGAGCGACGCGAAGCCGCCGACAAACTTGAAGCACGTCTCAACTTGGCTGCCGTGCGATGATGCAAAGTCGCGGGCTGGTCATTACGAATTACGGTGACATATGCAGAATTGCCGATTTCAAGCAGCCGGGAGGCTTAAGTATTAAATCGGTAAAGAGTCACCGTAATTCCGACGTCATCAGCCGTATTGCCGATCAGTCGCGTCGATGAACTGCTACCCTGGAACTGGGTTCCGACCGCGGCTAACAAGATCGCCGCCTCGCCGCACGCGCCCCCCGCTTCAAGCTTACCCCTCGACGAC
Organism: uncultured Pseudomonadota bacterium; assembly: GCA_963771455.1. Classification (GTDB taxonomy): domain Bacteria; phylum Pseudomonadota; class Alphaproteobacteria; order Rhizobiales; family Beijerinckiaceae; genus Roseiarcus. Next base: position 47,830 of record CAVYTP010000015.1, read on the forward strand.
GACGAGGCGGCGCTCGCGACGCTGGCGCCGGTGGCCGAGCCGATAAAAACCGAGGCGGCGGCAATTCAGAAGAACCAATCCGTTGCTTATGGCTTTGACGCGGGCTTTGGCTGGTAGGGCTTATAAGCCAACCAAGCGCGCGTCGCTGCGCCGACATCGTCCCGCTTCGCCATCTCGGCGACGAACTCTGCAACACCCGGACGGCCAGCGAGATGCTGGCCAAGCGCGACGACGCTCTCCTTGGCCTTGTAGTTCTCGCATTCCCAAGGCCCATTGCCGATGAGAAGTCGCGCGAAGTCGAGCGCCTCGGCGACGGTCCAATGCGAGACGGCGAGGGTGCGCCAGGCGACATCCCGCCAGCCCTGGGGGAAGAAAATCTGGGTCCTTCCCTGTGGGTAGCAAGTGTCATGTTTCCACCCTTAGATAGGCGAGCAAGCCAATTCGGGCCGCGCGTTCACGCCGGCTCTGTTGCGGGCGCGTAACGGGGAGCAGGTTATGCCGCGGCTGTTTACCGGTCTCGAGATCCCGAGTGAAATCGCCGAGATTTTGGCGGAGATGCGTGGCGGCGTGTTTGGCGCGCGCTGGATCGACGCCGCCGACTACCACGTCACGCTGAGGTTCATCGGCGATGTCGATGCGCGCACCGCCGACGAGATCGTCGAAACGTTGGACGAAGTGCGACGGCGCCCGGTGCGGATCGCATTCGAGGGGCTGCACTGGTTCGGCGGCGAAAAGCCGCGCGCCATCGTCGCAAGGCTGAAGAGCGACCCCGGGCTGATGGATCTTCAGGCTTCGCTCGAGCGGCGGATGCGCCGCATCGGCCTCACGCCCGAGACGCGCAATTACACGCCGCATGTTACGCTGGCGCGGCTGCGATCGGTCTCGCCGCATGCGGTCGCCGACTATCTCGGCGCCAGGGGCGGGCTGCGCGCGGAGCCGTTCGAGCCGGAGCGGTTCGTGCTGTATTCGGCGCGGGATTCCGTCGGCGGCGGTCCGTATCGGGTGGAAGCCGCCTATCCGTTGATTTGAGGCCGCCAAGTGAATCTGGAGATCGACGCTGCGGCTCGACGCGTTCGGCTTTCGCCGCGCGAGCCTGAGTTTTTTCAGAACCCGTATCCCGTCTACGAGACGATCCGCGCGCGTGACGCCGGTGTTCTTCTGGGAGGATTACGGCTTCTGGTGTTTTCTCGATCATGCCGATGTTTCGACCTTGCTGCGCGACCGGCGTTTCGGCCGGCAGGTGCTGCACGTCGCCACCCGCGAGGCGCTGGGCTGGCCGGAGCCGGCGCCGCACCTCGAGCCGTTCCATGCGATCGAGCGCCATTCGCTGCTCGAGCTGGAGCCGCCCGAGCACACCAGGCTGCGCGGCCTCGTCAACCGCGCGTTCGTCTCGCGTCAGGTCGAGCGCCTGGCGCCGGAATCGCGGCGATGTGCCATGAATTGATTGATCGCTTCGAGGCCGGTCGCGAGACCGACCTGATCGCGAATTTCGCCACGCCGCTGCCGATCGCAGTCATTGCGGACCTGATCGGCGCGCCGCGCGAGATGGCCGATCAGATGCTCGCCTGGTCGCACAGCATGGTCGCGATGTATCAGTTCGGCGTCACCCGCGCGGACGAGGAGGCGGCCGCGTCCGCATCGCGCGCGTTCGCCGCTTTCGTGCGCGGTCTGATTGCCGAGCGGCGGCGCGCGCCGCGCGATGATCTCATCAGCGGACTGGCCGCCGCGGAGGCGGAAGGCGGCAAGCTGTCGCTGGACGAGATGACGACGACCATCATCTTGCTGCTCAACGCGGGACATGAGGCGACGGTGCATGGCCTCGGCAATGCGGTGAAGGCGCTGCTCGAGCACGGCTCGGCGCCGCGCGCCGACGACGCCTGCGTCGATGAATTGCTGCGGTTCGACCCGCCGCTGCATCTGTTCACGCGCTACGCACTGCAGGAGGTCGAGATTGCCGGCGTGCAACTGCATGTCGGTGACCGCATCGGCTTGCTGCTCGGCGCCGCCAATCGGGATGCGAGCGTGTTTGCTCGAGCCGCAACAACTCGACCTCGCCCGCGAGCGCAACCCGCATGTCGCGTTCGGCGCCGGCATCCATTTCTGCGTCGGCGCGCCGCTGGCGCGGCTCGAGATGCGCGTCGCGTTGCCGCTGCTGTTTGAACGGCTGCCCGGGCTGCGGCTGGCGCAGCCGCCGCGTTATCGGGATGCGTTCCACTTCCATGGATTGGAAGCGTTGGAGGTTGCCTGGTGAGGCGCGAGCGCGCAGGGATTGTGACATCGCTCGAGTTTCGTGGTTACTATGCGCCAAGGAACTGGTCTTCGGAGCAAAATCGGGAGGCTTCGAAATGGAAACCGCAGACAAGATCGCGAGCGGGAAGGGCGCGCAGGACTCCACCGGCATCACCCTGACGGGCGTCGCCCGCGACGAAGCCGATCGCAATCCGATTTTCGAGGCGCTGGTGTCGGCCGAGGGCGAAATATCGGGTCTGGTCGCCTATTCGCTCTACAAGCAGAACAAGCGCGACTGGCTCGAGGATTTCAAGAAAGCTGGTCGGGCGGCTGCCGACCGACGCCGAGACGCGCTCCTATATCATCGGCGAAAGCACGACGCGTCGTCTCGAGACCTATCGGCTGCTCGCCCAGACGACGCTCAGCGACAAGGGCGGCCGAGGCTTGGCGTTCCCGTCATCGCGAAAGGGGTCGGCGCTGGCGGCGCCGCTGTGGGCGCTGGCGATCATCGTCGCGCTGGGCATCATCGGCTATGGCCTGCATGTCACCGGAGCGTCGATCAGCGCACGACCGTGAGGCGGCGCGCGGCGCGGGTGACGGCGGTGTAGAGCCAGCGGGCGCGGTGTTCCCGAAACGCAAAGCTTTCGTCGAACAGCACCACATTGTCCCATTGCGAGCCCTGCGCCTTGTGGACGGTGAGCGCGTAGCCGTAGTCGAACTCATCGGATTCCTTGCGGATCGGGTAGGGCAGCTCGCCCTCCAATCCTTCGAAGAACGTCTTGTGGACGGCGACTTTCTTCGTGCCGCGCCCGGCTTCGTCCTCCGAGCTGACGTTCATCCTCACGTAGTCTTTCTTGACGCCGATGAATTCGTCGACCCGCCATAAGCCCTCCGTTGATGAGGCCCTTTACGCGGTCGTTGCGAAGGCAGACGAGCTTGTCGCCCGACACCGGCAACAGATCGGAGAGTCCCTTCAGGCTGCGGATGCGCTGATTGTAAAGCCGCCGGGTCTTGTTGAGCCCGACCAGCACCTGATCGGCGTCGAGCACCAGCGGCGCGGTGATCTCGCTGCGGCGGATGACCTTCGCTGCGCCGTAGTCGCCATAGAGCAGATCCTCGCCGCGTCGGGCGGCGCCGGCGAGGCGGAGGATCGGGTTGTCCTCGGCCTGGCGATGGATCTCCGTCAGCATGACGTCGGGCTCGGCGGAGGTGAAGAAGCCGCCGCCGCGCACCGGCGGCAATTGCGCGGGATCGCCGAGCACCAGGATCGGCTTGCCGAACGACAGCAGGTCGCGTCCCAGCTCCTCATCGACCATCGAGCATTCGTCGATCACGATCAGGCCCGCGCGCGAGGCGGGCCCGTCGCGGTTGAGCGTGAAGCTCGGCGCGCCGTCGGCGCCTTCGCTCGCGTTGTAGATCAGCGAGTGGATCGTCGTCGCGCCGACGCAGCCCTTGGAGCGCAGCACCAGCGCCGCCTTGCCGGTGAAGGCCGCGAAGGCCGTGTCGCCGCGCGCGCCCTCGGCGATGTGGCGGGCGAGCGTCGTCTTGCCGACGCCGGCGTAGCCGAACAGGCGAAACACCTGCGGCTCGCCCTTGCGAAGCCATTGCGCGACGGCGTCGAGCGCGCGCGTCTGCTGCGGCGACCAGTTCGACGGCGTGGCGTGGGCCGCGACGGGCTCGCGGCTTGGCGCCGCGATCGCCGGCATGGCCGTCTCCGGCTCGGCGGAGCCTGGGTCTTCTTGAGCCGCTTCAGATCGACCTCCGCGCCGCACCGCGAACAAATCACAGGGCGTTTGCCGAGGTCGTAGAATTTGGCGCCGCAGGCCTGGCATTGGCGCTTAGTACCGAGTTTACCCACGCGTCTCACTCTGCAATGGCAATAAGGCGAACCGCAGCCGAATCGTTTTCCGTTTTCGGCCCCGGCGTTTAATCTTTCTTAGCGCTTCGGGCCGAGCATCCGAAGCCAGGGTGAAAGCCCTTGAACACAGAACGTTTTCGCGCCATATCTGAAAACGCAGAAGCGTCGCCGCGATCGGGGCGCCTCTCGGTAGAAGCAAGTGTTCGGCAGCGTCCGTCCTCGAGGGAGGGCGTCGCCGAAGGAGCGCCCTGGGGGCTTCGATGGTTCGTGTGACTGCGCTGAGTTCGCCGTTTCTCCTCGGCTTCGACCAAATCGAGCGAGCGCTCGACAAGGCCGCCAAGTCCGCTGCGGACGGCTATCCTCCCTACAACATCGAGCGCATCGGAGCGACTGGCGACGAGCCGGAACGGCTGCGGATAACGCTCGCCGTTGCGGGGTTCGCGAGTGAAGACATGGAAGTGACGCAGGAAGAAAGCCAGCTCTGGATTCGGGGCCGGCAGCAGGACGACAAGAGCCGCGACTATATCCATCGCGGCATTGCGGCCCGGCAGTTCCAGCGCAGCTTCCTCCTCGCCGAGGGCATGCAGGTGCTCGGCGCGGAACTTGCAAACGGTTTGTTGTCGATCGACGTAGCTCGGCCGCAGCCGGAGAAGACCGTAAAACGGATTTCAATTTCGTCGCGCGACTAACGGCGACGGAGCGGGGCTTTCTAAGCCCGGAAAGGAGAGCAACGGTGACTAACAACAACAACGACCGTGCGGCCTTGACTGCGCAGGAATTGGCTCACCTCGGAGAGGGGGCCGTCGCCTATGTGAAGACGATCATGTCCGAGGACGCGCAGCGGCTGTTCCCGCAGGCGCCCGCGATTCGGCCGGGTCTGCGCCTGTTCGCGCTGCTTGGCGCCGACGGCACGCCGATCATGCTGACCAACTCCAAGGACACGGCGATCGCCAACGCCTGGGAACATCAGCTCGAGACCGTCAGCGTCCACTGACGCTTTGACAGCATCGCGTTCGCCCGGTCAGACCCGGGCGACGCGCGGGTCGCTGAGCGTTCGCACAGGCTCGGCGAATCGTCTAAACCGCTCCCGAAGGCAGGAGCCGGACAGGGATGCGAGCCTACCTCGATCTATTGCGCGAAGCCCTCGAGACGGGCGCCGTGAAGGGCGACCGGACCGGCACCGGCGTGCGCTCGGTGTTCGGCCGGCAGCTGCGTTTCGACCTGTCGCAGGGTTTCCCGCTGGTCACGACCAAGAAGCTGCACCTCCGCTCGATCGTCCACGAGCTGATCTGGTTCCTCAATGGCGAGACCAACATCGCCTATCTGAAGGCCAACAAGGTTTCGATCTGGGACGAATGGGCCGACGAGGGCGGCGAACTCGGGCCGGTCTACGGCAAGCAATGGCGCTCCTGGGAAGGCGCCGACGGGCGCACCTTCGATCAGATCGCTGCTGTCGTCGCGGAGATCAAGCGCAATCCGGAATCCCGCCGGCTCGATCGTCTCGGCCTGGAATGTCGCCGACATCGAGCGGATGAAGCTGGCGCCGTGCCATTGCCTGTTCCAGTTCTACGTCGCCAACGGCCGGCTGTCGTGCCAGCTCTACCAGCGCTCCGCCGACCTGTTCCTCGGCGTGCCCTTCAACATCGCGAGCTACGCGCTGCTGACCCATCTGGTCGCGCGCGAATGCGGTCTCGAGGTCGGCGACTTCGTTCATACGCTCGGCGACGCGCATGTCTACAGCAACCACGTCGAGCAGGCGCGCGAGCAGCTTTCGCGCGCGCCGCGCCCGCTGCCGCGCCTGCGGCTGGCGCCCTTGCGGCCTTCGCCGCGCGGCGCGCTGTTCGATATTTCGGCCGACGACATCGCTTCGAAGGCTACGAGCCCTGGCCGGCGATCAAGGCGCCGGTGGCGGTGTGACAAAGCCGATTGTTTCCCTGATCGCCGCCGTCGCCCGCAACCGGCGTCATCGGCGCTGGCAACGCATTGCCGTGGCGGCTGTCCACCGACCTGAAGCGCTTCAAGGCGCTGACGATGGGCAAGCCGCTGATCATGGGCCGCAAGACGTTTCAATCGATCGGCAGTCCCGTTGCCGGGCCGGTTCTCGATCGTCGTCACGCGCGATCCGGCATTCTCGGCGCCAGGCGTCGAAATCGCCGATAGCCTTGAGCGCAGCGCTGGCGCTGGCGCGCGCGCACGGCGGCAGATGAGATCATCGATCGGCGGCGGCGGCGAAATTTACGCGCAGGCGATCGGGATGGCGGACCGGCTCTACATCACCGAGGTCGATCTGGCGCCGGAGGGCGATGCGCTGTTTCCTGAGATTGATCCGGCGCTGTGGCGGGAGAGCGACCGCGAAGCGGGCGTGCGCGGCCCGCGCGACGAAGCGGATTTCGCGTTTGTGGATTACGAGCGTAGCCGCCCTCAGCCCGACCCTCTCCCGTAAACGGGAGAGGGGGCGAGCCCTTCTCCCGCCTGCGGGAGAAGGTGGCGCGAAGCGCCGGATGAGGGGTGAGCGCGCCTCACTCCCGAAAATCTTGCCCGGGTTGAACAGGTTCTGCGGGTCGAGCGCCAGCTTCACATGGCGCATCAGGTCGAGCGTCGCCTCGCCGTGTTCGATCTCGAGATAGGGGATCTTCTTCTGGCCGACGCCGTGCTCGCCGGTGCAGGTGCCCTCCATCGCGATGGCGCGTTTGGCGAGCCGCGAGCTGAACGCTTCGGCGCGCTGGACCTCGTCGGGGTTCTCGACGTCGATCAGCGGGCTGACATGGAAATTGCCGTCGCCGACATGGCCGACGATCGGCGCAATCAGGCCCTGCGCGGCGATGTCGGCCTGCGTCTCCGCGACGCATTCGGCCAGTCGCGAGATCGGCACGCAGACGTCGGTCGCGAACGGCCGCGCGCCGGGGCGCAGGGTCAGGCAGGCCCAGTAGACGTCGTGGCGCGCCTGCCAGAGTTTGGTGCGCTCCTCCGGGTTGGTCGTCCAGGCGAAGTCGCTGCCGCCGTACTCGCGCGCGATCTCGCTGAACCGCCGCGATTGTTCGGCGACCCCTTCCTCGGAGCCGTGAAACTCGACGAACAGCATCGGCGTCTCGGGCAGGCCGAGCTTCGAATAAGTGTTGCAGGCCCTGCACCTGCAGTTGGTCGAGCAGTTCGATGCGCGCGACCGGTATGCCGGATTGGATGGTCGCGATGACGGTCATGCAGGCGGCGTTGACATCAGGGAACGCGCAATGGCCGCCGGAGATGCATTCGGGCATGCCGGCGAGCTTCAGGGTGATCTCGGTGACGACGCCGAGCGTGCCCTCGGAGCCCACGAACAGCCGCGTGAGATCGTAGCCCGCCGAGGATTTGCGCGCCCGGCTGGCGGTGCGCGATGTACTTGCCTTCGGCGGTGACGACGCCGAGCGACAGCACGTTGTCCTTCATCGTGCCGTAGCGCACCGCGTTGGTGCCGGAGGCGCGCGTCGCCGCCATGCCGCCGATCGAGGCGTCGGCGCCGGGGTCGATCGGAAAGAACAGGCCGCTGTCGCGCAAATGGGAATTCAGCGCCTTGCGCGTGATGCCCGGCTCGACCACGCAATCGAGGTCCTCGGCGTGGACCGCGAGCACGCGGTCCATCCGCGACAGATCGATGCGACAGGCCGCCGTGCAGCGCGTTGAGGTGGCCTTCGAGCGAGCTGCCGGCGCCATAGGGGACGATCGGCGCGTCGTGGCGCGCGCAGATCGTCACCGCCTCCATCACGTCCTCGCGGCTCTCGGCGAACAGCACGGCGTCCGGCGGCGCGTTCGGCGTCCAGGTCAGGGTATGGCCGTGCTGGACGCGCGTCGCCTCGGCGGTCGAGATCTTGTTGCCGAAATGGGCGTTGAGGTCGGCGACCAGCGCGGCGACGGTCTTGGCGGCCAGTTTGCCTTCGCGCCGACGGACGATTGCGGCTCGTGTGTCGTTCATGCTTTCGTTCCCACCTACCGATCGGCGCTTCCGCGCACGATATTGATCCCGACGAGCGCCGCGGCGCAATGCGGGCGTGGCACTTGCCAAAGGAACGCCATTTGTCGAACGCTGCTGAAAATCCTCTTCTGGCGCCCTGGACGCGGCCCTTTCGCCACGCCGCCGTTCTCCCTTTTCAAGCCCGAGCATTTCCGGCCCGCCTTCGATGCGGCGCTCGCCGAGCGGCGCGCCGAGATCGAGGCGATCAAGACCAATCCGGAGCCGCCGACCTTCGAGAACACCATCGTCGCGATGGAGCGCGCCGGCAAAACGCTCGGCAACGTAGCGCGGGTGTTCTTTCACCTGGCGAGCGCCGACACCAACGAGGCGCTGGAGGCGATCGAGCGCGATATCGCGCCGATCCTGTCGCGCGAGAGCAACGCGATCTTTCTCGACGACGCGCTGTTCAAGCGCGTCGACTGGGTCAAAGCCGGCGCGATGGCCGCCGGTCTCGACGCCGAGGCGCGCCGGCTGGTCGAGCGCTATCACACGGCGTTCGTCCGCTCGGGCGCCGGGCTCGACGCCGACGCGCAAGCAGCGGCTCGCCGCGATCGGCGAGCGGCTGGCGACGCTCGGCACCGAGTTCGGGCAGAACGTGCTGGGCGACGAGCGCGAATATCTGCTGCTGCTCGAGAGCGAGGAGGAGCTTGCAGGGCTGTCGCCGGATTTCCGCGCCGCCGCCAAGGCGACGGCGGCGGCGCGCGGCGCGCCGGGCAAATACGCGATCACGCTGTCGCGCTCGTCGGTCGAGCCGTTCTTGCAGTTCTCCACCCGTCGCGATCTGCGCGAAAAAGTCTGGCGCGCCTTCGTTGCGCGCGGCGCCAACGGCGGCGCGCGCGACAATGGCGCGATCATGGACGAGACGCTGACGCTGCGGGCCGAGATGGCGTCGCTGATCGGCTATGCCAGCTACGCCGATTACAAGCTCTCCGACACGATGGCGAAGACGCCGGCCGCCGCGCGACGGGCTGATGAAACAGGTCTGGGCGCCGGCGCGCGAGCGCGCGCTGGCCGAGGCCGCCGCGCTGCAGGAGCTGATCGCGGCCGAGGGCGGCAATTTCGAGCTGCAGGCCTGGGACTGGCGCTACTACGCCGAGAAGCGGCGATCGCAGCTGTTCCATTTCGACGATGGCGAGCTGAAATCCTATCTGTCGCTCGAGCGCATGATCGACGCGTCGTTCGAGACGGCGCGCCGGTTGTTTGGGCTCACCTTCGAGCGCCGCGACGACATCGATCTGCCCCATCCCGACGCCCGCGCCTTCGAAGTGAAGGACGCGAACGGCAAACCGATCGCGCTGTTCATCGGCGACTATTTCGCGCGGCCTTCGAAGCGCAGCGGCGCCTGGATGTCGTCGCTGCGGGTGCAGAGCCGGCTCGACGGCGAGACGCTGCCGATCGTGCTCAACACGATGAGTTTTTCGCCCGCGGGGGAGGGCGCGCCGTCGCTGCTGAGCCACGACGAAGCGCATACCCTGTTCCACGAGTTCGGCCATGCGCTGCACGGCATGCTCTCGGACGTCACCTATCCCTGGCTTTCCGGCACGGCGGTCGCGCGCGATTTCGTCGAACTGCCCTCGCAACTCTACGAGCATTGGCTCGATCAACCTGCGATCCTCTCGGAATACGCGCGCCATCACGAGACCGGCGAGCCGCTGCCGAAGGAACTGCTCGACGCCGTCAGCGCCGCGCGACGTTATGGGCAGGGCTTTGCGACGGCGGAGTTTCTCGGCCTCGTCGTTCTTCGACATGGCGGCGCACACGCTGCCGGCGGCGGCGGAGTTCAGACGCGAAGGCGATCGAGCAGAAGACCCTCGCCGAGATTGGCATGCCCGCCGCGATTGCGCCGCGCCACGCCGCGGCGCATTTCCAGCACATCTTCGCCGGCTCCGGCTATTCGGCCGGCTACTACAGCTACATGTGGTCGGAGGTGCTCGACGCCGACGCCTTCGAGGCGTTTGCCGAGGCCGGCGATCCCTTCGATCCTGCTGTTGCCGCGCGTCTGAAAGAGTTCGTCTACGCGGCGGGCAACAAGCGGCCGGCGGATGAGGCCTATCTCGCGTTCCGTGGCCGCGAGCCGCGTCCGGAGGCGCTGCTGCGCAAGCGCGGCTTTGCGGCAGACAAGGAAAAGGCGGCCTGAGGGCCGCCTTTGAAAGGATCGGCCGCCGCGAGGCGGCGGCCGCAGTTCGTTACTTCTTCACCAGCGGGCAGGTCGATTCGGCAATCGTGCCGTAAGCCTGCTCGCCCGGACATCGTCTGCACGAGCTTCAGCAGGTCCCAGGCGCTCTTCGATTCCGCGGGCGTCTTCACCTGCATCACATACATCGAATGCTCGAGCAGGCCGTCGGCGCGGATGACGCCGTCGGTCGTGTAGATGTCGTTGACCTTCGCGCCGTGCAGCTTCTCCATCACCTTGTCGGCATCGGTCGTGCCGGCTTCCTTCACCGCGTTAAGATAGGTCAGCGTCGCCGAATAGGCGGCGGCCTGGTTGTCGGTCGGCTCGACGCCGGTCTTGTCGAAGAACTCTTGCCGAACGCGCGCGTCGTGTCGTTGAGGTCCCAGTACCAGCCGGTCGTCAGATAGAGACCCTGCGCCGTTTCAAGGCCGAGCGCGTGAATGTCGCTGAGGAAAGCGAGCAACGCCGCGGGCTTCTGCGACTTGGTGATGCCGAATTCGTTGGCGGCCTTCAGCGAGTTGACGAAGTCGGCGCCGGCGTTGGCGAGGCCGACCACATCGGCGCCCGATGTCTGCGCCTGCAGCAGGAACGAGGAGAAGTCCGACTGTGCCGAGCGGCACCCGCACCGCGCCGAGCACCTTGCCGCCGTTGGCGTTGACGACCCGCTCGGCCGACTGCTGCAGCTGCGTGCCGAAGGCGTAGTCGGCGGTGAGGAAGAACCAGGTCTTGCCGCCCTGCTTGAGGATCGCCGTCGCCGTGCCGTTGCCGAGCGCCGTCGTGTCGTAGCCGTAGTGCATCGTGTAGGGCGTGCAGTCCTTGCCGGTCAGCGAAGCGCCGGCCGCGCCGATGGCGAAGAACGGCACCTTCTTCTCCTTGGCGGCGATCGACATGGCGAGCGAAACGCCGGTGTTGGAGCCGCCGAGCACCATGGTCAGGCCGTTGCGGTCGGCCCATTCGCGGAACTTCTGCGCGCCGAGGTCGGGCTTGTTCTGGTGATCGTAGGTCAGCAACTCGATCGGCTGGCCCAGCACAGAGCCGCCGAAGTCGGCGATCGCCATCTTGATGCCTTCGGCGCCTTTCGGGCCGATCACGTCGGCATAGACGCCGGACATGTCGTCGATGTCGCCGATCACAACCTTGTCCGCGGCGTTGGCCGCGCCGCCGAGTCCGAGTACCGACAACGCCCCGGCGAGCGCGCCCAACCAGATGCTACCCTTCATACCAAGTCCTCCAACATGAAATTCTGGACGCCTTCACTTCTTGACGAGCGAGCAATCGCCTTCGCCGATCGGTCGGAACGCCTGCTCGGCAGGGATCGTCGCGACGAGTTTGTAGTAGTCCCAGGGATACTTCGATTCCGAGGGCTTTTTCACCTCGAACAGATAGGCGTCGTGCATCGCGCGCCCGTCGGCACGAATGACGCCCTTGCCGAACAGCGGTCGTCGGTCGGAATTTCCTTCATCTTGGCGACGACGGCTTGGCGCCGTCATGGGGATTGCCGCCCAGCGCGTCCAGCGTCTTCAGATAGTGTCGTATCGACGCGTAGACGCCGGCCTGGATTGCGAAGTCGGCATGCGTGGTTCGACATCCGCTCCGAGAAGCGCTTCGAGAAAGCCCGCGTGCCTTCGTCAGGTCCCAGTAGAAGGTCTCGGTGAACTGCAAGCCCTTGCGCGACCTCGAGACCGAGCGCGTTGACGTCGGTGACGAACAGCAGCAGCGCGGCGAGCTTCTGGCCGCCCGACACGAGCGCCGAATTCATGCGCCTGCTTGATCGGAATTGATCGGTGTCGCCGCCGGCATTGGCGAGGCCGACCACCTTGGCCTTCGAGGCCTGCGCCTGCAGCAGGAAGGACGAGAAGTCGGGCGTATTGAGCGGCACGTTGACCGAGCCGACGCACCTTGCCGCCGGTCGCCTCGATGACGTCGGTCGTGTCGCGCTGCAGCGCCTTGCCGAACGCGTAGTCGGCGGTGAGGAAGAACCAGGTGTCGCCGCCGGCCTTGACGACCGCCGCGCCGGTGCCATGGGCGAGCATGTAGGTGTCGTAGGTCCAGTGGACGGTGTTCGGCGAGCAGGCCTTGCCGGTGAGATCCGAGGTCGCGGCGCCGGAATTGAGGTAGACGCCGTTCTTCTCCTTCACGACGTTGTTGACCGCGAGCGCCGACGCCGGAATTCGGCACGTCGGCGACGACGTCGATCTTGTCTTCGTCGAACCATTTGCGCGCGATGCCGGCGCCGACGTCGGGCTTGTTCTGATGGTCGCCGGCCGATGACGCTGATCGTCCAGCCCTTGGCCGTCAAGGCCGCTGTCCTCGACCGCCATCTGCGCCGCCAGGACGTGGACCCGTTGCCGCCGGTCATCCGCATAGAGGCTGGACTGATCGTTCAGCACGCCGATCTTGACGACCTTGTCGTCGGCCTGGGCAAAGCCGCTCGCCGCCAACAGGGCGAGCGCGGACGCGATCGCGTATCTCATGACGAATTCCTCCCGCCTTCTGTTTTATGCGCGCATAGTGCACCGGAAGCCCCTGCCGCGACAAGGCGAAGGGCTGGCGGGCGCGGGAACGGGACGCGCGAATTTTGGGCGCCTAACTCAAACTTCAGTGAGGGTTGCCTCCGCCTTCGGATGGGCTTCAGGCTTTGGTCTTAAGCCAAACGTCGAATGAGCAGGCTTCCAGAAAAACCGCAGCGCTACGAATTAAATTGCCGTGCGCGTCGTTCCGCACAGGGGCCCTGCGCCGCGGACGGCGGACGGAACCGTATCCGGCGACAAAATCGCGCCGCAAAGCTCTGGCACTGCGTTCCAAATCGGGAAAAGCGAAGGGCAAGTCTGGACAGAAGCGGCGCGGTCTGTTATCGCCGCGCCACTTCGGGACGGGCCGTTCGCGAGAGCGGGCGCGTTCGCTATTGCCCAAATCTTCGGAACGATTCGAGGCGCAAGCCTCGCAACATAGGATCGCCAGTGCAAGTTCTCGTTCGCGACAACAATGTCGACCAGGCTCTCAAGGCGCTGAAGAAGAAGATGCAGCGCGAAGGCATCTTCCGCGAGATGAAGCTCCGCGGCCATTACGAGAAGCCTTCGGAGAAGCGCGCTCGTGAGAAGGCGGAGGCGGTTCGCCGCGCCCGCAAGCTGGCGCGCAAGAAGTTGCAGCGCGAGGGCCTGCTGCCGATGAAGCCCAAGCCGGCGCCGGGCGCGCCGCGCGGCGAGCTGACGAAGTCCGTGTCCCAGGCGGCGTCGCGCGCGGCCAGGTTGGCGTGCGCGGCCGACAAGAACGGCGGGGCATGAGAATGCTATACATTTGCAAGCGCTTCGCTGGTCCGACGGGTGGCGATCAGCATCGTGTTGGCCACTAGCGTCGCCGGATGCAGCGAGACGATGGGCTCGCTCAATGGCTCCTCGGCCAAGGTCGCCGAGGTCGAAGCCGATACGTCCGGAGCGGCGAGAGGCAATATCGCCTCGCTGACCGACGTCATCCAGCGCAATCCCAACGATCCCGCAGCCTACAATACGCGCGGCATCGCCTACGCGAAGGCCGGCCAATACCAGAGCGCGATCGAGGATTTCAGCCGCGCCATCCAGCTCGATCCGAAGTTCTCCGGCGCCTATACCAATCAGGGCGCTGGCCTATCGGCAGACGGGCAAGGATGGCCCGGCGATGGCCGACTTCAATCAGGCGATCGCCGAGAACCCGAACGACGCGGCAGCCTATCTCGGTCGCGGCAATCTCGAGCGCACCGAGGGCAAGCTTCCCGAAGCGCTCGACGGACCTCAATGCGGCGATCCGGCTCAATCCCGAAGGCGCGCAAGCCTATCACGCCCGAGGCCTGATCTATCAGCGCCAGGGAAACCAGCAGCAGGCGATCGTCGACTTCAACAACGCCATCGACCGCGACCCGTTCGCGGGCGCGCCTTATCAGGCGCGCGCCCAGAGCTACATGGCGACCGGCAAATACGATTCCGCGATCGAGGATTACGACGCGGCGCTCAACGTCGATTCCAACAATGCGTCCGCCTGGGCGGGGCTGGGGCTGGCGTACGAGAAGCCGGCAACAAGGCCAAGGCGCTGGAGTCTTATAACCGCGCGATGGTCGTGGACCCGAGCAATGCCGCGGCGCGGGCCGGATTGGCCCGGCTAGGCTGAAACGCCCTCACCCCGGCCCTCTCCCGCAAGCGGGAGAGGGGGCGATAACCCTTCTCCCGCTTGCGGGAGAAGGTGGCGCGTAGCGCCGGATGAGGGCGGCGCCGCTCCCTAGTGCTGCAGCGCCTTGACGATCGAGTCCGTCATCTTCTTCGCGTCGCCGAACAGCATCAGCGTGTTGTCGCGGAAGAACAGTTCGTTCTCGACGCCCGCATAGCCCGAGCCCATGCCGCGCTTGATGAACAGCACGGTCTTCGCCTTCTCCACGTCCAGCACCGGCATGCCAAAGATCGGCGACTTCGGGTCGGTCTTGGCGGAGGGATTGGTCACGTCGTTGGCGCCGATCACATAGGCGACGTCGGCCTGGGCGAATTCGTTGTTGATGTCCTCGAGCTCGAACACCTCGTCGTAGGGCACGTTGGCTTCGGCGAGCAGCACGTTCATGTGGCCGGGCATGCGGCCCGCGACCGGGTGAATGGCGTATTTGATCTCGACGCCTTCCTTCTTCAGGATCTCGCACATTTCGCGCAGGCTGTGCTGCGCCTGCGCGACCGCCATGCCGTAGCCCGGCACGATGATGATCTTCGAGGCGTTCTTCATCATGAACGCCGCGTCGTCCGCCGACCCCTGCTTGACCGGGCGCGTCTCGACCTTGCCGCTGGCGGCAGCGGTCTCGCCGCCGAACCCGCCCAGGATCACGGAGATGAACGAGCGGTTCATCGCCTTGCACATGATGTAGGAAAGGATCGCGCCCGACGAGCCGACCAGCGCGCCGGTGATGATCAGCGCGAGATTGCCGAGCGTGAAGCCGATGCCCGCCGCCGCCCAGCCGGAGTAGGAGTTCAGCATCGAGACGACGACCGGCATGTCGGCGCCGCCGATCGGGATGATCAGCAGGACGCCGAGCGCGAGGCTCGCCAGCGCGATCAGCCAGAACAGGAACGCCGAGGCCGTAGCTGAAGAACAGCACGATCAGCACGACCAGCAGCGACGCCGAGCGCGATGTTGATCGCGTGGCGCTGCGGCAGCATGATCGGCGCGCCGGACATCCGGCCGTCGAGTTTGGCGAAGGCGATGATCGAGCCGGTGAAGGTCATGGCGCCGATCGCGAGGCCGAGCGACATTTCGATCAGGCTCGCCGGCATGGATCGAATTGCCCTCGGCGATGCCGAACGCGTCGGGCGCATAGAGCGCGCCGGCGGCGACCAGCACCGCGGCGAGGCCGACCAGCGAGTGGAACATCGCCACCAGCTGCGGCATCGCCGTCATCTTGCACGGTGCGGGCGCGCCACGCGCCGATGCCGCCGCCGATCGCGAAGCCGAGGATGACCAGCACCCAGGCGAAAAAGCTCGACGGCGGCTTCAGCGCCAGCGTCGTCAGAACGGCGATCACCATGCCGGCCATGCCGAACCGGTTGCCCTGCCGCGACGAGGCCGGCGACGACAGGCCGCGCAGCGCGAGAATGAACAGGACGCCGGCGACGAGATAGAGCAGGGCGGCGAGATTGACGTTCACGGCGCTCAGCCCTTCTTCTTGTACATGGCGAGCATGCGCTCGGTGACGAGGAAGCCGCCGAAGATGTTCACCGAGGCGAGGATCAGCGCGATGAAGCCGACGAACCGGGCGAAGCTCGAGCCGCTGTCGACCGCCGCCACGCCGACCGACAGCAGCGCGCCGACGACGATGACCGAGGAGATCGCGTTGGTGACCGACATCAGCGGCGTATGCAGCGCCGGCGTCACCGACCAGACGACGTAATAGCCGACGAACACGGCGAGCGCGAAGATGGCGAGCCGGAACACGAACGGATCGATCGCCCCGCCTGTCGCCGCGCTGCCCGCAGCGGCGAGTTGGTCGGCGTAGGCGTGCGCGGCGTTCGCGGCGTCGTTGGCGGCGTCGGCGGCGGCTCTCAGTTTGGCGATCGTGGCGTCGAGATTGTCCATGGCGGTGTCTCTCGTTCGGCGTAGGGGAGGCAGGAATAAGCGCTAGTCCAGGGAATTCGACGACCGCTACCGTCATGGCCGGGCTCGTCCCGGCCATCAACGCCGGCGGGCCATTACGTTTTCGGCGCGAAATTCGGATGCACGACCGCGCCGTCGCGGGTCAGCAGGTGGCCTTGACGAGTTCGTCGTCCCAGTTCACCGCGAGCGCTTTGGTGGTTTTGTCGATCAGCGTTTCGACAAACGCAAACAGGTTGCGGGCGTAGAGCGACGACGCCGTCGAGCCGAGGCGGGTGACGTTGGAATAGCCGACGATCCGGACGCCGTTTTCGGTCGTCGACCATGTCGTCGAGCTTGGAGAGCTCGCAATTGCCGCCGCGCTCGACCGCGAGGTCGACGATGACCGAGCCCGGCCGCATCGACTTCACCATCTCGGCGCTGACCAGCCGGGGCGCAGGACGCCCGGGAATGAGCGCGGTCGTGATGACGATGTCCTGCTTGGCGATATGGGCGGCAACGAGCGCCGCCTGCTTGGCCTTGTAGGCGTCCGACATTTCCTTGGCGTAGCCGCCTGCCGTCTCGGCCTGCTTGAATTCCTCGTCCTCGACGGCGACGAATTTGGCGCCGAGCGATTCGACCTGCTCCTTGGTCGCCGGGCGAACGTCGGTCGCGGTGACGATCGCGCCGAGGCGACGCGCGGTGGCGATCGCCTGCAGCCCGGCGACGCCGACGCCCATGATGAACACTCGGGCCGCGGGCACCGTGCCGGCGGGCGTCATCATCATCGGGAAGGCGCGTCCGTATTCCGCGGCGGCGTCGATAACCGCCCGATAGCCGCCGAGATTGGCCTGCGACGACAACACGTCCATGACCTGCGCGCGGGTGATGCGCGGCATCAGCTCCATCGCGAACGCGGCGACGCCCGCGTGCGCCAGAGCCTCGATCTCGGCGGGGTGGCCGTACGGGTCCTGGATCGCGATGACCAGCGCGCCGGATTTCAGCTTGCCGGTCTCGTCGCCGTTCGGGCGGCGCACCTTCAGCACGATGTCGCCGGACAGCGCGCCTTGCGCGTCGGTGGTCCGGGCGCCGGCGGCCTGGAAATCGGCGTCCGTAAAGCCGGCCTTTACGCCGGCGCCGCTCTCGACGGCGACCTCCGCCCCGAGGCTCACGAATTTCTTGACCGTTTCCGGGCTGGCGGCGACACGCGTTTCCCGCGGATCCGTCTCCGCGACGATCCCAATCAACATGAGTCCCTACCTCTATTGGCGGGTTTCCGGGACGTCGGCGCGCTCCCTGCGCACCGGACGCATAGCGTCAGAAAACGATGCAGGCGAGCCCAATGAGAAGAAAGACCGGCGCCACAGCCTTCCAGCCCTGTCCGGTCAGGCCGCCAATCGTGGCCGCAGCGAACGTCAGGATCAGGCCGATCAGCGCGAGGAACCCATGGCCTTCGAGGCCCCACAGCACGAGCAGAAGCACGATGCTGAGCACGACCACAGTGCAGGTCTGAGTGAGTTCGATGAACTGATCGTAGGTCGCCTCGTGGGCTTCCATGTCCATGCCGTCGCTGACCGCCGCGCCGTGATCGCCCGCCATATTTCCAGTCCCCCAGACCTCAATCTGTCTGCGATGATCTCTAAAGCATCGCAAAGCGCGCCGCAACGCACTTCGAGGGCGGCCGCGCGCAGTCGGGATGTCGGGATCAGATCAGAGGCGCGCCGCACTATCCGTGGCGCGCTCGGCCAGCTTCTCGCGGCCGTCGATCAACTCGTGCTTCTGGAGTTCGGCCTGGGCCTCATCGAGCGCGGCCTTGGCCTCCTGATGCTGGATCGAAAGTTCCGCGATGGAGCTCTTGAGGTTGTCGCGCCGCACGCTCGCGGCGCGAGCGTAGGTGGGGTAGGCGAAGTGCGCTGTGTCGGTGATCCCGGCGCGCTTTTCCTCGAGCGCGATTTCGCGGTCGAGATCGCCGATCATGCGCGTGAACTCTGCCGTCATCATTTCGATCTGACGAACGCGACGACGCTTCTCGTCGACTTGAAAGCGCTTGAGACGAATGAGCGTGTCCCGCGACTTCATTCTTGCGAACTCCCTAACACTTTACGCAGGGCCCGATGAGGACGTTAGCGTTACTCGACGAGACAAACTTACGATGCAGGAGGAAGGTTGCTCATTCCTTACGCTATGCGCCGGCTGGCGACGCAGCGACGCGGGCAAATCAATATTTTTTCGCGCTTCGACACAATTTCGGGAAACTTGCGCCAGCCTGTTAGGGCTTCGTTTACCGGCGTCGTTAACAATCCTTATTCAGCAACTGGTGCGCCGGACGCCACACTTTGCAAAGTTTTGCTGAGTGTCGAACGCAGCGCCGGAGTTCTGAGTCCGATGAATCCTCTTAGCGAGCAATCTTCAAGTGACACATTAAGAGGTGTCGTTCGAAATTCTCTCTAAAGATCAAAAGATTACTTAATTTCGGGCGATGTTTGACAAGCGCTTGCGCCGGGGAATCAGAGTTTGTTAACCATTTGGGGCCATCTAATGAGCCGATTCGGCGGGTCTCGTTTGGACGGTAGGCGCGAAGCGGTTGGCGCCGGCGCGGATGCGATCCTTCGTCGCGTTCGAGCGGTCGGAGTCAGGGGCGGGGATCTAATATGCGGGTGCTACTGATCGAGGATGACGCCGCAACGGCGCAGAGCATCGAACTGATGTTGAAGTCGGAAAACTTCAACGTCTACGTGACCGACCTTGGCGAGGAGGGCATCGACCTCGGCAAGCTCTACGATTACGACATCATTCTGCTGGATCTCAATCTGCCGGATATGTCGGGCTACGAAGTGCTGAGCGCGCTGCGCGTCACCAAGATCAAGACGCCGATCCTGATCCTCTCCGGCATGGCCGGCATCGAGGACAAGGTCAAAGGTCTCGGCCACGGCGCCGACGACTATCTCACAAAGCCCTTCCACAAGGACGAACTGGTCGCCCGCATCCACGCGATCGTCCGTCGCTCCAAGGGCCACGCCCAATCGGTCATCGTCACCGGCGATCTCATGGTCAATCTCGATCAGAAGACGGTGGAAGTCGACGGCGCCCGCGTCCATCTGACCGGCAAGGAATATCAGATGCTCGAGCTGCTGAGCCTGCGCAAGGGCACGACGCTCACCAAGGAAATGTTCCTGAACCACCTCTATGGCGGGATGGACGAGCCCGAGCTGAAGATCATCGACGTGTTCATCTGCAAGCTGCGCAAGAAGCTCGCGACGGCCTCCAGCGGCCGCAACTACATCGAGACGGTCTGGGGCCGCGGCTACGTGCTGCGCGAGCCGCCGCCGGGCGAAGAACGCATCCCCGCCTAACGCGCAGTCCCATCCGATCCGCTTGAAAAGGCCCGCAGCGCCGCCCGCTGCGGGCCTTTTTGCGCCGTTGAACAAATGGTCGCGTCGCCATCACGCCCCTCGTCCTGAGCTTGTCGAAGGACGCTTCCGCCTGCGCGATCCGGGGTGGGAACTTTGCAAGCGTTCGCGTGGATATTCGGAACGATTTCCAGCAAAAGCACAGCGGCCAAGCGGACATCCTTCGACAAGCTCAGGACGAGGTGTTGTTTTGGTGAACGGAGATCATCACCGCATCATGTCATCCAGCGCCGCTCGCATCGAATGGCTCGAGATGCCAAACAGTCCGCCATAGGGCGTGTCCATGTCGAGGATCAGGAACATCGCGACCGCGACCGAGAGGATCGACAGGCCTATGACGATCACGCTCATCGTATTGGGCGGCGCGCGCAAGCCGAAACTGCTGAACAATATGACGAGCCAGAACACCAGCACCCAATAGAACGGCTGCGAGATCGACTTCCGAACGCCTTCGATCACGATCCAGCGGTTTTGAACCGCGCTCGCATATTCCTGCCGACAGGCGGCGGCCTGGTTGCGTTGAAATTCGTCGCGCGCCCTGCAGCGACCTGATGCCGTGGCCGATGCGATCGAAGATGTCGGCGAGGACATGGCTCTCGCCCGTTCGCGGGATATTGGAGACGTCGGGATAGTTGACGCCGGACGGCGCAGCCTCGTTGGGCCACGTGCTGGCGATGATCGCCGCCACATATCCGTGAAGATCGGCGCGGATCGGCGCGGTCTCGGGTCCGAAATCTGCGAGGCAACGGTCGAGCTGCGTGAGCGCGCCCGCATAGGCGCCGCGCGCCGCATACGCCGAAATCAAACCCGGTCTTGACCGAAGTCGTCAGCAGGCCGAGCACGATCGCCGTGAAAGTCACCAGCAACGATATCGCGAGCCCGACGAGCTCGATCGTATCCTTCGAGCGGTGCTTTTCCGGCAGCCGCGAGTTGACGTAGAATCCAACCCCCGCCGCAACGGTAAGGAGGACGATAACCAGCACCAACGATCCCAGGGAGAGCATGCGAGAAACCCAGCCGACCGGGCGCGAGGATCGCTCAGCTCGGCCAACTCAGCAAGCCGCCGGATTTCGAGCTCGCCTCGGCGACCTGTGTTGGCGCCGCAATAAACTAAGCGGCGGCGTTTCGCAGGTCGGTCCCGCCGCCGCCGGCGAGGCTCGAAATCGCCTGAATCGTGTCGATGAGAGATACATCGAAGTCGAGCTTCGAAAAATCGACGCGGAACTCGGTCTCCAGTCGCATGATCAGGTCGATCGCCATCATCGGAATCGAGCAGACCGCTGCCAAACAGCGATTGGTTGTCATCCAACACCACTCCGGAAAGACCGCGAGCCTTCATGAGGTCCGCGACGAGCGCGCGTACGATAGCGAGACGATCTGAGGGCATGGGATCACCGAAAGGGTTCGAACAGACTGACGAAGAAACGCATATGGTCGAGCAGCGGGACGATTCGGTCGGTATCGTCGAACACCTGCAGCAGGCAGAAGAACAGCATCACGGTCGCGAATGGCGCGGCCTTGGATTGCAACCAGCTTCGCCCCGCGACCGGCGGCTTGGCGCGCAACTGCGAAACGACGATGCCGATGGAGAGCGCCAGACAGTAGAAGGCGTAGGTTTGCAGACCGACGATCGCTTGCGGCAGCCCGAGGTCGGCGATCCTGTCGAGTTCCCGCAAGAAGTGGAACAGCAGGTTGCCGACGCCGGCCGCCATGAAGGTCGCAAACGCCGCTCGCAAGCGCGGGTGGGCGCGGAAGCAGGTCAGGAAGGTTGGGAAGTAGAACAGATTGAGCATCAGCTCTTTGAAATAATAATAGTAGCGGCCCCAGAACTCGGCGATGTTGCGGGCCGCCAGCGGCCGGTAGGTGTTGCGGGGAAGGTCGTAACCGACGAGGCGCGCGCTCGCGACGATGACGTGGCCGAAGATGGCGAGGCGCAGGATGGCTTCAAAGAAATCGCAGATCAGGCTCAGCCAGCGCACATGCCAGGGCAGGCCCGGCCCCAGATAGTCCGCGATCGCCTCGCGAACATCGGGGATCGCCAGGGAGCCGTGAACCAGATGCGAAAACAGCATCGTCGCCACGAGCAGGATGTCGGCCCAGATCAACAATTTGAAGCCGCGGATCTGACTGTTGAGCAACGCTTCGTCGCTGGAAGCTGCGAAGCGGCGCATTTTTTTCGGCGCCATCGCATAAGGCACGCCGGTCGAACCCCAGACCGGATGAAGCGATGTGAACTGTTCGGCGATCGGGACGCGACTGGCGGCGTTGCGCTGTTCGCCCGCGATCAGGGCGAGGATCCAGATATAGCCGCTGAGCGCGCTGGCCAGCGACCAGCACCAGATCCGCGCTTGTGTCGAGCCGGGAGCGTATTGCGCGATGACGATCAGCGTCATCATCGCCGTCAGCAGACTGAGGAACGGATGGCGCGCGACCCAGGCCGGCCGGCCTGATTGGACGACGGCGAGGAAGCCGGCCGCGAAAGCGAGCATCGTCGCCGACGCTCCCCAGCGGATGGCGGGAGAGAGCGCTTCGCGGAAGTCCCGCGGCCTTGGCGACGTGCACCGCCGCCGGCGTTGTGTACCAGTCAGGCCAGATCGCGAGAGCAATCATCGAAGCCGCGGACACGACGATTGCGGCGTAGCGGCGGTCCGCAAAAGCGACGC
This sequence comes from uncultured Pseudomonadota bacterium, assembly GCA_963771455.1. Classification (GTDB taxonomy): domain Bacteria; phylum Pseudomonadota; class Alphaproteobacteria; order Rhizobiales; family Beijerinckiaceae; genus Roseiarcus. The sequence continues at coordinate 70,226 of CAVYTP010000015.1, forward strand.
GTCGCCGCGCACAGAATGACGATCGGCCAGTGCGGCGAGACCGGCCGCATCAACAGGCCGCAGGCGAGCAGCAGCGCGATCCGGCCGGGAACGCTTCGCGCGGCGTTGACGAAGGCTGGAGAGGCCGTCCAACCCCAGATCGTCGCGCGGCGCGGCGCGCTTCCGGCGACGACCGCGCTCACTTGGCTGCGCTCTCCAGCAGCGCCAGCAGCGCCTTGCGATCGATCTTGCCGTTGTCGTTGAGCGGCAGGCTTTCGAGTTCGATGATCGAGGTCGGAACCATGTAGTTGGGCAGCGCCTCGCGGATGCTCTCCGTGATCTGGCCGCAGCCGAACCTGGCGCCGGCGACGAAGCCGACGATGCCGGTCGCCGAGCCGTGCTCGATCGGCCATGCCACAGCCGCAGCGCTCGCGGTGTCGCCGGCGCGCCGCAGATGCACTTCGACTTCCTCGAGTTCGACGCGGTTGCCGCGCACCTTCACCTGATTGTCGATGCGTCCCAGATGATGGAAGACGCCGTCGTCATCCTGAACCGCGAAATCGCCGGTCAGATACCAGCGCTGTCCGTCGATATGGGGGAAGCGTTTCGCCGTCAGGTCAGGCAGCTTCCAGTATCCGGTCGACAATTGCGGGCCGGAGAGCGCGAGTTCGCCTTTCTCTCCAGGCGGCAGAAATTTCAGATCCTTGTCGACGACCGCGGCGCGCATGCTGGAAAAGACGTGGCCGAGCGCGACGATGCCGCGATCGGCCGTTGCGCGCACGGGTTGCTCGAGCCGCTGGCCGATGCAGACGATCGTCGCCTCGGTCGGCCCGTAGAGATTTTCGACGATGCTGTCGGGCGCGGCGGCCTGCCACGCTTCTGCGGCGACGACGGGAAGCGGCTCGCCGGCAAAGAAGGACTTGCGCAGCGAAGGCATGCAACCGGGAACCAGCGACTTGGTCCGTTGCAACAGCGTGATCACAGAGGGAACGGAGAACCACATCGTCAGTTCATGCTCGCGCACGTATTTGACGGCAGAGAACATGGCGCGCCCAGAAAGGATGTGCAGCGAGGCGCCCGCGTTCCAGGTCAGGAACATGTTGGAGACGGAGACGTCGAAGCTGAGGTCGGTCGTCTCCGCGACGCGATCTTCGGGCGTCAGTTGGTAGGCGCTCTGCATGTACGCGATGTAGGCGTGGACCGCGCTGGTCGGGATCATTACGCCCTTCGGGACGCCGGTGCTCCCGGAGGTGTATTCGACATAGGCGAGGTCGTCGCCGTTCATCTCGGCGGGGCCGTCGCCGTCGCGCGGCGCGTTGAGGCGCCAGATGACGCGGCCCGGCCATTGGCGTGCGCCATGTCGATCGGTCAGCAACACACGTTCGGGCGCCGCGTCGAGCAATGTCGGCGTCAATAGCGCCTCGCCTTCGGCGTCGCAGATGATGGCGTCGAACTGGGAGTCGGTGAGCAGGCCGATCAGGCGTTTCTCGGGCAGCTTCAAGCCGAGCGGCACGTAGGTGGCGCCGGACCAGCACGTCCCGAGCAGCGCCAGACAGGCCTCGAGGCTGCGGGAACCGAGAATGGCGACCCGCGCGCCGCGTCGGCCCGCAGGCCCGAGCGCCAGGGCGATGGCGCGGATGTATCCGACGGCTTCGCGATAGGTCAGAGTTTCGCGTTCGCCCACCAGCGCCGGGCGATCTGCGTGGGCTTGCGACGAGCGATGGAAGGGAGCCGAGAGATTGTAGTTCATGCGGGGGAAAGCGCGCTTTCGGCTCGAGATTTTTCGATTTGAAGCCTAGGGCGCGACTGTTTAATTTTGTCCTTCCCGCAGCGTTATTGCGCTTGTCGAGAGCGCCCATGGAACGCCCCTTGACTCGTTCTCCGAGCTTCGGCACTTTAGAACAAATAGGGAACGAGGCGCGAGACGGATGTCGCCGAGCGGCAGGGCTGAAGGCATCGCGCATTTGCGGCGCGCCGTCGAGACGATCGAGGCGCGGTCCGGGGCGGACGCGTCGCGCTCCGGCGCGCGGCTGTCGCTGGGGCGGGCGCTGGACCGGCGTCTTTCCGGCGGGCTGGCGCTGGACGCGCTGCACGAGATCGCGCCCGCAGCGCCCGCCGACGGGCCGGCGGCGACCGGTTTCGCGCTGAGCCTCGCTGCGCGCTGTCTGGCCGAGCGGCGCTCGGCCGGGCTGATCGTCGTCGAGGAATTCGCCGAGCGCGACATGGGCGCCCTTTACGGGCCCGGGCTCGTCGCCCACGGGCTCGATCTCGCCCGGCTCGTGTTCGTGCGCGCGCCCGATGCGCTGGCGCTGTTCCAGGCGATGGAGGACGCGCTGCGCAGCGGCGCGCCGGCCTTCGTGCTCGGCGAGGTCTGGCGGCTGAAGGCCTACGATCTCACCGTCTCGCGCCGGCTGCTGCTCGCCGCGCGCGCCGGCGTGACGCCGGCCTTGCTCGTCCAGGCGAGCGCCTATGGCGCGGCCGACAAGATTTCCAGCGCCGCCGAGACGCGGTTCGAGATCGCCGCCGCGCCGAGCGCGCACGAGCCCTCCGCCGGCGCGGGGCGAGGGCTGCCGGGGCGGCCGAGCTTTGCCGCCCGCATCGTCAAGGCGCGCATCGCGGCAGGGCAGGGGCCGCCGGCGGAGCTCGATATGGCGCGGATCATCCGTCTTGTGTGGCGTAGCGAGGACAGAATTTTCGATGAACCGGCGATTCCTCTCCCTCTGGCTGCCGCTGCTGACGACGGATCGCGCCCGGCTCGCGCATCGCGTTGACGCCCGGTCGCCGCTCGCCACGGTCGCGACGCTGAAGAACGCGCGCCGCCTCGTCGGCGTCGACCGCAACGCCGCGCGGCTCGGGGCTGGCGCGGCGGCCTGACGCTGGCGGACGCGCGCGCGCGCCATCCCGATCTGATCGCCGTGGAGGCCGATCCGGCGGCGGAGGCGAAGCTGGTCGAAAGGCTCGCCGATTTCTGCGCGCGCTATACGCCGCTCGTCGCGCTCGACGGCGCGGACGGATTGATGCTCGACGTTTCCGGCGTCGCGCATCTGTTCGGCGGCGAGGAGGGGCTCGTCGGCGACGCCGAGACGCAGGTTCTCGAAACTCGGCTTCACGCTGCGCTGCGGCCTCGCCGACAATCCGCGAGCCGCCGCCGCGCTCGCGCGCTATGGCGCGCGCCCGATCGCGCCCGCCGGGCTCGAGGGCAAGCCGTTCGCGAGGATGTTCCACGACATGCCGGTCTCCGCGCTCGGCATCGCGCCCGAGATCGCCGCCGATCTTTCCCGCGCGGGGCTGAAGCGGATCGGCGATCTCGCGCTTGCGTCCGCGCTCGCCGATCGCGGCGCGGTTCGGCGCCGACGTCATCGCGCGGCTCGACGAACTCTGCGGCCTGACGCGCCCCTCGATCTCGCCGCGCTTTCCGCCGCCCGTGTTCGTCGCCGAGCGGCGCTTCGCCAGCCCGATCGCGCGCGTCGAAGGCGTGATGGCGACGCTGGCGCAGGCTCGCCGACGATCTCGTCGTGCTGCTCGAGCGGCAGATGAAGGGCGCGCGGGCGCTGGAGTTCAGCCTCTATCGCGTCGATGGCGACGTGAGGCGCATCCGCGTCGGCTCGGGCCGGCCGCTCAACGAGGCGCGCGCGATCCAGCGGCTGTTCGCCGAGCGCATCGCCGGCGGTTCCGAGGGGGAGATCGACGCCGGCTTCGGCATCGATCTGATGCGGCTGTCCTGCCTCGCCGCCGAGCCGCTCGCGCCCTCGCAGCGCGAATGGGAGCGCGCCTACGAGGCCGAGCGCGCCGACCGGCTCGCCGAACTGCTCGATCGCCTCAGCGCGCGGCTCGGCCCGCGCCGGGTGACGCGGCAGACGCTCGTCGAGGCGCATCTGCCGGAACAGGCCGTCGTCGCGCCGGCCCGCGACGCTCGGGCGAAGCGCGCAAGCCGTCGCTCGAAGTCGAGGCGCCGTCGCTGCCGAGCGCGCCGACCCGGCCGCTGCGGCTGTTCGAGCGGCCCGAGCCGATCGAGGCGCTGGCCGAAGTCCCCGACGGACCGCCGCTCAAATTCCGCTGGCGGCGCATGCTGCACGAAGTCGCCGCGATCGAGGGCCCCGAGCGCATCGCCGCGCCCTGGTGGCGGCAGCGCCGGCGCGCCGACCCGCGACTATTTCCGCGCCGAGGATTCGGAAGGCCGCCGCTACTGGCTCTACCGCGAGGGCCTTACGGACGCGAGACGATGCGCGCCGCGCTGGTTCGTGCACGGGGTGTTTGGATGAGTCCTCCTCTCCCGCTTGCGGGAGAGGGTTGGGGTGAGGCGTAAGCATGCGGACGAGTTATCCCTCAATTCACTCCTGCGGCGCGATCTGCGGCGCGAGAAGCGCTGGCCTGCAAGCGCCGGCATGCAGGCGAATGCGCAGGCGGCGCCAACTCGACTGTTAACAGCTCGTCGTCGTCGTCGTGCTTTCCAACAAAAGCGGCGTGGAAGTCCGTGATGTCTTAGCACGAGAGAACCGCGTGACCGATTCTGAGCCTGGTTGACATGCAATCGCGGGCGTGCTGGCGACGACTTCTCGGCATGCGCGACTGCCGGGTGACGCCATGATGACGGCGTGCGCAGCTCCCCTCTCCCGCTTGCGCGGAGAGGGTTGGGTGAGGGCGGGGAAGCGATGCATTGCTTCGGCGCCCCTCATGCGGCGCTTCGCGCTGCGTTCTCCCGCAAGCGGGAGAAGGGGATGATCCGCCTCGCCCCGCAATTCGCCGAACTCGCGGCGACGACCAACTTTTCTTTCTGCGCGGCGCTTCGCACCCGGAGGAGATGGTGGCGCGGGCGGCGGAGCTGGGTCTTGCGGGGATCGGCTTCGCCGATCGCAACACGCTGGCCGGCGTCGTGCGCGCGCATGTGTTCGCGCGCGAAAACCGCGCGGCGATGGGAACGATGCGCGTCGTCGTCGGCGCGCGGCTCGTCTTCACCGACGAGACGCCCGAACTCATCGTCTATCCCGAGACGCGGGCCGGCTATGGCCGGCTGTGCCGGCTGCTCACGACAGGAAATCTGCGCGCGCCGAAGGGCGAGTGCCATCTCAGATTTCGCGGATGCGCTCGAGGATACGCAGGGCTTGCGCGTCATCGCGATGCCCGGCGGCGGCCGGGGCGAGCGCGCAAAACTGCAGCAATTGCGCGAGGCGTTCGGCGTCGCGTCTCTGGATCGGCGCGAGCCTCGTCTATGGCGAGGCGATGCGCGGCGCGCTGGCGCGGCGCGTCCAGCTCGCCGAGAGATCTCGCGCGCCGCTGATCGCGACCAACGACGCGCTGATGCATGTTCCCGAGCGGCGGCCGCTCGCCGATGTCGTCGCCTGCATCCGCGAGGGCGTGACCCTGGAGGCGGCGGGCCGGCTGACGCAGGCCAACGCCGAGCGCCATCTGAAGGACCCGCACGAAATGGCGCGCCTGTTCGCCGAGGCGCCGGAGGCGGTCGACGAGACGCTCGACTTTCCTGCGCGGCATCGACTTCAGTCTCGACGAACTCGCCTACAGCTATCCCGAGGAGCTGCGCGAAGGCTACGTCAGTCCGCAGGCCGCGCTCGAAGCGTTCGCCGAGCGAGGGCGTCCGAAGCGCGCTTTCCCGAGGGCGCGCCCGAGCGCGTCACCCAGGCGCTCAGGCACGAGCTCGATCTCGATCGGCAGCTCAACTACGCGCCCTATTTCCTCACCGTCCACGACATCGTGAGGTTCGCGCGCTCGCGCGGCATTCTCTGCCAGGGGCGCGGCTCGGCCGCCAATTCGACGCTCTGCTATTGCCTCGGCATCACCGAGGTCGATCCGGCGCGCTTCGATCTGCTGTTCGAGCGTTTCGTCTCCGCCGAGCGCAACGAGCCGCCCGACATCGACGTCGATTTCGAGCACGAGCGGCGCGACGAGGTCATCCAGTACATCTATGCCGAGATACGGCCGCGAGCGCGCCGGGCTCGCCGCGGCGGTGACGACCTATCGCATGCGCTCGGCGATCCGCGAGACGGCCAAAGTGTTCGGCCTCTCCGACGACGTCATCGTCGCGCTCAACAATACGAGCTGGGGCGGCGTCGCGCCGATCGGCGAGGAGCGCGCGCGCTCCGCCGGGCTCGACCCCTCCGATCCCAATCTCGGCGATGGCGCTGAAGCTCGCCGACGAACTCTCCGGCTTTCCGCGCCATCTGACCCAGCACAGCGGCGGCTTCGTCATCACGCGCGACCGGCTCGACGAAGTCGCGCCGATCCTCAACGCGGCGATGGAGGATCGCACCACGATCGAATGGGACAAGGACGATCTCGACGCGCTCGGCATCCTGAAGATCGACGTGCTCGCGCTCGGCATGCTGACGGCGCTGCGCAAGGGCCTCGATCTGCTCGACAGGCATTACGGCCAGCGCCTGACGGTCGGCTCCGTTGCCGCCGGAGGAGGCCTGCGTCTATCAGATGATCCAGCGCGCCGACACGATCGGCGTGTTCCAGATCGAGAGCCGCGCGCAGATGTCGATGCTGCCGCGGCTGAAGCCGGAGAAATTCTACGATCTCGTCATCGAGGTCGCGATCGTGCGGCCGGGGCCCATCCAGGGCGACATGGTGCATCCCTATCTGCGCCGCCGCCAGGGGCTCGAGGACGTCGCCTATCCCTCCGCGGAACTGGAGGCGGTGCTCGGCAAGACGCTGGGCGTGCCGCTGTTTCAGGAACAGGCGATGAAGATCGCGATCGTCGCCGCCGGCTTCTACGCCGGGCGAGGCCGACCGGCTGCGCCGCGCGATGGCGACGTTCCGGCGCGTCGGCACGATCCAGACCTTTCGCGACAAGATGGTCGAGGGCATGGCCGCGAAGGGCTACGACCGCGAATTCGCCGAGCGCTGCTTCCGGCAGATCGAGGGGTTTGGCGAATACGGTTTTCCCGAGAGCCATGCGGCGAGTTTCGCGCTGCTGGTCTACGCCTCGTGCTGGATGAAGTGCCGCTATCCCGACGTGTTTCTCGCCGCCATGCTCAATGCGCAGCCGCTCGGCTTCTACGCGCCCTCGCAACTGGTTCGCGACGCGCGCGAGCATGGCGTCGAGGTGCGCGAGGTCGACGTCAATTTCTCCGATTGGGATTGCACGCTGGAGGAAGCAGCTCGAGCCGCCGGAAGCCGCGCGAAACTTCATCCCCGGCATGTCTCGATGGCGCGAGCACATTCGCTCGACCCACGCCGTGCGGCTCGGCCTTCGCCAGATTCTCGGCGCGCGCGACGAGGAGATGCGCAAGCTGCGTCGAGCGGCGCGGCGCCGGCTACGATTCCGTGCGCGATCTCTGGCTGCGCGGCGGCCTGTCGGTCGGCGCGATCGAGACGCTCGCCGACGCCGACGCCTTCCGCTCGATGGGCCTCGACCGGCGCGAGGCGATGTGGGCGGTGCGCGCGCTCAATCGCGTCGGCGATCAGGACGATCTGCCGCTGTTCGCGGCCTCGCGGCCCGAGCGCGAGGCGGAGCCGGACGCGAAACTGCCGCCGATGCCGCTCGGCGCGCATGTGGTCGAGGACTACCGCCGGCTGTCGCTGTCGCTGAAGGCCCATCCCGTCGCCTTCATGCGCGCACGGCTTGCGGCGCGCGGCATCCTGCGCTCCGACGCGCTCGACAAGGTCAGGAGCGGCGAGCGGGTGACGGTCGCCGGGCTCGTGCTGGTGCGCCAGCGGCCGGGCACCGCCAAGGGCGTGATCTTCATGACGCTCGAGGACGAGACGGGCGTCGCCAACATCATCGTCTGGCCGAAGGCGTTCGAGCGGCTGCGGGCGATCGTGATCGGCGCGCGCTTCGTCGCGGTCACCGGCAAGCTGCAGAACGAGGCCGGCGTCATCCACATCATCGCCGACCGGATGGAGGATCTGACGCCAGATGCTCGGCCAGCTGTCGGCGGAAGGCCCGGAACTCAGCAGCGCTCGCCCGCGCCGACGAAGTCCGCCGGCCGCAAGCTTCCGTATCCGACGAAGCGCCAGGGCAACCGCTTCGCGCAGGTTCAGCTCTTTCACGACAAAGCGCATGCCCGAAGAGCCGCAGCGCGCCGTCGCAGCCATGCCGGCGGGACGAAATTTCCGTTAGCGCATAGTACAGTTGGTTGAAGCGGCGCCAGCCCTCATCCGGCGCTTCGCGCCACCTTCTCCCGCAGGCGGGAGAAGGGTAATCACGCAGCTTAGCGGCCCCCTCTCCCGCTCGCGGGAGAGGGCTGGGGTGAGGGCCACCCCAATTAAGCGCAGCTTGCTCTCGCCATCGCCCCTCGGCTAAGCCGCCCGCGCCCCTCGCCCCACCGGATATCGAACCCTTGTCTTATGTGATGCTCGCGGTTCTCTCGGCGCTGTGGGGAACATCGTTTCTGTTGATCAAGATCGCGACCAACGGCATCGATCCGCTCGACTTTCGCGTTCTGCCGCCTGGCGATCGGCGCCATCACGCTCGCCGCAATCGCGCGCGGATTGGGCTGGCGCTGGCCTCGCAACGCGCGCGCCTGGGGTTTTCTGCTGCTGCTCGCCGTGGCGGGACAGGCGGGGCCCGTTCTCGTCACCGGCATGGCGGCGCGTTGGACGACCAGCGCCGATCTCGCCTTGATGATGGGGGCAGGGCCGATCGCGACCATGCTGATCGCGCGGCTCCTCGGCATGGGGGAGGTGTGGAGCCTGCGCGCCGCGCTCGGCCTCGCCTTGGGCCTCGTCGGCGTCCTGGTCGCGGTCGGGGCGCCCGTCGATGCGGTCCATTATCCGCAGGCGAGCCTCGGGCGGGGGCTCGGCCTCGTCGCCGCCGTGCTGTTTGCGCTCGGCGCCCTGATTTCCCGCTTCGCCTCGCGCCAGGTCGGGCCGGCGATGACGGCGACGGCGTCGATGGCGATCTCGTCCAGCGTGATGGGCTGCGTCTGGCTGGCTGTCGCCGGCGCCGCAGGCCCGGCGCGCCTCATCGCGGCGCCGACGCCGTCCTTGCTGGCTCTCCTCACGCTCGGCGCCGCCAACACCGCATTCGGCTATCTGATCTACTTTCGGCTGGTTGAAAGCGCCGGCGCGACATTCGCGGCGCTCAACAATTATCTGACGCCGCTCATCGGCCTGATGCTCGGCGCGCTCGTCCTCGGCGAGCCGGTCAGCCTGGCTTCCTGTCTGGGCCTGGCGCTGGTCGTCGCCAGCATCGTCATCACAGGGCAACGCGTCGCAACCCACGACTCGTTAAGCATGGGCGCCAATGCGACTCGAAGCCGATCGGCTACATCTGTTATCCTTCCTCGGTGCGCGCGCCGATGCCTGAGCGCAGCGGAAACAAGGTTAGCCATTCGTTTATGCGCGGAGACCTGATCACTACCGAGGTCGGTTGAGGTGAGCGCCGCGCTTTCCGTCCCCGTCGTCACGATCGACGCCTTGAACGGCGGCGCCAACACGCTGTTCGGCATCTCCGCAGGCAATCTCACATCAACGCCTCTCTTGTCGGTCGACATTTATGGCGGCGCGCAAGCGTACAATTATCTGACCGGCGACGCCTATGAGCTGTCGCAAGCGGCGGTCGCCGGCGCCAACGCGCTGTTTGGCGGCGCCTGCAGCTCCAACTTCCTGTTCGGCGACGCACAGCTGATGACGGATAACGCGTCGGGCGGCCATAATCTGCTATCGGGTGGCAATCACGCCTACAATTCGATGATCGGCGACGCCTCCACAATCAACGGGTCCGCGCACGGCGGCTCCAACACAATCGTCGGCGGCAAACACGCGACCAACTATATTTATGGCGACGCCCTGACCATGAATGGAGAGGCGTCCGGCGGCCACAACGCAATCCTCGGCGGCGCCTCCTCCTACAATCTCGAGGCCGGCGACGCCCAGGCGCTCAACGGCGATGCGGTTGGGGGCCATAACCTGCTTACCGGCGGGGCGATCTGCTCGAATTTTCTCTACGGCGACGCCCTCACCATGAAAGGCGCCGCGGTCGGTGGATATAACACTTTGACCGGCGGAGACAGCTCCTACAACCTGCTGGACGGCGACGCCGCGAGCCTGAAAGGTTCCGCGGTCGGCGGCCACAATATGCTGATCGGCGGCGCCGACAGCGTCAACTATATCTATGGCGACGCCGAAGCCATGTGCGGGACGGCGAGCGGCGGCGGCAACACGCTGGTTGCGGGTTACAACTCGACGTCGTTTCTCTGGGGCGGGGCGGCGACGACGACTTCGACCAACTCCATCGCGGCCAATACCTTCGACGTCGCGCTCGGCGACAAGCACGTTTTCGTCGAGGATTTCCGGACCGGCGTCGATGTCATCCATCTGTCGGCCGATCTCGGGTTCACCTCGTTCTCTCAACTCAATATCAGCGTGTCGCAAGGGACCAGCACGATCCACTTCGACGCCCATGACTGGATCAATGTCATGGGCGACGCGCATCTGACGGCTGGCGATATCAAGTTTGGTTGACGCAAGAGAGAAAGGCTCGGCTTAGGTTGTAGCCGTCGTCATTGCCGGGCTCGTCCCGGCAATCCACGCGGCCGCGCTAGGCGCAACGGTTCCTGTAGATAATCGACAGCCGATGCAGAGCCTGAAATCGCGGCGACGCCCGGGCCGCGTGGATACGCGGGACAAGCCCGCGCATGACGAAATCACGCAGCGCGCATCGCCAGCAATCAAATCACTTCAAACAATCCCGCCGCGCCCATGCCGCCGCCGACGCACATCGTCACGACGACGTATTTGACGCCGCGCCGTTTGCCTTCGATCAGCGCGTGACCAGCGAGGCGTGAGCCGCTCATGCCGTAGGGGTGGCCGACGGCGACGGCGCCGCCGTCGACATTCAGCTTTTCGTTGTCGATGCCGAGCCGGTCGCGGCAATACAGCACCTGCACGGCGAACGCCTCGTTGAGCTCCCAGAGGCCGATGTCGTCGACCGTGAGGCCGTGGGCCTTCAGCAGTTTCGGCACGGCGAACACCGGGCCGATGCCCATCTCGTCGGGTTCGCAGCCGGCGACCGCAATGCCCCGGTATAAGCCGAGCGGTTCGAGATTGCGTTTTTCGGCGAGCCGCGCCTCCATCAGCACGCACGCGCTGGCGCCATCGGAAAGCTGCGAGGCGTTGCCGGCGGTGATGTTTGTTCCCGGCGTCGTCTTCTGGCGACCGCCAGCGAAAACCGTCTTCAGGCCGGCGAGGCCGGCGAGCGTGGTGTCGGCGCGCGGACCTTCGTCCTGCTTCAGCGTCACGTCCTTGTTGACGATCTCGCCGGTCGTCTTGTCCTGCGCCTTCATCACGGTCGGCAGCGGCACGATTTCCTTCTCGAACCGGCCGGCGGCCTGCGCCGCCGCGGTGCGCTGCTGCGATTGCAGCGCGTAAGCGTCCTGTCGCTCGCGCGAGATCTCATAGCGCTCGGCGACGATCTCTGCGGTTTCCAGCATCGACATGTAGAGGCTGTCGTGATGGGCGATCAGCCAGGGGTCGCCGGCGCGGTTGCGGTTCATGTGTTCGTTCTGGACCAGCGAGATCGACTCGAGGCCGCCGCCGACAGTGATGTTCATGCCGTCAGCGATGATCTGCTTGGCCGCGATCGAAATCGCCATCAGCCCCGATGCGCATTGGCGATCGACCGACATGCCCGCGACGCTGGTCGGCAGGCCCGCGCGCAGCGCGCACTGCCGCGCGACGTTGAAGCCGGTCGCGCCTTGCTGCAGCGCCGCGCCCATGATGACGTCGTCGACCTCGGCGCCCGGCACGCCGGCGCGGCCAAGCGCCGCCTGGATCGCGTGGCCGCCGAGCGTCTGTGCGGGCGTGTCGTTGAAGGCGCCGCGATAGGCCTTGCCGATCGGCGTGCGCGCGGTGGAGACGATGACGGCTTCGCGCATGGGACGTCCCTCACGATCTTGAGTTCGCCGCCCTTGTGACGGACGGCGGTCGCTGGCGAACTTGAACGTCTGCTGGAACGCGTTGTCGAGCGGCGTCGCTTTCGCGCGGTCGGAGATTTCCGCGAAATGCGCGGCGATCCCTTCGGGCGTGCGCTCGGCCTCCGGCAGATAGACGCCCGGCGTCTCCGCGATGTGGGTGACGGCGAAGACGCCGCCGCCGGCGCCCATGATGACGTGCGAAGGGCGCGTCTTCGCCTACCAGGAACAGCACGGCCGGCGTGACAGACTCGGCCGTCAGCACTTCGCCGGCTTCCTTCGGCAGCAGGCCTTCGGTCATGCGCGTCAGCGCGGTCGGCGCCAGCGTGTTGACCCTGACGTTGTTTTTCTGGCCCTCGATATGCAGCACGTTCATCAGGCCGATCATCGCCGCTTTCGCCGCGCCATAGTTGGCCTGGCCGAAATTGCCGTAGATGCCGGAAGCGGACGAGGTGAAAAGGATGCGGCCGTAGTTGCGCTCGCGCATGCCGTTCCATACCGCCTTGGCGCACAACGCCGACCCGAGCAGGTGGATCTTCACCACCAGTTCGAAATCGGCCATCTCCATCTTGGCGAATGACTTGTCGCGCAGGATGCCGGCATTGTTGACGAGAATGTCGACCTTGCCCCAGCGGCGTTCGGCGTCGGCGACCATCTCGGCAACCTGCGCCGCCTCGGTGATGTCGGCGCCATTGGCGAGGGCTTCGCCGCCGGCGGCGACGATTTCCTCGACGACTTTCAGCGTCGTCTCGGAAGGCTTACCTCCCGGTCCGAGGTCGTTGACGACCACTTTTGCGCCGCGCGCTGCGAGGCCTAGCGCATGACAGCGCCCGAGGCCGCCGCCCGCGCCCGTGACGATCGCCACGCGCCCGTCAAATCGCACGCTCATGCATTTCCTTCCCGGTTCACAGGCCGCCTCAGCGGCTCCGTCGCACGGCGACGGCGGCCATGGCAAGCGGACCGCGCGGCGCGGCGCGGAACTTCCGGCCCCCGCGCGGCGGACCCAGATCGTCGTCATCGTTCGCCATCATCACGGCGGCGGCGCATACCAGGCCACCGAAGGTGAAGGCGAAAGCCGCCATCAGCATCAAGGCGCCGACGACCGGCATGTCGGAGCGCCAGAGCAGCGACCGTATGCCGGCAGTGTCGAGCGCGAGCAGGATCGTCGCGCAAACCAGGCCCACCGCCATGCCGACGATCCAGTTGGCGATCATCAACCTGACGAGGCGGTCCATCCGCCGCCAGCGGCGGCGCGCTTGTTGGAAGTAGTTGATCAAGATCGGCGTCATCCTCTGATACGAGGGTGAAGTGAGCAAATCATCGCTGGCAATGTTTCCGAAAATGGGGACGGCGTCCAGATGTGAGGACAACCGCGCAAATCCCTTCTCCCGCCTGCGGGATCGAGGGAATCGCTTTGCGTTTCCCGGGGGTGGCGCGAAGCGCACAGCGACAAGCTCGCTTGTCGCGGAGATGAGACCTTCTGCAAGTTCGCGACGGCGCCGCCCTCACCCCGGCCCTCTCCCGCAAGCGGGACAGGGGGCGGCTACGCCTTCTTCTTCGCCGCCGCCTTCTTGGCGGCCGGCTTTTTTTCCGCTGGCGCCGCCTTCTTCGCCGGCGCTTTCGGCTTGGCGGCGGGCTTCGCCCTCGCGACAGGCTTGCCCTCGCGCTCCGCCAGCAATTCCAGCGCTTCCATCACGCTGATCGACTCCGGCGAAATCGACTTCGGGATCGTCGCGTTGACCTTGCCCCAGTTCACATAGGGGCCGAAGCGTCCTGCTCGCACGGTGATCGGACCGCCATTGGGGTGCGGACCGAGCAGACGGGCGCCAGGCACCAGGCCACTCTCCTTGGCGACCAGCGCGGCCACCGCTTCATCGAGGGTGAGCGCCTCCGGATTGGTCCCCTTCGGCAAGGTCGCGTTGATCTTGCCGTGCGTCACGTAGGGGCCGAAGCGTCCGCTCTTGATAGAGATCTTGCCGCCGAGCGTCGGGTGTTCGCCGAGGTCACGGCCGGCGCCTGCGCCGAAGCGCGAGCCGCCGACGCCGCTTTCCTTGGCGACGATCAGGTCGATGGCGCGGTTGGCGCCGATCTCCAGCACGTCGTCGTCCTTGCCGAGATTGGCGTAGGTCTTGGCGTGCTGAACGTAAGCGCCGTAGCGGCCGAGGCCGGCGAGGATCGGCTCGCCGCTGGTCGGATGCTTGGCGATCTCCTTCGGCAGCGCCAGCAGCGCGATCGCCTTCTCGAGCGTCAGATCGTCCGGTTTCAGCCCCTTGGGCAGCGACGAGCGCTTCGGCTTTTCGCCTTCGCCCTGCTGCACGTATTCGCCGAACCGGCCCTTGCGCAGCGTGATCTCGTCGCCGGTGTCGGGGTCGAGGCCGAGCACGGTGACGCCCGGACGATCGCCGCCTTCGCCCGCCGCGCCGTCGAGGCCGTTGGGCGAAAGCACGCGGGTATAGCGGCATTCCGGATAGTTCGAGCAGCCGATGAACGCGCCGAACTTGCCGAGTTTCAGCGACAGCTGGCCCTTGGCGCAGGACGGGCACAGACGCGGATCGCCGCCGTCCTCTCGCGCCGGGAAGATGTGCGGGCCGAGCAACTCGTTGAGGCTGTCGAGCACCTGCGTGGTGCGCAGATCCTTGATTTCGCCGAGCGCGCCAGAAAAATCCTGCCAGAAGTCGCGCAGCAGGTCTTTCCAGTCGATTTCCGAGTTGGAGACCTGATCGAGCTTTTCCTCCAGCCCCGCAGTGAAATCGTATTCGACGTAGCGGGCGAAGAACGATTCCAGAAACGCGGTGACGAGCCGGCCTTTGTCCTCCGGGATCAGCCTCTTCTTTTCGATCCGCACATAGTCGCGGTCGCGCAGCACGGCGAGCGTCGAGGCGTAGGTCGAGGGGCGGCCGATGCCGAGCTCTTCCATGCGCTTGACGAGCGTGGCCTCAGTGTAGCGCGGCGGCGGCTCGGTGAAATGCTGGTCGGCGTCGATGCGCTCCTTGGCGACCGGCTCGCCGGCGGCCATCGCGGGCAGCCGCGCAGAATCCTCGTCCTCGTCGTCGTCGCGGCCTTCCTGATAGAGCGCGAGGAAGCCAGCGAAACGCACGACCTGGCCGGTGGCGCGGAAGTCGAGCTTGCGCGCGCCCGCCTCAGCGAGAATGTCGACCGTGGTGCGTTCGAGCTCGGCGCTCTCCATCTGGCAGGCGATGGTGCGGGTCCAGATCAACTCGTAGAGCTTGGCCTGTTCGGGCTCGAGGTGTTTGGCGATGTCCTTGGGACGCTTGGACATATCGGTCGGGCGGATCGCCTCGTGGGCTTCCTGCGCGTTCTTCTGCTTGACCTGATATTTGCGCGGCGCCGTCGGCACGAATTCGTCGCCGAAATCGCGGGCGATCAACTTGCGCGCCGCCGTCACCGCTTCCGGCGCGAGGTCGACGCCGTCGGTGCGCATATAAGTAATGAGACCGACCGCGCCCTCGCCGACATCGACGCCTTCATAGAGCCGCTGGGCGATCTGCATGGTGCGGGCCGGCGCCAGTCCCAGCTTGCGCGATGCTTCCTGCTGCAGGGTCGAGGTCGTGAACGGCGGGTAGGGGTGGCGCTTGACCGGTTTCGCCTCGACCGAGGCGACGGTGAATTTCGCGGTCTCGAGCGCCGCCTTGAAATCCTCGGCCTCTTTTCCGGAGCCGACATCGAGCCGGCCGATCTTCCGGCCATCGGCGCCGACGAGGCGAGCGGTAAAGGCCTGATTGGCCTTGGTGCGCAGATGGGCGAGGATCGACCAATATTCGCGGGGGACGAATTTTTCGATTTCGAGCTCGCGATCGCAGACGATGCGCAGCGTCACCGACTGGACGCGTCCCGCCGACTTGGCGCCGGGCAGCTTACGCCACAGCACCGGCGAGAGGCTGAAGCCGACGAGATAGTCGAGCGCGCGGCGAGCGCGGTAGGCGTCGACCAGCGCCTCGTCGATCTGGCGCGGATTGCGCATCGCCGCCTGCACCGCTTCCTTGGTGACGGCGTTGAACACGACGCGATCGACGCGGATGTCCTTGATGACCTTCTTGCCCTTCAGGATCTCGTACACGTGCCACGAGATCGCCTCGCCCTCGCGGTCGGGGTCGGTCGCGAGGATCAGCGAGTCGGCGTCCTTGACCTTGGCGGCGATCTCGTTCAGCCGCTTGGCGGCCTTGGCGTCGACCTCCCAGCGCATGGCGAAGTCGTTGTCGGGATCGACCGAGCCGTCCTTGGCGGTCAAGTCGCGGACATGGCCGAACGACGCATACACGTCGTAATCCTTGCCCAGGTACTTGTTTATGGTCTTCGCCTTGGCGGGCGACTCGACAATGACGACCTTCATACAGCGGACCCTCGAATCGGGGCCGGCATATGGCCGCTATCAAAAGAATCCACAAGAGGGCGGCGCGCCGCGGGGGCCTTCCGCCTTGCGGCCGGGCGTCCTCTGGCTCCCAAATCGGGAGTCTTCCACGCGAGAGGATTAGTTTGCCCGACGATTTTGATTTGCAACGCTTTCTCGACGCCCAGGAGCGGGTGTACGGGCACGTCGTGGCGGAACTCGCCGCGGGCCGAAAACGCACGCACTGGATGTGGTTCATCTTTCCGCAGATCGCCGGGCTGGGTTTGAGCCCGACGTCGGTTTTCTATGCGATTTCCTCGCTTGCCGAGGCGCAAGCCTATGCGGACCATCCCGTGCTGGGGTCCCGATTGCGCGAATGTGTGGGCCTCGTGCTCGCCCACAAGTCGCGGCCGGCGGTCGAAATCCTGGGTTCGATCGACGCGGTAAAATTTCGCTCCTCGATGACGCTATTTGCCGCTGCGCGACCGGCCGAGGGGGCGTTCGCCGCCGCGCTGGAATTTTTTTTTGCTGGCAAGGCCGATCCGGAGACGCTCAAGCGACTTCTGTAGCCGAGGTCGCCGACCTCGCTCTTTGCGACTTCACACAATTTTGAGATGCTTATTGCGGAGTCAGCGAGGTCGGCGACCTCGCCTACAGGGGGGCGCCTTGCAACGGGGCCCGGCTGAGCGCGTTACCGGCCTCCACCAGCTTGCTGAGCAGCCGCAGGAACTCCGCCGCCTCCTGCTCGTCGAGCCCGCTCAGCATCAGCCGCTGCGCCGCCATGACGGCCGGCTCGAGTTGATCGAGCAGCGCAAGACCTTCCTCGGTGATCTCGAGCACCCGCGCCCGACGGTCGGTCGCGCTCACGTGGCGGGAAAGCAGGCCTTTCTGGGCGAGGCGGTCGACGACGCCGCCGATCGTCGTCCGGTCGAAGGCGATCAGCCCGGCAAGCGTCGCCTGATCGATGCCGGGGTGGGACCGCAGCTCGTCGAGCGCGGCATATTGCACGGGGGTCAGGTCAGAACCCGCCGCGCCGACCTCGGCGTGAAAGATCGCGACGGCGATCTGCTGATAGCGGCGCGCCAGCGACCCCGGCCGGTCGGTCATTCCCTTATAGTGCCTCAAGGCCATTTTCCCAATTGACAAGCATACTGATCATCAGTATGCTTCATAATATCAGAGCGGCCGAAGTCCGGCAAGCCGCAACTTCAAGGAGAGGCGCGCCATGCAGTTCCAACTCGACAAATTCCGCACCGGCGATCCCGACCTGTTCGACGCTTCGGAGGCGCCGGGCGCTTTCGCCGGCGACGACGTGTTGCCCGAAGAGGTCGATGTGCTGATCGTCGGCTGCGGCCCCGCCGGCCTGACGCTCGCCGCCCAGCTCGCCGCCTTTCCCGACATCAAGACCCGCATCGTCGAGCAGAAGCCCGGCCCGCTGCAACTCGGCCAGGCCGACGGCGTCGCCTGCCGGACGATGGAGATGTTCCAGGCGTTCGGCTTCCGCGAGCGCGTCGAACGCGAGGCCTACTGGGTCAACGAGACGACGTTCTGGAAGCCGAGCGACGCGAACCGCGCCGCCATTTTCCGCCACGGCCTCATCCAGGACGTCGAGGACGGGCTGTCTCCCTATCCCGCACGTGATCCTCAACCAGGCGCGCGTGCACGACTTCTATCTCGACATCATGCGCCGTTCGCCCAATCGCCTGATCGCCCAACTATTCGCGCCGCTTCGCCGGCCTCGAAATCGCCGACGCCGGCAGCCATCCGGCGACCGTGCGGCTGGAACGCATCGACGCCGAACACGAGGGCCAGACGGAGACGGTCAAGGCGCGCTACGTCGTCGGCTGCGACGGCGCGCGCAGCGCGGTGCGGCAAGCGCTCGGCCTTTCGCTGCGCGGCGATTCCGCCAATCAGGCCTGGGGCGTGATGGACGTGCTGGCGGTCACCGACTTCCCCGACATCCGCAAGAAATGCGTGATCCAGTCGGCCGGCGAGGGCAACATCCTGATCATCCCGCGCGAGGGCGGCTATCTCGTGCGCATCTACGTCGAGATGGACAAGCTCGCCGAGAACGAGCGCGTCGCCAGCCGCGCCATCACGATGGACCATCTGATCGCCGCGGCGCAGCGCATCCTGCATCCCTACACCCTCGACGTGAAGGAGGTCGCGTGGTGGTCGGTCTACGAGATCGGCCAGCGCCTCTGCGACCGGTTCGACGACGTCGGCCCGAGGACGCGGCGCGCGGCCGCCGCGCGTCTTCATCGCCGGCGACGCCTGCCACACGCACAGCCCGAAGGCCGGCCAGGGCATGAACGTCTCGATGCAGGACGCCTTCAACCTCGGCTGGAAGCTCGCCGCCGTGCTGCGCGGGCGCGCGCCGGCCCGAGTTGCTGCACACCTATTCCGCCGAGCGGCAGGCGATCGCGCAGGAGCTGATCGACTTCGATCGCGAGTGGGCCGCGATGTTCAGCGCGCCGCGAAGGACGCCGGACGACGCGACGGCCGGCGGCGTCGATCCGGAGGAGGTCCAGCGCTATTCGTCAAGCAGCGGCCGCTACACCGCGGGCACGGCGACGCACTACGCGCCGTCGCTCCTCACCGGCGACGCGACGCACCAGCATCTCGCCACGGGCTTCGCGATCGGCACGCGCTTCCACTCCGCGCCCGTCGTCCGCCTCGCCGACGCGAGGCCGATGCACTGGGCCAGTCGCTGCAAGGCCGACGGCCGCTGGCGGCTGTATCGCGTTCGCCGACGCGCCGACCATGCGCGCCGAAGACGCGCTCGGCGCGCTCTGCGGATTCCTGGCGAGCGCGCCGAGATCGCCGGTGCGCCGATACACGCCGCCGGGCGACGACATCGACGCGGTGTTCGACCTGCGCGCGGTCTTCCAGCAGGCCCACCGCGAGCTGCGCGTCGGAGTCGATGCCGGCCCTGCTCGTGCCGCAGAAGGGCCGCTCGGCCTGCGCGACTACGAGAAGATGTTCTGCCCCGACCTGAAGACGGCCCGGACATCTTCGACCTGCGCGGCATCGATCGCGAGCGGGGCGCGCTGGTGGTGGTGCGGCCGGACCAATATGTCGCGCATGTGCTGCCGCTCGACGCCTGTGAGGCGCTCGCCGCGTTCTTTGCCGGCGTGTTCGACAGCAGTTGCCGGTGAGCTCCCCCTCTCCGCGAGGCTGGCGATGCATACGGCCTGAGGTCCGCCTGAAGCCGCCAGGAACGAGGGTAGGGACGCTGGCCGTTCTTCCGGCTCGCGGGGACAGGGGCTCGTTGGGTCGCCGCCCCAAGGCCCTCAGTCCGCGCTTCCAGACGGAGGTGTCGTCGGCGGACCAGCAGGAGCGGGAGAAGGTCTGCTCGTCGCCTGGCCTCCAGCCTTGTCGATCCGCGCCGAAAATCATCGTTCTCCAGCTTTCTCGGCGATTTCGCGCAGATGAGCGGGTTCCCGGGGCTTCCCGCCCGGCGCGGCCGAGATCGAGATCGGCCTGAAAACCGTCGCGCAGCGGCCAGTTTTTTCGCAACAGCTCGAACCCGCTGTCCTTGATGATGTCGACGGCCTTGGCGAGCTGGATCTCGGAGCGGCCGATCTTTGAAAGCAGGGATGACGATCCGCCCGTCCGCGCCCTCGCTTGGCGAGCCTTCGGGCCAGCGCGAGCGTCGGCATCAGATCGTCGCGCGACGCGCCGGTCGGCAGGAACACCACGTCGCTCGCTTCCGCGATGTCGTGGCTGAGATCATCGGCGAGCCCGCGCGTGTCCGCGACGATGAGGTCATAGCCGCTGTCGTTCTTCCGGAGCTTCTTGAGACTCTTGAAGGCGCGTGCGTCGATCTCGGGTTCGACGGAGTTTCTGAGCCGCTGCGCGTTCCATTCGACGCTGGTGAGCTGCTCGAGATCGAAGTCGGCGAGCAGGGCGCGCAAGCCCCGATGCGCGGCGCCGACCGCCGTCAGGCGGGCCAGCGCGCTTTTTCCCACGCCGCCTTTTTGGCTGACGAAACTCACCGTCTTCGGCGGCTTGTCGTTTCGGCTCATGACATTTCCCCGGCAATCCCTGCGGGGGGGGTCCAAGTTAGAGGGGGGGACGCGGGCGCCAAACACAAGCCGCGCGATCTTTTTTTTTTTTTTTTTTTTTTTTTTTTTTTTTTTTTTTTTTTTTTTTTTTTTTTTTTTTTTTTTTTTTTTTTTTTTTTTTTTTTAAAAAAAAAAAAAAAAAAAAAAAAAAAAAAAAAAAAAAAAAAAAAAAAAAAAAAAAAAAAAAAAAAAAAAAAAAAAAAAAAAAAAAAAAAAAAAAAAAAAAAAAAAAAAAAAAAAAAAAAAAAAAAAAAAAAAAAAAAAAAAAAAAAAAAAAAAAAAAAAAAAAAAAAAAAAAAAAAAAAAAAAAAAAAAAAAAAAAAAAAAAAAAAAAAAAAAAAAAAAAAAAAAAAAAAAAAAAAAAAAAAAAAAAAAAAAAAAAATATAAATTTTTATTTTTAGCGTTTTTCGTCGAGACGAGCGCGAAGAAGCCGCCTTCGGGGTCGACGCCCTGCAGCACGAGCTGCCGCCCGGAACTTCCATCGGGCCGTGGATGACCTTTCCGCCCTTCTCGGCGACGCGCGCGGCCGCGGCGTCGATCGCGTCCACGTTGATGTAATATTGCCAGCAGGCAAAAAGGAACCTGCGGCGGTTTGGTCATCATCCCGCCGGACTCGCCCTTACCCGTGGAGAACAGGTAGTAGACGCCCATCGGCCCCATGTCGAACTCGCCGTCCTTCTTCCAGCCGAAGAACTCCTGATAGAAGGCCAGCGCCTTGGCGCCGTCAGTCGCCATAAGTTCGTGCCAGCCGATGAGTTCCGGCGGTCGTAGGCGGCGGGCGGGGGCGGCGGCATGCCGTTCGCGTCGCGGAACAGCATGAACACAGCGCCCTGCGGGTCGGCGACGACCGCGAAGCGGCCGACGCCTGGAATGTCCGTTCCCGGCCGCTTCACCGAGCCGCCGGCCGCCTTGAGTTTCTCGATCGCCGCGTCGACGTCGGGAACCCAGATGTGGGCCGTCCAGCAGGCCTGCGCGCCCATCGCCTTCACTTCGGGGGGGAATGTTCATGAGGCCGGGCGACGGGATAGTCGCCGACATGGGCGATGAGATAGCGCATGGCGGTCATGCCGCCGTCCTTCACCTCTCCAGCCGACGACATGGCCGTAGAAATTGACGGCGCGGTCCAGATCGTCAGCCATGTATTCGTACCAGACGAACTTGCCGTCGGACGTCCGCAATTATGTCGCTCATGGCGCTTCCTCCCCTCCCGGTCGTAAGCCCGCTCAAGCGTGGCGATGTCGAGTTTATCCATGCCCAGCACAGCTTTCATGACGCGCTGGGTGCGTTGCCCCGGCTCCCCGGTCATCCATGGGGCTGCACGGCGCGCGGCACGATCTGCCACGACAGGCCGAATTTATCGGTGAGCCAGCCGCAACGGCCCTTCGCGCCGCCCGCGGCAAGCCGCTCCCAGTAGCGTCGATCTCTTCCTGAGTGTCGCAGTTGACGATGATTGAGGTCGCCGGCGTGAACGGAAAACCGGGCCGCCGTTGAGGGCGAGGAAAGGTTGATCTTCGATCTCGAAGGCGATGGTCATCACGGAGCCGGCAGGTCCGGGGCCGGTTTCGCCATATCTCGCCGTCGCGGTGACCCGGCCGCTGTCGAAGATCGACAGGTAATGCGCGACCGCCTCCTCGGCGTTGGCGTTGAACCACAGGCACATGGCCAAACGTGAGCTCATGCGGCCGGCCTTTCCTCGTTATATTCCGGCAACAGGCGCTCGACATGCTCGATGAGATGATCGAGGCACTCCCGGGCGACTTCGGCGTACCCCCGCCTTGGCGAGAACGAAGGCGCCTTGCAGCGTCGCCTGTATAAACAGCGCGAGCGTTCGCGGGTTCCAGTGCGCGCGGGGCGCACGGAGCGCCTTGGCCTCCGCCGCCATCATCTCGAGGCGCCCGATGTGGGCGAACATCTCCTGTGTCGCAAGCGTCGGCGAGAGCCGGACGACTTTCATGCGCCTCCTGCACGATCGTGCCGAGATAGCAGCCGGAGCCGGCGGGGCCGCCGACAACAATTTCGCGGCGCATTCGCAGATAGCCCAGCAACCGCTCGCGCGGGTCGTCGAGCGCCATGAACGGCGCCTCGAACAGAACCGTGTCGGCGAAAGCGTTGAAGTGCCTCGCCGCCGCGGCGCCGAGATTCTCCCCTTGGAGCGGAAATGGTGAAAGAACGCGCCCTCGCGGACGCCCGCCGCCTTGCAAATGTCGTCCACGCTCGTGCCGGCATAGCCGCGGTGACGTATCGCGGCGACGGCGGCGTCGAGGAGTTTGGTTGCGGCGGCAGCACCATGAGGCCATACATACCGACTGGTTGGTATGCGCGTCAAGGGGTCTTGTGGTGACTTCCCCAAACCTTCTCCCGCTCGCGGGAGAAGCTGGCGCAAAGCGCTCAGCGACAAGCTCGCTTGTCGCGGGGATGAGGGCGGGGTGCAGCACGAAGCTGACAGTAACGGTCAACAACCAGATCGCGCGCTGCAAGCCGCGACCACCCCTCATCCCCACTTCGGGGACCTTCTCCCGCGAGCGGGAGAAGGGGCCAATCAGGCGATCCGCGGCAACAGGGATCGGATCTCTGCGGTCATCCGCGCGGGGGCCTGCGCGTCGCCCGCCAGCCACGCCATCAGGTGGCGCTGGAACAGGCCATCAAACAACGCATAGAGCGCCACACGGGATACCGAGATCGACTTGTCGCCGAGTTCCGCGTAACGCGAGGCAATGCGCCACACCATGCTCTCGAGGCTGCTGTCGATCGCCTCGATGTCGGCGCGAAACGCCCCTCAATAGAACGCCTGCGAGCGCAGATCGTACCAGAGCCGGTGCATCTTGGCTTCCTGCGTCAGCGTTTCTTCGAGCTTGGCGCAGAAACCATCCAACAGCGAGTCGCGGCTACGCGCGGTTGCGACGACGCCGTCGTAGCGCGTGACGCAACGGGCCTTGTAGTAGCGCACGCCGCAACAGATCAGGTCGACCTTGTCGCTGAAATAATAGTGCAGCACGCCGTGCGAGAAAGGAGAGTTCTGCGCGATCTCCCTGAGGCTGGTTCGCGCATAGCCGAGCTCGGCCAGTGTCTCCAGGGTCGCTTCCGCGAGTTCGACGCGACGGGTCTCGAGCTTGTCGGCACGCGCGTGCGCCCCTTTGACGGCGGGCGAAGCGCCGCGCCGAGAAGCTAGCGATGTGACCTGCGGCATCGAACCTCGTTCCTAACTATTCCACGATTTTGCCGGCTCATCCTGACACGGATCGCGACGAAAATCACGCAGTTTGACAATCGTCACAGAAAATCTTGACACTTGTATAATTTTGGAGGAGCCTCCGCGAACCGGACGAAATTCCGGGCAAAAAAGACCCAGCGAGGAACGCCATGAGTGGACAATTGTCGGGCCGCAAGGCCCTGGTGACCGGAGGCGCGCGCGGGATCGGGGCGGCCATTGCGGAAGCGCTCGCCAAGGCCGGCGCGTCGGTCATGATCGCCGATATCCTGGAAGCTCGCGGCCGCGATACCGCCGGCGCGCTGTCGCAGTCCGGCGCAAAGGTCGGCTTCGTGAGGCTCGACTTGTCCGACGACGACCAGTGGGCCGCGGCTGTCGAAAAAACCGTCGCCGAACTCGGCGGCTTCGACATTCTGGTCAACAACGCCGGCATCGAGATCACTTCGCTCGTTGTTGACCTGAAGCCCGCCGACATTCGAAAGATGTGCGACGTCAACGTGCTCGGCGCTGCGCTCGGCATGAAACACGCCTTCCGCGCCATGCGCCCAGGCGGGTCGGCCGGCAAGGGCGGCGCGTCGTCAACGTCGCCTCGGTCGCGGCGACGATCGCGTTCCCGTCGATCTCGATCTATTCCGGCACCAAGTCCGCCGTCGATCGCATGACCCGCGTCGCCGCGATGGAGGCCGGCAAGCTCGGCTATGGCGTGCGCGTCAACTGCATCTATCCCGGCCTGATCGCCAACCGACATGGGGCTGCAACTCGCCAACGACATCGTGGCGGTCGGTCTCGCGCCCGATGTCGGCGCGGCAGTGCAATCGGTTGTCGATCAGACACCGCTCGGCCGTCTCGCCGAGGTCTCTGAGGTTGCTGACGCCATCGTGTTTCTCTGCTCGCAGGAAGCGCGTTTCATTACCGGCGCGGGGCTGCCCGTCGACGGTGGCATGGGTATGCGAGGGGAGCAATCAAAATGGCAAAACGTCCTGTCGTCGTTTATGGCGTGTCCGGCTACACCGGTCGCCTCGTCTGCGAGTATCTGAGAGAGTTCAACGTGCCGTTCATCGCGGCGGGCCGCGATGCGAAGCGGGTGCGCGAAGTGGTGGAAAAAATCCCCGGCATCGACACCGCCGATTATGAGGTCGTCGAGGTCGCCAACGAAGTCCACGCGCTGACCGAATTGTTTCGCGGCGCAAAGGTTGTCTGCAACGTCGTCGGCCCGTTCATCAAATATGGCTCGCCCGTCGTGGAAGCCTGCCTCGCGGCCGGCTGTCCACTACACGGATACGACCGGCGAACAGGATTGGGCGCTGAAATGCGCGGATACCTGGGGCGAGAGATTCGCCAAGAAAGGCCTGCTGCTGTCGCCCAACCTCGCGCAGATGTACACGACCGGCGAGATCGCCGCGAACATCGGCCTCGAGACCCCCGGCCTCGACACGCTCGACATACTGGTGTTCTGGAAGGGCTTCCCGACCTACGCGTCCACGCAGACGATCTTCACCATCCTGAAGGCCAACTGGTATTATATGGAGCAGAAGAAGTTCGTCGAATGGGACGTGACGGCCAAAGCCGACGTTGTCGTGCCGGGCCAGCATGAAACGGCGATTGCGGTGCCATGGGGCGGCACGGCGCATCCGGTCTGGTTCCGAACGATCCGCGCGTCGCCAATTGCAAGGCGATGGGCGGCGTGCTCGCCCGGCCCGTGATGGAAGGCGTCGTGGCGACGACCAAGATGGTCAAGGAAAACATCAAGCCGCTGCCGATCGAACAGCAGGAGATCGAGCTCGGCAAGATCGCCGCGACCTTGCAGGCGGCATGCCGCCGCGCGAAAACCCGCGGGTCAACACCTCGCTCGACTCGGTCTACGCGTCAGGGCCGCTCGGGCGAAAGCATGTCGTCATCCATGGCAACTGCAACTACAAACAGACGGGGATGTTGCAGGCCTACGCGGCGTACTATCTGCTCCAGCAGGCGCCTGACCGCGTCGGCTTCGCCTCCGGCTGCCAGGCCTTCGGCCACCGCAATCTGCTGGGACAGCTGCGCAGTTTCGGCCTGGTGATGAACCCGATCGTGACGATGCACGAATAGCGCTTGCGCGTGACCCTTCTCCCGCAACCGGGAGAAGGTGCGCAAAGTGCGGATGAGGTCGGGGCAACAACGAATCTCTCCCTCATCCGGCCTTCGGCCACCTTCTCCCGCAAGCGGGAGAAGGGAACATAATTCCGAGGTCCATTGATGCTGCTCACCGACTATCTCGACAAGGGCGCATCGCTCGGTCCCGAAAAACCTTGCCTGACGACGAGGGCATCAATCTCTCCTACGCCGACGTTCAGCGTCTGACCTACCGGGTGGCGCGCGCGCTCGAGGCGAGTGGGATCGGCGCCGGCGCAAAGATCGCGGTGCTGTCGAGCAACGATCCGTTCGCCTTCGCCTGTGTGTTCGGCATTTCGCGCGCCGGATGCGTCTGGTGTCCGATCAATCCGCGCAACGAGGCCGAAGAAAACCGCTTCGTGCTCGACAACTTCGATTGCGAAGTGCTGTTTTCTCGGTCGACTATGCCGAGATGGTCGGCAAATTGCGGACCGGGTTGACCAAGCTGCGCCTGCTTGTTTGTCTGGAGGGCGAACACGGGGGCGCTGTGTCGCTCGATCGATGGTTGCAAGGTCGCTCCAACGAACCCTTTGAGCGCGCGCCGCCCGACGATGTCGTCATATTCCGGGCACCGGCGGCACAACGGGAAAGCCGAAAGGCGTCATGTTGACGCAAGCCAACCTCGAAGCGATGACCGCAATCACGCTGATGAGTTATCCCTTCGAGGGGCGCCCGGTCTATCTCGCTTTTGCGCCGCTGACCCACGCCGCCGGCGTGTTGTGCTTTCCGATCCTGACCCTCGGCGGACGGATCGAGATCATGCGCAAGCCCGATGTCGGCGAATTCCTCCGGCTCGTCGGGGCGCACAGCGTCACCCATGCCTTCCTGCCGCCAACCGTCATCTACATGGCGCTAGATAGTCCTGCGTTGGCGACCTCAACCCTGTCGTCGCTGCAATGTCTTTGGTACGGCGCCGCGCCGATCGCACCCGCCCGCCTCGAAGAGGCGCTGAAGCGGATCGGACCGATGGGCCAGTTGTTTGGTCAGACTGAAGCGCCGATGATGATCGCGACCCTCGCCCCGAAGGACCACCTCTCGCCTGATGGCTCAGTCAACCGCGCCAGGCTCGCGTCCGCCGGCCGCCCGAGCCCGCTGGTGCGGGTCGCCATCCTCGGCGACGACGACAAGTTCCATAAATCGGGCGAACGCGGCGAGATCGTCGTGCGCGGCTCGCTATGCATGAAGGGATACTACAAGAACCCCGAAGCGACTGCCGAGGCGACGTTCCAGGGATGGCGGCGCACCGGCGACATCGGCTATCTCGACGAGGAAGGCTATCTGTACATCGTCGATCGCGCCAAGGACATGATCATCTCGGGCGGCTACAACGTCTATTCGATCGAGGTCGAAAACGCCCTGCGCCTGCACGACGACGTACTCGAATGCGCGGTCGTTGGCCTGCCCGATCCGAAATGGGGCGAGCGCGTCGTCGCCGTCGTTCAGCCGCGGCCCGGCCGCAGCATTGACGAGGCGCAGCTGAAGGCCTTTGTGAAGGCTCATGCGGGGGCGGTGAAGACGCCCAAGCAGATCGAATTCTGGCCGGATTTGCCGCGCTCGCGGGTCGGGAAGGTGCTGAAGGCCGAGGTCAAGGCGACGCTGGCGGCCAGATCGGCGGGGTAATATTCCCCTCAGTGTGCCGCAATACGTTCGGCGAGGGGCCGCTTCGCAATTTTTGCGGCATTTGCTACCATACCCGTAACCTTTGGAAACTCATCCCCAGTTTGTGGATCAATTGAATCTTGCGTGAAAACGAAAACGTCGATGCGGCGCCAACGAGCGCGCCGACGCCGGAGCGATCCGATCCCCCTGTAGCTCCGGAATTGTTTCCACTCGACAATCAGCATTTGGGTCCAGGCGAGCGCGTGCAAAAGCTCGAGGCGGTCGAACGTCCGGCGGAGGACGAAGGGACCACCAAGGAACAACAGCTTGAACACACCGACGCGTTGCGCGAACAGCGCCGGTTGCCGGAGGCCCTAGCGGCGGCTCAGAAGCTTTTGGGCGCGCATCCGGAGTTTGCGGACGGATGGAACCAGCTTGGCCGCGTCCATCATGCCATGGGCGATTGGGATTTGTCGCTTGGCCGCGTTTCGGCGCGCGGTCGATCTGGAGCCGGATAAGCTGTGGCGTGTTTTCGATGTCATCACGGTCTTGCGCGACAGCGGCAAGCTCGGCGAGGCCCTCGCGACGGCGCAAGAGCTCGTGGGCGCGCATCCGGAGTTCGCCAGCGGATGGGCCCTGCTCGGCCGGATGCGCTCCCTGCGGCGCGAATCCAAAGATGCGGTGGAGGCGTTTCGCCGGGCCGCCGACATCGACGCTGACAATCCCGAGCGGGGAGCCGCCCTGATTCATGAATTGCGCAATCAGGCGCAGTTGCCTGAGGCGCTCAGCTCGGCTCAGGCGCTCGTCGAGGCGCATCCCGACTTTCCCGACGCCTGGACCCAGCTTGGTCGGGTGCATCACCAATTGGGCGATCGGGCGGCCGCACTCGGCGCCTTTCGCCGCGCCGCCGAACTGCAGCCCGAAAATGTGTCGCATCTGATAGACTGCGCGGCGGAGCTCCGGGAACTCGGGCAATTCGATCTCTCCGAAGCGTGTTTGCTTGCAGCGCTTGCGCGCGACCCTCTGAATGCTGGCGCGCAGGTGGGTTTGGCGCGCCACCGCCGCGCCACCGGCCAGCCCGACAAGGCGCTCGAAGCCTACAGGCAAGTCGCCAAACTCGCTCCAACCGACGCATGGTTGCATGGCGAGTTCGCGCAATGCCTCAGGGAGAATGGACATGGCGAGGAGGCCTTGCGGGTGGTGCAGGAGCTCGCCGCCCGGATGCCGAGGTCAGGGACCGCTCGCCAAGTTCTCGCCAGCGAGCTCAGGTCCGCCGGGCGTCGATCCGAATCCTCGAGCGCGCTTCGCGAGGCGCTTGAGCTCGAACCTTGGAATTTGTCCCTGCGCCACGCGTCCGCGATGGAGGCGCTCGAGGCCTGGCGTCTTGATGAGGCAGAAGCGGGTTTCCACGAGATCCTGCGCGAGGTTCCCCATCTTTCGGCGGCGCTTTCAGGGTTGGGAAAGGTCGCCAGGGCGCGCGGCGACCATGTCGCTTCGCTGTCATTTTTCCGAGACGCGCTGAAAACTGAGTTCACGCCGGAATTGTGCGCAGAGATTGTCGAAGAGTTCGCGCATCTGGAAGCCTACAGCGAAGCGCGCGCCTTTCTCGCTGACGCGGCTACGCGGTCACAGGCGAGCGCGACCCTTTGGGTTCAGGCTGGATATTCCGCGCGGGAGGCCGGCGACCGGGCCGACGCTTCCGCCGCATTTGCCCTCGCAACCAAGAAGTTCCCGCGCCATGGCACGGTCATGGCCGAATTCGCCAGGGATCGCTTCGACGTTGGCGACGTGGTCGCAGGCCTCTCGGCGCTAAGCGAGGCGCTCAAGATCAACGCCGACGATCCCGTGGCGCTGAAGGTTCTCGCACAGCGCTTGCTTGACGCTGATCGTCTGGCGGATTCGTTGGCGGTGCTGGAACATAGGGACCGCGTCGCGCCTGGCGATCTGGTCACCGGCGGCGAGATCGCTCGTCTGCATGCGGCTCTGGGCAACCCGGAGCTTGGTTTCGAAATGTTCGAGCGACTGCTTCAGCAGATCGGCGAGCATCCCGAATTGTCCGTCATGCGATCAAGTCTGTTTCAGTCTGTGGGCTACGTTCACAAGGCAGCCGAGGAGGCCGATCGGGCGCTCGCTCTGTTCCCCGAAAGTATGTCATTGCGCATTCACCGCGCCAACCTCGCAATCGACCTCGGTGATTGCGAACGCGCGCTTGGCCTGCTGGGCGCGCTTCGAAATCGCAGCGCCAAGGAGCGACGCGAGATTCAGTATCTGCAGGCGAAGGTGCTGGCGGAACGCTACGACTTCAAGGGCGCGCTTGCGCTCATTGCGCCGCTTCTCACTCATGAACAGGTAGACTCCCGTTTTTCGCATTTCGCGGCGCACGTATCCGTCTGCGCGTTTCAGATCGAGGAGGCGCGCAAATATTTGAACATGCACATTCAGAGCGTGCGCACCGCGGTGTCTGTGCGGGGCGGATCGCTCAATAGTTCTCAAAGCCATTATGGTCAGCTGATCGACGAATGGGTTTTGGACAGCGAGGCATTCTCCGCGTTGTCGTATGCGACCAATCTGACGGGCGTCGCCCGAATTCCAGCGATCGCAGACGTCGTCCGACGTTTCCCGGATCACACGGGCGCGGCGCTCGCGTTGTTCAGCATCCTGCGTCAGGAGCGACAGCTGGCGTCGCTCGATTTTGCGGCTTCCCGCGCTACGAAACGACGAATTCCAAAGCAAATAGCGCAATTCTGGACGGAGGAAAAACTTCCAGACGATCTTCAGGGACTTTGTAGTTCATGGGCTACGAAAAATGCGGGCTATGAGTACAAATTGTTTTCGCTGCGGAGCGCGACGGAGTTTTTGACCAAATACCTTCCCGATCCGGTTGTGCGCGCGTTTCAACGCTCACGAGAGCCAGCGCAGAAAGCGGACTTGTTCCGACTGGCGTGGCTTTACGTCGAAGGCGGATTCTATGCGGACGCGGACGATCGTTGCATGGAGTCGCTTGAAAAAATCGACGTCACCTCTTTCGGCCTACTCGTGTATCAGGAAAACTTTGGGTCGATAGCCAACAATTTCATCGGCGCCGCGCCTCGCCATCCCATTATTGGCGCGGCGCTCAACAACGCCGTATCGGCGATCAATCGCGGAGGCATAGAAGTTCTTTGGCTTTCCACCGGGCCCGGGTTGATTACGCGCGCGGCGGCGCAAGTCGTTGCGCGAACCCCGGAGCTGTCCACGGGAGCCGCCGACATGTTCCTACTCTCGCGTGGCGAATTGGCTCGAGCGGTCGGGATTCACTGCCTGGCGTCCTACAAATTCACCTCACGCCACTGGACCCGCACCGCCTATGGTCGGTCCGGAACGAAATATGATCCTCAACTCGATGGGTTGCTGGGCCTGGCGGGGCACGAACCGAAGAAAATTGAGGCGCGCAGGCTGGCGTAGGGCAGGCCGTGTTCCCTCGGGACCGCCCTCACCCCGGCCCTCTACCGCAGAGCGGGAGAGGAAGCGAACCCTTCTCCCGCATGCGGGAGCAGGTGGCGCGAAGCGCTCAGCGACAAGCTTGCTTGTCGCGGGGATGAGCGAGGCGCCGCACAAACAAAACATGCAGCGCGAGGGGATCGCGCTGCATGAAAAGTTGGACAATCGCTGAAGCGTGTCAGGCGGCCGTGAGCGTTGCGTCCGCTGCGAAGATCATCGCCGCTCGCTCATCGAGCTTGGCGCGGACCTGCGCCGGCACCTGACGATGCGATTTGGCGCGGGGGTATTGCATTTCCTGCATTTCCCTGCCCTCGGGGTAGAGCGCCTGATGCTCCGCCCAATTGTCGAAACCGAGACGATCGGCGTTGTCGATGAAGGTTTCCGCAGTGGCGCCTTCGGCCAGGATCAACGAATGATCCTCGGTTTCGACGTGATAGTAGACGAAAGTTTCCGGCACGCGCGTTTCGCGCGCAATGGAACTTCCATTCACCAGAGCGCCGGCCTGAATGAGCACGCCATCGACCAGCAGGGCGTGATCGGCGGAAAGGAGCAGATCGCGCGTCGGGACATTGTCGCCGAGCGCGCCGGCCCTAATGCGGATTGGCAAGACACGGAGCGGATCCGCGAAGCGCTGCGAAACCGTCTGCTTGCCGACCCAGGCCACCGGCACATGGCGCCCGTCCGAGGTGCTGACGAGATCGCCGCGTTTCAGGGTCTCCACGGCGACTTCGCCATCGGGCGTGCGGATAAGGGTCCCCGCGAGGAAACATGTGACGGTTGGATTTCCAATCTGGGTAGGCGGAGTCGTATCTTCAAAATACGCACCCGCGCTATAAAATATATTTATGTCCGACGGGGCGCCGCCGCCCGCGCCATTCGGCGTTCCGTCGGTGCTGACGGTGATGCCGCCAAAATCGACGACTGGATTCGGGCCGTCCTGACCATTTAGCCAGACTTTCTGGTCGGAGCCATCTTCATTGGGCACCAAGCCCGTAATATTTAACCCGCCAGGTGCGGTGCCTCCCGCGGCGGTGATGTTGTAGGATCCATCCGAGTTTGGCGTGTCATCCAGTTGTGCAATGACTACCAGACCGTCGCCAAAATTTAGCGCAACGTCTAATGACATGTGATCCCCCTACGCCGTGTAGATGCCGCGCGATCTACTATGCTGATCCGCCCTGGCTAGGGCCTGAGCCCCAATTTGAGACATTTTTGGGGGTCGTGTCAACGGCCTTGGTAAATAAGGCGGAAGGTCGCAGGTAATATACGCCGTTCGTCTTGTAGAAAGTCCGACGTCGCTACGTAACCGGCTGCGCGACAAGGGCCAGAAAGGCGCTGCATTCCTCTGGTTTCTGGACCATGACGAAAGCGTTATTTGACGGGGGCGCGTTTCTCATCTCCAAAATCGGCCCATGCACAGAACCGCATCAGTTCAGCCAATACGCTCGGGTTTAGACTGGCGCGCTAACGAGGGCCTTACGCTCGAGCGCCGAGCCACGGCGAGGGTGTTCGCGCTGCGTTCGGGACAGACCTGACATGATCGGCATCGTCCGGCTGGCCCTGAGCCGGCCCTATACTTTCGTCGTCATGGCGCTGCTGATCCTGATATTCGGCGCGCTGGCGGCGATTCGCACGCCAACCGATATTTTTCCCAACATCAGAATCCCGGTTATCGCCGCGGTCTGGAATTATACTGGACTGCCGCCGGACGAGATGTCGGGCCGCATCATCTCTGTCTACGAGCGGTCGCTGACCACGACGGTCAACGACATCGAGCACATCGAGTCCCAGTCGCTCGCCGGCTACGGCGTCGTGAAGATCTTCTTCCAGCCCGGCGTCGACATCAACACCGCCAACGCCCAGGTCACGGCGATCTCGCAGACCGTGCTGAAGCAGATGCCGGCCGGCATCACGCCGCCGATCATCCTGAACTTCAGCGCCTCCAGCGTGCCGATCCTGCAGCTTGCCGTTTCGAGCAAGACGCTGTCGGAGCAGCGGCTCGGCGATCTCGCGCTCAACACCATCCGGCCGCCGCTGGTGACCGTCCCCGGCGCGGCGATCCCATACCCGTTCGGCGGCAAGAGCCGGCAGATGCAGATCGACCTCGATCAGCACGCCCTGCGCTCCTACGGCCTCGCCGCCTCGGACGTCGTCAACGCGCTGACGGTGCAGAACCTGATCACGCCCGTCGGCACCGAAAAGATCGGCCGGTTCGAATACACGATCAATCTCAACGACGCGCCGAAGCGCCTCGCCGAATTCCGCGACCTGCCGATCAAGGCGGTCAACGGCGCGGTCGTCTACATGCGCGACGTCGCCAACGTGCACGATTCCAATCCGCCGCAGCTCAATGTCGTGACGCTGAACGGCGCCAAGGGCGTGCTGATGTCGATCCTGAAGACGGGATCGGCCTCGACGCTCGACATCATCGCCGGCGTCAAGGCCCGGCTGCCCTATGTCATGACGCTGCTGCCGGACGGGCTCGATCTGAAGCCGGTCGGCGATCAGTCGCTGTTCGTTCAGAACGCCGTCACCGGCGTCATCCGCGAGGGCGTGATCGCCGCCGCGCTGACCGGCCTGATGATCCTGATCTTCCTGGGCAGCTGGCGTTCGACGCTGATCATCACGATCTCGATCCCGCTCGCCATCCTGCGTCTCGGTCACCGTGCTGTCGGTGCTCGGCGAGACCATCAACGTCATGACGCTCGGCGGTCTGGCGCTCGCGGTCGGCATTCTGGTCGATGACGCGACGGTGACGATCGAGAACATGAACTGGCATCTCGAGCAGGGCAAGCCGATCGAGCGCGCGATCCTCGACGGCGCGCAGCAGATCGTCGTGCCGGCGACGGTCTCGCTGCTGTGCATCTGCGTCGCCTTCGTGCCGATGTTCGGCCTCGGCGGCGTCGCCGGCTACCTGTTCCGCCCGCTGGCGGAAGCGGTCGTGTTCGCGATGATCGGCTCGTACATGCTGTCGCGCACGCTCGTGCCGACCATGGCGCACTTCCTGCTGCGCGGGCAGACCCATGGCC
This sequence comes from uncultured Pseudomonadota bacterium, assembly GCA_963771455.1. Taxonomy (GTDB): domain Bacteria; phylum Pseudomonadota; class Alphaproteobacteria; order Rhizobiales; family Beijerinckiaceae; genus Roseiarcus. The sequence continues at coordinate 103,958 of CAVYTP010000015.1, forward strand.
ACGCGGTCCACGGAGAGGGCGATGCCGCGCCGCGCCGCTCGCGCAACCCCTTCGTCTGGGTGCAGCAGGGTTTCGAGCGCGGCTTCGAAGCGATCCGCCAGCGCTATGTCGGCCTGCTGCACCTTGGGCTGCGCAAGCGCGGTCTGGCTGATCCTCGGTTTTCTCGTCGTCGCCGGGGCTGTCGTTCGGCCTCGCGCCGTTCCTCGGCTCGAACTTCTTCCCGAACATCGACTCCGGCGAGATCAAGCTGCATGTGCGCGGGCAGACCGGCCTGCGCGTCGAGAGCACGACCGCGCTGGCCGAGACACATCGAAACCGAAGTCCGCGAAAGATCATCCCGCCGAGCGAGCTGCGCAAGCGTCGTCGCCAACATCGGCCTGCCGATCTCGGGCATCAACATCGCCTACGGCAATTCGGGCACGATCGGCAGCGAAGACGCCGACCTGCTGATCACGCTCAACGAGGACCATCAGCCGACCGAAGGCTACGTGCGCGAGCTGCGCAAGCAGCTGCCGGAGCTGTTTCCCGGGCGTGACCTTCTCGTTCCTGCCCGCCGACATCGTCTCGCAGATCCTGAACTTCGGCTCGCCGGCGCCGATCGACGTGCAGATCGTCGGGCCCGAATCTCTCGAGCCAACCGCGCCTTCGCCAACAAGATGCTGGCCCGCATGAAAGGCGTGCCGGGCCTCGCCGACGGGCGCGTCCAGCAGGCGTTCCAAGCAGCCGACGCTCAACGTCGGCTTCGACCGCACGCATGGCGAGCCTCGTCGGCCTCAACGAGCAGAGCGCGGCGACCAGCATGCTGCAGACGCTCGCCGGCTCGAGCCAGACCAACCCGATCTACTGGCTGAACCCCGACAACCAGATCTCCTATCCGGTCTCGGTGCAGACGCCGCAATTCTCGATGGACAATCTCGGCGATCTGCGCACGCGTGCCGCTGACCGCGACCGGACAGACGCAATTGCTCGGCGGCCTCGCCACGCTTCGATCCGAGCGCCAGCCACGCCGTCGTCTCGCACTACAACATCCAGCCGGTCATCGACATCTATGCGACGCCGGTCGATCGCGACCTCGGCGCGGTCGCCGGCGACGTGCAGCAAGATCATGGCCGACATGACGCCGGAGCTGCCGCGCGGCTCGCAGCTCGTGCTGCGCGGGCAGGTCGCGACCATGCAGTCGGCCTATCAGCAACTGTTCATCGGCATCGGCTTCGCGATCGTGCTGATCTATCTGCTGATCGTCGTGAACTTCCAGTCCTGGCTCGATCCGCTGGTGATCGTGCTGGCGCTGCCGACCGCGCTCGCCGGCATCGTCTGGATGCTGTTCCTCACCAACACGACGCTGTCCGTGCCCGCGCTGACCGGCGCCATCATGTGCATGGGCGTCGCGACCGCGAACTCGATCCTGGTCATCAGCTTCGCGCGCGAGCAGCTCGCCGCCGGCTACAACGCGTTCGATGCGGCGATGCTCGCCGGCGCGACCCGGTTCCGGCCGGTGATCATGACCGCGCTCGCCATGATCATCGGCATGGGGCCGATGGCGATCGAAGCCGGGCCAGAACGCGCCGCTCGGCCGCGCCGTGATCGGCGGCCTGGTGTTTGCGACGTTCGCGACGTTGTTCTTCGTTCCCGCTCTCTTCAGCCTGGTCCATGCGCGAGCGCATGTCCGGGTCGATGCGGGCGCGAACGCGCTCTCCCCGGCGGAGTAGAGCCAGATGAAGCCCCGTTGCATTGCGCCTGTCGGTCACCGATATTTGGCTTTCGGAGCTCTTGCATGTCGTCTGAGGAATTACCTCCCGAAAAGGTCAAGGAGCCGAGAACGTCCCGCCTGCTGCTGGTCGGCGCTCGTCATCCTCGCCGCCGCCGGATTTTCGGTCTTTACCGGGCTCTCGCGATCGCACCCGCGCCGGACAGGAAGTCGCGCAGCGGACGGCCGAAGCCGCGATCCCGCCGGTGGCGACGATCCGTCCGACGCGCGGCGTCAAGGCCGCAGGAGCTCATCCTGCCGGGCAATATCGACGCGTTTCAGACCGGCGGCGATCTATCCGCGCGCCAGCGGCTATGTCGCCGGCGTGGTACAAGGACATCGGCGCGCATGTGGTGAAGGGCGAGAAGCTCGCCGACATCGACACGTCCCGACCTCGACCAGCAATTCGCTCAGGCCAAGGCCGACCTCGCCAACGCCGTCGCCAATTCCAAGCTCGCGACCTCGACCGCCGAGCGATACCATCAGCTCGTCAAGACCTCGATCGTCTCCCAGCAGACGGACGACCAGGGGCAGGCCGACGCCGCCGCCAAGGCCGCCGCGGTCGACAGCTCGAAGGCCAATCTGGCGCGGGTCCAGTCGCTGATGGATTTCAAGACGCTGTCGCGCCGTTCGACGGCGTCATCACCCAGCGCTCGCTCGATGTCGGCACGCTGGTCAACGCCGGGCGGCACATCCGGCGTCGCGCTGTTCCAGGTCGCCGACCTGCATCGGGTGCGCATCTATGTACGCGTGCCGCAGGCCTATCTCGGCGCGCTGACCCCAGGCCTCACCGCGACCCTGCGCATGCCGCAGTATCCGGGCCGGGATTTCTCCGCGACACTGGTCACGACCTCAAACGCGATTGCCCAGGACTCGCGCACCGCGCTCGTCGAATTGCAGGCCGACAATCCCGACGGCACGCTCTGGCCCGGCACCTATACGGAAGTGCATTTCCACATTCCCGGCAATCCCGACGCGCTCAGCATTCCCGCATCGGCCCTGATGTTCGGCGAGCACGGCGTCCAGGTCGCGACCATTGGCGGCGACCAAACCGTGAAACTCAAGAACGTACAGGTTGGACAGGACATCGGCAGCAATGTGCAAATCCTGTCCGGAATGTCCGAAAGCGACCGCTTGATTGACTCGCCGCTGGAGACGCTCGGCGACGGCGACCAGGTCAGGGTTGTTAAGGAAGGGGACACCGCCGCCGGAGTGAGCGAGACGCACGCGGCGGGCGCGAAGACGGATTGACGCGGCAGCAACAACTCTGCGTCCGCCACACTTGGCTCGCTGGCCAATGCCGATGCGTTTGGCATCAGTCAGCAACCAGAGCCCACGCTTGTCTGACGATAGAAGTTCGGGGCGAGGACTTCGCCGCAAGCCTATTGAACTAATCCTGCCAAAAACTGCCGCGTTTAGAGGCGGCTTTGCAGTCGCACGGCTTGCGTGTTAGCGTTTGGGCAAGGTTGCAGTTGCGGAGGCTAAAATGCCGACCACCTTCCAGTTGAACAGCGCACTCGTCGGTGGCACATATGCCGGCGACTACAACTGGAACACCGGTCTCAATTGGGACTCCAATACGATCCCGACAGACGGCGCCAATCTCGTGTTACCGACGCTCTCGGGCGCTTATACAAGCGTCGACGACATTCCCAGCATTTCGGGCGTCACGCTCTCCCTCGGCAACTCGGTCACGTTGATCGTCGCCCTCGGCGACACCAGTGTAGAGAACATAAACGCGTTCGGCTCCAACTCGCTGTTCCGGACCGACGGGACCTCGACCGTTTCGATCAGCAATGGTCTTGGGGGCGCCTACGAAGTGAATGGCCCGACGGCCCACATGAACATCACCGGTTTCAACGGCGTCGGGACGTTCGATCTCTTCGGAGGCACGATAGATTTCGAAATCAACGCGAACCTCAGCGCAGGCAATACGTTCGATTTCGAGGGCGACGCCAGGGGCAACCTGACGATCGCAAGCCCCAACAATTATCAGAACGGTTGGTCATTTCCAGTCAACAACTTTGGGCTGCAGGACGTGATCTCGTTCGGCACGAGCATCTTCACGCCGGGAACTTATACAGACGCCTATGATCCGGTGCTCCATACCCTGACGATTCCGAAATCGGCAGGCGGCTCCTTTGTCTTCAACAACTTCAACCTGGCCGCCGGGGCGCCGACAACGTTCGAAGTCACAGGCTCGTCGGTCACGGATGTCGCCTGCTTTGCCACCGACACTCGTATCCGGGTCCCCGGCGGCGAGGTCGCCGTGCAGACATTGAAGCGCGGCGATCACGTGCTTACAAGCGCAGGGTCCGTGACCCCGGTGACGTGGGTCGGCGTGCAGACGGTCTCGATGCGGTTTGCCGATCCGCTACGCGTGCTGCCCATCCGGATCAGGGCAGGGCGCGCTGGCTGATAACGTCCCCTCGCGCGACCTGCTGATTTCACCCGATCATGCGATCCTGATTGAAGACGCGCTCTATCAAGCGGGGGCGCTGGTCAACGGCGCCTCGATCGTGCGCGAAATGCGCGTCCCGGAGGTGTTCGTCTACTATCACGTCGAGACCGACGACCATTCGCTGGTTCTTGCGGAAGGCACGCCGGCAGAGACCTTCATCGACAACGTCGACCGGCTGAGTTTCGACAATTGGGCCGAGCACGAGGCTATGTATCCCGCAGGCAGGGAAATGCAGGAATTGCCCTATCCGCGCGCCAAGGCGCACCGGCAGGTCCCGATGCGCATCCGCGCGAAGCTTGCAGAGCGGGCGCGGGCGTTCGTAGGCGAGCCTGTGGCGGCCTGAGTTGGTTGAGCTCGTGACGCAAGGGTAGGGCAACTGGAATCGCCTCACCCAACCCACTCCCGCAAGCGGGCAAGGGCCGCAAAGGTCGTGGCAAACCCTTCACCTTCCGCGGGAGAAGGCGGGGCGCAGCGCTCAGCGACAAGCTCGCTTGTCGCGGGGATGAGGGGCGCCTGAACCCGACAACTTGTCGACAATTTGCCATGTAATAACCCTCCATCTTGACTTTTTGGTCAGAACGGAACGATCTGACCAAAAAGCAAGGCATTGGCGCCGCTTGTGAATAGGCGCCCGGGTGGAAGCGCGTGGAAATTACGGATATTCAGAACCCCGATTATTTTCATCGGGTCGTCGATTGTCAGTGGGCCTGTCCGGCGCATACGCCGGTCCCGGAGTACATCAGGCGGATAGCCGCTGGTGACTACGTCGGCGCGTATATGATCAACTGGCGCTCCAATGTCTTCCCGGGAATTCTGGGCCGCACCTGTGATCGCCCCTGCGAGCCCGCCTGCCGGCGCGGTCGCGTCGAGGAGGAACCGGTCGCCATATGCCGGCTGAAACGCGTCGCAGCCGACTACAAGGGCGACGTGACCGCCCTGATGCCGACGCCGCCCTCGGCCCGCAATGGCAAGCGAATCGCCTGCGTCGGCGCCGGCCCCGCCTCGCTGACAGTCGCGCGCGACCTGAGCCCGCTGGGCTACGAAGTCACCGTGTTTGATTCCGAGTCGCAGGGCGGCGGATTCATGCGCACCCAGATCCCGAAATTCCGGCTGCCGGATGCGGTCATCGACGAGGAAGTCGGGTACGCGCTTTCGAGCGGCGCCGCCTTCATCGCCAACCGCCGCATCGACAGCCTGAAGCGCCTGCTTGGCGAGGGTTACGATGCGGTGTTCGTCGGTTGCGGGGCGCCGCGCGGGCGCGATCTCGAAATTCCCGGCCGCAGCGAAGCGGCCGCGCATATCCGGATCGGCATCGATTGGCTCGCCAGCGTCGCTTTCGGACATGTCGAAAAGATCGGCAAGCGAGTCATCGTGCTCGGCGGGGGCAATACCGCGATGGATTGCTGCCGCACTTCGCTGCAACTCGGCGGCAAAAACGTAAAAGTGATCGTGCGCTCCGGGTTCGACGAGATGAAGGCGTCGGCGTGGGAGAAAGAGGACGCGATGCACGAGGGCGTCACGATCCTCAACTATCTCGTGCCGAAAGCCTTCCTGCACGAGAACGGCAAGCTCTCGGGCATGGCGTTCGAGAAAGTCGCGGCGCAGCGCGACGACAAAGGGCGGCGCCAACTTGTTCCGACCGGCGAGCCCGACGTGATCGTCGATTGCGACGACGTGCTGATTGCGGTGGGACAGGAAAACGCGTTCCCGTGGATCGAGCGCGAAAGCGGCGTCGAGTTTGGCCGCGACGGTCTGCCCAAACTCGATCCGAAGACGTTTCAATCGACCCACGCGCGGGTGTTCTTCGGCGGCGATTCCGCGTTCGGCCCGAAGAATATCATCACCGCAGTCGCGCAGGGACACGACGCGGCGATCTCGATTGACGCCTTTTGCCGCGGCGCTGAACTGAGCGACCGGCCGCCGCCGATGGTCAATCTCATCAGTCAGAAGATGGGCATCCACGAGTGGTCCTACGACAACGCGATCGCCAACGATCTGCGTTTCAAAGTCCCGACGACCGAAATCGCCGTCGCGCTGAAAAGCCTTCGAACCGAAGTCGAGCTCGGCTTCGATCCGAAGCTTGCCTTCGCCGAGGCGCAGCGCTGTCTCAACTGCGACGTCGAGACCGTGTTCAACGCTCCAACCTGCATCGAATGCGATGCCTGCGTCGACATCTGCCCGACCGACTGCATAACCTTCACGCCCGACGGCGCTGAGCAGGATGTCCTCGCCTCGCTCAGCGCGCCGCGGCTGCATGCCGACCAGCCGATCTACGCGGCGGGGCCCGTCAAGACCCGCCGCCTGATGATCAAGGACGAAGACCTCTGCCTGCACTGCGGGCTCTGCGCCGAGCGATGCCCGACCGGCGCGTGGGACATGCAGAAGTTCACCATAAATATCGCTCAAGCGGAACACGCATGCCGATCCAGGCCGTAAACGACTTCGTTCTGCGCTTCGCCAACGTCAACGGTTCGGGCTCGGCGAGCGCCAATCTGATGTTTGCTCGCGCGATCCTGCGGATGGGCGTGCCGATCGCGCCGCGCAACATCTTTCCCTCAAACATTCAAGGGCTGCCCACCTGGTACGAGGTGCGCGTTTCCGGCGCCGGATGGTTAGGAGCCCGCGGCGGCGCCGATTTTTGCGTGGCGATGAACCCGCAGAGCTTCGATCGCGACATGGCCGGCATCGAGCCCGGCGGCTATCTGTTCTACGATTCCTCGCGCTACATTCCCGAGGGGCGCTTTCGCAGCGACATCGTCGTTCTGGGGATGCCGCTGACGGATATCTGCAACAATCAGTACACAGACCCCCGCCAGCGCCAGCTGTTCAAGAACATCATCTATGTCGGCGCGTTGGCGGCGCTGCTGGATATCGAACTCGGCGTTCTCGAAGCGCTGATCTCCGAACAGTTCAAGTCCAAACCCAAGTTGATCGAGGCCAATCTGGTCGCGCTGCGGCTTGGATATGAAGACGCGCGCGCTCGCTTCGCCTGTCCCATCGGGCTGCGCATCGCCCGCGCTGACGCGGTCGGCGAGCGCATTCTCGTTGAAGGAAATATGGCGGCCGGGCTCGGCGCCGTCTACGGCGGGGCCACCGTCTGCGCCTGGTATCCGATCACGCCTTCGACGTCGCTCGCCGAAGCCTACGAACGCTATGCCGCGCGCTACCGCGTCGACCGCTCAACCGGCGAGAAGCGTTTCGCGTACGTGCAGGCCGAAGACGAGATCGCCGCGATCGGCATGGTTGTTGGAGCCGGTTGGAACGGCGCGCGCGCTTTCACAGCCACGTCGGGGCCAGGCATCTCGCTGATGCAGGAATTCTTCGGGCTCGCCTATTTCGCCGAGATACCCGCCGTCATTTTCGACGTGCAGCGCGGCGGGCCCTCGACCGGCATGCCGACCCGGACGCAGCAGTCGGATGTGTTGAGCGCCGCGTTCGCTTCGCACGGCGACACCAAGCACGTGATGCTGTTGCCGGACGGCCCGACCGAATGTTTCGAATTCGGCGCGCTGAGCTTCGACCTCGCGGAGCGATTGCAGACGCCGATATTTGTCATGCTCGATCTCGACATCGGCATGAACTCCCACCTCGCCGAGCCCTTCCAGTGGGACGACGCGCGCCGATACGACCGCGGCAAGGTGATGACCGCGGCGGCGCTCGAATCCGGGACCGAATTCGGCCGCTACCTCGACGTCGACGGCGACGGCGTGCCTTTCCGCACATTGCCGGGGGCGCATCCCAGCAAGGGCGCCTATTTCACGAGGGGGACCAGCAGGGACAAGTTTGCCCGCTATACCGAAGAGGGAAACCCCTACGTCGAGAACATGGATCGCCTGTTGCGCAAATGGGAGTCCGCGAAGACAGCGGTTCCGGCCGCCAAAATTCGCAGGGCGCGCAAATCGACCGATGTCGGAATTGTCTATTACGGGTCGACAGGCCCCGCCATGGACGAGGCGCTCTCGATGCTCGCCACGGACAATCTCGAGTTCGACGCCATGCGGCTGCGCGCCTATCCATTTGGCGCAGAGGTTGCCGAATTCCTGGAAGACCACCGGCGCATTCTGATCGTCGAGCAGAACCGCGATGCGCAGATGCGTACGCTGCTGATGATCGATTTTCCTACCGCCGCAGCGAAATTCGTATCGATCCTCAATTATGACGGCTCGCCGATCACCGCCCGATTCATCGCGCGCGAGATACGCGCAAGGGAAGGCGTGGCGCGTCGCGTCCAGGAGGCAGCCGAGTGACCTATCTCGTCAAGCCAAAGTTTCACCATCCGGCGCTGGCGCCAAACGCGCTGGGGTTTACGCATCGCGATTACGAAGGCGCGATGTCGACTCTGTGCGCCGGCTGCGGGCATGACGCGATCAGCGCGGCGATCATCCACGCCTGCTACGAATTGAGCTTGCCGCCGCATCGCATCGCAAAGCTCTCCGGCATTGGCTGCTCGTCGAAGACCCCGACCTACATGCTGGGCCAGAGCCACGGCTTCAACTCTGTGCACGGCCGCATGCCCTCGGTGCTGACGGGCGCCAGCCTCGCCAATCGCGAACTCATATATCTCGGCGTTTCCGGCGACGGCGACACCGCCTCGATCGGCCTCGGCCAGTTTGCGCACGCGATGCGGCGCGGCGTCGACATGGTCTACATCTGCGAGAACAACGGCGTGTATGGCCTGACCAAGGGCCAATTCTCGGCGACTTCCGATTCCGGCAGCAAATCGAAGAAGGGCGTCGAAAACAAGGACACGCCGATCGACCTGGTCGCGCTCGCCATCGAACTCGGCGCTACATTCGTTGGACGCAGCTTTTCCGGCGACCGCCAGCAACTGATTCCGCTCATCAAGGCGGCCTTCGAGCATCGCGGCGCGGCCTTTATCGACGTCATCTCGCCCTGCGTGACCTTCAACAATCACGAGGGTTCGACGAAGAGTTTTGATTACGTCCGCGAGCACAATCTCGCGCTGAACACGCTGGACTTCATTACCCCGCGCGAACAGATCGAAATCGAAGCGGCGCCCGGCTCGACCGAATTCGTGCGGATGCACGACGGTTCGACCATCGCCCTGAAGAAGCTCGGCGACGACCATGATATCCATGACAAGGCCGCCGCCCTGGCGGTGCTGCAGCGTCACCATAGGGACGGCCAATTCGTCACCGGCCTCGTCTACGCCGATCCCGAATCCGTCACGCTTCACGATCGTCTGGAGATCGCCGCGCTGCCGCTGAACGCGATGGGTGAAGCAGAGCTTTGCCCTGGCTCGAAGGCTCTTGAGGCGATCAACGCGGGCCTGCGGTAAGGGTTTATTCCCGCGCGATAAAGGAACTCGCGGAGACGACGTTTGTTGATCTATTGAACTTCGCGACAATTCGTCGCGTATTGGCGCTTGCGTGGCGGATTTTTACCCATGGCTCAGCCGTTAGTTGTCTCGCTGCCGCATTCGCTTGGAAAAGCGGAGGCGACGCGCCGCCTTAAGTCCGGATTGACCAGCGTTCGCACCGATTACGGCTCGGTTATCCAGGTCGTTCGCGACGAGTGGGATGACAACCGACTGACGTTTGAGATCTCGATCATGAGCCAGCGGGCGAGCGGGACGATCGATGTGGAAGATGACCATGTCAGGCTCGAAGTCATTCTGCCGTGGTTGCTGGCGCGCATTGCGACGAAGGCGCAGGCGCTCATCCAGCAAAGGGGAAGCCTGATGCTTGAGAACAAGAAGTGACGGCGATCGGCTGAAATTTGACAAGCTTTGCCCGCGCCACGACCTCGTCCTGAGCTTGTCGAAGGACGCTATAGTTCGCACGCCTGTCTCGGGCAGGGTGTCGGCGGCGCGAATGGTGCTGATACTCTTGTGCGAGCTGTGCCTTGACACAACGCGCGTTGCAAGCTGGGCCATGCTTCGACAAGCTCAGCATGAGGGACATGGATGGACGAGGCTTTTTCCGACCACGACCGCGAGGAAATGGAGCGACGATGACTGACAATTCCTGGTGGAAAAGGGCCGTCATCTACCAAGTCTATCCGCGCTCTTTTCTGGATGCGAACGGAGACGGCGTCGGTGATCTCAAAGGCATATTGCAGCGGCTCGATCACTTCGTCGAGCTAGGCGTCGACGCCATCTGGATCTCGCCGATCTTTCCCTCGCCGATGAAGGACTTCGGCTATGACGTCAGCGATTATTGCAACATCCACCCGCTTTTCGGCAGCCTGGCGGACTTCGACGCGCTGTTGGCTTCGGCGCACGACCGCGGCTTGAAAATCATTCTCGACTTTGTGCCGAACCATACTTCGGATCAGCATCCCTGGTTTCGCGACAGCCGCTCGTCGAGGCTCAGCCCCAAGCGGGACTGGTATATTTGGCGTGACCCGAAGCCTGACGGTGCGTTGCCCAACAATTGGGAGAGCGAGTTCGGCGGCCCGGCCTGGACGTTCGATGAAGTCTCCGGGCAGTTCTACTATCATGCGTTTCTCAAGGAACAACCGGACCTCAATTGGCGAAATCCCGAGGTCGTCAGCGCGATGTGCGAGGTCATGCGCTTCTGGTTCGATCGGGGCGTCGACGGTTTTCGGGTGGACGCCATCCACCATCTGCACGAGGACGAAGAAGGTCGCGACAACCCGCCAAATCCCAAATGGCGGCCCGGCATGGCGCCAACCAAGCGCTGGACGCAGACCCGAACGATCGATCAACCGGGCGTGCATGCTTCGATAAAGGCGATGCGGCAGGTCGCTGACTCCTATCCGGGCAGGCTGATGATCGGCGAGGCCTATCTGCCGATCGACCGCCTGATGGCCTATTACGGAGCGGACCTGACGGGCTTCCACCTGCCGTTCAACTTTCACCTGATCTCGACCGCCTGGGCCCCCGAACCCATCGCCTCGCTCATCATGGCTTACGAAGCCGCGCTGCCGGCGGGAGGCTGGCCAAACTGGGTGCTTGGCAACCACGACAGGTCGAGAGTGACAAGCCGCCTCGGCGCCCGGCAAGCGCGCATCGCCGCCATGCTGCTACTCACCCTGCGGGGGACGCCGACGATCTATCAGGGCGAGGAAATCGGTATGTCGGACGTGCCAATTCCGCCGCAGCTCGTTCAGGACCCGTTCGAACTCAACGTGCCAGGCTTCGGCCTTGGGCGAGATCCGGCCCGCACCCCCATGCCGTGGAATTCGGAGCCGAACGCCGGCTTCACGACAGGGCGGCCGTGGCTTCCGCTGAACGCGGATGCAGACCAGTTGAACGTTTCCAACCAGACCGATGATCCTCGGTCGATGCTGGCGCTCTATCGCGCCCTGATCCGCCATCGCCGCGGTAACGACGCCTTGCTGTTTGGCGACTTCGGGCTTGTCGCGGTCACAAACCATGTGCTCGCTTACGAACGCCGGTTCGAAGGTCAGCGCGTCATCGTCGCCCTCAACATGAGCGGAGCGTCGCAGCGCCTGCGCTTCGATGGCCGCGGTTATGAAACCTTGCTCTCGACACATCTCGACAATTCCCAACCTTCGCAGGGCGACGAGATGGTTTTGCGGGCGGACGAGGGCCTTTTGCTCCGAGCGCGTTGAACCGCCCCATAGCGGACTTGATGCGATTCCTTTGGACGAGCCTGCGGGCGCCGAAACGTCGGTGGGGGCGAATACCTCAATTTGAGACTTTCCTCTATTTTCAGCCAGCAGACGCCATGTGAAAGTTCCCCAAGGCATTGCCTCGCGCCGGGCGTCACGGCGCACGCATATCGGAGGATTGACCAAGTGACGTCCGACCCGACGCGCCGTTGCAGGCATTTGTTGCTCGACTTTTAAGATGGGGGACCATGTGAGCTGGACAACGGGCGGCAACCCGAAAATCGCCTTCGTGGGAACGGGCGCCCAAGGGGCTTCGATTGGCGCCGACTTCGCGCTTGCGGGGTATGACGTCACGTTCATCGAACAATGGCCCGCTCACGTCGAAGCGATCCGCGCGCATGGCATTACGGTCAACCTCCCCAAGCACACGATCAATGCAAAGGTCCCCGCGCTGCATTTTTGCCAGGTCGCGGAAATCAAACATAAATTTGATCTCATATTTCCTCGTCGTCAAAGCCTACGACACCAAGTGGGTGACGCAGATGATTGAGCCGGTCCTCGCCAAGGATGGGTTCGTGATCGGCCTGCAAAATGGAATGACGCATCTCGACATCGCTTCGGTCGTTGGCGCGGAGCGGACCCTCGGGGCCGTGATTGAAATCGCCTCAAATATGTTCGTGCCGGGAATTACCACCCGCCAAAACGATCAGGAGGAATCCTGGTTCGCGCTCGGCGCCGTCGATCCCGAGCAGCACCATCGCGTCGAGGATGTGGCGAAAATTCTCAGGTGTACGGGTCGGGTGGAAGTCACCTCTGACATCAAGTCGTGCAAATGGATGAAACTGGTCGTCAACGCCGCCGAACTCATTCCGTCCGCCGTCCTGAATTTGCCGCTCGCGGACGCCGCCCGCTACCCCGGATTCCTGGAGGTCATGCGCGTGGCCGGCTACGAGGCCATGCAGGCGGCGCTGCTCGACGGCGCCACGATCATACCGATCATCGGACTGCCGCCGATCACCACCAACGATCCCGAGCGTTACGTCGATCGGATTTTTGACGAAGTCCTCACGACGTTCTCGAGGCCGGACACGCTGACGACCTCGTTACAGGATTGGCGAAAAGGGCGTCGCGCCGAGATCCAGGAAGTCAACGGCTACGTCATCGACGTGCTTCGCAAACATGGGCTCGATGCGCCCGTCAATCAGCGCGTCGTCGATATTGCGCTCGATATTGAACGCGGCGCCATCGAAGCGAGCCCTGATGATCGCCGCGCCGCTCGTCGCCTTTACGGATGCCTCCCGCAAGGCTTGAGGAACCCGTCATTGCGAGCGTAGCGAAGCAATTCCATGTTTCAGCCGCCGCTCTGATTGAGGTTGCCTCTGCGTGGCTTGCGGCAGACGAATCTTGGATTACTTCGCTAAGCTCGCAATGACGGTGAAGGCAGCAGACGCGACAGCATCAATAATACCCCGCCGCGTGCATCACCTCGTCGGCCTGTATTTGCGCGTTTCTCAACGCCTCGCGATCGGTGGCCTCGCCGCGAAGCGCGCGATGGATTTCCTCGCCGAGAATGGCTTCCAGCGCAAGATATTCGGGCACCGGCGGACGAGGCCACGCCTTGAGCAGGCTCTGTTTGGCCAACTTGTCTACGACGCTGACGATCGGCGACGTCGCCGCCGCCTCGGGGTCGGCGGACACGCTGAAACGCGGCGCAACCGGAAAGCCGTTCTGCACATTGGCCTTCATCGCTTCTGGCGAAGTCATCCAGGCGATCGCCTCGAACGCCAGTTCTATGCGTTCCGGCGGCAGGTTGGAGGGAATGCAGAGCAGGAAGCCGCCGATCGGATTGTTGGAGGCGCCGGCGGGCCCGCGCGGCTGCGGCAGATAGCGCACCTTGCGCTTGACCGCGGAACTGACGTCGGTCTCGAACCGCGCGGCGCGCACCGTCCAGCAATAGGCAAGCGCGGTCTGACCCGACAGGAAGGACGTGGTGCGGCGATCCCAGTCCATTTCGAGGATGTCAGGCGGCGAGACTTCCTTCAGTTTGTGCAGATAGTCGAGCACGCGAAGCCCCGCCTCCGACTGAATCTGCGGCCGAAGCTGTTCGCCCCGGGCGTCGTCGACGCCCATCACGAGGTTCGACTTCGGAATGCGAAGGATCAATTCCCCGCAACATCCCATCAGAAACATGAAGGTCGATGCGATCGGCATGCCGCGGCCGCCATTCCAGGCAATGCCGTATCGCTCCTTTGCGGGGTTATGAAAATGCCTGGCGGCGGCGATCGTCTTCTCGAACGTCGTGGGATAGTCGATCTTGTCCCTTTCGAACAGATCACTGCGCGCGGCCAGCAACTCGATCGTGCAGTAGATCGGGACGCCGTATTGCTGCCCTCGCCAGCTGCCCATCGACCAGACCGAAGGGTGGAAATCGAGCGGCGAGATCGCGGCGGCCTTGATGTGGGAATCGAGCGGGATCACCAGGTTCTTCTTCACCGCCTCGCCGAGCCAGGGCGCGTTGATCGCGACGATGTCGTATTCGGAAACCTCCCGCTTCGAGTTCTCGATCAGGCGCTCGTGCAGCTGCGGCAGCTTGCGGAGATCGAAGTTCTTTCGCGACGACATGTTGGTGCGGAAATCCGCCCACATGTTTCGCATCGACAGAAAGTAGTTGTCGTCGTTGAGCAGGAATTTGATTTCGCGCTTGCCGCGAAACAGGCTCTCGATCAGGCGCGGCGGCGGAATGATCTGCGCGGCGAAATAGGAGCCGCCGAAATAGAAATCCTCGTCGCTGTCGGTCTTGGCGCGCAGTCCGAACGTCTCGGCGAGCAGGAATTTTATCTTGCGCGCGTATTGGATGAAGCTTTCCAGCAGCGCGTCGCTCGGCAGCAGCAGGAATCGCTTGCCGGTGTCGCTGGCGTTCTTCGTCACGATGTCGCCGCGTTCCATCAGCGCGTGGATGCGTCGCATGGCCGTCGCGTGAGGCACCTTGGCGACCGAGGCCAGCGTGGAAATGGCGACGGGCGTTCCGCTGAGATGGTTGCGGATCAGGAACAGCAGCATGTTCCAGGTCGCGTCTTCTTCCGCGATCGGAACCAGCTCCTGAAACGGCAGGCGAACCCGTTCGAGGAACGCAATGATCCGCAGGAGTTCGTGCTCGGTCATCCGATAGGCATTGGGCACGACGGGATCGGGCTCTGCCGATGGGCCGGCCTCTCGCAAACGGTTAGGTCGAGAAAGCGATCTTGTCGAGTTCGGCTCGCCCGCGCGTTCCCGTCCATTCGTGCAGCCCGACAGGGGAGGTCGCCGCATCAGGGAATGACTTTGTCCGCCCGCAACTCCGCGAACAGGTTTTGGAACGCCTCTTCCGTGTTCTGATAGACGGTAAAGCCGCGTTTGCGGCTCGCGGCCATGTCGGTCATCACCTCGATGGGACGGCTGAGATCGAGATCGGTGTGCCAGGGCGAGGCGACGCGCGCGAGATCCGGTTCGACGAGCCCGTGCTTTTCCGCCATGCGCTTCCAGACCTTGGCGTCGTCGGCCATCTGGGCTTCCAGCGGCGTGACCTCGCCGGTGAAGCCTTCCCACTCGACGCCAAACCACTTTGCGATCCGCGGCCACATCCAGTTCCAGCGGAAAATGTCGCCGTTGACGATGTTGTAGGCGTTGTTCTTCGCCAGATCGTGCGTGCTCGCCCACAGCAATTGCTTGCCGAGCACGCGAGCGTCGGTCATGTCGGACAGCCCGTTCCACTGCGCGGCGCTGCCGGGAAACTTGAATTTCCGGCCCGTCTCCTTGCAGATCGAGGCATAGGCGGCGAGCGTGGAGCCCATGTTCATCGCATTGCCGATCGCCTTGCCGATGATCGTGTGCGGCCGGTGCACGCTCCAGGTGAATCCGTCGCGCGCCGCGGCCGCGTAAACCTCGTCCTCCTGGGCGTAGTAGAAATTGGGGATGTCCAGGCGCGGTTGCTCCTCGCGCACCGGCATCGGCGGCATCGTGCCGGCTTTGACATAGGCGTCGAACGGTCCGAGGTAATGTTTCAGGCCCGTCACCAGCGCGACATGAACAACCGAGCGGGCCGGCGCGACGGCGGCGAGCAGGGTTCGCACCGCGCCCGGCGTTGACCCTGATGTTTTCTTCTTCGTTGGCCTGCCGCGACCATGTCGTCAGATAGACGTGCGTCGGCTTCAGTCCGGCGACGGCTTTCTTGACGCTCTCCGGATTGGTCAGATCGGCCGCGACATGGTGAACGCCCGGCGTGAGCCCCTCGGGCTTGCGCGAAAGCCCGTACACTTCGGCGCCGCGATCGAGCAGTTCCTGCGACACGCCGCGGCCGGCGATGCCCGTCGCTCCAACTACCAGGGCCACAATTTGCATGTTTCGCTCCGTCCGACGTCGTCCGCTCCGATCCGCGGACTTCACGGATCTCGCGACTCAATGATCACGCGCCGATCAGCGCATGTTCGACCATGATCTTCATTTCCTGACCGCCGGGGTTCAGGAGCGAACGAAAGCCCTTGTCGACAATGTCTTCCGGCTGGATGCGCCCGGTGATGATCTTCTCGACCGGGAGCTTGCCGCTCGAAATCATCCGGATGACGCGCGGCCACATCGTGACTTCGTAGCACCAGGTGGCTTCGATCGTGATGTCCTTCAGCGCCCACAGCGCGGGGTCGACGAGCGCCTTCTTCACATGCAGTCCCGTCTGTACGACCGTGCCGTGATTGCGCACCGCCTCGACGCAGGTGTTCAGCGCGAGCTCGAAGCCCGAACACTCGATCGCGGAATCGACGCCGACGCCTTCCTCGGTGTTTTCGCGAATGTAGTCGACGACATTGACTTCGCGCGGATCAAGCACTTTCGCGGCGACGCCGAGGCTTTCGATCAACCGGCGCCGGTTGGCGTTGGGCTCGCTGACGAAGATTTTCGAAGCGCCGACCGCGTTGCAGATCAGCACGACCAGCGCGCCGATCGGGCCGGCGCCGGTCACCAGCACCGTGCTGCCGCCGGTGATCTTCGCGCGGTCGACGCCATAGAGCGCCACCGCTGTCGGCTCGACCATCGCGCCTTGCTCGTCGGTGACGTTCTCGGGGATCGGGTTGGCGTTGTAGTCATTGATGACCGCCAACTCGCCCATGCCGCCCCAGGCCCAGCTCAGGCCGATGCAGCCCATGCTCGGGCTCAGATGATTGAGGCCGCGGCGGCTGTAATAGTCGTCGAGCGGCATCACGAGCGGCTGAATGGAGATGCGGTCGCCCTTGCGCACGCGGGTCACCGAGCGGCCCGTCTCCACGACTTCGGCCGAGAATTCATGCCCGAGAATTTGCGGGAGAACGGCGCCGGTGAATTTGTGCGCGCGACTTCGGCGTGACGATCGGGCCGCCGGCAAATTCGTGCAGGTCCGTCCCGCAAATTCCGCAGGTGAGCGGCCGCACCAGGACCTGACTGTCGCCTATCACGTCCGGCGACGCCACGTTGTCTACGCGAACGTCTTCCTTGGCGTAAAACCTGATGGCTTTCATCGGACTCTCCGTTGATGCTGTGCCGCGCGTGTGCCTAACTGCCAGACAACCGGAACGATCGTGCGAACCGAGGCAATCGGGGTTCGTCGCGCTCGCAGCTCCAGGCGAGTAGGCGGACAATCAAATTTGAGAGGGGCGAAGGCGCCAGCCGTCGTCATGCCCGCCAAACAACGCCTCCCTGCATGCGCGCGCGTGAGGCAAGCCCCTGCGCACGCGATTGACTGCCCGCACTATACCGCCGTCCCATTGGGCCGGCCGAGCCCGTTTATCCAAAATGAGTATTTAGCGGGCGAGATCTAATGCTCATTTTGGACATTTTCGGTCTACCCCGGGCCTCCGGGCGGGAGTTAGCCTCGTTTCGTGAACACATGGGAGGTCGGTCAATGTCGAGGCTCAGCGGCAAAGTCGCTATCGTCACCGGCGGCGCGCAGGGGATCGGCGAAGGCATTGCGGCGCGTCTTGTGCAGGAAGGCGCGCAGGTCGTGATCGCCGATCTCAACGGCGACAAGGCGAAGTCAGTCGCTGCCGGTTTCAACCGCAATGGCGGCAAGGCGATCGGGATCGAACTCGATGTCGCGGAACGCGCTCAGGTTCAGGCCGCCATTCAGGAGACCGTCAGGTCGTTTGGCAAGCTCGACATCTTCTTCAACAACGCAGGCTTCAACAAGCCGCTGCCATTCATGGATGTCGACGAGAGCAACTTCAATGCGATCATGCGCGTCAACGCCTGGGGCGTTCTGGTCTGCACGCAGGAGGCGGCCAGGCAGATGATCGCTCAGGGCCACGGCGGAAAGATCATCAACACGGCGTCGATCGCCGGACGGCAGGGCTATGCAGAATTCGCGCCCTATTGCGCGAGCAAGGCCTCCGTCATTTCGCTCACTCAGGCCGCGGCGCGCGAGTTCGCCAAACATAAAATCACCGTCAATGCGTTTGCTCCCGGCGTGGTCGTGACGCCGCTCTGGGACGGGTTAGAGCAGGATATGATTGACAAGGGCGTGATCCAGAAGAAAGGCGAGTTCATCGAGAGCTTCTCGTCCAGCATCCTGCTCGGCTATCCGTCTCGCCCCTCCGACATCGCCGGCATAGCGGCCTTCCTGGCCTCTGCCGATTCCAACTACATCACCGGACAGGTCATCATGTCGGATGGCGGCATGGTGCTCGTCTGAGCATCTGTCGAAGGCGGCATGGTGCCGTCTGAGCGTGAAACGGAGTTCGTTCCCTGTCGCCTAGGGGTCCCCGCGGAAATACTCATTTTGAGAATGTTTCCGATTCAACAGCCGCGTCGGCATGGCAATATCGTTTTCATAAACAGGTGGGATGGAAGCTGCGAGATGGCATCCGAGCAAGTCGCTCCGGCGCGGATAGATGCGCCACGTAATGACGACATCGGCGCCGAACAGAGACTGGAGCTGTTCCGCCTTCAGGTCGAAATACGGGATTGCGAAAAGCGCGCTAACGATCTCTTCCTTCAGAATCTGATCAAGGGCACCAGCCATCTGTCTCTCGGGCAGGAGGCGATCGCGGCGGGCTTTGGCGTCGCGATGCGCAAGGGCGACAAGTCGTTTTGCACCTATCGCGGACACGCTCACACTTTGGCGCGCGGCGCCTCGATGGAGGGTATGCTCGGCGAATTGATGCTGAGGGATATCGGCCTGATGCGCGGCAAAGGCGGCTCGATGCATCTGACCTCCGTCGAGCATGGCGTGATGGGTTCCTACGCCATCATCGGCGCGCATCTGCCGATCGCCTGCGGCTCGGCCTGGCGCGCGCAATATCTCGGCGAGAAGGATGTCTCTGTCTGCTTCTTCGGCGACGGAACCACCAATATCGGCGCGTTCCACGAAGCGCTCAATTTTGCCGTGGTCTGGAAGCTGCCTGTGATCTTCGTCTGCGAGAACAACCTGTACATGGAATACACGCCGATCGGCGAGGTGACGGCGGTCGAGCATCCCGCCGCCGACCGCGCGGCCAGCTACGGGCTTGAACGAATCCTCATCGACGGCAACGACGCCGACGCGGTCTTGCGCGCCGCTCAGACAGCGCTAGCGAAGGCGCGGGAGGGCGGGGGGCCCTCGCTGATCGAATGCCTGACCTATCGCCATTCCGGCCATTCGCGCGCCGATCCCGGCAAGTACCGGCCGCCGGGCGAACTCGAAGAATGGATGAAGCGCGACCCGCTGATCCTCTACCGGCAACGGCTGAAGGAATTCGGGATATCGGACGAGAAGATCGAGGCGATCGCGGCCGAGAGCAAGCGCAAGGTCGAAGCGGCGACAGCGGCGTGCAAGGCGTCGCCACCGGCGCCCGTCGAGCTTCTGACGGCGGATGTTTATGCGGATGGGGGCTGGGCGTGGCGGAACTGACGTATCGCGACGCCGTCGCCAGAGGCATTGCGCAGGAAATGGAGCGCGACAATCGCGTCGTGTTCCTTGGCGAGGATATCGGCAAGGCCGGCGGCGTGTTCAAGGCGACGGTCGGGCTCTATGAGAAGTTCGGACCGGTCCGCGTTCGCGACACGCCGATCTCCGAGCAGGCGATCCTCGGCGCCGCAATGGGCGCCGCGATGACGGGCTTGCGGCCGATCGCCGAAATCATGTTCGCGGATTTCCTCGCCGTATGTTTCGACTATGTCGCGAACGAAATGTCGAAGATGCGCTACATGACGAACGGCCAATTGGGTTGCCCGCTGGTGATCCGCACCGGCAATGGCGGCGGCGTGCGGTTCGGCGCGCAGCATTCGCAGTCGATTGAAAACTGGACGATGATGATCCCCGGCATCAAGGTCGTGGCGCCTTCGTCGCCCGTCGATGTCATCGGCCTGATGGCCGCGGCGGTGCGCGATCAGGACCCGGTCATATTTCATGAGCACAAGGCGCTCTACGCCACGAAGGGCGAAGTGCCTGACGGCGAAATCGTCGACACATTGGGAACGGCGAAAATTCTGCGCGCCGGCGGCGATTGCACGATCGTCGCCTTGGCGCTGATGGTCTCGCGCGCGCTCGAGGCTGCAGATATTCTCAAGCGCGAACACGGCATCGATGCGGAAGTCGATCGACGTGCGCTCGCTGGTGCCGCTGGACACGAGGACGATCCTCGGCTCGGTCGCCAAGACCGGGCGCCTGTTCACGGTTGAAGAAAATCCCCGGCTTTGCGGATGGGGAGCGGAGATCGCGTCGATCGTCGCGGACGAGGCGTTCTGGGATCTCGACGGCCCGATCGTACGGATCACCACGCCCCATATCCCGCTGCCGGCGGCCGATCATCTTGAAGACCTTGCGTTGCCCAGCGCGGCGCGCATCGTCGACAAGATCCGCCGCGTGATGAACGGTTAGCGCGATGACGAACACTGTCATCATGCCGCAACTTGGCGAGACTGTCGCCGAGGGCAAGATCCTGAAGTGGTTCAAGGCCGTCGGCGACGAGATCAAGGAAGGCGACAACCTGTTCGAGGTTGAGACCGACAAGGTGACGCTGGAAGTTCAATCGATTGTCTCAGGGCGCCTGAACGAAATACGCGTCGCCGAGGGCATCGTGGCGAAAGTCGGCGAGGTGATCGCAATCGTCGGGGGCGAAGCCGCAGTTTCGCCTCCAGCCGCGGCCAAGCCGGAACCCTCTGCTCCCGCAAAAACGCCGTCCCGCTCGCCATTCGAAGAGGTGTCGACGCCGATCGGCAGTTTTGGCGCGGCCCGGAGCGCGGAAGGCATACGCGTAACCCCGCTGGCCCGCCGTCTGATTGCCCAGAACGGCTTGTCAATGGCGGCGCTGGCTGCTGAGGCGAAGCGGAGCGGGCGCGGAAAGATCGAGGAAAAAGATGTACGCGCGGCGCTGGATGCTCGTCCGGCGACGACGACGTCGGGGCCAGTCACGGCGACTCCCACCGCCGCGACTGCGCCGCCGGCAATCGAGGGCGAAGTCGTCGCCCTCAGCGCGATGCGGATGCGGACAGCGGAGCGGTTGGCCGAGAACTGGCGGACGATCCCGCACGTGTTTCAGGCCATCGAGGTCGACTTTACGGCGCTCGAATCCGTGCGCCAGAAGCGCAAGGATGCGTTCAGAGGGTCGCAGGGCTTCGCGCTCACCTTCCTGCCGTTCATCGCGCGCGCGACTTGTCTGGCCGTCCAGGCGTTTCCGCAGATCAACGCCCGCTTCACCGGCAATTCGCTGGTCCTGTCGCGCGACCTGAATCTGGGGATCGCCGTCGATCTCTCGCACAAGGGGCTTGTTGTTCCGGTCGTTCGCAACGCCGGAGACTTGACGCTGGTTGGACTAGCAAAAGCGATGAACCGACAGATCGAGAAGGCGCGGTCAGGCAAGCTGACGCTCGACGATCTCTCGGGCGGCACCTATTCGATCAGCAACAACGGCGCCTTCGGCACGACCTTCACCGCGCCGATCATCAACGCTCCGCAAGTCGCAATTCTCTCGACCGACGCGATCAAGCTGAAGCCGGCCGTCGTGTCGACGCCGCAGGGCGCATTTCGTGGCCGCGCGCATGATCGGCATGGTCGGGCAAAGTTTCGATCATCGCGCATTCGACGGCGCCTATTCCGCCGCCTTTCTGTCGGCGCTGAAACGGATTCTGGAAGAACGCGACTGGGCCGACGAACTCGCGGAATTTGCCTGACAAGGGGCGGTTAGCCGGACCTTTCAATCAACGCACAAGAGGGACCGATGAAGTACAATAGCCCCCACTCCACCGCCTCCTTTGGCGCGATGGCCAAGGACTGGGAGCAAGGCATCGACTACAGCCGCCTCTCGAAGGAGCGGCTGGCGCGCGCGCAGAGCGCCATTCGCTACGCTGGGCTTGGCGCCGTCCTGTGTTTCAATTTCGACAATATCCGATACATCACCGCGACACATATCGGCGAATGGGCGCGCGACAAGTTCTTCCGCTATGCGCTCTGCCCTGCCGAAGGAAAGCCGTTCCTGTGGGATCCGGCGCCGCCCGCCAAGCGCATCTCCTCGCCCTGGATCTCGGACAATGTCGCCGCGCCGATCACCACGATGCAGGGCGCGATCCCGCCGTCGATGAACGTGCAGCACGATTTCGCCAAGCAGATCAAGAAGGCGCTGGTGCACTATGGCATCGACAAGCGAGCCGCTCGGCATCGACATGATGGAAATCGGCATGCTGCGCGCGCTCGAGGCCGAAGGCATCGAAGTGGTCGATGGCCAGCAGGCGTTGCTCGATGCGCGGGAAATCAAGACCTCAGACGAGATCGAACTCCTGAAGATGGCCTCGGCGATGGTCGATGCGACCTATGTCGACATTTGTCAGAGCGATCCGGCCGGGCACGAAGGAAAACGAACTCGTCGCGATCGCCAACGACCGCTTGTTCCGCATGGGCTCCGAGCGGGTCGAATGCGTAAATTCGGTCTCCGGCCGTCGCGGGCGTCCGCATTCCCATACGTTCTCGGATCGGATGATCCAGCCCGGAGACATGATCTTTCTCGACATCATGCATTCCTACAACGGCTATCGCACCTGCTACTATCGCACCTTCATCTGCGGCGAGCCGAGCAAGGCGCAGATCGACGCCT
This sequence comes from uncultured Pseudomonadota bacterium, assembly GCA_963771455.1. Classification (GTDB taxonomy): domain Bacteria; phylum Pseudomonadota; class Alphaproteobacteria; order Rhizobiales; family Beijerinckiaceae; genus Roseiarcus. Next base: position 126,792 of record CAVYTP010000015.1, read on the forward strand.
ACGAGACCGCCTCGAAATGGATCAGCGCCTCTATCGACCTGATCCGTCCGGGCGTCACGCCGGATGAGGTCGCGTCGGTCTGGCCCGACGCCAAGGACTTCGGCTACCGCGACGAGGAAGAGGCGTTCCTGCTGCAATATGGCCATGGCGTCGGCCTGTCGCTGTGGGAGCGTCCGATTTTCTCCAAGCGGTTCCGGGGCCAGAACAAGCCGCTTGCCGAGGGCATGGTGTTCGCGTTGGAGACCTGGAAGGGTTCGGAAGACGGCTCCGGCGCCGCGCGCATCGAGGAGGAAGTTGTGGTCACCAAGGATGGGTGCGAGATTATCACCAACTTCCCGTCCGACCGCCTGATCTCGTGCGGGTTGCCCGGCTGCGAAGTGTTCTGATTGGAGATCCGCATGTCAGGCGAACGGCCCGCCGCCAACTCCCGGTCGAATTCCGGTGACCCTCGTCACCGGCTTCCTGGGCAGCGGCAAGACCACGCTGATCAACGCGGCGCTGCGGTCGCCGGAGTTGGCCAGGACCGTAGTGGTGGTCAACGAATTCGGCGAAGTCGGCCTCGATCAGAAATTGTTTGCGAAAAGCTCCGACTCCGTCGTCGTGCTGGAAAACGGATGTCTGTGCTGCACGGTCAAAAGCGATCTCGTCGGCACGCTGAACTCGCTGTTTCACTCGCGCCAGGCCGGCGAAATTCCGTTTTTCGACAATGTCGTGATCGAAACGTCGGGACTAGCGGAGCCCGGCCCGGTGCTGCAGGCCTTCCTCTCCGAGCCCACCCTGGATGGGCTCTACAGGGTGGCGAGTGTCGTCACTCTGGTCGATGCCGTGAATTGGGCAGGCACCTCGCGAGGAGCACGACGAGTCGGTTCGGCAAGTCGCGCTTGCCGAGACAGATCAGGATAACCAAGCTCGACCTTGCCGAAGGCGATTCCGAAGCGGCGGGAGCGCAGATACGTCGCGAGCTTCGAGGCCTCAATCCGTCCGCCGGGATTGGTCTCGTCGACTGGACGCCGGCGGCGGTCGCGACCTTGCTGACCTCCAAAGGCTTCGACGCCGCCGACCCGAAGGCCAATCCTCGCCCCTGGTTGAATGTCGACGCTCATCTCGCGCGACGGCCATGTCTCACGATCATGATCACCACGATCATGCGCATCACTCTGCGTTCAATCACCTTCACGACAAGGCGATCGAAAGCTTCGTGCTTACGCGCGAGGCGCCGCTGTCTCGCGACGAACTACAGTTCCTGCTCGACGGCATCGCGCAAAATCTCGGCGCGGGTCTGCTGCGCGTAAAGGGGCTCGTCAACATCGCCGAAGAGCCTGGCCGTCCCGCGGTCATTCAGGGCGCCCAGCATCTGCTCCACACGATGACCTGGCTGGAGCAGTGGCCGGATAAAGATCATCGCACGCAGATCGTCTTCATCACGCAGGGCATTCCGCGCGCCAATCTGAAAGATGTCATCGATTTGCTGGACCGGGTCAGTTCACGAACGTTCAAGGCGCGCGCCAAGGGCCGCGAGGCGATGGAGCCGTCGAATGCTGCGGCGCGGCAGCCATGAAATTCGACCTGATCGTCATCGGTTCCGGGCCGGGCGGCTATGTCGCCGCGATCCGCGCTGCGCAACTGGGTATGAAGACCGCCATTGTCGAGCGCGAACATCTCGGCGGCATCTGCCTCAACTGGGGCTGCATTCCAACCAAGGCGCTGCTGCGATCCGCGGAAGTCTACGATCTGTTCCGCCACGCGAAGGATTTCGGCCTGTCCGCGGAAAATGTGCGGTTCGACGCCAAAGCGGTCGTTCAACGTTCCCGCGACGTTTCGCAGCGCCTGAACCGGGGCGTGGCCGGCCTTCTCAAGAAAAACAATGTCGCCGTCATCTGGGGCGAAGCTACCCTGACCGCGCCGGGTCGAATCAAAGTATCGGACGCCGCGCGAAGGACGAACCGGCCCCAACCGGCGACCCCGACCCAGGTTCTGGGCGCCGGAGACTATTCCGCCGATCACATCATCGTCGCGACCGGCGCGCGGCCCCGGACCCTGCCGGGCCTTGAGCCCGATGGCGCAGACATCTGGACCTATTTCGAGGCGATGGTTCCCGAGCGCATTCCGGATTCCCTCCTGATCGTCGGGTCAGGCGCCATCGGCATCGAGTTCGCGTCATTCTATCGAACCATGGGCGCCAAGGTGACTGTGGTCGAAATGCTCGAGCAAATCCTGCCCGCCGAGGACGCGGAGATCGCGGCGATCGCGCGCAGGCAGTTTGAGAAGCAGGGCATCGCCATCCTGACATCGGCCAAGGTCAGCGGCGTCGAGCGATCAGAGGGCGGCAAGCTCACAGCGAACATCGAGCGCGACAGCCGCGTTGAAAAAATCGCCGCCGAAAAAATCATCGTCGCGGTCGGCGTCCAGGGCAACATAGAAAAACTCGGCCTGGAAGCGCTCGGTGTTCGCACCGAGCGAGGCTGCATTGCGACCGACGGCTTCGGGCGCACCAATGTTCCCGGGCTCTACGCGATCGGCGATGTCGCCGGGCCGCCGATGCTGGCTCACAAGGCCGAGCATGAAGGCGTCGCCTGCGTCGAGGCGATCAGCGGTCTTCACGCCCACGCGCTGGAGCGGGAGAAGATTCCCGGCTGCACCTACAGCCATCCACAGATCGCAAGCGTCGGGCTGACCGAGGACAAAGCGCGGGCCGCCGGATACGAGCTGCGGATCGGTCGCTTTCCTTTCGCCGCGAACGGAAAGGCGATAGCGCTCGGCGAGGAGCCGGGAATGGTCAAGACGATCTTCGACGCTAGCACCGGCAAGCTGCTGGGCGCGCATCTGGTTGGCGCCGAGGTCACCGAGTTGATCCAGGGTTTCGTGATCGCGATGGGACTGGAGACCACGGAAGCGGAACTGTTCCAGACGGTGTTTCCGCATCCAACTCTGTCCGAGGCGATGCACGAGAGCGCGCTCGCCGCTTACGGGCGAGCTATCCATATCTAACGGCGGCAGCTTGCACATTTGGCGAATTGGCATGCGAGGCTATATTCCGTTCGGCTCCAGACGCGCCTTCCAACTCCCACCATCGATGGATGGATGCTTACAATGCACGCAAAGAAGCTCTCCCTTTCCGACCCTTCGCTCCTGAAAGACAAGTGCTACGTGGCCGGCGAATGGATCGGCGGCGCCGAGACGATCGACGTCACCAATCCGGTCGACGACAGCCTCGTCGGCCGCGTGCCGAAACTCGGCGCCAAGGAGACGAAGCGCGCCATCGAGGCGGCGCAGAAGGCGCAGAAGCTCTGGGCGAAAAAGTCGGCCAAGGAGCGCGCCGGCATCCTGCGCAAGTGGTTCAACCTGATGATGGAAAATCAGGAGGATCTGGCGCGCATCATGACGGCGGAGCAGGGCAAGCCGCTGGCGGAATCGCGCGGCGAGATTGCCTATGGCGCCTCGTTCATCGAGTTCTTCGCGGAGGAGGGCAAGCGAATCTACGGCGAGACCATTCCCTCGCCGTGGCCGAGCTCGCGCATGCTGGTCATCAAGCAGCCGCTCGGCGTCGTCGCCGCGATCACGCCGTGGAATTTCCCGAACGCGATGATCACGCGCAAGGCGGGACCGGCGCTGGCGGCGGGCTGCGCCTTCGTCTGCAAGCCCGCGGGCGAGACGCCGCTGTCCGCGCTCGCGCTGGCGGAACTCGGCGAGCGCGCAGGGATTCCTTCGGGCGTGTTCTCGGTGCTGACCGGATCGTCGCGCGAAATCGGCGCCGAGATGACGTCGAACCCGATCGTGCGCGGCCTCACATTCACCGGGTCGACGGAGGTGGGCCGCGTGCTGATGGCGCAGTGCGCGCCGTCGATCAAGAAGCTCGGGCTGGAACTCGGCGGCAACGCGCCGTTCATCGTGTTCGACGACGCCGATCTCGACGCCGCCGTGCAGGGCGCGATGGCGTCCAAATACCGCAACGCCGGTCAGACCTGCGTCTGCGCCAACCGCCTGCTTGTCCAGGACGGCGTCTACGACGCCTTCGCCAGCAAGCTCGCCGAGGCCGTAAAGGCGTTGCGCGTCGGCGATGGAACGGAAGCTGGCGTCACGACCGGGCCGCTGATCAACCGCGCCGCGGTCGCCAAGGTGCAGGAGCACATCGACGATGCGGTCGCGAAGGGCGCGAGCATCGTCGTCGGCGGCAAGGCGCTCGGCGGCAATTATTTCGAGCCTACGCTGCTGCGCGACGTGACGGCCTCGATGGCGGTGGCGCGGGAAGAAACGTTCGGCCCCGTGGCGCCGCTGTTTCGCTTCAAGACCGAAGAGGAGGCGATCGAAATGGCGAACGCCACCGAATTCGGCCTCGCCTGTTATTTCTACGCCCGCGACATCGGCCGCGTCTGGCGTGTCGCCGAGGGCCTCGAATACGGCATGGTGGGAATCAACGAAGGCATCATTTCGACGGCCGAGGCGCCGTTCGGCGGCGTGAAGGAGAGCGGGCTTGGGCGCGAGGGCTCGCATCACGGCGTCGAGGAATATCTGGAAATGAAATACATGCTGATGGGCGGCCTGGAGCGCTGACGCCGATCGCCTGTTTGGATTTTGTGGAGTCCGCGGACAATGGCTGCAATCAAGACCTCGGCCCGGATCGGCTGGATCGGCATGGGCAAGATGGGCTTGCCCATCTGCCAGCGCCTGCAAAAGGCCGGTTTTGCGGTTAGAGCGCTTTGCCGCAACCCTGCCGCTGAACGGGTCGCGACAACGAATGGCTTCGAGGTCGCGCGCACGATATCGGAAGCGACGCAGGGCGCCGACGTCGTTGTGTCCGCAATATCTGATGACAAGGCGCTGCTCGAAATAGTGCTTGGCGCCGGCGGCTTGAAAGAGCGTCTCTCCGCGGCGCAGATTTTCGTAGACACCAGCACGGTATCGCCGGAGGCGTCGGCTCAGGTCGCCGAAGCGCTTGCCCCGAACGGATGCGCGTATCTGCGCTCGCCCGTATCAGGTTCTACGGCGACGGCGATGCAGGGCGCGCTGACGGCGCTGGTGTCCGGACCGTCCCAAACGTTCGGCGACCTCGGCGAGTTCTTTGCCGCCTTTACGAAAAAGGCGTTTCTGGTCGGCGCGGGGGAAGAGGCCCGCTATCTCAAATTGTCGATCAACGCCATGCTGGGCGCGACCTCGGCGCTGTTGGCGGAGACGCTGACGCTTGCCCGCAAGGGCGGGATGGACATTCAGACCATCATGGACGTTGTGTCCGAAAGCGCCGTCGCGTCGCCGTTGATCCAGTACAAGCGCGCCATGATCGTCTCCGGCGATTACAAGGCCGCCTTCAGCGTTTCTCAAATGCTGAAGGACCTTGGTTTGATCGAAAAGGCAGCGCTCGCAACGGGCAGCCACATGCCGCTCATTGCGAGTATCGCGGACGTGTATCGCAGCGCTGCGGCGCGGGGTCTTGGCGATCAGGATTTTTTCGTGCTGACGGCGGCTGAGCAATCCCAAACATAGAAGCCAAGTTGTCGCACTGCCGATTTGAGCGCGCGTGATATTGGCGCTACTCCCGCATTTGGTCCCCGCAGTTTTGCGCAAAAGATCCTGTTCTTACGTCAGTTCGGCTGACCTGATTTGGCGCCCAGATCAAAATTCTCAAAATGAGGAAATTTCCGATATTCGCCCTGCGGCGTGAGGCTAATGTGGCTCGGTCAGATCTGATCAAGACGCCGCACGGTCGGCTTCTTGCGCGGCGCAGCTAACGAGCGGTTTGCATGCATTGAAAGTGCAGCAATTCGCCTGGACAGGGAGGGAATGCGATGGGTGGCTCTCGCAGCGGCGCTACGCTTCAAAATCCCAACCTCAATCAGCAACTGACGTCCGCCCCCGCGTCGCGAGCGGAGAGGCGCCGATGACAGGTCCGGTTGGGATCGCCCTCGTCGGGATGGGTTGGTGGGGCCAGAAGATCCTCAACGTGCTCCAGGCGGCTCCCGCTGACATTCGCGTGGTCCGGGCGGTCGAGCCCAATCTCGACAGCGTGCGAGCGCTCTGTGCGCAGAAGGGCGTTCCGCTGTCGGCCAACTACGCGGACGCGCTCAACGACCCCGCTGTCGAAGCCGTTGTGCTGGCGACCCCGCATTCGCTGCACGGCGAGCAGATCGAGGCGGCGGTCGCGGCCGGCAAACATGTGTTTTGCGAAAAGCCACTGGCGCTGACCAAGGCCGGCGCGGAGAAGGCGGTCTCGCTTTGCCGCGACGCGCGATTGGTGCTGGGGATGGGGCACGAGCGGCGCTTCGAGCCGCCGATCGCCGCGATGCTGGCGAAGGCCGATTCCGGGGAATTGGGGCGCATTCAGCAGATCGAGGCCAACTTCAGCCACGACAAGTTTCTTTCGCTCGACCGAGGCAATTGGCGCCTGAAGGCCGATCAGGCCCCGGCAGGCGGGATGACGGCGACGGGCATTCATCTGCTCGATCTCTCGGTGCGGTTGCTCGGTCCAGCAGCGAGCGTGTTGTGCCTGTGCGAACAGCTATCATCCGACTTGCCGCAGGGCGACACGGTCGCCGCTTACGTCAAATTCCGCGGCGGCGGCACCTCCTATGTGTCGGCGTCATTGTCCAACCCGTTCATTTCACGGTTTGCGGTGTTCGGATCGAAAGGTTGGATCGACATCAGAGACAAGGCGCATGTCGAATCGCCCGAAGGCTGGATCGTCAGCTCTGCGATGGCCGGCGGCAAGATCACCACGGTCGAGGTCGCGCCAGCTGAACCGGTCAAGGACAATCTGGTCGCGTTCGCGCGCGCTGTCCGCGGAACTGAGACCTATCCAATCACCGCCGCGCATCTGGTCAACAACATCGCCTTGCTTGAGGCCGTCTTTGCGTCCGCGCTGAGCGGCAAGATTGAAGCCGTGGCCTAGACCACGAAGCTTGCTTGGGAGAGCGCCATGAAAGCCCTGATCTTCGACGAACCAAAGAAGCCCGTCGTCACTCAGGTTCAGAGCCCGAGGATCGACGAGAACGAGGTGATGATCCGGTCGCGCCGCGTCGGCATCTGCCACTCCGACTACGAACTGCTGGCGGGCCAATACATCATCCCGATCTCGTACCCGGTGATCCCCGGCCATGAATGGGTCGGCGAGGTGGTTGAAGTCGGCAAGAACGTGAAGGGTTTGCGAGCCGGCGACCGCGTGGTCGGCGAGTGCGTGATCAACACGCCCGAGCGCATCCACCATTTCGGGTTCTCGATGGACGGCGCCAATCGCGAATATTTTGCCGCGCGTCCGGAATGGCTGCACAAGCTGCCCGACGCCGTGGACGATGCGAAGGGCGCCCTCATCGAGCCGTTCACCTGCGGCTATTACGCCGTGTTGCGCAACGGCGGCACCAACGCCTCCGAGACGGTGGTGATCTCGGGCGGTGGCACGATCGGTCTGGTTTCCGCGGCCGCCGCGATCGGGATGGGCGCGCGGGTCGTGGTGGTGGATCCGGTGCCGTTGCGCCGCGACATCGCCAAGCGGCTCGGCGCCGACGCCACTGTCGACCCGTCGGCGGTCGATCCGATCGAGGCGGTGAAGGAGATCACCGGCGGCGGCGGCCACCTCGTCATCGAGGCTGCGGGTCACGCCTCGTCACTCGCCAATGTGTTCGAATATGCGCGGCCTGAAGGTCGGGTCTCGATGGTGGGCATCAACATCGGTCAGAAATTCCCGGTCGAACTCGGCAAGATCCAGATCAAGAATCTGACCGTGCGCGGCTGCATCGGTTCGCCCGGCGTCTGGCCCTCCGCGATCCGCTTCCTGGAGAGGACGGGCATCGACCTGTCGCCGATCCAGACCCACAGTTTCGCGCTCGACGACGCGATCAAGGCGCTCGAACTCGGCAAGAACGCGCAGGCCGCGGTCAAGGTCACTCTGGAAATCGCGTAGCGCGCGCCTCTCAGCATTTCCTCCTCAGACATATTTCGGAAAGGCGCAAATCAATCAGATGAACCCCGTGGCTGACAGCGCCAGTGAAATGCTTCCGCGTCGGGGACTGTTGCCGTTCCCGATGGCGCAAGGCTTTGTGACGGTCGCGATCTCGACGATCGTGCTGCTGGGCGCCTGCCTGATATTCGCGCCGTCGAGCGTGTCGCCCGGCGCCCTGGCGGGAAGCCTGCCGTTCGCGGCGGTCATCGCGATCGTTGGTCTGGGGCAATTGCTGGTGGTCCAGCAAGGCGGGTTTGATCTTTCGGTCGCCGGCGGCGTGTCGCTGGCCGTCGTCATATCCGCCCATTATCCCGACGGCGACAATGCGAGACTGTTGCCCGCGGTGCTGCTCGCGTTGAGCTGCGCGCTCGCCGCTGGACTTGCGAACGGCATTCTCGTCGGCTTCGTAGGCCTGAACGCGATCATCGCGACGATCGGCGTGAACGCCTTGCTCTACGGCGCCGTGTTCGCCGTTTCGGGCGGCGTGCCGCGGATCACAACGCCGCTGCTGGCGGAGATCGCCGGCGGCGCGACGTTCGGCATTCCGAATTCGATCTACTTCGCGCTCGCCGCCCTGGCGGCGGTGTCGTTCATACTCAAGAAGACGGTGGTCGGGCGAAGGTTCGAGGCGATCGGCGCCAATCCGCTTGGCGGCGCGCGCGGTCGGCTTGCACGTGCGCTTTCATCAGATGATGGCCTACGTCTATTCGCAACTGCTGTGCTGCGTGGCGGGCATTCTGCTCGCCGGCATCACGCGCGAGCCGACGGCGTTTCAAGGCGATTCCCTGTTGCTGCCATCGGTCGCCGTGGTGGTGCTCGGCAGCACGTCGCTGCTCGGCGGCCGCGGCTATCCGGTCTCCACGGTCGTGGCGGCTTTCTTTCTCAATCAATTGAGCCAGTTCGCGCTGGCGGTCGGGGTGCCGTATTCGGCTCAAACAATCATCCAGGCCCTCGCTCTGGGGTTTGGCATCGGGGTTTACTCGGTCCAATGGACGAGAAACACAAAAAGACGCGTCAAAATCTAACACTGGAGGAAAGCATGAAGGTCTCGCTCAACAAGAGTTCTCGCTCGCCGCGCTGGCCGCGGGTCTGGCGCTCGGCTGCTCGGCATCGGCCGCGCTGGCCGACGCCCCGTCCTGGTGCGGCCCGAAAAAGGCGACCATCGCATTGCTCGACGGCTTCGGCGGCAACAGCTGGCGCCAGGTTACGACGGCTGCCGGAAAGCAGGAAGCGGAGAAGTGCCCGAGCATCACCAAATATGAATATGCCGACGGTCAGGGCAACACCCAGAAGGCGATTTCCGACATCAAGGGCTTTGCCGCCAAGGGCGTCGATGCGCTGGTGGTGTTTGGCGACGCCGGCCCCGCCGTGCTGCCGGCTCTGACCAGCGCCTTCAAGGCTGGCAAGGTGGTCGTGCCCTACCGCGTCGTCGTCGGCGGCAAGGACGGAGAGACCTACACCAAGTTCGTCGGCGCCTCCTTCAAGGACGACGGCGTGAGCTGGGGCAACTGGATCAAGAGCATCCTGCCCAACGGCGGCAATCTGCTGTTCCTCAGCGGCCCCGCCGGCAACAGCCAGGGCCTCGACGAACTCGCGGGCATGAAGACGGTGCTCGACGACAAGTACAAGTTCCTCAATCCCGCGCCGTTCGACGTGACAAACTGGGATCCGTCGCTGACCCAGCAGGTGCTGACGGCGGAAATCGCCAAGAACCCGAAGATCGACGTCATCGTCTCCGACTTCGGCCCCTCGCTGGTCGGCGCGCTGCCGGAGTTCAAGAAGTTCAATCGGTCGGTCCCCGCGCTCGCCACGTCGGACGGAAATTCGCTCGGCTGCTTCTGGACCGACAACAACAAGGACAATCCCGACTTCAAGTTGTTCACCGTGGCGACCGGCACCGACAACGTGCGTCTGGCCGTTCAGTGGGCGATCGCCACGGCGACGGGCGGCACGCTGCCGTCCGAGCAGGTCTTCAAGGCGCCGACCTTCGAAGATTCCGTCTCGGGCAAGCCGAGCGCCGTCCAGTGCCGCAAGGATCTTCCCGGCGCGATCTATCTGTCGTCCGGCGTCTCCGCGGACGATCAGGCGAAGGCGGTCAGCAAGTAAGCTCACAAGCGCCCCCGGAGCGAGGTCTCGCTCCGGGGTATTGGCGCATGATTGTCAGGGGAGCCGTTTTGAAATTCGGATCTAGGTCGTGATGTTGGAGCCGGTTTCTACAAAGCCGCCTGAGACGGGCGCGACGACGCGCGCGCCCGTCACGATTCGGCTGTCCGGCATCTCGAAATATTTCTCCGGCGTTCGCGCGCTTGGAGGACGTCAGCGTCGAGTTCTACGAGGGCGAAGTGCACGCGATTCTCGGCGAGAACGGCGCCGGCAAATCGACGCTGATGGGCATCATTTCCGGCGCGCTGCAGCCCGACGCGGGGCGAGATCACATTCCACGGCCAGCCGGTTTCGCCGCTCAGTCCGGAGAGCGCCGCGGCGCTCGGCATAGCGATCTCCTTCCAGCACCCGGCCATCCTCGACGACCTTTCCGTGCTCGAGAATTTTCGGGTGGCGCTTCCCGCTTCGTTTTTCGGCGAGCGGCCCGTGCAACAGGTCGCGCGCTCGGCGCTCGACGCGGTCGGGCTGCACGTGCCGCTGCGAACCCGGGCGGACTGCGCTGACGGTCGCCCAGAAACATCTGCTCGAGATCGCCAAGGCGCTGGCGATCAAGCCCAAGGTGCTGATCTTCGACGAGCCAACGGCTTCGCTCGACCAGGAAGCGACCGACATGCTTTTTGGCCGCATCCGCGAGGTGGTCAAGGCGGGCACGTCGGTCATCTACATCACCCATCGTCTCGCCGAGGTCCGGCAGATCGCGCAACGCGTGACGGTGCTGCGCGACGGGCGCGTGCGGGGCGTGGCGCGGGTCGATCGAGATCAGCGACGCCGAGGTGCTGGGCCTGATCGTCGGCCGCACGCTCGGGTCGGCGTTTCCGACCAAATCGTCGCAATACGTCGAACGACGTCAATTTCGCCGTCAATGCGCTGAGCGGCAAGAAATTCACGGACGTCAGCTTCGAGGTCTCGCGCGGGCAGATCATCGGCGTGGCGGGCGTGGCCGGCAACGGTCAGTCCGAACTGATGCGAGCCCTCGCGGGCTTGCAGACGATCGAAGGGCGCCGTGCGTCTCAATGGCCGGACGCTGGATCATAACGCGCTTGTGCGCGAAGCCGCGTTCATGCCCTCGGACCGGCATTCGGAGGGGCTGGCGAGCAGCCTGACCGTGCGCGAGAACGCGACCTTCGCGGCGTTGGAGAAGTTCGCGACCTACGGAATTCTCAGCCGGAAGCAGGAGGTCGACGCAGGTCTCGACTCGACCTTCAAATCGCTGGCCGTCAAAGCGGCCGGGCATGGAGGCGCCGATTCTGTCGCTGTCGGGCGGCAATCAGCAGAAGGTCGTGATGGCGCGCGCCCTGCTGTCGGAGCCGGGCCTGATCGTGGCCGACGAACCGACGCAGGGCGTCGACGTCGGGCGCCCGCGCGGAAATCTACCGCATCCTGCGCGAGGTCTCGAGCTCGGGCACGCCCGGTCATCGTCAACTCGTCCGACGCGGCGGAACTCGAGGGCCTTTGCGACAAGGTGATCGTGCTGTCGCGAGGACGTGTCGTCGAGACGCTGAGCGGCGATGACGTCAACGAGGCGCGCATCGTCGCCGCCGCCGTCGGCGCCGCCACCCATATCGGCGATTCCGGCGCGGCCGACCGGCGCAACGCGGTCAGCGGCTGGCGGCACTTCCTGCAGTCGGACAACGCCCCGGCGGTGCCGCTCACGCTCGTGACCGTTCTGCTCGGGCTCTACATCTTCAGCCAGAACGCGAATTTCCTGTCGTCGTTCAATGTCGCCAACATCCTTCTGGCGGCGACCGCGCTGGGCTTCATCGCGCTCGGGCAGACGGTCGCGCTGCTGGTCGGCGGGCATCGATCTGTCGGTCGGTCCGCTCGCGGGATTTCTCGTCGTGGTCGCCTCGTTCTTCGTCAACGACGACAAGTCGGCCGTTGATGGTCGCGGTCGGGTTCCTGCTGATGTTCGTCGGCGCGTTCGTCGTCGGCGCGGTCAATGGCATTCTGATCAGGTTTGCGAATTTCACCGCGATCGCGGCGACGCTGGCGATGTATATCGGCATTCAGGGCTTGAGCTTTCTGCTTCGGGACGGGCCGGGCGGCTATATCAGCGCGCCGCGTCGTCGATATACATCAACTGGCAGGTCGGCCCGATCCCCGTCGCCTTCCTGGTCCTGGTCGCGTTCGCGCTGGCGGGGGAATATGCGCTGCGCAATTCGCGGCCGGGGTGGCGGCTGCGGGCGATCGGCTGCGAACAGGAATTGGCGCGGCGCATCGGCGTGCGGATCGACCGAACGTTCATCGCCGCCTACATCAGCTCGTCGCTTGCTCACGGCGTTCGGCGCCGATCATGCTGATGGCCCAGATCGGCGTCGGCGATCCGCGTCAGGGCGCGAACTACACGCTGTCGAGCATCACCGCGGTCGTGCTGGGCGGCACGAGCCTGCGCGGCGGACGCGGCACCTTCATCGGCACGGTGCTGGGCGCGCTGCTGCTGACGGAAGTCCTCAACGCCGTCGCGTTTCTCGGGTCTTTCCGAAACCTACCAATACGTCTTCCAGGGCACGCTGATCCTGATCGCGGCGCTCATCTACTCGACGGTGCAGAAGCGCGGAGCCTGAGGTCGTCAATCGGCTGAAGTTTCCGTTGAAATGGGAGGACGCGAAATGAATCCTGGATGCACGTTGATCGCCTTTCTCAAGGGAAAGCCGGAAAAGCGGGATGAACTGCTCGCCGTTCTGCGCGCCTTCGTCAAGCCGACCCGCGCCGAGGCCGGCTGCGTCGAGTATCACCTCCACGTCAGCGACGCCGATCCGAATCTGTTCTTCTTCTACGAGAACTGGAGGACCCGGAAGGATCTCGAAGTGCATCTCGAGATGCCCTACCTGAAATCGTTCTTCGATCGCCGAATGGACCTGTTGGAAAAGGAGATCGACCTGCAATACATGACGATGGACAGCGCCTATGACAAATAGGCCGAAAGCCCGGGGTTTGCCGGGTCTTCTGGGCGCGGAGCACGTCGGGCTGACCGTTCCTGATCTGGAGGCGGCGACCGCGTTCTTTGTCGACGTGCTCGGCGCCGAGGCGTTGTTTGAAGTCGGGCCGTTCTCGTCGGACGACGACTGGATGGAAAAGCATCTCGGCGTTCATCCCCGCGCAACCATCCGCCGCCTGCGGATGCTGCGGCTGGCGTCGGGTCCGTCGGTGGAGTTGTTTGAATACACTGCGCCCGATCAGCAACACGGCCGCCCCAGAAATAGCGACGCGGGCGGCCATCATCTGGCGTTCTACGTCACCGACATGGACGCGGCGGTCGATCATCTCAAGCGGCACGGCGTCGAGATTCTCGGCGATCCGACGACGCTTACTGACGGCGCGAGCGCCGGTCTGACCTGGGTGTATTTCCTGGCGCCCTGGGGGCTTCAACTGGAGCTGGTGTCGGCCCCGAATGGTCTTGCCTACGAAAGGCAAGGCGGACGTCCCATGTGGCGGCCCGGCGGCGAGGGGGCAATCGTCAGGGCGATCGCTCGCATGGCGAGGAGCTGCAGCGACGAAGCAATTCGCGCTTGCGGTCTGAGCGCAAGTCGGTTGCGGATAAAGCGCAAGATCGGGCTCGCAGTCGCAAGCATGGAATCCTGTCTTCGGCCACGTCAGCCGACTTTCGGTTTCGGTCCTTGCCTCTCGCGCCGCCTTCGCTCAGAGACGGAGCGCGGACTCCCGGAGGCAGGCATGGGCGCATTGGACGTTTCCTACGACGTCGCCGTTGTCGGCGCCGGCATCTGCGGGCTCGCCCATGCGCTCGCCGCGGCGCGCCGCGGCAAGAGGGTCGTGGTGGTCGATCGCGACGCGCAGGCCAACGGCGCCTCGGTGCGCAATTTCGGCTTCATCACGGTCACCGGCCAGCAGGCCGGCGATTGCTGGCGGCGCGCGATGCGTTCGCGCGACGTCTGGGCCGAAATCGCGCCGCAGGCCGGCATCGAAGTGATGCACGAGGGGCTGCTGACGATCGCGCGCCGGCCGGAGGCGCTGCGCGGTGCTGGAGGCGTTCCTGGAGACCGAGATGGGCCGGGAATGCCGGCTCGTCGAGCGCCCGATCAGGCTCGACGAGGTCGGCGAGGGACTGCGGCGCGAAACGTTCGCGGGCGCGCTCTACAGCCCGCACGAGCTGCGGGTCGAATCGCGCGACGCGATCCCGAAGCTCGCGGCCTTTCTGGCCGAGCGCTTCGGCGTGACGTTCCTGCGCGAGACGGCGGTGCGCAGCGCGGCGCCGCCGAAGCTCGAGACAAGCCGCGGGACGATCCACGCCGAGACGATCGTCGTCTGCCCCGGCGACGACTTTCAGCACGCTGCATCCGGACCGGATCGCCGCCTACGGCCTGACCCGCTGCAAGCTGCACATGATGCGCGTGAAGCCGGCAGCGATATGACCCTGCGCTTGCCGGCGATCATGTCCGACCTCGGATGGTCCGCTATCTCGGCTACAGCGAACTCGCGCCCGCCAAGGCTCTTGCGCGCGCGGCTGGAGGCGGAGCAGGGCGAGCATCTCGCCAACGGCGTGCACCTGATCGTGGTGCGCAGCGCCGACGGTTCGCTGGTCGTCGGCGATTGCCACCATTACGCGGCGACCCCGATCCGTTTCGCGCCGACCCATGTCGACGACCTCATCCTCGACGAATATGCTCGAGGTGTTCGAGGGCGGCGCGCCCGAGATCGTCGAGCGCTGGACCGGCACCTACGCCTCGGCGACCGATCGGCTGATGCTGATGGACAGGCCGTCCGACGCGCTGCGCATCGTGCTGATCACCAGCGGCACCGGGCGCCAGCACGTCGTTCGCCATCGCCGAGGAAACGATCGCCGACCTGTTCGGTTGAACGCGGGGCCTCGCATGCGCCATCTGAAGGCCGTCATCTTCGATTGGGCCGGCACGGTCGTCGACTACGGGTCGCTCGCGCCGATGGGCGCGTTCGTCGAGACCTTTGCGCAATTCGGCGTCGAGATCACCATCGACGAGGCGCGCGGGCCGATGGGCATGGCCAAGCGCCCGCACATCGTCGCGCTGACCGAGCTGCCGCGCGTCGCCGAGGCCTGGAAGGCGGCGCATGGCCGCCTGCCGAGCGAGGCCGATGTCGACGCGCTCTACGAGGTGTTCGTGCCGAAGAACATCGAGGTCGCGGGCGACTACGCCGACCTCATTCCCGGGCGTCGCCGAGACGGTGCGCGGCGCTGCGCGCCGCAGGGCTCAAGATCGGCTCTTCGACCGGCTACACGCGCGAGATCATGGCGCGCGATCACGCCGAAGGCCGCCGCGCAGGGTTTTGCGCCCGACAGCCTCGTCTGCACCGGCGACACGCCCGACGGTCGGCCCTCGCCGCTGATGTTCTACAAGGGCCTGATCGACATGAACGTCTGGCCGGCCTGGGCCGCGATCAAGGTCGACGACACGACGGTTGGCGTCGCCGAGGGCCTCAACGCCGGCGCCTGGGCGGTCGGCGTCGCCGTCAGCGGCAACGCCTTTGGCCTGTCGCTCGCGGATACGAAGGCGCTCTCGCCGCAGGCTTTACGATCAGAAGCGGGCCAAGGCGCGCGCGACGTTGATCGAGGCCGGCGCGCACTACGTGATCGATTCCGTCGCCGATCTCGGCCGGTGGCGTCACGAGATCGAAGGCCGGCTCGCGCGCGGCGAGCGGCCGTAAATTCAGAGCCTACGGGACAGTCACGACAACCTTGCCCAGCGCCTGCCTCCCGGAGAGCCAGGCGATCGCGTCGGCTCCCTGCGCCAGAGGAAAATGTTTGGAGACGCGCGGCTTGATGAGGCCCTTCTTGTAGAGATCGAACAGTCCGCGCGTGTTCGCGGCATCGCCCTCGGGATCGCGCGCGACATAGGCGCCCCAGAACACGCCCACCACCTGGCAGGATTTCAGCAGCGTCAGGTTGAGCGGCAGTTTGGCAATTCCGGCCGGGAAGCCGACGACCAGAAAGCGGCCTTCCCAGGCGATCGAACGCAGCGACGCCTCGGAATAGTCGCCGCCGACGGAATCGTAGATCACGTCCGCGCCGTTCTTGCCGCAGGCCTGCTTGAAGATCTCGGCGAGCTTCTTCTGGCCGTCCTTGTCGAACGGACCGCTGGGGTAGACGACTGTCTCGTCCGCGCCGAAAGACTTGGCCGCCTCCGCCTTTTCCGCGCTCGAGACCGCGGCGATCACGCGCGCGCCCATCGCCTTGCCGAGTTCGACCGCCGCCGAGCCGACGCCGCCCGCGGCGCCCAGCACGAGCAGGGTCTCGCCGGCCTTCAATTGGGCTCGATCTTTCAGCGCGTAATAGGAAGTGCCGTAGGTGAAGATCAGCGCCGGCGGCTTCGTCGAACGGCATTTCGTCCGGGATCGGCACGACGCGATGGGCTTCGGCGACCGCCTTCTCCGCCATGCCGCCGGAGGATCCGAGCGTCGCCAGCACGCGCTGCCCGACGGCGAGGCCTGCCGCTCCCTCGCCCAGTCCGATCACCGTGCCGGAAATCTCGCCGCCGGGCGCGAACGGACGCGCCGGCTTGAACTGATAGCGGTCCTCGATGACGAGGCCGTCGGGATAGTTGACGCCGCAGGCGGCGACCGCGATCAGGACTTGTTTGTTGCCCGCAACCGGGTCGGGCGTCTCTTCGAAGGTCAAGGTCGAGGGACCGCCCACGACGCGGCTCAGCAAGGCTTTCATATCGGGCTCCGGGTTTCAGGAAATGGTCTGGCCGCCATCGATGACGATGGCCTGTCCCGTCATGTAGGCGCCCGCCTTCGAGGCGAGAAAGACGGCGGCGCCGGCGATCTCGTCGGGCGCGCCGATGCGGCCGAGCGGCGTCTTCTCGTTGCTCGCCTGCAACGTGGCGGGATTGTCCCACAGCGCGCGGGCGAAATCGGTCTTGATGAGGCCCGGCGCGATGCAGTTGACGCGGACGTTGTCGCCGCCGAACTCGACGGCGAGATTGCGCGCCAGGCTGAAATCCGCGGCCTTCGAAATGTTGTAGGCGCCGATGATCGCGTTGCCCTTCAGGCCGCCGATCGACGAGACGACGATGATCGCGCCGTCCTTTCGCGCCCGCATGCCCGGCGCGACAAAGCCGATCAACCAATGGTTGGAGATGATGTTGCTGTCGAGAATTTTTCGGAACTGGTCGTCGGCGATGCCGGCGAGCGGGCCGTAATAGGGGTTTGTCGCGGCGTTGCAGACGAGGATGTCGATCGGGCCGAGCTGACGCTCGGTTTCGGTCACGAGGCGCTGCAGGTCGTCCTTCGAGGAGATGTTGGCGGGAACGACGATCGCGCGCCCCTCGCCGTATTTCGCGTTGATGCCAGCGGCGACCTCTTCGCAAGGGCCAGGCTTGCGCGACGAGACGACGACCCGCGCTCCATGCTCCGCAAGCCGCTCGACGATCGCCCGCCCGATGCCGCGCGACGACCCGGTGACGACGGCGACTTTGCCGGTGAGATCGAACAGCGTCGGCAACATCGCCTCCCGATGAGTTTTGTGATCGATGGCGAGATTAGACGGGCGGGGCGCGAAAGCAAGGCGGCCGAAGGGAGCACGGCGCGCCACGCCCTCAAGGCCGAGGCAACCACGGATTGAGCACAGGAGCTTTGGCGCGCTCGTAATCGGCCACATCCCTGCTTACGATCGTCAGTCCGTGGACGAGGGCGGTCGCGGCGATGAAAAGGTCGGGTTGCAAGTGAACGTGTGGCGGGCCTTGCGGCCGGCCTCCACCAGCAGTCGCCATTCGAGAACTCATGTCCTCGCCGACTTGGGGCACGCGTCGTTCGAAAAGCGGTCGCACCTTGTGACTCAGCCAGTCGGCGAGTTCCGCACGCTTTGTCGCGTCGTCGACTTGTTCGATGCCGAAGCGGATTTCAGCCAGCGTAACGGCGCTGAGGAACAGCCGCTCCATGGGTTGTTCGGACACAAAGGCGATCACTCGCGGTTCCGGCCTTGGGCGGCGAAGCTCGGAAATGACATTGGTGTCGAGCAGCCAATTGGTCACAGTTCTACGTCGCGAACCGGCATCGGTAGTCGTTTCGGGGCGAGGTCGATTTCCGGGTAGGGGAGATGATTGCAAGGCTGCGATCAGATCCTTGCCCGTTGCTCCCCCTTTAAGTCGGTTAAACTCGTCGGCTGTAACGACGACCACTTCCTCACCGTCCGTGTACTGTGACGTGCTGTGGTCCGTCACTGCGCACCCGGCGGACAAGTTCGCTGAAACGAGCCTTGGCGTCCTGCAGCCGCCAATACCCGGGGGTGCGTGGGGATTGCAATTTTCCGGTCATTCTGACTGAGAATAATTGATATGACGAGACTTTGCAATACGATCCGGGCAGCAAGCCAGATCGTAGAAGCTAACACGAGGCAAGCAAAAGACTCTGGTCAAGAATTGATCAGCCTTCGTGTCGATCGGTAGACGTTGGACGCGTATCGCGCGACGGGGCTGGTTGGAGCGTCGTATGAACGAGGCGCTACGCGCTCATCTGCCGGCTCACGCGAAACAATTCGGCGCGACGAACCTAGGCGCGCCGCCTCTACGCGTCTTGCCAGTTCCCGGCCCGGGCCTGTAACCAGAGCCAAGAAACGCTTCGGGAGGAATGCTCATGGCCGCCATCAACGCTGTCGCCGATCTCAGCATGGAAGGCGACATCGCCGTCCTGACCATCGACTCTCCGCCGGTCAATGCGCTTTCGGCGCGGGTGCGCGACGCGTTGCGCGATGGCGTCGCCAAGGCGGCGGCCGATCCCGCCGCCAAGGCGATCGTGCTGATCTGCGCCGGCCGCACCTTCATCGCCGGCGCCGACATCGCCGAATTCGGCAAGCCGATGAGCGGGGCGAGCCTGCCGGAGGCGCAGGCGGCGATCGAGAATTGCGGAAAGCCCGTCATCGCGGCGATCCACGGCACGGCGCTCGGCGGCGGCTTCGAGGTCGCGCTGGTCGCGCATTATCGGGTCGCGGTCCCGAGCGCAAAAGTCGGCCTGCCGGAAATCAAGCTCGGCCTGATCCCCGGCGCCGGCGGCACGCAGCGCCTGCCGCGCCTGATCGGCCCGGAAGCGGCGCTCGAGGCGATCCTTTCGGGAACGCCGATCTCCGCGAAGAAGGCGTTTGAAAGCGGCGTGATCGACAGGCTCGTCGAGGAGGGCAAGCTGCGCGAAGGCGCGCTCGCGTTCGCGCGCGAGGCGATCGACAAGCAGATGCCGCTTCGAAAAGTGCGCGACCTCGAAGACAAGATCCTTCCCGCGCGCGGCAAGCCGGAAATCTTCGACGCGATCCGCAAGGCCAACGCGAAGAAATTCCGCGGCTTCCAGGCCTGGGAGCGCGCGATCGGCGCGGTCAGCGACGCGGTCGAACTGCCGTTCGACGAAGGCGTCAAGCGCGAGCGCGCGGCGTTTCTGGAACTGCTGGCGACGACGCAGTCGAAGGCGCAGCGCCACGTGTTCTTCGCCGAGCGCCAGGTCTGGAAGGTCGCCGATGTCGCCGACGACACGCCGACGCTGCCCGTCAAGAAGGTCGGCGTGATCGGCGCCGGCACGATGGGCGGCGGCATCTCGATGAATTTCCTCAACGTCGGCATCCCCGTGACGATCGTCGAAACTCAGCAGGCGGCGCTCGACCGCGGGCTCGGCGTGATCCGCAAGAATTACGAGAACACCGCCAAGAAGGGCCGCATGAGCCAGGCCGACGTCGAGACGCGCATGGGGCTGCTGCAACGGCTCGCTCGACATCAACGCGCTCGCCGAATGCGATCTGGTCATCGAGGCCGTGTTCGAGAACATGGAGATCAAGAAGGACATTTTCCGCAAGCTCAACCTGATCGCCAAGCCGGGCGCGATCCTCGCCTCAAACACGTCTTATCTGGACGTCAACGAGATCGCCTCGGTGACGACGCGGCCGGACGACGTGCTGGGCCTGCACTTCTTCTCGCCCGCCAACGTGATGAAGCTGCTCGAAGTGGTGCGCGGCGACAAGACCTCGAAGCCGGTCATCGCGACCGCGATGGGCGTCGCCAGGAAGATCGGCAAGGTCGCCGCGCTGGTGGGCGTCTGTCACGGTTTCGTCGGCAATCGCATGCTCTCGCAGCGCCAGCGCGAGGCGCAGAAGCTGATCCTCGAAGGCGCGATGCCCTGGGACGTCGACCGCGTGATCTACGATTTCGGCCTGCCGATGGGGCCGTTCGCGATGAGCGACCTCGCGGGCCTCGACATTGGTTGGTCGAAGGAGACGACGAGCTCCTCAACCATCCGCGAGATCCTGTGCGAGCAGGACCGGCGCGGCCAGAAGAACGGCGCCGGCTTCTATGATTACGACGAGAACCGCAACGCAAAACCGTCGCCAGTCGTCGAGAAGATCATCCTCGACTTCGCCGCCAGCAAGGGCGTCAACCGCCGCACGATTTCGGACGAGGAGATACTCGAGCGCTGCCTCTACCCGATGGTGAATGAGGGCGCGAAGATCCTCGAAGAGGGGAAAGCGCAGCGCGCCTCCGACATCGATATCGTCTGGATCAACGGCTATGGTTGGCCGGTCTACACCGGCGGTCCGATGTTCTGGGCCGACAGCATCGGGCTCGACAAGGTGCTGGCCGCGCTGAAGCGCTATCAGGATCAGATGGGCGACGACTTCAAGCCTTCGGCGCTGCTTGAAAAGCTGGTCGCCGAAGGGAAGGGGTTCAAGGATCTGTGAGGTGCGCCTTTGTCCGGCGAGGTCGCTGACCTCGTCCGCGAGAGGAGCCGTTTTAGCAAGGTGTCTGCAGGCGGAACGCGCGCGGTCAGCGACCGCGGGTACAGAGGCGCGCGCCTATTCCGCCGCGACCATGGAGCCAGTGTTCTCAGCCGGGTTCCGCTTCGGCCACATCTCTCCGAACGCGCTGCGCGCGAAATTGTCGAAGCGGAGATAGCCGAGCGTCGTCTGGAGGCGAGGCCTCGAACCCTCGTTCTGCTGCATGGCTTGATGCAGCCGCTCCAAATTGTAGAACGGCACCGACGGGTACAGGTGATGTTCGAGGTGGCGGTTCACGCTGCAAGGCGCGAACAGAAACTGCTCAATAAGGTTGGCCTCGACAGTCCGCGACTTGTCGTGATCGTCGGCCTCATTGAGGCGTCCGCCGTGGTCGGCATAGCCGCGCAGTCTCGTCAGCACCTGCAAAATCGAGAATTGGGGTGCGAACCAATAGAGCCCGAGCAGCGCCCATCCATGCAACACCGTCGCAGACACGACCACTGTCGCGACCAGAGCGCCATACAGCCAGCGTTCGGTCCGCCAACCCTCGCCTTTTTCGCGGAAGATCGCGAACACGCCAAACTTGCGGCTGCGCTTGTAATTTTTCGCCAGGCTGAGGAAACAAAGGTCCATCAGGATCTGCCCCGCCAGCTTTAACAGGGTGTCTGGCGGCGTGTTCTCGACGATGTCGGGATCGTCATGCCCGTTTAACAGGCGATGATGGGCAAGGTGGTTACGGCGATAGCGCCGCACGCTGAGCGACAGCGGGAAGGCGCAAAACAGGTTGCCGAGCACGTCATTCAGGGTTCGGGACTTGCAGAGATTGAAGTGGCTGGCTTCGTGCGCAAATACCGCGAGCGCGTGTTGACGGCTGGCGATCACGACAAGCGCCAGCGCCAGAACGAGGTATGAGGCGGAATGGTGCGCGACGGTTATGCACGCGACGATCACCGCCCACTGAAACGCGATGACGGACAGACTTCGCAGCAGTGAACGCTGGGACAGGCGTCGTACGATCGCGACGTCCAGCCGGCGGTCGGAATTCCTGAGATCCGTCATGATTTGACTTTGCGTTCCGGGGCCGATGGCCCAATGTCAGGCGCGCAATCAAACAGGAATCCTCTGCCAATGCCCTAAGGTAATCCCTCAAGTTAAAGGGGTTGTCCTGCCCGTCAGAGCCGCGCCGTGCCGAAGGCCGTATTGATTGTGCCGGCGGGTACGATACGGTGGTCTGCCAACGAGAGGATTTTCTTGCATGACAGTAGCGGAAGCACCGATGTCCGCGAAACTTGGCGACCAATGCGCACGCGAAATCCCGAGATTGCTGTCCAAGGCCGAAGTGCAAAATCTTTCGAAAATTGACAGCACGAAGTTCAGTTGCGCCGTCGTGCTGGAAATTCTAACGATTGTGGCGGCGATCATGGTCAGCGAATGGTGGTGGAACCCGCTAACCTATGTGCTTGCTGTCATTGTTATTGGATCGCGGATCAATGGCATGGGCGGCCTGATGCATGACGCCGCGCATTACAGGGCGTATCGAAATCGGACCCTCAACGATATCGTGGGTGAGCTGCTCGCGTTGCCTACGACGGCCTCGATGGCAGGCTATCGCAACAGCCATTTCGCGCATCATCGACGACTCAACAGCGATCGCGATCCCGACTGGACGCGCAATCTAGGTTTGGCCGAGTTTGAGTTTCCGGCGCCGCGCCGAAGCATGTATTTCCGCGTTTTTAAATACGTCTCAGGACTCGGGACTTACACGGCAGTTGCAGGTTTTCACAAGAACAAGGAGACCCGGGATATTCCGAAGATTGTTTCGCGCGGCAGGTTGGTGTTTTTTATAACGCTTGTGGTGAGTTCGATCGTCTTCGGATTCTGGAAAGTGGTGCTCCTTTACTGGATTGTTCCCGTGTTGACGGTATTCGTCGCGATCCGTTATCTTCGTAACGTCGCCGAACACTACGCGGTAGAACACGAGAGCGTACTCAACGAGAGCCGGACTGTGCTCGCGCCGGCCTGGGAGCTCTGGCTGATCGCACCGTGGGGATTGAACTATCACCTCGAGCATCATCTGTTTCCGGGCGTCCCATGCTTCCGGCTCGGCGAATTGCACCGCCTGCTGATGCAGCGGGAGGCCTTTTCGCGGGAAGCGCATGTTACGCACGGCTATTTCCGCGGATTGTTCCGTGACTGTTCGCTCGCCGCGGATCCCGCGCCCGTAACGCGTTAGAACGGCCGCGCCCCCGCAGTTGCCTGTCCGCGTCGCTTACCTTAAGGGTCGCCGCCTGCCGAAAAGCCGGAAAGACCCGCGATGATCCGCTCCGCCCTGATGAACGTGATGACCGCCGCCGCCCTCAAGGCCGGGCGCGGGCTGAAGCGCGATTTCGGCGAGGTCGAGAACCTGCAGGTCTCGTCCAAGGGACCCGGCGACTTCGTGTCGCTCGCCGACCACAAGGCCGAAAAGGTGCTGTTCGAGGAGCTCTCGCAGGGCGCGGCCCGGCTACGGCTTCGTGATGGAGGAGGGCGGCCGGGTCGAGGGAACCGACAAGGCCCACACCTGGCACATCGATCCGCTCGACGGCACCACCAACTTCCTGCACGCGATCCCGATGTTCGCGATCTCGATCGCGCTCGAGCGCGACGGCCAGATCGTCGCGGGCGTCGTCTACAATCCCGCCGACGACAGTTTTTACGTCGCCGAGAAGGGGCAGGGCGCCTGGGGCAACAACCGCCGCCTGCGCGTCTCCGGCCGCACCGAACTTTCGCAATCGCTGATCGGCTGCGGCGTGCCCCATCTCGGCAAGGCCGAAGGACCATCCGCGCTTCAAGGCGGAACTCGCGACCGTGATGACGCGCGTCGTCAACATCCGCCGCATGGGCGCGGCGTCGATCGACCTCGCCTATGTCGCGGCCGGGACGCTTCGACGCGTTCTGGGAGCGCGGCCTCAATTCCTGGGACATCGCGGCCGGGCGCGTTGCTGATCCGCGAAGCCGGCGGCTTCGTCAGCGACGCCGACGGCGGCGAGGATTTTCTGGGGGAGGGCACAATCTGCTGCGGCAACGAGCCGATCCACCGGCAATTGCTCGCGCTGCTGGCGCAGACCGCCTGACAGCAGCTTCTATTCTGCGGCCACGACTGCGGACGGTGCGGCAGGTTCGAGATAGATTTCGCCATAGGTGCTGCGGCGCAAGTTCGTGAGCCGGAAGTAGCCGAGCGTCGGCGACAGATGCGGTCCCACGCCGGCCTTGACCGTCATTGCCGTGTGCAGCCGCTCCAGATTGTAGAACGGCACCGATGGATAGAGGTGGTGCTCCAGGTGGCGATGGACGTTGCCCGGCGCAAACAAAAACTTCTCCAGCGGGTTCGCGTTCACCGTCCTCGACATGTCGAGTTCGTGGCTCTCGCCGATGCGGCCGCCGTGTTCCGCATACCCGCGCAGACGGGCCAGCACTTGCAGGATCGAGAACTGCGGAACGAGCCAATACAGTGCGAGTTGCGGCCAGACGCCACATAGAGTGGCCGTTGCTGCGATGGTCAGCACAAAGGCGCCGTACAAGCGCCGCTCGGTCTTCCACCCCTCGCCGGTTTCGCTGAAGATCGCGAACACGCCGAACTTCCGGCTGCGTTTGAGGTTGCCCACGAAGCTGAGGAAACAAAGATCCATTAACATCAACCGCCCCAAAGTGAGGAGCGAGGTTGGGGGGGTATTCTCGACGATGTCGGGATCATCGGCTTCATTCACTAGCCGATGGTGGGCGAGATGACTTCTGCGGTAGCGCTTCACGCTGACCGAAAGCGGGAACGCGGCAAAAATGTTGGCGAGAAAATCGTTCAGGCGCCGTGAGTTGCAGAGATTGAAATGGCAGGCGTCGTGGAACAGGACAGCAAGCGCATGCTGCCGGGTGGCGATGACGATCAAACACAGCAGCAGCACGAAATACGAGCCGAAATGCGTTGCCGCTGCGATGCAGGCGGCAATGACCGCCCACTGGAATCCGATATACAGGAGGGTCTGCGCGAGCGACCTCCGCGATAGCAGCTTCACCAGGGCGGGTTCGAGGCGCACCTGCGATTGCGCCGCATCGCTGGCGTCAGAGAGGTTCGATTCCGCCATGGCAAGTATTCACAGTACGAGTTGAGTCCGGTCAGCGCCAACCCGGAAGAAATTGCCGTCCAAATTCGGTGGCGTCTTCAGGCTAGCGCGCGCGAGATTCGTCGTCAATTGCGCCTCTCCGCATCCGCCCGCTTCTAACCATTGGCGGCGCCGCACACGGTGCGGTAAATCAAAACATGGCCAGCGCCGATCCTGTGTTGACACTTCTCGTCCCGTCCTTGGCCGCGGTTCCGGGCGTCATGGGCATAGCGCTCGGCGGTTCCCGCGCAAGGGGCACGGCGAACGAGGCATCCGACTACGACGTCGGCCTTTACTATGGACCCGACGACTCGCTGGACACCGGGCGCCTGTTAGACGTGCTGAGAGACGTGGTCGACGACCCGGCCTCAGCATCGGTAACCGCCGTTGGGGCGTGGGGACCGCGCATCGTTGGCGGCGGATGGTTGTCCATCAAGGGCCGCAAGGTTGACCTGCTGTATCGCGGCGTTGGCCCGGTCAGCGCAGTGATCGCCGATTGCCGCGCCGGGCGGATTTCGATGGATTACCAGCCCGGGCATCCGCATGGTTTCTGTTCCGCGGTCTGGATGGGGGAAATCGCGCTGTGCCGGCCCCTGCATGATCCCAGGGGCGTCATCGCCGAGTTGAAAGCGGCCGCTACGCCGTATCCCGACAAGCTTCGTGAAGCGCTGCTGAACGCCTTTCTTTGGGAGGTCCTGTTCAGCATAGAGAATGCCGAGATCGCAATCCCGCGCGGCGATCCCACGCAGATAGCGGGCTGCGCCTATCGGGCGCTATGCTGCATTCGCCAGGTCTTGTTCGCGGTGAACCGGCGCTTCCTGATCAATGAAAAAGGCGCGTTGGCGGAAGCCGCTGGATTCCCCCTCACGTTAGCCAACATAAAGAGCCGGTCGGAGTTCATTTGGTCGGCGCTCGGACAATCCAACTTTGCCGGCGCTGTCGCCGAATTGAAGGCGCTCGACCAGGAGTTGCGCGCCGTCGTGCTTGCCAATACCTGACGCTTGAGCGTCCGGCCATCTCATGTTTTACCCATTTCGGGCGAGGCGATCGGCCAGGATGGAGCGGCAATGTCCGGGTTCGCAATGCGGACACGGTTCGAGTTCTGGTCCAATGCGCAGCACAGCGCAATTTCGAAACGGGACTGGCGAAGGGGGCGCAAAGCTTCGCTTTACCCGCTCACGACTGGCGAATTGCGCGCGACATAGCGGCCCTGCTGGCCGCTGGCTGTTTCGGGTCGCATGCGGCCGCTCGTCCTGACCGCCGAGTGTCGGCTTTCGCTCCCTATCGACCCGCGGCGCCAACGCCCCTCGGCGCGAGCCTTCGGGCGGTGACAGTTGCGCGCAGAATTGACATACCGCATGACGACCGCCTCGCGTGGACTGCTAACATGTCTGTGGCGCCGGGAGATTCGTTCGGGACGGGTGTGAGCAAAAACCAAAGGTCGGCAGGAAATCTCACACCGCGGCTCCGCCTTTGAGCCCGCTTGTCGCGCTGCTTTCGATCGACGCGGCACTGCTCGCGCTTAGCGTCGCCGCGGTTGCGCTCGCGAGCCTGGGCAAGCCGGGCTCGCGGTTCATCTATTCAGCTTCGTTCGTCTTCGCCGCCGCGGCCTTCGTGGTCGCGCTGAGCTTCCTGCTCGGGCGCGACCAGCCCATGAGCGCGAGCCTGCCGATCGGCCTGCCGTGGATCGGCGCGCATTTCCGGCTCGATGCGCTCTCCGCCTTCTTCGTCGCGCTGATCGAGTCTCGGCGCCGCGGCGGCGAGCTTCTACGCGATCGGCTATGGCGCGCATGAGCAGGCGCCGGGACGGGTGACGCCGTTCTATCCCGCTTTCCTCGCCGCGATGGGTCTCGTGCCGCTCGCCGACGACGCCTATTCGTTTCTTGTCGCTTTGGGAGTCATGTCGCTGGCGTCCTGGGCGCTGGTGATGGCGCATCACCGCGATCCGGAAAACCGCGCGCCGGGTTCGTCTATCTCGTCATGGCGAGTTTCGGCACGGCTGGCGCTGCTGCTCGCTTTCGGCCTGCTCGCGGGCGCGGACGGCTCCTATCAGTTCGACGCGATGCGCGCAGCGACGCCGAGCCTGGCGGTGGCGACGACGGCGACGATGCTGGCGCTGGTCGGCGCCGGCTCCAAGGCGGGGCTCGCGCCGCTGCACGTCTGGCTGCCGCTCGCCCATCCCGCCGCGCCGAGCCACGTCTCGGCGCTGATGAGCGGCGTGATGACCAAGGTCGCCGTCTACGCCTTCGTGCGCATCGCGTTCGATCTGGTCGGCCCGCCGGACTGGCGCTGGAGCGTGCCGGTGCTGATCGTCGGCGGCGCCAGCGGCCTGATCGGCGTGCTTGCACGCCCTGATGGAGATCGATCTCAAGCGCGCGCTCGCCTATTCGACGATCGAGAACCTCGGCCTGGTCTTCTTGGGCCTGGGCCTCGCGCTCGCCTTCAAGGCCGACGGCATGACGAGCGCCGCCGCGCTGGCGATGACGGCGGCGCTGCTGCACGCGCTCAACCACAGCCTGTTCAAGAGCCTGCTGTTCTTCGGCGCCGGCGCGGCGCTGACGGCGACCGGCGCGCGCGATCTCGGCAGGCTGGGCGGCCTGCTCAACCGCATGCCCGCGACCGGCTTGTTCATGCTGATCGGCGCCGCGGCGATCTCGGCGCTGCCGCCGCTCAACGGCTTCGTCTCGGAATGGCTGATGCTGCAGGCGGTGCTGCTCGGGCCCGCAATTCCCGCAATGGACGTTGAAACTGCTCGCGCCCACGGTGGGCGCGGCGATCGCGCTGACCGCCGCGCTCGCCGCGGCCTGTTTCGTGCGCCTGTTCGGCGTCGCCTTCCTCGGCCGGCCGCGCTCGCCGCAAGCGGCGGCGGCCGCGCGAAGTCGACCGCTTCTCGCTGATCGCGATGGGCGCGCTCGCCGCGCTCTGCCTGCTCGCGGGCATTTTGCCGGGGCTCGTCATCGACGCGCTGAAGCCGGTCGTTGCGCTCGCCGTCGGCGAGGCGATGCCGCTGCAATCGAAGATCGCGTGGCTGTCGATCGCGCCGATCGCCGAGGGGCGCAGCTCCTACAACGGCTTGCTGGTGTTCCTGTTCATCGGCGCTTCGGGCCTGCTGTCCGCCGCCGCGATCCATCGCTTCGCCTCCGCCGCGATCCGTCGCGCGCCGGCCTGGGACTGCGGCTTTCCGAATCCGACCCGGCGACGCAATATACCGCGCAGAGTTTCTCCCAGCCGATCCGGCGCGTGTTCGGCGGCTTCGATGTTTGCCGCGCGCGAGAGGGTCGACATGCCGCCGCCCGGCGACTCGCGCGCCGCCCGGCTCACGCGTCTCGATGCGCGACCTCGTCTGGCAAGCGATCTACGCTCCGCTCGGCGCGCTCGTCGATGCAGCGGCGACGCGGCTCAATGTGCTGCAGTTTCTCACCATCCGCCAGTATCTCAGCATCGTGTTCGGCGCGCTGGTGTTGCTCCTGCTGATCCTCGCGGGAGCGACCTGAGGTGCTCGTCGTCGATCTCGCCTTCCAGCTCCTGCAGATGACGCTCGTCATCGCGCTCGCGCCATTGCTGACCGGAATCGTGCGCAAGGCGAAGGCGCGGCTGACGCGCCGGCGCGGCGCGCCGATCTGGCAACCCTATCGCGATCTCTACCGGCTCGCGCGCAAGGAGGCGATCGTCGCCGACAGCGCGAGCTGGCTGTTCCGCGTCGCGCCCTATCTGGTGTTCGCCTCGACCTGGGTCGCCGCCGCGCTGGTGCCGACCTTCGCGACCGGCTTGCTGTTCTCGTGGTCGGCGGACCTGATCGCCATCGTCGCGCTGCTCGGCGTCGGGCGCTTCTTCCTGGCGCTCGCCGGCATGGATGTCGGCACGGCGTTCGGCGGCCTCGGCGCCAGCCGCGAATCGATGTTCGCGACGCTCGCCGAGCCGGCGATGCTGACCATCGTGTTCTCGCTGGCGCTGATCGCGGGCTCGACGCAGCTCTCGACGGTCGCCGCCTTCATGACCTCGCTCGCATGTCGGCCTGCGCGTCACGCTCGGCATGGCGCTGGTCGCGCTGGTCATGGTCGCGCTCGCCGAGAACGGCCGCATTCCCGTCGACAATCCCGCGACCCATCTCGAACTGACGATGGTGCACGAGGCGATGGTGCTCGAATATTCGGGCCGCCATCTCGCGCTGATCGAACTCGCCGCGATGCTGAAGCTGCTGCTCTACGTCTCGATGATCGCCTGCGTGTTCACGCCCTGGAGGCTCGCCATCGGCAGACGCGAGCGTCGGCGACCGGCTGCTGGGCGCGGTCGCCTATGTCGCAAAGCTCGGCCTCGCCGGCCTCGCGCTCGGCGCGTTCGAGACCAGCATCGCAAAAATGCGGGTGTTCCGCGTGCCGGATTTCCTCGGCGCGGCGCTGATGCTGGGCTTTCTCGGCGCTGCTGCTGCTGTTCGTGTCGCGGACGCTGAAATGACCGGCCTCTCGTTCGACGTCTCGCATCTGCTCGCCGGCGGCCTGGTGCTGGTCAGCTTCATGCTGCTCTATCAGACGCGGCTCTATGCGCTGATCGACGTCTATTCGATGCAGTCGTTCGTGCTCTCGTTGTCGGTCGCCTGGCAGGCCTACGTGCAGGGCCAGCCGCATCTCTATGTCACAGCGGCGATCGCCTTCGCTGTTCAAGGCCGTTGATCATCCCGGTCGCGCTGCATCGGATCATCGCGCGGCTCGGCATCGCCCGCGACGTCGAGAACGTCGTCGGCGATCGGCCCGACCATGCTCGCCGGCCTCGCGCTGGTCGCGCTGTCGGTCGTGTTGATGCTGCGCATCGCGGGCGAGGCCGACGTGCTGGCGCGCGAGGACCTCGCCTTCGCGCTTTCCGTCTTGCTGCTTGGCTTGCTGATGATGGTGGTCCGGCGCAACGCGGTCAGCATGGTCGTCGGCTTCATGTCGCTGGAGAACGGCCTCATCCTCGCGGCGGCCGGCGCCAAGGGGATGCCGCTGGTGGTGGAGGTCTCCGTCGGCTTTTCCGTGCTCGTCGCGCTGACCGTGATCGGCGTGTTCCTGTTCGGCCTGCGCGACAGTTTCGACAGCGTCGATGCGGCCGCGCTCGATCGCTTTCAGGGGGAACGGCGCTGATGCTCCCCGGCTTCGACGCGCTCGCTGCGATCCTCTGGCTGCCGGCGGTCGGCGCGCTTCTCGTCGGATCACGCCGGGCTATCGCGCGGCCTCGTTCGTCAACGCTGCGGCGTCGGGCCTCACCTTCTTCGCCGCCTGCGCTTTGTTCTTCGAGCCGCAGCAGACCGGGCCTTATTTTCACGTCGACGATCTCAACGTCGTCTTCCTCGTGCTCAACACGTTCGTCGCCTTCACCACGAGCCTGTTCAGCGCGAGCTACATGCCGCACGAGGTCGAGGCCGGCAAGCTCAACGCGAAAAACCTGCGCTTCTATCACCCGATGTATCAGATCCTCTCGCTGGCGATGAACGTCGCGCTCGCCGCCAACAATATCGGCCTGATGTGGGTGGCGATCGAGATCGCGACGCTGACGACGGTCGCGATGGTCGGCATCTACCGCACGCCGGAGGCGGTCGAGGCGGCGTGGAAATATTTCATCCTCGGCAGCGTCGGCATCGCGCTCGCGCTGTTCGGCACCATCCTCATCTATATGGCGGCGCGGCCGGCAGTGGGCGAGGGCCTCGACGGCATGATCTGGACGATCCTCGTCAGCCACGCCGCCGATTTCGATCCCGCGCTGCTGAACCTCGCCTTCGTGTTCCTGATGCTCGGCTACGGCACGAAGGTCGGCCTCGCGCCGCTGCACGCCTGGTTGCCCGACGCGCATGCGGAAGGGCCGACGCCGATCTCGGCGGTGCTGTCGGGCCTGTTGCTCAATGTCGCGCTTTATGCGGTGCTGCGCTTCAAGCTGATCCTCGACGCCAACGAACGGCGCGATCTCGCCGGGCCCGCTGATGGCGACGCTGGGACTGACGTCGCTGATCTTCGCCGCGTTCATGCTGTACCGGCGCCGCGACATCAAACGGCTGTTCGCGTTCTCGTCGATCGAGCACATGGGGCTCATCGTGTTCGCGTTCGGCATGGGCGGCCCGCTCGCCAATTTCGCCGGCTTGCTGCACATGACGATGCACAGCCTGACCAAGTCGGGAATTTTCTTCGTCGTCGGCCATATCGCGCAGGCCAAGGGCACGCAGCGCATCGCCGACATCCGCGGCCTGACCGTCTCTCACCCGTGGCTCGGCTGGGCGCTGATTGTCGGCGTGTTCGCGATCGCGGGCATGCCGCCGCTCGGCGTGTTCATGAGCGAGTTTCTGGTCGTCACCTCGACGTTCGCGCGCTCGCCGGCGCTGGCGGTGCTGGTCGTGTTCGGATTGCTGACGGCGTTCGGCGCGCTGCTTCTGCGCGTGCAGGGGATGGCGTTCGGCGAACCGAGCGCCGGGGCGGGGCCATCGCGCGCGTCCTTCCTGCCGATCGGCGCGCATTTCGGGCTCGTGCTGCTCGCCGGACTCTATCCGCCGCCTGGGCTTGTGCTGTGGTTCCAGCACGTCGCGGCGCAACTGAAATGACTGAACCGATGCGACTGACCGTCAGTGACGTCGACGAAGCCGAATGGCGGCAGGCTGCGAGCGCGGCCGCCGAGGGCCACGCCGATCTGGTGAGCCTGTGGGGCGACGGATCGAACGTGCGCATGGCGCTTCGCTCCGAAGGCTCGCTCGACGTGCTGACGCTGGCCTGTCCGCGGGGCGAATTCCCGTCTGTCGGCGCCCTGCATCCCCCGGCGATCCGGCTCGAGCGCGCGCTGGTTGATCTGCACGGCCTGCGCGCCCTCGGCGTCAAGGATTCGCGGCCCTGGCTCGATCACGGCCGTTGGCCTTGCGAAGCGCCTCTGGGCGCCGGCGAATGCGCGAAGCGGGGAGGGCGACGCATATCGATTTCCTGAAGGCCGAGGGCGACGGGCTGCATCAGATACCCGTCGGCCCCGTCCACGCGGGAATCATCGAACCCGGCCATTTCCGCTTCCATGCGAGCGGCGAAACGGTCGTGCGGCTCGAAGCGCGGCTCGGCTATCTCCACAAGGGCGTCGACGCGCTGATGCAGGGCAGCGGACCTCGCGCGCGCCGCCGTGCTCGCCGGCCGCATCAGCGGCGACAGCACGGTCGCTTATGCGTTCGCGTTTTCGCTTGCGGTCGAACAGGCGGTTGGCGTCTCGGTTCCGCCGCGGGCGCAATTCCTGCGCGGGATCGCCGCGGAACTGGAGCGCGTTGCGAACCACATCGGCGACATCGGCGCGATCTGCAACGACGCCTCGTTCGCGATCCTGCTTGCTCACGGGTCGATGTGGCGCGAGCGTGCGCTGCGCGCGGCCGAAGACGCATTCGGCCATCGCCTGATGATGGACTCGGTCGCGCCCGGGGGGATGTCGGTCGACGTCAACCGCGAGGGTCTTGCCGAGATTGGCGCCTTTGCAAAGGCGCTGCGGGGGGCGCTGCCGCGCATCACGAGGCTCTATGACGATACCGCCTCGTTGCAGGACCGCACTGTCAAGACAGGCGTGCTGTCGAAGGCGCTGGTGGATCGGTTCGCCGCAGGCGGCTGCGTCGGCCGCGCCTCGGGGCGCGATTTCGACAGCCGCCGCGACGACGCCTACGCGCCTTACGATACGGCCGCCTTCAAGGTCGTCACGCGCACAGACGGCGATGTCAACGCGCGGGTGTGGCTGAGGTTCGGGGAGATCGAGCAGAGCCTCGACTTGATTGAAGGGTTCCTGGCGCGCTTGCCTGATGGCCGGGTCCGCATAGATCTGCCGAAGCAGCCCGGAGAGGGCTTCGCCTTGGTTGAAGGCTTTCGCGGCGACGTGTTTGCCGCCGTCCGGCTCGACGCCGACGGCAACGTCGCGCGCGCGCACCTGCGCGATCCCTCGTGGTTCCAGTGGCCGCTGCTCGAGGCCGCAGTCGAAGGCAACATCGTCGCGGACTTTCCCCTATGCAACAAATCCTTCAACGGCTCGTACTCAGGGGTGGATTTGTGAGAAACTCGCCAGCCTCAAGCCCTTCTCCGCGCGCACGGGGAGAAGGCGCCAATCACGCAGGGTCGCGGGAATTCGGTCAACGGAGCGCGTCATGCGGCTGACTTTGGTTGAGACCCTTCGTGGCCCGCTGACCGAACCGCCGCCAGCCGCAGACTCCGAACTCGTCGCGCTCGGCGCGGAAGTGCAGCGTGCGACCGTTGGCCGCCTCGGTCGCAGCCTCAGCGTCCGCCATCTCGACGCGGGCTCCTGCAACGCCTGCGAACTCGAGATTCATGCGCTCAACAATCCGTTCTACGATCTCGAGCGTTTCGGCGTGCGCTTTGTCGCCTCGCCGCGTCACGCCGACGCGCTGCTTGTCACCGGGCCGGTGACGCGCAACATGTTGGAGGCGGTGAAGCGCACCTATGACGCGATGCCGGCGCCGAAGTGGGTGATCGCGTCGGGCGCCTGCGCGCGCGACGGGCATGTTTTCAGGGGCTCGTATGCGATCGTCGGCGGCGTGAGCGAAGTTCTACCTGTCGACCTGCACATTCCGGGCTGCCCGCCGAGCCCGAACACACTGCTGAAGGGTTTTCTTGCGCTGATGGGCGCGAAGGGGCTTTGATGGCCGCAGTATCGTCATCGCGACGAGCAACGCGACGAAGCAATGACGGTGACGGGAGAACAGGAAGTCGGAAATGCTCATCAAAGACAAGGTTTTCATCGTCACAGGCGCTTCGTCCGGCATTGGACTGTCAACCGCGGTGGCGCTGGCGGCGAAAGGCGCCAAGGTGGCGCTGCTGGCGCGCAGCGCAGGCGCGCTCGACGAACTGGCCGCGCGGCTGCCAGGCAGTTTGCCTGTCGTCGTCGATGTCACCGACTTTAAGGCTTTGCGAACCGCAATCGCGGCGGTGCAAAGCCACTACGGCCGGATCGATGGCCTAATCAACAACGCGGGGCGCAGCTACGCCGCGGCAGTCGAAGATATCGATCCCGCCGTGTTCGACGAGATCTACCATCTTAACGTGCTGGCGCCGATCATCGCTGTGCAAGCCGTCATCCCCGTGATGCGGGCGGCCGGCGCCGGCGCGATCGTCAACGTCAATTCCGGCACGGCGTTCATGACGATCCCGCAATACAGCGTCTATTCGACTTCCAAGCGCGCGCTGCTCGGCTTCAGCTTCACCGCCCGCGCAGAACTTGAAAAGGACGGCATCGTCGTCAGCGAGGTCTACCCGGCTGTGACGGCGACCAATTTTGGCAAGAATCGGATGGGCAGCGGCGGCCCGACAGGCAACTACGCGACCGGCGACACGCCCGAATTCGTGGCCGCACTGATCCTGCAGGCGATCGAGGAAGGCAAGGCGCAATATTTCGCCAACGAGAATTTCAGGCGGATGGCGGGCGCGTAAAACTCTCGGCCGTCGGATGTTGCTATATTACAAATGTGTCAGTGATAGAATGTTAATTTTGTGAGCGACAGATGCCCAATGTTATGCCGAGTCAAGTAGTTGCGGTGATTGAGCGCTTCTTTTCTCATGTGAAATCACCACCTTCCGGTGATGGACTGATTCACTCGGGCCAACTCGACATTTTGCAAGGCATCGTGAATTTGGTGCGAGAGATCCCTTCTGAGCTAATTACTGTCCCAATCGATCAATACGCAGACGCTGTGTTTGCTATTGCGATTATTGAGGAGCAGGGAAAATTCAGAATAAATAGGGGTTCGAGCTTTACACTTCCGGCTATAAAAAGCGTTGACGTTGTAACAGTGTTATACAGGATGCTGGCACAATGTCGGGATGAATTTCCGCCCGCTACCACTTACGAACTATCCTTTGTTGCCGACGTCGATTTGCGCGAAAGTATTAGAGGCGACATAGGAGGAATAAATCGAGCTATCGCTCACGCGGAGTGGAAGGCAGCGACTGTTCTCTCGGGTGCGGCTATTGAAGCTTTATTGCTTTGGCGATTGAGCGTCACGCCGCCAACGAGTATCGAAATCAAAGCAGCCATCACGACCGCGCTGGAACAGAGAACATTGACTGATGCGCCGCCGACGATTCGAGAAAAGTGGTCCCTCGCTCATTTTGTCGAAGTCGCCGGCGTGCTCAAGCTGATAAAGGACAAGACCCTATCGTCAGCGCGGCTCTGCAATAGCTATCGGAATCTGAATCCATCCGGGCCGTGCACAGCGGCTCGGGGAGAAATGTAACCGAGGTACTGCGCTGCTTGCCGTCGCTGCGCTGGAACTCGTCATCACCGACCTTTCCTAGGGTGCATGATAGTGCTTCTGCAACAACACGTAGCCCCTACGGCTTCTGTTCGCCCTCAGGCGCCGGATTGACTTCGAGCCTGCTGAGCATCGCGATCAGCGCGCGGTCGTTGAGGATCGCGAGCTTCTCCTTCGGCTTCAACCAGCCGGAGAGTTCGTCGAGCGAGCGGGCCTCGTTGAGCTTTGCGACGGCGACGGCGGCTTCTCGACGTCGACCTCGCCGCGACGGCGGCGCGAGCCGTCGGGCAGATAGAACTCATGCGCCTCGCGCGCCCGCGGGTCGGTGGCGATGGCGCGCAGGCCGTCCTCGTCGTCGTGGCCGCTCTTTTCGAGTTCTCGGCGAGCACGTTGGCGCGCACGATGATCGGCGGCGTCGACGTTCTCTTCGGGGGTCATCAGCAGGCCGAGGCGGCGCAGCGCGGTTCCGATCGAGAGCTGCCCGCTGGCCCAGGAGATCGGAATCGCCAGCATGCAGGCCGGCGATCGTCGGCGACATCCAGATGCACGAGCGAAGGCGAGAGCAGCGCCTGCCGCGACGAGCGCGACGACGCCCATCACCACATGCGAGCGATGACGGCGGGCGATGCTCCTGAAGGGGATCGAGCCGTCGTCGCGGCGCTGCGGGTTCCAGCCGGTGTCGCGGCCGGACAGGATCTGCACGACCGCGCCGGTCTGGATCAGCATCATGATCGGCGCGATCGCCGCGGAGGCGATGATCTCGATGATCAGTGAGATCGTCAGCCGAAGCCGCCGCCGAAGCCGCGCCGGGTCGGCCCGTCGATCAGCGCGAGCAGATAGGCCGAGCACTTTCGGCGCGAGCAGGATCGCGATCGTCAGCTCGAACAGGTGCAGCGCGCGCACGTAGTCGAACACCGGCCAGGTCGGGAACAGCGAGAACTGCGGCGGTGAAATATTCGGGCCGGATGTATTTCGACTGCAGCACCAGCACGAGGCCGATGACGAGCTGCGCCATCCAGAACGGCGAGGCGAGATAGCCCATGATGCCG
Organism: uncultured Pseudomonadota bacterium; assembly: GCA_963771455.1. Classification (GTDB taxonomy): domain Bacteria; phylum Pseudomonadota; class Alphaproteobacteria; order Rhizobiales; family Beijerinckiaceae; genus Roseiarcus. Next base: position 162,985 of record CAVYTP010000015.1, read on the forward strand.
GTGACGAAATGCTGGCGGGTCGCCAACGTGAAGCCCGCGCTCGGCAGCACGCTGATGATGCTGCAGATTGCCCTGGCACCAGCGCCGGTCGCGCGTCGCGAGATCGATCAGCGAGGGCGGGCTTTCCTCGAAGCTGCCGCCAAGCGTCGGCAGCATGTAGACCGCCCAGCCGGCGCGGCGGATCAGCGCCGCCTCGACGAAATCGTGGCTGAGGATGTGGCCGCCGAACGGCGGCTTGCCCGGCAGGTCGGGCATGCCGCAATGGTCGGCGAAGGCGCGAGTGCGGATGATCGCGTTATGGCCCCAGTAATTGCCGTCGCGGCCCATCCAGGCGGTCAGGCCCGCGGCCAGGACCGGGCCCGGCAACGCGCGCGGCGAACTGCTGCAGCGCGCGCGAACAAGCGTGTTGCGGTTGACGATCAGCGGCAGGCTCTGGATGATGCCGGCGTCCGGGTCGTTCTCCATCGCGTGCGCGAGCCAGCACGATCGCGTGGCCGGTCATCAGGCTGTCGGCGTCGAGCACCAGCATCTGCGGATAGGCGGCGCCCCAGCGGGTGACGAAATCGGCGATGTTGCCGGCCTTGCGGCGCCGTATTGCGCTTGCGGCGGCGGTAATAGAAGCGCGCCTTCGGCCGGCCGCTCGCGCAGCGCGAGCAACGCGCGCTCCTCGGCGATCCAGACGTCCGGGTTGGTGGTGTCGGAAAGGAAGAAAAAATCGAAGGCATTCGCCGAGGCCGGTCGCGCTCGACGTCCTCCTCGATCGCCTGCAGCGCGGAGAACACCCGCGCCGGCGCCTCGTTGTAGATCGGCATCACGACCGCGGTGCGCGCGCTGAGCGCGGCCGGCAGCGGCCCGAACTTCGGCGCCCGGAACAACAGCCAGCCGAAACCGAGCACGCTCGAGCGTGAAGGCGAGCGCGATCCAGGAAAAATTGATGCACGAACAGCACGACCAGCGCCCATTCGAGCACGCGTCACCTCGCCGACCGAGACGACGCCGTACATTTCGCGCGCGCCGTAGACGGTCAGCGCAAGCGCGCCGCCGAACACGAACGAGACGCGACAGCCACGGCGTCGGCGCGCGCGCCGGATCGGTCCAGGGCCGGCGGGAGCGGCGCGGGAAGCGGTAGAGCGACTGCACCGGCATCGCCAGCGGCGCCTCGCGCGGCATCGCCGGCCGAAGCGGCGCTTCGGTCGCGCCATCGCCTCGGCGTTTGCAGTCGCCGGCGTCGCTTTCCAGAATCACGCTGTCCATCGGTAGAGCCAAGTCTCGCTTACCGGCTTGTTGGCGGATCTTCAGCACCAATCGCAATTCGCTGAAAGCGCTCGAGCCGGGATCGAGGTCGAACACGACCCGGATCGAACGCCGCTCGTGATAAGGATACAGGCTTGATGGACGACGATGCTGCCCGGGATTGGCCTCGAGCGACGCGGTCGCCGAGCTGCGCGCTTCGCTGGGTCGGCGAAATCGTCCGAGACGAACTCGACGACGAAGCGCAGGCGCTTGCCGGCCTTGCCCATGCGCGAGTGGGTCGCCATCGCGAGGTCGGGCTTGGTCGGGCGGCGTCCAGCACCAGAACTGGCGATAGGCGAAGGAGACCGACTCGCCCGCCTTGCAGCGCCGGCGTTCGGCCGCCATAGCGCGACGATGTTGTCGTTGGTGTCGGAATCGCGTCGGGATTTCGAGCAGCATCGTCTCGCCTTCGCCCCAGTCGCCGATCGGCTCAATCCACAGCGAGGGCCTTAGTTCCCAATGCGACTGGTCGTCGTAATAGGAATCGAAGCTGCGATTGCGCTGCAGCATGCCGAAGCCGCGCGGGTTCTTGTCGACGAAAGCGGAGATCTGCAGCGTAGTGCGGTTGGCGATCGGACGCCAGATCCATTCGCCGGCGCCGGTCAGAATTTGCAGGCCCGTCGATGTCGTGGACGCTGGCGCGCACGTCGTCGGGACGAAGGTGGTCGAGCGGGCCGAACAGATAAGCGCCCGCCATGGACGCCGAGGCCGAGGTGGTCGACGTCGACGCGCGCGAAGAGCGTCAGCTCGGTGTCGATGATCGTCGCTTCGCCGGCGCGGACCGTGAAGCGAAAGGCGCCGGTCAGGCTCGTCGAGTCGAGCAGGGCATGGACGATCAAGCGCGTCGGTCGCCGGGCTCGGCTTTTCGATCCAGAGCGATCGGAATACCGGAAATTCCTCGCCCTGCGGATCGCCGGTGCGGATCGACAGGCCGCGCGCGGTAAGGCCGTAGCTCTGGCCTCTGGCGAGCGAGCGGAAGAAGGTCGCGCCATGGAAGATCGACCGCGTCCGACCAGCCTTCGGCGCCGCCGCCCTTCAGGATCCGCACTCCGGAAAAGCCGAGGTCGGGTAGCTCTTTCGGCACGTCCAGCTTGCCGAAATCGAACATCGAGCGATCGTATGCGAGCTTTTGCGCCTGGCCGTTCTCGACGACGTAAGAGATCGATTGGCGCTGTAAACACGAACCCGCGCTGCAGCGGTTCAAGCGTGAAGGGAGAATGCGAATCCGCCCAGATCGCCGTGCCCGCGCTCCGACGGATCGAAGCGAATTGTTCAAAAGTCAGCGAAGGGAACGGTTCAGGCAGCGGGGCCGTCGGGGCTTTGTAGGCGTTCTTGAGCAGCTCCTTCGCAGCTGTGGCCACCGTATCTTCGGTGAACGGCGTCGGGGGGCCCATAGGGTCGGCCGAGGCCGCACCGGCCAACAGGGCCTGCTCGGCGGCGGCGAACGCGGACGCCAGAGCGAGCTTCAAAAAATCGCGGCGCGGGTACTCTGTCATGTCGCTCGTCAATTGTCGGGCGCTCGGGGCGCCGCACTTGCGAGAGGGAGTTACCCCAGGCGTCTGGTTAATTCCAAGCGCCGAATGAGCCCGCCGCTGCGCGACCCTCCGGCCTCCGTCGCCCAAGTTATAGTCATTCTGTCGCACGGCGCCATGGTCGCGCGGCGTCGCGACGCATTTTCTCAAAGCTTTACCTTGCGCGCGTAGAGATCTAGGTCGAACCAGCCTCCATTGACCGAGGAACCCCGTGACCGCCACCGCCCGCCGCTCCTGCCTCGCCATCCTCCTCGCCGCAGGGGAGGGTAAGCGCATGAAGTCAGATCTGCCGAAGCCGCTTCATTTGGTCGCAGGCCGCTCAATGCTCGCCCATGCGCTGGCCGCGCTCGCCGGCGCTGGCGCGGAGCGGATCGCTGTTGTGGTCGGCCCCAACGGCGACGCTCTGGCCGCCGAGGCGCGAAAGATCGCCCCGGAAGCCGAAATCGTCGTCCAAACGGAGCGCCGCGGCACCGCCCATGCCGTGCTCGCCGCGCGCGCGGCGCTGGCGCGCGGCGGCGACGATGTGCTGATCGCGTACGCCGACACCCCGCTAGTGACATCTGAGACCTTCGCCGCGCTGCGCGCCCCACTTGCCGAGAGCGTCGCGCTGTCCGCGCTCGGCTTCGAGGCGGCGGACCCCAGCGGCTACGGCCGCTTGCTCGAGCGCGACGGCGCCCTGATCGCAATCCGCGAGGACAAGGATGCGAGCGGCGCCGAGCGCGCGATCCGCCGTTGCAACGCCGGCCCGGTCGCCGTGGCGGGCGCCGATGCGCTGGGCTGGCTCGAGGCCATCGGCTCCGACAACGTGGCGCGCGAATTCTATCTCACCGACCTCGTCGAGGTCGTCAATCGCCGTGGCCTCCAGGCGCGGGCGACGATCGTCTCCGAACAGGAGGTCATGGGCGTCAATGACCGCGTGCAGCTTGCCGCCGCAGAGGCCGCGATGCAGGGCCGTCTGCGACGCAAGGCGATGCTCGGCGGCGCGACTCTGATCGCGCCAGAGACGGTTTTTCTGTCGATGGACACGGAGATCGGCCGCGACGTGGTGATCGAGCCGCACTGCGTGTTCGGGCCGGGCGTCGCGATCGCCGACAATGTGGTGATCCACGCTTTCTCCCATCTCGAAGGCGCCCGCGTGGCGTCGAAGGCGTCCATCGGTCCCTATGCGCGCCTGCGGCCCGGCGCGGATATCTGGACAAAGGCCAAGGTCGGCAATTTCGTCGAGATCAAGGCCGCAAGGATTGAAGCGGGCGCCAAGGTCAGCCACCTCAGCTATATCGGCGACGCGCGTGTCGGCGCCAACGCTAACATTGGCGCCGGGACTATCACCTGCAACTACGACGGCTTCGGCAAGGCGAAGACTGACATCGGCGCCAACGCATTTGTCGGCTCCAATTCGGCGCTGGTGGCGCCGGTCAGCATCGGCGACGGCGCCTACATCGGGTCCGGCTCGGTCATTACCGAAGATGTCGAACCTGACGCGCTCGCGGTGGCGCGCGGGCGGCAATACGCGAAGCCCGGTTGGGCGAAGGCGTTCCGCGAGACGAAGGCCAGGGACAAGGCCGAACCCAAAGACTGAGCGCGCCCGTAACAGCGATTTGACGTGCCAAGTCGCTCGTCGCATCGTGAGGGAAAACTTGGGAGGAATGCGATGCGCTCTTGGTCCCTTGCCGCCTGCGCCGCCCTGTGGCCGCTCGCCGCCCAGGCAGCTAATCCCGTGGAGACCGCCGCGAAGGCGAAGCCGATCGCTTGCGAGAGCCTCGTGGCGGGAGATCTCGGCATTTCCGGTCTCAAGATCGACAGCGCCGCCGCGACGTCCGCCGACAAAGGCCTGCCCGCTGCGTGCGTCATCGAGGGCACGGTCGATCCGCGCACCGGCGATGACGGCAAGGCCTATGCGCTGAAGTTCGAAATGCGATTGCCGCAGGCTTGGAACGGCCGTTTTCTGCATCAGGTCAATGGCGGCAATGACGGCGAAGTTATTGCGGCGATCGGCGACCCGCAGGAGCTCAACGCCTATGGCGGCGTTCCCGCGCTCGCGCGTGGCTTTGCGGTGCTTTCCAGCGACGAGGGCCACAGCGGCAAGGACCCCGCCAACGCCACGCTCGGCCTTCAGGGCGGCGCCGCCTTCGGCGTCGATCCGTAGCGCGCGCGACGCCTATGGCTATGCCGGCGACATGCGGCTCGGGCCGATCGGCAAGGCGATCGTCGCGAAATACTACGGAGTCGCGCCCGCGACCTCCTACATGATGGGCTGTTCGAACGGCGGCCGTCACACGATGGTCGCGGCGACCCGGATGGGCGACGCCTACGATGGCTTCGTCGCCGGCGACCCCGGCTTCAACTTGCCGCGCGCGGCGATCCAGCACGCGTGGGACATCCAGAGTTTCGAGCGCATCGACCCCGATGTGAAGAAATCGTTCTCGCCTGCCGACATGGCGCTAATCTCGAAGCGGGTGCTCGATGCCTGCGACAGGCTCGACGGCGTCGAAGATGGGATCGTCGGGGACATCAAAGCATGTCAGCAGGCGTTTCATCTCGCGGATCTGACTTGCTCGGGTGACAAGACCCCGGATTGCCTCAGGAAGACCCAGGTCGTGGCGCTCGAGCGTGCGTTCGGCGGACCGAAGAACAGCAAGGGCGAGCCGCTCTATTCCGACTGGCCCTACGACGCCGGAATGGGCTCGGCGAACTGGCGGTTCTGGAAGGTCTTTTCGGGCATCCCGCCCTGGAACAACAACCCGCTGATCGCGACGATGGGCGCCGGCTCGCTGGCGGCGATCTTCACGACGCCGCCGACCCTGACCAAGGGCGACCCCGATGCGCTGATGGGGTTCTTGGAACATTTCGATTTCGACCGCGACGCGCCGAAGATTTACGCCAAGGGCGAGTTCACGGTTGACGGCAAGCTCATCGACTACAAGGAATCGGCCTGGGAGTTCATGACGCCGCCCGACGCCGACGAACCCAAGCTCGACAGCCTGCGCGCCACCGGCCACAAGATCATCCTCTATCATGGCCAGAGCGACGGCGTGTTCTCATTCAACGCCAGCGCTGCCTGGATCGAGAAGCTGAAAGCCAATGCTGCCGACGCCGACAGTTTCGCGCGGCTGTTCGCCGTGCCCGGCATGAACCATTGCAAGTCCGGCCCGGCGACCGACCAGTTCGACGCCTTGGCGGCGATCGTCGACTGGGCCGAGAACGGCGTTGCTCCAGACCAGATCGTCGCAACGGTTTCGCCCGGCAACAAGGAAGTTCCCGCCGATTGGAGCCCGACGCGCACCCGGCCGCTATGTCCATGGCCGAAGGTCGCGCGCTATGTCGGCGGCGACAAGGAGAGCGCGGCGAGTTTTGCTTGCAGATAGAACGTCAGACGAAGTTCGCCGTCGTCAGACTGCCGGTCGAGCCAACGATCTGCATGACGAGGTCTGCATTGGCCTGGTAGCCGGCAGTTCCGTTGATGTCGATAACGAGGAACGTGTCGCCGGCCAGCGTGCCGCCCGATGCCGTGAATAGCACGGCGTCGTGAGCGCCGAGCCTGGGGCCAAGATCGGCGGCGAGGTCGGTGTTGAACGTACTCGTCGAAAGCGAACCTGTCGTGATGGGAGCGTTGATAGCCGCAATGGTTCCCGCGCCGCCGGGTATGTCGAATTTGTCCAGGGCGTAGTTGACGTTCTTTAGGATGTCGTACGTGGGACCGGTCGAATCGGACACTTCCTGGAACTGGAATTTGACGAATGAGGCGCCGGCGACGATGGTGTCGCCACCGCCTTTACCCGACACGACAAACCGGTCGGTCGTGCTCGTCACGCTGTTGAGCTTGATCTTGTTGTTGCCTGCCGTCTCGATCAGCATTTTCTGGTTCAGAGCGGTGTCGGCCACGTCCTCAGTGATTGTGATCTGATCGGTAGGGCCAAGTACGATATCATCGAAACCAGTGACGTTTGCCAGCTGGTCAGGGGAAATCGTTCCGGCGCCGCCGAATTCGAGCGTTCCTACGCCTTTGCCGTTGAAAGTATCGGTGCTCGCGAGGGTGGTTGCCCCAATGAGAAACGTCGTACCGTCGATGCTTCCGTTATACATGCCGTGAGAACCTCCCACGATCACGCGGCCAGATTCAAAGCCCGTTCCGCCACCACGGTAAGTCCCGTAGTCGCCACTGAAATCTATATCTCCAACAATGTCCCCCCTGTTTGTAAGAGCCTCGTAGTTGCCGACGAGCGTGACGCCGCCGAGGATCGTGCCGAAGTTGTAAACATGATTGCCGTCGCCATCGATACTTACCCCGGAACCATTATCGGTGGCGGTTGAAATCAGCCCGAAATTCTGAACGGAACTACCGCCAAGCGCCCCGTCGATCTCAACGGCTTGAGGTCCCGTTGATAGAATGGATCCGTCGTTGACGAGGGAATCTCCTCCGTTTTTGAGCAAAACGGCAGTCGCCGCGCTGCTGATTGTTCCGGAGTTCTGAATGTTGTTGTAGTCAGAGGCGGCATACACGCCATCGGCCGCGCCTGAAGCGAGGATATTTCCGCTATTGATGAGGTCGTTGCTCGCGGCAGCGTAATAGACCGTTGCGCCGGGGGAGCTGAATGTAGCCCCCAGTGAGGCGGCGATTGTTCCGCTATTGTTCAGGGAGCCCTCGCCACCCACGAAATCAATTCCGTCTACGACGCCGGAAACCCTGCCTGTATTGATGACGTTGTTCGTGGCTCCAAGTTTAAGTCCAGCGAGCTGGAGTCCCACAATCGAACCGCTGTTGGTGATAGTGTTGTTGGCGAATGTATCATAAATTCCAGACTGATCACCGATGATCGAGCCCAGCGCGCCGATGGTGAGGTAATCGTTCCCGAGTTGACCGAGTCGTTCTCGAAGCCCACATATCCGTAAAGCGCGCCTTCCACGTCGAGGGTCAGCGAACCTACCGTCGTCTGCACGGCTGGAACGGAACTGGACACGTCTACATTGACCCCTGCGAGAACGATGATCGTAGCGAACGACGCGCTGTTCGATATGGCGGTTGTCTGATCTAATCGAATAATCGTCGTCATGAATTTCATCCTCCACGTATGGCGTGAACCAAAAGCGCGTAGAAGTTCAAACACGAGATGTGCCAAGTCCTCGTCGTCCAATGGGACACCGAACTCTAGCCATAGACCCGCTGGCGCTCACCTTAGCGGCGTTAGTGACCTTGGGGAAGTCTAGCTCGGATTGCGCGTCCTAATAGGGCTTTGCTCTCGCCTCGATGATCACGAACGCCTGCGCCAGCGGCGGCTCGTCAGTGATGGTGAGGTGGATGATTGTCTCATACCCATCCGGCGTCAACGCATCGAGCCTCGACGCCGCCCCGCCGGTCAACTGCATCGTCGGCTTGCCGCCGGGCAGGTTGACGACGCCCATGTCGCGCCAGAACACGCCGCGATTGAGGCCTGTGCCCAGCGCCTTGGCGCACGCCTCCTTGGCGGCGAAACGCTTTGCGTAGGAAGCGGCGCGTTCTACCCGCCGATCGGACTTGGCGCGCTCGATTTCGGTGAAGCAGCGATTGACGAAACGCTCGCCGAATTTGTCGAGTGTTTCCTGTATGCGGCGAATGTCGCAGAGATCGCTGCCAATGCCGATGATCATTTCGCGCCGCGGCCTTCGTTCATCGCCTGGCGCATGCAGCGCAAGGTCTCCGCCAACCCGACGAAGATCGCCTCGCCAATCAGGAAATGTCCGATGTTGAGTTCGACGATTTCCGGCAGGGCGGCTATCTGCTTCGCCGTGTCGTAATCGAGCCCGTGCCCCGCGTGGCATTCCAGGCCGAGCGCGCGCGTTCGCGCCGCTGCGACGCGCAGGCGGCCGAACTCATAGCCGGCCTTGTCTCTCTCGCCCTGGGTCACCGCATCACACCAGGCGCCGGTGTGCAGTTCGACGACCGGCGCCTTCAGCGCCGCCGCCGTCTCGAGCGCTTCGGGCGATGGCTCGATGAACAGCGAGACACGGATGCCCGCGCGGCTGAGCTCAGCGATATAGGCCTTCAGATAGCCCTGCGCGCCGACAACATCGAGACCGCCCTCCGTCGTGCGCTCGGTGCGCTTTTCGGGCACCAGACAACAGGCGTGCGGCTTGGTGCGCAGCGCAATGTCGAGCATCTGATCGGTGGCGGCCATTTCGAAGTTGAGCGGCTTCGAGATCTCCGCCTTCAGGCGCTTCATGTCGTCGTCGCGAATATGGCGGCGATCTTCGCGCAAATGCGCGGTGATGCCGTCAGCGCCGGCGTCGATGGCAAGCAGCGCCGCGCGCACCGGATCAGGAACGGCGCCGCCGCGCGCGTTGCGTATGGTGGCGACATGATCGATGTTGACGCCCAGTCTCAGCGGAGCCATCGCGTCCTCCTGTCTGTTAGCGCGCCTTCGGCGCCGATCGGCTGCCCGGCTTAACCGGCGGCAGCGCGGCGAGTTCGGGTGGCAGCGCGTCGGCGGGATAGGCGGGGATGTCGAGCGTCGCCAGCGAAACGCGCCGGACGCCGATTTCCGCCTTGCCGCCGGAGCGGTCGATCAGGCACGCGGCGCCGACGATTTTGCCGGGGTGTTCGGCGAGCGCGGCGAGACACTCGCGCGACGAAAGCCCCGTCGTGATGATGTCCTCAACCATCAGCACGCGTGCACCCGGCTCGATCTCGAATCCGCGCCGGAGCCTGAACACGCCGTCCTCGCGCTCGACGAATATCGCCTTGGCGCCAAGCCAGCGCGCCGTCTCGTAGCCGGGCACGATGCCGCCGATTGCCGGCGAGGCGACGACGTCGATCTCGCCGAACGCCTCGCGCGCCAGGGCGGCTAGCGCGCGACAGAGTTTCTCAGTCCGCTTCGGGTCCTGGAAGATGAACATCTTCTGCAGGAAAACCGGCGAGCGCAGGCCCGAGCTCAGGATGAAATGGCCCTCGAGCAGCGCGCCGGCGGCGCGAAACTCTTCGAGCGTCTGTTCAGGGGTCAGCAGGCTTGAGTCCTTCATCGCCAAGTCTTAGCAGGGGAGGGCGCGAAGGCAAAAGCCGGGGAACGCTCGCCATGTCCGCACTTGTCCACCGCCTGTTGCCCGAGACCGCCGACGCGGTCGCCCCCGATGGCACGGCGGTGCGGCTCCTGGCAGCGCTGAAGGGCGGTAGTTTCGCCCATTTCGAGCTTCCCGCAGGCGCCGTCAGCCACGCCGTCGCCCACCGCACGGTGGAGGAGATCTGGTATTTCGTCGCCGGCGCAGGTCAGGTATGGCGCAAATTTGCGGCGCACGAGGAGATCCTCGACGTCGAAGCCGGCCTGAGCCTCACGATGCCGCTCGGAACCGCATTCCAGTTCCGCGCCGCTCCTACCGGCCCGCTCGCCTTCGTCGCCGTCACCATGCCGCCGTGGCCCGGCGAGATGGAAGCCTACCGGGTCGAGGGGCCGTGGAGCGCGACGGTCGTCTGAGTTTCTAGCCTGCCGCGTACGGTGCTCGGTTGCAAATTCTCCGTACGTCATGCCCGGCCAAGTCGGCCTGTGTCGCGGAAAGCCCGGACGGCCGGCCCGCCTCCTCGGACCTTCTCCCCGCTAGGGGAGAAGGCTCTTGTCAGCCGACGCGGCAACTGAAGGGGGTTGATCTCAATCGTAGAGAACAGCCGCGATCTTCGGGTCGGTGATGTTGGACTTGTCGTACCAGTAGAAGCCGGTGTCGGTGATCTTGGGCAAGCTCTCGCCCTTCAGCGCCTTGACCGCGGAATCGACGACGCAGGCGCCGATGCCGATCGGGTTCTGGGTGATCGCGCCGGCCTGGTCGCCGGCCAGAATCGCCGCCTTCTGCTGTTTGCCGGAATCGTAGCCGATGATGACGATCTTGCGTTTCGATTCCTTGGCGCCGTTGAGTACGCCGATGATCGAGCCTTCATTGGCGCCGAACATTCCCTTTAGGTTCGGGTGAGCCTGCAGGATCGACTTGGCGATTTCGGTCGACTTCAGCTGGTCGCCGCGCGCCATACTGGATGTCGACGATCTTCACGTTCGGGTGCTTGGCCTTCATCTCGTTGACGAAGCCGTCGCGGCGGTCGATGCCGGTGCGGCTGGTCTGGTCGTGGACGACGAGCGCGACTTCGCCCGAGTTGCCGATCAGCTCGGCCATCTTGTCGGCGGCGAGGCCGGCGGCGGCGAGGTTGTCGGTGGTGCAGGTGGTGCGCGGAATGTCGCTGTCGACGCCGCGATCGAACGCGATGACCGGAATCTTCGCGGCCTGCGCCTTCTTCAGCAGCGGAATCGCCGCCTTGCGAGTCGAGCGCGGCGATGCCGAGCGCGGCGGGCTTCTTGGCGAGCGCGGCCGAGAGCATGTCGATCTGCTTGTCGACCATCGCTTCGGTCTCAGGACCTTCGAAGGAGATCTTGACGTTGTCCTTCTTGCGCGGCCTGCTCGGCGCCGAGCTTCACGGCCTGCCAGAACTGGTGCTGGAAGCCTTTCGAGATGAGCGGGATGTAGGTTTCGTCGGCGCGCGCGAGGACGTCGCCCCGATGGCCAAGAGCGCGCCGAGGGCGACCCCCCGTCAGTCTTCTTGTTCAGCATGTTTCTTCTCCTCCTGAAGGTGGACCGGCAACCGTTCCGCTTGTTGCGCGCGCCTTGCTCCGCTGGCGGTGACGGTTTTTCCGGGAGGGTTCCCCGCAAAACTAGCGAAATGCTCAGCTCCGCCTTGCTTGCGCCGCATCATGTCGGCGTAGACGGCGAGAATGATGATGATGCCGGTCACCACGAACTGCCATTCCTGCGCGACGGAGAGAATGCGCAGGCCGTTGGTCAGCACGCTCATGATGAAGGCGCCGATGATGGTGCCGAGGATCGTGCCCGGCCGCCGCTGAGAGCGACGTGCCGCCGATCACCACGGCGGCGATCGCGTCGAGCTCGTAGCCCTGGCCTAGCGCCGGCTGGGCCGAGTTGATGCGCGAGGCGAGCAGCAGGCCGGCGACGCCGCAAATGCCGCCGCACAGGCTGTAGATCGCGATCTTCCAGCGGTCGACGTTGACGCCGGAAAGCCGCACCGCTTCTTCGTTGGTGCCGATCGCAAAGGTGTAGCGGCCGAGCGACGTGTTGTTGAGCACGATCGAACCGCGAGGCCGCGAGAGCACAAACAGGATCAGCGCGGCGTTCGGGATCGGCAGGCGAGGGCAGGAAATTGCCGATCAGCGAATCCTGCGAGATCGCTGTAGAATTCTCGGTGTCGGTGAAATAGATCGGCTTGTCGGAGGAGACGACGAGCGCAAGGCCTTTCAGCACCAGCATCATGCCGAGCGTCGCGATGAACGGCGGGATCTTCATCTTGGCGATCAGCGTGCCCGAAACGCGCCGCTGATCGCGCCCGTGCACGATGGCGGCGATGATGCCGAGCGGCAGCGGCAAGGCCAGATAGGTCAGCAACACGCCGGCACATGACCGCGCAGAAAGTCATCAGCGTGCCGACCGAAAGATCGATGCCGGCGGTGATGATGACGAAGGTCAGGCGATCGCCAGCACGCCGTTGACCGCGGTCGCCTGCAGGATCGAGATCATGTTGTCTATCCTGCATGAAAGCGGGCGAGGCGAAGCTGAAAAAGACCAGCAGCAGGACCAGGCTCGCGAAGGCGAGCAGCTTCTGCAGCGCGGTCGGGCGAGGAAGCGGGCTCTCAGGCCCGCGGGCGTCCTGGCTGCCGGCGCCGAGTATCCGATGGCAGTGGCATGAATGGCTTGCTCATGGTCTCAAGCCGCCTTTGCGGTTTCGCGTTGCGTCGCGAGTTGCATGATGCTTTTCCTGCGTCGCGCTCTCGCGGCGAGAGTTCGCCGGTGATGCGGCCCTCGCACATGACGACGATGCGGTCGCTCATGCGCAGGATTTCCGGCAGTTCCGACGAGATCATCACGATCGCCTTGCCCTCGTCGGCAAGCGAGCGCAGCAGCTTGTAGATCTCGCTCTTCGCGCCGACGTCGATGCCGCGCGTCGGCTCGTCGAAGAACAGGATGTCGCAGTCGCGGTCGAGCCATTTGGCGATGACGACTTTCTGCTGGTTGCCGCCCGACAGCAGCCGCACCGTGCTGCGTCGCGGAGGGCGTGCGAATGTGCGAGCAGCTTGATGAAATTTGCGGCGTGTCCGGCGGATCTGCGCGCGTCTGCAGGAAGACGTTGAGCGACAGGAATTTGCCCAGGTTGGACATCACGATGTTCGACTCGACGTCCATGCCGACCGCGAGGCCGATAGCGCTTGCGGTCCTCCGACAGATAGCCGATGCCGCGCGCCACCGCGTCGCTCGGCGTCCTGATCGTCACCTTCGCGCCGTGCACGAAGATTTCGCCGGATTCGACCGGATCGGCGCCGAACACCGCGCGCGCGACCTCGGTGCGGCCGGCGCCCATCAGGCCGGCAAAGCCCAATGATCTCGCCGCTGCCGCAGCGTGAAGCTCACGTCGCGCACCAGCGGGCCGGCAGTTGAGGTTCCTGACTTCGAGCGCGAGTCTCGCCTGGCGGCTTGCGACGCTACGCGAGGCGCGATCGTCGAGATCAGCGTTCGCCCGACCATCATCGCCGATGATCGCTTCGACATGCTCGGTGTCGCGGGCGGTCGACGGTGGCCACATATTCGCCGTCGCGCATGACGGTGACGCGGTCGGCGATCTGCTTCAGCTCGTCCATCTTGTGCGAGATATAGACGATGCCGACGCCGCGGCTTTTCAGCTCGCGGATGATCTTGAACAGCTCGGCGATTTCGGCGTCGTTGAGCGCGGCGGTGGGCTCGTCCATGATCAGCACGCGCGAGTTGAACGACAGCGCCTTGGCGATCTCGACCATCTGCTGTTTGGCGACGGTGAGGCCGCCGACGTTGGTGCGCGGATCGATATTCAGATTGAGCTGGCCGAGCGCCTCGGCGGCGTCGCGGTTGAGCTTGTCGTGATCGAGCAACAGGCCGAAGACGCCGCTTGCGGCTCGCGGCCGATGAAGATGTTCTGGGCGACGCGTCAGATGGTTCATCAGCTGCAGTTCCTGATGAATGATGCCGATGCCGGCGGCCTGCGCCTCGCGCGGGCCCTGGAAATCGACGCTCGGCCGTCGACCTGAATATCGCCGGAATCGCGCTGATAGATGCCGGCGAGGATTTTCATCAGGGTGGACTTGCCGGCGCCGTTCTCGCCCATCAGGGCGTGAACTTCGCCGGCGACCAAGATCGAACTTGACCTCGTGCAGAGCGCGCACGCCGGGAAAGCTCTTGCTGACATTGTCGGCTGAAATGAGCGGCGCCATGTGTCGTCTCACTCCCGGTTCAGGACTTGCGAGTCCTGTTGTTGTGACTAGCTAACATGTTACCTTGAGTGAGGCAACTCGCGCCAGCAATATTAAAGTGGATAGAATTATTCGGACGCGTCGTCAAGAGAATTATTAAAACGGATGGAATTATTGTGAATGCGTGACGTCAGCTATTTTGAGCACGGCGGCGGTTGATTTCTTAACCGCGATCGGGATACACGGGCCGCATGCGAATCTCTGTCGGCGACCCTGCGACTTATTCGCCCGACGCGCTGAGGCGCGCCGGGTTATTTCGCTCGTCCCCGTTTTTCAGCATTTGAGGCCACTGAGCGCGCAGCGCCGAGGCCTTTGCGATCCACAGGATTTCGCCATGACCACCATGCCCATTCAGAAATATCGCGCGCTATCAGCCGATCGATTTGCCCGACCGCCAATGGCCGTCAAAGATCATCGACAAGCGCGCCGATCTGGTGCTCGGTCGACTTGCGCGACGGCAACCAGGCGCTCATCGAGCCGATGGGCGTCGAGCGCAAGAACCGCATGTTCGACTTGCTGGTCCGCATGGGTTTCAAGGAGATCGAGGTCGCGTTTCCCTCGGCCTCGCAGACCGATTTCGACTTCGTCCGCTCGATCATCGAGAACGGCAAGATCCCCGACGACGTCGCGATCCAGGTGCTGACCCAGTGCCGGCCCGGAACTGATCGACCGCACCTTCGAGGCGGTGAAGGGCGCGAAGAACGTCATCGTCCACTTCTACAATTCGACCTCGACCTTGCAGCGCGAAGTCGTGTTCCGCTCCGACCGCAAGGGCATCGTCGACATCGCGGTCGCCGCGGCGCGTCAGGTCAAGGCGCTCGCCGCCGCGAACCCGGAGACGAACTTCACCTTCGAATATTCGCCGGAAAGTTTTACCGGCACCGAGCTCGATTTCGCGCTGGAGATCTGCGAGGCGGTGAAGGACGTCATCCAGCCGACGCCGCAAACAGCGCCTGATCCTCAACCTGCCGGCGACGGTGGAGATGGCGACGCCCAACACCTACGCCGACCAGTTCGAGTGGTTCGGGCGTCACATCTCCGACCGCGACAGCGTCATCCTGTCGGTTCATCCTCACAACGATCGCGGCACCGCGGTCGCGGCCGCGGAACTCGC
Source organism: uncultured Pseudomonadota bacterium (assembly GCA_963771455.1). GTDB lineage: Bacteria > Pseudomonadota > Alphaproteobacteria > Rhizobiales > Beijerinckiaceae > Roseiarcus. Next base: position 178,221 of record CAVYTP010000015.1, read on the forward strand.
CTTGATGGCGGGCGCGGATCGCGTCGAGGGCACCTTGTTCGGCAATGGCGAGCGCACCGGCAATGTCGACATCGTGACGATGGCGCTGAACCTGTTCACGCAGGGCGTCGACCCCGGCCTCGATCTGCACGACATCAACGCGGTCCGCGAGATCGTCGAGTATTGCAACCAGTTGCCGGTCCACCAGCGCCATCCCTACGTCGGCGAACTCGTCTACACCGCGTTCTCCGGCTCGCATCAGGATGCGATCAAGAAGGGGTTTGAGGCGCAGGAAAAGCGCAACGAACCGTTGTTCCAGGTGCCCTATCTGCCGATCGACCCGAAGGACGTCGGGCGCAGCTACGAGGCGGTGATCCGCATCAACAGCCAGTCCGGCAAGGGCGGCATCGCCTATCTGTTGAAGGCCGATCACGGCCTCGACCTGCCGCGTCCGCTGCAGGTCGAGTTCTCGAAGATCGCGCAAGGACAGGATGGACCGCGAGGGCAAGGAGCTGACCTCGGAAGACATCTGGGATCTGTTCCAGCGCACATATTTTCTCAAGGACGCGCCGCTGACGCTGGTCAAACAGCAGATCGTGCCGACTGGCCCCGACAATCGCGAGCTGATCGCAAAGCTCCGCAAGGCCGACGGCTCGTCGATGACGGTCGAAGGGCGAGGGCAACGGTCCGATCGACGCGTTCGTCGATGCGTCTGAAAAAGGCGTTCGGCGTCGAGTTCTCATTCCTCGATTATCACGAGCACGCGGTCGGGCGCGGCGCCAACGCGGCCGCCGCCTGCTACGTCGAAATCCAGGACGCGGAAGGCCGCATCATCCACGGCGTCGGCATCGATCCGAGCATCGTCACCGCCTCGCTGAAGGCGACGCTGAGCGCTGTGCAGCGGCTGATGGCGGAGAAGGACTGAACGCC
>CAVYTP010000016.1:0-19504 GCA_963771455.1 uncultured Pseudomonadota bacterium
GTTCGGGTGCAGGCGCGTCTCGACGAATTGCGCGTTCGTCGTGTCATCGATTTCATGACGGAACACGTCGATCAGGACATATCCATCGACGACCTCGCCTCGGTCGCCTGTTTGAGTCCATTCCATTTTATCCGCATGTTTCAGAAGTCGGTCGGCCGGACGCCGTCGCGCTACCTCAGTGAACTCCGGCTCGAACGCGCGAAGACGTTGCTCGTTCTTGGCAAGGCGCCTCTGGTCGACATCGCCCTTAGCTGCTGTTTCTCGTCTCAATCCAACTTCATGCGCGCCTTCCGTCGGGCAACCGGCGTAACCCCAAACGAGTACCGACATACAGGGCGATAGAGCGTAGCAGACCCATCCAGATGGGCCTCCCGAACATAGGGAGCCGGAGTTCCCTCCTTTGGAGTTTAATCAGAGACCGTGCGGATTTTCGACCCGCGGCCAGATCTCGCGCGCCAGCTTGCGATAGTCGGTCTCGCGCGGATCCGAGGGATAGGGCGCGCCGGCGTCGATATAGATGATCTCCGCCGCGATCGGCGCGAAGCCGGCATAGAAATGGTTGGTCGACTTGACCAGCAGAATGTCCTTGCGCGCGGGATCGACGCCGAGATTGGAGAAGATGTCGGGCTCGAAGGTCTGGGTGCGGTTGGTGTTGAGGATCATCTCGATCTCCGTGCCCGCGATCCGCACCAGCGCCGTCGCGCCCGAGCGTCACGCGGCTCGCGCCAAAGCTCTGCCAGCCTTCGCCGCTGGCCTTCAGCACCTCGACCACGCGTCGATCGGCGCGCCGCCGTCCGGCCCCGCCTTGCCGCCGAAGCGCAGCTGGCAGCCGCGCGCCCTCGCCCGCCGCGAGGCAGAAGGTGACCGCGATCGGGTCCCAGATCGTCGCGACGGCGAAATTGTCGAGCCCGCGCTCGAGCATGCGGCGCAGGATCAGCGTGCCGTCGCCGGCGACGCCGCCGCCGGGATTGTCCCAGACGTCGGCGATCACCACCGGCTTGCCCGGGCGGCGCGCGACGAGCGCGAGCGCCGCGTCGAGGCCGGCGTCGATGCCGAGCATCGGCATCGCCGTCTTGCCGCGCAGGCGCGAAAATCTCCATGCCGAGTTCGCGCGCCAGCGCGCTCCGCCTTCGGCGCGGTCGCCGTCGGTGACGCCAGCATCTGCGTGCCCATTTCCGGCACGTCGGCGGCCATGAAGCCGTGGATCAGCGAGACCGAGAGCACGCCGTCCTTGCCCTGCATCGCCTTCATGCGGTCGACGAAGCCGCGCATCGGCTCGCGGCTGGTGGGAAAGACGTCGATCATGCGGCAGTCGAAGGCGGCCATCGCGGGCTTGATCTCGCCGCGCAGCGTGCGCAGCGCGAGATCGACGACATGCTCGCCGCGCTCGAAGAAATCGGTGTGCGGGAATTCGAGGAACGCGGCGAGGATGTCGGCGCTTTGCGACGCAGCTTCGTCAGATGGCTGTGCGGGTCGAGTTCGGCGGCGATCAGCACGTTCGGGCCGACGATGGCGCGCACGCGCGCCAGCAGATCGCCTTCGCAATCGTCGTAGCCCTGCGCGACCATGGCGCCATGCAGGCCGAGCACGACGGCGTCGACCGGCAGCGCGGCGCGCAACTGGCCGAGGATCTCGTCGCGCAGTTCCTCATAGGCCTGCCGCTGCAGCAGCCCGCCCGGCTCCGCCCAGGCGGCGGTGCCCTCGATCAGCGTGAAGCCCTCCTCGCGCGCGCGCCGGCGCAGCACGACCATCGGCGAGGAGCAGAGCGTCGGCGTCTCCGGGTGCTGCCCGGGCGGCGCATAGAACGCGGCCTCGAAGCTCGCGCGGTCGGTCGGGACCGGCGAGAACGTGTTGGTCTCGGTGGCGAGCGAGGCGGTGAAGATGCGCATGGAATTGAGGACCTGGGAAAACGTCAAAGCGGCTTGTAGGCGATCGCTTCGATCTCGACGCGATGTCGATCATCAATCGCGCCTCCAGCGTCGTGCGCGCGGGCGGCCTGCTCGGGAAATAGGTCGCGTAGACTTTGTTGAAGGCGGCGAAATCGCTTGCGCGTCGACGAGGATCACGGTCGTCTTGACCACGTCGGCGATGTCGGCGCCGGCGAGCGCCAGCGCCGCCTTGATGTTCTCCATGACTTGCCGGGTCTGCCCCTCGATGCCGCCCGGCGACGACGGCGCCGTCCGGCGCCGACCGGAACCTGGCCCGAGACATAGATGAAATCGCCGGCCCGCACGGCGGGCGACAGCGGCACATGCGACGACCCGAAATGCTCGCGCGTCATGGCCATCTCCTCCGTGCAAAGCGCGCTTATTTGACGGCGCCGAGCGCGAGGCCGCGCACGAGATAGCGTTGCAGCCAGGCGAAGAGGATCGCCACCGGCACCGAGGCGAGGAACGCCGCCGCCATCACATAGTGCCAGTCGACGGTGTAGCGCCCCGCGACCAGCGAAAAGACGCGCATCGGCAGGGTGTAGTTGTCCTCGCGCCGCAGCATCGTCAGCGCGATCACGAACTCGTTCCAGGCGTTGATGAAGGTGAAGATGGCGGTGACGACGATGGCCGGCATCGCCAGCGGCAGGAACACGGCGAACAGCGTGCGCCAGCGGCCCGCGCCTTCCATCCAGGCGGCCTCCTCGAGGTCGCGCGGGATGGTGGTGAAATAGCTCTGCAGCATCCAGACGCAGAAGGCGATGTTGAAGGCGACATAGACCACGACCAGCACGTTGAGATTGTCGATCAGGCCGAGCTCGGCGACGAGCCGGAACAGGCCGATCACCAGCACGATCGGCGACAGCATCTGCGAGACCAGCAGGAACTGCCGGAAGGCGCCGCGGCCGGCGAAGCGGAAGCGGCTCACCGCGTAGGCGGCCGGGATCGAGACCACGAGCGTCAGCAGCGTCGACAGGCCCGGAGACATAGAGCGAGTTGAACAGCGCCGGCGCGAAGCCCGAGGTCGTCCCACATCTCCGGGAAATTCTGCCAGCGCCATTCGCGCGGCCACCAGGTGGGGTCGTGCACCTCGGTCGCCGACTTCAGCGCCGTGATCGTCATCACCGCGAAGGGGAACAGGATCACGATCACGACCGGCGCGAGCAGCGCCCAGAACAGCAGCGAGCGAAGCAGCTTCTTGCGGTTCACGCCGGACCTCCTCGCGCATCGCCAGGCGCACGTAGATCAGCGTGAAGACGAGCAGGATCGCGAACATGATCAGCGACACCGCCGAGGCTTCGCCGAGCTTGCCCGAGCCGGAAGCCGAGCTTGTAGAGATAGGTGACGAGGATGTCGGTCGAATTGGCCGGGCCGCCCTGCGTCGTCGCCCAGATGATCGGGAACGAGTTGAAGACGTAGATCGTGTTGAGCACGAAGGCGATGTTGATGAACGGGCGCAGCAGCGGCAGCGTGATGAAGCGGAACTGCTGCCAGCGGCCCGCGCCCTTCGATCGCGGCGGCGTCGTAGAGATCCTCGGGCACGGAGGAGAGGCCGCCGAGAAAGATCGTCACCGTGAAGGGGATCGAGACGAGGATGCCGATCAGGATCTGCATCGGAAAGGCGGTCGAGGCCTGCGCCAGCCACTGGATGTTGTCGTCGAGCAGGCCGAGGTCGCGCAGGCCGGAATTGAGCATGCCGCTCTCGCCGTTGAGCGCCCAGCGCCAGACGATCGCGGTCATGGTCAGCGAGATCGCCCAGGGCAGCATGATCAGCATGCGCGCGAGGCCGCGGCCGTAGAAATCCTCGTTGAGGATCAGCGCGATCGGCATCGAGACGATCAGCGTGCCGAGCACGACGGCGACGGTCCAGACCAGCGTGCGCCACGAGCGCGGCAAAGAAATCGGGGTCGGCGAACAGTTCCTGGAAATTGGCGAGGCCGGCGAAGTCGCGCACGATGCCGAAGCGGTTGACGTCATGCGAAGCGCAGCGCGACGATTTCGCCGACCGGCCAAAGGATGATCGCCGCCGCGAGCAGGAAGCTCGGCAGGATCAGCAGATAGGGCGTCGCGCCGCGGGTCATCCGGTGTGCGCTCGTCCAGACCAGGCGGCGAGGACAATGGCGCCGCCCCGTCGTGGAGCGGCGCCGAGGCGAAAGGCTTCAGTTCTTGCTGAGCGTCGCGTTGACCTTGGCGGCCGCGTCCTTCAGCGTCGGCTCGATGTCGCCCTGGCCGAGATAGATCTTCTGCACCGCGTTCGAGGTCGTCTGGGCGATATCTTCCCAGCCCGGGATCACCGGCGCGAAGCGCGCCTTCGGCAGCAGCGAGGCGAACACTTTCAGGTCCGGGTCGTCGGCGAACATCGGGTTCTTCGCTTCCTCCGCGTTGACCGGCAGGAAGCCCTCGACCTTGTCGAACGCGGTGCGCTGCTCGGTGGTGAAGAGGAAGTCGAGGAACTTCCAGGCTTCGTCCTTCACCTTCGAATTGGCGAACAGCACGATCGAGTCGGTGACGCCGTAGGTGCCGCCGTCGCCATTCGGCCCGGTCGGGATCGGCGCGACGCCGTAGTTGAGGTTCGGCGCTTCCTTCTTGATCTGGCCGGAGAGGAAGGGCGCCGTGATGACGGTCGCGACCTTGCCCTGCTTGAACAGGTTCTGCACGTCCTCGCGATTGTAGGAGGTGACGCCCGGCTCGGTCAGGCCGCCGTCGATGAAGCCCTTGTACATCTTCGCCGCATCGATCGCGGCCGGGCTGTCGAGGCCGGACTTGCCGTCCTTGATGATCTCGCCGCCGTACGACCACATGCCGATAGTAGAAGTAGACGTCGGTCTCGATTTCCTTGCCCTGCAGGCCGAACGGGAACACGCCGCCGCCGGTCGCCTTGATCTTGTCCGCAGCGGTCTTGAAGTCGGCCCAGTTGGCGGGCAGCGTGTCGTAGCCGGCCTTCTTGAAGACGTCCTTGTTGTAATACATCGCGCGCGCCGAGGCGGCGATCGGCAGGCCGTAGACCTTGCCGTTCATGATCGAAGGCGTGAGGAACGTGTCGATGAAGCGGCGCCTTGAAGTCAGGCGTGACATAGGCAGTCGAGCGGCGCGACGACGCCCTGGCTGACGTAGTCGAGCAGCCAGCGCGTGCCGATGATGGAGAGGTCGGCGTTGGCGCCGGCGGAAATGTCGGTCGTCAGCTTCTGCTGCAGATTGTCCCAGGGAACGACTTCGATCTGGATCTTCGTGCCCGGGATTGGCCGCTTCAAAGGCCTTCGCGGCGGCGTCGAAATACGGGCCGGTGCCCTTGGAATATTCGGCGATCGTCACCCGCACAGTGCCGGCGTCGGCCGCGCCGGCCAGATGCCATCAGTGCCGGCGCCGGCGAGCAGAAAGAGTTTTGGCGTAGTTCATCATCTGGTCGCTTCCCCTTTGTTTGACGCGCGCATCTCCCTAGCAAGTCGGCGCTGTATGCGCGCCCGCTCCCGGCGCGCCGCTCTCGCGTGTTGGTCGCCCAAACCACGCCGCTGCATCAGAACCTGTCATGTAATTTAATTTCTTGCAAGCGGCCTTATTCGTGATTCGAGCGCGATTTTCATGTTGCTTTATTTCATCGACTATGTTTTCATGCGCGGCGCGCCGGCGATTCCGTCGCGCGGCGCGAGAGCGACGACGCAGCATGACGGAGCCAGGGGAGGCGCTTTCGAGCTATAGCCTCGGAGGCAAGACCGCGTTGATCACGGGCGCGGGCGGCGGCATCGGCCGCGCGCTGGTCGCGATGTTTCAGTGCCGCCGGCGCCGCGGTCGTCGGCGCCGACCTCGCGCTGGACGCGCTCGCCGGGCTCGATCTGACCGACGCGCTCGCCTTCGACCTCGACCGACGCCGCCGCCACGGCGGCCGCAATCCGCGCCTATCTCGACAGGCGCGGCGCGCCGGACATTCTGATCAGCAACGCCGGCTTCACCCGCGCGGAAACGCATGGCCAAGGTCGACGACGCCGCCTGGGAGCGCGAGCTCGCGATCAATCTCTCGGGCGCGCGCCATGTCGCGGCGCCGATCGCCGAAGCGATGGCGCGCCGTGGCAAAGGCGCGCTGGTGTTCGTCGCCTCCGTCAACGCGCTCGCCCATTACGGCAATCCCGCCTATTCGGCCGCGAAGGCCGGGCTCGTCGCCTACGCCCGCGCCATCGCCGTCGAGCAGGGCCGCCACGGCTTGCGCGCCAATGTCGTCTGCCCGGGATCGGTGCGCACGCCCGCCTGGGATCACCGCTTCGAGCGCGCGCCCGATCTCCTCGAACGCGTGCTGCCGCATTATCCGCTCGGGCGCCTGGTGACGCCGGACGAAGTCGCGCGCACAGCGCTGTTCCTGGCCAGCGACGCGGCTTCAGGCATCACCGGCGCGGTGCTGACCGTCGACGCGGGCCTGACTGCGGGCAACCTGCGTTTCATCAACGATGTGCTGGCGGGAGACTGACATGGCGTCGCTGCGCATGGAACATCTCGTCAAGTCCTACGGCGCCTCGCAGGTTCTGCACGGCGTCGACCTCGAGGTCGCCGATGGCGAGTTCGTCGTGCTGGTCGGGCCTTCCGGCTGCGGCAAATCGACCTTGCTGCGCATGATCGCCGGGCTCGACGATATCTCGTCGGGCAGGATGTGGATCGGCGACAGGCTCGCCAACGGCCTGCCGCCTCAGGCCGCGCAACATCTCGATGGTGTTCCAGAGCTACGCGCTGTTCCCCCACATGAAGGTTGGCGGCAACATCGGCTTCGGACCGCGCATCCGCGGCGACAGCCGCGAGACGATCGCCGCCAAGGTCGCCAAGGCCGCAGGCGCGCTCAACCTCAGCGACTATCTCGACCGGTTTCCGCGCCAGCTCTCGGGCGGCCAGCGCCAGCGCGTCGCCATGGGCCGCACGATCGTGCGCGAGCCGGACCTGTTCCTGTTCGACGAGCCGCTGTCCAATCTCGACGCCAAGCTGCGCGTGCAGATGCGCACCGAGATCAAGGCGCTGCATCAGGCGCTGAAGACGACGATCGTCTACGTCACCCACGACCAGATCGAGGCGATGACGATGGCCGACCGCATCGTCGTGATGAACGCCGGACGCATCGAGCAGATCGGCGCGCCGCTCGAACTCTACGACCATCCGGCGAACCGGTTCGTCGCCAGCTTCCTCGGCTCGCCTTCGATGAGCTTCCTTGCCGGCGTCGTCGAGCGCGGCGACGGGCCGCCGCGGTTGCGCGCCGGCGATGGGGCTGCTGATTCCGCTCGGCGAGACCTCGGCGGCCTCGGGCCAGAGGGTTGACGTCGGCGTCCGGCCCGAGCATTTCCGGCTTGACGATCAGAGAGTCGGGGGCGAAGTTCCTCGTCAAGGTGGTCGAGCCTACGGGATCGGAGACGCATCTGTTTGGAACGATCGCAGGCACGGAAGCGCGCTGCGTCCTGCGCGAGCGCATATCGGTGCGGGCAGGCGATACGTTGCCGCTGTCCATCGATCCCGCCAACCTCCACGTCTTCGACGCAGATACGGGCAATCGGCTTTGAACGCGCCGACGCCGCCGGCTTCGATCGACATCGTCGCACGCATGCGCGAGGTCGCGAGCAGCGGCAGCCGTTCGGACCGTCGCCTCGCCGCGGAAATTCTGGCCGATCCCGACTTTGCGACCCGCGCGCCGATCGCCCGGCTCGCCGAGCGCGGCGGAGTCAGCCAACCCACCGTAACGCGTTTCTGCCGGGCGCTCGGCTGCGCGGGACTGCATGACTTCAAAGTTCTGCTCGCACAGGCGATAGCGACGACGGGGCGCTACATCAATCCCGCGGCGGATGCGCGCGCGGACGGCGACGGCGGCGCCCATGTCAGGGAATTGATCGCGACCGGCGCCCATGGCGCGATTGAATCGGTGCGCGCCAATCTCGACGAAGCGGCGCTCGGTCGCGCCGCCGATCTCGTCGCGAACGCGCGGATGGTGCGCGCCTATGGTTCGGGCGGCAGCTCCTCGCTCGCCGCCATCGAGCTCGAGAACCGGCTGTTCCGGCTCGGCGTCCTGATCTCCTCTCATATCGACGCCGAATTGCAGCGCATGACCGCCGCCGTCTCCGACGCCGGCACCGTGGTCGTCGCCTATTCCGTGTCTGGTGAAATACGAGCGACTGTTGAGGCGGTCTCGACGGCCAGGCTCTATGGCGCTTCGGCGATTGCGATCACGGCGCCGGGATCTTCGCTCGCGAACGCAGCGACGCTGACGCTGCCGTTCCAGGTCGACGAGATCGTCAACGTGTTCCGCCCAACGCCCGCGCGCTACGCGCTGCTTGCGCTTACCGACATGCTTGCGATGTCGGTGGCCGAGCGGATCGGGGCCAGCGCTATTGAACGAATGCGGCGTATCAAGCACCATCAGGCCTACGCCAAGAGCGACGCTGCGCGCCTGCCGCTGGGAGATTGACGTTGCCGCACTGGAGCGAACTTGAAACCCCCTGCGTGTTGATCGATCTCGCCCGGGTCGACGCCAATCTCCGGCGCGCGCAGGCCTATGCTGATGCGCATAGACTTAAGCTGCGCCCGCATATCAAGACTCACAAGCTCGCGCGGTTCGCGCGCCGTCAGGTCGAACTCGGCGCCGTCGGCATAACCTGCCAGAAGCTCGGCGAGGCCGAGACGATGGCGGACGCGGGACTGACCGACATCTTCCTGCCGTACAACATTCTGGGCGAGCGCAAACTGTCGCGCCTGCGTGAACTCGCCGATCGGATCACCCTCTCCGTCACCATCGACAGCGAAGCGACGCTTGCCGGCCTTGCCGAGGCGTTTCGCGATGCCTGGAGGCCGCTCGCGGTGTTGATCGAATGCGACACCGGCATGGGCCGCTGCGGCGTGCAGAGCCCTGCCGAGGCCCTGGGGCTCGCGCGCCGCGTGGCGTTCACCGAAGGCCTCGTGTTCAGCGGGCTTGATGACCTATCCCGCCGCCGGCGCGGTCGAGGCCAATGCCGCGTGGCTCGCCGAAGCGGCCGCCCTGCTCGCTCGCGAAGGACTGCCGGCCGAGATCGTCTCCAACGGCGGCACCCCCGATCTCTGGCGCGCCGCCGAGGTTACCGCCGCGACCGAACATCGACCTGGGACCTACATCTACCTCGACCGCTACCAGGTCGCCAAAGGCGTCGGCGGTTTCGAGGATTGCGCCCTGCACGTGTTGACGACCGTCGTCAGTCGCCCGACCGAAACGCGCGCGATCCTCGACGCCGGCTCCAAGGCGCTGAGCAGCGACACATTGGGGATGGAAGGGTTCGGGCGGATCGAGGAATATCCCGACGCCGTCATTCGCAGCCTGAGCGAAGAGCACGCCATTGTCGATCTCTCCGCCTGCGCCCGCAAGCCGGCCATCGGCGAGCGGGTGCGCGTATTGCCCAACCACGCCTGCGTCGTTTCCAATCTGTTTGACACGGTTGCGCTGATCGACGCGGCGGGAGAGGCGGAAATCGAAACCGTCGACGCGCGTGGGCGCGTCGACTGATACAGGAGACAACATGGGCGCCGCCACAAATCCGTTCCCGGGCGATAGCGACAGGGGCGCGATCTGGGACATGCTGGTCGCTCGCGACATCGATGCATTTCTCGCCGCTGATTGGTCGCAGGTAGCCGAGGATTTCGTCGCCAACGGCTTTTTCGGGCTGCACGCCCATTTCAAGCCCAATCCCGATGATTGGACGATGGCGTTTCCCAGTCTGGAAGCCTATCGCGACGAATGGCTGCGACAGGCCGCCGAGACTGCGGCTACACGCTACGCGGAGCCGTTGCATGCCGCGATCTTCGCCGCGACCGATCTCACCACGATCGAGATTTCCGGCGACCGCGCGCTGGCGCGCAAGCGTTTCGACGGAACGATCGCGCGCGCCGATGGCGGAGTCGACCGGCTCGATTGGCAGACGCTTTACGTCTGCGCACGCGAAGACGGACGGTGGAAGATTGCGAGCTTCGTTGGCTATCTGCCGCGCCAGATCGGCGACTAGCGAAGCGACGAAGCCATCAACGCCCCCTCTGCCGCAAGCAACTCGAACCGCCACGAAGCCCGTGATAATGACGCGAAACGCCCTCGTCCTGAGCCCGTCGAAGGACGTTCCAGCAGGCGCGAAGCCCTGCGACTTGGCGCGGGGTCTTCAACAACTGCCGGCGCGAGCGGCGCCGTTAACCGAACGTCCTTCGACAAGCTCAGGACGAAGGTCGGGTGTTGCGAAAACAAGAAGTGTGAATTGGGAAGCCCGCAAGCGCGCGAGGGGGCCGCAAGCCTTGCGTGGCAAACCCGTTTCCGTCGCCGCCTATCGCCCGATATCTTTCTCGGCCTGCCGCTTGTGCGCGGCCAGCGCCATCAGTCGCCGGTCGCGCCAAGCCTGGCGTTGCGCGAGTTCGCTCGGCCGGAACCCGTTGGCGCCGCTCGGCCTCGACGGTCTCCAGCACTGGCCCGCTCCAATCAACGCGACGCATCGCCGAAGGAAATATCCCTGCATAGATCTTCTGATAGCGCTCGACATAGTCGCGCACCCCCGCCGGCGCGTTCAGATCGATCGTCTCGAACGGGCCGATGAACGACCAGCGCAGCGCCAGTCCGTCGCGGATGCCGATATCGACATCGTCGACGCTGGCATAGCCATCCGCGACGAGGCGGAAGGCCTCCTCGAGCAACGCGCCCTGCAGCCGGTTCATGACAAAGCCATCGATCTCGCGCTTCATCACGATCGGCGCATGCCCTGCTGCGCGCAGAAACTCGGCGGCGCGCTCGGTCACCGCAGGATCGGTCCACGGCGCGGGGACAATTTCTACGGCGGGGATCAGATAAGGCGGGTTGATGGGATGGACCACCAGGCAGCGCGCTCGGCCGGCGAGATGCTCGGTGAAGGCCGAGGGCAGGATCGCTGAGGTCGAACTCGCGAGCACGGCGTCCGCCGGTGATGCGGCGTCGAGCCGGGCGAACACTTTTCGCTTGAGCGCGACGTCTTCGGGCGTGTTCTCCTGGACGTGGGCTGCGCCAGCGAGCGCGTCCTCCAGCTCCTGCACGGGATGCAGCCGCGCCAATATCGTTTCGACGGTGGCGCCGCCGAGCAGGTCGTTTGCGGCCAGATCCGGCAACAGATCCCTTGATGTAGTCCAGCGCCGCCGAACAGGCCTTCGCGTTCTCGTCCCAAAGCGCGACCTCGTGGCCGGCGCGCGCGTAACTGATCGCCCAGGCTCGGCCAATGAAGCCGCAACCCACTATCGCAACCTTGCTCATGGCTCGTTCCTCCTGCGGGTGCTCGCGCTCACAATGTTTCGACGTTGCCGTCTACGCCGAGCGATTGGCCGGAGATATGCGGCCGGCAGGCGCCAGCAGATAGGCAACGGTCGCCGCCACGTCGCCCGCTGTCACCATCCTACGAAGCGAAACCCGATCGAGGTAGGTTTTCTCCATGGCTTCGTAGCTCACGGCCGTCTGCTTCGCGCGCGCTGCGATGACGCCGGTCATGCGCGGCCCCTCGACGATGCCGGGCAAGACCGCGTTGACGCGAATGTTTGCCGGCCCGAGTTCCTTGGCGAGGCTTTGGGTGAAGCCGATGACGCCCCATTTCGCCGCCGAATAAGGGGTGCGGAACGCGTAGCCGAAACGGCCCGCGGCGGAGGACATGTTGACGATCGCCCCTCCGCCCGCCGCCTTCAACATCGGCACGCCGTAATGGGCGCAAAGGAACTGGCCGGTCAGGCAAATGTCGAGCGTGCGCCGCCAGTCGGCGGGGGAGATCTCCTCGACGCCGCCCGTTGGCCCGGCAATGCCGGCGTTGTTGATCAACGCATCGAGGCCGCCCAGCGACGATTTCACATCGGCGAACAGGCGCGCGACATCCTCCTCCGAGGAAACATCTGCCGTGGTGACGCCCGAACCCGGATGGGCAGCGCGAAACTCGGCGAGGAATTCCGCAGAGACATCGCAGATGTGAACTTTGGCGCCGCGCTGAATCAGGAGATCGCTGATCGCGCGGCCGATGCCTGAAGCGCCCGCAGTGACGAGCACCCGGAGACCCTCGGGGAGTGCAAATACGTCGTTGGTCATGAACCGCTTCCGTTCCTCGCGCCGGAGAACTCCGACGCCTGACTGTAGCCCATTAATGGTCGCTTGACTTCTGCAGCAAAGCGACGACGCTACAGCACCGCTATCGGATTCCCGGGTGAGCCGGTCGCTCCGACGATCGGCAGCGGCGCAAATACGTAGGCGAAGATCCAGGCGCTTCGCTCGACTAAGCCCTCAAACGTCATACCCTCGTGGAGATGGATGCCATTCTCCATGATCAGATGCTGGTGGCAGGGATGAAAGATCTCGGGGTCGACCGGCGGCACGACTTCAACGGCGAAATTGTCCGCGCCCACTACGCAAACCTGCAGGCTCGAGAACCAGCGCGCACAATCGAGCCCGATGCCCGGCGCGCCATCATAGAACGTCTTTGTTTCGGTGTACCAGCGGGAGCCGTGGCCGGTGCGTACGAAAACGGCGTCGCCGGGCGTAATTTCGGCCTCTGAAACGCCCTGCCGCTTCAGACAGTCCTTTAGATCGGCGAGCTGGATTTCTTCGCCAACTTCGAGCACGCGACCCTTCAATCCCTGGACATCAAACAATATGCCGCGCGTAAAGAACGGCGGGGCGTTCTCCATGCCTAACTTCTTCAGGCCATAAGGAGACCACATGTCGGAGAGCTTGTTGCCGTTGTAGAACAGCATGTTGGTCTTGTCGCCACGGGCGCCGCACATGCACCCGAGATGGCCGAGCGCATCCATCTGCGTGCCGATCTGGCCGATCTCGGTAGCAATGAATTCGTCATTCCAGATCGTGCGGCTTTTCTCGCCGTAGGGGCCGCCCGTCGGCCCGCCCGGCATGCGCAGCGCAAACGCGCGGCCTGGCGCGATCGGCATGCGGGTGTCGTAGGGCATGCCCATGCTGATGATCTCGCCGGTGCGGATGAGCTTTGTTGCTTCCAGCACCTTGGCGGGCGTCATCAGGTTGCCGGCGCCGCGCTGGTCATCGGGACCCCAGCGCGAATTCATCCAGTCGGCCGAGAGGATGGGGCTCAGGCCTGTCTGATCGTCTGTCATGATGGCTCTCCGGTTCCTTGCTGTTCCGCCGCCGGCGGCGGTTCGGCGTCGATCGCCGCCCGATCCGCCTGGGCGCCACGGCGCTGGCGCCGCTGCGCCGCCTGCACTGCGAGGCCGACCGACAGAATCAGCATCGCGCCATTGAACAGGGGTTCGACAAAAAACGGCGCGCCCAGTTGATTGAGGCCGGCGACCGTCACGGCCAGCACCGCCACCGCGAGGACCGTTCCCCACACATTGACCCGGCCCGGCCGCACCGAAGTCGCGCCAAGTAGAGCCGCGGTGAAGGCCGGCAGGAGATATTCCTGCCCAACCGAGCTCTGGCCGACCTGAAGCTGCGATTGCAGCACGATCCCCGCGAAGGAGGCGAGCGTGCCCGCTGCGACGAAGGCCAACGTGATATATCGACTGGCTGCGATGCCGTTGAGCTCGGCGGCTCGCGGACTTGCGCCGAGGACATAAAGAAAGCGGCCGAGCGGCAAATATTCGAAAACGATCCACAGCGCTACGCTGACGACAAGCCCATAAATCGCCGGCGCCGGGATCGGCCCGAGGGAGCCGGATATGGCGAGAAAAGACCGGGGCAGTTCGGCCAGCACCTGCTGACCGCCGGTATACCAGGCGTTCAAGCCGTAGAGGATTGTTCCCGTGCCCAGCGTCGCAATGAAGGAGTCGATCTTTACCCGCGTGACCAACAACCCGTTCGCAAGCCCGACCAGAGCCCCGAGCAACAGCACCGCTGCGACCGCGAGCGGCCACGGCCACCCTTGAGCCTGGAGCCCAATCGCCAACACCTGAGAGATGCCGACATTGAAACCCGCGGAAAGGTCGAACTGGTTGGCCACCATCGGAACAAAAACCGACAGCGCGACCAGAAGCTGCACGGACTTGTTGCTGAGGATCGAGCGGATGTTGAAATAGGTGAGGAAAGTGTCGGGCCGCAAAGCAGAGAAAACGATCATAAGGATCACGAGGAGAATCAGCAGCCCCCAGACCGACAGGGCCCGAGTGAGGACAGACGTGAAGGAGTGAGCGCCGTTTCGGTTCATCGCATCGTACCGGCATGTTCGGAGCCGCCCGCCGCCGCTCGCGTAAGCGTCGCGACGGTGAGGCGATCGTGCGGGATCTCGGCTACGACCCGACCGCGGCTGAAGACCAGCGCACGGTGACAGACGCGCTCGACTTCTTCGAAATCGGACGTGATCATCAGCACCGCGAGGCCCTGGCGAAGCGAAAGTTGCAACAGGTGGTAGATCTCCGCCTTGGCGCCGACGTCGACGCCGATCGTCGGCTCTTCGAGGATCATCAGTTTTGCTCTCGTTTCCATCCAGCGCGCAACGGCCACCTTTTGCTGGTTGCCGCCGGAGAGCGTCGCGATCGGCTCCTCGACGCTTGCCGCCTTGATCGAAAAGCGGCGCATCGCGGCTTCGGCGTCCGCGAGCTCGCTCGAGGGCGAAATGAAACTCAATACGCCGCGGCCGCGCGCCGTCGGATTGAGATAGATGTTTTCGCGCACGGCGAGATTGGCGGCGAGGCTTTCCTCTGTCCGACGGCTCGACACAAAGCCAATGCCCTCCGCCATCGCCTCGGCTGGACTTCGCGGCGCGATGTCTCGGCCGTCGAGCGCGACCGCCCAACCGTGCGCGTTTCGCCGAAGATCGCCCGGCCGATCGTGTGATGTCCGGCGCCTCGCAATCCGACGAGCCCGAGGGTTTCGCTCGCGGCGACCGAAAACGAGACCGGTCCGACGCCGCCGCGACCATGGCGTCGACGCTGAGCGCCACGCGGTCCGAGAGGGCGGCGATGGTTTCGCGAAAAGCATCGGTCATCGAGCGGCCGACAATCATCTGCACCAATGCGTCCGCGTGACTGGTCGCGTCGTCGGCAGCGTCGCCAGCCGTCGGCCGTCGCGCAGAACCGTGACACGGTCCGCGATGCGAAACACCTCGTCCAGGCGGTGCGTGACGTAGACGATCCCGATGCCCGTTCGCCCTGAGACGCCGTAGCCTGCCAAGCAGGCGTTCGACGTCTGCCTCGGGGAGCGCTGCGGTCGGCTCGTCGAGAACGAGAATGTCCGCCTTGACCGCGAGCGCGCGACCGATGGCGACGAGCGAGCGCTCGGCGGCGGGGAGGCTGGAGACAGGCGCGTCGGGGTCGAGATCGCTACGCCAGGATGGCGAGCGCCGCCTCCGCGGCCTCGCGGACCTTCCGCCAGGAAACGAGACCCGCGCTCGTGCGCGGATAGCCCGTCTGGAGCGCGACGTTTTCCGCGACCGTCATCCATTCGACGAGGCCGAGGTCTTGATGAATGAAGGCGATCGGCACTTGTTCGCCGGTGGCGAACGGGCTTGCCGTCGAAGGATATTGCGCCGGCTTCGGCTCGTAGACGCCGGCGAGGATCTTGATCAGCGTCGATTTGCCCGCGCCGTTCTGGCCAAGCAAAGCGTGGACTTCGCCTCGCCGGACCTCGAAATCGACCTGGTCGAGCGCCAGCGTCGCGGTGAAACGCTTGACCAGGCCCGACATGACCAGCAATGGCTCGGCGTCGATCAAAGCTCATACTCCGATATGCGAGACCGCCCGCGGATCTCCGTCGACCGCTCGGCCGCTATTTGATCCCCCAGATGGCGAGATAGTGGTCCTTGTAGTTGTTGCTCGGAATGAAAGTGTCCTTGTCGCCGCCCTCGAGCGTGACGTTGTCCTTGGTGACGAGGAACGGCGGCTGTACGAAGCCGCTCGGCGGCTCATCGTGGAAGGCGCGATTCAGTTCGTCGATCGCCTGCCAGGCCTGCAGTTCGATCGGCTCCGACACCGTGACGGTCTGATACTGATCGCCCTTGCGGATGCGGTCGTAGGCCGAACGATTGCCGTCGGCGCCGATGAGCTTGACCTGAGGGGATCGACGCCGCCGCGTCGCAGCGTCGGCACCGCGAAGTCCAAATCGTTGTCGCCGACCGAGGTGGCGTAGAGCGGCAGGCCGAAGCTTTGCACCCAGCTCGTCGTCAGCTGCGGCTGGCGCTGCGCGGCCTCCGAAGCGGGCGAATTGACGTAGTCAAGCACTTTGCAGCCGGGGCATTTCTCGATTTCGTCCTTGGTGGCCATCGATTTGACCTTGGCGATCGCATATTCGTTGTGGCTCAGCACGACGACATTCGCCTTGCCGTTGGAATCGGCGATCACCCAGTCGGCCTCGGCCTTGCCGATTTCGCGCGGGTCTTCCTGGATGTTGACGAACAAGCCGAGGTCGGGTTGCGGCCCCGGCAAGCCCGGCGGCATGCAGGCCGACAAACTTGATGCCCTGGGCCGCGCCCGGCCTTGATCGGGTCCTGCAGGCTCGCGGCGTCGGCGAACATGGCGATGCCGTCGGGCTTGAGCGCGATCGCCTGGTTCATGCCGGCGAGCCACGAAGTGGGGCTGCCTTTGCCGTCGATGACCTCGGCGTCCCAACCCAGCTGCTGCGCGGCCTCCTTGATATAGACGCCATAGAGATGAGAGATGTCGTTCTGTTCGTCGCCTGACAAAAAGACAATCTTCTTGCCCGGGTCGGGCTCGGGAGCGTTGGTTGGACCTTCCCACGTCGTCTGCGGGCCGGCGTATTTGGCGACGGCGGCTTTGGCGTCGGCGACGGCGTCGGCGTGGGCCGCGCTGCGTAGAAGAGGCGACGGACCCAGGGCGACGCCGTCGCCGGCGGTTTGAGTCTGTGAAGCATGCATATTGTCTTCATTCCCTGTTTTCCCTTGCCATGCTTGCGCGATTTGACTCGCGCTGTTGAATCTCTGCAGCGTCCGCAACTCTCGCGTACGATGAGCTTTGGCGGCAAGACGATGCACTCCGCCTCGCCTTTCGGCGCTTCGATGCGGCGCAACAGAAGCTCCGCCGCCTCGCGCCCGATGTCGCGCGCGCCGATGGCGACCGTAGTCAGCGCCGGCCGATGCATGCGCGCCTTCCGAAATGTTGTCGAAGCCGATCACGGCGACGTCGCGGCCCGGCGCAAGGCCGGATCGGCGAGACCCAACATGACGCCCAGGGCGCAGAGATCGTTGTGGCAGATCATCCGCGCTTGGCGCCGCGCTAGTCGGCTGAAACAGCTCGGCCACCGCGCTCGCCCCGCCCTCGCGGGTTGGCAGACAATTGATGATCGGCCCGACCGGCAGACCAAATCGCTGCAGGAGCTCGCGGAAGGCGCTTCGGTTCGATCCATCGCGGGAGTCACATGCCGCGCGCGCCGCCGACGAAGGCGATGCGCTTGCGTCCAAGCCGGATCAGATGCTCTGCCGCCAGCGTCATACCGAGGTGAAAGTCGGCGCTGACAAAGTCGGCGGTCCGCCGACTGACCCGGCGAAGCATCTGCACGACCGGCAGGCCGGATCGGCCGAGCGCGTCTATCGCCGCCGCCGTGCGTTCCCTCCGCGGGAGCAATCATAATCCCGTCGACCCGATGCTCGCTGCAGGCGGGCGATGAAACCGACCTTGCCGCGCCGGAAATTCATCGGCATTGGCGAGGAATGCGATCCAACCCGCCTTGTCCAGCGCCTCATCGACGCCCGCCGTCGAGTTCCGCGTAGAACGGATTGGTGATCTCGCACACGATCATGCCGAATGTGCGCGTCAGGCGGGCGCGAAGATTGGCTGCGACGCGGTCGTAGACATAGCCCAGAGCGTCGATGGAGGAATTGACCTGCGCTCTCGTCGTTTCGGCGACGAGCGGGCTTTTGCGCAACACGAGCGACACGGTCGCCGGAGAGACCCCCGAATGGCGAGCGATGTCTTTGACGGTCGTCCGCAAGCGACCTCCTCCCCGATTTCGATCCTTTAGATCGATCTAAAAGCGATTTGTTCCTCATTTGTGGGACGGCGTCAATGCCGACCGGGGCTTCAAGGAGGCGTTGCTAGAATTGTTACGAGGGCCCCGGCGCCGTCCTAGCGGGGCAAAAGCGCAGGTCAATTCAGATCGTGGCGAGTGCAACGTAAAGCCTGTCCTGGGCGGAACGACGCGTGAGCAAAGCCGAGGGTCTTACTCGCAAATCCGGTAGTTGTCAGTCGGGCCGTGCAGGCCGTAGTCGAAATGGAGATGTTCCTTGTGGGACTCGTCGGATCCCGGGCCAAGTACGGTGGTGAAGTACCCGCACGCCGAGGTGCGAAGGGCTTTTATCAAAGCGCCGTCGTTCTTGGCGCTGGCGACAGCGGCTTTGACAGAAACGTTCTGGCCGTTCTCGAGCTGAAACGCAGCGACGTCGATCGCTCGCCTTTGGCGTGCTCGCTGATTTTTTCGCCTGGCCGATTGTTTCTCTCGCTGCACAGGACCCGACTCCTCCGTCTCGATAGACGTCAGGTTTGAACCCAAGTACGCCTGCGTAAAGTGGGGCAGCGATCTCGCGCACCCAAGCTGTGAAGCGGCGAGCGAACAGACAGGACATCGTGGGCTTCCCGCCCAGCCGCACTTTTCCGAACGGCGATGCGACAACGTCCAGTTCGACCGCGCCCTGCACGACGCAGCTATCCTTCGTGATCGCGCCGAGATCCTGATATTCGACATTTGCCGCCTTCAGATTGGTGAGACATTGCCGAATGGGGTCGGTGTCGCTTGCGCTTAGCCCGCGGATTTTCCGCTCGTTGGCTTCGGCGCTTCCGTTAAATGGCCGGTCTGAACGAAATCTGCGCCGATCGAACATGTCAGAACAACAAGTCCGGTCGCGGCGAAGAGGCGGTATCGATGCAGGGGCTGACTGTTCCGCATCGCGCCCCGACCCTGCTGACTTCCTCACCTGGAAGTGGGGTCCGGCTCTTTGAGTCGCCGAACCCTCCAGATTGCTGCCGCCATCGCTCTGTTTGAACCTGGATTCCAATTGCGCCGGGACGAAGGCGCACAGGCGACGCTCGGCTCACCAGACGGCTTCCTTGGCGCGCTGCGTGTCGCGCTCGACGTGGCGCTCGCTCATGAACCACAGCCAGCTAGCGACGAACCCAAACAGGGCCGCAATCGCCAATCCCAACGCCAATCCCTGGTAGCCACCGCCAAAGCCGTCGGAGATAGCGCCGACCAACAGCGGGCCCCAGGCTCCGCCAAGCACGAACAGCGCCACCAGGGCCACGCCCCAGGATAGACCGCGAAGCTTTGGCGGGACGACGTCCTGGGTCGTCGCGGCGACGGCGGGAAATGCCATGCCGACGGAAATGCTGTGCAGCGGCATCATGAGGGCGCAAAAGATCATCAGCGGCTTGTTGTTGATATCAATCGCCGCGAGCAGGATCAGCAGCGCAAATACCGAGGCGATCGCAATGCTCACCGACGCCAGGCGCATGCGGCCGTCGGGCCGCTTGCGTTGCCAGCGATCGGCCAACACTCCGCCCAACAGCGGACCGGCGATCCCGAAGATCGTCACAACTCCCATCACCAGCCCGGCGACATCCTCCTTGATGGGATAGGCGCGCATCAGAAGCGCGGGAAACCAGGTTCCCACCGAGATCTGAAGCACCGCGTACAT
>CAVYTP010000017.1:0-154816 GCA_963771455.1 uncultured Pseudomonadota bacterium
TGGCCGCCATAAGCAATTGTGAAAGCGGCCGCCTTTGCGACGGGTGAGAGGCTTTATTATAAAAACGGAAGCGTAGCGGCGTCAAACGGTCGGGCGCAAACGCGCTGAGCCGTATCAGCATCCGTTATACGGAACCCGACTATGTTCCCGGCGTCGTTTTGCGTTCGGGTGCGCCGCCGAGTTCACCCCCTCTACGAAGTTCACGCGACGCCGCGCGACCGTCCTTGCCAATAGGGCGCGCGCAGCGCTTTCCGGTCGACTTTGCCGAGGCCGGTGACGGCGATCGCTCGACGAAATCGATCGACTTGGGCGCCCAGGGGCCGCCGCGCTTCGCCTTCACGTGCGCGTGCAGGGTCGGGAAATCGGCCTCGGCGCCGCGCTTCAGCACGACGAACGCCTTCACCGCCTCGCCCCATTTGTCGTCGGGCACGCCGATCACGGCGGCCGAGGCGACGGCCGGCGTGCGACATCAGCGCGTCCTCGACTTCGCGCGGGTAGATGTTGAAGCCGCCGGAGATGATCATGTCCTTGGTGCGGTCGACGATGTAGAAATAGCCGTCGTCGTCCTGCACCGCGACGTCGCCGGTGTGCAGCCAGCCGCCGCGGAACGCCTCCTCGGTGGCGTCGGGACGCTTCCAGTAGCCGTTCATGACCAGCGCGCCGCGCACGCAGATTTCGCCGGGCTCGCCGCGCTTCGACCTCGTTCATGTCGAGATCGAACAGTTTTACGTCGACCAGCGGGTGCGGCCGTCCGCACGAGCCGAGCCGCGCGGGGATGGGCGGGATCGTGATCGACCTTGCGCAGCGTCGTGATGCATTGCGGGACCTCGGTCTGGCCGTAAATCTGCACGAACACGTCGCCGAAGATCTCGATGCCCTCGAGCAGACGGTCCGGCGACATCGGCGCCGCGCCGTAGACGATCATCTCCAGCGAGGAGAGGTCGTACCGCGCGCGCACCTCTTTGGCGTCGATCAGCGCATAGACCATCGTCGGCACGAGGAAAACCGCGTTGATTTTCTCCTCCTCGACGGTGCGGCAATAGCGCCTCGAGATCAAAGCCCGGCAGCACGCGGACGAAACCGCCGCGCATCATGGTCGGGAAAATGTTGACGCCGCCGGCGTGGGTGATCGGGGTCGCGGCGAGATAACGGATTCCTGCCGGCCAGTCCCAATCGGCGAAGATGATCGTCGCCATGTTGACGACGCAGCGGTGCGCGATCATCACGCCCTTCGAGCGCCCGGTCGTGCCGCCGGTATAGGCGAGCCAGCAGATCGCCTCCGCCTCGCCTTCGTCGACGAGCGGCGCGGGCTCGACGGACTGCCATCTCGGCGACGACGTCGCGGCCGCCCTCCATCGGCCCGAACGACAAGCAGGTGTTTGAGCCGCGGCGACCGGCTCTTGATCGCGAGGCCCCGCTCGGCGAATTTCGCGCCTTCGACGATCAGCGCGTCGACCTCGGCGTCCTCGACGATGAACGCCTGGTCGTCTTCGGCCGCGAGCGGATGCAGCGGCGTATAGCGCAGCCCCATCGCTGCCGCCGCCGTGACCACCGCCCAGGTTTCGACCCGGTTCGTCGCCAGCAGCGCGACCCCGTCGCCCTTCTCAAGGCCGAGCGAGCGAAACAGGGCGATGAGCCGTCCCGCCGAGTCGCCGAGTTCGCGATAGGTCCAGCGGCTGTGATTGTCGGCGATGGCGGGGCGATCGGCGTAGCGCTCGATCGCCGAGATCAGCATCGACCCCACGGCGCCGCCTTCGTGCAACGTCCCCATCCCGTTCCTCCCAAATCTCTCCGGATCAGCATAGCGTAGACCTGCGCGGCGGCAAGCGACGGCTGGGTCCGCATCGCCGACAAATGAAGGAAACTCGCCGCCATTAAGGTGAAAAGACCTACGCGGCGCCCAGCCAATCCGCTATCTGCATGACGACGATGATCGCGAAGCCTGTGAGGGCCAATCCCACGGGCAGACGCTGATCGGCTTTCCCGCCGGGATTGGCTTCACGCCGGCGGTAAAGCAGGATCGCGAAACTCGCGCCGATGCAAAGCAATCCCGCAAATGCCAACCAGGCGGATACGCCATGGAAATGGTGATGTCGCGTTGCGTGATGGTGGCGGCCCGGCAGGGTTGGGATGTCCAGATCGTCGCGCGAAACGCCATAAAATCCGTAGCCGACGATGACCATCGCTAAAGCTGCCAGCAACGCATCGCTAACCGCCGGGTTTCGCCGCGCCCAGGCGCGGAGGCTTGTTTTTTCGCTCTCGCTCATGGCCCCTTACCCTGAATTCCGGGAGCCTAGTTCAGTGTCGGACTCCAGGGAAGGACGCCATGGCTTCCAAACTTGGCCCGGCTCTTAGGCCCATACGGACTCTGCGGTCTGCTCTGTCTCAAGGCCACGCCGAGTAAGACGTCGTCTCACGCGGCGCCGCGACACGCGAGGCTTTGCGATAGGCGCCCGGAGACATCCCCGACAGCCTGCGAAAGAAGCGATGGAAATAGGCGGGATCCCGGAAGCCGAGGCCGTAGCCAACCTGCTCGATGGTCTGAGCGGTCTCGCTAAGCCGCAGGCGCGCCTCGAGCACCAGCCGGTCGAGCACCAGCTGCTGCGGCGGTCGCCCGTAGGTGCTCAGACACGCGCTATGCAAATGCGAACGCGTCACGCCAAGCCGATGCGCGAAATCGGGGATGGTGAGATTGTCGCGGTAGTGCATCTCGACCAGTTGCCGGAACCGTTGGGCGGTCGGCGCCCCTGCAGCGAGGGCGTCGGATTCGCGGGCAAGCCCACACGAGCGCCAAAGATGCAGCAGCAGCAGGCCCAGATAGTGAGCCGTCATGGCGGGCGCTCCGGGACCGGGGTCGCGCGATTCGCGCGCCAGCGCGGCAAACAAGGTCTCGATTTCCGGCAGCGCGGCGGCGATCCCGCTGCCCGGCGCAAGCAAGGGACGATCAACCAGCGGGCGCAATTGCGCGCCGATCGGGCTATCGCTGACCAGCCTCGTAACGAGCTCGTCGCTCGCCAGCAGGGTCGCGCCGTCGCCCCCTGCGAGCAAGTGAAATTCGCCGCGCCGGCCGTAGGGCAACCAGAGCAGCAGAGGCGCGGTCACAATCAGAGGCTCGGCGCCCCGAGCAAGGAATGTCCCGCCGCCGTGACGGAGGAAAAAAGCGCGAAAGCATGGTTTGCCCTCCAGCGTCTGCGTCGCCCAGGTTCGATCCGCGAAGCTCGCATCGATCCGCGTCGCGACCAGGGCAGGGCGATGGGGATTATCGACATTGGCCTGCATATTGTTCAATCGTATCGGGCTCGGAGGCTCTGAAAAAAGTACAAGACAATTGCAGAAAAATCCATTGAGAAGCCGAAGGCGCGGTCGCCTAATGCCGCGCAGCCCACGGGCGGCGGCGACGATTAGCGTACGCCTTCGCATCGTGCGGCGACAAAAGGGGGGAAACGAGACTGTTCGACGTTCGTCTCCTATTGAACGGCAGGGACATCGCGGCCTCCGAAGGGGCCGTATACGAGCGTCTGAACCCCCTGACGGGCGAGACCGCCACCCGCGCCTCCGCAGCCACAGTCGAGGATGCGCGGGCAGCAGCCGCCTCGGCAGCCGCCGCATTCCCTCGCTGGTCGTCGTTGGGTCCGAGCGAGCGCCGCAAACGGCTTGGGGCTGTTGCGAGCGAGATCGAACGGCGCGCCGGCGATTTCCTTGACGCCATGGCCGAAGAAACCGGCGCGACCGAAGCCTGGGGGCGCTACAACGTCTCGCTCGCCGTGGCGATGCTGCGCGAGGCCGCGGCGATGACCACAGCGATCACAGGCGAGATCATTCCCTCCGACAAGCCGGGCCTGATGGCGATGGCGTTGCGGGAGCCGGTCGGCGTGGTGCTGGGTCTGGCGCCCTGGAACGCCCCTGTCGTGCTCGGGCGTGCGCGCGATCGCGATGCCGCTCGCCTGCGGCAATACGGTGGTGTTGAAGGGCTCGGAAATCTGCCCGCGCACCCACCGCCTGATTGGCGAGGCTTTTCAGGCCGCCGGCTGCGGCGACGGCGTCGTCAACGTCATCAGCAACGCGCCCGAGCAGGCATCCGTGATCGTCGAGGCGCTGATCGCCCATCCCACGGTGCGACGCGTCAACTTCACCGGCTCGACCCGCGTCGGGCGGCATGTCGCGGAGATCGCGGCGCGCTATTTGAAACCCGCGCTGCTCGAACTGGGCGGCAAGGCGCCGCTGCTCGTTCTCGACGACGCCGACCTCGACGAGGCGGTGGCCGCCGCGGCTTTCGGCGCCTTCATGAACCAGGGGCAGATCTGCATGTCGACGGAGCGGATCATCGTCGACGAAAGCGTCGCCGACGAATTTCGCCCGAACGCTTGCAGCCAAGGCCGCGACGCTCGATCGCCGGCGATCCTCGCAAGGCCAAAACGCCTCTCGGTTCGGTCGTCAGCATCGACGCCGTCGAGCGCGTGATCGGCCTGGTGCGCGACGCCGTCGCCAAGGGCGCGCGATTGCTGACCGGCGGGCACGCCAATGGCGTGATCATGGACGCGACCGTGCTGGATCACGTGACGCCCGCGATGCGGATCTACAACGACGAGTTGTTCGGACCGGTGGCCGCGATTATCCGCGTCGGCAGTGCGGACGAGGCGGTGCGCGTCGCCAACGACACCGAGTACGGCCTGAGCGCAGCAGTGTTCGGGCGCGATCTGACGCGCGCGCTGGCGGTTGCGCGGCGCATCGAGTCAGGGATTTGCCACATCAATGGGCCGACTGTTCACGACGAGGCGCAGATGCCTTTCGGCGGCGTCAAGGCCTCCGGTTACGGCCGCTTCGGCGGCGCGGCCGCCATTCACGAGTTCACGGAACTGCGCTGGATCACCATTTCCTCAGGCAAGGGGCAGTATCCGATCTGAACGCAATCGCGTGATAACTGCGTCAAACGAAATAATGACGCCCATTGGGAGGAAGGCATGTTGGACAAGTTCACTACGACAATCATTGGGAACGGCGCCGCGATCTCGCGCCGCGGCTTGATCGTGTCGGCCGGCGCGGCCGGCTTGGCGCTGGCGAGCGGCGCCCGCGGAGCCTTTGCCGCGGGCGCGGAAAATACGCTGCGCGTCGGCTTCATCAGCCCGCGCACCGGCCCGCTCGGCGGCTTCGGCCAGACCGACGGTTATGTCCTCGATGTGGCCCGCGCTGCGCTGAAGGACGGCCTGAAGATCGGCGACAAGACCTATGAGGTGACGATCATCGATCAGGACACGCAGTCCGATCCGTCGCGCGCCGGGCAGCTCGCCAAGGCGCTGATCAACGGCGACGGCGTCGATCTGATGCTAGCGGTCTCGACGCCGGAGACGATCAATCCGGTCGCCGACGCCTGCGAGGCGGCGGGCGTGCCCTGCCTCTCCACCGTCATGCCCTGGGAAGCCTGGTATTTCGGCCGCGGCGCAAAGCCCGGCGCGCCGTCGCCGTTCAAATGGACCTATCACTTCGGCTTCGGCGGCGGCGAGTTCTTCAAGACCTATGTCCTCGCAATGGAACCTGATCGAGACCAACAAGAAGGTCGGCGTGCTCTATCCCAACGACGCCGACGGCAACGCCATCCGCGCCAATCTCGCGCCGGCGCTCGCCAAGGCCGGCTTCACCATCATCGATCCGGGCCCGTATGAGGACGGCACCGCCGATTATTCCGCGCAGATCGCGCTGTTCAAGAAGGAGAAGTGCGAGATCTTCAATACCTTCCCGATCCCGCCCGATTTCGCCGCGTTCTGGCGTCAGGCCGCGCAGCAGGGCTACACGAAGATCGTCAAGATCTGCCAGACCGCGAAGACGGGCCTGTTTCCCAGCGACGTCGACGGCGCTCGGCGCGCTCGGCTACAACATCTCGCAGCGCCGCTTACTGGCACAAGGCTTTCCCCTACAAATCCTCGCTGACCGGCGTCTCCGGCGTCGAACTCGCGGATGGCTACGAGAAGGCGTCAGGCAAACAATGGACCCAGCAACTCGGCGCCAGCCTTTCGCTGCTCGATGCCGGCATGTCCGCGCTGCAGGCGAGCGGCGCTCCGAAGGACAAGGCTGCGGTCGCCAAGGCGATCGTCGACACTGAAGACGACGACAATCGCCGGTCTCGTCGACTTCACCGCCGGTCCGGTTCCCAACGTCGCGCCCGGGCCGATCATCGGCACGCAGTGGGTGAAGGCGAAGGCGGGCTCGAAATTCCCGCTCGACTACGTCGTCACCGAGAACGCGACCGATCCCAACGTGCCGATCGAGGCCAAGCTCATTCCGTTCAACGGCTGAGCGCAAGGATATCGCGTTGGCGATGAATGAGACCGGCGTCGATGCTCGAAGGCAAGCGAGATCCACAAGCGCTTCGGCGCGCTTGTGGTGCTCGACGGCGTCGATTTCACCGTCGCGCCCGACGAGGCCGTTGGCATCGTCGGGCCGAACGGCGCAGGCAAGACCACGCTGCTCAGCATGCTGTCGGGCGCCCAGCGCCCGACGCGGCGGCAGCGTCGCATTCCAGGGGCCGCGACGTGACGCCGCTCGACAGCGCGGCGCGCTGCCGGCTGGGCTCGTCCGGACGCACCAGATACCGCGGCCGTTCAGCGGCATGACGGCGTTTGAAAACATTTTCGTCGCCGCGGCCAGCGGCGACGGGTTTCAGCGCAGCGAGGCCTACGATCGCGTCGTCGATGCGCTGCGCTGTGCGGCATGACGGCGGTCGCCAACCGGCGCGCCGAGACGCTGGGTCTGCTCGATCGCAAGCGGCTGGAACTGGCGCGCGCGCTCGGCGCCAATCCCGAACCTCCTGCTGCTCGACGAGATCGGCGGCGGCCTCACGGACGCCGAAGCCAGCGAACTGGTCGACGTCATCCGCGAACTGCGGCGGCGGAAAATCGCCATCGTCTGGATCGAGCATATCGTCCACATCCTGCTGCAGGTCGTGGAGCGGCTCGTCTGCATGGACCAGGGCCGCGTCATCGCCGATGGCGAGCCGCGCGCCGTGATGTCCGACCCCGCCGTCGTCGAAGCCTATCTAGGCGGGGATGTCCATGGCGCTGCTTGAGATCCAGGCGCTATCGGCGCGGCACGGCCTGCTGGAGGCGGTGCGCGAGGTCAGCTTCTCGCTGGAAAAGGGCGAGACGCTCGCGCTCGTCGGCGCCAATGGCGCAGGCAAGACGACGTTGCTGCGCACGCTGGCGGGCGCGCATCGCGCCGCGAGCGGGCGGATTTCCTTCAACGGCGCCGACGTCACCGACATTGCCGTCCCATGACCGCGCGCAGACCGGCATCGCGCTGGTGCCGGAGGGCCGACAGGCTGTTTCGCGCGCATGACGGTCGAGGAGAACCTGCTGCTCGCGCGCGCGGCCGGGCGCGCCCGGGTCCGTGGACTCTGGAAGCGGTGTTTCGAGGCCTTTCCCAATCTGCAGAGTCGCCGCCGCAGCCGCGCGGGCAGCCTGTCCGGCGGCGAGCAGCAGGCGACCGCGATCGGCCGCGCGCTGATGACGAATCCCGGATCTGCTGCTGCTCGACGAGGTCTCGCTCGGCCTTTCGCCGCTCGTCGTCGACCGGGTCTACAAGCAATTGCAGGCGTTGATGACGCAGCGGCGCCACGATCGTGCTGGTCGAGCAGGATTTGAAGCGCGCGCTGGGCGTCGCCGATCGCGTCATCTGCATGCTGGAAGGGCGCATCGTGCTGGAGGGCCGCGCCGAGCGATTTGACCCGCGAGCAGGTCACCGACGCCTATTTCGGGCTTGGCCGCGGCCAAGGCCGACGCGCGTCATGATCTGGATCAACCAAATCCTCCAGGGCGTCCTGCTCGGCGGCTATTACGCGCTGATCGCCTGCGGCCTGTCGTTCCTGTTCAGCGTCATGCGCATCATCAATCTCGCGCATGGCAGCCTCGCGGTGATGGCGGCCTACGCGCTGTTCTGGCTCGCCGACAGTTTTGGCGTTTCGCCGTTTCTCGGACTGATCGTCGTGCTCCCCGCGATGGCCGCGATCGGCTGGGGGCTGCAGAAGACGGTGATCGAGCGCAGCGCGCGCGCGGGCCGCTGGTGCCGGTGCTCTCGACCTTCGGCCTCTCGATCGTCATCGACAATCTGCTGTTCCAGGGCTTCGGCGCCGACACGCGTTCGCTGGCGCCGTTTGTCGGCTCGCTCTCCTACGACAGCTTTGACATCAACGACGACATCTCGCTCGGCAGCCTCGCGATCCTCACCTTCGTCGACCGCGGTGGCGATGCTGGGCGGCCTGCAATTGTTGCTGTCGCGCACCCGCTCGGCCGCGCCATCCGCGCCACCGCCGAGGATCCCGACACGGTCGGGCTGCGTCGGCGTCAACGCGCGCAGCGCGTCAACGCGATCGCCATGGCGATCGCGATGGTCACGGTGGGGGTCGCGGGCGCCTTCCTGGCGATGCGCGCGACCTTCGCGCCCTACGCCGGGGCCGCGCA
This sequence comes from uncultured Pseudomonadota bacterium, assembly GCA_963771455.1. Lineage (GTDB taxonomy): Bacteria > Pseudomonadota > Alphaproteobacteria > Rhizobiales > Beijerinckiaceae > Roseiarcus. The sequence goes on from CAVYTP010000017.1 coordinate 8,451, forward strand.
GTTGCTGTTCGCCTTCGAGGCGACCGTGATCGGCGGCGTCGGCTCGCTGTGGGGCACGCTGATCGGCGGCATCGTGCTCGGCGTCGCCCAGAGCCTCGGCGCGCAGTTGCATCCGCAGGGGTTCCTCATCGCCGGACATGCCGTGTTCCTGCTCGTCGCTGTTCGCGCGGCTCGATCGCCGCCGCGCGCGGCGGACGGCTCGGCGCCGTGGCTGGGAGCCGTTCGATGAGCGCGCCCACATTCCACGTCGAGCGCTGGACGCCCGCTTCGCGCGCGTCGATGGCGGCCGCGCGCCTTGATCCTGCTCGTGCTCGCGCTCGGCCCGCTGCTGTTTTCGGCCAACGCCATCGACGAGCTGACGACGCTGTTCATCTACGTGATGCTGGCGATCACGTGGAACGCGCTCGCCGGTTATGCAGGCCTGGTCTCTATCGGACAGCAGGCGTTCTTCGGCCTCGGCGCCTATTTCGCCGTGCGGCTCGCCGCATGCGGCGCGCCCGTCTATCTCTCGCTGGCGATTGCGGGCGTCCTGACAGGCATTTTTGCGTGGCCGCTGTCCTATTTCATGCTGCGGCTGAGAGAAGGGGAGTTTGCGATCGGCATGTGGGTGGTGGCGGAGCTCTGCCATCTGCTCGTCAACCTCGACACGCTGATCCAGGGCGAGACCGGCACTTCGCTGATCGCGCTCGACGCCTATCAAGCCGGCCAGCGACACGCCTACACCTACTGGACGGCGCTGGGCGGCATGGCCCTGTTGCTGGCGCTGCTGTTCGCGCTGCTCAGAAGCCGAACCGGCGCCGGCATTCAGGCGATACGCGACAATGAAGAAGCCGCCGCCAGCGTCGGCGTCGAAGTGGCGCGGACCAAAAGGCTGATCTTCGTGCTCGCCGGCCTCGGCGCCGGGCTTGCCGGCGCGCTCTGGCTCGCCAACGCGATCACGTTCCAGCCCAAGACCTACTTCAGCCCGCAATGGACCGCCTACATGATCTTCATGGCGCTGGTCGGGGGCCTCGGCTCGTTCGAGGGCGCCATTCTCGGCGCGGTGATCTTCTTCGCCATCGAGGCGGTCTTCGGCGCGGCGGGCGTCTGGTATCTGATTGGCCTCGGCGCCACGGCGCTGGCGTTCGCGCTGTTTCTGCCGCGCGGATTGTGGGGCTGGATCGAGGCGCGGTTCGGCCTCAGCCTGCTGCCCGTCGGTTATCGTCTGCGCTTTCCGTTCGATCGGAACCCGCGAGTTTCGTCAACCGAACGGGGCCTCACGAAGGCTGAGTAATTTTGCCGCCCCGAATATTTGTTGAAAGGACACGACCATGCTGCTCGGAAAGACGATCGTAGTGACTGGAATTTCGTCGGGCATCGGCGCCAGGGTCGGAGAGCTCGCTGTGGCTTTAGGGGCCGACGTCATCGGGCTCGACAGAAACCCGCCCGCATCCGCGGTCGGAGAGTTCGTCAGGATCGATATCAGCTCCGCCTCGGAAATCGACGGCGTCGCGAAGATGCTGCCCAGCCGGATCGACGCCCTTTGCAACGTGGCCGGCGTTTCCGGCATAGCAGGCGCAGCCAAGACCCTGGCGATCAATTTCTATGGTCTGCGGGCGTTGAGCGAAGCTTTGGCTCCGCATCTTCGCGAAGGCGGCGCGATCGTCAACGTCGCCTCGATTGCCGGCTATGGTTGGCGGGCCAATCTCGAACGCGCCAAGTCTCTGGTGGCCCATCCAGGCATTCCCGATATCGCGCCTATCCTCGCCGAGCACAAGGTGGCGGATTCCGAGGGTTACCCGCTGTCCAAGGAATTGCTGTTGCTATGGACCATGCAGGCGGCTCACCAGCCGCTGTTTCGCGATCGCGGCATCCGCGTCAACGCCGTCAGCCCGGGACCGGTGACGACGCCCATTCTTAGCGAATTCCGTCAGGTGTTCGGCGACCCCCGTGTCGACGACGACATAGCCAGAGTCGGCCGCGCCGGCATCTGCGCCCGACATCGCTCCGCCGGTGCTTTTCCTCTGTTCGGACGGCGCTCGCTGGATCAACGGCGCCAACCTGCCGGTCGATGGGGGTCTAGAGGCGTCCATCAATGCGACCGTCGTCGGTTTCTGAGCGCGCGCAGCCCGAAACTTTGGCGACGCTGAGCAGGCCCACTCCAGCGGGACTGGAGACGCCAACAAGGCCGAGAATTCGACGTGCCCGGCTGGAAACGCCGCGCAGCTGGAGGTGGGCCGGCCGGCGTTGCAGCCGGGATGGGGGGAGGGCGCAAGTGACTGAAATTTGCGGGACGGCGAATGCGTCCCGCCAACGCGCGATGTTCAACGCGGGCTGCCCGCGCTGAACGGTTTTGGGGTTGACGACGATCCATTTTCAACTATTCGATATAGTTGAATTCAGGCATAAATCTGTGGGCAAGTTCCAGAAGTAGGAGGATTTAGCCTCGATACCGACCGCGATGTGTTGGTTTGCCCTTCGACGAAATTGCAGGAGTCGGAGGATGTACGGAGACGATCCGTCAAGCGCAGCGAACGGGCGCCGCGTCGCAAGAATGGGGAATTTCGCATTTTCGGTTTCGCTTTTCTCAGTCAAGCTTTGCTCGGTCTTGCTTTTCTCGTTTACATCGCTTTGAGAATATATTTCGTCGGAATTACACACGACGAAGTTGTAACCTATGATTTCCACATCACGGACACCTGGTCAAATATCGTCCTATTATAGATCAGGGATGGCGCCCGATAATAATCACGTGCTTTTTACATTATTTGCGAAACTGATGGTTGGCATTTTTGGTGTCTCTGTCACAACGCTACGCATACCCAGTTTTCTCGGCGCCTTGCTTTTTTACCTGGGATTACAGGTAATTTTCGCAAAGGTTCCGCAGCTTTGGATAAGACTGCTGGGAACTGCGGCGATAGCCTTCAACCCATACCTCGACGATTTCTTTGGCCTGGCGCGCGGATACGGGCTCGGTCTGGGTTTTACGATACTGGGGGTAGGGCTGGTTTTGACCGCGGCCGAGGGATTTCGAACTTCGGCGTTGGGGGTATGCGTGCGGCGCCGCACTCTGTTTCGGCCTTGCGGCCCTGTCTCAGTTCACGTTCGTGCTGGTGCTGGGGGCCGGCCTGGCCTTTTTGTTTATCGCGGCGGCTATCTCGGAACCGAGTTCGGCCGGTTCGACGGCGGCGCGGCTGATCTGGAAGGCGAGAACCTTCCTTGCCATCAGCTGGCCAACTTATCCTGTGGTGCTCTACCTCACCATTCCCTACCGCGCGTTCGGGACTTCAGACCTCGTCCGACTCGGCGGACACGCCGGATTCTGGAAGGACACCGTCGGGTCATTGCTCGATGGCACATTCTACGGATCAACTGAAATCAACCTGCAACTCGGGACGTCGATCCTCAAGTTCTGGATCGCGGTCGTCTGCGTCTTGGCGCTGGTCTTCGCCGCTGTGCAGGGCGCCAGACCGAAAGGCGCTTCGGCCGCCTTCGTCGTGGTATTCTTTTTTGTCATTGCAGCCAGCACTGCTAGTATATTCGAAGTCTATCTACTGAATGTCAGTTATCTCAGCGAACGGAGAGGCATTTTTCTAATTCCCCTGTTCCTGAGCGCTGCTGTTCTTCTTCTGGCTGCTGTCCTGGAGGTTGCGCCGTACTGGATCGGCATTTTGTTTGCTATAGTGGAGGTTCCCGTACTTGCCCTCCTCGCTTTACATAATTTGATGATGTTGAATTTGTATTGGACGAAGGAATGGCGATTTGACGCCTCGACGCCTCAGCTCATGGCGGTCGTCCAACAGACCCTTGCGCAACGGTGGCCAGGCCAGGAGGCGCATCTGAGAGCCGAGTTTCCGCTTGTCCCGTCGATCAATTTCTATCGATTGACGATGCCGGTGGCGTCGCTTGCGCCCGTTAATCGCGATGAAGGCGTGGACGGCGCGGCCGACCTGTATGTCGTGCGCGAAAGCTCGCCAGATTACGCAATCGCCCGCAGGCATGCGGATGAGGTCGTTGCGAGGTATCCATTGACCGGCGTCGTTCTCCTCGCCGGTAGGCCCGACAAACGCTAAAGCCTGCCCGAACCTGAAATCGGCTTGCGACAATTCGCCCTATTTTCGACCGCAGCGCGCGACGATCCTACCGGGCGGCTGTGATTTTTAGGAGGCCCGCGGGGTGGGAGTCGCATGGTTTTCTGGGCATCACAAAAATGTTTTGCGGCATTCCGAACGGCGCACGGGCGGCGCTGTCGCCCGGAGCGTCAGGCTCGATTCGGGCCAAGCCTTTGGGCGCGCGCCATTTTCTTGCCCGGATTCGGTCGCAGTTGAAAGACAACGAGGGGAAGTCTGCTGAGGGGCAGGCGACGCCATTGAATTTGCTGGCCGCCGGGAGCGGGCAAAGTTAGGAAAATACTAAGAATGGCGGCAGAAAGTAGCAGCGGCGCCGGATTTAGCCATGTAGTGGCAGGAATCGGTGGTGCGGGCGGCGCCTGGGCGGGCGCGCCCCGATTCGTCGAGTGGGCGTATATGAGCGTATCGGGTTTGAAATCGAGAGCGGGGGCCGCGGCGAAAGCCGCCGGCGCCTTGTCGTGTGCGGGCGCTCTCGCGCTCTCCGGCTGCGCGCAGACGCCAGCGCGCGTTTCCGCCCGGTCGCACAGCAAGGAATATTTCTCCACGGCGGTCTATGGGACGGCGTCGCCGCGCATGGTCGGCGACGGACAGCCGGTTCCCAAGGGCGGCGGCCAGTATCTCGTCGGCCATCCCTACAGGATCGCCGGCAAAACCTACTATCCGGCCGAAAACCCTCATTATTCCGCCGTTGGGCTCGCGTCCTGGTACGGCGATGCGTTCCACGGCCGGCGCACCGCCAACGGCGAAGTCTACGACATGCATTCGCTCACTGCCGCGCATCCGACGATGCCGCTGCCGAGCTATGCGCGGGTCACCAATCTTACCAACGGCTATTCGGTCATCGTGCGGGTCAACGATCGCGGCCCTTATCACGGCGGCCGCGTGATGGACGTCTCTTCGCGCGTCGCCGACGTGCTGGACTTCAAGGGGGCGGGCACGGCGCAGAATCAAGGTCGACTACGTCGGCGCTGCGCCGATGGAAGGTTCGGACGACAATCAGCTGCTCGCCAGCCTGCGTACCGATGGGGGCGCCGCCCATCTCGATGGCTATGCCGAGGCGACTATGGTCGCCGACGCTGCGCCCATCGCGCCGCTGTTCTCGCTATTCTCGTCGGCTCCCGCGCCGGCGCCCGCGCGCCTCGGCCGCGCCGCGACCGCAGCCCGAACCCGTGGCCGCGCCAGCGGCGCCCGAGCCGGACAGCGAGCCGCAGACGGCGGCCGTTACCGAGTCGCCGCGGCCCCGATTGGCTCATCCGCCTGTGCCGCCGGAGCGACCGTTCGATCTCGGCTCGGCGCGCAAGGACCCGCTGATGCAACTGGCCGTCCGCTCCGATGCCGCCGCATCGCATCCAGCCGGGCGACCGCGCGCTCTATTTTGCCGCTGTCGCCGAACATACGCCGGCAGCCGTTCGCGCAATCCCTGAAGCGCGTCGAAGACCAAGTCGCTCGCCGAAGCCGACGACTGACCGTCCACCGCAAAGCTGCCGTTGCGTTCCGCGGAGGCGCGACGCCAAAAGAGGCGCGCGGCCTAGGGGCCGCGCCTTCAGGATAGAGCGCAGCTTGTCGTCGATTTGCCGTTTCGTGTTCTCTCGCCGTGGGCCTCGGGCTGATCGCAGGCGAGGCGCGGCGCCGAGACGTTTCAGAGCGCCGCGCCGATCGCGCTCGTGCAGGATTACGAAAGCGGCGCGATCCTCTACGAGAAGAACGCCGACCAGCCGATGAACCCGGCGCAGACGGTCAAGCTGATGACCGCCGAAATCGTGTTCAACGAGATCCGCGAAGGCCGGCTTCATCTCGACGACAAGTTCACCGTGTCCGAGAACGCCTGGCGCACCGGCGGCGCGCACGGCCATTCGACGGCGATGTTCCTCGACGTCAAAAGCCAGGCGCGGGTCGAGGATCTGATCCGCGGGCTCGCCATCCAGTCCGGCAACGACGCCGCGATCATGTTCGCGGAGGGCATTGCGGGGTCCGAGGACGGCTTCGTGCTGTTGATGAACAAGCGCGCGCGAAGCGCTTGGTTTAACTCATACTCACTTCACCAATTCGTATGGCAAGAGCGACCCCGAGCAGCGCACCACGGCGCGCGACATGGCCGCGCTCGCCGCGCATCTGATCCGCGACTTATCCCGACGACTACAAATATTTCGGCGAGAAGGATTTCACCTGGAACAAGATCCATCAGCTGAACCGCAATCCGCTGCTCGTCGATGGGCATCGGCGCGGATGGCCTGATGGCGGGCGATTCGGCGGATGGCGGCTTCGGACTGGTCGGCTCGGCGATCGAAGACGGGCAGCGGCTGATCGTCGTGATGAACGGCGTGAAGACTGCGACCGAGCGCGCTGAGGAAGCGCGCAAAACTGTTCGGCTTCGGCTTCCGCGCCTTCGATCCGCGCGTGCTGTTCCGAGCCGGCGACACGGTGGGCTCCGCCTCGGTCTACGGCGGCGCCGTCCGGCAGCGTCGAGCTTACCTGCTCGGAGACGGCCAAGATCTTCGTGCCGCACGGCTCGACCGACCGGCTGCTCGCCAAGATCGTCTATACCGGGCCGCTCGTCGCGCCCGTCACCGAGGGGGTCGAGGTCGGCGCGCCTGCAGGTGTTCCGGGGCGCGACGCTGGCGCTCGAACTTCCGCTGAAGACCAAGGCCTCGGTCGGGCAGGGGTCGCTCGCGCGGCGCGCCTTCGACGCGCTCGTCGAAGTCGCCGAGGGCTGGGTCCGCCGCCTGCTCAAGAGGGCGGCATGACGCGCGCGCGGCCGTTTCATCACGCTCGAGGGCGGCGAGGGGGCGGGCAAATCCGTGCAGGCGCGCACGCTCGCGGCCGAGCTGGAGCGGGCCGGGGTCGCCGTGCACTGCTGACGCGCGAGCCCGGCGGCTCGCCGCATGCCGAGGCCCTGCGCGAGATCATCCTGTCCGGCGAGGCGGCGCGTTTCGGCGCCGCGGGCGAAGCGCTGCTGTTCTCCGCGGCGCAGGATCGACCACATCGACCAGACGATCGAGCCGGCGCTGATGCGCGGCGAATGGGTGATTTCCGACCGCTTCGCCGAATTCGACCCGCGCCTACCAGGGCGCGGCCGGGCGGCTCGATCCCGCCTTCATCGGTCGGCTCGAGCAGGTCGCCGTCGGGCGAGCGCCGGCCCGATCTGACGCTGATCCTCGACCTGCCGCCCGAAATCGGCCTGCGCGCGCGACGAGCGACGGCGCGGCGCGGCGCCTGCCGACCGGTTCGAGCGCGAAGGCCGTCGCTTCCACGCGGCGTTGCGCGGCGGCCTTCCTGGAAATCGCCGCGCGAGGAGCCGGCGCGCTGCGTCGTCATCGACGCCAGCGGCGCGGAAGCCGAGGTCGCCGCGCAAATCTGGCGCGCCGTGCTTGCCCGGCTCGGGGCCTATATGCTGCCCGAGGCGGACGAGTGAGCCGCGCCCCAAAGAAAGATCGCGACGCCGAAACGCCGGAAAGCGACGTCTTCGAGGGCGCTCCGCATCCGCGCCATGCGGCCGCGCCTCGTCGGCCAAGCGGCGGCGGAAGCCGAGATGCTGAACGCCTATCGCAGCGGGCGCCTCGCCCATGCCTGGCTGATCGGCGGCCGGGAAGGCGTCGGCAAAGCGACGCTCGGCCTGGCGCTTCGCGCGTTTCCTGCTCGTCAATCCCGATCCGAAATCGGCCGCCGTGATCGCGCGCGCGCGACCTGTCGGTTCCGGCCGACCATCCAATTGCGCGCCAGCTCGATGCGCTTTCGCATCCCGATTTCGCGATTTTGCGCAGGGCCTGGAACGAGAAGACCGGGACCGGCTTTTTCACCGAGATCCGGATCGACGACGTGCGCGACGAGATGCGCGTCTTTCAACTGTCCTCGGCTTCCGGCGGCTGGCGCGTCGCGATCGTCGACAGCGCCGACGACCTCAACCGCAACAGCGCCAACGCCCTCCTGAAGATCATCGAAGAGCCGCCGCCGAAATCGCTGATCCTCGATCCTGGCCCACCGCATCGGCGCCGTGATGCCGACGATCCGCTCAAGGTGTCGGCGGCTGATGCTCGAGCCGCTCACGCCCGCGGCTATCGAGACGATCATTTCCGGGCTCGGCGCGCCGTGGACAGAGGCAGGCTCCGCCGAGATCGCTGCCGCCGCGGCGAACGCCAACGGGTCGGTGCGCGAGGCGCTGCAGCGCCTCGAACCTGCCGGCAAGCGGATCGGCGCGATGATCGACGCGCGCGGTCGCCCGATTGCCGCGCGGTGATCTCAAGCTGAATCTCAAACTCTCGGAGGCAGTAAGCGCGCGCGGGGCAGACGAGCATTTTCAGCGCCTGATGCTGGCGCTCTACGACTGGATCGCCGCGGAAACGCGCAAACCCTCTTCGTCGACCCGGCTCGAGACCCTCGCCGATCTCTGGCGAACGCTCCGCGCCTCGGCGCGCGAGGCCGAGGCGCTCAATCTCGACAAGCGCGCGACCCTTCTGGCGGCGTTCGAGGAGATCGCAACGCGGGCAGGGATCCTAGGGCAAGTACAGAACGATCGTAACGTTTAGCCTCGAATTCTGGCATGTATAGTTCGACAGATGGGATGACGGTGACTTGATTTGAATTAGCAGGGAAATAAACGGCGATTTATACTGATAGATTGACGAATTAACCGATGTATTCGGCTCACGTCTTTGTGAAGCTATAGTCGCGCGGACTTTGACGGGTCAGATTTTTGGAGACTTGTTAACGAATTCTTTAATCCGCTGACGTACTGATAGGCGGTCGTCGCCGGTCTTTGAGCCGACACGTACGGAGAAGTTCCAAGCGGCGGCGCATGCGCAATCCCAAACACGGGAAACCGAGATTCGAGGCGGCCATGGATGCCGGCAATGATTTACGAAGCGCCGAACGGCGAACCAAAATCGACAGGCGGACGGCGCCGGAAGCCCTCACCGCGGAGGAGCGCGAACGTATCGCCGAGCGCCGTGTTCAGCCCGAGCGCAGGGTCGCCGGCGACCGACGGAAAAAGGGCGTAGACGCGGAGCCAGGGTCGCCCTTCATCTCCATACTGCTGACGATAGGCATGCTGTGCCTGTTCGACGTTCGCTTCTATGGTGGTCAACACACGATCGACCCGCTGCAAAAGTTTGCCGACACATCCAATACGAAAATTGCGTATTGGGTGGCGACGGCATTCCCATCGCGTAATTGAGCTTTCAGGCTCCTGGGCGTTCAGACAAGGGCGCCTGACACCCGCTTGCGCGGTCACGGGGACCTCGCTCTCCGCAGGTCCGAACCGGATTGCTTGCGCTGCCAAATCGCCTTACCACGGCGGCATGACCGAGCGTTTCTACATTACGACCGCGATACCGTACGCGAACGGCGCGCCGCATATCGGCCACGCCTACGAGCGCATCGCGACCGACGCCATCCAGCGTTTTCAGCGCCTTGACGGACGCGACACGCTATTCGTCACCGGCATGGACGAATATGGCCTGAAGGTTCAGCAGGCCGCGGCGCGCGAGGGCGTTTCGCCGCAGGCCTTCGTCGACGGCGTCGCCGAGAAATTCGCGGCGATGGGCGAGTTGCTGAACGCGCGCGCCGACGACATCGTGCGCACCACGCAAGCCCGCCATACCCGCTCCGTTCAGGCGATCTGGGAGCGCATGCAGGCGAATGGCGACATCTATCTGTCGAAGTACGCCGGCTGGTATTCCGTGCGCGACGAGGCCTATTTCGGCGAAGACGAGCTGACCGACGGTGCCGAACGGGCAGAAGCTCGCGCCGAGCGGCGCGCCCGTCGAGTGGGTCGAGGAGGAGAGCTATTTCTTCCGGCTCTCGGCCTATGGCGAGAGGCTGCTCGCCCACTACGAGGCCAACCCCGACTTCATCACGCCGGAAAAATACCGCAACGAAATCGTCGCCTTCGTGAAGCGAGGCCTCAACGACCTGTCGATCAGCCGCACGACCTTCGATTGGGGCGTGCCGGTGCCCGGCGATCCGAGGCACGTCATGTACGTCTGGGTCGACGCGCTGACCAACTACATCACGGCGACCGGCTTTCCCGATGAGAACCCCCGCAACAAGTTCTGGCCGGCCGACGCGCACGTGATCGGCAAGGACATCACGCGCTTCCACGCCATCTATTGGCCGGCGTTCCTGATGTCGGCGAAGCTGCCGCTGCCGAAGCAGATCGTCGTGCACGGCTTCCTGTTCAACCGCGGCGAGAAAATGTCGAAGTCGGTCGGCAACGTCGTCAGCCCCGCCGATCTCGTCGCCAGCTTACGGCCTCGATCCGGTGCGCTATTTCTTCCTGCGCGAAGTGCCGTTCGGACAGGACGGCAATTATTCGCACGAGGCGATCGTGCAGCGGATCAACGCCGATCTCGCCAACGATCTCGGCAATCTCGGCCAGCGCTCGCTGTCGATGATCGCGCAAGAGCGGCGGCGGCGTCGTGCCGGACTGGCGCGAGGGCGGCGGCGCAGCCGGAGGATCTGGCGCTGCTCGCGCGCGCCGACGCGCTGCTGCGGCATCGCGCGCGCGCACATGAAGGGCTTCCAGCTGCACCTCTATCTCGGCGCCGTGTTCGAGGTCGTCGCGGAGGCGAACCGCTATTTCGCCAACTGCCGAGCCCTGGAAGCTCGCCAAGAGCGATCCGGCGCGCGGCCGCGGCGGTGCTCTACACGACGCATCGAGACGCTGCGCATCGCCGCGATCCTGCTGCAGCCCGTCATGCCGGCTCGATGGGCAAGACTGCTCGACCTGCTCGGCGTCGCCCGCGAGCGCGCGGACCTTCGCCGACGCTCGAGCAGGCGGGGCGCGGGCTCGAGGGCGCCGCACCGGCTGAAGCCGGGCACGCGCGCTGCCGCCGCCCGTCGCCGATTTTCCCGCGCTACGTCGAGCCGAGCGGCCGAGGCGGCCGCGGTGAGGCTGATCGACAGCCACTGCCATCTCGACTTCCCCGATTTCGCCGCGGAACTCGACGCCGTCGTCGAGCGCGCCAGAGCGGCCGGCGTCGAGCGCATGGTGACGATTTCGACCCGCGTTCGCGAAGGCGCGAGACTGGTCGCGATCGCCGAACGCTATCCCGAGGTCTGCGTTCACGATCGGCACGCATCCGCATCAGGCGGCCGAGGAACCGGAGACGGACGCGGCCGCCATCCGCGCGCTTCGCGGCGCATCCCAAATGCGTCGGGATCGGCGAGGCGGGGCTCGACTATCACTACAATTACGCGCCGCGCAGACGTCGCCGACGAGGGTGTTCCGCGCCCAGATCGGCCTGGCGCGCGAGCTTCGAGCTGCCGCTCGTCATCCACGCCCGCGAGGCCGACGACGACGTCGCGGCGATCCTGCGCGAGGAAATGGCGGCGGGCGCGTTCACGGCCGTGCTGCATTGCTTCACCTCGTCGCGCGCGCTCGCCGAGACCGGGCTCGAACTCGGGCTCTACGTGTCGTTTTCCGGCGTGCTGACGTTCAAGAATTCGAAGCGCTTTGCGCGAGATCGCGCGCGACGTGCCGCTCGATCGGGTGCTGGTCGAAACCGACGCGCCGTTTCTGGCGCCAACGCCGCATCGCGGCCGGCGCAACGAGCCGTCCTTCGTCGTCGAGACCGCGCGCGTGCTCGCCGAGACGAAGGGCGTCTGCGCCCGACGAGATCGCCGCCGCGACGCGCGCCAATACGCTGCGGCTGTTTGCTAAACTGGGCCCGGAGGGCAGGGCGTTGAGCCTGTCGTTCACGATCCTCGGCTGCGGCTCCTCGGGCGGCGTGCCGCGCGTCGCGCAGGGTTGGGGCGCCTGCGATCCGGCGAACCCGCGCAACGCCCGCCGCCGCTGCTCGGCGCTGGTTGAGCGGACAGGCGCCGACGGCAAGACGGTCGTGCTGATCGACACTTCGCCCGACCTGCGCATGCAGTTGATCGACGCGGGCGTCGAACAGGCTCGACGCCGTTCTGATGACCCACGCCCACGCCGATCATCTGCACGGCGTCGACGATCTGCGCGCGATCGTCATTCAGCATCGGCGCCGCATCGACTTCTACATGGACGAGCCGACATCCGCCGATGCGCGATACAAGTTCGGCTATCTGTTCCAGACGCCCGCCGGCAGCTCCTATCCGCCGATCCTCAACGAGAAACATCTGACGGCGGGCCATGAGTGCGTGGTGAGCGGCCCCGGCGGCGAGATCGCCGCGACGCCATTCGACCTCGAGCACGGCGAAATCTCCGCGCTCGGATTTCGGATCGGCGGCCTCGCCTACACGCCCGATCTCAACGGCATTCCCGCTGCGAGCCTGTCGTCGCTCGAAGGCCTCGAGGTCTGGATCATCGACGCGCTCCGCTACGCGCGCCACCCCTCGCACCTCAGCCTCGACGAAGCGCTGGCCTGGATCGAGCGCCTGAAGCCGAAACGCGCGGTGCTGACCAACCTCCACACCGACCTCGACTACGAAACGCTTCGCCGCCGGCTGCCGGAGCACATTATTCCGGCTTATGACGGGATGCGGCTGGAGGGGTTTTGAGAGGCATGGTTGTTGCGGCCTCCCTCCTCATCCCCGCGACAAACAAGCTTGTCGCTAAGAGCTTCGCGCGACCTTCTCACGCAAGCGGGAGAAGGGTTTACGGCCCCCTCTCCCGCTTGCGGGAGAGGGTTGGGGTGAGGGCGGCTCCAAGTAACCCGCGCTCGCCCCGCGCATGAAACCCATCGCCATCGGCGTCGACTTCGGCACCACGAACAGCGTCGTCGCCATCGCCGACGCGTCAGGCGGCGTGACCGCGCGCCGTTTCGACACCAGCGCCGGCCCCGTCGAGGCCTACCGCTCGGCGCTGCTGTTCTTTCGTAACAAAGACGCCCCGCGCAGCCATATCTCGCATGTCTCCGGCCCGGACGCGTTGTTGCGCGCGCTCGAAATCGACGGCGAGCACCGGTTCCTGCAATCCTTGAAGACCTATCTCTCGAGCCGGGCGTTCCAGGACACCCGTCTGCTCGGCAAACGGTTCGTGCTGGAAGAGCTGATCGGCGTTTTCCTGGCCGACATCGTGCCAACGGAATGGCGCGCGCTGCCGGTCGTTTCCGGTCGTCCCGTCGTCTTCGCAGGCGACGGCGGCGACGAGGCGCTGGCGGTCGAACGGCTGACCGCTTCCTACTCTCGGGCCGCACATCACTGACGTGGAACTCGCCTACGAGCCGCTTGGCGCCGCCTATTGGTACGCGCGCGGCCTGACGCGGCCTGAGACCGTGCTGGTCGCCGATTTCGGCGGCGGCACCAGCGATTTTTCGGTGATGCGCTTCGATCCGCGCGGCGGCAGATTGCAGGCGAAGGCGATTTCTCATGCCGGCGTCGGCGTCGCCGGCGACACGTTCGATTATCGCATCCTCGACAAGGTCGTCGCGCCGCGGCTCGGCAAGGGCACGCTGTATCGCTCGTTCGACAAGCGGCTGCCGCTGCCCTCGCATTATTACGCGGCGTTTGCGCAATGGCACAAACTGGCGCTGCTGAAGGGCGCCAACACGATGGCCGAGTTGCGTCGTCTGGTCAGGCAGGCCGAGGCGCCCGGCGCCATCGAGGATCTGATCCACGTCATCGAATACGACCTCGGCTACGAACTCTATCTCGCCGTGTCCCGCCTGAAGGTCGCCCTGTCGGCTGAGGTCGACGCGCGGTTCCGTTTCAGCTCGTCGGGCGTCGAAATCGAGGCGCAGGTGTCGCGCGCCGATTTCGAGCTTTGGATCGCTGACGATCTCGCCGCGATCGATGCGGCGGTTGCGCGCGCGCTGAACCTTGCGGCGCATAAAACCGGAGGACATCGACGCCGTGTTCATGACCGGCGGCACGTCCTACGTGCCGTCGGTGCGCCGGCTGTTCACGACCCGTTTCGGCGAGGCTAAGCTCAACTACGGCGACGCCTTCAACTCGGTCGCCAGCGGCCTCGCGCTGCTGGCGGCCGATCGGGCCAGGGCTAGCTAAAAGAGCCTACGCGGCTGGTTCGAGCTTGTCCTGCGTGCGGGTCAGGAAATCATTGGCGTCATGGCGTTCGCGCAGCTGCTGGGCGGGATCGCCAAACGTTCTGTTAACCATACGGCCGCGCTTGACGGCGGGACGCTCGGCGATCTCAGCGGTCCAGCGCTGGACGTGTTTGTAATCCTGCACCGACAGGAATTCGCCGGCCTTATAGGCTTCGCCGAGCGCGACCTGGCCATACCAGGGCCAGATCGCCATGTCGGCGATCGTATAAGCGTCGCCGGCGATGAAATGGCTTTCCGCGAGCCGTCGGTCGAGCACGTCCAACTGACGCTTGACCTCCATCGCATAGCGGTTGATCGCGTATTCGAATTTTTGGGGCGCATAGGCGTAGAAATGGCCAAAGCCGCCGCCAAGGAACGGCGCGCTGCCCATCTGCCAGAACAGCCACGACAGGCATTCCGCGCGTTCGGCGCCGCCGGCTCGGCAGGAAGGCTCCGAATTTCTCGGCAAGGTGCATCAGGATCGCGCCGGACTCGAAGACCCGGATCGGCTTAGCGCCGCTGCGATCGACAAGGGCAGGGATCTTCGAATTCGGGTTTGCATCGACAAAGCCGGAGCCGAACTGATCGCCCTCGCCGATATTGATCAACCAGGCGTCATATTCGGCGCCGGTGTGGCCCGCCGCCAGCAGCTCCTCGAACATGATCGTCACCTTGACGCCGTTCGAAGTCGCCAGCGAATAGAGCTGGAACGGATGTTTTCCGACCGACAACGCCTTGTCGTGGGTCGGACCCGCCACGGGCCGATTGATCTTGGAGAAATGTCCGCCATTCTCTTTGTCCCAGGTCCAGACCTTGGGCGGCGTGTATTCGTCGGTCATCAGGCGGAGCTCCGTTCCGTTGCATCCTTCGGAACATGGTGCGCCGCGACGGATGCGCAAGCGCGATATGGCCGCCCGGCCCCATCACAGGTTTGCCAGCAGGTCCGCGCCAACAGCGCGGGCGCGGGCCTCGTGGGCGAGCAGCCAGCGCTTGCGAGGCAATCCGCCGCCGTATCCGGTCAGGTCGCCCTTGTGGCCGATGACGCGATGACACGGCACGACGATGGCGATCGGGTTGGCGCCGTTCGCCGCGCCGACGGCGCGCACGGATCGTTCGCGGCCGAGCCGTCGCGCGACGTCGCCATAACTGGCCGTCTCGCCCGGCTCTATCTCACGCAGCGCTGACCAGACGGATTTTTGAAACTCGGTCCCGCCGGTGGCGACGCCAATTTCCTCGAGCGCCGTGAGTTCGCCCGAAAAATACCGGCCGATCGGCTCTGAAATCGACGCGGGCGCGGCGTGACGCTCAAGCGCGACCTCTCCGTAGTGATGGCGCAACAACTCCAGCATCCGCGCTTCGAAGTCTGCGAAGTCGAGCACGCGCAGCCGTCCGTAGCCGTCCCAAGCCAAAAGGACTTCGCCGATCGGCGAGGGCAAACTATCAAGCCACAGACGCATGGAGCGCGTTTCCCGTCCGTTCATGTTCAGCGGCGGCTAGCGCCAGATGCCTCGCGGCGTAGGCCTGCCACGGCCGCCAGCGCTCCCAGCGCGTGGCCGCCTCGCTGGCGCTTACCG
This sequence comes from uncultured Pseudomonadota bacterium, assembly GCA_963771455.1. Classification (GTDB taxonomy): domain Bacteria; phylum Pseudomonadota; class Alphaproteobacteria; order Rhizobiales; family Beijerinckiaceae; genus Roseiarcus. The sequence continues at coordinate 24,096 of CAVYTP010000017.1, forward strand.
GCCTGCCCAGATACGCGGCCAGGTGGGCCCGCGCCTCGGCTTGCAGGTCCGCTTCCGCGCCGTCAATGGCGTCCCATGGGCCTACCACGCGCAACCCCGGCCGCTGCGCTACGAGCGGCGCAAGATGCGGGTCTTCGCCGAGCGCGGCGGCGATCGCGCCGGGATTGGCGCCAAGGTCGAACAGACGACGCACTCGGGCGATGATCGGCGGCAACATCGACAGAACCGGCAAATTCAAACACAGCGCGAGCGCCGACCGCGCCGGTTCGCAATGAACCTTCAGCCTGGCGACCTGACCCACCAGATCGAGCCGGCGCCAGTATTTTCCCCCGGCGATTCCGTCGCGCCCGGGCTCGCTCAGTCTTGCGAGGTCTCCGATCATCGTCTCCCAGTCATAGGGGCCTTTGTATGGCAGCCGCAGCTTGAACTCACCGCCGGACGCGGGCTCGCGTCTCGCTATTGAGCCCCTCAGCGCCGTCGGCGGCCGGTCATAGAGCAGGCGGATCGTCTCGTTGAAACGGCGCACGCTCGCAAATCCGCTCGCCAGCGCGACCTCGGTGATCGACAGGTCGTTTCGACGAGCAAGCTGCTTCGCCAGCAGCACGCGCCTGCGTCTGCGCAACCGAAACTGGACTCGCGCCGACGTGACGGGCGAACAGCCGCCGAAGCTGGCGTTCGCCAAGTCCGAGACGTTCGGCCAGCACCTCGACGCCGCCGGCGTCGAGTGCGCCGTCCTCGATCAGTTTCAACGCGCGCGAGACCGTCGCGCTGGTGCCATTCCAGGCGCCGAGATCGGGTGAACTCTCAGGACGGCAGCGCAGGCACGACCGGAAGCCGGCCTCTTGAGCGGCTGCGGCCGACGGCATGAAAATACAATTCTCTGACTTGGGCGGCCGCGCCGGGCAGATCGGGCGGCAATAGATGCCGGTCGTCTTCACCGCCGTGAAGAACAGCCCGTCGTAGCGGGCGTCGCGAGCCAGCAAGGCTCGGTAACAGACGTCGTGGTTCAGGCTCATGCCACATCATAGCGAGGCGAAAGGTTAAGGCTCGCGGTTTTCGGACTCGATTGCCACAGCGTACGCCGCCCGGTCTGGCCCGTGGTGAAGCGCCCATTTCAGTTCCATAATATAGATTATGCGAATCGCACCCATGACGGACTGGCGCCCCTAGCCCGACCGGTCTCGTACCAGTCGCAGCCTTCATCCGCGCGAAGGCTCTGCGGACCTGCGGCCGAGGTCAGCGCACATGACGAAGCGTGACTGGAGACGTGGCCCCCATTTTTCCGGGAGCTTGCGACCGTTCGGCGTCGCGCAAGCGTATCGGCGTCGCCCGCAGCCAACCCGTGAGCGCCAAGGACGTGGGGAACTGTAGGCATCGACGAACTCGCATCTCGCTGAGCGCGCTTGCCGGTAGCGCTGCGCGAATCACTGCCTCGTTAAAAGTCGACGCAAGCAACAGCGTTTTTATAAATGACGCTTTACCGTTGTGTAACCAGTCTACGAACGAATGCACAAACACTGGCTTCAACCACTAAAATTTTAGCGATAGTATTAACTCAGTCGCCGCAAAATCAATTCTAAATGATACCTGTTCAGACCGACGTTGCTCTGACGAATTCCGTAACTGGAGTTAGAAGATGACCTACCTTTTCAATAAATTTGCTGCTGATGAAACGGGAGCCACGGCGATTGAATACGCCCTGATCGCTTCCTTGATCGCTGTTGCGTTGATTGGAATTTTGACTGCCCTGGGAACTCAGTTGTCCAGTGAGTTCGCCGAAATCTCTGGCGCGCTGAAGTAACCCCCGGACCGTCACGCGAAAGGTCAGATCCTCCGACCTGCCCTGCACAGATCCCTACCTGCCGACATGCGCCCCAACCCGGGGCGCATGCTGACGTAGCGGCCCTAGATCCCGCGCCTCACTTTTCCATCATCAAGCCTTCCGCGCGGTCTTCCTTCAGCAAGACTCCGATCGCATGAATGATGGTCTGATCCTGGTTCGCCTTGCAGTATTCGATCACCTGATGCTCGAGCATCCGGCCTTTTTTGAAGTCGGCGAAGTGCTTGTGCGCCAGGCCGTTGTACCAGCCGCTGTACCACGACGTCAGCGCGTTCGCATCCTCCTGATAGGTGTTCGCCAACTGGGCGCAGGTCAGCTTCTGCACGTCGATGAAGCCGTTCGCGTCCGCGTAGGCCGACAGGTCCACCGGGTCCGCCTTGGCGGCTCCGATGGTCAGCAGCGCAGCCGCGCAGGTGAGGATCAGAATTTTCTTCATAGGCTAGCCTCTCGCGGGTCCGCCCGACCTTGCTGTCGCAGCGACAAAAACCCGGCGTGCCGCTAGCACATTCCTTTGTCGGCAACTTCACAATTTCTGGCTATCGCGCAATTGCGCGTATTAATTTTCCCAAAATCCAAGGCCAAACTGGAAAACGAAGGGTGTTTGAGGAAGCGAGTAGGCGCACCTACTCTCACTCTGACCTCTCAGTCCAAAGTGGTCGCAACAACCTCAGAAGAAATATTGTAGGGAAAATGGTCGGAGTGGCGGGATTCGAACCCACGACCCCTAGTCCCCCAGACTAGTGCGCTAACCGGGCTGCGCTACACTCCGACGGCGGCCCTTATAGGCAACGGGCGCCCGCGTGACAATGCGCGGGGCGCGAAAAACTTGCGGGGGAGAAATCATTCCGCGCGCGCCTGCCGCAACTGCCGCTCCGCCTCGCGGATATCGGCGAGCGCGCCGCGCAGCGCCGCCATAGCGTCGGCGCCAAGGCCCGGCTCGCCCGACCCTGTGAAGTCTTCCGGGGTCGCGCTGTGCGGCGTATCCACGGCGACGTCGAAATGGGGCTCGGCGCGCGCCGGCTCGGCCGCCGGCGCCCTGCCCTGGGCGTGTATCACCGCGCTTGCCCCCTGCTCGCGCAGCATCCGCTGCACGCCCTTGATCGTGTAGCCTTGATCGTAGAGCAACCGCCGGATGGCCTTTAAGAGTTCGACGTCTTCGGGGCGGTAGTAGCGCCGGCCGCCGCCTCGCTTCATCGGCCGTATCTGCGGGAAGCGCGTCTCCCAGAATCGCAGCACATGCTGAGGCAGGTCCAGACCGTCGGCGACCTCGCTGATGGTGCGATAGGCGCTGGGGCTCTTGTCGGTCTGGACGCTCACAGCGCGGGCCTCACTCCTCCGTGTCGGGATCGCTCTGGCCGTTGATGCGCGCCTTCAGCACGTTGGACGGCTTGAACACCATCACGCGGCGCGGAAGGATCGGCACTTCGACGCCAGTCTTCGGATTGCGGCCGATGCGCTGGCTTTTCGACCGCACGACGAACGACCCGAAAGACGAAAGTTTCACCGTTTCGCCGCGCACCGCCGCTTCCGAGATTTCATCGAGAAACGACTGCACCAACTCTGCGGATTCCGACCTCGACAATCCCACTCGACGATAGACGGTTTCCGCAAGGTCGGCGCGCGTAACCGTACGCGGCGACTGGCCTTCCTTCGTGTCCGACATGAGCCCCTACCCCAACACGCAGACTATAATTGTAGCCGCCCTTAACACGCGCGCTCTGAAAAAATGGCGGCGGCGGCGACAATCTCAAACGCTGTGACCAAAATGAGACTACACAAAAGCGACGCAACATCAAACGGAAGATGCGCGCCGAAAGGATTGATTGTCGATGGATTCGCGGCGCGCCGCCTGCTAGTCCGCGCACCGCTAAACGAGGATGGGAACGGGTCGATGGGCGAACGCGCCGAAGGCTACGCAGAGCGCATTGTGCTCGTCACCGGAGCGTCGCGCGGCGTCGGGCGCGCCGCCGCCCTGGTTCTTGCTGCCGCGGGCGCACACGTGATCGCGCTCGCGCGCACCCAGGGCGCGTTGGAGGAACTCGACGACGAAATCCGCAAGCTGCGCCCGCAGGCGGAAGCGCCTGCGACGCTGGTCCCTTGCGACCTCCGCGATCATGATGCGCTCGACCGGCTCGGCGAGGCGATCTACCGCCGCTGGGGCCGGCTCGATGTGCTGATCGCGGCGGGAGGCATGCTGGGCCCGCTGACGCCTCTGCACCATGTCGAGGTGAAAGCCTGGGACAGAGTCCTTTCCGTCAACCTCACCGCCAACTGGCGCCTGATCCGCTCGTTGGATCCCCTGCTGCGGTTGTCTGCGGCCGGCCGCGCCGTGTTCGTCACGTCAGGCGCCGCAAGCCGCGCCGACACCAAAGCCTATTGGGGCCCCTACGCGATATCCAAGGCGGCGCTCGACATGCTGGCTCGCACCTACGCGGCCGAAACCCGCAACACATCTGCGATCAAGGTCATGCTCGCCAATCCCGGCAGGCTGCGCACCAACATGCGCGCCGAAGCGATGCCGGGCGAAGATCCCCTGACGCTGCGCACGCCCGAGGAATTCGCGCCCAAACTGGCCGCGCTCGCCTCACCCGACTGGAGCGAAACCGGCAAACTCTACGACTTCGTCAGCGACCGCGTGCTCGAATTCGCCGACCCGCACTGATTTAGGGACCGCGCGCCCTTGCCAGCGACGAACGCCAACTCTATAGAGGCGCGCATTCGCCGTTCCGCCGGCGAATCCGGCCAGCGCCCATCGTCTAGCGGTCCAGGACGTCGCCCTTTCACGGCGAAAACACGGGTTCGATTCCCGTTGGGCGCGCCAATTTTCCCAATGAGTTAGCCGAGGTCCGGAGCCTGCAGCCGGCTCCATACGGAAATTATACGGAGGCGCCGGACATCACCTGACCGGTTGCCACTGCTGCCGCGTCGCGTGCATATTCGCGTTCGAGCGCCGTTCTTGCGAGCTTTTGAGATATCGGCGGTCCGCCAAGGACCGCCGACCGAAACCCTCGCGCTGCAGCGGTATGCGGCTTTATATCGGGAGCTGGAACGCAAGGCCGATACCGACGACTAACCAGTCCATGGTTAGAGGCGCTAGACGCCGTCACGACCTGATGAACGAAAGCAGGTCAGGATTGAGGACATCGGCATGCGTGGTCAGCATGCCATGCGGGTAGCCAGGATAAGTCTTCAACGATCCGTGCTTAAGCTGATTGACAGCACGCGGCACGGAGCTTGCGAACGGGACGACTTGATCAGCTTCGCCGTGCATCACGAGCACTGGCACCGTGATCTTCTTCAGGTCTTCGGTGTAATCTTCGAGCCAAGAGTCGACAGTCGCATAGTGAGCGAGCGCGCCGCCGGCCATGCCTTGACGCCACCAGTTCGCAATGACTGCCTCCGAAGGCTTGGCGCCATCGAGATTGTAGCCGTAGAACGGGTTCTCAGGGACGAAACGGTAGAACTCCGACCGGTTGCCCAGAACGCCCGCCCTGATGGCTTCGAACCACTCCGGCGGCTGACCGGAAGGGTTGTCCTCGCTTCGATACATGTTGGGCGTCAGTGAAGCGACCAGCACCGCCTTGGCGACGCGCTCCTGGTGGCGAGCGACATAGCGGGCCACTTCGCCGCCACCTGTCGAGTGTCCGATGTGGATCGCGTCACGCAGGTTGAGATGTTCAGTCAGGGCTGCCAGGTCGGCAACCCAGGTGTTCATGTCGTTGCCGGTGCTTGGCTGGTCGGATCGACCGTGGCCGCGCCGGTCGTGGGCGATGACCCGATACCCATGACGGAGGAAAAATGTCATCTGGGCATCCCAGTCGTCCGCCGTCAGCGGCCAACCGTGGCTGAAAACAATCGGCTGACCCGATCCCCAGTCCTTGTAATATATGTTTACGCCGTCTTTGGACGTGATCGTGGACATTGTAGATCTCCTTCAGTTGAGCCGCGATTTATCTGATCGCGCGCTGGCGCGGCGCTCCAGCGTGTGAGCATGCAGAGACTTGTCAGCTTTTTAAAACGACCAGTCGGCTATTAAATCGGCAAAAAACTCATTCAAGCAGACACGGCAATACGCACGTCTCGAAGCGCCGAAACGGAGCGCGGCTTCGTTCGACTTTCGCGCGCATGACAGCGCCCTCGAAGCCGTCAATAAGCGCAGCGGCGATTTGCTTCGCGTCTTTCGCTCGGGCCAGCTCCTTGCGCGCCTGAGCGTCCTTCAAACACGCGGTGAGGGCGGCTGACCACTCCCGGTAGATCGAGACCAGCTTGGCGCGCACCTCTTCGCTTACGGGCGTCACCTCAAGCGCCATGTTGCCGATCAGGCAACCGACGGTGAAGCGCTGGCGCTCGTGAAACTCCGCCAGCCCTTCGAAATAGCGCGCGATGCGGGATAAGGGAGCCGTATCTGCTTCGCCCAGGATCGGCCCGTAATTTTCGACAATCGATTGCCAATACTCGCTCAGAATGGCGACCGCGAACGCCTCTTTGCTGGTGAAGTAATTGTAGAACGACCCCTTGGGGATCCCCGCCGCTTCGGTGATTTCCTGCACGCCGGTGGCGTTGAAGCCCCGGCTGCAGATGAGGTCCGCGCCCCTTTCGAGGAGCCTTGAGCGAGTTTCGGGATTGGCGGGTCTGGGCATAAATAATAAATGACCGGTCGGCTTTTAATTGTCAAGCGGGAATTTTCGAGATGGGCTCGATCCCATCGCACCGTGATCAACAGCCGCACTCGGGAGAGGCGCGCGAAAATCAAGAATTCTGACGACGCGTATTTGGCTCGAAATTCTCGGGCTTTTGAGAGAGCGTGGCGGACGCGAGAAAGCCGCTCATAAGCCAGCGGCGACGATAGCGCGCAGCAGCGGCGCTGTGCTGTATCCGATATCTTCGCGCGTCGAGCCCATCCGCAGAATTACCATCTTGCGCGACGGGATGATCGCGATGACCTGCCGGTTGTGGCCTTGCATCAAGAACGTGTCGGGCGGCAACTTGTAACCCTGTCCCGGCCCAAGCCAGATCAGTCCGCGCGCGTAGACGGGGCCGTGGCCTCCGTCCGAATTCGGCGAGGGCGAATGCATGTAGGCGACAAAATCGGCGGGTAGAATTTGCTGGCCGTTCCATTGCCCGCCAAGCCGCAGAAATTCGCCGAAACGCGCCCAGTCGTGCGCATTGGCGTAAAGGAAGCCTTCGCCGAAGAACGTGCCCGCCACGTCCGCCTGAAGAACGGCGCTGGTCATGCCCAGCGGTGCGAACAGGCGCTCGCGCGGGTAGGTCCAGGACGACGCGCCGATGGCGTCCTGCCATAGCCGCGTCAGCAGGACGACATCGCCGCTGTCGTAGTTGAAACGCGCACCCGGCTCGGCAACGAGCGGTCGATCACGGGCGAAAGCCGCCGCGTCGCTCACCAGATTCTCCATGCGCCCCGGCTGAGTAACGGCGCCCTCGTCCTCGCTCCATTCAAGTCCGCTGGACATTGCCAAGAGATTGGCTACCGAGATGCGCGCGCGTCCATCCTGCTCCCATTGCGGGAACAAGTGCGTCTGGTCGAGCGCGAGTTTGCCGTCCGCAATCGCCAAGCCAACCAGTGCCGCCGTGACGGTCTTGGTCATCGACCAACCGAGGAGAGGCGTGGCGGCCGTAAACCCTTGGCCATAACTCTCAGCGACGATGCGCCCGTCGTGAACAACGACAATCGCGCGCAAGCCCGGACCTTGCAGCTTGGGATCATTGATCGCGGCAATCAGGCGCGGGTTGTCGCTGAATTGCCCCTTTTCGCCGGACGGCCAGAGCGCGTCGGACGGCGGCGGCGCAGGCGGGGGCGCGCCGGGGCCAGCCAAGGTTACGCGGCCCGGAACCAGTGTACAGCCGCGTCCGGCGTCATATTGCGCGTGTTGCGTGGCGAACAAGCCGTAGGCGGTCGCCGTGACGCCGGCCTGCGCAACGTCGATCTTCATGCGCTTGAAGATGCGATATCCGAGCGCAGTGAGATCGTCCCTCCGGATCGCCTCCACGTCGCGGTGGGCAATGAAGACGTTGGAGCACACGGTTTCTGCCGTATAGGCAGTCGCCAGTCGCAATGGCTCGGGATTGATCACCACGAACCAAATTATCAAACCCGATACGCCCAGCGCCACGAGGCCGCAGAGCGCCGCGAGGCCTCTCAGCGTCCAGCGCATGCGGCACTATTGGCTCGCCTCGCGAACATCATCGGGCGCTCCATCTCCAATCTTCGTGGAGCTATTCTGACACTATCGTTTCCGCCTACCAAGTCGGCATGTTTCCCACCACGCGCAATCCCTGAGACCTGACGCGCGGCCCTGGTGGGTCGAGCGCAGGGTCGCTATGCGGCCTGGTTGGCGTCAAGGCCTCGTTCGGCCGCATGCCGCTCTGGCCGAACTGCCGTGACGAGACGCTGCCGGGCGCATCAGGCTGGGAGTCAATCGAGCATGTCGGGCCGATCACACGCGACATCGCGGATGCGGCGCTGACGTTGTTGGTGATCGCCGGGCCGGATCCACGTGAACGCTGATCGCTGCCGGCCGGCGACATCGACTGGCTCGGCGCGCCGGGAGCGGGCGTGTGGCGCGGCCTGAGGGAGTTTTGCTGGCCGCGCTGACGCGATCAGCCGATCGAACCCGCTGTGAGCGCCGCCGTCACGGCCGCGGTGCAAGCGTTCGCCAGCGCCTGTGGCGTCGAGGTCGATAACGACTTGCCGCCGGACATCGACACTGGCTCGGCTCTTTCAATCCTCATCACGCTCGAGACCGACTTAACCGGCATGCGCGGGTTGATCGCCGAAAAGGGCGAACCCGGAACGCCAGCTGTCGACGCCTTTCTAGCCTCCCGATTGCCGCTGGAAGCGGCGACCGATGCGATGACGGTGCGCAAGGCATGAGCGAGGGACGTCGCCCGGCTGATAGCCCGCTACGACCTGATCCTCACGCCGACGCTCTCACGCGGCGTAGGTAATCTTTGTTCCGCCCACGATCGATGTTTGGTTGAAGGTTCCGGTGTAGGCGCCCTGCAACGTGAGAGCGGCGTGTGCAGCGCCATCGACAAAGCCGAGCATCGTGCTGGTCGCGCCTTCGGTGGCGCCGGTGAAGGTCCAGCCCGAAGCGATCACGAGCGCGTCGTTCGAGGCGCCTCCCAGATCGAACCCCGCGATGGCGCCGGAAAAACCTTGCGGCGAGCCCAAGTCGAGCGTGCCGCCGCTGCCGGTAAAGCTGATGGTCTGGCCGGCCGCCACCGTCGAATTGAACTGCAGTGTCGACGCGTCCGAGATGATGTCCGATCCAACACCGGTGATCGCGCCTTTGAGGTCGAGCGTGCCCGTCTTGACTTTGATCGTTCCGGTGTTCGTCACCTCGGGCTGGATCGCGCTGAGCCCCGAGCCACCCGTCTTCTTGATGACGCCAGCGTTGGCGATATGGGAAGCCGCCGAGGTTCCCTGCATCAAGCTGACGTCGCCAGCGAAGTTGTAAGTTCCCGTCGCGGTATTGTCGAGAAACGCTGCATTGCCGCTGCCATCGCCGATCGTCACAGCGCCGGTCTGGTTGACGGTCGTCGTGTTATCCCACTCCGCCGTGCCGCCGAGCGTAAAGTTCGACGCGGTCGTCGCCGTCCCTTGGGTGAGCAAAACGTGCGAGCCGTTCACCGCGCCGCCGGTCAAGCTATCGACGCCGCTCAGCGTGAGCTGTCCCGCCGCGAGGTCGAGCGCGCCGCCGAGCAGCGAGAACGCGCCTGCGTAGTTGAGGTTTTCATCGAGCGTGACGGCCGTGGCGGCGCCAGAGATCGAAAGACTGGAGACGGTGAGGTCCGCTCCACCGAGGATAGAAGCAGCGCCCGCCATGATCGCCAGCTCGCCCAAGCCGGAGACTGCGCCCGAAAACAGTTCTTGTGCCTATCAAACTCAATTTTTCGCCGCTCGCGATTGCGATCGTTCCGTTGGATTCCGAGAGAGCGCCGGCGTAGCCAAGCGTGCCGACCGCGCCAAGCGCAAGCGTCGCGCCGGCGCCATTGAGCGCCAGGTTTGCGACCGACAAGGAAGCGCCGGCGTTGAGCGTAGTCACGCCGCCGAGGATCGCCAGCTTGCCTGCGCCGGTGACCGCGCCCGACAAAGAGTCCGCGCCCGTCAGGCCAAGCTTGTCGCCGCTCGCGATCGAAATCGTTCCGGCGCTTTCCGAGAGAGCGCCTGCATAGTTCAATGTGCCGACCGTGCCGAGCGCGAGGGTCGCGCCGGCTCCGTTGACCGACAGGTTTGCGACCGAAGCAGTGGCGCCGGCGTTCAGCGTGGTAACGCCGCCCAGGATCGCCAGCTTGCCCGCGCCGGTGACCGCGCCTGAAAAGGAGCCCGCGCCAGTCAAGGCAAGTTTGTCGCCGCTCGCGATCGAGATCGTCCCAGCGGCTTCAGTGAGAGCGCCGGCATAGTTCAATGTGCCGACCGTGCCGAGCGCGAGAGTCGCGGCGGCTCCGTTGACGACCAGGTTGGCGACCGAAGCGGTGGCGCCAGTGTTTAGCGTGGTGACGCCGCCCAGGATCGCCAACTTGCCCGCGCCGGTGACCGCGCCCGACAGCGAGTCCGCACCAGTCAGGCCAAGTTTATCGCCGCTCGCGATCGATATCGTGCCAACGGTCTCCGAGAGAGCGCCGGCATAGTTCAATGTGCCGACCGTGCCGAGCGCGAGCATTGCGGCGGCTCCGTTGACCGCCAGGTTTGCGACCGAAGCAGTGGCGCCAGCGTTCAGCGTGGTGACGCCGCCCAGGATCGCCAGCTTGCCAGCTCCCGTGACCGCGCCTGACAAAGCCCCCGTACCTGTCAGACCTAGCCTGTCGCCGCTCGCGATCGAGATCGTCCCGCTGGTCTCCGTGAGGGCGCCGGCATAGGTGAGCACCGTATTGACTGCGAGGCTCGCGCCGGCTCCGACCTGAGTGAGCTTCGCCACGGACAAGTTCGCGCCGGTCTGGATCGTCGAATTGCCGGTGAGCGTCAGCGCGCCGGCGCCGGTGACGACACCCGCAACGGTAAGACCGCCGATCGTCTCGTTGTAGCTTGCAAGATCCAGTGTTCCGCCAGCTTTGACATTGACGACGCTGTTGGCGCTGAGGGCGTTGTTCGCACCTGCAGCCAGCGTCGCGCCGGCTTCGATCGTGGTGTTTCCGGAATAGGTGTTCGCTCCCGCAAGGATGAGCTTTCCGGCGCCGGCCACGTCGAGCCCGATGACGCCCACTGCGCCATCGATAATTGTGCCCGCGTAGGTCGTGACGCCGCTGGTTTTGGTTGTCAGAACGGCGGAACCGGCGCTGTTGGTGATTTCTCCGGTGCCGGAAATCGCGCCAACGATCTGGTTGTAGCCTTTAAGATCAAGAAAGCCAGTGAGTCCGATGGACAGCGCGCTCGCGGCGCTGAAGGCGTCCGTCGCGCCGGCATAGAGTTTTGCTCCCGCGCCGATCTTGGTCAGGCCGGAATAGGTGTTCACGCCGCCCAGCCCGGCGACGGCGGTAGCCGCAAGGCTAAGTCCGATCGCGCTCGCGCCGTCTGTGATGTCGCCTGCGAAGTAACTCTGCGTGCCGTTGATGGTGAGCGTCGCGGCCGCTGCGCCGCTGTTGGTGACGGTTCCGACGCCGCCGAAGCTGCTCTCGAGATTGCCAACGGTCTGGTCAAAACCTCCGAGATCGACAGTGGCTCCCGCGCCAACAATGACGCCGCGCACCGCGGTGAACGCATTCGCCGCGCCGCCGAGGAGCCTCCCGGCTTTGACGGACATATCGCCCGCTTGTGAATTGTCCCCCGAGAGCGTCAGCGTTCCCGCGCCGGTCTTATCCAGATTGACGTCGCTGCCGGCCGAACCGGAATTGAACTGGCCAGCGAAGGTCGTGGACACGCTCTCGTCGACGGTCAGAAGTCACGTAGGCGAACCCTACGTTGGCGACGGTCCCCGAACCGGAGAGGCCGCCGATCGTCTGATCGTAGTTGCTGAGAACGAGCGAGCCGCCGTTGGACACATGGACGCCGCTGTCGGCGCTGAGCGCGCCATAACCGTCGGCATAGAGTTTTGCCCCGACACTGACGGTGGTGGCGCCGGAATACGCGGTTGACTGTCCGCTCATATGGAATGCGGCGCCGGCGGCGACCGACAGGCCCACAATGCCCGCGCCGTCGGTAATTGCCCCGGCGAATGAGGAGGCGCCGACCGTGAGGGTCACATTGCCCGAGACGCTGCTGGTGACCATGCCGGCATCTGTAAGGCCGCCAACCACTTCGTTGTAGCCGGCCAGATCCAGTGTTCCGCCGGCTCTGACGTCGATGACGCTGTTGGCGCTGAGCGCATTGTTCGCTCCCGCGACCAGCGTCGCGCCAGCTTCGATCGTGGTGGGCCCGGAATAGGTGTTGGCGCCCGCAAGGACGAGCTGTCCGGCGCCTGCAACGTCGAGCCCAATGACGCCGCCGGCGGCGCCGTCGACGATATCGGCCGTGCAGATTGTCACGCCGCTGTTTTGAAAGGTCAGGACGCTGGAGGTCGAGTTGAGGGCCCCGTTGGTTATCTCGCCGGTCCCGGTCAACGCGGCGATCGTCTCATTGAAGCCGTTGAGATCGATCTTTGATTGGAGATCGAGATAATAGGCGCTCGCGGCGCTGAAAGAATTGTTCGCCCCCGCCTTCAGCGTGCCTCCATCTAGCACGAGGGTCGCGCCCGTGTAGGCGTTCGCGCCGGAAAGCGTGAGCGAGGTGGAGGCATAGTCCATCTGAATGTTGACCGCGCCGGAGATCGAACCGGCGAAAGTTGATGATCCCGTCAGTTGCAGATAGTTGGGGCCTGAGCCGCTGTTGACGATGGAGCCCGCCCCGGACACGGATCTGAACTGCGTGTCGTATCCGGCAAGGTCGAGCTTTGCGCCCGCGGCTAACGCGATGCTGCTGTAGATCGAAACGGCATACTGGCCGCCGAGAGCGATGGCGCCTTGATTGATCGTAATCGCGCCTTGCGCAAAGTTTTCGGCGGCGAGAGTCAGCGTGCCAGCGCCGGTCTTCGTCATGTTCAGCGCTACGGAGGACGAGTGCGAGGAAGCCCCGTCCTCGAAGTTACCCGAAAAGGTGGTATTCGCGGTCTCGTTGACGGTAAGGGTCGCGTCAGCCGAGAGCGTCTGGATAATTCCACTTCCAGACAGGTTCCCGACGCTCTGATTGTAGCCGTTGAGGTCGAGGACCCCGGTTGCGGCCGCGACGTCGAGTTGGCCGCCGCCGAGAGAGTTGGCGGCAAGCATAAGCACCGTGCCACCCTCGACGGCGAGGCCGCCCGTCCAGCTGTTTGTGGAGTTGCCGATCCGTATCGTCCCTAACCCCGTCGCAATCAGCTCCCCGGCGCCTATCATCTTGGCGTCGACTTCGAACTGGCCCGCGGTTACATTGTCGATCGTCGTGTTCGACAACAGGTCCAGGGTCAACGAGTTGTCCAGGGCGCTGAATGACGATGTGCCTGCGGAGGTGACGTTGATCGCGGCGGTGGCGCCGCGGGTCAGCGACGTAGTTTTCATCGCCAGCACGCCGTCGTCGAAATCGTAATGCTCGATCAGCGAGGCCGAGACGTTCAGAGTGCCGACAGTTTCGGTCGCGCCGGCAAGGTCGATGCTCCAAGGCGAGACGTAGGAGCCGAGCGTCGTGAAATTTGCGACGGCGTTGGCGGCGTTGGGTATGCCGCCGCTCCAGTTCCCTTGGACATTCCATTGGCCGCTCTGCGCGGTGTTCCAAGTCGAAGCCATCTTGTCTCCCCCCTCGTGACAGCGGCGGTCGCGTTGAACACGGCGCGGTGTCTGAACTATATCAGGCGCAAAACCATTGCTACCTTTACGGGATGCCTCCGAGCAACGGGGGGTGTTCCGCCTCAGAACATCGTAAATTTGGACGCGTGCTGGAGACCATGCCCCAAGGCGATCCAGCCAGCGACCTTCGCGCCGAGCGATGGTCAGTCCCGTGCGCGCTTCAACAGCGCAAATGGTCTGCTCCCCCTGATACCGTTGTGGGGAGCCGACACAACGGAAGTCGAAGCTCAAGCCCGCCAGTCGACGCGACGGGTTCGACCGCGGTCGATGCCATTTTCCAATTCAGGAATTCTTTATACTTCCGCTTCAACAGTGAGTTGAATTCGGGGTTGGGCGCGAACGCGCCGACTTAGGCATGAAGCCGTCGGAATTGGGTCTGCGAGCGCCAGACATTTCAACCAAATCACTGTCGCCGGAAGCGTCCCATCGCCGCTGCCGCCTCAGGCTTGCGCCGGCGGCCCCGCAAATCTTGAAAGCCGCCATGTTCGAAGCCATTCACGCGCGTTTACCCATCCGGGCGCGGCTGGCGCTTATCGGCGCCCTGTTCTTCGCGCCCATCACCCTGCTCGGCTACATCTTCGTCGAACAATCCTTTTCGGATATCAATTTCGCTTCCCGGGAAGTCGATGGAACCCGCTATATCGCCGAAGTCTGGCCGGGGTTCGCCGCGACCGCCGCTAGCAGCAAGGTCGACGATCGCGAGATTGCGGGGCGCGCCGCATTTGACGCCGAGTTCGGGTCGGCCGCTTCATCCGACCCCTATGTCGCAGCCAAGGATGTGAACGAGAAGCTGGAGGCGGGAAAGACCTTCATTGGCGATGTCGCCGACAAATCCAATCTCACGCTCGACCCGGATCTCGACAGCTTTTACGCGATGGACGCGGCGACAGTCCGTTTGCCGGGCATTGTCGCAGCGGCGGTCGCATTGAAGCAGGCCTGCAGCGAAGCCAACGACAATCCGGACGGATCGTCGATATCGCCTTCGCCGTCTCCCATCTGCAAACCTCGGCGGACGATGCGCAGAGTTCGCTGAGTTCCTCCATGAAGGGCAATGCCGATGGCGCTACGGCAAGCGCGCTGTCCGCCCCCGCGGCGTCGCTCAAGGCCGCAACCGACGCAGCTCTCGCGCAGGGAAAGAGCGTGCTCTCAGGGCAAGCGGCCGAGGGTCTGCCCAAGGCGATTGACGACGTGATCTCCAGGACCGACGCAATCTGGGGACCAACCAACGACGAGGTCGCCCGTCTCCTGAAGGCGCGGATCCATGGCTTCTATTTCCGAATGCTGAAAGAGCTTGGGATCGTCGCGGTGTTTGCCTTTGCGGCCATCGCGCTTTCAACGGCGATAGCGCAAGGCCTGAGCGCGCGTCTGGCGAAGCTTCTCATCGTGATGCAGAGGCTCACCGCCGGCGACGGAAATCTCGATGTGCCTTACCTCAGCGATTCCCACGAGACGGGCAAGATCGCGCATGCGCTCGCTGCCTTTAAGGAGAGCGTCATCGAACGCTCCAAGCTGAAGTCGGACAAGGCGCTGCAGGCCGAACTCGAGGCCGAACGGAACGCCAACGAACTGCAGAAAGAAGAGGCGCGCCGTCAGCAGTCCGAGACCGTCGCCCGCCTTGCCGAGGGTCTCAATCGCCTATCGGTGGGCGATCTCACGGTGAAGCTATCCGAAGGATTCGTCGGCGACTTCGCGAAGGTGCGGGAGGACTTCAACGCAGCCATCGCAGAGCTTTCCTCGATCGTGTCCGCTGTGGTCGGCGCGATTGGCGCGATTGGGGCGACGACGCAGGAGATGCTCGACGCTTCCAGCGATCTGTCACGTCGAGTTGAGCAGAACGCAGGCACTCTGGAGGAAACCGCCACCGCGATACGGGAGTTGTCAGGCGTGGTCGATTCGACGGCCGACGCCTCCACGAAGACCAAGGAGATCATTACGTCGGCCAAACGTGAAGCAGCGAGCAGCCTGAACGTGGTCGGCGAGACTATCCAGGCGATTGAGCGAATCAATACGTCCTCGGAGCGCATTGGCGCCGTCATCGGCGTGATAGATGAAATCGCCTTTCAGACGAACCTGCTCGCTCTGAACGCGGGCGTCGAGGCGGCGCGCGCGGGTGATGCCGGCAGGGGTTTTGCGGTCGTTGCTTCCGAAGTTCGTGCGCTCGCCCAGCGGTCGGCGGACGCGGCCAAGGAAATCAAGGGCCTCATTTCGGCGTCCGCCCAGGAAGTCGCAAGAGGGGTCGGCCTGGTCAAGGAGACCGGCGGCGCGTTCGAACGCGTCAGGAACTTCATAACCTACATCGACAGCGGCATCGCTGACATTGCGGCCCAGGCCGTATCTCAGGCCAATAGTCTCAAGCAGGTGAATCTTTCAATCTCTGAGATTGATCACGGCACACAGCAAAATGCCGCGATGGCCGAAGAAGCGAGCGCAGCTTGCCATTCGCTCAACCAGGAATGCGCGCGGCTCGAAAAGATCGTTGAAAGGTTCCACCTGCAAGCCGGCGAAGACGTTTTGAATGCGGCTCAGACGGGGTCAGAGCGCGCTCCGCGCCGAATGGCGGCTTGAGGGGTGACGCCCATGACCATTGCTCCGGAAAAAATGCCTCTTCACAGCAGCGTTTCGAGCCATGCGGGCGGCGCCGCCGCGCCTGGCTCCGCGACGGAAAAGGCAGACTTCCTGCTTGAGGCCTTTGTGTGTGGGTTGCACGAGACCTCGATGCAGATCGGCGCGCTCACGGTCCTGCTAGGCGAGTATTCGCGGAACGGCGGCGAAAGGGGACTGTTTGCCTTTCGGCACGTCCTCACGGATGACAGTAAAGTCATGCTGCTGGCGCTCGGCTACGCCAGCGAAATCGGGCTGCCTGTCCATTTGGTTGAAAAGCTCCAGCGCCTCTACCGTGATCTTTCTCTTGCGAAAAGCCGCCTCAAGCCGTTTGTTGAATTTGGCGCCGCCCACCTGCGTCAGCGCGAGAACGCGTCGAGCTTGCATCAGTCATGGCGTCATCTGGCCGATGAGGCGTCACATTCGGTGCGCGGCCTGCTCGATGCATTGGGACCGCGACTGAATGAGGTGTGCCAGCACGACGGGCGATCGGTCGCGACCTTCCTGAAGCAGGTCGGCGCGGGAGACAAGGCCGTCGTCGACGACGCGGGCGCGCCGCGCCTACCCATGCTCAAGCAGCGTCGGCGCTCGCCGCGACTGAAGGTTCGACAGGCCTGCACGCTCATCCTCACGACGGGCGTGCGCGACGCGGAACTCAATGACGTCTCCACCAACGGGCTGGCTTTGGCGTCAGACGCAACGGTCGTCGTCGGCCAACCCGTGATCGTCGGACTTGCCGATGGACGCCGGCTGCGCGCTACAGTCAAACGGGTGCAGGGCCGGTCGTTCGGCGTCATACTGGAAAAGCCCCTTCTCCCGGGAGATCGACTGTTCTCCGCCGCCGGAACCGACAAGGTCAGCTGACCGCTCGGCTATCAACTCATTTTTGAAATCGGCGAACACGGAACGCGAGGGAGAGGCAGGCGTTCACTTGTTCTGATGGCGAGGACGCAAGCGCTGAACCGGCGTTCCGTCGGTTCCAAGCAGAGGACTTTCCTATGAGCCTGAACTCCAGGGCCCCGCGCCTGCTCTCAACTCTATCTGCGTGCTCGATCTTCCTTGCGACGGCCGCGCTCTCAACCGCTCATGCCGAAAGCGACACGGGCGCCTCCAGTAGTGACGGATCGGCCGCGGCGGGCGGCGGATCCGCTCTGACAAATTCGCCGAACGGGACGCCGAACACGAAGTCGGCGGCGCGCACTGGAGCGAACGCGCCCAATGCAAATTCCACCCCGGCGCCATTGAAGGCGAGCGGCGGCAACGAGCAGGGCAACTAGCTCCGGCGCCGTTCGCCGTCTACCCTCCCGCCGACGGATAGTTCGGGCTTTCCCGCGTGATCGCCACGTCGTGCACATGGCTCTCGCGCAGCGCCGCGCTCGAGATGCGCATGAACTGCGCCTTGGCCTGGAACTCGGGGATCGTCGGCCGCGCCGACATAGCCCATCGCGGCGCGCAGGCCGCCGGCGAGCTGGTGCAGGATCGCGCCGACCGGGCCGCGATAGGGCACCTGCCCTTCGACGCCCTCGGGCACCAGCTTCATCTGGTCGCGCACGTCCTGCTGGAAATAGCGATCGGCCGAGCCCTGCGCCATCGCGCCGAGCGAGCCCATGCCGCGATAGCTCTTGTAGGAGCGGCCCTGGTAGAGGAACACCTCGCCGGGGCTCTCGTCGGTGCCGGCGAGCAGCGAGCCGATCATCACGCAGTCGGCGCCGGCGGCGATCGCCTTGGCGAGATCGCCGGAATATTTGATGCCGCCGTCGGCGATCACGGGAACGCCCGCCTTGCGGCCCGCCTCGGCCGCTTCGAGCACCGCCGTGAGCTGCGGCACGCCGACGCCGGCGACGATGCGCGTCGTGCAGATCGAGCCCGGCCCGATGCCGACCTTGATCGCGTCGGCGCCCGCGTCGATCAGCGCCTGCGCGCCCTCGCGCGTGGCGACGTTGCCGGCGATGATCGCGACCTTGTTGGTCGCGCGCTGGATGCGGCGCACCTGCTCGCAGCACCTGCTCGGAATGGCCGTGCGCGGTGTCGACGACGAGGCAATCGACGCCCGCCGCCATCAGCAGCTCGGCGCGCTCGAAGCCCTTGTCGCCGACGGTGGTCGCGGCGGCGACGCGCAGGCGGCCGTCGGCGTCCTTGGCGGCGTTCGGGATGCGCGGTCGCCTTCTCGATGTCCTTGACGGTGACGAGGCCGACGCATTTGCCGTCCTCGTCGACGACGACGAGCTTTTCGATGCGGTGCTGATGCAGCAGGCGCCGCGCCTCGTCCTTGCTGACGCCCTCCCCGACCGTGATGACCTTGCGCGTCATCAGCTCGGTGACCGGCTCGCGCGGATCGTCGGCGAAGCGCACGTCGCGGTTGGTGAGGATGCCGACCAGCTTGCCGGCCTTGCCGTCGGGGCCGCGCTCGACCACGGGAATGCCCGAGATCGAGGCGCGCTTCATCAGCGCCAGCGCGTCGGCGAGCGTCGCGTCGGGGAAGATGGTGATCGGATCGACCACCATGCCGCTCTCGAAGCGCTTGACCTTGCGCACTTCCTCGGCCTGCTCCTCGGGCGTCAGGTTGCGGTGGATGACGCCGATGCCGCCGGCCTGCGCCATCGCGATCGCGAGCCGCGCCTCGGTGACGGTGTCCATCGCCGAGGAGAGGATCGGCAGGTTGAGCCGGATCGAGCGGGTAAGCCGCGTCGAGACGTCGACGCCGCTCGGCATGACCGTGGAATGGCCGGGCCGCAGCAGCACGTCGTCGAACGCGAGGCCCTCGTGAAGCGTGAATTTGTCGGTCAGGGCCATCGCGCGTCCTTGTCAAAACCGATCCGGAGGGCGCCGGTCCGGCGCGCAGGTTCGATGGCGCGTCCGCCTAGCACGGCCGTCGAGCGATTCCCAGAGCCAATTGGATGCGCTGCAACAAAGGCGCAGCGTCGCCCCCCTTTTTTTGTAGTCGAGGTCGCCGACCTCGGCCGGCGCCGGCTATGCAGGCGGGACAAGCGAGGTCAGCGACCTCGCCTACAAAGAAAGCGCGACGCTTCAGTGCGTGACGGTGACCACCTGGACGCGGCGGTTCACGCCATCTTCCGGGTGAGCGGGATCCTTGAGCTCGCTGGCGCCGCGTCCTTCGAGCGCGAGGCGCGAAGGGTTCACGGAATAATATTGCTGCAGATAAGCGCCGACGGCGTCGGCGCGCCGCTCGGAGAGCGCGACATTGTAGTCGGGCGCGCCTACAGCGTCGGTGTGGCCGACAATGCGGAAGCTGAGCCCTTTGAGTTCCGGGGCATTCAGCGCGACGCCGAGTTTCGAGAGCTGCGCGACGCCCGCGTCCGTGAGCTTTGCCGAGTTCGAATTCGAAATTGACGGTGAGATCGATTTGCGGCGGCGCTTCGGCGCCGCCGTCGCCGACAACGATTTCCCGGGTGTTGAGCCCACGCGTCAGCGCCGGCTTCGGCTTGGGGGTCAGCGCCTTGACGATGTCCGCGGCGTCCTGCGCGATCGCGATCGGCGCAGCGCCAACGGCGAACATCAGCGCCAGCGCGAGCGTCCGTCCTGTCTTCAGCATCGACTTCACTTCTCGATCGACATCAGGATGACGCTCGCCGAAATTTTAGCGTCGGCATTTGCATCTGACGTCGCGGCGCGCACGCCGTCGTTGATCGCCGAAAGCACGCGCCGAACGCCAGACGCGGCGTCTTCGCCCTTGTCGTTGGTTGCGAGCCGGTAGAGGCCGCCGCTTTGTTCGAGCGCCTCCAGTTGCGGTATCGGATGGCTCGCCGCGATCGCAACTACAGCCTCGCGGCCTGGCGGGTCGGATGCGCGGAAGTGCGGGCCCTTCACCTGCGGGTCGCCGATCCGCAATCTGGTATTCGGCGGAACCTGCGCGCGCTCGGCGCCCTGGCGGGGCATCAGATTGACCGCGGAACCGTCGGCCTGCAGATAGATCAGATACATGTAGGATGGGTAATCCGGCGCGGTCAGATCGAAGCCGAACATTTCCCCGATCTTGATCGTCTTGCGGCCATCGAGCGTGTCGAGCGTCGGATGCTCGTCGGCGGTGATCTGGTCGGCGAGCACGATGACCGCTTCGCATTGCGGCCACGGGAATACCTGCAGGTCGTCGCGCAGCCCGACTTTGTCTTTCAAGCCGGCGTATTGAATTGCGGACTCGGTCTCATGCTCCCAGCGCACGCGATCGGCGTCGCGCTCCACGAAACCTTGCAGCACGTAGACGTCGTCGCTCTTTTCAACCTGCACGGCGGCGCATTCGCCTTTGGCGGCCCGGACGTCTTCGGGAGCGATTTTTTCGGCCGGCGCCGCGTCTACGCTCGCGGTGACCGCGAAGGCCTCGCGGGCATGGGTGCGGACGGTCTCATAGTCGATCCAGCCATAGCCGCGGTCGGCCCACTTCGGGCCCCAGGAATTCATGATCCGGAAAGCGCGCTTCTGGTTGTCATAGCCGACGATCAGCATCGCGTGGCCGCCGAGCGAGTGCTTTACGTTGTAATCGGGGTCGCTCCGGTAGATGTCTTCGGCGCCGAGATCGGCGAGTTTCGGGTCGGTGAGGCTGAACCCGATCACGATCGGGTCGCCGTGCGACAGCGTCTGTCGCGCGAGGTCGATGTCCAGCGGCCGGGTCATTTCGATGACGCCGTCGCGCACCCGGGAATAGGCGAGCTGCTGATAGCCGGGGATATGGTAGACCGGCGTCGCCGAGATCGGCGTCGCGGCGGCCGGCTTGCAAAAATCCTGGTCGGGAAACGAGTTGAAAGTCGTCGACCCCTTGCGGGCGAGGAAATCGAGGATCTGTTTGATCGCCGAACCCTCGCAGGCTTTGGCCGGCGTGCCGTGCTCGACTTGATTGAACACGTAGGCAGGGCTCAGGGTTAGGTCGGACTTATGCAGCGCGGCGCGCGCGTAGTAGCTTCCCGCGCCGTAAACGGAAGCCCAGGCCGCGCAGGTGCCGTTCTTGCCCTGGTCGCCAGGCGGCGGCAGCCGCGAGCTGAGGTCGACCGAGTTGACGACCACGAAACCGCGCTGGAGTTGCGCGGGCGGGACAGAAGCGAGCTCTTCTTCGTCCGAGAAGACTTCGCCGGTCGAATATTTGAGTTGCGCGTGGGCGGCCGACGCGGCGATCAGGAGGACCGGGAGCAGCGCCAGAGCCCGCAAGGTCGTCACCGCTCGCATCGCTCCCGCTCCGAAACACTATTAACAATGCGCCAGACGGCATCCCAAGCCGGCGCCGAGACCAAAACCGATGCCGTGGCCGAGCGCGTTCATGAACATCGCGTTGGCGGCCCCGGCGTCGGCGCCTCCACCCGCATATCCGCCGCCGGCGTAGCCCCCGCCGCCGCCTCCGCCGCCATTGGCGGCGGCGGCCCGGTGAGCCGCCACGCTGCGAGGTCGCGACCGCCGCGCCGCGGCTCGCGGCGATCGACGGCGCCGCCGGTTTCGGCTGCTCCAGGGCGAGCGCGTCATGCTGCGGCTTGTTGAGGTAGCCCGAGCTGAAATAGCCGCGCTTGATCTGCCACGAATTAATGGCTTTCCGCGTAGTAGGGCCGACCGAGCCGTTGGCGCCAGCAGTCGGGAAGCCAATCGCCGTTAGCTTGAGTTGAATCTGCCGCCAATCGTTGGCGTTGAGCGCCAGGGCCTCCTCTGTGCCCTGATCGGCTGTCGCCGACTTGAGCGCCGAAGGGTCGACGTTCGCGACCGGCGTCGATGAGGCCGCAGGCGTCGCCGAAGCGGACGGCGCGACGGACGCTCCCGTCGTCTTGTCGAGTGAAGCGAGGCGCATTTCGGCAAGCTCGCTATAGAGCCCGCGGCCCTTGGGATACTTCTCGAGATAGAGCGCGTATTCATCGCGCTGCCCGGATTTTTCCGCCGACTGCCAGATCGTCGTCTCGATGACGGCGGCCTGATTGGCGTCGACGCCGCCCGTAGCGGGCGTCGTCGTGGCAACGGTCGCCGGCGACGCGTCAAGCGGGGCAATGTAGAACTTGCCCGTCAGATTGGTGTTTGCCCAGGGCTGCTGCTGCTTTCCGGTCGAGGCCTGCACCTCGGCGCGCACGCTGGTCATCGCATCGTTGATCTCGACGCCGGGCTTGGTCAGATTGTCAAGCAGGGCGAGCGTGAACGGGCTGTGTTCGCCCTCGCCGTCAAGCGCCGTCGCGCCCGGGCTGGTGGCGAACGAGATCATCGTGCCTTCCGCCGACTGCATCGCGGCGAGGCCGGTATTCGAGGCGACGCTGCGGCTCTTGGCGTCGCCCTTGGCCAATTGGTCGGCGAACGGATTGTTGCGGCAGGCGTCGAGCAGGACGAGCTTCACCTTGGCGTTGGAAGCGCTGTCCACGACATCGTCGGCGTCGATCGTATTCGCCTTCACGTCGTAGCTGGTGTGGAGGTTGGCGTCGACCGGAACGAGGTAGTTCTTGCCGTTGATCTGTACGCCATGGCCGGCGTAGAAAATGACCGCGGCGTCGGCGCCGTTCTTCAAGAGATCGGAGAAATCGGAGATGCGGCTGACCATCTGGTCGCGGGTCATATCCGAGCCGCTGACCACTTCGAAGCCCGCGGACTTCAGCAGCGCCGCCATCGCTTCGGCGTCCTTGGCCGGGTTCGGCAGCTTCGTTACGTGCAACATAGCCGCCATTGCCCAGCACGAGCGCCACCCGACGTTCGGCCCAAGCGGGCGTCAGGCATCCGATACAGACCGAAACGAGCACCCATAGCCGCAAGAAGGACATGTCTTGTCTCCCCAACCCGTCAGTCCGAGGACCTGCCAATCGGTTCTTACGGGATGTCGTTTTGGCGAGACTAAGCTGGCTGATCGCCGCGCGCAAATACGGGCGTGAAGAAGCAAAGGCGCGGGAGCGGGCTTTAACGGTAGCGCCAATAGCTCAGGGCAACGGACCCACGTGTTCTTCCAGGGTGTAAGCGCCACTCGCGTATTCGACGCCCGCCGGCAAGAAAATCGCCAACCCGTCGGCCGTAAACATCGCGCTGCCAGCTGTGTTTATCGTTTTGGTGATATTCCCAGACTCGTTGTCACCGCCATTGTAAGCGCCATTGACGGTCCAGCGGGCGCGGACAGACCCACTATTGCAGGTAATCGAAGCGTCAAAATATCGGCCGGTCGTCGAAAGTATTTCCAAACTCTTTGATGGAGGGGCGCTATTGCTATCGAGCGCCCAAGCAACCGGATCGGCCAAAATTTCACTCCCTAGTCATGCCGCAACGTTCTTCGTGCGGGGTGAGCAATAACATTTGTGACACGATAATCAAGCTACGCGAACGACGTCAAGTTGTGCTCGCTTGGCGTGCAATACGCGTCCCGCGGGAAGCGACGCGCCGCCGCTTCCGTCCCCTTCCCCTTCGTGCTATGCGCCGCGCGCCGTCGCAGTTCCGTCAAGGGTCCGTCATGAACCAGGCCGTCGCGAAGCCCATCCGCTCGAATTCCTTCTTCTCCGCGACCCTCAGCGACGCGGACCCGGAAATCGCCCGCGCGATCGAGCTGGAGCTCGGTCGCCAGCGCGACGAGATCGAGCTGATCGCCTCGGAGAACATCGTCTCGCGCGCCGTGCTCGAGGCGCAGGGCTCGGTGATGACCAACAAATACGCCGAGGGCTATCCGGGCCGGCGCTACTACGGCGGCTGCCAGTTCGTCGACATCGCCGAGACGCTGGCGATCCAGCGCGCCTGCAAGCTGTTCGAGCTGCAAGTTCGCCAATGTGCAGCCGAATTCCGGCAGCCAGGCGAACCAGGCGGTGTTTCTCGCGCTGATGCAGCCGGGCGACACGTTCATGGGGCTCGACCTCGCCGCCGGCGGCCATCTGACCCACGGCTCGCCGGTCAACATGTCCGGCCGCTGGTTCAAGTGCGTCTCCTACACGGTCGACCGCGAGACCCAGCGCATCGACATGGACGAGGTCGAGGCGCTGGCCAAGCAGCATCGAGCCGAAACTCATCATCGCCGGCGGCTCGGCCTACGCCCGGCACTGGGATTTCGAGCGCTTCCGCGCCATCGCCGACGAGGTCGGCGCCTATTTCGTCGTCGACATCGCCCATTTCGCCGGGCTGGTCGCGGGCGGCGCGCATCCCTCGCCGTTCCCGCACGCCCATGTCGCGACGACGACGACCCACAAGACCTTGCGCGGCCCGCGCGGCGGCATGGTGCTGACCAACGACGAAGAGCTCGCCAAGAAGATCAATTCGGCGGTGTTCCCGGGCCTGCAGGGCGGCCCGCTGATGCATGTGATCGCCGCCAAGGCGGTCGCGTTCCTCGAGGCGCTGCAGCCGGAGTTCCGGAACTACGCGCACGCCGTCGTCGCCAACGCGCAGGCGCTCGGCGAAGCCGATTCTCGCCGGCGGCTACAAGCTTGTCACCGGCGGCACCGACAACCATCTGATGCTGGTCGACCTGACGCCGAAGGGCCTGACCGGCAAGGCGGCGGAGGCGACGCTCGGCCGCGCCCACATCACCTGCAACAAGAACGGCATCCCGTTCGATCCGCAAAAGCCGATGGTGACGTCGGGCATCCGGCTCGGCTCGCCCGCCGCGACGTCGCGCGGTTTCGGCGAAGCCGAATTCGCACGAAGTCGGCGAATTGATCGTCGAGACGCTCGACGGCTTGGCGGCCAACGGCGAATCGGGCAACGCTGCGGTCGAGGCGCAGGTGCGCGAAGGCGTCGCCGAGCTCACGCGGCGCTTCCCGATCTATTAGCCAGAGACCGCACGACGGCGGTCGGAAGGGATCCGGATGCGCTGTCCCTATTGCGGCGGCCTCGACACCCAGGTGAAGGACTTCGCGGCCGACCGAGGACGCGTCCTCGATCCGCCGCCGCCGCGTCTGCCCGGATTGCGGCGGCCGCTTCACGACCTTCGAGCGCGTGCAATTGCGCGAACTGGTGGTCGTCAAGAAGAACGGCCGGCGCGCGCCGTTCGATCGCGACAAGCTGACGCGCTCGGTCGAAGTCGCGCTGCGCAAGCGGCCCGTCGCAGCCTGACCGGGTCGAGCGCATGATCAACGGCATCGTCCGCCAGCTCGAAAGCCAGGGCGACGCCGACATTCCGACCGACCGGATCGGCGAACTCGTGATGGAGGGCCTGAAGGGGCTCGACGACGTCGCCTACGTCCGGTTCGCCTCGGTCTATCGCAATTTCCGCGAGGCGCGCGACTTCCAGTCGATCGTCGGCGAACTCGAATCAGACGCCGCCGGGCGAGACCGTCGCGCCGAGCGCCGGCCGCCGTCATGAACACGCCGCCCGCGGCGACTGCGGACGACGCGCGCTGGATGGACGGCCGCGCTCGCGCTCGGGCGCCGCGGGCTTGGGCTTGACGGCGCCGAACCCTTCGGTCGGCGCGCTCGTCGTCAAGGATGGCGTCGTCGTCGGCCGCGGCGTCACGCAGCCCGGCGGCCGTCCGCATGCCGAGCGGCTTGCGCTCGCCGAAGCCGGCGAGGCCGCGCGCGGCGCGACGCTCTACGTCACGCTCGAACCCTGCTCGCATCACGGCGTCACGCCGCCCTGCGCGGAAGCCGTCATCGAAGCGGGCGTCGCGCGCGTCGTCTCGGCCATCGAGGACGCCGACACGCGAGGTCGCCGGGCGCGGCCACGCGTTGCTGCGCGCGGCCGGAATCGAGACCGCTCGTCGGCGTCGGCGAGCGCGCAGGCCCGGCGCGACCACCGCGGCCATTTCATCCGGGTTCGGCTCGGCCGGCCGATGGTGACGCTGAAAATCGCGCGCACCGCGACGGCTACGCCGCCGGCGACGCCTACGACCGGCGCCTGATGATCACCGGCGAAGTCGCCAACGCCCGCGTACAGGTCCTGCGCTCGATGCATGACGCGATCATGGTTGGCGTCGGCACCGCGCTGGTCGACGATCCGCTGCTGACGGTGCGGCTGCCGGGCAATGCCGCAAAGCCGCTGCGCGTCGTGCTCGATACGCATCTGCGCCTGCCGGCGGTCGTCGCGGCTCGCGGCGACGGCGCGCAGCATATCCGACGCTGGTCATCACGACAGCGGACGCTTCGGCCGACCGGCAGAAGATGCTGGAAGCGCGCGGCATCGAGGTGACCGCAGTCGGCGTCGACCCGGAAGGCCGACTCGACCTCGTCCGCCGCGCTCGCCGCGCTCGGCGCGCGCGGAATGACGAGGGTGTTCTCGGAGGGCGGCCCGCAGGTCGGCTCCCAGCTGATCCGCTGCGGCCTCGCCGACGAAGTGATGCTGATCACCGCGCCAAAGCCGCTGGGACGCCCGGGCCTGCCGGCGCTGGCGGCCGATGCGCTGCAGCGCCTCGCCGATCCCTCCGAGTTCCGACTCTCGGAAGTTTCGCGCTTCGAGCCCGATGAGTTGCGCCGCTGGGACCGTCGAGGTCTAAGTTCGCGGCAATCCACCCCTCCCTACTAGGAAAGCCGCTCGCATGTTCACGGGCATCATCACTGACGTCGGCAAAATTCTCGCCATAGAGCCCAGCGGCGAGCGCAGCCGCCTCGTCATCGGCTCCCGCTACGATCCCGCCACGATCGCGATCGGCGCCTCGATCAGCAACAACGGCGTCTGCCTGACCGCGACCGAGATCAAGCCGCGCGGCGAAGGGTCCGAGATCGGCTTCGACGTCGGCGCCGAGACGCTCGCGGTGACGACGCTGAAGCGACTGAAGGCCGGCGACAACGTCAATCTCGAGCGCGCGCTGAAAATCGGCGACGAGCTCGGCGGCCATCTGGTCAGCGGCCACGTCGACGGCGTCGCCGATCTGCTTGAGCGGCGCGATTTCGACGAAATGGCGCATTTCCGCTTCCGTTGCCCCACCCCGCTTTCCCGCTTCGTCGCCACCAAGGGTTCCGTGGCGCTCGACGGAACGTCATTGACCGTCAACGCGGTCGACGGCGACACATTTGAAGTGCTGCTCATTCCGCATACGCTGACCGTCACGACATGGGGCGGCCGAAAGGCCGGCGACGTCGTCAACATCGAGGTCGACCAGATGGCCCGTTACGCCCAGCGGCTGATTGAAACGGCGGGGAAGTAAGCGGCGGTAAGCCCAATTCGTAGTCCCTCAGCACCCCTCCGCGTCATCTCCGCCTCTTTGATCCATCATTGCGAGCGCAGCGAAGCAATCCATCGTTCGGCTGCCGCTCGATTTGCGTTTGATCCGCCATGGTTTGCGGCAGACGAGGCGTGGATTGCTTCCTCGCTCCCCTCCTCGCAATGAGGATCGAAGTCGAACGCGAAACGCAGTTAGCGCGCTTCGCGCAAGCCAGCTCTGCTAACACGCGATTGCTCAAACAATCGATCTTACGACGGCGAACTGCCGTGGGACAGCCCACCTGCCCCCGCCGTCCCGAATTGATCTCGCTCGCCCACCCTCGCATTCATGTTTGCTTAACTCGGCCAAGTTACTCTGGACAGGCGCGAAGGATATTCATCCCTTCGTTGGCGTCAGAAGTGGATCCACCCGCGGGTCGGTCTCATGGGCATGAAGCCGTTCTGATGCATTGGCGCGCTCGGGCCATGTCTCCCTATCCGATTTCCTGTTTCGCCTGAACGAAGGCGTCGTTGTTCGCGGGCTCGCCCCCTCGACTTCGCGCTCGGTCCGTCGGCGAACGATATTTGGGGCGCATGCGATGACGTCGATCATTTCCTATCTTACGCCTGCTCAGCTCGCCGCGCAGACCGTCACGTTCTTCCAGAGCTTCAGCACCACCGACGTCAACGCCATCTCCTCCACGCAGATCGGGGCGCTCGCCGGCACGCAGGTCAGTGCGCTGAACTCTACCGACCTGCAGGCGCTGAACTCGACGCAGATCACGGGCATCTCAGCCGCCGCCTTCAAGGGCCTGTCGCTCAATGCGCTCTCCGCCCTTACGTTCGGCCAATTGCAGGACGTCACCACAACGCAGGCCGCTGCGATTTCCGGGACCCAGCTCCAATCGCTCGCCACGACGGGCACGAGCCTGACGGCTTTGTCAGCTCCCCAGATACAGGCATTGTCGACGACCGCCATCGCCACGCTCGACGGGACAGGCATCGGCGACGTCTCGACCACCGCGCTCAACCAGTTGACGACGACGCAGGCGCGCGCGCTCACTTCCGCGCAGGTTTCTTCTCTGACCACGACCACGCTCGACGCGCTCGGTTCGACCGTCGTGACGGGCCTGACGTCCACCCAGATCAACTCGGTCGGCTCGACCACGATCGGCAACTTCAGCAGCACCCAGCACGCCGAGTTCACCGCGACCCAGGTTGCCGGTCTGACGGCGACCTCCATCAACGCGATCGGCGCCCTCACGACGACCCAGGCGGGCGCGCTGACGACAACTCAGGTCGGCGGCCTCAGCACGACGGAAGTCAACACGTTCTCCACCACCGAGCTCAACGCCTTTTCCGCTGCTCAGGTCCATGGCCTGACCTCGGCGCAAATCGGCGGCTTGACGACCACCAACTTCGGCGCGCTCGGGACCAGCGTAGTCGCCAACCTCACCTCGACCCAGATCAACTCGCTGACCTCGACCGTGCTCGGCAATCTCTCGACGACGCAGGTCGGCGAAATCACCGCGACGCAAGTCGGCGGCCTGACCGCCACCACCATCGACACGCTCGGCGCCCTGTCGCTCGACGCAGGCCACCGGCCTGACCGCGACACAGATCGGCGCGCTCAGCACGACGGAAGTCAACACCTTCTCGACCACCGAGCTCAACGCCCTCAGCGCCGCGCAGGTCCACGGCCTGACCTCGGCTGAGATCGGCGGCCTGACGACCACCAACTTCGGCGCGCTCGGAACGAGCGTGATCGCCAACCTGACCTCGACGCAGATCAATTCGCTGACGTCGACCGTGCTCGGCAATCTCTCGACGACGCAGGTCGGCGAGATCACCGCGACACAAGTCGGCGGCCTCACCGCCACAACCATCAACACGCTCGGCGCGTTGTCCTCGACGCAGGCGACCGGCCTGACCGCCACGCAGATCGGCGCGCTCAGCACGACAGAGGTCAACACCTTCTCGACAACCGAACTCAACGCCTTTTCCGCGGCCCAGGTCCATGGCTTGACCTCGGCTGAGATCGGCGGCTTGACGACCACCAACTTCGGCGCGCTCGGAACGAGCGTGATCGCCAACCTGACTTCGACGCAGGTCAACTCGCTGACGTCGACAGTGCTCGGCAATCTCTCGACGACGCAGGTCGGCGAGATCACCGCGACGCAGGTCGGCGGCCTTACCGCCACAACCATCAACACGCTCGGCGCCTTGTCCTCGACGCAGGCCACCGGCCTGACCGCCACCCAGATCGGCGCGCTCAGCACGACGGAAATCAACACCTTCTCGACCACCGAGCTCAACGCCTTGTCAGCGCCGCTCAGGTCCATGGCCTGACCTCGGCTCAGATCGGCGGCCTCACGACCACCAACTTCGGCGCGCTCGGGACCAGCGTAATCGCCAACCTGACCTCGACCCAGATCAATTCGCTGACGTCCACTGTGCTCGGCAATCTCTCGACGACGCAGATCGGCGAGATCACCGCGACGCAGGTCGGCGGCCTCACCGCCACAACCATCAACACGCTCGGCGCCTTGTCCTCGACGCAGGCCACCGGCCTGACCGCCACACAGATCGGCGCGCTCAGCACGACGGAAGTCAACACCTTCTCGACCACCGAGCTCAACGCGCTCAGCGCCGCGCAGGTCCACGGCCTGACTTCGGCTCAGATCGGCGGCCTGACGACCACCAACTTCGGCGCGCTCGGCGCCAGCGTGATCGCCAACCTGACCTCGACCCAGATCAACTCGCTGACCTCCACCGTGCTCGGCAATCTCTCGACGACGCAGGTCGGCGAGATCACCGCGACGCAGGTCGGCGGCCTTACCGCCACCACCATCGACACGCTCGGCGCGCTCAGCTCCACGCAGGCGACCGGCCTGACCGCCACTCAGATCGGCGCGCTCAGCACGACGGAAGTCGAACACCTTCTCGACCACCGAACTCAACGCGCTTGTCAGCCGCTCAGGTCCACGGCCTCACTTCGGCTGCAGATCGGCGGCCTGACGACCACCAACTTCGGCGCGCTCGGAACGAGCGTGATCGCCAACCTGACCTCGACGCAGATCAATTCGCTGACCTCCACTGTGCTCGGCAACCTCTCGACGACGCAGGTCGGCGAGATCACCGCGACGCAGGTCGGCGGCCTCACCGCCACCACCATCAACACGCTCGGCGCCCTCAGCTCCACGCAGGCCGCCGGCCTGACCGCCACCCAGATCGGCGCGCTCAGCACGACGGAGGTCAACACCTTCTCGACCACCGAACTCAACGCCTTCACCGCCGCTCAGGTCCACGGCCTCACCTCGGCTGAGATCGGCGGCCTGACCACCACCAACTTCGGCGCGCTCGGAACGAGCGTCATCGCCAACCTGACCTCGACCCAGATCAACTCGCTGACCTCCACGGTGCTCGGCAATCTCTCGACGACGCAGGTCGGCGAGATCACCGCCACGCAGGTCGGCGGCCTCACCGCCACGACCATCGACACGCTCGGCGCCCTCAGCTCCACGCAGGCCGACCGGCCTGACCGCCACTCAGATCGGCGCGCTCAGCACGACCGAAGTCAGCACCTTCTCGACCACCGAACTCAACGCCTTTCCGCCGCTCAGGTCCACGGCCTGACCTCGGCCCAGATCGGCGGCCTGACGACCACCAACTTCGGCGCGCTCGGGACCAGCGTGATCGCCAACTTGACCTCGACGCAGATCAACTCGCTGACCTCCACCGTGCTCGGCAACCTCTCGACCACCCAGGTCGGCGAGATCACCGCCACGCAGGTCGGCGGCCTCACCGCCACAACCATCGACACGCTCGGCGCCCTGTCGCTCGACGCAGACCACCGGCCTGACCGCCACCCAGATCGGCGCGCTCAGCACGACGGAAGTCAACACCTTCTCGACCACCGAACTCAACGCCCTCACCGCCGCTCAGGTCCACGGCCTCACCGAGACCCAGATCGGCGGCCTGACGACGACCAATTTCGGCGCGCTCGGCGCGAGCGTGATCGCCAACCTGACGACCACCCAGGCGGCCGCTCTGACGAGCACCGTGCTCGACAGCCTCAACACCACCCAGCAGGGCTATTTGACCACGACCGAAGTCAAGTCGCTGACCGCGACCGCAGTGTCGAGCCTCAACAATACCCAGCTTGCCGCTCTCAGCACGACGCAGGTCGGCGCCCTGACCAGCGCCCACGTCGCCGCGCTCAGCACAACCCAGTTCGGCGCGCTCGCAACCGATCTCGCCAGCATCAACGCTTCGGCGGTGCCCGGCATCAGCGCGGCGGACATTGCGAGCATAACCTCCACGCAAGCCGCCGTGTTTAACCAGACACAGGTCCAGGCGATGAACACCACGCAGGTGGCGGCCCTGCTCGCCAACTAAGGCGTCGCCGAGCGAAGCGCCTGGACGAACCGCCGACAGGCTTGCGCTAGCGCGCAAGACTGCGGCGGCTCCTCTCAGGCGCAACGCGAGGCGACATGAACGAAAGCGCGATCGAGCTGGCTCAGCTCGCGGAGATGTCCGTAGTCGCTCTGTTTGAATCGGCAGAGCGCATCAAGGCGCGCGACGGCGCGCGACCTTCGGCCGAACTCTTTGAGGCCTGGCTTGGACGCAACGGCGATCACCCGCTGGTTCACGCCGTGTATTTCAACCTCGGCGTCGCGTACACCGAGGCCGGCGAGCTGCTGAAAGCGGCGCGCGCGTTTCGCGACGGCCTGCGCGCCAAGCCGGACTTCACCGCCTTGCGCATCAATCTCGGCCGCACCCTGGAAAACCTCGGCGATCCCAAGGGCGCGATCATGCAATGGAGAGACGGTCTCGACCGCCTCGCCGTCATCAACGGGGAGGCGGTCGAACAGAAGAGCGTGCTGCTGACGCAGAGCGCGCGTCTGTTGCAGCATCATATGCTGCCCTCCGCCGCCGAGCCGCTGCTCGAACAGGCGATCGATCTCGAACCTTATCACGAGGCCGCGGTGCGCGACCTGATCGGGCTGCGCACGCGGCAATGCCGCTGGCCGGCGATCTCGGCGACCAAGCGCGTCAGCGCCGAGCGTCAGCGCGCGTTATGTCTGGCCGCTTTCGCTTGCGGGCGCTGTCGGACGATCCGCTGTTTCAGCTGGCGCGCGCCTACACGCACAGCCGCGACGAATTCGCCCGCCCCGACCCGCGCCGAATTCGCGGCGGTCGCCGCCGCCCGGACGGCGCGCAACGCCCGCGGCGCGCATCAAGATCGGCTATGTGTCCTCGGACCTGCGCGAGCACGCTGTCGGCCACGGCATGACGGAGGTGTTCGAGACGCATGATCGCTCGCGCTTCGAGACCTTCGCCTATTATTGCGGGATCGACCGCGACGATCCCGTCCGCGCCCGCATCCGCGCCGCCGCCGAGCACTGGATCGACATTTCCGAGCTCGGCGACGTCGAGGCGGCCGAGCGCATCGCGCGCGACGGCATCGACATTCTCGTCGATCTCAACGGCTACACCAAATTCGCCCGCACCCGCCTGTTCGCGCTGCGGCCGGCGCCGATCCAGGTCAACTGGTTCGGCTATCCCGCCACCATGGGCACGCCCTATCATCACTACATCATCGCCGACGAGACGGTGATCCCGCGCGGCTCGGAGATGTTCTATTCCGAGGAAGTGCTGCGCCTGCCCTGCTATCAGCCCAACGACCGACGCCGCACGATCGCGCCAGCGCCGCGCCGCGCCGATTTCGGCCTGCCTGACGAAGCCTTCGTCTATTGCAGCTTCAACGCGACGCAGAAGCTGACGCAGCGCACGTTCGATCTCTGGCTCGCGCTCCTGAAGGCGACGCCCAACAGCGTGCTCTGGTTGCTGGAGGGCGGCGACGACGTCAACGCGCGCCTGAGCGCCTACGCGCAAGCCTCGGGCGCGGATCCGCGCGCGACTGATCTGGGCGCAAAAACTGCCGAACGACGAGCATCTGGCGCGCTATCCGCTCGCCGACCTGTTCCTCGACAGCTTTCCCTGGGGCGCGCACACGACAGCCTCCGACGCGCTCTGGATGGGCGTTCCGGTGCTAACTCAGACAGGGCGCAGTTTTGCCGCGCGCGTCTGCGCGAGCCTGGTGAAGGCCGCGGGCCTGCCGGAACTCGCCTGCGAGAGCGAGAGCGATTACGCCGGCAAGGCGCTCGCTTTCGCACTGCAGCCCGAGTTGCTCAAGCCGTTGCGGCAGCGGCTGATCGAAGGCGTCAAGCGCAGCCTGCTGTTTGACGTCGAGCGGCTGGTGCGCGCGCTCGAAGGGCTCTATCTGGAAATGACCCGGCGAGAGGCGCAGGGCCGCACCCCCCGCCCCCAGCTCGCCAATCTCGACGCCTATCACGAGATCGGCGCCGGGCTCGACATCGAGGCGATCAACCTGCTGTCGCGCGAGGCCTACCTGCAAACCTGGCGCGACGCGCTGGCGCATTTCGACATGCACATGCCGCTCGCCGAAGACACGCGGCTGTGGCCCGGCGCGCATCCGACCTTCGCCGCGCGACGCGCCGCGGCGGGGGCATGAGCCGCCCGCCTTGGCTGAACACCCCCCTCATCCTGAGCTTGTCGAAGGATGTTTCAGAGAGCACGTAAGCCACGCCGTAACACGCAACGATGACAGTTGATGCTCGCGGCGCGATCGGGAGCTCTGGCGGGAGTATCCTTCGACAAGCTCAGGATGAGGGGGGTGTGGCGACGACCTTACGCCTCAGTATTCGTCGTGACGCCGCACCCAGGTCATCACGCCCGCGTCCTCGTTGCGGCCCTTCGGCCCGAGGTCCCGTGATTGTAGATCGCGCGTCCCGACGCGATGTTCCTCGGGCTTAAATGCATTCCGTCCTTGTGCAATTCCCGAATTTAGTGCAATCTGTCCTCCTCGCGGCATCATTAGCCGTAGATCTGGCGGAATCCCGAACCGGGGAGATAAGCCGTGGCCAACCTGAACAAAATACTTGCGTCCTGGCCCTGCAAACTGACCTTGATCTGCGGTTGGATGCTGGCGGCCGCCGGCCAGGCCTGGTCGTCGCAAGGCCCCGGCGCCCCGCAGATCGAACAGGCCAGCGTCAACGGCGTCACACTCGTCTATCAGGACCAGGGGGACGGCGCGCCTGTGCTTTTCATTCACGGCTGCTGCACCGACTACCGGGCCTGGGATGCGCAACGCCAGGCGATCGCAGCGCATTATCGCTTTATCGGCCTCAACTTGCGCTATCACGGAACCGCCTCGTGGCCGGATGACGGATCAAAATACTCGCATCAGACACACGCCGACGATATCGCCGCTTTCATCCGCAGTTTGAACGTCGGTCCGGTAGACCTCGTCGGCTGGTCATACAGCGGTCCGATCGTCTTATTGGTGGCGTTGCAGCATCCGGAGCTGTTGCACAGCCTGACGATCCACGAACCGGGAACCGTCAGCTTCGTTACAGACCCCGCAAGCCTGAAGATTGCGGGCGACGATCGCAAGGAAATGTTGACGCCTGCGATCACGGCTTCGAAGGCCGGAGACGTTGCAGGCGCGATCAAACTCGTACCGATCGGTGTCAACCATCAACCCGATTTCTGGGATACCGCGACGCCGGAAGTTCGTTCGATGTTCCTCGACAATGCCCGCACTTGGACACTCGCACTCGCCGCGCCGCCGCAACCGCCGATCACCTGCGACCAACTTCAACAGGTCAAGATGCCGGTGTTGATCACTTACGGCGAACAAACACGGCCCTTCTACCGTATTGCGGCGGAGGGCGCGGCGAAATGCATTCCCGGCGCACAGCTTATTGCCATCCCCGGCGGTCGTCATCTGGCGAACGTCCAGCAGCCCGACGCGTTCAACGCGGTGATGCTGCAATTCCTTTCAGAAGCGGGCTCAAAAGCGAAGCCGTGAACAGGACGTCGCGGTCGGCTTTGGCGGCACTTCGCGACGCCCGCTCGCCCTCTCAGTATTCGTCGTGGCGCCGCACCCAGCTCATCACCCCGTCTCCCTCGTTGCGGCCTTTCGGGGCGAGGTCCAGCCAGCTGAACGCGCCGATCAGCATATCCGCCCCGCGATGGTAGGTCGAATAGGTGTGATAGATCGCGCCGTCGTCGCCCTTCGCGAAGATGCTGATCCCGAACATGTCCTGGCTCTTCTTGATCACGGTCCCGTAGTTGTAGATCGCGCGTCCCGACGCAATGTCCTCGGGCTTGAACGACACGCCGAAGTCGAAGTTGAAGTCGCTGCCCTGCGACGACACCCAAGGGAATGTCCAGCCCATCCGCTTCTTGACCTCCTCGATGCGAGACAGCGGCACCCGCGAGACGGCGGCGAACGACAAATCCGCATGCTCGAAATGCTGCCGCGCCGCATCGACATGATCGGAGATGAACGAGCAGCCCGGGCAGATATGGTCTGAACCAGGCGTCAGCATGAAATGATAGATCGCGAGCTGGCTGCGATCGCCGAACAGGTCGGCAAGCGTGCATTTGCCCTGCGGCCCCTCGAAGACATAGTCCTTCTCGACCTTGACCCAGGGCAACCGGCGCCGCTCGGCGCGCAGCGCGTCGAGCTCGTGGGTCATGGCGCGCTCTTTGGCGAGCAGCGCCTTGCGGGCGGCGAGCCAGTCTTCGCTGCGAAACGATTTCATGATTCATTTTCAGTCTCCTGTGGTTGTCAGTCAGGCGCCCGCCGGCCTGCGGCGAGTTTCAGCCAGGGGGATAGGTGAAAGAGGCTCATCAGCAGGTACATCGCGGCCATTCCATTGACCGGGAAAGGGCTCCGATTCAGAGAACAAAACACGCCGGAGGCGTAATCGTTCGCGGCGACGACGGCCATCAGCGCGAAGGTCGGCGATGCGGCGAGGCTGAGCCAACCTGCCGGGGCGCCTTGGTCCGCCATCGAGGACGTTGTCATTGCCTGGCTCCCGTTCGATTGTCCGTCCGAGCAGACATTACCGCGAAGCCCAGAGCCGGCGAGAGTGACAAGTTTGACGCGATTTTCATGGACTCGCTGATCAACGCCGCGGCGCGGGCGCTCGCGCTCGGCGATCCGCTGGCGGCGCTGAAGCGCGTCGCGCTGCGCAACGACGCGCCCGCCCTCGCCTTGCGCGGCATCGCCATGGCCCAGCTCGGCGACCTCGGCCGCGCCAGAGATTTGCTGCGCAGCGCCGCGCGCGCCTTCGGCCCGGAGCGAGCCGATGGCGCAGGCGCGCTGCGTCGTCGCGGAAGCCGAGATTGCGCTGGTCTCGCGCGATCTCGGCGGCCGCCTGCAGGCGCTCGGCGCGGCGCGGAGCGTGCTCGAAGCGCACGGCGACAGCGCCAACGCCGCCCATGCCGGCTATCTCGACGCGCGGCGGCTGCTGCTGGTCGGGCGCCTCGAAGACTGCGAGCGGACGCTTGGCGGGCTCGATTTCGCCAGCCTGCCGCGGGCGTCGCAGCCCGGTTACTGGCTGGTTGTCGCCGGCGTGGCGATCCGGCAGACCCGGGCGGGGCCGGCGCGCGCGGCGCTCGACCGGGCCGAAAACGCGGCGCGCCAAGTCGGAATCTCTGCGCTGATCTCCGAAGTCGAGCGCGCCCGTGCGGCGTTCGAGGCGCCCGCCGCGCGTCTCGTGGCGCTCGATCGCCAATCGCTGCTGAGACTCGCCGATGTCGAGGCGCTGCTCGCCTCTGGGGCGCTTGTCGTCGATGCGCGTCGTTACCTCGTGAGCGCGGGGGAGATCGCTATTTCGTTTGCAAGCCGCCCAGTGCTGTTCGCGCTTGCGTTAGCGCTGGCCGAGGCCGCGCCCGAGGACGTTTCGCGCGATGCGCTTGTCGCGCGCGCCTTTCGAGGCCGAGAGGCTGACGAATCCCATCGGGCGCGATTGCGGGTCGAGATCGGCCGGCTGCGAAAAATGCTGGCGCCGCTCGCGAGCTTGCAGGCCACGAGGCGTGGCTTTCTGATGAAGCCGCGGCGCGCGACGTCGGTCGCGGCGCTCGCGCCCCCATTGGAGGGCGACCATGCGGAATTGCTCGCCCTGCTGGCCGACGGCGAGGCCTGGGCGACGTCCGCGCTCGCGCTAGCGCTCGACATCAGCCCGCGCACCGTCCAACGGGCGCTCGAAGCGCTGCAAAGGGAAGGCAAGGCCGAATTGTTCGGTCGCGGTCGGGCCTGCCGGTGGATGGCCCCAAATGTGCCGGGATTCCCGACGAGTTTGTTACTCCCCGGGTCGGCAGCGAGCGGCTAGAGTGGCGGCATGAAACATCAACGCGCCGTGTTGCTACGCGAATACGGACCCTTTCCGGGCGTGGAGGCCGTGAACGGCGTCAGTTTCGACGGGCGGCAAGTCTGGTTCGCTTCGGGCGACAGACTGAATGCGCTCGACCCCGAAACCGGCGAGATCGTCGGCGCCCTTGAAGTGGCGGCGGACGCCGGCACCGCCTACGATGGCTCGCACCTCTATCAAATCGCCGACGCCGTGATCCGGAAGATCGATCCCAAGACGGGGCAAGTGCTGAACACGATTCCGACGCCGGGCGACGGCGGCGGTTCGGGCCTCGCATGGGCCGAGGGGATGCTGTGGATCGGCCAGCATCGCAATCGCCTTATCCATGCCCTCGATCCGGATACGGGAGCCGTGCTGCGCACGCTGCAGTCCGACCGGTTCGTCACCGGCGTGACCTGGGTCGATGGCGAGCTCTGGCATGGCGTCTGGGAGAGCGAAGCCAGCGATGTCAGGCGCATCGATCCCGTGTCCGGCGAGGTGTTCGAGCGGCTTGAGATGCCCGAGGGAATGGCGGTTTCAGGCCTCGAGTCGGACGGCGGCGAACGGTTTTTCTGCGGCGGCGGAAAAAGCGGCAAGGTGAGAGCGATCCGCAGGCCGCGGAGCGCCGCCCTCTCCCGCTAGCGGCAGAGGGCTGGGGTGAGGAGGGCGCCGCAGAAGCCACGGTCTCCTAGCACGCCCTCATCCGGCGCTTCGCGCCGCCTTCTCCCGCGCGCGGGAGAAGGGTAAGGCCGCGGCGGTGCTGGTTACTTGGGCGCTCCGCCTGTATACGATCGGCCGAACTCCTACGACTCCTGCTTCCCCGCCGCCATGACCGCCGTCGCTCCCACCGTCGCTCCCGCGAAAGTCGACACCGTCGGCTGGGCCGCGCTGCTGGTCGGCACCGGGATCATCGCCTGGTCGGGAATTCTGGTGCGCTTTCTCGACGTCGGGCCGCTGGCGGGCGCGGCCTGGCGCATGTCGCTCGCGGTGCCGGCGCTGGCTCTCTGGGCGCGGCTGGCGCGCGGGAGGTCGCCCAGCGTCAGCGCTCGCGCCTATGTCTGGCCGCTGCTGCTGGCGGGCGTCGCGTTTGCGATCGACGTCGGCTGCTTCCACATCTCGCTCAGCGGCACGAAGGTCGCCAACGCTTCGTTCATCGGCAACGTCGCGCCGATCCTCGCGGTCGTCGGCGGCGCGCTGTTCTTTCGCGAGCGACCGCAGGCGCGGGTCTGGCCGGCGCTGGCGTTTGCGTTGCTCGGCTCCTGGGTGATGGCGGGCATGCTGCCGCCGGCGCGGATCGCCTATGGCGACACGGCCGCGCTGATCGCGGCGATCGCTTATGCGAGCTATCTGCTGTGCATCAAGCGCGCGCGGGCTGGCCTCGATGGTCCGACGGCGACGATGCTTTCGGCCGCGGTCTCTGCGGTCCTGCTGGCAGTCGCCGCCGTCGCGCATGGCGAAAAGCTCATGCCGACCAGCGTCGCCGGCTGGATCACGGTGTGCCTGCTCGGCTTCGGCAGCCATGCCGGCGGCCAGGGGCTGACGTCCGTCGCGGTCGGACGCATTCCGGTCGGGATTGTCGCGCTGGTCATTCTCGTCCAGCCGGCGGTCACTGCTGCGCTCGCCTATTTCATCCTCGGCGAGCCGATGACGGCGCTGCAATCGGCAGGCGCCGTCATGATCCTGTCGGCCGTCTTTCTGGCGCGACCCCGTTGAAGCTCAGCCTCAGGCTCGGGTGGTCGTCTTGATCGGAACGCTCGCCTTGATGGCGTTCGAGTAGGGGCAGATGTTGTGGGTCGCTTCGGTCAACGTATGCGCCTCGGCCTCGGCCATGCCGGGCAGATAGACGTCGAGTTCCGCGGTAATACCGAAGCCGCCCTCGGAGCGCGGGCCGATGCCGATCGTCGCCGTGACCGTCGAACCATCGGGAACTTTGGTCTTGGCAT
Source organism: uncultured Pseudomonadota bacterium (assembly GCA_963771455.1). Classification (GTDB taxonomy): domain Bacteria; phylum Pseudomonadota; class Alphaproteobacteria; order Rhizobiales; family Beijerinckiaceae; genus Roseiarcus. Next base: position 63,537 of record CAVYTP010000017.1, read on the forward strand.
GCTGCGCCGCGACGCGCATGGCGCCCAGGTAGCAGGCGGAATAGCCGAGCGCGAACAGTTTTTCGGGGTTGGCGCCTTCGCCGCCGGGGCCGCCGAGTTCCTTCGGAACAACCAGCTGCAGGGCCAGCGTGCCATCGGCGAGGGAGGTCTTGCCGTCGCGTCCGCCGCCGGTGGCGGTCGCCTTGGTGTGATACAGAGCGTTTACGGGCATGCGCTATTCCTCCGGTCAGGCGGCTTTTGGCCGCAACACATATCACAATAACTGTTATTGCGATAATTGTTGTCTGACAGAGTTTATTAACCCTGTCAATCGAAACGTTATCGTGATAATGTTTGTCATAATGAAGACGGTTGCTCCCCCCTCGCCTGCCGACCTCGCGGCCCTCAAGCTCGAGGATCAGCTCTGCTACACGCTCTACAGCGCGTCTATCGCGGTCGGCCGCCTGTACAAGCCGCTGCTCGACCGTCTCGGCGTTACCTATCCGCAGTATCTGGTGTTGCGTTCGCTGGCCGAGCAGGACGGGCAGACGGTTGGGGCCATCGCCGAGCGCCTGGCGCTGGAGCCCAGCACGCTGACGCCGATGCTGAAGCGGCTGGAGGCCCGCGGCCTGGTCGAGCGCCGCCGCAACGCTGCCAACGAGCGGCAGGTGATCGTTTCGCTCACCGACGCCGGCCGCAAGCTCGATGCGGAGAGCGCCTGCCTCGGCGAATTGTTGCTGTCGGCCTCCGGCTGCGCGCCCGCCAAGCTCGGACGCCTGACCGGCGAACTCCGGGCGTTGCGCGACGCGGTCGATGCGCGCCGCGCTGAGGCGCAGGCCTAGACCTTTATAGGTCGAGGTCCAGGCCCCGCTCACGCTTGATGCGGGCCTTGAACGCTTCGTCGCTGTCGGCGGCCTCCAGCGTGACCTGCTCGTCCGATTTGCGCAGGCGGGCCTCCAGTCCGGCGATCGCGTCGGCGCCGAGGGGGTAGCGAAGCCTCCAGCTGTCGCCGTTGACGATCGCGACGATCTGGTCCGCGACGGCCTCGGGGCGGGTCGGATTGGTGAGCGAAGCGGCGAATAGCGCCCTGAGACGCCGCCCGTGGGGATAGGCGCTGTTGGCGCGCGGCGGCGGGCCCTTCTTGAAAATCGGGGTCGCCACGACGCCTGGCTCGATGATCGCAACCCTGACGTTGAACCCGCGCAATTCCTGAGCAAGTACTTCGCTCAACGCCTCGAACGCAAATTTGGAGGCCGCATACGACGCCATCGGCGCGTTGGCGACCCGCCCTGCTAGGGACGTCACGTTGACGATCACGCCCGCACGACGTTCGCGCATACCGCCGACTACCGCCTGAATGCAGCGCAGGCCACCGAAGAAATTTGTCTCCATCACGCTGCGGAACATAGCAAGTGGCGTTTCCTCTATAGCTCCGCCGCCGGGAACACCCGCGTTGTTGACGAGGATGTCGACGGGTCCATGGCTGGCGACGACGGCGGCGACGCCGTTTGTCACCGATGCATCGTCGTCGATGTCGAGTTGCGAGACGAAGATCGGCAGCTTTTCGGCCGCCGCGATGGCCTCGATTTTGACTGCGCGCTCCAGGTTTCGCATCGTGGCGGCCACCGTGTGTCCGGCGCGGGCGAGCGCCACAGCGGTCGAAAACCCAATGCCCGTGCTCGTTCCCGTGACTAGAGCCAATCCCATCTGCGCGTCCCCTCTAGCGGTTGCGGCGCGGGAATTGACGCACGGCTACGGGGTTGCGTCAAACTCAACGTTTGACGGGGGCGATCATCACTCCCCAGCCGGCGCCGGCAGGCCCTGCGGCTCCGGATGATCTTCGCGCTTCTCGATCTTCTGTTTCTTCTCCCCTGCCAGCCATTGCTGCAGGCTGTCGAGATAAAGATAGATCACCGGCGTCGTGAACAGCGTCAGCGCCTGGCTGACGATCAGGCCGCCAACCATCGCGAAACCCAGCGGCTGGCGGATTTCCGATCCGGTGCCGTGGCCGAGCATCAGCGGCACGCCGCCGAGGATCGCCGCCATCGTCGTCATCAGGATCGGGCGGAAACGCAGCAACGCCGCCTGGCGAATGGCGTCGTGCGACGACAGGTTCTGCTCGCGCTCGGCCGTCATCGCGAAGTCGACCAGCATGATGCCGTTCTTCTTCACGATGCCGATCAGCAGGATGACGCCGATCAGCGCGATCAGGCTGAAATCGTAGCCGAACAGCATCAAGGTCGCCAGCGCGCCGACGCCGGCCGACGGCAGGGTCGAGAGAATGGTCAGCGGGTGGATGTAGCTCTCATAGAGAATGCCGAGGATCAGATAGACCGTGAACAGCGCGGCGACGATCAGCAGCGGCACTGATGACAGCGAATCCTGGAACGCCTGCGCGTTGCCCTGGAAGCTGGTGATCAGTGTCGGCGGCGCTTTCAGCTCGGCCTGCGCCTGTTCGATTTGCGTCGTCGCCTGGCTGAGCGCGACGCCGGGCGCGAGATTGAAGCTGATCGTCGTCGCCGGAAACTGGCTCTGATGGCTGATCGACAGCGGCGCGATCGGCGTCGTCGTCCATTTGGCGATTGCCGCGAGCGGCACCTCGCCGCCCTGGCTCGACTTGATGAAGATCTTGTCGAGCGAGTGCAGGTCCTCCTGCAAGTTCGGGCAGTCACCTCCATGATGACTTCGTAGCTCGCCAGCTGAGTGAAATATTGGGTGATCTCGCGTTGGCCGAATGCATCGTCGAGCGTGTCGTCGATGGTTTGCGCGGAGATGCCGAACTTCGACGCCTCGTTGCGGTCGATGGTCAGGGTCAGCGTGGTTCCGTCGGTTTCCTGATCGGACGCGACATCGGTCAGGCCCGGCAGGGTCCGCAACTTGGCGAGCAATTTCGGCGCCCAGGTGTTGAGTTCGTCGAAGTCGGTGTCCTGCACAGTATACTGATACTGGGTGCGCGAAGCGCGGCCGCCGACCGTCACGTCCTGCGCAGCCTGCAGGAACAGCTTGGCGCCTTCAACCTTGTCCAGTTGCGGCTGCAGGCGTCGGATGATCTGATCCGCGGAAGCGTCACGCTGGTCCCTGCGGCTTCAGGGTGATGAACATGCGGCCAGTGTTGGAGGGGTTTCCTGACCCGCCGATCGACATCGCGAGATGGGCTACGGCGGGATCCTTCTGAACGATAGCGCCCAGCTCTTCCTGATGGCGCATCATGTCTTTGACCGAGATATTCTCGGCGCCCTGCGAAATGCCCGTTATGAGGCCGGTATCTTGCTGCGGAAAGAAGCCCTTGGGAATGACGATGAACATGTAGATGGTCAGCGCCACCGTGCCGATAAACACCAGTAGCGTGATGAAGCGATGGTTGAGGACGACGTCCAGCCCCCGCTCGTAGCCTTTCAGCAATCCCTCGAACATGCGTTCGCTATATTCGTAGAGCCGGCCGTGCTTGACGTCCTTTTGGGATTTCAGGAACCTCGCCGCCATCATCGGCGTCAGCGTCAGCGACACGAGCGCCGAGACCGCAATCGTCATCGATAGCGTGATGGAAAATTCGCGAAACAGCCGGCCGATGATGCCGGTCATCAGGAGCAGTGGGATCAGCACCGCGATCAGCGAAATGCTGATCGACAGGATGGTGAAGCCGATTTCGCCCGAGCCCTTCAGCGCCGCCTCGCGCGGCTCCATGCCGTCTTCGACATAGCGGATGATATTTTCGAGCATTACGATCGCGTCGTCGACGACGAAGCCGACCGAAATGGTCAGCGCCATCAGCGACAAATTGTCGAGCGTATAGCCGGCGATCCACATCAGCGCGCAGGCGCCGAGCAAAGCCAGCGGCACCGTCACGCTTGGGATGATCGTCGCCCAGACGTTGCGCAGGAAAATGAAAATGATGGCGACGACCAGCGCGATGGTCAGAAGCAGCGTATTGCGCACGTCGCTGACCGCGGCCCGGATCGTCTGCGTTCGGTCGCTGATCACCGAAATGTCGATCGAAGGCGGCATCGAGGCTTTGATGCGCGGCAGTTCCGCCATGATCTTGTTGACGGTGTCGATGACGTTCGCGCCGGGTTGCTTGAATATCACCAGGAATACGGCGCGCTTGCCGTCCGCCCAACCGGCCTGGGTGGTGTCCTGCGGGCCATCGACCGCCTGGCCGATATCCTTGACGCGCAGCGGGCCGCCATTGCGATAGGCGACGATTACGTCATTCCAGATCGTCGCGCGCGTGATCTGGTCGTTGGCGTAGATGGTGAAAGCGCGGTTCCCGCTGTAAATCGTGCCCTTGGGATCATCGGTGGTCGCCGCAGTCAGCGCGGGGCGCACCTCCTCGAGCGAAAGGTTCTTGGCGACCAGTTTCGCCGGATCGAGCTGGATGCGAATCGAGGGCGTCTGCTGGCCGCCGATCAGCACTTGCGCAACGCCGGGGATCTGGCTGACCTGCTGGAACAGCTTGGTCTGCACCTGATCGTCGACCTCGGTCAGCGGCAGGGATTTGGAGGAAGCCGCGATCAGCAGAATCGGCGAGTCCGCCGGATTGACCTTACGAAAGGTCGGTGGACTGGGCAGATTCTTGGGTAGCTGCCCGCCGGCGGCGTTGATGGCTTCCAAAACGTCGGTCGCCGCGCCGTCGAGGTTACGATCTAGCGTAAATTGTAGCGTGATCGAGGTCGTACCGACGGTGCTGACCGACGTCATCTGCGCGACGCCGGGAATTTGCGCAAACTCCGTTTCAAGCGGCTGCGCCACTGAAGAGGCCATGGTCTGCGGGCTTGCCCCGGGCAGCGTCGCCGAAATCTGCAAGGTTGGAAAATCGACTTGCGGCAGCGGCGCGACCGGCAGGTTCGGGTAGGCGATCACGCCGACGAACAGCACGGCCACCATCAGCAGAGAGGTCGCAATCGGCGCGCGAATGAACGGCGCGGAGATATTGATCGCCATGGTCAGGGCGCCTTGGTGTTTTCGGCCGTCGTTTGCGAAGGCGTAGGCGACGGCTGAGTCTGCGTCTTCGGCTGCACGGCGGCGCCGTCGGTGACGCGCGATTGGCCCTCGACGATCACGCTTTCGCCGCCCTGCAATCCGCTCTCGATAAGCGATTGTCCCTCGCTTTCCTGCGAGACTTTCACGGCCTGCAGCTTCGCCTTGTTTCCCCCTCGACCACGTAGACGAACAACCCGTCAGGACCGCGCTGGATGGCGTCCTGAGGAACGACAATTCCGTCCTTGACCGTTTCAATGAGCAGCCGCGTCGAAACGGACAGTCCCGGCCAGAGCGTGTTGTCCTTGTTTTCGAACGTCGCCTTCATGCGGATGTCGCCGCTCGCCTGATCGACGGCATTGTTGACGAGCGCGAGATGGCCCTTCGAAAGCAGGGTCTTGCCGTCCGAACTCATCGCGTCGACAGGCACCTCGCCGGCGGCAAGCGCCTTGTTGATGCGGGGAACCGCCTCCTCCGGCGCGGTGAAGACAACGGAGATCGGCTGCAGCTTGACGATCGTGACAATGCCCGCGGTACCGCTGGCGTGCACGATATTGCCGGGATCGACGAGCCGGAAGCCGGTCTTGCCGGTCAGCGGCGCCTTGATCGTCGTGTAGGAAAGTTCCGTCTGGGCGTTGTCGACCGCCGCGTCGTCGCCCTTGATCTGGGCCTGCAGCTGGTCGACCGTCGATTGTTGCGTGTCGACCTGCTGCTTGGACGCGAAATCCTTGTCGCCCAGGGTCTTGTAGCGACCCAGGTTGAGCTGGGCGTTCTTGAGGTTGGCCTGATCCGCGTCCCGTTTGGAGGTCGCCTGATCGAGCGCCGCTTGATAGGGGCGCGGATCGATCTGCACCAGCGTGTCGCCTTCGTTGACCATCTGGCCCTGCTTGAAGAACACTTTGGTGATTTCGCCGTCGACGCGGCTGCTCACCGTCACCGTATCGTAGGGCTCAACGACGCCGAGGCCAGTCAGATATACCGGGAAGTCGGTTTTGCGCGCCTCGGCCACAGTGACGGGCGCGGCGGGCGCCTTCGTTTCCGATTTCGCTTGCGTGGCGGCTACGCTGGCAGTGTGACGCTCCCAAGCGTAGTAGCCGCCGCCGCCGATAGCCGCGATCACGACAATTCCGACAATCACCCGCACCCAGGACGATTTTTCAGCCACAGTCGAACCTCATTCGCACAGCGGGCGCCCTCCCCCGCCCTACGCAAACGCGTTCGTCGACGAGGAGTTCATGAGGCCTGGATCAAATAGCGGTGTTCGCCGCGCATCCGGTTTCCCGGTTGACTTGGCGGCTGGCCGAGGCTGCATTTGCGCGGATGGAGCTGCGAAAACTTCGGATTGACGAGATGGAGGTCGCCGCCCGCGTCCACCGCCGCGCGTTCGACGAACGGCTGCCATGGCTATCGGGCCGCTACACCCCGGCCGAGGATGCGTCGTATTTCGCCGAACACGTTTTCCGCGACTGCGAGATTTGGGGGGCTTTCAAAGACGCACAGCTCGTGGGGCTGATTGCGTTCCGGGCGGGCTGGATCGACCAGCTCTACGTTCTGCCCGCCTCGCAAGGCGCAGGCGTCGGAACCGCGCTGCTGGATCTTGCGCAGAGGGAACAGCGCCATTTGCGCCTATGGACGTTTCAGCGCAACGAAGCAGCCCGGCGCTTCTACGAACGGCGGGACTTCGTCGCCGTCGAATACACCGACGGCTCGCGCAACGACGAATGCGAGCCCGATGTTCTCTACGAATGGCGGGCCGTGGCGCCCGAGACTTAACCGATCAGAACGCGAGCTTGCCGCCGACCAGCGCGAGCGTGCCGGCGAGCACCGGCCGCAGCACTTTGTCCGGCACGCGCGAGGCGAAATGGCTGCCGATCGCGATGCCGGGGATCGAACCGACCAGCAGGGAGACGAGCAGCGACCAGTCGACCGAGCCGATCCACCAGTGCCCGGCTCCGGCGATCAGCGTCAGCGGCACCGCATGGGCGATGTCGGAGCCAACGATCTTCACCGTCGGCAATTTCGGATAGAGAGTCAGCAGCGCCGTGACGCCGATCGCGCCCGCGCCGACCGATGAAATCGACACCAGCACGCCGAGCGCGGCGCCGAGCGCGACCGTCAGCCAGCCGATCCGGTTGTCGGATGCGCCGTCGATGTATTTCGCCATCCGCGCCAGAATCCAGGACCGAAACAGCAGCACGATCGCCGTCAGCAGCAGCGCAAAACCCAAGAATTGTGGTGATGACAGCGCTCATCGAGGCCGATTTTGCCCCGAACAACGACAGCAGCGTCAAGGTCAGCGCCGCAGCGGGCGCGCTCCCCGAGGCGAGCCGGCGGGTGATCCGCCAGTCGATCGCGTGGTTGCGAGCATGGACGAGCGAGCCGCTAATCTTGGTGATGCCCGCATACAGAAGGTCGGTGCCGACCGCGGTCGCCGGATGAATGCCAAACAGCAGCACCAGCAGCGGCGTCATCAGCGACCCGCCCCCGACACCCGTAAACCCGACCAGCGCGCCGATGGCGAGACCGGACAGCGAATACAGCCAGTTTATGTGTGAAAGAAACGAGGTCATGGCGATCCAGAATAACCATCCCGCGCCGGTGCGGCGCGCAATTCCTATATCAGTCTATAAAAACGATCAAGTACATTCATCAATGGGCGGCCTGCTTGTAAGAACTTTACAATAAGGTAAGATTGTTGGGGGCGCACGAGCGCGCCTTGGGGACGTCCGGGTGTCAGGCGGGGGCAACAGGCAGGGGAAAAGTGTAGCGGCGCTGCGCCGCGCGTTGCGCGCTTTTTGTGCGGCGCTAGCCCTGATCGCCATCGTAAATGTCGCTTTCAGCCCTGTCGTCCATGCGGGTAGGCTCGATTCGTCCCGCGATGTCGCCGATGTCGCGGCTGAGCTTAAGGCGACGTTCGGCGATAGCTTTCAGCTCTGCATAAACGATGACGGCTCCGCTCCGGCGGCCCCACATCATCACGCCGGCAGCTGTCCGCTCTGTTGCCTGCATGGCGCGGCAGCATTGCCGCAGCCACAAGCAATGCACGCTCCCGACCGCGTCGCGATGGTCCGGGCCGAACCCATCCTGCAAGACGACGCCGATCGACGACCGCCGTCGCGCGCTTCCCCCCAGCAGCCTCGCGCCCCTCCCCTAGCCTGAAGCAGACCGTCGACCGCTGCGCCGTTGCGCGCGGGCTTCCTGTTTTTTCCAGCTTCGGGGCTTCTCCTCATGTCGGGTTTCACTAGGCGCGCCATCGGCGCGAGTATCTTGCTATATGCGGCTCATTTTTCGACTTTGGCGCACGCGCACGCCGTCTGCGGCGATCGCATCTTCCCCGCTACGCTCGGCATCGACGATCCCGGCGTCGGCGACGAACTCGCACTGCCGACCGTCACCGTGCAGCCGACCAACACCAGCGGACAGCAGGAATACGACGCGAGCTTCGCTTGGTCGAAGACGATCTTTCCGGGCTTCGCCCTCCAGGTCTCCGACGGGCCAAGCTGGGTGACGACGAATTCGCAGGCCGCCGGCGCCTATGGCTGGGGCGACCTCAGCACGGAAGCCAAATATCAACTGCTCTGTGTGCCCGCCGCAGAATTCATGGTGTCGGCCGGCGTAGAGGTCGATTGGGGATTTACCGGCACAAACGGCAACGCCAACGGCGCTAACTACACCACAGTTTCACCGGTGCTGGATGTCGGCAAGGGATTTGGCGACCTGCCGACGAGCCTCAACATTCTTCGCCCGATCGCGATCACCGCGGAAATCAGCGAAGACATCCCGAACAAGTTCTTCTCCGCGGGCGGCGAGCAGCAGAACAGCGAGAACCTCAATTTTGGCTTCACGCTGCAGTACAGCCTGCCGTACTACAACTCGCACGTCGGAGAGATCAGCAATTCGTTCGTCAACCACCTGATCCCGTTGACGGAATTCGTGTTTAGCGCGCCTATCAACAACGTGCCGCAAGGCGGTTGGGGCGTGACCGGAACGATTCAACCCGGCGTCATCTACATGGCGGACACCTGGCAGTTCGCTCTGGAAGCGATTTTCCCGATCAATGGCGCGAGCGGCAAAGGCGTCGGCGCCGTTGGCGAACTGCACTTCTTCTTCGACGACATTTTCCCCAATACCCTCGGCAAGCCGATCTTCGGAGGCAAATCATGAACAACTTGATCCGTGCGGCGCTAATCCCCGCCTTTGCGCTGATTGTGACCGCGGCGTTCGCCCACGCCCAACTCGAGCAGGCGACGCCTGGAGTCGGCTCGACGGTCGCCAGCGCGAGCGAACTGAAGTTGCAGTTCAGTGAAGGCGTCGAACCCAAATTCACCAGCGTCGCCGTGACAAACGCCAGCGGCGTCGCCGTGCCCGCCGGCAAGGCGTCCGTCGAGGCGAGCGACAACAAGGTCATCATCGTCAGGTTCGCCGCTCCGCTGGCCGCCGGCGTCTACACCGTCACCTGGAAGGCGGTGTCGGTCGATACCCATCATACCCAGGGCAACTTCAACTTCACGGTGAAACCCTGAGCGGAGCTAGCTGATATGATAAGAACAATTGCTCTTTTTTCTCTGCTCGCCCTGTGCTGCGCGCCCGCCTCCGCCGCTGAGATCAAGGCGGGCGACGTCACGATCGATCAGGCCTGGGCGCGCGCCACGCCGAAAGGCGCGCCTGTCGGCGCCGGCTATCTCACCATCCACAACAACGGCGCCGAGCCCGAAAAGCTGACCGGTGGAACAAGCGAGTTCGGCGCCGTGCAGGTGCACGAAATGAGCATGTCGGGCGGCGTCATGAAGATGCGTGAAGTCGAGGATGGCCTTACGATCCCGGCGCATGGCGTCGTCACGCTGGCCCCAACGGCTATCACCTGATGTTCGTCAACCTGAAGGCGCCGTTCGTGAAGGGGGAAAGCGTGAAGGCGACGCTCAATTTCGCGCACGCCGGCCCTGTCGAGGTGACGTTCGAAGTGCGCGAAGTCGGCGCGGCGGCGCCGAAGGCGGACAACATGGGCGGGATGAAAATGTGATGCCCGCGTAGTAGAGAGAGAGCGACGCCGCCGATAACAGGTCTGAGATGGTCGACAGCGTCGCTCTTTCCCAATCCAAAGACCAACAATCGCCTGCGCATGGCGTCTCGATGCCCGAAGCGTTTCGCGTCTGGCTGCGCGTTGCGGCGCTCAGCTTCGGCGGCCCGGCCGGACAGATCGCGGTGATGCACCGGATTCTGGTCGAAGAGAAGAAATGGGTGTCGGAAGGCCGTTTCATGCATGCGCTCAATTACTGCATGCTGCTTCCCGGCCCCGAAGCGCAGCAACTCGCCACTTACATCGGCTGGCTGATGCATCGCACCCGCGGCGGCCTCATGGCGGGCGGCCTGTTCGTGCTGCCCGGAATGATCGCGCTGATGGCGCTCAGCGTCATCTATGCGGAATGGGGCCAGGTCGGCATTGTCGGCGCGGCGTTCTTCGGCCTCAAGGCCGCCGTGCTCGCGATCGTCGTCGAGGCGGTCATCCGGATCGGCAAGCGATCCCTCAAGAGTCGCCCCATGCAGGCGCTGGCCGCGGCGGCGTTTGTCGCGATCTTCTTTTTCGCGGTCCCCTTTCCGGTCATCATCATCGCCGCCGGCCTGATCGGCTTTTTCGGCGCGCGCGCCGGCGTCGCCTGCTTTTATGGGCGGCGTCGGGCACGGCAAGGGCAAAGCTGGACCTGACGGCGAAAGCCTGCTCGGCGAAACGACGCCGGATCACGCACGGCCTTCCGCCGCGCGCGCGCTGCGCGTCGGCGCGTTCTGGCTCGCCTTGTGGGTTGCGCCAACAATCGCGATCGCGCTGATCGCGGGAACCGGCAACGTCTTCACATTGATCGCGGTATTCTTCAGCAAGATGGCGCTCGTCACCTTCGGCGGCGCCTATGCGGTTCTCGCCTATATCGCGCAGCAGGCGGTCTCTACGTACCATTGGGTGACGCCCGGCGAGATGCTCGATGGGCTCGGCATGGCGGAGACGACGCCCGGGCCGCTGATCATGGTGCTTCAGTTTGTAGGCTTCATGGCCGCGTTCCGCGCGCCGGGTCTGTTCTCGCCGCTGCTGGCGGGCGCTCTGGGCGGCTTGCTCGCGACCTGGGTCACGTTCACGCCGTGCTTTCTCTGGATCTTCGTCGGCGGTCCCTACATCGAGCATCTGCGCGGCCACAAGCTGCTGACGGGCGCGCTGTCGGCGATAACGGCGGCGGTTGTCGGTGTGGTGCTCAATCTTGCGGTCTGGTTCGCCATTCACGCGATGTTCCGCGTCACGCTCCCGCTGCGCGGATGGGGGTTGAGCTTCGACATGCCCGTCGTTGTCCAGCATCGATGTCGGGAGCGTCGGCATCGCTCTTGGCGCAGCCGTGGCGATCTTCCGTTTCAAGGTCGGCATGATCCCTACGCTCGCGCTCGCCTGCCTCGCCGGGATCGCGCTGCATGGGTTTGGCTTCGAGAGCGGGACGCCGCTCTGAACGACGTCCGGGCGTTTTCTCGATGCCCTCAGCGTTTTGAGACCCCTTCGCCCTCTTGCTGTCGATAAATCTTCGTGGCGCGGAGAACGAAGATCGCGAGCACGGCCAACGACGGCCATTGGAACCAGAGATGGCCGTTCCAGGAGAACAGGTTGATCGCGGCGAAGAACGCGACGATCGCGCCGGTGCGGATCGCGCTCACCATCAGGCTCTGACGTTGCATCGGCGGCGGAATTTTCTGATCTGCCTTTATATCGACAGCCGCCTTGGGGGCGCCCGGCATGACGGCGCTGTAGACGGGCACTTCAGCGTCGATGTTCTTCAATCGCTGAGGGCCGAGGAAATCGAAGCTCAGGCCAAGCTTGTTCTTCACCTGATCGAACACTGTACCCGAGATGAGGATGCCGCCGGGCTGCGCCATTGACTGAAGGCGCGCGGCGATGTTGACGTCGTCGCCAAATATGTCCTCCCGCTCGACGATCACGTCGCCGAGATTGATGCCGATGCGGAACCACATCTGGCGGTCGGGCTCGATCTTCTGATTGCGCTCGGCAAGCTGGCGCTGGATCTCCACCGCCGACTGCACCGCCATCACAGAGCTCGCGAACTCCGCCAGCAGGCCGTCGCCCGCGGTGCTCACCACCCGCCCGCGATGCTGCGCGATCAGGCCGATCATGACGCCCTTGTACTCGTTGAGCAGCGCCAGCGTTCCGGCCTCGTCGAGGCCCATCAAACGGCTGTAGCCAAGCACGTCGGCCGAGAAGATATTGGTCAGCCTGCGTTCGATCTCGGTGGTCATGCCTGATGCCGGTTGCGATGCGGGCCCGCGAAACTACGCCCGCGCGGGACGCGGAACAAGGTGCGCGGCGAAGGCCCGACTTGCCAATTGGGGGGTGTGAGGGGTATCTCCGCTCCGCGAGACGTTCGGCTGGCGCATCCCTGTGTACTCTCGGGTCGGCCGGCGGGAGATGGGAAATTCTAGATCATGATCATTGACGGTAGGATCGCCGATCGCGGCGAAGGGAACGAGGCCGCCCGGCTTCTCAATCGTAGGTCGTTTTTGTTTGGCTCCGCCGTCAGTTTCGGCGCGCTGGCGCTGACCGGCTGCGCGATATCCGACAACATGAGCGCTGCTGAGGCGGCGAAGCTCTATGGGCCGGCGCCGAACGAGAAGTTCCCGATTCCGGCGGTCGATGTGACCAAGATGGATCCAAAATATTACCGCAAGATCGTGCGCTACGATTCCAACGAAGCGCCCGGCACGATCATCGTCGATCCGCACAATTATTACGTCTACCGCATCGAAGGCGACGGCAACGCCACTCGCTATGGCGCCAATGTCGGCCGTTCCGGGTTCCTGTGGAGCGGCGACGCCTATGTCGGGCGCAAGGCCGAATGGCCCGTGTGGACGCCGCCCAAGGAAATGATCCAGCGCCAGCCGGAAGCCGCCAAATACGCCGGCGGCATGCCGCCAGGCCTCGAAAATCCGCTCGGCGCCCGCACGCTGTATCTCTACCAGGACGGCAAATACACGCTGTACACGATCTACAGCACCAGCGACCCCGAGACGATCGGCAACAACATCACCAGCGGTTGCACCGGCCTCCTCAGCCAGGACATGATCGACCTCTATTCCCGGACTCCGATCAAGACGAAGGTCGTCGTCCTGCCGGCGTAGGCGACGGGGCAAGCCGGCCGTCATGGCCGGGCTCGTCCCGGCCATCCACGCTGCGAAGTTGCATAATCCCTAAATCTTTGCAACCTCTGAGAGACCCTCTGAGTGGAAGCACGTTTTTGCCCGCCGGCGTGGATGGCCGGGACTAGCCCGGCCATGACGGAAAGGGCCGTGGTAAGCCTGTAGGTAGCGTCCAGGGTGCGCGTCCCGCGCACGCAATCCCTTCTTAACCTATACACGTTAAAGTTGTGCGCTGATCTCCTTATCCAGGAAACACGCCGATGAGCGTTTCCGCAGGCGAGCGCGCGACCCTCGTCCATCCCACTGACTACGCTCCCGAGGGCCGTCCGGCGCTCGCTCATTCGGTCCGGATCGCGCTCCGGGGACGCTATGCCCTGTCCCTGCTGAACATTGCGAGCGGCGAGCTGGGCCCGCGCCATTCGGGCGTTCGCGAGGCGATCGACCTGCTGGCGCGCTGGAAGATGCTGCCGGCCGGCGCCGCGGGGGCCGAAAGCCTCGAGCGCGATCTCGGGCTTTCGGTCGTCGGCTTCGCGATACCCGCCGACGACGTACGGGCCGGCGTGATCGACTATCTCGAAAGCCACCGCTGCGACCTCGCCGTGATTTCGACCCGCCAGCACCGGGGACTGTCGCGCTGGCTTGAACGCTCGGTCGCCGGCCGGGCGCGTCGCCGCGCCCAGACGATGGCGCTGCTGATGCGGGAAAACGCGCGCGGCTTCGTCGATGTCAACACGGGCGCGATGCGGCTGGAACGCATTCTCGTTTCGGCCGAAGACGGAGTCGACCTCTCGCTTGCGCTGCGGCGGATCGACGATTTCATCGAACAGCTCGGCCTGCCTGTCGATGTCCGTTTGCTCCATGTCGGATCGGCGAGCGATCACCTGATCCTGCCGCACGATGGCCAGAAGCGGGAGATCCTTTATCGGCAGGGACCGGTCGCGGAAACGATCCTCGAGACCGCGCGGCGGATCAACGCCGACATCATCGCCATGCCGACAGGCAAGAAGAGCGGCGTGATCGCCGCGCTGCGCGGCAGCGTGACGGCCGAAATCCTCGACGACGGCCGCTGGCCGGTGCTGTCCGTGCCCGCTGTCTAGGTTCAGCGGCGGCGCGGCTTTGGCAATTGGTGGCGGGCGCGCAGAATGGCGGCGTTGAGTTCGCCGCCGAACACGAAGATCACGGCGACGGAATAGAGAAACACCAGCGCGATCATCACATAGGCGAGGCCTGCATAGGTCGCGACGTAGTTGCGGGCGAACCTGCTGAGATAGATGCCGAACGCCTCGCCGAAGCCGAGGCTGCAGATGTAGCTGACGCTCGCGCCGGGCAGGATATCGATGAACCGCAGCTGCGCGGCGGGCAGCCAGCGGTGCGCGAGCACCAGCGCGACGCGCGAGCGCGATCGTCGCCGTCACCAGCCGCACCGCCGTGAACAGGCCGCGCAGATCGTTGAGGCCGGGAAAATAGTCGCTCAACGTGTTGAAGATCAGCGGCCCGAGCACGATCAGGAACGCCAGCGCGAGCAGCGCCGCAGCGCCGAACATCACGAACACGATCGACTGGATGCGCAGCCAGTACCAGGGCCGCTCTTCCGGCGTGTCGTAGGCGCGGTTGAGGCCAATTCGCAGCGCCTCGATCGCGCTCGACGAGAAGTAGAGCGCCAGCACCGCGCCGAAGGTGAGCAGATCCGCCGCGCGGCTCCGTCAGCACGCCATGCACCTCCGAGGCGATCGGCTTGGCGACCACATCCGGCCACGCGCCGAACATCAGCGTGGCCGCCTCGTCGGAAAGCTGCTGCGAGCCGAGGAAACCGGCCAGCGCGGTCACGAAGATGAGAAACGGAAACAGCGATGTCAGCGTCGAAAGCGCGATATGGCTCGAGATCGCCCAGCCATCGTCGGCGACGAACGAGCCGAGAGCGTCAGCCAGGATCGAATACGGTCTCCGCACACAATATCCCTCGTCGCGACGGATCGGCGTCGCCCGCTTTGTCCGCCCTGATGTAGAGGGGCCACCCCCCGGACGGAAGGGCCAAACGGTTTTCGTCGTGTACCGCAGGTTGCGCCCTGCTCCGAAAGGCCGATTGCCAAAGCTTATGCGGAGTCGCATGTTGCGTCGCAACAAACCAAGACAGGGGCTCACCTTGAACGTCGAAGACCTTGGCCTCGACGCCCAACATGCCGCGGAAACCGTGCTGGCGCGCGCCGCCGCCAGCCTTCGCGAGCGGGTCAGCGACAAAGGCAGGCTCAGTTCGGCAAAACTCGAGGCCGAGCAGCACGCGGCTCACGGGCTCGCCTGGCTGGCGACCTACGTCGAGGCGATCAAGGAGCTGACGTCCTACGCCCAGCGGCTGGGCGCAGAAGGCCGGTTTGGCGAGACCGAGGCGCTGCTGACCCGAATCGGGCTCGGCGAATATCTCGCCCAATTGTTCGGCGGCATCCCGATGAACCAGGGCGAAATCGTCCGGCTCGACGATTTCGGGTTGGCGGAGAGCGACTATCTGCCGCTGAAATCGGGCGCCGTCCTGCAGCTGATCCGGGACGGCAACACGCCGGCAAACCGGGCGCGGCTCGCCGCCCTGATCGCGGCGGCGCCGGAAGGCGCGATCGGCGATCCCGGGCTCGACGAGACGCTGGAGGCGATGCGCGCCGAGATGCGCCGGTTCGCCGACAAGCAGGTGGTCCCCTTATGCGCAGGATTGGCACCGGAAGAACCAGTACATCCCGCTCGAGGTGATCGGCAGCCTCGCCGATATGGGCGTTTTCGGCCTGACGATTCCCGAGAGCTATGGCGGCATGGGCCTCGGCAAGGTGTCGATGTGCGTGGTTTCGGAGGAGCTGTCGCGCGGCTATATCGGCGTCGGCTCGCTGGGCACGCGCTCCGAGATCGCGGCCGAACTGATTCTCGTCGGCGGCACCGAGGCGCAGAAGAACAAATATCTGCCGAAGATCGCCAGCGGCGAAATCCTGCCGACCGCGGTGTTCACCGAACCCAATACCGGCTCCGACCTCGCCTCGCTGCGCACCCGCGCCAGTCGCGACGGCGACACATATCTACATCCGCGGCAACAAGACCTGGATCACCCATCCGGTGCGCGCCGACCTGATGACGCTGCTGGTCGCGCACCAACCCCGACGAGCCCGGCTACAAGGGCCTGTCGATGTTTCTCGCCGAAAAGCCGCGCGGGACGGACGACGGCGCCCTTCCCCGCCAAGGGCATGAGCGGCGGCGAGATCGAAGTGCTCGGCTACCGCGGCATGAAGGAATACGAGATCGCGTTCGACGGTTTCGAGGTTCCTGAGTCGCAGCTGCTCGGCGGCGTCGAGGGCCAGGGTTTCAAGCAATTGATGGAAACGTTTGAATCGGCGCGCATCCAGACGGCGGCGCGCGCCGTCGGCGTCGCCCAATGCGCGTTCGAACTGGGGCTGCGCTACGCCAAGGAGCGCGTGCAGTTCGGCAAGGCGCTGATCAATTTCCCGCGCGTCGCCGACAAGCTCGCGATGATGGCGGTCGAAATCCACATCGCGCGCCAGATCACCTATTTCGCCGGCCGCGCCAAGGACGAGGGCCGGCGCTGCGATCTCGAAGCCGGGATGGCGAAGCTGCTCGGCGCGCGCGTCGCCTGGGCCGCCGCCGACAATGCGCTTGCAGATCCACGGCGGCAACGGCTTCGCGCTCGAATATCCGATCTCGCGCGTGCTGTGCGACGCCCGCATCCTCAACATTTTTGAAGGCGCGGCCGAGATTCAGGCGCAGGTGATCGCACGGCGATTGCTGGAAGGCGGGAACTGACGCCGTGGGGTCGCGCTACGCCCGGCGCGCACGACGCGAGATCGCCTCGGCGCCTCTGACGGCGCCCGGCTCCGCGGACGCTACGCCGCTCGCTATCGAGGCCGAGGGCTATGTCGCCGCGCTGCTCGACCTGGCGTCGCGCCACAACCGCGTGTCGCGTCAGGCCTTCGCCTTCGCCACCTTCGCGCCGCGCAGGCGCGCGACCTCTGGGATGTCGGAACCAACCAGCGGCCGCAGATAGTCGATAAAGGCCGGCGTCACGTCGTTGGCCGTCTCGCCGATGAAATGGTCTTCCATCACGCGCGTCTTGCCCGCCACCGATTTCCAGCGGGATCAGCGGATAGTCGACGGCGTAATTGCCGACCCGGCGGATCGCGACGGAACCGTTGTGGCCTTCCCACATCGCGTATTGCACCGCCTTGGCGCCGACTTCGCGCGCCTCGCGCTGGTCGACGTCGGAGACGCAGCCGAGAAACGAGCGCTGCAGATAGCCGAACGTGTCGCCGCGCACCCGGTTGATGCCGAGCTTCTGCTTGACCTGCTCGCACAGCAGATCGGCCAGCGCGCCGGTGCCGGAGAGCTGGACGTTGCCATGCGCGTCCTTCTCGAGTTCGCCCGACAATTTCGCGAGGATCGGCGCGCCGTTCTCGTCGTGAATGCCCTCCGAGGCGGCGATCACGCAGCGGCCATGTTTCTCAAAGGTCGCCTTCACGTCGGCCGAGGAACTTGTCGATCGAGAACACCCGCTCCGGCAGATAGATGAGGTGCGGCCCGTCGTCGGGAAATTTCCGCGCCAGCGCGGAGGCGGCGGTCAGGAAGCCGGCGTGCCGTCCCATGATGACGGCGCAATAGACGCCCTTCAGGGCGTTGTTGTCGAGATTGGCGCCCATGAACGCCTGCGCGACGAACCGCGCCGCGGACGGAAAGCCCGGCGTGTGGTCGAAGCCGACGAGGTCGTTGTCGATCGTCTTCGGCACATGGATGGCGCGGATCGGCTGGCCGGCCTTGCGCGCCTCCTCCGCCACGATGCGCACCGTATCGGAGGAATCGTTGCCGCCGATATAGAGAAACGTGTCGATCTCGTGGGCGCGCAAGACCCGGAAGATTTCCGTGCAGTATTTCAGATCCGGCTTGTCGCGCGTCGACCCGAGCGCCGCGGCCGGCGTCGCCGCGACCGCCTCCAGATTTTCCTGCGTTTCGCGGCCGAGGTCGATCAGATCCTCGTTGATGATGCCGCGCACGCCATGCCGCGCGCCGTAGACATGGGTGATCGAAGAGAACCGCCGCGCTTCGAGCGCAACGCCGGCCAGCGACTGGTTGATAACCGCCGTCGGGCCGCCTCCCTGCGCCACCAAAATCCTATGCGACATGGTTTTCCCCCGCTCCGCTACAACGGGACCTCGAAACTGGCGCCCGCGCTTGATCTTCGGCCTCTTTTTAAGCCAAGCGCCGCCAGCCGGCTACTCTTAACAAGTTTTAGGCGTCGCCTTGATGGCGGCTTAACGGCTGGGCGCTAAGGTGATCTCGCTGGAGGAGGCTCTGATTGCAGGGGCCTGAGCCGCCGGCGCTGTTGGGCCCCCGGGTCAGCCATATACTTGCTATGCACTTGAAACCGATCGGCCGCCCTCAATGCCTGTGATTGAAAAATTTCGGTCCGCCCGCCTCAAACTATCGGCGCGTCTCTTTGCTGCGCACACGTTGGCGCGCGCTCTCGCCTCGGATTCCAACGGCGCGACAGCGGTCGAATATTCGCTGCTTGCCTCGTTCATCGCGGTCACCATCGCGGGGATCTGCGGGATGATGTTCGCCAAGCTGAGTTCGGAATACGGCGAAATCACCAACATTTTCACCTGACGGCATCCGCGCTTTCGGTCAGGGAAGCGCGTCGCGCACGCGAGCGAGCAACGCGGCGCTATCGAGCGCGGGGCCTGTCAATCCTTCCCCATTCGCCAGAGACGAAAAGGCCAGCCCGGCTTCGCAGCTGACGGCCAGCGCGGCCAGCAACCACGCCACCCCGCCCTCTCTCGAGAGCCGGTACAGTCGCCCGCTCGGCGTCGCCTCCCGCTCGCCCACGCGAGCCAAGGCTTCGAACCCCGACATCAGCACCAGCGATTTTCCAAAATAGGAAATCCCAACGCGCTCAATGAGCGCGACGATGGTTGCATATACCGGCGCGAAATGCGCGAACGCCGCGACGATGGCGAGAGCGCCGACGCCGAGCGCATATTGCTTGCGAAAAATCAGCCAGACCCCACCGAACAGCGCGGGCGAAAACCCGTAGCTGGGGCTCAAACCAGGCTTGTCGCGCATGCGAAGCCAAAGCCGACGATAGGCCGACCAGTTCTGGCCGACGAAGGCGCGCATCGCTTCCTCGTCGTCCAGGGCGACCGGCTCGGCAGAGGGAAGGTCGAACGGCGCGATCGGCGACTGAAATGCGGAGCGCGCCACTCGGGCCACTTCGTCGTATGTTGCAGATTGCGCGGCGACCGTCGCGGCCGCGTCGGGACTTGCGGAATTTTCGCTGACGATGCCGACGCTGCGGCGCCCGAAGGTCACTTGAGAGATCACAGTCTTCCGCCACTGGCGCGTTACGGAGCTGACGGCCATCATCGCATGCTAGGGTTAATGGCTTTTGTCGAACGCCTAGGCCTGAGACGCGACCGCCTCTTCGACCAGAAAATCCCTGAGGGCGCGAATGCGCGGGCTTTCCGCCTCGGAGGGACGGCACAGGAAATAATACCCGAAGGGGGTGCGCATGCTGACCTCGAACGGCGCAACGAGACGCCCGGAGGCGAGACCGTCGGCAGCGGTCGCCGAGGAAGCGAGCGCGACGCCCTGCCCTTCCGCCGCCGCGCCGATCGCCATCGACATCTGATTGAAAAACACGCCATGCGAGGCGTCGACCGTCGGCGCCCCCGCGGCCTTCAGCCAATCCGCCCAGGTCGGCCAGCTCTGATGCACGGGGCTCCACTCGAGATGCAGCAGCATGTGGCGCGCCAGATCGGCGGGAACTCTGAGCGGCGGCTCGCCGCTGACCAGTTGCGGCGCGCAGACCGGAAAGACTTCGTCCTTGAACAGACGGACGGTGGACGCATCGGGAAAATCGCCGTCGCCCCAGCGGATCATCGCGTCGGCCGCGCCGCGGTCCAGCGCGTCGTCGCTGGGATTGGCGTCGACCAGCACGTCGATCTCGGGATGGCGCGACTTGAATTTGACGATCCGCGCGACGAGCCAGGTCGCCGCCAGCGAGGGCGTCGCATTGAGCACCAGAAAGCTGCGTCCGCGCGCCTCGCGCATCGCCCGCGCGGCGCGCGCCAGCATGGCGAACCCGTCGGCGAGCGGCCCGGCGCCGGCGGCGCCCGCCTCTGTCAGCTTCAGACCGCGGCCCGAACGCTCGACCAGCGGCGCGCCGATCTCCTCTTCGAGCAGTCGCACCTGCTGGGCGATCGCCGCCTTGGTGACGAATAGTTCTTCTGCCGCGCGCGCGAACGACAGCTTGCGCGCCACCGCCTCGAAAGCGCGCAAAGCATTAAGAGATGGTAATCTTCGCGAGGTCGACATCGTCAATCTTTTCTATCCCGTCGTGAATATAAGCATGACTTGCCGCGGCGCACAATCGGCGTACAAGCACGCCCAAGAAAGCGCGCTTGTGCGCGCATGACTGATCAAAAGGGTGCTCAAATGGCTGTCTCTCTCTCCGCTTCGCAGGTTTCTCGGTCAAATCCGGGCAATGGCGACCAGCGCTCGCCGGTGGGGATGGGTCAATCTCTCCTTAACCTTTTGGCGAACAGCGCGCGTCGCGCCGCCGACTACAGCCGGATGCAGGGCCTGGGCCGCCGCTACCTCGACGACGCCGGTCTGACCCCGGCGCGAACTCGACGCGGCGATCGCCGACTTTGGCGTCATCGGCCGTCGCGAGCCGACCCTGTCGCTGGCCCATTCGGTCTGAGTTTCGACTGAACCTCGCCAGCCCGGCGGGCGTATGCTCAGGCATGAGGCTGGCGACAATAGCTGAAATACGACGGGCCGAGCCATGACTCGGCCCGTTGTCGTTTGGTTCGGCGACGATCTCCGACTTGACGATCACGAGGCGTTGGCTGCGGCCGACGGCCGACCCGCGCTGTTCGTCTATGTCTTCGATGAGGCCGCGCGCACGTTAGGCGGCGCGGCGCGCTGGTGGCTTGGCCGATCGCTGGCCGCGTTCGCAAAAGCGCTGGCGGTCAAGGGCGGCCGGCTCGACATCCTCGAGGGCGACGCTGAGAAACTGATTCCCGATATCGCGCGCGCTGCGAACGCGAGCAGCGTCGTTTGGGGCCGTCGCTATGGCGCCGACGTCGAACGACTCAAGCGACTGAAGGCGACGCTGGCCGCCGAGGGATTCGCGCCCAGGAGTTTTAATACGCGCTTGATGCGCGAACCCTGGGAGGTCGTTGGAGGCAACGGCCAACCTTACAGGGTGTTCACTCCGTACTGGCGGCGGCATCGCGCTCTCGGACCGCTGCCCGAGCCTTTGCCCGAGCCGCAGACGCTTGCTGGCGGCCAACTGGCCCGACGACGCGCCGCCTAGGCTGGCGCTCGAAGCGCTCGGCCTGCAGCCGACTTCTCCAGACTGGTCTGGCGGCCTGGCGGAAGCCTGGACGCCTGGAGAGGCAGGCGCGCAGGCGCGCCTGCAATCCTTTCTGGACGCCGGGCTCGCGGATTACGCCGACGCGCGCAACCGCCCGGATCGCGCCGCGACTTCGCGGCTTTCGCCGCATCTGCGGTTCGGCGAAATTTCCGCTCGGCAGGCTCGCCCAAGCCGTCGAAGCGATCGCCGCGCGCGGCGAAGCGAACGCCCGCGACGCCGAGAAATTTCTGGCCGAGCTCGGCTGGCGCGACTTCTCCTATTCGCTGCTGTACGCCGCGCCCGATCTGGCGACCCGCCCCTGGCAGGACAAGATCGCTGGCTTTCCGTTCCGCGACGACGCAAGCGCATGGCGCGCCTGGACGAAGGGAAAGACCGGCTATCCGATCGTCGACGCCGGCATGCGCGAACTCTGGGCGACGGGCTACATGCACAACCGCGTCCGGATGGTCGTCGCCTCGTTCCTGATCAAGCATCTGCTGATCGACTGGCGAAAGGGCGAGAGCTGGTTCTGGGACACGCTGTGCGACGCCGACGAGGCGAACAATCCCGCGAGCTGGCAATGGGTCGCAGGCTGCGGCGCCGACGCTTCGCCCTTCTTCCGGATCTTCAACCCGACCCTGCAGGGCGAGACATTCGACCCTGAGGGCGATTACGTGCGGCGCTGGGTCCCCGAACTCGCGCGCCTGGGCTCCGCAGCACATCCACGCGCCCGTGGAAAGCCTCCGCCGCAACCCTTGCCGCCGCGGGCGTCACGCTTGGACAGACCTATCCCGCCCCGATCGTCGACCACGATTTCGCCCGCCGCCGCGCGCTCGACGCGCTGGAAGCGCCTGGGCGAATGAATGTTGACCCTGCCGCCCCGAACCTGTAGGCACAGGCCGCTTCCTGACCCGGTGAGAGCGCGTAGCTCAATAGGTAGAGCATCTGACTTTTAATCAGAGGGTCGTGGGTTCGATTCCCACCGCGCTCACCAAGGAAAACAAAAAGGTACAAAAATAAGCAAAATACAAAGCTGCCAGATTCTTGTCTGGCAAGACTTTGGCGATAACGATTCTGCTGTGGGAAATATCTCGATCGATAGGAACAGCGAACGCGATGAAGCGTTTAGGCCGTGCATGAAAGGCAGCTGATATGAAGATCGTGATCGAAAACGTCGACCCGAACAACGATCAGTCGCTATTTCAGGTCTCGCTCAATGAATTCGTTATCGGGGTCGGACTCACCTCCGCACAAGCGCATATCGTTATCGGAGAGATATTCGAACGGACGCTGCCGCCGGCCAGACGAACAAGTCCTCCGAGGCGGCCGGTTGCTCACCTGGCGAATTGAAGCATTTTGATTCTCATTGAAATCAATTGCGAGGATTGCTTCGCTTCGCTCACAATGACGGATGGGTCTACATCCGCTCCGGATCTGCTGAACCGACAGCCTCAGCAACCCGCGCATAGAAATTCGTGATGTCGCTGGTTGAGCGGAGGTGATAAATCGTCTTCTCCTTCCGCACGTTCTCCACATACTCCCGATATCTTGGCGTCAGATATTTGTGGCACAACCACAGGACGCGATAGCTGCTGAGCGAACTCCGCCAGATCGGAGAGTTCTCCGGCCAGCCTTCCGGAGGTCGGAAGCGCCCTGTCAGAAGCCTCTTTGTCACCCACCAGGCGTGCACGTAAAGCGGCAAATCGATGTGGACCAGGGTGTCGGCCGCTCTCAACCGCGGCCAGAGGGTGTCTGGCGTGCCGTAGCCGTCAATGATCCATCGGTCAGTGGATAAAATCTTGTCGTGGGCGTCCTTGAAACGCTCCGGCGAGACGGGCGCGCCTCCCGGCTCAAATTGAAGCTTGTCGAGGATGTAGAGCGGCAATCCCGTGAGTTCCGACAGCTTTAGGCTCAGCGTCGATTTGCCGCCGCCCGCGTTGCCGAACACGGCGACCTTTCTCATAACGGGCCTCCCTCATGCTGAGCCTGTCGAAGCCTGCCGCCGCCAATACTGAAGCGTCCTTCGACAGGCTCAGGACGAGGTCGGATCAGCGCCTCAAACGTACTTCCGCCAGTTGTGCTCCTCAACGAAACCCAGCACTTCGCGCGCCTTGCGGTTGGAGAGCGGGGCCTCGTACTCGTCGAGGGCGACGATTGACCGGCACGTTCGGGCACGCCTCGGCGAGGAATGCGCGGGTCGGCGAGTTCAGCGTGATCGTGTCGTTGACGGCGTTGAACACCTGGAAGCCGAGGCCGTCCTTCTCGAGGCAGAGGTGGACGATCTCGCCGAGGTCGCGCGCATCGATATAGCTCCAGGCGTTGCGCTTGCGCGACATCGGATCTGCGAGGAAGTCCTTGAACTTCGCGTATTCGTGCGGCTCGATCACGTTGCCGATCCGCAGCGCGTAAATGTCGGCGCGGTAACGCATGGCGAAGGCGCGCGCGGTCTTCTCGTTGCAGACTTTCGAAAGCCCGTAGGAATCCATCGGGTCGACGTCGTAATCCTCTTCGAGCGGAAACTCGTGAAAATCCTTGTCGCCTTCGGCGAAGCAGACGCCGTAGGTCGTCTCGCTCGATGCGATGATCACCTTGCGGACGCCGAGCTTCATCGCCGCCTCGATGACGTTGTAGGTGCTCATCACGTTGACCGCGAAGGTCTTGTTGTCGGGCTCGATCAGCACGCGCGGGATGGCGGCGAAATGGACGACGGCGTCGGGCGCGCTCGGCGGCGCGCCCTCCTCATAACCCTCGAAGCCGAAATGGGTCGACAGCGCGTTGAAGGCCTGGCCGCTGTCGGTGAGATCGGCGACCAGCGTGTTGACGCCGGGACAGTCGAGCGGCTTCAGATCGACGTTGAGGATCTGATAGCCCTTGGCGAGCAGATGCGGCACGACGTGCCGCCCGGCTTTGCCGGTTCCGCCGGTGAAAACAATGCGTTTCATGGTGCTTCCTCAAATCTTGCGAACCGACGCGAAAAATTCCGCGGCGTCGGCGCGCGCCGCTTCGGCCGCTTGTTTGTTCGCGGCGAACCGCACCTCGCCGCCCTGCCCGCCATGCGCGAAGGGATCGCGGATCGGTCATGTCGGGCTCGACACGATCGAAAGCGTGCGTCGCGCCCTCGTGCATGACGAGCCGCATGCAGGCCCGGCGCGCGCCGCTCGGTCTCGTCCCGCAGGCGCTCCGGCGCGCCGGGCGGATCGTAGGCGTCGATGCGCGCCGCATTGGAGCAGAATGGGCGCGCCGGTGAATTCGGCGAACTCGAAGCCCGGGAGCCTGGTTGTAGGCCCAGCAGACCGGATAGAACGGCGCATGGGCGGCGAACGCGACCGTCCCGTCAGCCAGCGCTCGCTGTAGGGCCGCGGTCGCCGTCAGCATCGACAGCATGCCGCCCCACGAGAAGCCCGCGATGCCGATCCGGGCGGGATCGACGTCAGCCCGATCGGCCAGATACTCGAAAGCGCCGAACACGTCCGGCAGCGTCTCGGGGATCGATTTCGGCCGGTCGAGGCCGCCCTTCAGCCCGCGCGGCGCCCACATGTCGATTTCGAGCGAACCGATGCCGTGTTCGGCCAACGCCCGCGCCAGCGCGGGGCCGCGGCTGTCGGGCCCGGAAGAGCCGTGGGCGATAACGACGACGCCATGTTCGGGACGGCGCGGGGCGAGGTAAACGGCGGGGATGGTCAGGGGCTCGGGCGAATGAAGCGAGGCGAAACTGACGCGCTCAAGTCGGCCATTGGACTTCCCCCATACCTGGAAGTTAGCTCCTCTCCCCTGCGGGAGAAGGGCGTAAACTGCCGGCGCCAGGCTTTACGCCAGCGAGGGAAACCGCCGCCGCACCCGCGGCAGCGTCTCCGGCGCCACGCGGACCGTCAGGTTCACGCCGCCGTCCTCGGCATTCTCGCGCGCCATCACTTCGGTATGCTCGTAGAGCCAGTGCAGGCCCTGCCCGTCGGCGGCCTCGAGGTGGATGTCGAGCAGGCTGCGCCCTGCGCGAGCCGCTCCTCGATCGCCTCGAGCAGCGTCGTCGACGCCCTCGCCGGTCAGCGCGGAAATGGCGATCGGCCGATCCTTCGGCTGGATGAGGGTGAGCTCTTCGCGCCCCTCCGCGTCGAGCTGGTCGACCTTGTTCCAGACCTCGATCAGCTTCGTCGTCGACATTGTCGACGTCGAGTTCGTCGAGGATGGTGCGTACGTCCTCGGCCTGCGCGTCGGTGTCGGCATGCGCGATGTCGCGCACATGCAGGATCACATCGGCGGCGCGCACCTCTTCGAGCGTGGCGCGGAACGCCGAGATCAGCATGGTCGGCAGATCGGAGATGAACCCGACCGTGTCGGAGAGGATCGCCGAGCCGCCATGCGGCAGCTTGATCGAGCCGCATGGTCGGATCGAGCGTCGCGAACAGCATGTCGGCCGCGACCACGTCGGCGCGGGTCAGCCGATTGAACAGCGTCGACTTGCCCGCGTTGGTGTAGCCGACCAGCGCGACGATCGGATAGGGAACGTCGCGCCGGCTGGCGCGATGCAGCGCCGCGCGTCTTCTTGACCTGCTCGAGGTCGCGCTCGAGGCGGATCATCCGCTCCTGGATCAGGCGGCGGTCGGTCTCGATCTGGGTTTCGCCGGGGCCGCCGAGGAAGCCGAAGCCGCCGCGCTGGCGCTCAAGGTGGGTCCAGGACCGCACCAGCCGCGATTTCTGGTAGGCGAGATGGGCGAGTTCGACCTGCAGCGAGCCCTCGGCGGTGCGCGCGCGCCGGCCGAAGATCTCCAGGATCAGGCCGGTGCGGTCGATGACCTTGGCCTTGAATTCCTTTTCGAGATTGCGCTGCTGCACCGGCGAAAGCGCGCAATCCATCACGACGAGGCTCGCCTCCTCCGCGGCGACCCGCGCGGCGAGTTCGGCCGACCTTGCCTTTGCCGAGGTAGGTCGCGGGCCGGATGCTCGCCGAGCGGCGACAAGCTCCGAGCCGACGACGTCGAGATCGATCGCCTGCGCGAGGCCGACCGCCTCCTCGCGGCGCGCCTCCGGCGTCCGGGTGCGGTTTCGCCGCCGCGGTAGGTGAGATAGGGGCAGACGACCAGCGTTCGGGTGTGCGCCGCGACGGCGCGCTCGCGCGCGCCGGATTCCAGATTGAAGTTCGTTCAAGGACCCTCAGTGGTGCTCGCCGTCTTCCGCGGCTTCCAGCATCTGGATCGGGCTCGCGGGCATGATGGTGGAAATCGCGTGCTTGTAGACGAGCTGCGAGTGGCCGTCACGCCGCAGCAACACGCAGAAATTGTCGAACCAGGTCACAAATCCCTGCAACTTCACCCCGTTGACCAGGAAGATCGTCACGGAGGTTTTGCTCTTGCGCACGTGATTGAGAAACGTGTCCTGTAAGTTCTGCGCTTTTTCGTTGGGCATGAGTTGGTCTCACTGTTATTGCGTCGTTATTGCTGCGGTTCTTCGCATCCCCGCCGTTGAGCTTGATCGAGATGCGAAGCCTCGTAACCTATAACACTTTTGCAGCGCGGCGCCATTGCGGCCGTCGGCTTATCCGAAAAGATCGCCGGGTGCGTTGCCCCGAGGACGCCTTCCCCTATGCGCCGCGCTCATGCGAATATGCGCGCGCCATTCGCAAACTCGAGGGCGCCATCCTGATCATCGCGACCTGGAACGTAAATTCGGTTCGCCAGCGCTTGCCCCATCTGCTGGACTATCTTGGCGAAGTCGGGCCGGACGTGCTGTGCCTGCAGGAGATCAAGTGCGTCGCGGAAGCGTTTCCGCGCGAGGAGATCGAGGCGCTCGGCTACAACATCGCGATCCACGGCCAGAAGGGGTTCAACGGCGTCGCGCTGCTTTCGAAGCGGCCGTTCGAGACCGTGCCCGGCCTGCCCGGCGATCCCACCGACGAGCAGGCGCGCTACATCGAGGGCGTGATCCCGACCGACAACGGCGGCGCGGTCCGCGTCGCGAGCCTCTACCTGCCGAACGGCAATCCCGTCGGCACGGAGAAATACACCTACAAGCTCGCCTTCATGGACCGGCTCGATCGCCGCATGCGCGGCGGTACGCTGCGTTCGAAGAGATGTTCGTGATCGCCGGCGACTACAACGTCATCCCGGAAGCCGCGCGACGCCGCGCATCCCGAGCAATGGGTCAACGACGCGCTGTTCCTGCCCGAGAGCCGGTCGAAATTCGCGAATTGCTCGCGCTCGGCTTCACCGACGCGTTCCGCGCCTGCGACGATGCGCCGCGGCCGCTACACGTTCTGGGACTATCAGGCCGGCGCCTGGCCGCGGAACAACGGCATCCGGATCGACCACCTGCTGCTCTCCCCGCAGGCCGCCGACCGGCTGAAGAGCGCGACGATCGACCGGGACGATGCGCGCGGCAGCGACAAGGCGTCCGATCACGTGCCGATCAGGATCGAGCTGCGAGTGTAGGCGAAGCCTTCTGTAGCCGAGGTCGCTGACCTCGGCCGCCGCGTAACCCTCTCTATCCTGTGAGATTTCTCCAAGCTCAACGGCCGCGGTCGGCGACCGCGGCTACAGTCGGCCGGCCTCACATCTGCTGGAAGGTGATCTTGCCGTCGTCGCCCTTCTTCCAGACGTACCAGACGTAGTCGACCGTCGTGCGGTCGCCCTTCTTGTCGTAGGCGATGTCGCCGATCACGGTGTGGAACGGCATGCCGGAATGCATGGCTTCGGCCATCTTCTTCGGGTCGAGCGACTTCGCGCTCTCGGCGGCCTGCTTGAAGATCTGCATCGCGGCGTAGGAATAGAGGGTATAGCCCTGCGGCTCGTAGCCCTTGGCCTTGAACTCGGCGACGACGTCCTTGGCGGCGGGGTTGTTGCGCGGCTCGGGGCCGAACGACATCAGCGTGCCCTCGACGCCGGGGCCGCCGATCTGGGCGAATTCGTCGTCGGTGATGCCGTCGCCGGAGATCATCACCGTCTTCATGCCCTGGTCGCGCATCTGGCGCACGATCAGGCCGCCTTCGGTGTGCAGGCCGCCCCACATCAGATATTCGGCGCCGGCCGCTTTGATCTTCGAGACGATCGCCGAATAGTCCTTTTCGCCGACGTTGACGCCCTCGTAGAGCACTTCCTTCTTGCCGCCGGCGTTCATGAAGTCTTCGCGCATTGTCGGCGAGGCCCTGGCCGTAGGGCGTCTTGTCGTGGACGATGGCGATCTTGGCGTCCTTCAGCTTGGTGAGCGCGAGATCGGCCCACAGCTTGCCCTGCTGGTCGTCGCGGCCGCAGGTGCGGAAGGCGTCCCAGAGGCCGCGCTCGGTGACCTTCGGATTGGTCGCCGACGGCGTGATGAACAGCACGCCGTTGTCGGCGTAGACTTCGGAGGCCGGGATCGTCACGCCGGAGTTGAAATGGCCGACGACGAAATGCACGCCGTCGCCGACGAACTTGTTGGCGACCGACACGCCCTGCTTCGGATCGGAGACGTCGTCGCCGAGTTCGATCGACGACTTTCTGGCCGAGAATGCCGCCGGACTTGTTGAAGTCCTCGGCGGCCTGCTGCGACGCCTTGAGTCAGTTGCGCGCCGAACGAGGCGTTGGCGCCGGTGATCGGCCCGGCGACGCCGATCAGTGACGTCGGCGCGGCCGCGCCGCGCTCGCAGCCGAGGGCGGCGGCGACAGCGAAGGCCTTGAGAAGTTGACTGACGCATGCTAACCTCCTAAACCTGTTATTCAGGTTAGGCGCGCAAGCTAGCGGCAAATTTCATAACCGGTAAAGTGGATATTGATGGTTAGTGACGTCCTGCCACCCTCCCGCGCCGCCACGCTGACGCTGGTCGGCGGCGAACTCGCGCTCGATTTCGCCAACACGTCGTCCGGCCGCGGCTCGGCCGGGCCGCTGGAGCATTTGCAGGCGCCGGCGACATCGTCGACTGGGCGGAGCATGCGCTGCGTGCTGCCGCCGGAGGACGCCCAATGGCTGAAGGGCGAAGCGGCGCGCGAGCGCCGCGCTCGGCGACGCTCTGCTGCAGGTCGGCGCTCGACCTTCGCGAGGACATTTATTCGCTCGGCGCGCGAGCTGGCGGCGGGTCGCGCGGCGCCGCCGGAGGCGATCGACCACATTCGCGCCCTGCATGCGCGATGTCTGGAGAAGGCGCGTCTGGCGCCGTTCGGCGGTCGCTTCGCCTGGAACTGGCGCGCGCAGGGCGCGCCGATCGAGGCGGTGCTGGGCCCGATTTCGCTCTCGGCGATGACAACCTTGTTGCAGGCCGACCTGACCCGCATAAAACAATGCCAGGGCGAGAAATGCGGCTGGCTGTTTCTCGACACGACCAAGAACAAGAGCCGGCGCTGGTGCGAAATGGAAGTTTGCGGCAATCGCGCCAAACAGAAGCGGCTCGCCGGCAGGGCGCGCGGCGGGTGAAGGCTGCGCTGGCGCTGATTGCACTGCTGCGCTGACTGGCCGGCTGTTCCTCGGTCGAAACCGATCAGGCGCGGCTGTGCCGGATGGCGCTGCCGGCGCTAGCTGCGCTCCGGACGCCGCGATTCACATCCTCGGCGAAACGGAGGACTGACGATCGGACGCGGCGTCGTCATCGCCTATCAGGCGAGCCGGCGGCGGAGCCGCGCACCGCGCCGAATGCCGATTTCGCAGCTCCCGGCCGGCCCAATCGCTCCGAGGACCTGATCGCGCTCGTCGATCGACGGCAGCACGCTCGACGACACCCATCGCTATTTCCTGATCCGCTTCTGGCTGGCGACGCCGGAAGCGCGCGCCGCCGATCCCTCGCCGCTCGGCGACGTCGCCGCCCTGCCCGAACTGCCGTTCCCCGCCGCCTATGCGCTGCAGCAGGCGATCAACGGCCTGCCGCTGGCGGCGACCTACGCGCTGCTCGCGGCGGCCTATTCGCTGATCTACGGCCTGATCGGGCGCATCAATCTCGCCTTCGGCGCGCTGGCGGCGGCGGGCGGCTACGGCGCGGCGTTCGGCGCGACGATGCTGGTCGGCGCCGAGCCCGCCGCAGATCCTCATGGTCGCCGCCGCCTATGCCGTGTTCGTCGCGGCGAGCTGGGGGCTCGCCTCGAGCCGCTGGGTGTTCCAGCCGCTCGCCGGGCCCTCGGGCCAGATCACGCTGGTCGCGACGATCGGCCTGCTGGTGTTCCTCGAGGAGGGCCTGCGGCTGACGCAGGGCGCGCGGCTCGATGTGGACGGCGCCGCTCGTCAATCAGCCGTTCGGCGTCGCGCGCGCCGGCGATTTCATCGTCACGACCGCCTGGAACGGGCTCGGCGCCGCGTCGCTCGCCGTCATCGTCGCAGCCGCGCTGATGGCGCTCATGCATCGCTCCGAGTTCGGACGGCAATGGCGCGCGCTGTCCGACGATTCGTTCTGCGCCCAAATGTTCGGCGTCGACCCCGGCTTCATGTTCGCGGCGACCTTTACGCTGGCGAGCGCGATGGCCGGCGTCGCCGGCTTCACGATGACGATGGTTTATGGCGCGGTCGGCTACGGCTCGGCGACGCCGCTCGGGCTGAAGGCGCTGGTCGCGGCGATCCTCGGCGGCATCGGCTCGATCCCCGGCGCGTTTCTCGGCGGCCTGCTGATCGGCAGCTTCGAGGCGCTGTGGTCGGCGGCGTTCCCGATCGATTATCGCGACGTCGCGGTCTACGGGCTGCTCGCCATCCTGCTTGTGCTGCGTCCGGGCGGGATATTCGGCGCCAACGATCCGAGCGAGAGGCGGCCGCCTTGACCGGGAGGGGGGCGTACCCACATGTTGGCGAGCCCCTTTTGGTAACCTGTCATGAGCCAGTTCGCGCCTTCCTACACCGTCGCCTATCCCCGGGACATGTACGCCAGCGTACGCACGCGTCGCCTGTTGGCCTGGGCGGTCGATGCGTGCGTCGTCGGGGTCGTCACCTTGCTGGTCGGCTTCACGTTTGCCGTGCTGACGCTTGGGCTTTCGCTGTTCATGCTGCCGCCGCTGTATCCGGTGTTGGCGGTGCTCTATTACGCGACCACGGTGTCGGGCTCTGGCCGCGGCACCTGGGGCATGCGGGCCTTCGACCTTCAGGTGGTCATGTACGGAACGGGCGCCCGGGCGCCGTTCGTCAACGCCGCCGCGCAGGCGTTGCTGTTCTATCTGAGCTGGATCTTCGTACCTGTGTTCGTCGTCACGCTGTTCGACGGCGAGAAGCGATTCTTGCACGACATTCTGTCAGCGCTTGTCGTCGTGCGCCGCCCGAATTAGTCTCATCGTCAGGATTGTTCGGGCAGGATGGATTCCGTCCCCCCGAAAAGGGCGTTTTGTGCGGCTTAACCACTCAAGCGAGGAACGGAGAGGTCACGCGTGACGCGCGAAGTGCGGGACGCCCCTCAGTTTTACCTCACGGCGCCTTCGCCGTGCCCCTACTTGCCCGGATTCTTCGAGCGCAAGGTTTTTACCCATCTGGTCGGCAAGCGCGCCGGGGCGCTGAACGACATGCTGACCCAGACCGGGTTCCGCCGCTCGCAGACCATCGCCTACCGGCCGGCGTGCGAAAACTGCCGCGCCTGCGTCTCGGTGCGGGTGGTGGTCGACGATTTCCGCCCGACCGCGAGCCAGCGCCGCGTCCTGAAAGCCAACGCCGATCTGGTCGGCGCCTTCACGCCCGCCAAGCCGACCGGCGAACAATATTCGCTGTTTCGCTCCTACCTCGATCAGCGCCACCCCGACGGCGGCATGGCCGACATGTCGGTGCTCGACTATTCGATGATGATCGAGGACAGCCACATCGACACCGTCGTCACCGAATACCGGCCGCGCGGACCCGACACCGCCATCAACGGCCGCGGCGACGGGCCGCTGTATGCGGCTTGCCTGACCGATCGGCTCGCCGACGGCCTGTCGCTGGTCTATTCGTTCTATTCGCCCGACGAGCAGACGCGCTCGCTCGGCGCCTACGTCATCCTCGATCATATCGAGAAGGCGCGCCTGCTCGGCCTGCCCCACGTCTATCTCGGCTACTGGGTCGAAGGCTCGCGCAAGATGGCCTACAAGGGCGCCTATCTGCCGCAGGAGCGGCTGACGATGAACGGCTGGCTCCGCATCGACCCCAAGTAGCGACAGACATCGGACGCCCCGTGACGCATCACAATTTCGTTTCCACCGACTGGCTCGCCGCGCGCTCGGACGAGCCCGGGCTGGCGATCATCGACGCCTCCTGGCATCTGCCGCCAACCGGGCGCAACGGCGCCGCCGAATTCCGGCAGGCCCATATTCCCGGCGCGGTGTTCTTCAACATCGACGAGATCGCCGACCTCGAGCACCGGCCTGCCTCACATGCTGCCGGACGCCGCCGAGTTCGGGCGAGCGATGACCGCGCTCGGCATCGGCGACGGCATGAGCCTGGTGGTCTACGATGCGCATGGCCTGTTCGCCGCCGCGCGCGTCTGGTGGACGCTGCGCGCCTTCGGCGCGGCGGACGTCAAAATCCTCGAAGGCGGCCTGCCCAAATGGACGCACGAAGGCCGGCCGCTCGAGACCGGCGACGCGCATCCGAAGCCGGCGACGTTCACGCCGCGCCTCGACCGCAGCTTTGTCGCCGGGCTCGACGACGTCAAGCGCGCGCTGGCCGACGGCTCGGCGCAGGTGCTCGACGCGCGGCCCGCCGATCGTTTCGAGGGCCGCGTCGCCGAGCCTCGGCCCGGCCTGAAGAGCGGCCACATGCCCGGCGCCCTCAACCTGCCGTTCGTCGAGATCGTCGAGCATGGCGCCCTGAAGTCGCGCGAGGCGCTCGCAGAGATCTTGCTGGCGCACGGCGTCGACCTGAGCCGCCCCGTCATCACCACCTGCGGTTCTGGCGTGACCGCCGCGATGCTCGCGCTCGCCGTCGAGGAAGCCGGCGGGACGGTCGCCGGTCTCTACGACGGCTCCTGGGCGGAATGGGGCGGCCGGCCGGATTGCCAGGTCGCGACGGGTCCGGCGTAGTGCTGCAAAAGCCGTTGCAACACCTCCGTGGTCTCACCCTTGAGCGCGGGGCGCTGGTCCTCGGTTTCGGACTGAGCATACTCGCGACGGTCGGCTCGCAGGTTTATTACGCGCCCGTCGCCGATCATATCGAGGCAACTGTCCAGTCGCTCGATGCAACCTGGGCGCGGCTGAAGATCATTCGCGCCTCCAACGCGCTCTTCAACCTTCTGCAATCGTTCGACGGTCTGGTTTATCTCATCCATCCGGATTTCGACGCCGATTACGACAGGGCCAATGCGATCACCGAAGTCGGGACGCGCGCCATCCATTCCCGGCACGACGCCGTGCTCAACTATTTTGCTCAGGCCGCGGCAGCGGGCGAGATCGACTATCACGAGACCAAAAGCCGCTACGAATCCCTGATTGCCGCTGAGGATGCGGACTGGAATCTGAAGACCTACAGCGCCACCAACGCTTTGCCGGCGGACATCGCGACCAGGATCGTTGCAGACCGCATCGAGCTCGATAAATCTGTCATCCAACAGGAACGGGAGCTGGTCCACGCGGGCGTAGAGCGCGATCAGCGAGCTTCGGTCCTGAACCTCTTGAACGTCGCGGGTTCGAGCATCCTGTTCGTGCTCGCGCTGATATCAGCGCGAGATCGACAGACGCCGGCTCACGCCAACGATGAAATGTCGAAGGCCATCGCCCTGATGAGCCTCGCCCTGGCCGAAGCCAAGCGCAGGATCGCGGAAGCGAAAGCCGGCGCGCCAACCCCCCTGCGAAACTGATGTCGAGATTGAGTTGGCCTGCCTTCCTCGCGCGTGGCTACTGGACCGCCAAGCGGCTCGCGCTGCTGGTCGGCTTTCTCCTGACCGTCATCGGCTCGCTCGGCACACAATTTCTGGTCAGCCCCTACGACAATCTGTCGAGCATCCTCGACCTGCGCGCCAAGGATCTGTCGGCCAAGATCGACGTGCTGAAGTCGGCGCAGGCCCAGTACATCCTGTTTCAGCAACAGGGCGCGCTGATTTTCGCCATCAGCATGGCAGGCATTTCGGCTGGGACCCCGGAAGGGCCGAAGATGATCTCGCAGCTTTTCCAGCTCAACATGCTGGACCGGATGGAAGCCGTGCAGACGATCATCGGCAGCCTCGCGCTGGGACATGTGCTCGACTATCGCTCGACCTTCGACCATTATAAGCAGTTGGTCGATGCGGCGCGCGCCGACATTTCGCTCGCGAACTACACGGCCGTGGACGACGCCGAGAAGTCGCTATCGAAGCAGGCGACCAGTCAGCTCGGCGCGTTGCAGGACAATCTACTGAAGCTCCAGCAGATGAAGGGGCAATCCGACTCCAGCGGCAGTCGCAACCGGCTGATCCTGCTGGTCGCGATGACGCTCGGCTCGAGCTTTTTGCTAATAGCCAACCTCATTTCAACCAGGGAGGCGAAGACTGAATCGCCGACTGCGCCGACGGCGACCGATGATCGTTTCACCGAACTAACCACCGCGGCTTATCTGATTGAAGTGGCTCTCGAGCAGGCCCGCGGTCTCAGCGACAAGAAGGCGAGCGGCTGAACCGCGAGCCTCCGACCCGCTTTCGATCGAAACAAAACCTTGCTACAGACCAGCATGGCCAGAATTAGCATCGTACATTCGACCGAGTATACCTACCGAAACCCGGTCGGACTCGTGCGTCACTGCATGATGCTGCGGCCTGATGATAGTCACGATCTGCGGGTGCACAAAGCCACGCTGGAGATCGATCCAAAACCGTCGCTGCTTTATTGGACCCATGACGCTTTCAACAATTCGATCTGTTTTGCGGAATGGCCGGAGGCTTTGAAGACCGATCGCCTTCGCATCGTCTCGAGCCTCGATTTGACCCATCACCCCGAGGGGCCTCCGCTGCCGATCTACAGCCTCGACCGCGGCGCCGAGCGCTTTCCGTTCTCCTACAAGCAGGACGAGGTTCCGGACCTGGCACGCTTGATGGAGCGTCAATTGCCCGATCCGGAACGCAAGGTCGACGCCTGGGCGCGCCGGTTTATCTCCGATCCGAGCGAGGCGCGGACGCTAGCCGTTCTCGAGGCGATGACGCACGCCATCAAGGCCGACTTTCGCTACGAGGCCCGTCACA
The DNA here is from genome assembly GCA_963771455.1 of uncultured Pseudomonadota bacterium. Lineage (GTDB taxonomy): Bacteria > Pseudomonadota > Alphaproteobacteria > Rhizobiales > Beijerinckiaceae > Roseiarcus. The sequence continues at coordinate 99,116 of CAVYTP010000017.1, forward strand.
GCGAAGGCACCCAGACCGCGGCTGAGACGATAGCGCTGGGATCGGGCACGTGTCGCGATTTCGCGGTGCTCATGATGGAAGCGCTGCGCAGCTTCGGAGTCGCCACTCGATTTGTGACCGGGTACCTCTACGATAACTTGACGGGAACGACGCGCGGGGGCGGCAGCACACACGCGTGGTGCAACGCCTATCTGCCCGGAGCGGGATGGATGGAATACGACCCGACCAATGGACTGGTCGCCGGCTCCAACCTGGTGCGCGTCGGGGTCACGAGGTCCGCATCCCAGGCGCTGCCTGTTTCGGGTGGGTTTTTCGGCAACGCAGACGACGCCATCGGGATGGCCGTGGACGTTGCGGTCAGCGCAGCGCCCGCCTGACGCACACTCGAAGATTTCCGCGATCTTGAAGTTCGCGGGCGTCTCAGGCATTAGCCCCACCCTGTCCCCAATCGCCCAATAGCGGACCCCCGATGACGGCCCTCCAAGCGCCCGGCCTGCTGACGTTCACGATCGGCATCGTCGTGTTCTTCACTGGCGCCGGTCTCAACCGCATCATCCCGGCCCTGCATCGCTGGAATATTCCCGAGGCGGTGACCGGAGGCATGCTTGCCGCGCTGCTGACGCTTCTCGCCTACCGAATGCTGGGCGTCGAGATCAGCTTCTCGCTCGAAGCGCGCGATATGCTGCTGCTGTATTTCTTCACCGGCATCGGCCTCAACGCTAAGCTCGACGACCTGGTGTCGGGCGGCCGTCCTTTCCTTGTGCTGCTGGGGCTCACCGTCGCCTATCTGGTGCTGCAAAATCTCATTGCCGCGGGTAGCGTCGCCGCGCTCGGGCTGCCCAAGGGCCTGACCGTCTTTCTCGGCTCCGCCTCGCTGATCGGCGGCCACGGCACGACGATCGCCTGGGCGCCGATCATCGCCGAGCGTTTCGGCCTCTCCAATGCGCTCGAAGTCGGCATCGCCACTGCGACCCTGGGCCTGGTCATCGCCAGCCTCGTCGGCGGCCCCATCGCCGGCATCCTTATCTCACGTTATCGTCTCGAAGGACCCAAGGCGCCCGACCCAGTGGTCGGCTTGCCTGACAGCGACGACGACGCGCCACCCGTCGATGACATCAGCCATATCGGACTGCTACGCACCGCACTCGTGCTCAACGTCGTCATCCTGATCGGCTACGCGCTCGAAGAGGTGGTTGAAGAGACTGGCGTCAAGTTGCCGCTGTTCGTGATTTGCATGCTGGTCGCCATCCTCGCCACCAATATCGTACCGCGAATACTTCCGCGCCTGCAGTGGCCGACGCGCACCCGGGCGCTTGCGCTGATCTCCGATTTCTCGCTGAATGTCTTTCTGGCGATGTCGCTGATGAGCATGCAGCTATGGACGCTGGGCGGCCTCGGCCCCGCGCTGATGATCGTGCTGGCGGCGCAGACGGTGGCGGCGGTCGCCTACATCCTCTTCGTCGTCTTTCCCCTGATGGGCAGGAATTACGAGGCCGCGGTGATCTCCGCCGGCTTCACCGGCATCAGCCTCGGCGCCACGCCGACCGCCATCGCCAACATGACATCGGTGACAAAGCTGCACGGGGCCTGCGCCCGCGCCTTTATCATCCTGCCGCTGGTCTCGGCATTCTTCATCGACATCGCCAATGCCCTGGCGATCGGCTTCATGACGCGCTGAGACGAGGCCGACATACGCGGCTCCGACGCCGCTACTTCGGGAAGTCGAGCCCCATTGCGCGGTAGCGCTCGGGGTCGTCGAGCCAGTTTTCGCGCACTTTGACGAACAGGAACAGGTGCACGTTGGCCTCGTGCGCCTCGATGATTTCCTTGCGCGCCGCCGAGCCGATCGCCTTCAGCGTGCGGCCGCCCTCGCCGATGACGATCTTCTTGTGCGAGTCGCGGGTCACATAGATTGTCTGCTCGACTCGCGCGGAGCCATCAGGCAAATCCTTCCAGGATTCCGTTTCGACCGTTGTCTGATAGGGCAGTTCGTCGTGCAGGCGCTCGAACAGTTTTTCGCGCGTGATTTCGGCGGCGAGGGAGCGCAGCGGCGCGTCGGCGATCTGGTCCTCTGGATAGAGCCAGGGACCCGGCGCCATCATCGCGCCGAGTTCGCGCTTCAACTTCTCCATGCCGTCGCTGTTGGTCGCGCTGACCATGAAGGTCTCGCGGAACGGCAGCGCCGCATTGAGCCGCGTCGCCAGCGCCAGCAGCACGGAGCGCTCGACGAGATCGATTTTGTTGAGGATCAGCACCTTTGGCCCGCGCGCCTCTTTCAGCGCAGCGAGAATGGTCTGCGTTCCCTCGCTGAGATCCGCGGGCGCATGAGATTTCGATCGCCTTGCCCGCGGCGACCGTCTCCGCGCGCGCGTCAATCAGCAAAGCGTTGACGTCGGAATCCGAAGCCGCGCCCCAGGCGGCGGCGTTCATCGCGCGGTCGAGCCGGCGCTTGGGCGCGAACAGCCCGGGCGTGTCGACGAAGATGATCTGCGCGTCGCCCTCGACGACGACGCCGCGCACCGTCGAGCGGGTCGTCTGAGCCTTGCGCGAAACGATCGAGACTTTTGCGCCAACCAGCGCGTTGAGCAGCGTCGATTTGCCGGCGTTCGGGGCGCCGATCAGGGCGACGAAGCCGCAACGGGTTTCGGTCATGTCGTCGTCCAGCGGTTGAGGAAGGTCTGCGCGGCGGCCTGCTCGGCGGCCCGCTTAGAGGTCGCTTCGCCGCGCTCGGGCTCAAACCCGTCGAGCTCGACCTGCATGATGAAGATCGGCAGATGCGCGGGGCCGCTGCGCGCGACCTCGGTGTAGCGCGGCGCCGGCAACGCGCGCCCCTGCGCCCATTCCTGCACCGCCGTCTTGGCGTCGCGTTCGGGCTCGAGATCGGCGGACATCCGGCCCTGCCAATTCTCTGTCACCAACCTTCGCGCCGCCTCGAAATTTGCGTCGAGATAAACGGCGCCGATCAGAGACTCGCAGACGTCGGAGAGGATCGCCGCCTTCTTGCGGCCGCCGCCGCGCGCCTCGCCCTGCCCCATCACGACATGCGGGCCGACTTCCCATTCTTCAGCGACCGCCGCGCAGGTCTCGCGCCGGACCAGCTTGGCGAGCCGCATCGAAAGCTCGCCCTCGGTCGCCTGCGGATAGGCATTGTAAAGCATCTCGGCGACCACGACGCCTAGCACCCGGTCGCCCAGGAACTCGAGCCGCTGATAGGACTGGAACCGCCCTTCGGCACTCGTCACTGGCGCCGAAACATGCGTCAGCGCCCGCGCCAGCAGATCCCGATCCTTGAACGTGTAGCCGAGACGGGTCTCGAGCACGGAGATGTCGGGTTTGACAGTCCGGGCGCTCATCGCGCGGCTGGCGCCTCGGCGCTCAACGGGTTCTCTGGAACAAACGGTTCCAGCGCACCGCCTCCGGCCACTTCCAGATCTGCCAGACGGAAGCGCCCTCTTCGATCGAGAAGAAGATGATTTCGGAACGGCCGATCAGGTTTTCGAGCGGCACATAGCCGACGACGCCGCCAACGACACGCGAATTGAGGAATTGTCGCGGTTGTCGCCCATCATGAAGAAATGGTCAGGAGGCACGGTGAACACGTTGGTGTTGGCGAGCGCGCCCTCGTCGCCGTCGCGCTGGATGATTTCGTGCTTCACGCCGCCCGTAGCGCCCGCCGAATCCGGCGGCAGGGTTTCGTAATAGCGGGCGACCTTGGAGGGTTTGCCGTAGGGGTCGGCCATCTCATAGGGCGGCGCCTCGTCGCGCTGCACTTCCTGGTCGTTGATATAGAGTCGGCCCTTGATCATCTGCACCTTGTCGCCGGGCAGGCCGATGACGCGCTTGATGAAATCCTCGTCGGCGTCGCCGGGAGGGCGGAACACCACGATGTCGCCGCGCTTCGGCTTGCCCGCAAACAGCCGGCCCGGCATCGCCGTGGGGACGAGATCGAGGAAGCCCGGCAGCGAATAGTGCGAATAGCCGTAAGCGTATTTCGAGACGAACAGGTAGTCGCCGATCAGCAGCGTCGGGATCATCGAGCCCGAGGGAATGTTGAACGGCTGGAACAGCAGCGTGCGCACGACCAGCGCGATCAGCAGCGCCTGGACGATGACCTTGACGGTCTCCCACCAGCTCTCTTCTTTTTTGGCCGCGGGAGCGGCGCTGGCTTTCATGAACTTCTGATCGGACATCGGAATTTAGAGCCTCGAAATTACGCGTCCGGGCGAACGCGCGAACGCTATACAGGCAAATTTGGCGCGACGCCAAGCCGAGGCCATAGCCACGGAAAGCGGCGTCGCCAAGGCGAAGCTCAGGGTTTCAGGACGATCGAACCCGTGGTCTGACGCGCTTCCAGCGCCGTGTGGACGCGCACGACATCGGCCAAAGGCGCGACTTCGCTGACCTCGATCTTGACCTTGCCCGACCCAAGGACCTCGAACAGATCGGCGGCCATCTTCTCGAGCCGCGCCCGATCGGCAAGGAAGGTGAACAGCGTCGGCCGGGTCACGAACAGCGAGCCCTTCTGGCCGAGAATGCCGATGTTGAACGGCTCGACGCCGCCCGAAGCCGAGCCGTAGCTCGCCATGATGCCGAACGGGCGCAGGCAGTCGAGCGAGGCCATGAATGTCGTCTTGCCGACGCCGTCGTAGACCGCCGCGCATTTCGCGCCCTTGGTGATTTCGCCGACGCGCTCGGCGAAATTCTCCTTGGCGTAATTGATCACGTGATCGGCGCCCGACCGACTTTGGCGATCTCGCCTTTCGCGTCGGAACCGACGGTGGCGATCACCGTCGCGCCGAGCGCCTTGCCCCACTGGCAGAGGATCTGACCGACGCCGCCGGCGGCGGCGTGGACGAGGATCGTGTCGCCGGGCTGCACCTTGTAGGTCTGGCGCAGCAGATATTGCGCGGTCAGCCCCTTCAGCATCGCGCCCGCCGCGGTCTCGAACGAGACGCTCTCGGGAAGTGAGACGAGGTGGCGGACGATTACGTTGCGCTCCTCGGCATAGGAGCCGGGCGTCGAGACGTAGGCGACGCGGTCGCCGGGCTTGAACGCGGTCACATCGGGCCCAACGGCGGTGACGATCCCCGCCCCTTCCGAGCCCAGCGCGAGCGGCAACGAGGCCGGGGGATAGAAACCGTTGCGGAAATAGACATCGAGATAGTTGACCCCGATCGCCTCGTTACGCACCCGCGCCTCGCCGGCGCCGGGCGTCGGCATGGCGACGTCCTCGAGTTGCATGACCTCGGGACCGCCGACCTTGTGAACGCGAATTGCCCGCATGTTCCGTCTCTCCCACTCGTAGATGCGTGACATTGTGCGCGGCGCGCCGGAAAGCAAGCGACTAGGCGTTGCGGCGGTTCGGCGCGCAGTCTAGGGACAGCCGGACCCCACTCCAGGCTTCCGACTTTCCCGCATGGCCGAAAAAGACAATCAGAGCGCCGCCGAACGCGCCAAGGCCGACATCCTCGAAGTCGCGACCGACGAATTCGCCGACAAGGGGTTCAGCGGCGCGCGCGTCGACGAGATCGCCGCCAAGACGCAGACCAGCAAGCGGATGATCTACTATTACTTCCGCGACAAGGAGGGCCTGTTCACGGCGGTGCTCGAGCAGGGATATCGGCGCATCCGGGCGCTGGAGCGGGCGCTCGACGTCGAACATCTCGATCCCGTCGCCGCGATGCGCAAGCTGGTCGCCGTCACGTTCGACCACCACGCCGCACACGAAAAGTTTATCCGGCTCGTGATGGTCGAGAACGTCCATCACGCGGTCCATCTGCAATCGACGGGTCTCGCGACTTCGTTCGCCGAGGGGGTGCTGGAACTTGTCGAGGGCGTCTATCGGCGCGGAGTCGCTTCCGGCGTGTTCCGTCCGGGCGTCGCGCCGATCGACATTCACATGACGATCAGCGCGCTCTGCGTGTTCAACGTCGCCAACCGCGCGACGTTCTCGCTCATCTTCGGCCACGACATGACGAGCCCGGAGGCGCACGTCCAGCGCCGCGAAGTCGTCGTCGAGACGGTGCTGCGGTTCCTGCTGAGCCCCTGAGAAGCGCGACGCGCCCCTGTAGCCGCGGTCGCTGACCGTGGGGGCGCCGCTGGCAAAAGCTGGCAGAAATGGACGCCGACGTAGCGTCCGGGGTCAGCGACCTCGGCTACAGAAAGAAATCGTCTCTTGACATACGAACTAGTTCGTACATAAGGATGAATGTACGCAAGGCTGCGCATCGCAGGCCTGACTTGGAGGAACGCTCATGGCAACGACTGCCCTCGCGCCTTGTGGTAGCATTGCCGGCGGCTCGGCCCTCGCGGCCCGATTTCCCCACTGAGAGGGAACGATGCTAGACGGAAACACGGCAATCATCGCCCACGTCGGCTATCCGACTTCGACCTTCAAGTCGCCGATGATCTACAATCCCTGGTTCGAGCGCCACGGCGTCAACGCCTGCGTCGTGCCCTTCGGCGTCACTGCGGAGCGCTTCAGCGCCTCGTTTCCCGAAATCTGCCGCTTCACCAACTTTGCCGGCGCGCTGATCACCATGCCGCACAAGGTCGCGGTCGTCGAAATGATGGATGTCGTATCCACCGCGGTGAAGATCGCGGGCTCGTGCAACGCGGTGCGATGGAGCAAAGACGGGAAGCTCGAAGGCGACATTTTCGACGGCGAGGGTTTTGTGCGCGGCGTGGCGCGCCGCGGCGCCACCCTCAAGGGGCAGCGGGTGCTCGTCATCGGCTCCGGTGGCGTGGGCGCGGCGATCGCGGCGTCGTCGGCCGCGGCCGGCCCTGCCGAACTCGCGCTTTACGACGTCAACGTCAGCGCGATGGACGGGCTCGCAGGACGGCTCGCCGACGCCTACCCCGCCCTGAAACTTTCGACCGGCTCGAACGACCCCAGCGGCTTCGACGTCGTCGTCAACGCCACGCCGCTGGGCATGAACGCCGGCGATCCCCTGCCCGTCGATCCCTCGCGCCTCGCGCCGACGACGTTCGTCGCCGAGGTCGTGATGAAGAAAGAGACGACGGCGTTCCTCGCCGCGGCGCAGGCGCGCGGCTGCCGCACGCAGGTCGGCATCGACATGTTGTTCGAGCAGATTCCGGCGTATCTTGAATTTTTCGGCTTTCCGTCGACGACGGCGGAGGAATTGCGCGAGGTCGCGCGCATCGCCTACTGATCAAACAAAACGTCAAACAGGGAGGAGACTATGACACAGGCTCAGGTGCACGAGCCTACGGGCCGACACCAAACCCGCGCCGCCACGGCAAGCGGCTGGATCGGTTCGGCGCTCGAATATTATGACTTCTTCATCTACGCGACCGCTTCGGCGCTGGTGTTTCCGCAGATCTTCTTTCCGTCGACCGATCCCAAGATCGCCATTGTCGCCTCTTTGGCGACTTATGGCGTGGGATACGTCGCGCGCCCGATCGGCGCCTTCGTGCTCGGCCATCTCGGCGACACGCATGGGCGCAAGAACGTGCTGCTGGTGTGCCTGTTCCTGATGGGCTTGTCGACCATGGCGGTCGGCCTGCTGCCGACCTACGGCCAAGTTGGCTTTCTCGCCCCGCTATTGCTGGTCATGCTCCGCCTGCTGCAGGGCTTCGCGGTCGCCGGGGAAATCTCCGGCGCCAGTTCGATGATCCTCGAGCACGCGCCCTTCGGCCGCCGCGGCTATTTCGCCAGCTTTACCCTGCAGGGCGTTCAGGCCGGACAGATTCTCGCCGCGGCCGTGTTCCTGCCCATCAGCTACGCGCTGGCGCCTGATGCGTTCCTCTCCTGGGGTTGGCGTATTCCGTTCCTGCTCAGCGCGATCGTGCTGGTCGCGGGTTATCTGATCCGCCGCAACGTCGAGGAAACGCCGGCGTTTGCGGAAGAGAGTTCGCAAGGCGCGACGGTCAAGGCGCCTGTCGTCGAGGCGATCGTCAACCACGGCGGCGACATGATACGCGTCATCCTGATGGCGCTGATGAACGTCATTCCCGTCGTCACCACAATCTTCGGCGGCGCTTACGCCGTGCAGGCCGCTTATGGCGTCGGCCTCGACAAGAGCATCTTCCTGTGGATCCCGGTGATCGGCAATATCGTCGCCGTCGTGGTGATCCCCTATGTCGGCTCGCTCTCCGACCGTATCGGCCGTCGACCGCCGATGATCCTCGGCGCGCTGCTCTCGGGCCTGCTGTCATTTGGATATCTGTATGCGATCAGCATCAAGAACGTGCCGCTCGCGTTCTTGCTGTCGATCCTGATGTGGGGCGTCGTCTATCAGGGCTACAACGCCGTGTTCCCGAGCTTCTATCCGGAACTTTTCCCGACCCGGGCGCGCGTTTCAGGAATGGCGATCGCGCAGAACATCGGCACGATGATCACCGCGCTGTTGCCCGCGTTGTTCGCCTGGGCCGCCCCTCCGGGATCAGCGAACGTGCCGCTCATCGTCGGATCGCTCGCTTTCGGCGTGACAATCATTTCCGCGCTCGCCGCCTACAGCGCGCGCGAAACTTACCGGCTGCATCTGAACGACCTCGGCGAAGTCAACGCGAAGCCCGTCGACAAGGCGGTTTATGATGCGCTGAGGAGCAGCATAGCGGCGGAATGAGGCGCACGCTTCTGTAGCCGCGGTCGCTGACCGCGGCCGTTCCGCTTGAATGAGTCGTTCTGAGCGACTGTTGGCCGAGGTCGGCGACCTCGGCTACAGAATCAGCGGGTTACGAGGCGCGGAACCTGAACTCGCTGACGTGGCGGTATTCTTCGTCCGGCCGCAGCACGCACGCGGGGAAATGGCGCCGGTTCGGCGAATCCGGGAAGACCTGCGGTTCGAGACAGAGGCCGGCGTGCGCGCCATATTTGGCGCCGTCGAGCCCGGGCACAGGGCAGTCGAGCTTCGCGGAATCGTAGACCTGAACGCCGGGCTCGGTCGTGTGCAGTTCCAGCGAGACGCCGCTCTTGGGCGAACGCAAGGTCGCCGCCCAAGCCAGCCCATCGCGGCCTGGCGTCGCCGCCAGAACGAAATTGGTGTCGTAGAACTGCCCTTGAGGATTTCGCACCGTGCGAGGTTCGCGGAAATCGAACGCGCCGCCGGCGACCGACCGGATCTCGCCGGTCGGAATCAGTTCCTCGTCCGTTGGCGTGTAGAACGAACATCCAAGCTGCAGTTGGTGATCAAGAATATCCGGAGAGCCGTCGAGATTGAAATAGGCGTGCTGGGTCAGATTGATGATGGTTGACTTGTCCGAGACGGCGCCCAGCTCGACGCGCAAAGTCGCCGGCTCGACGAAGCGATAGGTGCAGGTCGCCGTCAGATTGCCGGGAAATCCGGAATCGCCGTCGGGCGATTCGAGCTCGAGGTGAACAGCGTCGGGCTCGTTGCCCTTCAGCTTCCAGATGCGCTTGCCAAACCCTTTGGGACCGCCATGCAGCGTGTGTTTGTCGCCGGGCTTACGATCGAGTTGATAGCGGTGTCCGTCGAGCGTGAACTGTCCATTGGCGATGCGATTGGCGAACCGGCCGGGGACCGCGCCGAAGCTCGGCGAATGGGCGATGTAGTCCTCGATCGAGTTCAGGCCGAGCGTCACCCGCTGTTCGCCCGAAGGCGTCGGAATAACGAGGTCGCGCAATACGGCGCCGTAGGTGAGGATCTTTGCGCGAGCGCCTGCCTGCGACCGGATTTCCACTTCCATGACGGGCGAATCACCGATCATCCCGAACACATGCACGGCCATTGCGCCCTCCTCACAACCTTTATGACGCAGTAGTCGCATACTCGACCGCGACCGCAAAGCGTCAAGTCAACCGAGGTACGCGCGCAGGTCGGCAATGACGGCGCGAAACATCTCCGGCGTCAGTACGCCGGTGTTCGTGTTGTAGCGGGAGCAATGATAGCTGTCGAAAAGCGCCGGCGTGGTTGGACCGAGGTCGTGCCTGGCGCGGTGAGCGAATGGGAACGCCGCAAGGCGCAGGCCAAATGTCTTCAGCACGCTGTCGTGGGCAATGCGGCCAAGCGCGAGCACCGCGCGCAGTCGCGGCAATTGCGCGATCGTCGCCTGCAGAAAGGGACGGCAAGTTGCGATCTCAGCGGGAGTCGGCTTGTTCTGCGGCGGCACGCAGCGCACTGAGTTGGAGATCACGCAACGCTGCAGCGTGAGGCCGTCGTCGGGACGACGATCGTAGGTTCCGCGCGCGAACCCAAACTCCAACAGGCTCGCATAGAGCAGGTCGCCTGCATAATCGCCGGTAAATGGACGCCCGGTGCGATTGGCGCCGCGCAGGCCGGGCGCCAATCCAACGATCAGCAACTCTGCTTCGCGATCGCCGAACGAAACAACTGGCGCGTTGTTGAAATCGGGGAACGCGCGCCGGTTGTCATCGCGAAACGCCTTCAGCCGCGGGCACAGCGCGCAATCGCGCCCTGGTCCCGCGCCGATCAGCGGATCCGCGCCCTCCCCGCTCACAGCAACCTGCGGCTAAGGGTCAGTCGCGCCCTTCGTCGACGGGTTGACCGGCAGGAGCCGCAACGCCGGGCGAGCCATAGGCCGGGCCGGTGTAGCCAGCATGCGCAGTGCGGCGATTTTCCGTCGAGCGAACCCGCTCGCCGGGATCGCGCCCGATGCGCGGCATCAGCGCGGTCAGATCGACAAACTCGTCGGCCTGACGACGGAGTTCGTCTGCGACCATCGAAGGCTGAGTGGCGACCGTCGAAACGACCGAGACCCGGACGCCCTTGCGCTGCACCGCTTCGACAAGCGAGCGGAAATCGCCGTCGCCGGAGAACAGCACCATGTGGTCGATCCGGTCGGCCATCTCCATCGCGGTGACCGCCAGCTCGATGTCCATATTGCCCTTGACCTTGCGACGGCCCGTGGAATCGACGAATTCCTTCGTCGGCTTGGTCACGACGGCGTAGCCGTTGTAATCGAGCCAATCGACCAGCGGCCGAATCGACGAATATTCCTGATCCTCAACCAGCGCCGTGTAATAGAAGGCGCGAATCAATCGACCCTTGGTCTGAAACTCTTTCAAGAGGCGCTTGTAGTCGATATCAAAACCGAGCGATTTTGCACTGGCGTAGAGATTGGCCCCATCAATGAATAGGGCGATTCTTTCTTGATCTGGCATGACTCGTTCTTTTCATTTTACGACGCCCCCGTCGCCCCTTCTTGGCTGACGATCTGCATCAATTAACTCCATTCGTCCCGTAGTCGTTCAGTCGTCACTCGCGTCTTTCAACTTCGGACACAGATACCTACGCTACCCAAAAAACCCGGATCACTGGTGCAATAGCGAACCCTTTTCAGCGAGAAGGCGCCTGGGGTTCGGCGGACCGGATCTTTATTCAATGCCGCGGAGACTGGCGGCGAGGAAGACCGCTCCCCGCCCCGCCTGCCGGCGCCGTCAAATTCCAGCACCGACAATTGGTCGCTTTTGCGGACGAATGCAACCGCGCTAACATGTTTCTCCCGTCCCTTGACGACCGGAATGGCTGGATAAAATCGAACGCCTTGTAAGGACATCTAACGCGGAAGCCCCTTGCGAGGTCCGTCGCCCGTAACATGGGCGCTTGCAGCCAATTGACCAGATCCGAAACATTAACACCTGAAGGCGCCTGTTGGGCGGCTAGTCTTTGAAGCTTCAATTGCTAGCATCCTATTTGCCCTGTCGCCGCTCTGGCGGCAAGCCTATAAATCGGCTACGGGTGACGATAAAGCAGCCTGACATGTCAGTGGGAGGTCAAGGATGAAATTGGTTCGTTTTGGGGAGGCGGGTCGCGAGAAGCCGGGCGCCGTCGACAGCTCCGGGCAAATTCGGGATCTGAGCGGACACATCGAAGACCTTTCGGGCATGGCGTTGTCGGCCAAGGGGTTGGCGCAACTCAAAAGAATCGATCTCTCTAGCCTGCCGATCGTCACCGGCGCGCGGCTCGGCGCCTGCGTCGCCGGCGTCACGAACTTCATCGCGGTCGGTCTCAACTATGCCGATCACGCCGCCGAATCGAACATGCCGGTCCCGAAGGAGCCAATACTGTTCAACAAGGCGCCATCCTGCATTGTCGGCCCCGAACGATACGGTTGTCATCCCCAAGGGCTCGGTCAAAACCGACTGGGAGGTCGAACTCGCGATCGTGATCGGCGAGAAGGCCTCGTATCTCAGCGAGGACGAAGCGCTGTCGGTGGTCGCCGGCTATTGCCTGTGCAACGACGTTTCCGAGCGCAATTGGCAGCTCGAGCGTGGCGGCCAGTGGATGAAGGGCAAGGGTTGCCCGACGTTCGGACCGCTCGGCCCGTGGCTGGTGACGCCCGACGAAATCGCCGACGTGCAGAACCTCGGCATGTGGCTCGACGTCAATGGCGAACGCATGCAGACCGGCTCGACCGCGACCATGGTGTTCGGCGTCAAGACGCTGGTCTCCTATATCTCGCAGTTCATGGAGTTTGCCCCGGGCGACGTCATTACGACGGGAACCCCGCCAGGCGTCGGCATGGGCAAGAAGCCGCCGCGCTACCTCGCCGCCGGCGACGTCGTGACGCTGGGCATCGACGGGCTCGGCGCACAGCGGCAGAGCGTCCTCGCCCACACCGCCTCCTGACGAGCGGCGCCGCGTGAGGGCCAGATCCTGGACCGGCGTCGCCCTGGCGCTGGCCTATGCCTGCGTATTCGGCGGCGCCTACGCGCTTTACTTAAGCGGGCCGGCGAGTGGTTCGCCGACCTGCCGGTCGTCACGGTCGCCATGCCCTACATCTATGTCGCCCGGGCGCTCTCGGGCGGCGACTATTCGTTTTCCGGCGACATGACCGGCATTGTCCTGGGGGCCGCAATATTCGGAATGGCGCTCGCTTATCTCTGCGGCTGGGTGGTGGAGACGGTGGTGCGGAGTGTATGGCGTGCGGCGCGGGGGCGAAGCTGAGAGCGAGCAACCGACCAAACTGGCGAACCATCCCTCATGCTGAGCTTGTCGAAGCGCGCTTCAGCATGAATCGCACGTTGCCCAGAACCGTCGCGCAACGCTGAAGCGTCCTTCGACGAGCTCAGGACGAGGTCTTCTCAGAGAGTGACGGCCTTCCCGCTACGCCTTCAGCATCAGCTCAAGGTTCTGCACCGCCGCGCCTGACGCGCCTTTGCCGAGATTGTCGAACCTTGCGACCAGCACCGCCTGCCGCTGCTTCTCGTTCTCGTAGACGTAGATTTCGAGGTTGTTGGTGCCGTTCAGCGCCTCCGGCTCGAGCCGAAGGTGAGCGGCTGTCGTCGCCGCGTCGACAACTTTCACATAAGTCGGCGCCGGCGTAATGCGCGGCGAGCGCGGCGCGCAAATCTGCAGCCGTCGGCTTGCCCGGCAACGTGTCCAGCCATAGCGGCAGGCTGACGAGCAGACCCTGACGGAAATTGCCGACCGAAGGGACGAACAGCGGCTGCCGATCGAGCCCGGAATAGACGTGGATCTCGGGCGCGTGCTTGTGCGCGAGCCCGAGGCCGTAAATCTCGAACGCTGGCGCCTTGCCGGTCTCGTAGGCCTCGATCATCGACTTGCCGCCGCCGGAATAGCCGCTCACCGACGAGAGCGTCAGCTGCGCATCCTTGCCGATCAGGCCGGCCTCGACCAGCGGGCGCAGGATCGCGATGGCGCCGGTCGCATGGCAGCCGGGATTGGTGACCTTGCGGGCGTAGGTAATCTTGTCGGCCTGTCCGGCGTTCAGTTCAGGAAAGCCATAGACCCAGCCCGGCGCGACGCGATGCGCGCTCGAAGCGTCGATCACGCGCGGGCCATTGTCGCCGAGTTCCTCGATCAGCCGCGCGGCCTCCTTGGCCGCCTCGTCCGGCAGGCAGAGGATCGTGATGTCGACGCGGCTCAGCAGTTCGCGCTTGGCGGCGACGTCCTTGCGCGCCTCGGCAGGCAGGCTGACGAGTTCGATGCCGGCAAAATTCGCGAGCTTGTCGCGGATTTGCAGGCCCGTCGTGCCCGCCTCGCCATCGATGAAGATCCGCGTCGCCATAATGCGCCTCTCCGCTGCAGCGGATCGCCGTTGAGCGAGCCGCCGTCTAACTTATGCGCCCGCGCATTGCAATCGACGTCGCGCTCACGGCACTGAAGCGCCGGATATGATAAGCATTTGAACGCGGCCGATTTCGATCGCCCTCAGTACCCTCTGGGTATGGGCACGCAAATGTAGCCGGCGTAATTCGGGAACACCTGCGTTATCAGACCGGGCGGGCAACTGGTGTCCAGGACGGGGTTGTTGGATTGGCAATCGCCGCGGCGGTCAGGATGGTATCCGGACCAGCATTGGCGGGGCGCCGCATTGGCCTCCGAAACACCTGAGCGGTCGGCCGCGAGGCCGAAGCCGAGCACCCCGGCGAACATAGCGCTGTAAAGTACAAGTCTGGTATTCATAGCGTCTTCCTCACTTCGTTTGCGCCAGCGCCGCGGTCGTCCGCAACGCCGGCACAGTGGCAGGTGCTAGAAATACGCGCGACCCTCCCCTGAAGTTGCATCAGCCCGCGCTGCCGGCGGTTCAGTAACCGCGGGGAATCGGCACGCACCAGTAGCCGTTGGCGCTCGGCGAGACTTGCGCCATCAGGTTGGGAGGGCAACGCGTATCGAGAACGGGGTTGTCCGACTGACAATTGCCGCCGCTGTCGACATGATAGCCGGCCCAGCACTGCGTCGGCGCGGCGTTGGCTGGCGCAACGCCCGAAGGTCCCGCCATCAATCCGACGCCAAGCGTGCCCACGAACAAAGCGCTGATAAGTGCAATCTTTGTATTCATTGCGAAGTCCTCACTTCATACGGACGGGCGGCGCTGCGCGAACTCGGCGAGGCAAAAGGTCCGCCCGGCGGCAAGCGGCGCACCGCTGCGCCTCATATAGTTACGTGCGTCTCCCCTTCCAGGATGCGTCCATCGCGGCGACTGGAGACCGGGCTCTTGCGCCCAGCCGGCAATGCCATACGTTCTTCGTACAAATCGGGGGTGGAAATGACTGGACAATTTGACTTGAGCGGCTATCTGGCGCGCATCGGCTATACGGACGCCCCTAAGCCCGACTTGGCGACATTGGCGGCACTGCACGCGGCCCATGTTGGCGCAATTCCATTCGAAGGCCTCGATCCACTTCTTGGTCGTCCGGTCAGGCTGGACATGCCCAGCCTGCAGGCGAAGCTGGTCGACAGTCGGCGCGGCGGTTATTGTTTCGAACAGAACGCGTTGTTTAAAGCCGCGCTCGAAGCGATCGGTTTCATAGTCACCGGTCTCGGCGGGCGGGTGACGGTGGATGTCGCCTCCGGACGCCCCTTTCGGCCCGCGCGAACACATGCTGCTCAAGATTGACCTGTCAGAGGGATCGTTTCTTGCCGACGTCGGCTTTGGGGCGTGCGTTTTGGACGCGCCGCTGCGGTTCGGGTTTGACGGCGAACAGCCAACTCCGATGGGTACGTTCCTTTTGAAGGAAGCGGACGGCATGTTCATGCTCAGCGCGAAGCAACCCGAAGGCTATCGCACCATGTACGGGTTCAACCTCGAGCCGCAGCTCCCCGCAGATTACCAACTCGGAAATTGGTACACATCGACGAGCCCGCAGGCGCCGTTCCTTCATGTGCTGATCATGGAACTTGTCTCGCCGACCCAGCGCCACAAGCTGATCAATCGCCGATATGCGATCGAGGCCCGCGACGGCAAAGTCGTCGAGGAAAAGAACCTCGAAAGCGCAGCGGAACTTGGCGGAATTCTCGATCGGGTATTCGGCGTGACGCCGCCGGGGTCGATAGATTCGCTGTTCGACCGGCTAGCCAGCTGACGCGCGGCGGATCGCCGGGCAACAAAAAAGCCACGCTCGCGCGTGGCTTGATTGCTTCGGATCGTGGAACGTATCAGCGCTTCGAGAACTGGAAGCTGCGGCGGGCTTTCTTGTGGCCGTACTTCTTGCGCTCGACGACGCGCGAGTCGCGGGTGAGGAAGCCTTCCTTCTTCAGCGGGGCGCGCAGCTCCGGCTCGTAATAGGTCAGCGCCTTCGAGATGCCATGGCGCACCGCGCCGGCCTGGCCCGAGAGGCCGCCGCCGGCGACGTGGACCATCACGTCGTACTGGGTCAGCCGGCCGGCGACCGCCAGCGGCTGATTGAGGATCATGCGCAGCACGGGGCGGGCGAAATAGACGTCGATCGCCCTGCCGTTGACCGTGATCTTGCCCTTGCCGGGCTTGATCCAGACGCGGGCGATCGCGTTCTTGCGCTTGCCGGTCGCGTAGGCGCGGCCTTCCTTGTCGAGCTTCTGGACATGGACGGGCGCTTCGGAAGCGTTCTGGCCGACGGCCGAAGTCTTCAGATCGGCGAGGGAATTGAGGGTCTCGGCCATGATCAGGCGCTCCGGGTGTTCTTGGCGGTTCAGGACGCCGAAATCGACGGACGTCGGCTGCTGGGCCGCGTGCGGGTGCTCGGCCCCTTGTAGACGCGGAGGTTGCCGAGCTGCTTGCGGCCGAGCGGGCCGCGCGGCAGCATGCGCTCGACGGCCTTCTCGACGATGCGCTCCGGGAAACGGCCCTCGAGGATCGACTTGGCGGAACGCTCCTTGATGCCGCCGATGAAGCCGGTGTGGTGGTAATACACCTTCTGGTCGCGCTTGCGGCCGGTCAGCACCACCTTGTCGGCGTTGATCACGACGACGTTGTCGCCGTCGTCCATATGGGGCGTGAAGGACGGCTTGTGCTTGCCGCGCAGGCGCATCGCGACGAACGAGGCCAGGCGGCCGACGACGACGCCCTTGGCGTCGATCACGAGCCACTTCTTCTCGATGTCGGCGGTCTTGGTCGAATGGGTTGTGCCGAACATGAAGCCGTGTTTCCGGTAGTGAATAAGAAGGCGTCGCTAAACGTCTCCGGTCAGGGCCGCGCAACTACAGGCATTTTTGAGTGTCGTCAACACGCCAACTCGCGCAATCGCCCAGAAATACGGTGAATTCACGCTAACGGTATTATGATACCGCATGAGGAGGCAACGTTCAAATCAGCCCAAACGGGTAAAGCCATCCGCGCTCCAGCGTTCGCTCCCGACGCCGTGATGCGTGATGAAGAGGCCGTCCGGATCGTATTTGTCCTTGATGGCGAGAAGATTTGCGTAGTGCGATCCCCAGTAGGACTTGCGCCATTCCGGCTCGAAGTAATTGCTTTCGGCAACATAGGCGCCGGGCTTTGAGACGACCTTGCCTAATGCGCTCATGACATTGCCGATCGCCTCCGCCTGCTTGCGTCCGGTAGCGACGTCGGGCTCGTGGCCAGCAATACCGGGGTAGGCAGGCGGGCCCTCAGCCCCGCTGATGACAAGCGCGAAAGCGTCGAGCACGGCCGGATTTATCGCGGTGTCGCGGGCGGCGGCAATCGCTTCGGGGGGAGCGCCCGCCAGGCCCTTGTTGAGGTGCAGGGCGAACGGCCAAAACCGGGACGCCGCAAACAAGGCGTCGGATAGGCCCGTTCGTTGTTCTTTTTGCAGGAGTTGCGCGGGCAGCCAAGCGGATTGATAGCCGTGCAGCACCTGCCCCGCTTCGCCCAAGGTCGAAGCCCAAAAAATGTTTTCCCCGGCGCGCCCGGTCGGTCGTCCGTGAGCACGACGCCCGGTAAATTCTTCAGCAGCGCCGGATCCCAAAAATGCCGCGCCGGCAGGCCGGCGATGAACGGCGGCCGAGCGAGGCTGAAATCCTGCCCGGATTGGGCAAGCCAGTCGAGAAATGGGCGCCAGACCGTTTGCGCTTCCAGCTGGCTCAATCCCTGAAACACCATGGAAATGGTGACGGTGTTATCCGGCCGAAAAGCGACTTGTTCGCCCCAATGCGAATTGAATAACGCTTCACTGTAGAATTCGAGGAACCTGCCGATCAGCCGGCGATAGGCCTCGTCCGAAGCCGCTTTGATTGTCATGAACGCCGCGCCGAAAGACTCCGGCAGATCGTGGGTGCGCAAAGTAACCCTGGTCACGACGCCGAAATTGCCGCCGCCGCCGCCCTTGAGCGCCCAGAACAGGTCTGAATTCGTGCATGCGTTGGCAATTTTCACGGATCCGTCGGCGGTAACGACTTCGGCCTCCAGCAAGCTCGCCGCAGCCAATCCAAAGCCTTTGGAAAAACTGCCGAAACCACCTCCCAGAACGAGCCCGACGACTCCGACCGTGAGACACCCGCCACCCTGGACGTAACGGCCGCCCTTGGTCGTCACGGCGTTGTAGGCCTGTTCCCATATCGCCCCGGCCTCGACATTAACGGCCTTCTGGGGTTCGGCGCTGCCGGCGCAGCCAATCCCCACGAAGGCGTCGTCGAGCGTGACCGAGTTCATATGACGCGTCCAGATCAGCAGGGAATCGGCTGAGTTCGATGTCCCTTGATAACTGTGACCGCCACCTTTGACGGCGAGACGCAAGTTGTTCTCTCTAGCGAAATTTACGGCGGCGACGACGTCGGCTGTCGTTTTGGCCGCCACGGCATAAACGCTCGGTTGCGAAGTCCACGCATCAACCCAACCCAGACTCTGGGTCAGCCCGACCTCATCCCCGAGATAATAGGGGTTTTTCAGTTCCTTGAAGACCTCGGTGCAGTCGGCGACCCGCCGGCTGCGAAACGCAGGCGGCGAGAGGGGAACGCACGGCGACAAGCCGTCCGTCGACATCCGAGTTCAGCTTGTCCCATTCGGCCTGCGATGGCCACGCCGCATCGCTGGGCCGCAAGCGCGACTTTGGCGCGGCAGCCCTTGCTTCTGTCGTCGCGAGCGGCCCCGACAATGAGGGGGAACCCGCGGCAAGGGTGACCGCGGCGGCCTGTATCAAGCGCCTTCGATTGATCTCGCGCGCACTCACCGGCGGCATCCTTTGCTGGCATGCCCCTCCCGGGCAAAATATAGATTTCGCATGTTAACCTGTAAACTCAAAATTGACGGTTAGTAACGCGAATTGATCGGCCTCCGGTCCCTCCGAGCCGATGAACTGCGGCGAGCTGCTGATGGAGTTGAGAATCGCTGCTAACGCGGTCTCTCGGGGATCGAATAGGTCCCCACCGCGTGGGCGACGAGCTCGTCGTCGGCCGCCGAATGAATCGAGACTTCGCCAACCGCCAGCCGCTTACCGAGCTTGAGCAGTCGCGCTTCGCCAATGAGGTCTGCGGCCGGCGGTTTTTTGAGGAAATTGATGTTGAGGTTGGTTGTCACCGCCAGCGGCGTCTTGCCGATCCGGCCGAGGATGGCGACATAGAGGCCTACGTCGGCCAGCGAAAACATCGTCGGGCCGGAGATCGTTCCACCGGGGCGCAGGTGCTTATTGTGGTAACGCAGCCGGATGCGCGCCCCGCGCTCGCCGATCTCTTCGACCAGGAAAGTCTCGCCGATGTCGGCCTGAGGAAACACTTCGTTGAGATAGGCGTGCATCTCGTCGGGGGTAAAATGGACGATCGCGGGCTGCTTCATCTTCAACTCATCCGTTCCAGCGATTGAGGGCGCAGGCGCCTTTAGGTTAGGTTGGAATCGGCGCTTGCAGGGGCCGCTACATGATCCGAGTCGAATCCGTTCCTAACACGCTCGTCAAGCGCGCCGATCTCGGCGCCGTCGCAACGCTTACGCTCGCCGCGCCCGCGACCCGCAATGCGCTGAGCCTCGAAATGATCGAGACGCTGATCGACGCCCTCGACGCGATCGCCGAAGATTCCGATATCCGCGCCGTCGTGCTGACCGGGGAAGGGCCCGCGCTCAGCGCCGGCCACGACCTCAAGGAATTGCAGGCGCACCGCAACGACGAGGATCGCGGCCGCGCCTTCTTCGAGCTCGAGATGGCGCGCTGCTCGGAGCTGATGCAGAACATCGTCGCGCTCGAAAAACCTGTCATTGCCGCCGTCGAAGGGGTGGCGACCGCGGCCGGCTGCCAGCTTGTGGCGAGCTGCGATCTCGCCATCGCCGGCGAGAACGCGCGCTTCGCCCTGCCCGGCGTCAGCATCGGATTGTTCTGCTCGACGCCGCTGGTCGCGGTCGGTCGCGCGATCTCGCGCAAGCACGCAATGGAAATGGCGCTGACCGGCGACTTCGTCGACGCCCGGCAGGCGGAACGGATCGGGCTCGTCAATCGCGTAGCGCCCGAGGGAACCGCGCTCGCCGTCGCCCAGGAACTGGCGGCGAAGATCGCGAGCCGCTCGGCAGCGACAATCGCGCTTGGCAAGCCTACCTTCTATCGCCAGATCGAGGCCCAGCTCGAGGACGCCTATGAGATCGCGGCGCGCGCGATGGTCAAGAACCTGGAACACGAGGATTCCCGCGAAGGCGTGGCGGCCTTTCTCGAAAAGCGCGCGCCAAACTGGAACCAGACGTGAATCACGATCGCTACGATGAAGCCTACATCCGCGACATCCTCACCCAGACGCGCTCGATCGCAATGGTTGGCGCCTCCGCCAACGTCGCGCGGCCCTCGTATTTCGTGCTCAAATATCTGAGCGGACGCGGCTACAAAGTGTTCCCGATCAACCCCGGCCTCGCCGGCGGCGAAATCCACGGTTTGCCCGTTTTTGCGACGCTGGCTGCGGTCAACGAACCGATCGACATGGTCGACATCTTCCGCAATTCGGAAGCGGCGGGCGGTATTGTCGACGAAGCGCTGGCGCTCGATCCATTGCCCAAGGTGATCTGGATGCAGCTCGGCGTGCGCAACGACGCTGCAGCGGAGCGCGCCGAAGCGCGGGGCGTTAAGGTGGTGATGAACCGCTGCCCGAAGATCGAATTCGGCCGGCTGTCGGGCGAAATCGGCTGGCACGGCGTCAATTCGCGAGTGCTGTCCGCGCGAAAGCCGATCGTCGGCCAGGGGTTTCAGCGCCTGTCGATCGACAAGCGCTGAAAGGCGGCCCCTCAGAACTTGTAGTCGACGCCTACGCGAAGGAGGTCGCCGACATTGGTCGTCTTGTAGATCAGATTGTAGGAATTCAGCGCAGGGTTGCCCTGCACCGCTGCGTTGCCGACGTCGGTGTTCAGGTGGGCGCCAAGGCTGTAATAATAGGCCTCGGCGCGCAGCGAGATGTGCTCGGTCCAGGCCCAGGCGACGCCGCCGCCGAACGTATAGCCGGTGCGCAGCGAAGAATTCGAATTGCTCCAGACATAGGCCGGCGCGCCGTTCATCGTGATGCTGCCGTTGTTTTCCACCTCGCCGTAAGCAAGACCGCCCGTCACGTAGAACAGCCAGCGGTCCCACGGGCTGTAGCCCAACCGCAGACGGACCGTGCCGAGATAGTCGAGCTTCTCGTTGGCGTAAGTCGTCAAGGTCGAACCCAGCAGCGTCGCGGTGCTCGTCCAGGAGCTGCCGCCACCTGCGGAAAGGGCGGTGATGTCGGCTTCGCCGCCCAATACCATGGGGCCGTATTGCCAGTTGTAGCCGGCTTGCACGCCGCCCGCGATGCCGCCAGTGCCCGTATCGAGCGTGGCCGCGGCAAGTCCGCTGTTGTCGTCGTGAAAACTGAAGCCCGAACCGTCCTGGGCGTCGGCGTTATAGTTGCTGGTAATGTTGCCGCCGACGTTCGCGCCGATATAGAAACCTGTCCAGTTATAGGGCGCGCGTTCGACCGCAATCGGCGGCGCGGCGCGCATTGGCAGGTCCGCGGCCCAACCGGTCGAGCCGCCGAAGAATGCGCCCAGTCCCGCTACGAGAGCGACGCCAATACCCCTCACCATTCAGAACTCCAACATTCCGGCGCGCGGAACCTTTCAAATTATCCGATTCATGGCAATCCGCGGGCCGGATATTGCGGACAAACCTAAGTGAACGCAACGGAAGATTTAGCGACGCCACCAGCGCTGAAGAGCCTGGTGAGCCAGGCGCTAGCCGTCCCGCCCCTGCGGCGTTCATCCCGTCACTATGCCTCACCTGGGGTAACAATTCATTGACTTTCCGAAGTTTTGGCCTATATGCGCCCTCGTCGGGCCAGTTATAGGGGTCTGGCCCCGCGCGAAGACAAACCTCGGGATCGCGCGAAGTAGAGGCCGAAAGCGCCTCGCCATGACCCGGCGCTCCGAGCGCCGACACTTCCGACAATCCAAGTGAGTGAGAATGAAATTTGATGAACTCGGCCTGAGCGAGAAAGTGCTCAAAGCCGTCGAGGCGTCCGGCTACGACACGCCGACGCCGATCCAGGAGCAGGCCATCCCGCACGCCCTGCAACGGCCGCGACATTCTGGGCATCGCCCAGACCGGCACCGGCAAGACCGCCGCCTTCACGCTGCCGATGCTGTCGCTGCTCGAAAAGGGCCGCGCCCGGGCGCGCATGCCGCGCACGCTGATCCTCGAGCCGACGCGCGAACTCGCCGCGCAGGTCGAAGAGGCCTTCGTCAAATACGGCGTCAACCACAAGCTCAACGTCGCGCTGCTGATCGGCGGCGTCTCGTTCGGCGATCAGGAAGCCAAGATCACCCGCGGCGCCGACGTGCTGATCGCGACGCCCGGGCCGCCTGCTCGATTTCGCCGAGCGCGGCAAGATGCTGCTGACCGGCATCGAGATCCTCGTCATCGACGAAGCCGACCGCATGCTCGACATGGGCTTCATTCCCGACATCGAGCGCATCTGCAAGCTGGTGCCGTTCACCCGCCAGACGCTGTTCTTCTCGGCGACCATGCCGCCGGAAATCACCCGGCTCACCGAGCAGTTCCTGCACAATCCGGTCCGCATCGAAGTCGCCCGCGCCGCCTCGACCGCCGCGAACATCACCCAGGCGCTGGTCAAGTCGCGGCGTCAGCGCCCGAGGACAAGCGCGCGACGCTGCGCCGACATCATCCGCACCGCCGAGAACTTCAAGAACGCGATCATCTTCTGCAATCGCAAGCGCGACGTGCAGGTCGTCCATCGTTCGCTGGAGAAGCACGGCTTCTCGGTCGGCGCGCTGCATGGCGATCATGGACCAGCGCGCGCGCATGGCGTCGCTCGACGCGTTCCGCAACGACGAGGTCCAGCTGCTCGTCTGTTCCGACGTCGCGGCGCGCGGCCTCGACATTCCCGACGTCAGCCACGTCATCAACTACGACGCGCCGCACCATGCCGAGGATTACGTCCACCGCATCGGCCGCACCGGGCGCGCCGGCAAGCGCGGCGCGGCGCTCACGATCGTGACCCGCGCCGACCAGAAGTCGCTCGACGAGATCGAGAAGCTGATCGGCAACAAGATCGCCTATTCGGAAATGGGAACGCCTGAGGTCGACGAGGCGCCTGCGACCGAGCGCCCACGTCAGTCGGAGCGCGGTCGCGACCGCAATCGCCACGAGACGCGGGGATCGCGCGGCGACCGGCCCGAGCGCATCACGCTCGCGCGGAACGCACGGAGGAGCGGCCGCGCCGCGAGGATGCGCCCGTCGCAGCCGAGGCTCCACGCGCCGAGACGCCGCGCGCGGAAGCTCCCCGCGGACGCCGCCGCGACCGCGACGAGCAGCCCGAGGAGCGCGTCGTCGGTCTTGGCGATCACGTTCCGAGCTTCCTGCTGCGGCCGACCTTCGCAGGCCGCGCGCCGGTGCGCGTCGAAGCCGACGACTGAGGCTTCGCCCCGCAATCTATTGACAGCGTCCCGCGCTCCCTGTTCCCTCTTCGGCAACGAACGGAACGGGAGGCGCCTCGAATGCAAACGCTGAGCGAGCTGGCGACAGCCGCGCTAAATGACGTCAAGGGCGTATTCGCCCACCTGCCAGACGACAGCGCCGATGCGCTGATCGAGGCGCTCAAATCCGCCAAGAAGATCGTCGTGTTCGGCCTGGGGCGCGAAGGCCTGCAGATGCGCGGGCTGCGATGCGGCTGTTCCACATGGGCCTCGACGTCGCCGTCTGGGGCGACATGACGACGCCGCCGGTCGGACCCGGCGACCTGCTGTTCGTCTCGGCCGGCCCGGGCTATCTGGCGACGACCGAGGCGCTGCTGAAGATCGCCCGCGCTCACGGCGCGCGCACCGCGCTGATCACGGCGCAGACCCACGCCGAGCTTGCCCCGCTGTGCGATGTGGTCACCATCGTGCCCGCGCAGACGATGGCCAACGATCGCGGCGACGCCGTCTCGGTGCTGCCGATGGGCTCGCTGTTCGAAGTCGCGCAGATGCTGTTTTCGAGATCGTGGTGCTGAAGCTCAGGCCGCTGGTCTCGGAGACATCGGAGACGATGCGGGCGCGGCATACGAATTTGGAGTGAAACCTTTCTGTTGCCGCGGTCGGTGACCGCGGAGGCGCCACTTGGCCGATATTTGCAGGACTGCGTCGGCGAAAAGAACGCGGTCAGCGACCGCGACTACAAAGACGGCTCACACCGTAAAGCTCACCCCGCAGCCGCACGACGCCACGGCGTTCGGGTTCTTGACCCGGAACGCCTGCCCCATCAGGTCGTCGACGAAGTCGAGCTCGGAGCCCTTGATCATCTCGAGCGAGACGGGATCGACGATCACGGTCGCGCCGTCGCGTTCCACGACGAGATCGTCGTCGGCGCGCTCCTTCTCGACGTCGAAGGAATACTGAAACCCGGAACAGCCGCCGCCTTTGACGGAAATGCGCAGCGCGGCGGCTATCGTCAGGCAACACCTTCTTCAGCCGCTGGCCGCGGCGGCGCTGATCGACAGCGGCACGTCTTCCACAGTTTCGCTCATCTTCTGGCCTCAAGGGGTTCAGGAATCGCGGATGCCGGCTTAACATAGGGTTTGCGCGGCGAAAGCGCAATGACGAGGCGCTGTATGAACGGAGCCTTGCGCCGCGCCCCTTACGCCAGCGATCCCGGCCGCGACGCGCGGCCGGCTGATCGCCGAGCCCGCCTCGCCGACCCGCACCGATTTCCAGCGCGACCGCGACCGCATCGTCCATTCGACCGCGTTCCGGCGGCTCGCCTACAAGACGCAGGTGTTCGTCCATCACGAGGGCGACCATTTCCGCACCCGGCTCACCCATACGATCGAGGTCGCCCAGATCGCCCGCGCGCTGGCGCGGGCGCTGGTCTCGACGACGATCTCGCCGAGGCGGTCGCGCTCGGCCACGACCTCGGCCATACGCCGTTCGGCCATACCGGCGAGGACGCGCTCGACGCCTGCATGGCGGCCACGGCGGCTTCGACCACAACAGCCACGGCCTGCGGCATCGTCACCGAACTCGAGCGCCGCTACGCCGATTTCGACGGCCTGAACCTCACCCAGGAGACGCTCGAAGGGCTCGTCAAGCACAACGGCCCGCTGCTCGACGCGACGGGCCAGCCGACGCCGCGCTGGCGCGAGCGCGGCATCCCGCAGGCGATCCTCGACTACGACGCCAGGCAACGCTCGACCTCGAGACGTACGCCAGCCTCGAGGCGCAGGCGGCGGCGCTCGCCGACGACATCGCCTACAACGCCCACGATATCGACGACGGCCTGCGCGCCGGCCTGTTCACCGTCGAGGCGATCCGCGCCGTGCCCTTCATCGACGGCCTCGTCGACGAGATCGAGGCGCGCCATCCGGACCTCGAGCTGGGCCAGGCTGGTCCACGAACTGACGCGCCGGGTCATCACCCGCTTCATCGAGGATGCGATCGCGGAGAGCGCGCCGGCGGATCGCCGAGAGCGGCGGTCGACGAGCGCCGGAGCAGGCGCGTCGCGCCGGCCGTGCGCTGATCGCCTTCGCCGCGCCGAGATCGCGGCGGCCGACCGCGACATCAAGCGCTTCCTGTTTGCGCGCATGTACCGGCACCCCGAGCGTGCAGCGGGTGCGCGCTGAAGGCCGACGCGATCGTGCGCGCGCTGTTCGCGCGCCTATGGCGAGCGTCCCGCCGAAATGAGCGGCGCCTGGACGCAGCGCGCGCTCGCCGGCCCGCGCGAGCGCGCCGTCGCCGACTACATCGCCGGCATGACCGACCGTTTCGCGGTCGGCGAATATCGCCGGCTTTTTGACCCGCAGGCGAACCTGCGATAAAGGCCGCGCCGACGCCGGCGCCCCTTTGCAGCGCGCCCCTTTCCGCAAACATTCGGATCGCCACGGCGCATGAACGTTTTCGCTTCGCTCCAGGCGCGCATCGCTGCGATGCTGCGGGCCGAGATCGCTGCCGGCGCCCTGCCCGCCGGGCTCGATCTCGCCCGCTTCGTGGTCGAGCCGCCGCGCGACCCGTCGCATGGCGATCTCTCGACCAACGCCGCGATGGTTTACGCCCGCGAGGCCAAGGCGGCGGGATCGAACCCGCGCGCGCTCGCCGAAGAGCTCGTTGCAGCGCTGCAAGCTGGAGCCTGACGTCGAGAGCGCCGACGTCGCCGGCCCGGGCTTCATCAACATCCGCCTGAAGCCGGCCGTGTTCGAGGCGGTGCTGAAGGCCGCGCTGCTGGTCGCCGCAGAATTTCGGCCGCGGTCCGACGTCAGCCAAAGCGGCCGATCAACGTCGAATATGTCAGCGCCAATCCGACCGGCCCGATGCATGTGGGCCACGCGCGCGGCGCCGTGTTCGGCGACGCGCTCGCAAAGCTGCTCGCCTTCGCCGGCCGCAAGGTGACGCGCGAATATTACATCAACGACGCCGGCGCGCAGGTCGACGTGCTCGCCCGCTCGGCGTTCCTGCGCTACCGCGAGGCGCTCGGCGAGGACATCGGCACGATTCCCGAAGGGCTCTATCCCGGCGACTATCTGAAGCCGGTCGGCGAGGCGCTCGCGCAGGAATTCGGCGCAGCCCTGAAGAGCCATGCCGGAGAGCGAATGGCTGCCGCTCGTGCGCGCGCGCGCCATCGCCGCCATGATGGCGATGATCCGCGACGACCTGCAGGCGCTCGCGCATCGCATTCGACGTCTATTCCTCCGAGCGCGCGCTGACCGGCCAGGACGGCGGCCCCGACCGGGTCGGCGAAGCGATCGACTTCCTGCGCGCCAAGGGGCTCGTCTACGAGGGCCGCCTGCCGCCGCCCAAGGGCGCGCCGGCCGAGGATTGGGAGGACCGCGAGCAGACCCTGTTCCGCTCGACCGATTTCGGCGACGACGTCGACCGGCCGCTGATCAAGTCGGACGGCGGCTACACCTATTTCGCCAGCGACATCGCCTATCACAAGACCAAGATCGACCGCGGCTTCGGCGACCTCGTCGACGTCTGGGGCGCCGACCACGGCGGCTACGTCAAGCGCATGCAGGCGGCGGTGTCGGCGCTGTCCGGCGGCAAGGCTGCGCTGGAGGTCGGCTCTGCCAGCTCGTGCGGCTGATGCGCGCGGGCGAGCCGGTAAAGATGTCGAAGCGTTCCGGCGACTTCGTCACGTTGCGTGAAGTCGTCGACGAGGTCGGCGCCGACGCGGTGCGCTTCATCATGCTGATGCGCAAGAACGACGCGACGCTCGATTTCGACCTCGCCAAGGTGATCGAGCAGAGCCAGGACAATCCGGTCTTCTACGTCCAGTACGCCCACGCCCGCGCGCACAGCGTGATGCGGCAGGCGCGCGCGGCCTTCCCCGGACATCGACCTCGAGCCGGCCAGCCTCGCGCAAGCCGATCTCGCTGTGCTCAGCGACGAGAGCGAGCGGTCGATGCTGAAGGCGCTCGCTGAGTTTCCCCGCATCGTCGTGCAGGCGGCGGATGCGCGCGAACCGCACCGAATCGCGTTCTATGCCCATGAATTGGCCACACTTTTCCATTCCCACTGGAACCGGGGAAAAGATCGTCAGGATTTGCGTTTCGTTAACGAAAAGAGCCGAAGTCTAACGGAAGCTCGGCTGGCGCTCGTAACAGCGGTTGCGCTCGTGCTGAGCTCGGCGCTCGCCATTCTCGGCGTGAGCGCCCCTGAGGAAATGCGCTGACGATCGGCGGACCGCCCCCATCGGCGACTTTCCGAGGGATATCGGCCTCATGTCGAGGCCCGCCCCGCTATGGGGCGCAAAATGAATGAGGTTTCGAGAAATGAGCTCGAACGCGAAACGAACGTCAGAGATCAATCTTGAAGATTTCGAGCGCCGCCTGCGGGCCGCTGGCTCGGCCCACGGCGCGATCGAAGATCCACTTGAGGAGCTGACGAGGCTCGTCAACACAATCGCTGCGGAGCGTCCGCAGCCTCAGGAGCGGGTGGTCGAATTCCCGCCGTTGCGCGCGCCCCGCGCAGCGCCGGCGCCTGCGCCTGCTCCCCAGCCTCAAATTGCCGTACAGCCGGAATATGCGCCCCCTCGGCCGCCGGCCGCGCGAGCCGTCGAGCCCCCCAGCCGGAGGCCGCAGAGGCGCCGTTGCTGCGGCCGAGCTACGACGAAGCCCAGGCGGCCGCCCACGCCGCCGTCGGCGCTGCGCTCGAGCAGACGGACGAAGACGAAGCCGAACACGCGGAGCCGGTCATCGCCGAGGCGCCGCCGCCGCGGCAGACCTCGTGGTATTTGAAAGTCGGCGGTCTGGTCGGCGTCGCGCTGATCGCCGCGCCGATCGCCGCGTACTGGAATTTGCATGGGTCTTCGCTCGGCATCGGCAAGGCTCCCCCGATGATCATGGCCGCCGACGGCCCCGCCAAGATCGCCCCGCCCGACGAAAAGACCGTTCAATCGCCATCGGATACGGGGCGCCTTGCTCAACAAGGATTCGCTCGGCTCCGGCCAGGTCAAGGTCGTTTCCAATCAGGAACCGCCGATCGACATGTCGCTGAAGGGCGATAGCCCCGTCGCTTTGACCAGCAATTCGCCGATCATTGCGCCCAGCATGGGCGCGGCGATGGTCGCGCCCGTGGCTCCCGCTTCGACGCCGTCGCCGACGGCTTCAGCGTCTGCAGCGCCGGCGCCGGCGCCAGCGGCAGTGGAGACGCAGGTGGCGTCCAGCGCGCCTGCCGAGCCTAACCCGCCTGTCGCGGCCGCGCCGGTTGCGCCCAGAAAGGGCCCCAAAACCGTATCGGTCAGGCCCGACGGTTCGCTGATTACCGCAGACGCCGCGTCCGTCGCTGCCGCGCCCGCGGCCGGCTGCCGTCGATCCGACGCCCATCGCAACGCCCCGAAAGGTGGAACAGGCGCCTTCGGTGACGTCGCAGGCTTCGAGCCCGACGCTCGATCTGCCCGCCAAGCCCGTCGCTCCGAAGACGACCGCGCGCGTAAACGTCGCCAAGACGGATACGACGGCGCCGACCGAACCCGTCAGCGCGCCGCTGCAGCTCGGCTCCGCCGCCGCCTCCGGCGCTGCCGAGAAGCCGCAGAAGCTGCTGACCAAGCTCCGCCCGCCGGAGACCCAGGTCGCGTCCGCTCCGCCCGCCGCCGCACCGGCCGCCAGCGGCGGCGACTGGGCCGTGCAACTCGCCGCGCCCCGCTCGGAAGCCGACGCGCAGAGCGCGATCCAGAAGCTGCAGACCAAATATGCCTCGGCGCTCGGCGACAGCGAGCTCGGCGTTCACAAGGCGGAGGTCAACGGCGACACGATCTACCGCGTGCGCGCCAGCGGCCTGTCGAAGTCGGACGGCCGCGGCGCTATGCCAGCGGCTGAAGGCCGACGGCGGCGACTGTTTCGTCGCCAAGAACTGACGGCGTCGCCGATGCCCAAGGCGTTCATCAGCGGCTGCCGTGGGCTGACGCTGACGCCGGACGAGCGCGCGTTCCTGCGGGCGGAAGACCCGTGGGGCTTGATCCTGTTCAAGCGAAACGTTCAATCTCGCGCACAACTCTCTGCGTTGACGAGTGAATTTCGCTCGCTCGTCGGCCGCGCCGACGCCCCGGTCCTGATCGATCAGGAAGGCGGCCGCGTGCAGCGGATGGGACCGCCGCACTGGCGCGCCTACCCCGCCGCCGCACGCTTCCTCGCCGAGGCTGCCGCGCGCCGGTCGCGCTGGAAGCGGCGGCGCTCGTCGCGCGCCTGATCGCCTACGACCTTCGCGAGGTCGGGATCACTGTCGACTGCGCGCCCGGTGCTCGACGTCGCCGACGACCTGACCCACGCCGTGATCGGCACGCGCGCCTACGCGAAGGAACCCGGCGCCGTCGCGGCGTTCGGCCGCGCGGTGATGAACGGCTTCCTGTCCGGCGGCGTGCTGCCCGTCGTCAAGCACATTCCCGGCCACGGCCGCGCGCGCGCCGACAGCCATCTCGAACTGCCCGTCGTCGAGGCGAGCCACGAGGAGCTTTCGGCCCGGGATTTCGCGCCGTTCCGCGCTCTGAACGACGCGCCGGCCGCGATGAGCGCCCACATCGTCTACACCGCGCTCGACCCCTCCGCGCCCGCGACGCTGTCGGCAAAGATCACGCGAGAGATCGTTCGCGGCGAGATCGGCTTCCAAGGCCTGCTGCTCAGCGACGACCTCTCGATGAAGGCGCTGAAAGGCGATTTCGCCGCGAGGTCGCGGGCGGTCTTTGCGGCGGGGCTCGACATCGCCCTGCACTGCAACGGGGATCTCGCGGAGGGCCGGCCTGTGGCGACCGCGACGCCCGCGCTGGCGGGGTTGTCGCTGCAGCGTGCCGAAAGCGCGATGAAGAGAATCGCTTGCGCGGCGGCGGATTTCGATCCGGAAGAAGGCTACGCGCGGCTCTCGCAAATGTGGCCGGCGCTGGCGGCGTGAATTGCACGAGCCTGCCGCTCCGAAGCTCTAAGCCCCCGTCATTGCGAGCTTTGCAAAGCAATCCACGTTTCGTCTGCCGCGCTCTTTTGTCTTCATCCGCAACGGTTTGCAGCTGACGCGGCACGGTTTGCTTCGCCGCTACGCTTCTCGCAGTGACGACTGCTGTGAAGCTCAAAGCGCCTTGGCAGGCAGCGCGCGTCCAGGGAAACCGAGGCAATACCCACAACTCGCTTGCAGAACACAGCAAGAACATATAGGCATTGTTCGCGATTTGTTTACGGGTCGCCGCGATTCTCGCTTCAGGCCGCGAATCGCCGGCCTAGAGCTCTGAGGGTGGGACATGCTGACCAGGAAACAAAGCGAATTGCTGCGTTTCATCCATGAGCGCCTGCAGGCGGAGGGGGTGCCGCCGTCCTTCGATGAAATGAAGGAGGCGCTCGATCTCAAGTCGAAATCGGGCATCCACCGCCTGATCATCGCGCTCGAGGAGCGCGGCTTCATCAAGCGGCTCGCCAACCGCGCCCGCGCCATCGAGGTGTTGCGGCTGCCGGAAAGCGCGACCGTCGGCGCGCCGCGCCCGCAGAAATTCTCGCCGAGCGTAATTTCCGGCAATCTCGGCCGCGTGCGCCCTACCGCCGGCGCCGGCGTCCTCATCGGCCAACGACAATCCCCCCGTGATGGTGCCGGTCATGGGCCGCATCGCCGCCGGCACGCCGATCGAGGCGATGCAGACGCGCATGCAGACGATCGCCATGCCCGCCGATTTCCTCGGCGGCGGCGAACATTATGCGCTCGAGGTGCGCGGCGACTCGATGATCGAGGCCGGCATTCAGGAGAACGACACCGTCATCATCCGCAAGCAGGACAGCGCCGAGACCGGCGACATCGTCGTGGCGCTGATCGACGGCGAGGAGGCGACCCTGAAGCGGCTGCGCCGGCGCGGCGCCTCGATCGCGCTGGAAGCGGCCAATCCGGCCTACGAGACGCGCATTTTCGGCCCGGACCGCGTGCGCATCCAGGGCAAGCTGGTCAGTCTGTTTCGACGCTACTGAGCGCGAGGTTGAGAGACGAGGCGGCCGGTCCAACACAATTCTGAGGAGGCCACTCCTGAACTGCACTGAACCGGCCAACCCCGCGGACCCAGGAGATGCGGCGGACCTGAGCACCGTGAGGTATCTCAGTAAAAGGAAGCTGAGTCGATAGACACGCATCAGCTATATCCTGCGACTTGAAAACTATCGAATGCTGTCGATAAAACAATACTAAACTTGTTTCTATGCCCGCAAACCCTCCGTTTACCTTTACGATTGTGGTTAAGACTCTGACGGTCGCGGGACTGTGGAGCGTGGCGACGCGGCGCTTGCGGCGCAACGCCTCAGAGTCCATCGTCGGCAGCTATGGCGATGCGTGCGATTCGGGCCGCGGAACCGCCTGCAGCCTCGGAACCTTTCGAGGCCGAACGGGCGGCGGGCGAGGCCGCCTTCAAGGTCGATGTCGACGGGTTCGAGGGTCCCCTCGACCTGCTGCTGGAGCTTGCGCGCCGGCAGAAGGTCGATCTCGCCAAAATCTCGATCCTCGAGCTCGCCAACCAGTATCTGTCGTTCATCGAGGCGGCGCGCAAAGTGCGGCTGGAGCTCGCCGCCGACTATCTCGTCATGGCGGCCTGGCTCGCCTATCTGAAATCGCGGCTGCTGCTGCCCGAGCCGCCCAAGGCCGAAGCAGTCGAAGCGGTCGGCCTCGCCGAGGAACTGGCGCGCCGGCTGCGGGTGCTCGAAGAAATCCGCCGCGCGGCGGAGGCGATGATGAAGCGGGCGCAGCTCGGACGCGACTTCTTCGCCGCGCGGCGCGCCCGAGGGCCTCGAGCTCCGCGCCGAAGATCGTCTACGAGGCGAGCCTCTACGATCTCTTGTCGTCCTATGCGCGACAGGCGCAGCGTCACGCGCGCTCGCACGTCCGGATGAAGCCGCGCGAGGTCTGGTCGCTCGCCGACGCGCGCGATGCGCTGACCCGGATGATCGGCGCACATCGGCGGACTGGACCGACGCTCGATTCCTGGATCCTCGACATCTGCGTCGATCCGAAAGATGCGTCGCAGCGCCCGCGCGTCGTCGTTCTCGGCCTCGCTCGAAATGGTGCGCGAAGGCCTCATCGAACTGCGACAGGATGCGACCTTCGCGCCGCTCTACATGCGGCCCGTGCGGCCGCCGGAGGCGGAGCTGGCGGAAGCCGCCTTGCCGCGTCGTAAACGCCTAAGGAAATCGAGCTTGAGAAACCAGATGGGCGTTGTCGCACAGCTCTTTGACAACCTTCCGGACGCGCGGTTCACGCCGGAGGACCTGCGCATCATCGAGGCGCTGGTGTTCGCTTCGAAGCCGAGCCGCTGGAAGAGAGCGCCATCGCCGGCCGGCTTGGTCGCGGCTGCGACGTCAAGGCGGCGCTGGCCGAGGTGCAGCGGCAATATGCCGGCCGCGGCGTCAATCTCGTCCGGCTCGCCGGACGCTGGATGTTCCGCACTTCGCCGGACATGGCGTGGCTGCTGGCGAGCGAGGAGCAGGAAAAGCGCAAGATGTCGCGCGCCGCGATCGAGACGCTGGCGATCATCGCCTATCATCAGCCGGTCACGCGCGCCGACATCGAAAATATCCGCGGCGTCTCGCGTCTCGAAGGGCGCGATCGACGCGCTGCTGGAGGCGGGCTGGATCCGGCTGCGCGGCCGGCGCAAAGCGCCCGGGCGACCCATCACCTACGGCACGACGTCCGCCTTTCTGATCCATTTCGGGCTCGACCGATCACCGACCTGCCCGGGGTCGAAGAGCTGAAGGGAGCCGGCATGTTCGACGGCAAGCTGCCGCAAGGATTTGGCGTGCCGAAGCCCGACGACAGCGATGCACTGCGCCCCGACGAGGAGCCGCTCGGCGACGTCGCGCTCGAAGAGGCCTGGAGCGCGTTGCCGGGCGAAGACGGCGACGAGGCATGAGCGATAGGCCACGAATATCGCCGGAATGGCCGCAGATTCTGCGCGTTCGTGACGGAGGCCGAGCATGATTACGCAAGGCTGGGATTGTCGGTGTTCGCGCTGCTGGCCTGCGCGGCGTCCGCGCGCGCCGACGCGGTCATGCCGCTGGCGGCGCATCGCGCAGCCTATGAGATCACGCTCGGCGTTCCCGACGATCATGCGGGCCGCCGAGCGGGCAGACGCCGATCGCCGCGACGGGCCTGCATCGCCTACGAATTCCGCGGCTCGGCCTGCGAGGGCTACGCCTCGAATTTTCGCCAGATGACGCAGCTGTCAGCGCAGCGAAGGCGAGCCCGATCGCTTCCGACGTGCAGTCGATCACGTTCGAGGACGGCGCCGGCAAGGCGCTGAAGTTCGACATCGAGGGCCGCAATTCGCCGAGCGAGGACCCGCCGGTGTCGGGCTCGGCGTCGCGGCGGCGAGGATGGCGCGACGACGGTCGACGCTGGACAAGCCCGGCAAGGCGAAACTCGAGCTCGGCGCCGGACGTCCTGTTTCCGACCCAGCACATCGAGCAGCATCATCGCCGCCGCCAAGGCCGGCGCGACAACGCTTCCAGGCGCGCGTCTACGATGGCTCGGACACCGGCAAGAAGGTCTACGTGACGCTGGCCGTGATCGGCAAAGCAGGCGACCTCGCCCGGCGCGGACGCGGCAGTCTCCGACAAGCTCGCGGCGATGCGCGCGGTGGCCGGTGTCGATCTCCTATTTCGACGAGGCGGCAGACCGACCGAGCCGCCGGAATATGTGCTGTCGTTCGACCTCTACGAAAACGGCGTGTCCGGCACGCTGAAGCTCGACTACGGGACGTTCGTGCTGAACGCGAAGCTCTCCAAGATCGAGTGGCTGCCGGTTCGTCTTGCACGAAGTGAGGCGAATGGCCCATGCAGTGCGCACGGCGGTTAGCGACTATCGCCTTCTCCCCGCTTGCGGGGAGAAGGGTCAACCTGCGGGCTTCGTAGTAGATCAAGCAGACAACGCTCTGGTCCTAATCGGCCGATCCCTTCGCCTTGGCCGGCGTAAACGTCAGGCCGCGCTGGATCGCCGCGGCGCCGAATTTCTCGCGTAACGCGTCGATCGCGGTTTCGCGCGCCTTCTCGCGGCTGCGGTCGCCCTCGACGAGATCGAACGCGTCGGCGTCGGCGCCCGGTTGCAGATCCGCCGCGCCGATGCCGATCAGGCGGTAGCGTTCGCCGTCCGGCTGCTGGGCGAGCAGCGCCCGCGCCGCGGCGAACAGCCGGGTCGCCATCTGGGTCGGCGGCAGCCCCGATCGCGTGCGGGTGCGCAGTTTGAAATCGGGCATGCGCATTTTCAGCGTGACGCCGCCGGCGGAAAGTCCCGCGCCTTTCAGCCGCCGCGCGACTTTTTCGCGACAGCCGCAGCAGCACGCGTTCGAGTTCGTCGCGCTCGCCGATGTCGGTCTCGAAGGTCGTCTCGGCCGAAATGCTCTTGGCGTCGCGATCGATGGCTCACCTTGCGGTCATCGATGCCGTTGCGCCAGTCGCCACAGCCTCAGCCCGTCCTCGCCGAGCCGAACGGTCGCGGCGGTCTGGTCGTAGCGCTGCAGGTCGCCGATCGTCGTGAGGCCGAGCTTCTGCAGCCGCGCCTCCGCCGACCTTGCCCACGCCCCAGATCCTGCCGATCGGCAGCGGCTTCAGCGTCGCCAGCGCCTCGTCGCGCCGGATGAACGCGAAGCCGCGGGGCTTGTCGAGATCGGACGCCAGCTTTGCGAGGAACTTGCAATAGCTCAGGCCGACCGAAACCGTGACGCCGATCTGCGCCTCGACGCGCGCGCGCGAAACGCGCGAGCATTTCCGCAGCGCTCATGCCGTGGGCGGGTTCGCAGCCGGCGAGATCGAGAAACGCCTCGTCGATCGACAGCGGCTCGACCAGCGGCGTCAGTTCGAACATCAAGTCGCGGACTTGTCTGGCGACGACCGCGTATTTCGCCATGTCCGGCGACAGCAGCACCGCCTCGGGACAGAGCCGCAGCGCGGTCGCGGTCGGCATCGCCGAGCGCACGCCGCGGGTGCGCGCGATGTAGCAGGCGGTCGAGACGACCCCCCGCTTGCCGCCGCCGCCGACGATCAGCGGCTTGTCCTTCAGCGAGGGATCGTCGCGCTTCTCGACCGAGGCGTAGAAGGCGTCGCAATCGACATGGGCGAGCGTCAGCCCCTCCGCCCGCCCAAGATCAAGCTGGCGGGGCGACCCGCAGCGCGCGCAACGCTTGAGCGGGCGCGCGGCGACCTCGAGGCAGTCGCGGCAGAGAAAGCCTCCGCCCGCGGTCACGGCCAGTCCGGCGGCGGCCCGGCGAGCTTCTCGCGCGCCCGTGCGATCGTCTCTGGGGACAGTTGCTGGCTTTCGGCGAACGCGATTAACAGCTTCTCATCGCCCGCTATATGTTCCAGAACGGCACCCAGAAATGTCGGCTCGGCCGCAGCTTCGCGCAAATTGTGCGGTCCGAGGCCGGAAAGAGCGAGAAACCGCTGCAGTCGTTCCGGGTCCTCGGCAAGGTACTGCAAGGCCGCGATGCCCAATCCGGCGGCAAAGTCTTCGCTGACCTTGCGAGACCCCATATTATGCAAGTTGCGATTCTCCGTTCGTAAATCTCTGTCGAATACGCTCTCTTCGAACTTGAATTAAAGTGAGAGGGTTGGTCCGAACTCAGGCCCTCAAGGACAATGGCCGATGGCGAAGACAGTACTGATCGTAGAGGATAACGAGCTTAATATGAAGCTCTTCAACGATCTCGTCGAAACCCGCGGCTGCAAGATCCTGCAGAGCCGAAACGGGGTCGAGGCGGTCGAACTTGCGCGACTTCACCGACCCGACCTGATCCTGATGGACATCCAGCTGCCGGAGGTCTCGGGGCTCGAGGTCACGCAATGGCTCAAGGACGATGAGGACCTGCGCTCAATTCCCGTCATCGCCGTCACCGCGTTCGCGATGAAGGGCGACGAGGAGAAGATCCGGCAGGGCGGCTGCGAGGGCTATCTTTCGAAGCCGATCTCGGTCGCCAAATTCTTCGAGACCATCGATCATTTCCTGGGAGCCCGCTGAGTCGATGACGGCGCGAATTCTCGTCACCGACGACAATCCGGCCAATCGAAAGCTGCTCGAGGCGCGGCTGAGTGCGGAATATTACGAGGTGATCACCGCGTCGAACGGACCGCAGGCGATCGAAATCGCCGAGCAGGGCCTCTGCGACATCGTGCTGCTCGACGTGATGATGCCGGGCATGGACGGTTTCGAGGTCTGCCGAGCGTCTGAAGGCCGACGCCCGCACCCTGCACTTGCCGGTCGTGATGGTGACCGCGCTCGACCAGCCGGCCGACCGCGTCCGGGGCCTCAGCGTCGGCGCCGACGATTTCCTGACCAAGCCGATCGACGAGACGCAGCTGATCGCGCGCGTGCGCTCGCTCGCCCGGCTCAAGCTGGTGATCGACGAGTTGCGGCGCCGCGCTGCGACCGCGGCGGCGCTGGGCATGCCGAACCCGACAGGCTCTGAATTCAGCGCACCGCTGCAGCGCGGTCGGCTCATGCTGATCGAAGATCGCGCCAGCTCCGCAGAACGCCTCACCCAGGCGCTCGTCAGCCAGTTCGACGTCGTCGTCGAGGCGGATGCGCAGGAGGCGATGTTCAAGGTCGCCGAGGAGGAATTCGACCTCGTCGTCGTTTCGCTGGCGCTGGCCAATTTCGATGCGCTGCGTTTTTGCAGCCAGGCGCGCGCGCTCGAGCGCACCCGCAACCTGCCGCTTCTGCTGATCGCCGATCTCGAAGATCGCGCGCGCGTCATTCGCGGACTGGAGCTCGGCGTCAACGACTGGGTGTCGCGCCCGGTCGATCGCAACGAACTGCTGGCGCGCGCCCGCACTCAGCTTCGCCATAAGCGCTACGCTGACCGGCTGCGCGACCAGGTCTCGCAGTCGCTGGAGCTCGCGCTGGTCGATCCGCTGACGGGGCTCAACAACCGGCGCTTCCTGGAGACCCACCTGCCGAGCCAGATCAAGACGCTCGAGCGGCTGCGGGAACCGTTGACGCTGATGATTTTCGACATCGACTATTTCAAGCGCATCAACGACAGCCACGGCCACGACGCCGGCGACGAAGTGCTGAAGGGTTTTGCAGACCGGCTGCGCACCATCGTGCGGGTAGGCGACATGCTGTGCCGGCTGGGCGGCGAGGAATTCGTGGTCGTCATGCCGGGCATCGGTCTGCAACTCGCCGAACGGATCGCCGAGCGGGCCCGACAGGCGATCGAGATCGTGCCCTTTCCAATACTCAACGGCGCCGAAGCGGTGTCCTTGACGACGTCCATCGGCCTGGCTGAGCGCCACGAGAACCAACTGCCCGCCGATATCTATCGTCGAGCCGACCAGGCGCTTTACAAAGCCAAGGCTGAAGGCCGCAACCGGGTCGGGATTGCCGCCTGATTGAGGCGGGCCGTCAGACGGCGCGCGCTACCTTCGCGGCGGCCTCGAACTCGCGCCAGCGCGCCTGTCGGCGCTCCACGGCCTCATCGTCCTGACCCCAGCGTTTGATCTGAAAATCCTCATCGACGTGGGCGATGCGCCAGGCCTCTTCGGCGCTCAGCACGCCTCGCGCCGTCATCAGCGCCAGCAACGCGGAACCAGACAAGCTCGTCATGCTGGACAAAGCCGCCAGCGCGAACGGTCCCTGATGGCGATCGAGGGCCGCCTCGAACGCAGCGCGAGCCTCGGGCGGCTGCTCGACGAACATGACGCCCAGCGTCGTGACAAATCGCGCGCCGAGCGCTTCCGACGCCCATTCGAGCACGGGATCGAAAGCGCGACTTTGCAGAGCCACAAGCTCCGCGGGCTCGTCGCACCGATAGCAGACAAGATCCGAGCCGGCGTAGCGGGCGATTTCCGTACGGGTTTCGGCGAGCGTTTCGGATACGCCATCGATCGCGGAATTGACGAGCCGCGTCACCGGCATCGAGGCCGGCTCAATCAACTTTTCCTGAGCCGCCCATTCGGCGGCGATCAGTTCTGCGATGGCGCGGGTCGGCGCCGCGATCGGGCGTTTTCCCGGCGTGCGTGCGCCGCGGCCGTCGAGCCGCAGCGCAAAGCCGCCGTCGGCCTCTGCGACCGAGGCCTCCTTGTAGAACCGCTTCACCTCGGGCGGTCGCATGTCGGCCTGTATGGCGCGGATCGGGTCCCTGGGTTCGTGGTCACGCATCCGGCGCGTCCTCGATCGGATCGCGCTTCGGCGCGACGAAACCGAACATGTCAAAACTCTTCTGCATGTGCGCGGGCACCGGCGCCGTGACGTCGATCACGCCGCCGCGCGGATGCGGCAACACGAGCCGTCGCGCCACCAGATGCAGTTTCGGCTCGAGGCCCGGCGGCACCGCGCGAAGCGGATCGTTGCGGGCCGGGTCCCGCTCAGGACGGCGATTATATTTGGGGTCGCCGAGGATCGGATGGCCGATCGCCTCGCAATGGGCGCGCAGTTGATGCGTGCGGCCGGTGATCGGCCGCAGCGAAAGCCAGGCAAGCCGGGGGATGATGCTGTCGACGGTGGCGTAGAGCGTCACCGAATGCTGCGCCTCGGGGTCGCCGTGCTTGGCGACCCGCATCCGCTCCCGGTCGGCGTGGTCAATCTTGCCGCCGCGTTCGTCGCCCATGCCCTCGCCCTTAGCGAGGAACAGCGAGATGCGGCCCTGCTCCGGCTTCGGCACGCCTTCGACCAGCGCCCAGTAAATCTTGCGGGTTTCGCGGGCGCGAAAAGTGGCGCCGAGCTCGGAGGCCATTTTGCGCGACTTGGCGCACAACAGCACGCCGGACGTGTCGCGATCGAGCCGGTGAACGAGCACAGGCCTGACGCCGTTGCGGTCGGCGAGCGATTCCAGCATGCCGTCGATGTGCCGCTTGGTGCCGGAGCCGCCTTGCACGGCAAGGCCCCAGGGCTTGTTGAGCACGAGGACGTCCTTGTCCTCGAACAGCGTCATTTCCCTCAGCGCCTCGATATCGGCGGGGTCGGCAGGCTTTGGAGCGCCCGGCGCCGGCTTTTCGGGAACCCGCATCGGCGGCACGCGCACGCTCTGCCCGTTCTCGAGCCGGGTCGAGATTTCGACCCGCTTGCCATCGACGCGCACTTCGCCCTTGCGCACGATCTTGTTGAGATGGGTCTGCGGCAGTTCGGGATAGCGGCGGCGGAACCAGCGGTCGACCCGCATCCCGGCTTCGTCTTCGCTGATGGCGATGTTGACGACCTTGTCGCTCATGTCAGGGACCTCACGACAAACAGACCGCCCCACAGGCCTAGAACTCCGAATAGGACGGAGCCGCCGATATAGGCGAGCGCCGTTCCGGCTTGGCCACGCTCGATCAGCAGGATCAATTCCAGCGAGAATGTCGAAAACGTCGTGTAGCCGCCGAGGACGCCCGTGGCGACGAACAGCCGGACATGCTGCGACCACTCGGCTTGAGCCTTGAAGGCCAGCCAGCCAGCAATCAGGCCCATGACAGCCGAACCGGAAACGTTGATGAACGCGGTCGCCCAGGGGAAATCGGAACCGAACGCGCGGCCAATCGCCATGTTGAGAATGTGCCTCAGCACGCCGCCGAGACCCGCGCCGACGAATACGAGCATATATGGCTGAAAGAATGTCATCGCGCGCCTATATCAGTAGGCGGCGGAACTTGGGAAGGCGACCTCGCCATGAGCGATGTCAAAGCGGATTCGTCCGCGAGGTCCTAAATCGTCGCCCCAAAACTAAAACAACGGAGCCTCACATGCATGGGCCATTATCACGCCGCCGTCTGGATCGATCATCGACAGGCGCGCGTCTTCCATTTCAACACGGAGACTTCAGACACCGAAGTGATCCATCCAGCACATGCGCACGACCGCCATCCCGGCAAGGACAAGCGTGGCGAGCAGAAGTTTCTCGAGAACGTCACCAAATCGCTGGCCGAGGCCGGAGCCATCCTCGTCATGGGTCCTGCGGACGAGAAAACCGAACTCATCAAACACATCGAGAAGAGCCATCCGCAACTCAAGGGCCGCATCGAAGGCGTCGAATCTTCCGATCATCCCAGCGACGGCGAGATCGTCGCGCACGCTCGCCGGGTGTTGAAGTCGGCGGAACGGATGCGTCCGCAAATCTGACTGCGTGAGCCGGGCAGAGTTCAGCCCAAAGGAGACGCCGATGCCTTACGAATTGTTCTACTGGCCGGGCCTCCAGGGCCGCGGCGAGTTTGTCCGGCTCGCGCTCGAAGAAGCCGGCGCCGACTATGTCGACGTCTGCCGGAGCGGGCAAAGGGGCAGGGCGTCGCAGCGATGACGGCGATCCTGCGCTCGCCCGGCCTCGCCCACCCGCCATTCGCGCCGCCGATCCTGCGCGACGGCGAGATGCTGATATCGCACGTCGCCAACATCCTGTTCTATCTCGGGCCCAAGCTGATGCTGGCGCCGGAGAGCGAAACGCTCCGCTACTATGCCAACGGCTTGCAGCTGACGATCACCGACTTCCTGTCGGAAGTCCACGACACCCACCACCCGATCTCGACTGCGCAGTACTACGAGGACCAGAAGGACGCCGCCAAGCTGCGCACGGAGGCGTTCCTCGAGGAGCGGATGCCGAAATTCCTGCGCTATTTCGAGGGCGTGCTGTCGCGCAATCCGTTCGGCTCGGCGCACGCCGTCGGGGAGATGATCACCTACGTCGACCTGTCGCTGTTCCAGATCTACGAGGGCCTGCGCTACGCCTTTCCGCGCGCGACCGAGACCTTCGCCTCGACCTATCCTCTGCTGACCGCGCTGCGTGACAGCGTAGCGGAGCGCCCGATGATCGCCGCTTATCTCGCCTGCGACCGGCGCATCCCGTTCAACACCACAGGCGTGTTCCGCCATTACCCGGAGCTCGACCGGGATCCGGGATAACGGGGATAGCCGGGGATAAGTTACCCGGCGGGCTTTACGTAAACCTCGCATTAACAATGGCGGCAGCAGCCGAATCCTTTCCTTTGACGGGAACAAAACATGACCATAGATTGAACCTATCAGATACGCAGGAGGCTTTGATGGCTCTTCGATTGTTCGGTTTCGCTCTCGATCTCTGCGAACTCACCTGCCTTGGCATGTTCCTGCTGATGATCGCCTGCGCGGCTCGGGCGCTCGGCGCTTGAGGCGGCAAGCCTTGGCGCGGCCG
This sequence comes from uncultured Pseudomonadota bacterium, assembly GCA_963771455.1. Classification (GTDB taxonomy): domain Bacteria; phylum Pseudomonadota; class Alphaproteobacteria; order Rhizobiales; family Beijerinckiaceae; genus Roseiarcus. The sequence goes on from CAVYTP010000017.1 coordinate 140,745, forward strand.
CCCGCGCTCCTCTATGCGTGGGCGCGGCCCCAGCGGGGTCGCAACGTCCCTGCACCGGAGCCGAAGTTGTCGCCTCGCGTATCCCTCATCGTCGTCGCCGCAGGTCGCGGCGCGCGGTTCGGCGGCGTCGCTGCCGAAGCAATATCTGCGAATTGCGCCGGGAAGCCGATGCTCTGCCACACGCTGGAGGCGCTGGCTGCGGCCCATGAATTCGTCGCGATCGACGGTCGTCATCCATCCCGACGACCGCGAGCTCTACGACGCCGCTATAGGCTGCAGCTCTCCGAAGCGCGCCGCGCGCGGCTGACCGCGCCGGCGCTCGGCGGCGCCTCGCGGCAGGCGAGCGTCCGGCTCGGCCTCGAGGCGCAGCGCGAGCTGCAGCCCGAACTCGTGCTGATCCACGACGGCGCGCGGCCCTTCCCTTCGCCCGGCCTCGTCGCGCGCGCCATCGCAGGCCGCCGAGCGCCACGGCGCCGCGATCCCGGCGACGCCGGTGACCGACACGATCAAGCAGGTCGATCGCCGACGGCCGCATCGTCGCGGCGCCGGAGCGAGCTGCGCTGCGCGCGGTGCAGACGCCGCAGGCGTTCCGCTTCGACCTGATCCTCGAGGCGCACCGGCGCGCGCGCAAGCGCCGAACTGACCGACGACGCGGCAGTCGCCGCCGAGGCGGCGGCACATGTCGTCCATGTGTTCGACGGCGATCCCGACAATCTGAAGGTGACGACGATGCAGGACCTTGCCGAGGCCGAGGCCCGGCTGACGCGGCGCAGCGACCGACGTGCGCGTCGGCCAGGGGTTCGACGTCCACGCCTTCGCGCCGGGCGACGGCGTCTGGCTCGTGCGGCCTGTTCATCCCGCACGACAAGAAGCTCTCGGGCCATTCCGACGCCGACGTCGCGCTGCACGCGCTCGCCGACGCGATCTACGGCGCGCTCGGCGACGGCGACATCGGCTCGCATTTCCCGCCGTCCGAGCCGCAATGGAAAGGCGCGCGCTTCCGACGATTTTCCTGCGCCACGCGGTCGAGCGGTTGCGCGCGCGAGGCGGCGTGCTGAGCCATCTCGACGTGACGCTGATCTGCGAGGCGCCGAAGATCGGCCCGCATCGCGAGGCCATGCGCGCCCGCATCGCCGAAATCGCCGGCGTTGCCGTCGACCGCTGCGCGGTGAAGGCGACGACTTCGGAGAGGCTGGGATTCACCGGCCGCAAGGAGGGCATCGCGTGCTTTGCGCTGGCGACGGTGAGGCTGCCGGCGATTAGGGTAACGGGAGCTGGCCAAGTTTCCCCTTCTCCCGCAGGCGGGAGAAGGGTTTCACCGAAAAACGTGAGCGCAGGAACGTCCGCATGAAATCCGGCGTCCGTTTGCCTTCGAGGTCGGCCAGCGTCCGCACGATATGAATCGCCGAGAGCTCCGGCTTGCGTCTCGCTGGCCAGAAAAGCCTCGATGCGCGCCTTGGCGGCCTCGGCGTCGACGTCGAGCCGCATGAGCTTCATGCAGGCGATCCGCGGCGGCGCGATAGACGACGATCCAAGCTGTCGTCGAATTTCGTCTCGTCGGCGGCCATGCCCGTCTCCTCTCGCAACTCCCGCTTCACGCTGGCGGTGAGATCGACCCGGCCGTCGAAGACGTCGCTGAGGTCGGGCGTGCCGGCGGCGAAATAGATCTGGCCGGCGTTGGCCGTGTGCGGCGCCATTTCGCCGAGCAGGAAGGCGCCGTCGGCGCTGCGCAGCGCCGCCATCGAGAAGCAATTGCAGACGACGCGGGTCGTGCAGCCCGAAGTCGCGCCAGGCGAGAAAATTGGAGAACGCCGGTGTTGAAATAGGCGCCGTCGCAACGCGAGCTTGCCGTCGGCGCGCGTCTCGAACGCGTGGCGGAACATCAGCAGCACGCGACCGTCGAACAGTTGCGGTGAGGCCGCGCGGCGTGCTTCCCAATGGGCGCGGATGTCCTGCGGCGCGGTCCCGTGCGAACGGCCAGTCGTAGGTTTCGAGCTTGAAATCGAGTTCGGCGATTTCGAGGATCTGCGCGTCGCTCATATGTCGATGAAGCCCTCGCAGACGATGCGCGCCGAACCGCCAACGGTCGCGTCGACGAGTTTGCCGGCCTCGACCTTCAGCCCCAGCGAAATGAGGCTCGGCCGGCCCATCTCGTAGCCCTGCTCGATGACGTACATGGGCTCGCCGTCGGCGGGCGCATCGAAAGCCATCAGGACGCCCGCGAAAGCTCGCGGCCGCGGAACCCGTCGCCGGGTCTTCAGCGATCGCCCCAGCCGGCGGCAAACATGCGAGCGTGGAATTGCGAGGTCGGCGCCGCCGTCTCGCGGCTGTAGACGTAGCGGACGGGCCGCCGTCCTCGCCCCACTTGCGCAAATCGGGCCGCGCGCGCGCCACCGCGTCGAGGCTCGCGAGCGGCACGAACAGGTGCGGCGCGCCGACGCCCATCACGACGGGCCTGTGGGCGTCGAAACCGATGTCCGCGGGCACGAGCCCGAGATCGGCGGCGAGCGCGGCGGTGTCCGCGGGCCCCTCGCCGATCCGCTCCGGCAGGCGCGGCAGATGGAAATAGGCGGCCATCGCCTGCCCGCGCCGATGGCGCGCGACGCAGACGACGTCGCCGATCTTCTCTTCGAGCACGACGCGCAGGTCCTCGCTCGACAGCAGAGCTCCGGCGCGCAGATGGGCGAGCAGCACCGCCGTCCCGACGGTCGGATGGCCGGCGAACGGCAATTCGCGCGCCGGGGGTGAAGATGCGCACGGAGGCGGTGTTGACGGGGTTTTTCGGCTCGCAGACGAACACGGTCTCGGACAGGTTGAACTCGCGCGGCGATTTTCTGCATCCGGGCGTCGTCGAGGCCGTCGCGAATCGAGCACGACCGCGAGCGGATTGCCGGCGAGCGGCTGCATCGGTGAAGACGTCAAGGGTATAGTAGGCGCGGCGCATGCGAGGTCTCCTCAGAGCGGCTCAGGCGCAAAACGGTTTGTCGGCGCGGCGATCTCATCCTGCGCGGCGATCAGTTGCAGTTCGCGCTCGCCGGCCGCAAGCGTGGCGGCGACGACGCCGTAGACGCTGGCCGCGGCGCTGGCAAGCGCGCCCGGCGCGTCGCGGCGCTCCAGCCAATGGGCGAGGAACAGCGCGCTCAACAGGTCGCCGGCGCCGTTGACGGCGATCGGAAGCTTGGGCGTCCGCAAGCGCCACGCGCCGGTGGCGTCGGCAACGGCGAGGTCGATCGCGTCGGCGGGCGTGTCCTCGAGCTGCAGCGAGGTGGCGAGCGCGACCTCCTGCCCGCGAACGGCGGTCGAGCGCGGCGCGCGCGGTGAGCCGCGTCGCGCGGCGGGACGCCGGTCAGGAATTCGAGCTCGAACGCGTTGGGCGTGACGATGTCGGCTTCCGCGAGCGCCCTGTCGCGAAAAAACTCGGCGATGCCCGGCGCGACATAGACGCCTTTGCCGACGTCTCCGATGACGGGATCGCACGCGTAGATCGCGCTCGGCGATTTAGCGCGAACTGTCGCAAACCGTGCGCAAGATGGCCTCGCCCATCTCCGCCTTGCCGATATAGCCGGTCAGCACCGCCGCACAGCGCGACAGCGCGCCGATCGCGTCGAGACCTGCGACGAGTTCGTCGATCGGCCGCAGCCTCGAACGCGCGGCCGCGCCAGCCGGGATAGCCGGCGTGGCTGGAAAACTGCACGGTGTGCAACGGCCAGACCTCGCAACCCAGCCGCTGCAGCGCGAACGCAACCGCGCTGTTGCCGACATGGCCGTAGACGACATGAGACTGGATCGAGAGAATCGCGCTCGCCATAGCCGCCAAGGGACGATGAAAGGGGGCCGAGGTCAAAGTCGCGGGCTGATCAGGCAGCGCCGAGGGGGCCTACTTGGCGCCCTCTACTGCTTGCATGCGGTCGGAAAGCACAGCCAACCGTTCGTCGATCAAAGTTTCGAAGTGTGTCAGCCGACCCATGAGCTCGCTCTTCAACATGAGTTCGAGTTCGCCGCTGAGATCGCCTATACGGCGCTCGATATCAGAGAAACGGCGCTCCATGTCATTGAAGCGCCGATCGTGACGCCTGGAGCTCTCGGCCAGTTGCAGAAGCAGGCTGCGGTGATCGCGCTGTTCCGCGCGTATCTCCTTCAAGATCGAGAGCGTCAGGGTTTCGTCGGGATCGGGCATTGTTCGCCATTTGAGCGATGGTACAGATCAGCTTCCGCTTCAAGCCCATTGTGGCGCCAATAGGCGTGCGGGGAAAGCGCTACGATACGCCATCGCGTGATGGCGCGGTGACAGAGGCGCGATGTCCCGGTTATCCTGCATCGCCGCAACTCTGGCGAGGACCTTTAATGAACGACGCCGTCGCCTTTCTTTCCCGCGCCATCGCACAGGGACGCGGCCAAGCGCCGGCCGATCTCGTGCTGAAGGGCGGGCGGATCTTCGATCTGGTGCGGGGCGAACTCGTCAAGAGCGATGTTGCGATCTGCGACGACCGCATCGTCGGAACGATGGGCGAGTACAGCGGCGCGCGAGAGATCGATGTCGCCGGCAAGGTGATCGTGCCCGGCTTCATCGACACCCACCTGCACGTCGAGTCGTCGCTAATCACGCCGGACCAGTTCGACCGCTGCGTGCTGCGCCACGGCGTCACGACGGCGATCTGCGATCCGCACGAGATCAGCAACGTGCTGGGCGTGACGGGTCTGCAATATTTCCTCGACTTATCGCTGACGACGGCGATGGACCTGCGCGTCCAGCTTTCGAGCTGCGTTCCTGCGACGCATCTCGAGACTTCGGGCGCGCGGCTCGAAATCGGCGACCTGCTGCCGCTCGCTGACCATCCAAAGGTGCTCGGGCTCGCCGAGTTCATGAATTTTCCGGGCGTGCTGGCGAGAGACCCGGCGTGCCTCGCAAAGCTCGCCGCGTTCCAGGGACGGCCGATCGACGGCCATGCCCCGCTGGTCCGCGGCTTCGACATCAACGGCTATCTCGCCGCCGGGGTTCGCACCGACCACGAAGTCACCAACGCGCCCGAGGCGCTGGAAAAACTCGCCAAGGGCATGCAGATCCTGGTGCGCGAGGGCTCCGTCTCCAAGGACCTGCACGCGCTGGCCTCGATCATCACCGAGCGCCACTCCCCCTACATCGCGTTCTGCACCGACGACCGCAATCCGCTCGACATCGCCGAGGAAGGCCACCTCGACTTCATCATCCGGACGGCGATTTCTCTCGGCGCGCCGCCGATCGCGGCCTATCGCGCCGCCTCGATTTCCGCCGCGCGCATCTTTGGGCTGCGCGACCGGGGCCTCGTTGCGCCCGGCTGGCGCGCCGACCTCAACGTGATCGACGACCTCGAGTTCCTGCGCGGTGTCGACGGTCATCGCGGCGGGTCGCGTCGTCGACGATGCGTTGTTTGCAGCGCGGCCTATCGTCGCGCCGGTCGGGCGGCGCAGCGTGAAAGCCCGCAAGGTGAGCGCTTCGGATTTCGCGGCGCGCGGGCAAGGTCCTTCGACCCAGGCGATCGGCGTCGTCGCCGGCAAGATCATCACCGAGCGCGTGCCGGCGACGCTGCCGTTCGCCAACGGCCTGCGCGGCGTCAGCCTCGATCAGGACTTCGTCAAGGTGGCGGTTGTCGCGCGCCATGGCGTCAACGACAACATCGCCACCGCTTTCGTCCACGGCTTCGGCATGAAGCGCGGCGCGATCGCGTCCTCCGTCGGGCACGACAGCCACAACATCACCGTCGTCGGCGCCGACGAGGCGGACATGGCGGCGGCCGTCAACCGGCTGATCGAGATCGAAGGCGGCTTCGCGGTCGCGCTCGGCGGCAAGGTGATATCAGAGCTTTCGCTGCCGGTGGCGGGCCTGATGAGCCTGCTGAGCTTCGAGGACGTGCACAAGGCGCTGATCCCGCTGCGCGCCGCCGCCAAGGGCCTCGGCGTCACGCTGCCAGAACCGTTCCTGCAGGTCGCGTTCCTGCCGCTGCCGGTGATCCCACACCTGAAGATCACCGACATGGGGCTGGTCGACGTCGACCGGTTCGAATTCGTGCGCGACTAGCGGGCGTCAGGGTTCCCGGCGGCGAACGAGGCCTGCCGCGAAAACGATCGCCAACGCGAGCCACGAAATAATCATCAGCGACCCGCCGATCGGGGCGGCGAACGGAAACAGCCGCGTGCCCGCAAAGCCTAGCGTGGTCAGGTCAGCCGCAAAAAGCAGCACGCCCGCGGCGAGCGCATAGCCGGCGACGAGGAGCGCGCGCGGCGCGCGGGCGGCGTGAGCAGAGACGCCGATCAGAGCCGCGGCGTGGATCAGCAGGAATTCCGAGGCGAGCTTTCCAAATTCGCCGCCGCCGCCATGTGCGGCGAGCGCGCCGAGCCCAACGCCGGCCGCGCCGGTCAGCGCAGCGATCGAAGCCAGCGCAAGCGCAGCGCGCGACATGGAAACTCCCGGCTGATGGAAAGAGCGCTCGCTTTGAGCGCGAGCGCCGGCCCAAAGTCAACCGAGCGAAGTCGTTGTCAAAGTGGCGCCGAAGGCCGGGAACGCGGGGACGATCTCTGGCGGCGCCCGACGCCAAGGGCGCTAACTTACACCGCCCTTCCGTCTCGATTGGGGTTGTCCGGGCGATGACGGAAAAGCTACGGGTTTAAGCATTATTTCCGCGCTAACGGGAAGCTGCCCCGCCACGTTCAATGCAGTTCGCGCGATCCTTCCACGATCGAGTGCGAGGCGAGAACCTGCGCGCCCGCCATCGAAAGCAGATAGGCGAGCATCCGCTTCTTGTTGGCCAGCGCGAGACCTTCGAGCTGCCCGATCATGTCGATGAGATACGCGTCGAGCGTTTCGTCGCTCGGGTCCGGCAAGGAGGCAGCGCTCGGGACCGTTCGGGCCAATCCATCGTTGCGGGAGGCGTCGCGGCCCGGTTTGCGCGTCATCTTCGAATTCCTCTAGTTACCGATCAGAGCGACCGGTTCAGGCTTTCACGTGTTGGTTACGGTCTGGCGACGAGAAGTTCACCGCAATCTTCAAAAAATATATACGGCGCTCAATTCAAAAAGTTCATCCTTTCCGGCTTGCTTCGCGTCGGTGAACCTTTCACGCTGCCGCTGCGACCAACCCCCGAGACCCGGAATGGCGGCGGCAACCGATTTCGAGCTCCTGCGCCGCATTCGCGATGGCGATGCGCTGGCGCTGAAGGTGCTGTATGGCCGCCACCGGGTCGCCATCTATCGGTTCACGCTGCGGCTGACGCGCAGCGAGACCGCGGCGGAGGACGTGGTGAGCGAAGTCTTTGTCGACGTCTGGCGCGGCGCCGTCGCGTTCGAGGGACGGTCCGAAGCGCAGACCTTTCTGCTCGCGATCGCCCGCAACAAAGCCTATTCCCTGCTGCGCAAACGCCGCGAGGACGAACTCGACGAACGCGCGGCCGCGGAAATCGAAGACGAATCCGACACACCGGAAACGACGCTCCAAAAGCAGAGCAAGTCGAACGTCCTGCGCGATTGCCTGAACCGTCTGAGCGTGCCGCACCGCGAGGTGATCGATCTCGTTTACTATCACGACAAGTCGATCGAAGAGGTCGCCGAAATCGTCGCCGCCCCCGTCGGCACGGTGAAGACGCGAATGTTTCATGCCCGCAAGCGACTGGCGGAACTGATCGCCGACGCCGGCGAGGACAGGGGATGGCCATGACGGCGAACGACCACCAGCCCGATGAGGCCGAAGCCCTGCTGCCGTGGGCGGCAACCGGGCGGCTAGACCCCAAACAGCGCGCACTCGTCGCCGACGCGCTCGAGGCTCGCGCCGATCTCAAGCTGCAGATGGCGCTGATTGCGGAAGACCGACAGGCGACGGTCGCGCTCAACGAATCGCTCGGCGCGCCCTCCAGCGCGGCGTGGGATCGGATCGCGTCGGTGGTCGACAGCGCGCCCCGGCGGGCGTCGTTCTGGTCGCGCGCGTTCGCGTTCGCGGGCCGATCCTCATTGTGGCGTCTGGCAGCCGTCGCCGCGTTGATCATCATCCTGGTGGAAAGCGCCGCCATCGTGGACTTGTTGGCCGCTATCGACGATGGAAGCTTTCAGACGGCAGCTGCGCCGGTTTTCGGCGCCCTGGCGTTCGTCGAGTTCGCGCCGCAGACGCGGGTCGACGAGATGGACGCATGGCTTGGCGCGGTGAATGGCGTGATCGTCGAGGGGCCAAAGAGCGGCCTCTACAAGATCCGCTTCGGCGACGCGCCGATGGACAAGGCCGAGCGCGATGCGCTGCTGCAAAGGCTGCGCGCCAGTCCGATCGTGAAATCGGCTTCGCCAGCGAAGAATTGAGCGGGGCCCTGTAGCCGCGGTCGCCGACCGCGGCCTGCACAGGGGTCCGACGCGGGCGCTCCGGTCATTGCATGGCTCTGGCAGCCAAGGTCTGTGGTCGCTGACCGCGGCCTGCACGAGAGCGCCGTTTGCAGGTTTTCTCCAGCGGCCCCCGCGGTCAGCGACCGCGGCTACAGAAGCGCTGCGGCGCTCAGAAGCGCATGCCTGAAAAGGGATGGCTGCTCGACAGGCCGCCATCGATGACGAACGCTTGGCCGTTGGCGTAGGAGCTCTCGTCGCTGGCCAGGAACAGCGCCGTCGCGGCGATCTCCTCCGGGCGGCCGGCGCGCTGCAGCGGGTTGAGCTGTCCGACCTTGTCCTCCGAGCCGCGCGCCCGCGCAAAATCGAAGATCGGCTTGGTCATGCCGGTCTCGATCAGGCCCGGGCAGATCGCGTTGACGCGGACGCCGCTGCCGGTGAACGAGTTGGCCGCCGTCTGCGCGAGACTGATCACGCCCGCCTTGCTGGCGCTGTAGGGATGTCCGCCCGCGTTGGCGCGCAGGCCCGCGACCGACGCCGTGAGAACGATCGACCCTTTGCCCTGGCGCATCAGATGCGGCGCGGCATGCTTGATCGCCAGAAACGGCCCGATCAGGTTGACGCGCGAGGATGCTGCGCCAGAGCTCGACGCTCTGCTCGAACAGCGGGACCAGGCCGCCGCTGATTCCCGCGTTGGCGAACACGACGTCGAGCTGGCCGAACGCTTCGAGCGCGGCCTGCAACATAGCCCTTGACCGCCTCCTCGTCGCTGGCGTCGGCCTCGCGGACGCTGAGGCTCAGTCCCTTCTCCTTCGCCGCTGCGAGCGTTCCGGCGAGGCCTTCGGCCTGCCGGTCGACGGCCAGAACCTGCGCGCCTTCGGCCGCAAACAACAGCGCGCTCGCCCGTCCGATGCCGCTCCCAGCCCCCGTGACGATCGCCGTCTTGCCCTTCAACCGGTCCATGACGTCCATCCCTTTGTTTACGCTTGCCCCGCAGACTGTGCGGAAATCGCGCCCGAGCCAAGGGCAAAACGCCGCAGGGCCGACAAAACGAGTTTTCGCTCAATTGCGAAATATCAACGAAAGCCGTGGGAAAGCCTGCAAGTTTACCGTGCGGCTAGTTTGGAATTGGACCAAAAAGAAAACTGGCCTGCCGTCCGGCGTTGAGGCATAGAACTCTCCGCTCCGCATCTGGCAGGCGGGCGTTTCGGGCCGAGCGGAAAGGGCGCAGACTGGAATGGATTACCTGGCGCTGTTTCGAAAGCGCGGTGGATGCGTTGAAGCGCGAGCAGCGCTACCGCAACTTCGCCAATCTCGAACGCGACGCCGCCCATTTTCCGCACGCGACCTGGCGCCCGAACGGCGACGACAGCGACAAGCGCAGCGTGACGGTCTGGTGCTCGAACGATTATCTCGGCATGGGCGGCCATCCCGAGACGATTGCGGCGAGCGTCGAGGCGGCGAAGGCGCACGGCGTCGGCGCCGGCGGCACCCGCAACATTTCCGGCACCCATCACCCGATCGTGAAGCTCGAGGCCGAGCTCGCCGACCTTCATGGCAAGGAAGCCGCGCTGGTCTTCACGTCCGGCTGGATTTCCAATCTCGCCGGCATCTCGACCATCGCGAGCCTGCTGCCAAACTGCCTGATCCTGTCGGACGCGCTCAATCACAATTCGATGATCGAAGGCGTCAAGCGATCGGGCTGCGAGCGCAAGGTGTGGCGTCATAACGACGTCGCCCATCTCGAAGAATTGCTGGCCGCCGAGCCGAAAGCGCGCGCCAAGCTCATCGTATTCGAGAGCCTCTATTCGATGGACGGCGACATCGCCCCGATCGCCGAAATCGTCGCGCTCGCCAAACGCTATGGCGCGATGACCTATATCGACGAAGTGCACGCGGTCGGCATGTACGGCCCGCGCGGCGGCGGCGTCGCCGAGCGCGAAGGACTGATGGCCGAGATCGACGTGATCGAAGGCACGCTCGGCCAAGGGTTTTGGCGCAATGGGCGGCTATATCGCCGCGAAGTCGGCGATCATCGACGCGGTGCGCTCCTATGCGCCGCAGTTCATCTTCACGACCACCATCCCGCCGAGCGTCGCAGCGAGCGCGGCGGCGGCGGTGAGGCGGCTGAAGGCTTCAGCACGTCGAGCGCGAGCGTCATCAGGCGATGGCGCGGCTCGTCAAGCATGCGCTGCGCGCCGCCGGCCTGCCGGTGCTCGACAATCCCTCGCACATCGTGCCGCTGATGGTGCGGCGACGCCGCCAAGTGCCGCGCGGCGAGCGAGATGCTGCTCGAGCGCCACGACATCTACATCCAGCCGATCAACTACCCGACCGTCGCGCGCGGCACGGAGCGGCTGCGCATCACGCCGACGCCGCGCCACGCCGAAGCGCAGGTCGGCGACCTGGTCGAGGCGCTGGTCGACGTCTGGAAGGCGCTCGACCTGCCCGTTCGAGAGCCGAAGGTCATGCCGTTCCGGCGCGCAGCCGCCGAGCCGGCCGTGTGCGACTATCCCGAGATGAAGAAGGCGGCGGAATAGCCGAATTCGTTATCTTGCGCCGGCGATAACGGAGGGGCCTCCGCAAATGACCGCCGCGACGGCCACGAAAACCTCTCCTCGCCGCCCTCGCGGGCGAGCGCCGCAAGACGCCGCCGATCTGGCTGATGCGGCAGGCGGGGCGCTACCTGCCGGAATATCGCGCGATCCGCGCCAAGCGCCATCTTCATCGAATTCTGCTACACGCCCGAACTCGCGGCCGAGGCGACGCTGCAGCCGATCCGCCGCTTCGGCTTCGACGCCGCGATCCTGTTCTCCGACATTCTCGTGATGCCCGACGCGCTCGGCCAGAGCGTCAGCTTCGAGGCCGGCGAGGGCCCGCAAACTGCCGCCGATCGAAGACGCCGCCGATTTCGCGGCGCTGCGCGAAGAGCCGGACTGGGACCGCCTCGCGCCGGTGTTCGAGACCGTCGCGCGGGTCCGCGCCGCGCTGCCGCCGGAGACCGCGCTGATCGGCTTTTGCGGCGCGCCCTGGACGGTGGCGAGCTACATGATCGCCGGACGACGGCACGCCCGATCAGGCCCCGCCCGGCTGTTCGCCTATCGCCAGCCGCGAGCTGTTTCAGCGGCTGATCGACCGGCTCGCCGACGCTTCCGCCGCCTATCTGCTGCGCCAGATCGCGGCCGGCGCGGAGGCGGTGCAGATTTTCGACTCCTGGTCGGGCGTGCTGCCGCCCGGCGAATTCGAGCGCTGGTGCGTGCGACCGCGTGGCGCGGATCGCCGCGCGCCTGCAAGGCGGAGGCGCCCGACACGCCGGTCATCGCGTTTCCCGCGGATGGCGGCGACGCAGCTTGCCAAATTCGCGGCGGTCGAAGGGCTCGCTGCGATCGGGCTCGACACCGCGGTCGAGCCGCGCGGCCGCCGCGGCGCTGCCGCCGCGACTTCGCGCTGCAGGGCAATCTCGATCCGCTGGCGCTGATCGCGGGCGGCCGCGCGCTCGACGAGGCCGTCGAGCGCGTGCTCTCGGGGTTCGAGGGCCGCGCGCACGTCTTCAATCTCGGCCACGGCATTCTGCCGGAAACGCCGATCGCCCACGTCGAGCGACTGGTCGCGCAGAGTGCGGGGCGGCTAGCCCCTGTCAAGGCTGCCTGCGAACCCCATATGGCCCGGCAGCACGGAGCGATCGATATGGCCAACGCGGCGCCCTCGGGCGTATTCAAGATCGGCGGCGAGATCGCCGGTCCACCGGCTCGGGTTACGGCGCGATGCGCATCACCGGACGCGGCATCTGGGGCGAGCCCGCAAGACCGCGCAGGGCGCGCTTGCGACGCTGCGACGCCTGCCCGAGCTCGGCGTCGACTTCATCGACACCGCCGATTCCTACGGCCCCAACGTCTCCGAAGAGCTGATCCGCGAGGCGCTGCACCCTTACGGAAAGATTCTCGTCGCGACCAAAGGCGGGCTGACGCGCACCGGCCCGAATCAATGGATTCCCGTCGGCCGGCCGGAATATCTGATCCAGCAGGCCCATACGAGCCGCCGCCGGCTGGGCGTCGAGACGATCGGCCTGTGGCAATTGCACCGCATCGATTCCAAGGTGCCGCGCGACGAGCAGTTCGCGGCGATCAAGTCGCTGATCTCGACGAAGGTGATCCGCCACGCCGGCCTGAGCGAAGTCTCGGTCGAGGAGATCGAGGCCGCGAGCCGCTACTTCAAGGTCGCGACGGTGCAGAACCGCTACAACCTCGCCGACCGCGCCAGCGAGGACGTGCTGGACTATTGCGAGAAGCACGGCATCGGCTTCATCCCCTGGTTCCCGCTCGCGGCCGGCGATCTCGCCAAGCCGGGCGGCGCGCTCGACCGCATCGCCAAGGCGCATACGGCGACCGCCGGGCCAGATCGCGCTGGCCTGGCTGCTCAAGCGCAGCCCGGTGATGCTGCCGATTCCCGGCACCTCGAAGGTCAAGCATCTCGAGGAGAACGTCGCCGCGGCGCGAATCAAGCTCAGCGACGAGGAATTCGAGGAACTCGGCGGCGAGCGATAGGCGGCCTAGCGCTGAACGGCGGCGCGATCGCCGCTCAGAAACCGTCGGGCCACGCCTTCGGCGCGCGGAGCGACGCAGTTCGCGGCGAGACGTCGCGCGGCGGCCACGCCAGCGCAGAAAACGGCGCGCCGGACGCAGGTCAGCAGAGGGCTGTAGGCCGGGTCGTTCCCCAGCGTCTCGCCCCAGACATAGCGCAGCGTTTCGAGTTCGCGACGGCGGCGATCGCCGACGTCGCGCCGGTCTGCGGGGTCGCGGTCGAGCCGCGAACGCGTCAGTTTGGCGTAGGGGGTGGCGACGATGCTTGAACCCGGCCGCGCGCAACCGCAGCGAATAGTCGACGGCGGCGCAGGTCAGGCCAAAACGCTGCACGTCGAAGCCGCCGAGCGTGAGAAAATCCGCGCGACGCGTCAGCAGTCCCGCGCGACGCCGCGGCCCGACCTCGTGGGCGGTCGCCATCATATCGGCGTAGCCGAGATCGCCGTCGGCGAGGTCGCGAAAAGCGCGCGAAGCGGCGAAATCGGGGCCGAGCGACCAGGCCGCATTGCTGGACGACGCCCGTCGGCCAAAGAAGAGTCGGCGTCACCGCGCCGACCTGGCCGTCAGCGATCCGGCTCAACATTTCCGACGAGCCAGCCTGACCGCAGCGGGCGCATATCATCGTCGCAGAACAACAGGAACTCGCCGGTCGCGATGTTGGCCGCTGAATTGTAGGCGCGCTCGGGCTGCGGCGGTCCGACGATGCGCGCGACGCGCAGCCGCTCGGACTCGATTGCGGCGAGCCGTTCGCAGCGCGCGTTCGCTCGCCGAATCGAGATCCATCACGATCAGCTCGGTCTCGATGCCGGCGGTCGTCGTCTCGAACGCATCGAGGAACGCCTCGAGGCTTTCGATCGAATCTCCGGTGGTCACGATGACACTGACGCGCCCCGCGGCCGGCTGGCGCTCCACGCGGATCGCCGGGAACCTACCGGCAAACATCACTTCGGTCGAAGCCGGCAGTTTCCGCAGGCCCAGATGCCGGTCGACGGCGCGCTGCAAGCCCTCCGCCGCGGAGTCGAGATCGAACGGCGGCGCTCGCCACAGCACGCCCGGCGCATGCACGACCGCCTCGAGCCGCGCCACATCGCCGTCTTCCACCGCCGATAGAACAAGCGAGTAGATATCCGAAACGCCTGCGCCGACCGCAGAGCAATG
>CAVYTP010000018.1:0-182278 GCA_963771455.1 uncultured Pseudomonadota bacterium
AGGGGAGGCCTATGATTAGTTGAGCAAAACTGTCGTTCGCGCGATGTGCGAACGCGCTCGACCAACCGGCATTTTCGCTCAATTTCTGCGGGGGAAACGAGCCGAACGTGAGGCCAATCAGCGGCTTCCGCCGCGGACCAGTTTTCGATTGCGTTTTCGGGAACAGACGGACGCTCCGAACGAGAGCATTCTGCATCCGCAGGACGCCGTCATTGCGAGCGCAGCAAAGCAATCGATGCTTCAGCCGTTGCTCGATTTGTTCTTTAAACGCAGCGCTGTGCGGCAGTTTATGCGCTTAGTCGCTTCGCTCCCCGCAATGACGATGCACAGCGGGCCCTATCAGCAAATCCGTCTCGGAGGCGCTTGAAGCCGCAACGACATCAAGCGCTTCCAATGCTTGTCGTTTGTAACGGGGCGGACTTCCCTGACGATCGAGAAATTTTGCGCCGACGACTCGAGTTGCTTCAAATGTCGTAACGGAACGCATGACGCCATCGCTGGTATTTTAAATCTTCTGCTCAGTTGTCGTTCGAATATACCAGCAGGTGCCCGCGTCGCTGGATATCCGTGGTCCGCGATGGGCGACGAAAATCCAGCGCGTCGTCCTCGTCCCTGAGGGCTCGCAGCGAAATGAGCGAGAGCGGCCCGATCGGCAGCAGTCCGAGCCATTCGGGGGATCGCTGGGGACGCAGGAGCCGAGCAGCCGGGCGTGGGTCGCGCCGTGATGCCGCAGCGGCAGCAGCAGCAATTCGAAATCGATCGCCTCGCCGCCGCTGGCGCCGCCGGCCGCGCCGACCAGGAACGGCTGCGCCTCGTCGGCGACCGATTGCACCAGACTTGCGACCTCGACCCTGTCGCTCCGTCTCCACAGGTCGAGGAACGGCTGACCCCGCAGTTCGCGTTGGAACAGGGCGTTGGTGCGCGTCCCGACGATCCGCAACGGAAAGCCGGCATGGCGATCGAATTTGAGAATGAACGTGTCGGCAAGCACGCCCCGGATCTCGCCGGGTCGATGTCGTTGCGCTCCGGCGCGCTGCGCCCGCTTTTCAGGGCGCGCCAGTAGGCGTGCAATTGCTGGGTTGCGGCAAGCTTCACTCGTACACTCCCCGAACCGGACAGGATGTATCAAAATGGCACTTGACGGCCGCGAGTGTCCTCAAGCGCCTTCCAAGCTGCAGAGGTCGTGCCAGTCGGGGGGCGGCCTCCGGCGAAATTAACAATAAATCAACGACGACATTGCGGGCGCGGCTGCGTTCCGGCATCTCTGCCCATCGGTAGCTAGCGCTTCAAGTTGGACACGCTCCTGTCCGGATAGAAGCGCCAGGCGACCGGGAGGCGAAGCGGCGGTCTGCTCCACCGTTCGTGAAGCCTCCAGGCGGACGGGCCTCGCGCTCGCGCCACTTCAGGCTTAGGGAGGGCCCTTGCTCCGGGCTCTCCCTTTTCCTTTTCTGGCGGCCCCCTTTAAGACGAGCGAAGCGCTCCCGCGCCTTCCGGCGCTGTGGCGGTTCTGGACGGTTGTCTGCAAATGAATTCCATGAGTTTCGAGCTTCCGCCGCGCCGGCGGGAGCCCGCTTTTTTCGTGCCGGCGATCGTCATCGTGTTCGTCGTCGTGCTGTTCGCCATTCAGGCGGGCATGGCGTGGATCGGCGAAGGGCCCGGAGCAGATCTATTTCGACTGGGGTTTCGTGCCCGGCGGGTTCACCTGCGGCGTGGCGCCCGGCTGGATCGTCGACCTGATCGGGCGCAGCAGCGTCGATCCGAAGGCGCTGAAGCAGGCGCGGCTGCTGCGCGATGTCGGAGCGCTCAACGATGGCCTGCGCTGCTATACGCTCGCGACCTACGCGCTTCTGCACGGCTCCTGGGTTCATGTCGGGCTCAACAGCGTATGGCTGGTCGCGTTCGGGCCGCCGGTCGCGCGCCGCTTCGGGCCGGTGCGGTTCACGCTGTTTTTCTTCGTGACGGCGATCGCCGGCGCGCTCGCGCAATGGGCGTTCGCGCCGTTCGAGGGCTACCCGGTGATCGGCGCTTCGGCCGCCGATTCCGGGCTGATGGCGGCCGGCGGCGCGCTTCATTTTCCGGCGCGGCGCGCAGCTCAGGCCCGACGCCATCTCCGGCGCCAATGTCCGCGAGCGCGCGGGTCGCGACGTTGCGCAGAGTTGATGACCGACAGGCGGGCGCTGGTCTTCTTCGCGATCTGGATGGCGACCAATTTCCTGTTCGGGGCAGGGGCCGGCGCGCTCGGCGCGCTCGGACGCGCCGGTCGCCTGGATCGCCCATGTCGGCGGCTTTGTCGCCGGCCTGCTGCTGTTCGGCCTGTTCGACTCGGCGCGCGCGACGCCGGTAAACACTTGAGGCGCTGCCTCGAAAGCAAGGTAGGATGAGACCAAATAAAAGCGCCTATCGCATCAGGGCGCCGTGGACTAAATAGGTCCGTGCCATCTCGTGCGGCGTATCCGCGTGGGACGGTTTTCGTTCTGACCCCCACCGACGGTCCTTGAAACCGTCAAGGCGAGGAGAAGTCAAAATGGCGGCAGTCCAAGAGACGGTCGACCGCGTGCGTTCGATCGAGGTCGACGCTTATAAATACGGGTTTCGTTACGGATATCGAGTCCGACAAGGCCCCCAAGGGTCTGAACGAGGACACCGTCCGCTTCATCTCGGCCAAAAAGGGCGAGCCGCTGTGGCTGCTCGAATGGCGGCTCGAGGCCTATCGCCGCTGGCTGACCATGGATATGCCGAAATGGGCGCGGGTGGACTATCCTGAGATCGACTTTCAGGATTTGTACTATTACTCCGCGCCGAAACCGACGCCGGCGCCGAAATCGCTCGACGAGGTCGATCCCGAGCTCCTGAAGACCTACGCCAAGCTTGGCATTCCGCTGATCGAGCAGGAGATGCTGGCCGGCGTCGAGCGCCCGCGCGTCGCGGTCGACGCGGTGTTCGATTCGGTCTCGGTCGCGACGACCTTCAAGGCCGAACTCGCCAAGGCCGGCGTGATCTTCTGCTCGTTCTCGGAAGCGGTGAAGAACCATCCCGAGCTGGTGCAGCGCTATCTCGGCTCGGTCGTGCCGCCGACCGACAATTTCTACGCCACGCTCAATTCGGCGGTGTTCTCCGACGGTTCGTTCGTCTACGTGCCGCCGGGCGTGCGCTGCCCGATGGAGCTCTCGACCTATTTCCGCATCAACGAGAAGAACACCGGGCAGTTCGAGCGCACGCTGATCATCGCCGACAAGGGCGCCTACGTCAGCTACCTCGAAGGCTGCACGGCGCCCAAGCGCGACGAGAACCAGCTCCACGCCGCCGTCGTCGAGCTGGTCGCGCTGGAAGACGCGGAGATCAAATATTCGACCGTGCAGAACTGGTACCCCGGCGACGCCGAGGGCAAGCGGCGGCATCTACAATTTCGTCACCAAGCGCGGCGACTGCCGCGGCGCGCGGGCGAAAATTTCGTGGACGCAGGTCGAGACCGGCTCGGCGATCACCTGGAAATATCCGAGCTGCATCCTGCGCGGCGAGGGCTCGCGCGGCGAGTTCTATTCGATCGCGATTTCCAACGGCCGCCAGCAGGTCGACAGCGGCACCAAGATGATCCATCTCGGCCGCAACACGACGAGCCGCATCATCTCCAAGGGGATCGCGGCGGGCCGCTCGCAGAACACCTATCGCGGCCAGGTCTCGGCGCACGCCAAGGCGACCGGCGCGCGCAATTTCACCAATTGCGACTCGCTGCTGATCGGCGACCAGTGCGGCGCGCATACCGTGCCCTACATCGAGGCCAAGAACGCTCGACCGTGTTCGAGCACGAGGCGACGACGTCGAAAATCTCCGAGGACCAGCTGTTCTACTGCCTGCAGCGCGGCCTCAGCGGCGAAGAGGCCACGGCGCTGATCGTCAACGGCTTCGTGCGCGACGTGCTGCAGCAATTGCCGATGGAATTCGCGGTCGAGGCGCAGAAGCTGATCGCGATTTCGCTGGAAGGCAGCGTCGGCTGACCGCCGACGCCTTAGCGAAAGTCTTTTGCGAATGCTCGAAGTCAAGAACCTCAGCGTCAGCGTCGGCGGCCAGCCGATCCTCGATGACCTGAGCCTCACGGTCGAAAAGGGGCAGGTCGCCGCCATCATGGGGCCGAACGGCTCCGGCAAGTCGACGCTCTCCTATGTGATCGCCGGCAAGACCGGATTACGAAGTCACCGGCGGCGACGTGCTGCTCGACGGCGAGAGCCTGCTCGACCTGGAGCCGAACGAGCGCGCCGCCAAGGGCGTGTTCCTCGCCTTCCAGTATCCGGTCGAAATCCCCGGCGTCGGCGACGATGACGTTCCTGAAGGCGTCGCTCAACGCGCAGCGACGGGCGCGCGGCGAAGCCGAGCTGACGACGCCCGATTTCATGCGCATGGTGCGCGGCGCCGCGCAGAGCCTGAAGATCGATTTCGACATGCTGAAGCGGCCGGTCAACGTCGGCTTCTCCGGCGGCGAGAAGAAGCGCATCGAAATCCTGCAGATGTCGCTGCTGCAGCCGCGCCTCGCGGTGCTCGACGAGACCGATTCCGGGCTCGACATCGACGCGCTGCGGATCGTCTCCGACGGCGTCAACGCGCTGCGCGGTCCCGACCGCTCGTTCCTCGTCATCACCCACTATCAGCGGCTGCTCGACCACATCAAGCCCGACATCGTGCACATCATGGCCAAGGGCCGCATCGTCGCCTCGGGCGGCCCGGAGCTGGCGCTCGAACTCGAGCGCAACGGCTATCGCGACTACGCCGAGGCGGCCGCATGAGCGTGGTTCGCAGGGCGCCGAAGACCGCCGCCGAACTCGCGTTCGCCGAGCAGTTCGCTGCGGCGCCGCGCTCGCCGGCGGCCCGCCGCGCCTTCCAGACATTCGAGAAGTCGGGCGTTCCCGGCCGCCGGACAGAATCCTGGCACTATACCGATCTGCGCTCGACGCTGACGTCGGTGGCGCCGCTCGGCGCCTGCGCCGAACGCCGCGCGGATCGCTGAGGCGCGGGCGCTGCTCGCAGCGGAGCCGCGTCTCGCCGCCGCGCGGTTGGTGGTGCTCGACGGCCGCTTCGTGGCCGAACTCTCCGACGGGTCGCACGGCGGCGCCACGCTCGCCGAGGGGACGCCCAATCCCGTGGTCGACGCCGGCCGACGATTCCATGCTGGCGCTCGGCGGCGCGCTCGCGACCGGCGGCTTCGCGCTTGAAGTCGAGGACGGCGCCGATCTCGGCAAGGTCGAGATCGTCCACATCTCCCGCCCCGGCTTTTCGTCCGCGGCTCATCTCAGCTTCGTGTTTGGCGCCGATTCCCGCGGCTTCCTGATCGAGCGGCTGATCGGCGCCAGCGCCGGCTCGCAGCGCCACCGGCTGACCCGGCTCGAAATCGCCGCCGGCGCCTCTGTCGACCACGTGGTCGCGCTCGGCGACGCGCCCGATCTCGATCTTGAAAGCCAGGTCGTCTCGCTTGGCGAACGCGCCGAGTTTCGCAGTTTTGCGCTGGTGACGGGCGGCAAGCTGACCCGCCGGCAGGTGTTTGCAAAGCTGACCGGACATCGAGCCAAGATTTCGTTCGCCGGGCTTTCCCTGCTCGACGGAGCGCGCAAGGCCGATACGACGCTCGAAGTGACGCACATGGCGACCCATGGCGAGAGCCGCGAGTTCTTCCGCCATGTCGATCGCCGACGAGGCCGCGGGCGTCTTCCAGGGCAAGGTGATCGTCGAGCCGAATGCGCAGAAGACCGATGGCGGCATGAAGAGCCAGGCGATCCTGCTCTCGCCGACGGCGTCGATGAGCAACAAGCCGGAACTCGAAATCTTCGCCGACGACGTCGTCTGCGGCCATGGCGCGACGGTCGGCGCGCTCGATCCCGAGCAGCTGTTCTATCTGCAGGCGCGCGGGCTCGCCAAAGCCGGAAGCCGAGGCGATGCTGCTGGAGGCGTTCGGCGCCGAGGCGGTCGAGCGGATCGGCGACGAGGAAGTCTCGCAGGCGATCCTGGAGCTGGCGAGCGCCTGGTTCCGGGGCAGGGGCGAGCCCGATGAGCCATCCCGCGCCCGCCTACGATCTCGCCGCCGTCCGCGCCGAGTTCCCGATTCTCGCCGAGCGGCCCTACGGCAAGCCGCTGGTCTATCTCGACAATGCCGCCTCGGCGCAGAAGCCGCAGGTCGTGCTCGACCGGCTCAATCATTTCTACAGCCACGAATACGCCAACGTGCATCGCGGCCTGCACTATCTCGCCAACGCGGCGACCGACGCCTACGAGGCGGCGCGCGAAAGCGTTCGTCGGTTCCTGAACGCCGGCTCCGTCGAGGAGATCGTGTTCGCGCGCTCGGCGACCGAGGCGATCAATCTGGTCGCCTCCAGCTTCGGACTCGACCATATCGGCGCGGGCGACGAGATCGTGCTGTCCGTGATGGAGCACCACGCCAATATCGTGCCCTGGCATTTTCATCGCGAGCGCAAGGGCGCGGTGCTGAAATGGGTCGACGTCGCCGACGACGGCTCGTTGTCGATCGAGGCGTTCGAAGCGGCGCTGTCGCCCAGGACCAAGATCGTCGCGATCTCGCAGATGTCGAACGTGCTCGGCACCGCCGCGCCGATCGCCGAGATCGTCCGCATCGCCCATGCCCGCGGCATTCCCGTGCTGGTCGACGGCTCGCAGGGCGCGGTGCACGGCAAGGTCGACGTCCGCGCGCTCGACGTCGATTTCTACGTGATGACCGGCCACAAGCTCTACGGGCCGACCGGCATCGGCGTGCTCTATGGCAAGGCCGAGCGGCTCGAGGCGCTGCCGCCGTTCAACGGCGGCGGCGAGATGATCGGCGAAGTGACGCGCGACATCGTCACCTATAACCAGCCGCCGCACCGCTTCGAGGCGGGCACGCCGCCGATCGCGCAGGCGGTCGGCCTCGGCGCCGCGCTCGACTACATGGAAGGCGTCGGCCGCGAGGCGATCGCCGCGCACGAGGCTGCGCTCAGCGCCTATGCGCACGAGCGGCTGTCGAGGATCAATTCGCTGCGCATCTATCGGTACGGCGCCCGGCAAGGGGCCGATCCTGTCGTTCACGATGGAAGGCGCGCATGCCCACGACGTCGCGACCGTGATCGACCGCTCCGGCGTCGCGGTGCGCGCCGGCACGCATTGCGCGATGCCGCTGCTGCAACGCTTCGGCGTGACCTCGACTTGCCGCGCCTCGTTCGCGCTCTACAACACGTTCGAGGAAGTCGACGCGCTGGCCGAAGCGCTCATCCGAGCGCAAAAGCTGTTCGCCTGACGTTGGAGAGACCATGACCGACAGCCCGCCATGAAAAGCCCCCTCGACGATGTCGCCGGAGGAGCTTGAGGAAATGACTGCCAGAAGATCGTCGCCGCGCTCAAGACGGTCTACGATCCTGAAATCCCTGCCGACATTTACGAGCTCGGGCTCATCTACAACGTTGACATCGACGACAACCGATTCGTCTCGATCGACATGACGCTGACCGCGCCGGCCTGCCCGGTCGCCGGCGAAATGCCGGGCTGGGTCGAGAACGCCGTCAGCGCCGTGCCCGGCGTTTCCGGCGCCAAGGTGACGATGGTGTTCGATCCCGCCGTGGGACCAGAGCCGCATGTCGGAAGAAGCCCGCGTCGCGCTCGACATGTGGTGAGAAATTGTAGCCGAGGTCGTTGACCATCGGCCGGCGCCGGCCGTGGCCCCCGCGGTCAGCGACCGCGGCTACAGAAGGCGTCCGCGCGTCGGAGCGATTGCCTCGCTGCTCTCGAATGACAGCCGGTATCATGTTGATGTAATTTATTTGCAAATAATAACAACTATATGTAATTTATCCATTTTAGCGTGGCTGCGGATCCATCTTCGAGTGCTTCCCGAGCTTCCCGCCGTCTGCTATGGAGTATCCACTGCGCCGTGCGGAGGGGTTTCCCGATGGACGTCATCATCTACCACAATCCCGGTTGCGAAACTTCGCGCAACACGTTGGCGATGATCCGCAATTCCGGCGTCGAGCCGCACATCGTCGAATATCTGAAGTGCCCGCCGACGCAGCTGCTGCTGACCCAGATGCTGCAGCGAGCGGGTCTGACCGTGCGCCAGATCCTGCGCGAAAAAGGCACGCCCTTCGCTTCGCTGGGGTTGAGCGATCCCGACCTCACGGACGACGCTCTCCTCGACGCGATCGGCGCGCATCCGATCCTGATCAACCGGCCGATCGTCGTTTCCCCGAAAGGGGTCAAGCTTTGCCGGCCTTCGGAGACGGTTCTCGACCTGCTGCCGCCGCAGCGCGGCGAGTTCTTCAAGGAGGATGGCGAGCGGGTCATCGATGCGGCGGGCCGTCGCGTCGCGACAGCGTGAGGTTTCGGCCAGACAAAATTGCGCGGCGTTTAACGGCTGGCCCGGCGGCGCGGCGGCTCTGGGCCCACTTTTAAAACGCCCGCAGGAGACAGGGATAGCCGCGCGCCGCCGACATTGGCGCTGAAGGCGTGACCCTCCGCGCGCGCCTTAGCGAGCCCCTCGACGAGCGCTTCGACCTTTTCCAGCCCCAGGCTCCATACGTCGCGTCCGCCCGCCTTGGCGAGCGCGCGGGCGATCAGGCGCAACTGGATCTCGCGCGGTTCGGCCTCCAGCGCCTCCGCCGGACACGCGCCCGTCGCAACGAGCTGAAGTCGGGCCTCGGCCGCATCGGTCATCGTCACAAGGGCTTCATCCGCCCGCGCGGCCCGTCCCGCCAGCCGGTTCAGACCCTCGGCGTCGAGGCCGGTCTCAGCGATCAGCCGGCGCAGCCGGGCGCGGGTGAAGCGCGGATCGCGATTGGAAGGATCATCCGCGTAGGGCAGCCCCTGCGCGTCGCAATAGGCCATCAACTCGGCCTTGCGCAGGCCGAGCAGGGGCCGGGCGATCGTCAGGCCGGCGCGTTGCGAAAGCGGCGCGATGCCGGACAATCCCGTGACGCCGCTGCCGCGCAGAAGGCGCATAAGCACCGTCTCGGCCTGATCGTCGAGGTGGTGCGCAGTGACCAGCGTGTCCGCGCCGATGTCCGTCGCGTGGGCGGCGAGCAGGGCGTTGCGGGCGTCGCGCGCCCGTTCCTGCAGCCGCGTCTTCGGCTTCTCGCCATGCCAGACCAGCGTCTCATGGGGGACGCCGAGGCGCGCGCACAGGGCCGCGACGGCAGTGGCTTCTGCGGCGGCTTCCGGCCTTAGACCGTGGTCGACAGTCGCTGCGTGCAGGGCGGGCCCTTCGCGTTCCGCGCGCCAGCGCGCCGCCATAGACAGCAGCGCCGTCGAATCGGGACCGCCTGAAATCGCCAGCAGAAGTCCGTGAGCCTGGCCCAGAGGCGCGAAAAGCGCGTCGAGACGCTCGGGGCTCAACAATGATCCTTTTGCATCTCCCGCTCGACGCCCTTTTTCACGTTGTTCGAGGCGGTGGGATAACGGTGTCCGAGTTCGGCGAGCGTCGCGCAGGCCTGCTCGCCGTTGCCGAGCATGGCGAGCGACTGCCCCAGGCGCAGCATGCCCTCGGGCGCCTTCGACGACTTTGCGTAGTCGGTCGACAGCCGCAGGTATTGTTCCGCCGCCTCGCGTGGGCGCGATCGCTGCAAATAGGTTTCGCCGAGATAGAAGATCGCGTCCGGCGCGAGCTTGTGGCCGTTGTTGGCGGCGAGGAAGGTTTTGAAGCCGTCCTCGGCGCTCTGGTATTGGCCCGCCTTGTAGGACTCGACGGCGGCGTTGAACTGCCCCTTCGGGCCATCGGCGAAATCGAGACCGCTGCCGATGACGGTCGGGCCGCTATCGGGCGCCTTCAGCGGACCGCTCGGCGGCGGCGCATCGGCAACCTTCGGGGGGTTCAGATCGAGCGGCGCGCTCGGCTGGGTGGTCCCTAGCTGCTGCGGCGCCCCGGGCGAGCCGGGCTGGGCCCCGGGATCGAAAGCATCGCTCTTGCGGATCGGCTGAGCCGGCGCGGCGGGAGCCGGGGCGGGCGCGGCGGCCATCGGCGCAACGGCCGGCGACTTCGCGCCGCCGAGCCGAAACTCCACGTCCTCACGAAAGCGTTTCAGTTCGTCCGCTAACCGCTGGTTTTGGTTCTGTAATTCTTCGATCGCGCCCGTCGCGCGGCGCAGATCGTTTTCAAGCCGCTCGACGCGCAGCAGCAGCGCCGCGTTGTCCGGGCCCTGATCTCCACCCGCGTCGGGAATGTCCGCGGGAGGCGCTATCCCCTGCGACATGATGACCTGCGGCCCCGAGCCCGCGATTGCGGGGGCGGCGACGCCGATTGCGATCGCCGCGAGGGCCGCTCCGAACGGGCCCGACCGATGCCGCCACGACTTCATCAATGCCTTGCCCCGTCTCTCGCGCCCTGCGCGCCGCTGCTAGCATATTGAGGCGCTGCGCGCCAAAATTTGGGCGGGGTCGAGGCTGAGCGGCGCCGTCGTCAGCTTCCGGCGGCGCCGTTCAGCACCGTGACTGCGCGGCGGTTCTGCGACCAGCACGAAATGTCGTCGCACACGGCGACCGGACGCTCCTTGCCGTAGGAGATCGTCTTCATGCGGCTTGCGGACACGCCTTTGGCGACCAGATATTCCTTGGTCGATTCGGCCCGGCGGGCGCCGAGCGCGAAATTGTATTCGCGCGTGCCGCGCTCGTCGGCGTGGCCCTCGATTGTAAAGGAATAGCGGCTGTAGCGATTCAGCCACGCGGCCTGCTTGTCCAGCGTCGCCTGCCCGGCGGCGTTGATGTCGGTCTGGTCGGTGTCGAAAAACACGCGGTCGCCTACGGAAGCGGTGAATTCCTGCGGGCTGCCGGGCGCGCCCGCCGCGCCATAGGCGCCGGCGCCGCCGTTCATCGCGTCGACATCGGTCGCCTTGTGGGCGCACGCGCTGAGCGCGAGGCCGATCGACAGGACGGCGATCAGCGAAAGACCGCGACGCTTGGTGAAATCCGACATGCAAAACCCCTTCTTCGCGCTGCGGCGGCTGCCTGTAGATCGACTAAAACCTCCGCGCCTTAACGGAAGGTTTCGTCAACCTTGATCAAGCGTTATCGCCATGCGCCAACACCCCTGGGACGCGGGGCAGGGTTAACAATCCCTTGATGGCCGCAATGGGGCGTCCGCGCGGCCAAAGACGAAATTAACGGTCGAATTTCGGCCCAGGGTTCCAACCAGCCTCTTTCCGTGCGCGCGCGTCCTGACGCGCGTGGCCGAAATCGATCCCCCAGCCGCGGAGCATCGCCGACGCGCGTGCGCCGAGGCCCCGCCACTGAGCCAGCGCCGCGTCCCGGTAGGGGGCGACGAAAGCTCGCGCCATCTGGTGCAGGCGCTCGAACTTGCCGTGCAGCCAGGCGAACCAGGGAAGCGACATCAGCTTCTCCTCGGTCAGATCGTAGATGACGGCGATAAGCGTGACGCCGATCAGCTTCATCAGGCCATAGAGCAGGGCGCCAAGCACCACATGGCCGAGCGCGACGAAAACGACAGCGAGCGCGGAGCCCGATTCCATCGCAATGACCGGCAGGCCAAACAGCAGGACGGCGACGATCGCCGGCAGTCTGTTGATGAAATCCTTGGTCGCGCGGCGGATCCGTTGCCAGGGCACGCGGCGCGCAATCCAGCCGAGCCCTGCGACGCAGGAGTCCCAGACCCAGGTTTCGAACAGAAACACCAGGGCGAATGCCAACAGCAGAAATCGGGAAACTGGCCGGCGCTCGCTCAACGTCCCGTCTCCTCCGAAGCGCGCGCGCACTCCAATCACGAGCATTTGCCGCTCACGAACATTTGCGCCAACCTGTGGCCAATTCAAGGTCCAAGGTCTTTACAAATCGGAAAAATCGCAGCCGCGGGCAGCCGTAGCGACAACAAAAAAAGGCCCGGAGCTTTCGCTCCGGGCCCCGATTTTCAGATCCAGACGCTTCTTACCAGGAGCGGGTGATCTCGAAGCGGGCCGCGACGCCCGACCCTTCGCCATGATAAGGCGTATTGGTGGCGACGAAGCTGTTCGGGGTGCTGCTCTGGGCGTTCTGGTAGAGAACTTCGACTTCGAAATCGAGGTTCTTGACCGGATCGTAGTGACCGACAGCGCCGATGAGCCAGGTCGTGGCGTTCGACACGGCCGTCGATGCCGTCTGGCCGGACCAGTTCACTTCGCCGTAGGAACCTTCCAACGAACCGGTGAACTCAGGGGTGAAGGTGTGATCGAACTCACCCGTGATGGACCAAGCCGTAGGCTTTTCCCAGCCGCCGGTGACCGCATTGTAGTAGGTGTCGGCGAGAGCCATCTGCTGGCCGTTGCCGTTCACCTGGCCGCCTTCACCCCACATGGCGTCGTACAGACCGGAGTACCAGATCGCGTTCTCGGAGTAAGCACCCGTCAACATGATCTGGTCGCCAGCGCCGAACGTCGGCAGGTTGAAGCTCACGCCCGCGTCGATCGCCCAACCCGTGGTGTTCTGCGTGGCGGCGCCCGCCAGACCCGAAGTGTTGCCCGCCGTCACGTCGACGTTGTGAGCCACACCGGAGATCTGAGCCTTGCCCCAACCCTGCGAATACGTAAGAGCGCCGACGATGTCGGGCCAACGCATGCCGTTGTAGACATAGTTCTGCGAGCCGTAGGTCACGCCAAGAACTGTCGCCGAATTGTTGAGGTTCGAGCAGTTCGTGCCGCCGCCGGGGCAACCGCCGTTGGCGGGCGACTGCGGGTCTTCAGCCGAGATCGTCGCCGAGAAGCCGCCGCCGAAGGAGGCCGTGTAGGCCAAAATGTCAGGCTGGTTGAAGCCCTGACGATCCGGCGAGAAGAAGTTCGCCCAACCCGCGCCGCCGCCCGTGAACGAGAAGAACGACGGAGCCTTACCAGCGGTGATGCCGGCCCAGGTCACATACGCCTTGTTGATGTAGACCGAGTTGCCGGTGTTGTCGAAGCCCGAGCCGTTTTCAGCCTGCAACTCGACGTGCGCGGCCAGGGGGCCGGCAGCCGTGTTCGACACGGTGTCAACCGTGAAGTTGAAGCGCGTCGTATAGCCGAAAGCGTTGCGCGCGATCGTGTTCTGGCTGGGCTGCGCCGGGACCACGGTGTGAGCCGGGATAACGACAGTTCCCGTCGGATTGGTGACGGTCGGCGGAATGGTAGCCGTTTGCGAATAGTTGCCCGTCGCGCCAGGCGCCTGGATCGCCGTGCCAGCCTGATAGGACTGAACGTAACCCTGCTCGAGATTGCCGCCTTCGATCTGTCCGGTTACGTAACCGCTCAGCTTGAGGCAGGTGTCGGAGCCGGGCAGCGTGAACCCAACGAGCGGCTTGCCGCCGACATTGATCGTGCAGATTTTAACGTATTCTGCGGCAGGTGCGCCCTTCCTTGTGGGAAGATCGGCGGCCTGCGCGCTGGCGACGGCGACGATACCAGCCGCCGAACCGAGCAGTAGGCTCTTAATGAGCGTCATATTTTGACCTCCAATGGGTTGCTTAGGGAGTTCGAAGCTCGCCGACCTCCCGAACGCCGGGGGATTCCCCAAATCTCGAGTGATAAGCGCGCCTTTGTCCCGACTTCTCGATCTCGCGGCTTTGGGACTTGATTCCCCCTCGTTGCCAAGTTGCCGCCAAAATCGCCGCGACCGGGTACCTCCCGTTCACAGCTAGAAGAATAAGTAAGGGGCCAATTCACTCAAGCAAAAACGCCGTCATTTGTGGCAAAAAAGGAGCTTTGCTGCCCGTTGTTGCGGAAATGACACAAAATTACAGCTTATGTCTTGAAAGTTCTAGTTGCTGTCGCTTGTGTTTCCCGGATATAGTTATTTGAAACCGCACAAAGCAGATATATGTATGCAAAATACCCTTATGTATCTTGATTTGTTACATAATACGCACAAAGCGAAGTAGGAAGCGCAGCGGGGCGAGTCGAAAACGGGGGACGTTGCGGGCGCGGGACGGCCGAGGAAGCCAGTCGTGCGCGGGACGAGCGGTTTCCGCCCGCCCCTTGGCGCTAGGCGCGCAACGCGGCGATTCGCGAGAGGATGTAGCCGGCCTGACGAACGGAGCGGATGTCGACGGGGGCAGCGGCGTTTCTCAGCTTGAGCCGCAGCCGTGAGATCCCTACGTCAAGCGATCGGGTAGCGGCAGAATAAGATTCCCCCCGCATCGCGCCGAACAATGTTTCCTTGCTGACAACCCGTTCGATATTGTCGGCAAGTATCCGCAGCATCGCGAGTTCGGTCGCGGTGAGCTCGGGGCCGAGTTCACCTTCGGCGCTCAACAGCGCCCGGGACACCAGGTCGATGCGGACCCCGTTAAGCTCCAGGATCGTCCCTTGATGATGATCCGACTTCGTTGTCTGGCGGTGCGCAAGCATGTTGCGCAATCGAAGAAACAATTCTTCGAGTTCGAGCGGTTTTACGATGTAATCATCGACGCCGAGCGCGAGCGCCTGAATCCGATCTTCAGAGTTGTCGCTGCCGGAAACGGCCAGACACAGGGAGCCGGAGTCACGGATTGCGCCAATGAGCTCCAGGCCGTTGGCCTCCCGAAGGTCGAGATCCAGAGTGGTGACCTCCGGTTTGATGGCGTCAAGCAGCGCGAGCGCGTCGGTCGCGCCGTGAGCGGTGTAAATATCGAGGCCGCGGTTCGCGAGGTATTCCGAATAGCTTGCCCGCAAGGCGCCCGAGTCCTCAATCAGTAAGACCCGTCCCATCTAAGTTTTGTCCCATTTGCGACATCGGACGTATAGCCCAGGTATCTGGAAGATCATTACTTTCAATCTTCTTGGATACGAATGTAACGCTCGATGATACGCGAGTTGCGACACTCCCCGGTGGCTCGCAAACATAGCATCGGCCAATGTATGCGCGAATTGAAATATACGTGATAATTATTGCGCGTGGAACAACCTAGCTTGCAACCAAGTGGAGCAATCGTTGCCCCTCGGCCGGCGGGGACATCGTAAGCGAGCTTCGAAAAGGGTCACTGATTGGGAACGATCCTTCGTAAATCGGGCGCCGTTTGACGCGCATCGCGTACGATCGTCGCGAGCGGGCTCGCTTTGCGATTTCATGCGGCGTCGCAAAGGTCAGTTCTAAGATGCTGTTCGAAAGCTACATTTTATTTTTTTCTAGTGGCGGCGGCCGGAAAAGCTCGCCGAGATCGCGGGCTCCCTATCTCACATCCGTGAGCAGTCATATTGCCACTTGCTGTGTGTGCCCTAGGAGACGGATGTAATCGTCACCGAGCGACCGATCGCCTCCGCAGCGGGAGGTTACAAATCTTTGTGATCAACGAACACCTAGACACGCGGCCTGGGCGTCCGGAGGGAAACCCGCGATTGCGTCGCATGAGCATTTGTGGCGCTACAGCCTCGAGGACCACCGGGACTCGACCAACTGGCGGCAAGGTCGCGGCGAACCGGCGATACGGCCGACAAGCGGACCAAAGGTCGCAATTGAAGGGGGAGGCTGAAACAATCAGCCTCGGAAGCGCGGGTGGCTACACGGTCAATGGGCCGAACCTTAGCCTTAGTCAGCGTTTTCCGGCCAACAAAAAGGACCCGGAGCTTTCGCTCCGGGCCCCGATATTCAGATCCTAGACGCTCATTACCAGGAGCGGGTGATCTCGAAGCGGGCCGCCGACGCCCTGACCCTTCGCCATGATAAGGCGTATTGGTGGCGACGAAGCTGTTCGGGGTGCTGCTCTGGGCGTTCTGGTAGAGAACTTCGACTTCGAAATCGAGGTTCTTG
Organism: uncultured Pseudomonadota bacterium; assembly: GCA_963771455.1. Lineage (GTDB taxonomy): Bacteria > Pseudomonadota > Alphaproteobacteria > Rhizobiales > Beijerinckiaceae > Roseiarcus. Next base: position 15,700 of record CAVYTP010000018.1, read on the forward strand.
ACCGGATCGTAGTGGCCGACGACGCCGACGAGCCAGGTCGTGGCGTTCGACACCGGCCGTCGATGCCGTCTGGCCGGACCAGTTCACTTCGCCGTAGGAACCTTCCAGCGAACCGGTGAACTCCGGGGTGAAGGTGTGATCGAACTCACCCGTGATCGACCAAGCCGTGGGCTTCTCCCAGCCGCCGGTGACCGCATTGTAGTAGGTGTCGGCGAGAGCCATCTGCTGGCCGTTGCCGTTCACCTGGCCGCCTTCACCCCACATGGCGTCCGTAAGACCCGAGTACCAGAGCGCGTTCTCGGAGTAAGCGCCCGTCAACATGATCTGGTCGCCAGCGCCGAACGTCGGCAGGTTGAAGCTGACGCCGGCGTCGATCGCCCAGCCCGTGGTGTTCTGCGTGGCGCGCCCGCCAGACCCGGAGTGTTGCCCGCCGTCACGTCGACGTTGTGAGCGACGCCGGAGATCTGCGCCTTGCCCCAACCCTGCGAGATACTTCAGAGCCGCCGACGATGTCGGGCCAACGCATGCCGTTGTAGACTGTAGTTCTGCGAGCCGTAGGTCACGCCAAGAACCGTCGCCGAATTGTTGAGGTTCGAGCAGTTCGTGCCGCCGCCGGGGCAACCGCCGTTGGCGGGCGACTGCGGGTCTTCAGCCGAGATCGTCGCCGAGAAGCCGCCGCCGAAGGAGGCGGTGTAGGCCAACAGGTCAGGCTGGTTGAAGCCCTGCTGGTCCGGCGAGAAGAAGTTCGCCCAACCCGCGCCGCCGCCCGTGAACGAGAAGAACGACGGCGCCTTACCAGCGGTGATGCCGGCCCAGGTCACATAGGCCAGGTTGATGTAGGCGCCCTGTGCCGGTGTTGTCGAAGCCGTTGCCGTTTTCAAACTGCAATTCGACGTGCGCGGCCAGCGGGCCGGCGGCCGTGTTCGACACCGACGTCAACCGTGAAGTTGAAGCGGGTCGTGTAACCGAAAGCGTTGCGCGCGATCGTGTTCTGGCTGGGCTGCGCCGGGACCACGGTGTGAGCCGGGATAACGACAGTTCCACCCGGATTGCTGATGGTCGGGGGTACGGTAGCCGTCTGGGTGACGTTGCCCGTCGCGCCAGGCGCCTGGATCGCCGTGCCAGCCTGATAGGACTGAACGTAACCCTGGTCGAGATTGCCGCCTTCGATCTGGGCGGTGACGTAACCGCTGAGCTTGAGGCAGGTGTCGGAGCCGGGCAGCGTGAAGCCGACGATCGGCTTGCCGCCGACGTTGATCGTGCAGATTTTGACGTATTCTGCGGCAGGTGCGCCCTTCCTTGTGGGAAGATCGGCGGCCTGCGCGCTGGCGACGGCGACGATACCGGCCGCCGAACCGAGCAGTAGGCTCTTAATGAGCGTCATATTTTGACCTCCTAGTACGATAAATCCTGAGAATTCGGTTGAGCCTCGCCCCCCTCGCCGGCGACCCACTACGCGGCCGAAGTCCGAGGTTGTATTCAGCACTTACCCTATTCCCGCTCCGGAGCTTCGGTTCTGCAAGTTCCCTCCCGCAGCAGCCTTCAACTCCCTTGCGACCGGATGTCTCCGACCACGAGTTCGTAGATACCTATGGGCCGCAGGGGAAGGAAACATGAAAAGTCGGATTTGCCTCGCTGCCGCCCCATTTGGTCCACCGCTGTGACGGAAATGTCACAAGAAATGCAACGTTCGTTCGACGACTGGTTTTTACGCCGCCTTTTCCGACGATTGACACGCGAACCGGCAACGGCGTCATTCTTCGCGAGCTCGAGGGGCGCCCGATATGGGCTGAGACGGCGAAAGTTCGCCGAACCCTTTGAACCTGATCCGGGTCATGCCGGCGAAGGGACGAGGTTTTATAAGGCCGCCGTCGTCCCTCGCCCGCAACCCACTTTTGGAGCGGAGGAACGCAGCCATGAACACCCACAGCAAGATCAGCCTCGCCGCGGCGCCGCAGACGGTGACCACCGGACCTATCCAGGGGTCCCGGAAGGTCTATGCCGCGCCGAAAGGCCGCATCCCGGCATCTGGCGTCCCGTTCCGCGAGATCACGCTGAGCGACGCCAAGGAAGCGCCGGTTCGCGTCTATGACGCGTCCGGCCCGTATACCGCAGCCGACATTCAGGTCGATCTCGCCGCCGGGCTTGCCGCCTGTGCGCGAAAGCTGGATCGCCGGTCGCGGATTTACGGCGATTGCCGGCCGCGAAGTGAAGCCGGAAGACAACGGTCATGTCTCCGCCGATCGTCTGGCGCCGCATTGTCCCGCCGAGCGCGTGCTGCGTGCCGGCGCGCCCGGTCAGCTCGTCACCCAATACGAATATGCCAAGGCGGGGATCGTCACCGAGGAAATGATCTACGTCGCGCACCGGGAAAATCTGGCGCGCGAGGCGGCGGTCGCGGGCGCCGCCGGCGAAGCTGGCCGATGGCGAATCGTTCGGGGCCGCGATTCCCGAATTCATCACGCCCGAATTCGTCCGGCAGGAAATCGCGCTGGGGCGCGCGATCATTCCCGCCAACATCAACCATCTCGAACTCGAGCCGATGGCGATCGGCCGCAATTTTCTCGTCAAGGTCAACGCCAACATCGGCAATTCCGCCGTGTCGTCCGGCGTCGCCGAAGAAGTCGAGAAGATGGTGTGGGCGATCCGCTGGGGCGCCGACACCGTCATGGACCTGTCGACGGGGCGCAACATCCACAATATCAGATCGTGGATAATCCGCAATTCGCCCGTGCCGATCGGCACGGTGCCGATCTACCAGGCGCTCGAGAAAGTGGGCGGCGACCCGCTGAAGCTCGACTGGGAGGTCTTCAAGGACACGCTGATCGAGCAGGCGGAGCAGGGCGTCGACTATTTCACCATCCACGCCGGCGTCCGCCTCGCCTATGTGCCGCTGACCGCCAAGCGGGTCACCGGCATCGTCTCGCGCGGCGGCTCGATCATGGCGCGCTGGTGCCTCGCCGGCCATCGCGAGAGCTTCCTCTACGAACGCTTCGGCGACATCTGCGACATCATGCGCAAATACGACGTCTCGTTCTCGCTCGGCGACGGCTTGCGCCCCGGCTCGATCGCCGACGCCAACGACGCCGCGCAGTTCGCGGAGCTCGAGACGCTCGGCGAGTTGACCAAAGTCGCCTGGAACAAGGGCTGCCAGGTGATGATCGAGGGCCCCGGCCATGTGCCGATGCACAAGATCAAGATCAATATGGACAAGCAGCTGCGCGAATGCGGCGAAGCGCCGTTCTACACGCTCGGCCCGCTGACGACCGACATCGCGCCCGGCTACGACCACATCACCTCGGGAATTGGCGCGGCGATGATCGGCTGGTTCGGCACCGCGATGCTTTGCTACGTGACGCCGAAGGAGCATCTCGGCCTGCCGGACCGCGACGACGTCAAGACCGGCGTCATCACCTACCGGATCGCCGCGCACGCCGCCGATCTCGCCAAGGGTCATCCGGCGGCGCAGATCCGCGACGACGCGGTCAGCCGCGCCCGCTTCGACTTCCGCTGGGACGACCAGTTCAACCTTTCGCTCGACCCGGACACCGCGCGCAAATATCACGACGAGACCCTGCCGAAGGACAGCCACAAGGTCGCGCATTTCTGCTCGATGTGCGGCCCGAAATTCTGTTCGATGCAGATCACCCAGGATATTCGCAGGGAGGCGGAGGCGCTCGCCGGCATGGAGGCAAAGTCGCAGGAATTCCTCGAGTCCGGCGGCAAGCTCTACGTCGACGCCGCCGAGTGATGCGCGCCGCCGTCATCGGGGCCGGCGTCGTCGGCCTCGCCTGCAGCGTCGAACTTGCCGAGCGCGGCGCGCAGGTGACGCTGTTTGAGCGCAACGCGGAGCTTGGCGGCAATGCCTCCTGGCTTGCCGGCGGCATGCTCGCGCCGTTCTGCGAAGGCGAAAGCGCGCCCGAGAGCGTCGTCGAGCGGGGCGCCGGCGCCATCGAATGGTGGATGAAGCGTGTGCCCGGCGCCGTGCGCGCCGGCAGTCTCGTACTCGCGCCGCCGCGCGATTCGGCGGAGATCGACCGTTTCGCCGCCCGTACGCGCAGCTTCGAGCGGGTGGATGAGGCGAGGATCGCCGAGCTCGAGCCCGACCTCGGCGGGTCGGTTCCGGAAAGGCCTGTTCTTCGCCGGCGAGGGGCACATCGATCCGCGCCTCGCGATGGCGTCGCTGCTCGCAGAGCTTCGGCGGCTCGGCGGGGAAGCGAGATTCGGGACTGAAGCGGGCGATCTGCGAGGGGAGTTCGACGCGGTCGTCGACTGCCGCGGTTACGGCGCGCGCGCCGATCTGCCCGATCTGCGGCCGGTGCGCGGCGAGATGCTGCTCGTCCGGACCCGCGAAGTGAAACTCGGTCGGCCGGTGCGCCTGCTGCATCCGCGCATTCCGCTCTACATCACGCCGCGCGCCGACGGCGTGTTCATGATCGGAGCGACCATGATCGAGAGCGGCGATACGGGACGGGTAAGCGTGCGCTCGGCGATCGAGCTGATGAGCGCGGCCTATGCGCTGCATCCGGCGTTCGGCGAGGCGGAGGTGCTGGAAATGAGCGCGGAGTTGCGGCCGTCGTATCCGGACAACGAACCGCGCATCGTCGAGGCGAACGGCCGCATCTACGTCAACGGCTTCTATCGCCACGGCTATCTGCTGGCGCCGCATTTCGCTGTGCAGACTGCGGAACTGGCGACCAAAGGCTATCAGCGGATTGGGGAAGGCGGCAGCGAACCGCACCTGGGACATTGGCTCATCGAGAACTTGGCCGGGCTGGGCGAGTTGGAATTGCCTTCTCGACATGATTCGCGTCCGAACCCTCTCGCCTGGGCGCTTGAAGAAGAAGCACGAGAAAGGGAAGGACTGGTGAGCCCATGGACGCCCTGACGGCCCCGCTGACCCTCGTCGTCAACGGCGAACCAGCGGAACTCCACGTCCATGACCTCGCCGAAGCGCTCGCCGCGCTCGGCTACGAGGACGCCGTCGTAGCGACGGCGCTCAACGGCGATTTCGTGCCGGCGCGAAAGCGCGCGGCGACGCCTTTGCGGGAGGGCGACAGGATCGAGATCGTCGCGCCCCGGCAGGGAGGGTGAGATGGATTTCTATGGCTTCACGCCGGGTTCGCGGCTGCTGCTCGGCACCTCGCAATATCCGTCGCCGGCGATTCTCGCTGCGGCGGTGCGGGCGAGCGCCTGCGAGATCGTCACCGTCTCGCTGCGGCGCGAGGCGGCGCGCCTTCGCGAGGGGCAGGACTTCTGGCGCCTGATCCGCGAGTTGGGCGTGCGGGTGCTGCCCAACACCGCCGGCTGCCACAGCGTCAAGGAGGCGATCACGACCGCGGAAATGGCGCGCGAGATTTTCGGCACGCCATGGATCAAGCTCGAGGTGATCGGCGAGGCGGACACGCTGCAGCCGGACGTGTTCGGGCTCGTCGAGGCGGCGCGCATTCTCGCCGCCGATGGCTTTGAAGTGTTTCCCTATACGACGGAGGATCTCGTCGTCGCCGAGAAGCTGCTGGAGGCGGGCTGCAAGGTGCTGATGCCGTGGGGCGCGCCGATCGGCTCCGGCAAGGGGCTCAACAACGTGTTTGGCCTGCGCGCGCTGCGCGCCCATTTCCCCGAGATTCCGCTCGTCGTCGACGCCGGGGTGGGGCTTCCGTCGCACGCCGCCGCCGCGATGGAACTCGGCTACGACGCGGTGTTGCTCAACACGGCGGTCGCCAAGGCCGGCGATCCGGTCGGCATGGCGAAAGCGTTTGCGCTGGCGATCGATTCCGGGCGGCTCGCCTATAACGCCGGTCCGATGGAGCCGCGCGACATGGCGGCGCCGTCAACCCCCGTGCTCGGCCGGGCGCTCCTGTCATGACCCTCGATCCGTTCTATCCGATCGTCGACAGCGCCGCCTGGGTCGCGCGGCTCGTCGGCGCCGGCGCGCGGCTGATCCAGTTGCGGGTCAAGGACCAGCCCGAGCATGAGGTCGAACGTGCGGCGCGCGAGTCGCTGGCGATCTGCGCGGCTCACGGCGCCGTGCTGGTCGTCAACGACTACTGGCGAATCGCGATCTCGGTCGGCGCGCCCTTCGTTCATCTCGGCCAGGAAGACCTCGATGGCGCCGACATAGGCCGCGATCCGGGCCGCAGGCGTCGCCATTGGCGTCAGCACGCACGATGAAGTCGAGCTGGAGCGCGCCCTCGCGCTGGCGCCCGACTATGTCGCGCTGGGGCCGATCTATCCGACGATCCTCAAGGCGATGCGCTTCGGGCCGCAGGGTCTCGACAAAATAGGCGTATGGAAACGCCGGATCGGCGCAACTCCGCTGGTGGCGATCGGCGGCCTCAGCGTCGAGCGTGGACGGGCGTGCCTCGCCGCCGGCGCCGACATCGTCTCCGCGGTGACCGACATCACGCTCAATGCCGATCCCGAGGCGCGGGTGCGCGAATGGGTCGCTGCGACCCGCGCCAAGACGTGAACCGCCGCCCGATCGCGCTGACCATCGCCGGCTCCGATTCCGGGGCGGGGGCAGGGATCCAGGCCGACCTCAAGACTTTCGCGGCGCTCGGCGTCTACGGCGCGAGCGTCATCACCGCTGTCACGGCGCAGAACACGCAATCGGTGCGCGCCATCCATTGCCTGCCGCCTGACATCGTCGCCGCGCAGATCGACGCCGTGTTCGAGGATTTTGCCGTGGCCGCGGTAAAGATCGGCATGCTCGGATCGGCCGAAATCGTCGAAGCCGTCGCTGACCGTCTGGCGGCCTATGAGCCCGCCTTTGTTGTCTACGACCCGGTGCTCGCGGCTTCGACCGGCGTTTCGCTGGCGCGCGAAGGGCTTCTCGGCGCGCTGAAACGGCGCTTGCTGCCGCTTGCCAGCCTGCTCACGCCCAATCTCAACGAGGCGGGCGCCCTGCTCGACCTGCCGCCCGCCATCGATGAAGCCGGCATGGGTTTGCAAGGGAAGGCGCTGCTCGCCCTTGGTCCCGGCGCCGTGCTGATGAAAGGCGGCCACCTCGCAGGCGACGCGGTCGACGTGCTGATCGGGCCCGGTTCGGCGGTCCGCCGCTTTGCGGCGCCGCGCATCGATACGGCGAACACGCACGGCACCGGCTGCACGTTGTCGAGCGCGATCGCGGCGCACATCGTGCTCGGCTCGGACCTCGTCGCGGCAGTTGGTCTCGCCAAGGCATTTACGCGCGAGGCGATTCTCAGGGGGCGCGACGCGCAACTGGGGCAGGGGCCCGGACCGCTGATCCCCCTGCCGCTCAAGCCGGCTTTCCGCTAGGGTCGCCGCGATGCAGACAATCAAGAACGATCAGGCCGATCAATACGTGCGGTCGCCGCCGCTCGATATCAAAGCCTTTCTTGTCCAGGGTCCCGACGAAGGGCTCGTTTCGGAACGCTCGCGCTATCTCATCAAGACGCTGACGGAGCGCGCCGGACCGGACGCATCGGTCATCAGGATCGACGGCGACCGACTCGCGGTCGATCCCGACGCCTACGTCTCCGACCTCTATGGCGCGTCGTTGTTTGGCGGCGCCCGCATCCTTGTGATTCGCGCGGGAGGCCGCGAAATCGCCGCCGCGCTCGCTCCCTTGCTCCAGTCGCCAACTGATGACGCGACTTTCATAGTGGAGGCGGCCAATCTGAAGAAGGATCGGGACGCGAGCCTGCGCGCGGCTTTCGCGCTCGGCAAGCAGACCGCCGCGCTCGACTGCCAACCCGATGACCGCGCCTCGCTTGGCCGGCTGATCGAGGATGAAGCTCGGGGGCGCAATCTCGCTGTCAGCGCCGAGGCGCGCGCCGCGCTGCTCGACATGCTCGGTCAGGACCGGCTGAGCAACCGCCACGAACTCGAAAAATTGTTCCTCTACGCGCTCAACGACTCCAACGTCGGGATTGCCGATGTGGAGGCGATTGTCGCCGGTCAGGATCAGTCGCCGCTCGACGAGGTGCTCGATACGTTGCTGGCTGGCGATGCGAAATCTGTCGGCGAAACCCTGAGTGCGTTCTCAGCCGATGCAACGGACTCGCAGGGCTTCGCTTTCCGGCTTGTTTACCGCCTGACGATGCTGATCGGTATCTCGGAGGAAATGTCGCAGGGTCATTCCTTTCAGCAGGCGCTCAGGGACTCGGGCGCGCGTGTGCCTTATTCGAGCATGCCCGCTTTGCAAAAGCAGGCCGAGCGTTGGCGACCCGCCGCGCTGCGGCGTCTGTTGCCGACGTTGTTTCGATATCTGGCCCGGTCCCGTCAACAGGGAAAGATGTCGGCCATTTTGCTCGAGCGATTTCTCTGGAATTTGACCACCTCTTCACGTTGAGGCGCCCGCTCTGAGACGTTGGAAGCCTTAAGATCAAAACGACTCACTTGACGTCGCATTAACGAAACATTAACCATCGCAAAGTAGTATTTCTGTCACGAAGGCTTACCATACGTTAGTTGTTTCGCGTTCGGTCCCTGAAAGAAAGGACAGCCGCGCAGATGCAGCCCGCCTTGAATGACGGCATGACCGGATTGCTCGCCTGGGCCGGTCCTGTGATCTACGACCGGCTCAGCATCGCCTACGAATCGCACATGGCGGACAAGTTGACGGCGGCGGCTCTGGCAAGATCGCATGCCCGGGTTTGGCGCTCGCTGCTTTCGGGCGACATGGCGGCGTTCGAAGTCCCAGCGCGCCGACCTGTTGATGCTGCTCGAACAGTATGGCCTGACTCTCGATCACCTCGCCGAAGCCGATTCCGAGACCATGGTCGAATTGCTGGAAATCGTCATCGCCCGCTTCCGCCATTCGCCGCAGGCGTCGCGAGGCTATCACCTGGCGCTGATCCAACTCGCCGGCATCCTCGGTCCCGCGCAAGTCGCGGCGTAAGTCTCTGCTGAGCAACCAACCGTCCTCGTCCTGAGCTCGTCGAAGGACGTCCGGTTGGCCGCACGGCTTCTGCAATGAGCAAGTACCGCGACCCTGCGATCTCGGGCGAGCGCGCCCAGCGTCGCGCAGGCGGCAGCGCGTCCTTCGACAGGCTCAGGACGAGGCCCGTGGTGGCAGTTGTCTAACTTAGGACAGCAGCGTTCTAAAGCATTTCCTTGAGGCGCTTGCCGCGCAATTCGCGATAGAGCGGTCTTGGCCGAAACCGGTCGACCGGCCCATCGTCGAGCGCCCGTAGCTCGGCAAGCATTTGGCGCGTGATATTGGGCAAGTCCAGCGCCTCTGTCTCTGGCAGCGTCTTCCAGACCAGTTCAACCAGTTCGGCGTCGGGTCCAATCATGCCTTTGACCTCGCCTGCAATCAACGCGGCGTCGGCGACGAAAAAGCGCGCGTCGAACCGGCGCGGCCGCACCGGCGGCGTTATCGCGCGGCCCAGAAATTCCAGACCTTCCAGCGTCGGAAAGACGCCGGTCGCGGCGAATGATCGCCATGCCTCGTTGGGCGGGTTCTCTGGCGCGCCGAATTCCTTGACGCCTAACGCTAACCCGGTTTCCTCAAACGTCTCACGGATCGCCGCAAGCGCCAGGCCTCGCGCGTAATGCGGCGACGCGCCATTGGCGCGCACCAGCAGCTTCGCCTCGACCGCTTCGTCGAGCGGCCCCGCGACGTTCATCTTGCGGTCGGCCGGCTCCACGGCTCCGCCCGGAAATACGAACTTCCCGGGCATGAATTTGTTGCGCTCGTTGCGCTTGCCCATCAGCACCCGCAATTCGCCGCCCGCCCGATCGCATAGGATCAGCGTCGCGGCGTCGCGCGGCCGGAGCGCCTTTGCTTTCTTGATCGACTCAATATCGGTCACTGCCATTCGACGGCGCTTCCAGGAGGACCGGCTCGGAACCTGACGGGGTCGATGCCGGCGCTTTCAAGCGCTGCGAGCAGGCGTGCCGGCGGTTCGTCGTAGGGTTCCTGCGTCAACCGGAACGTGCCCCAATGACAGGCGAACGCGAAATCGGCGTTCAGATGTTGAAAGATGCGCACGGCCTCGTCGGGATCGCAATGCTGATCGCGCATGAACCAGCGCGGCGCGTAGGCGCCGATCGGCAGGATCGCGAGGCGAAACCCGCCGTATCTGGCGCCGAGCGTCTCAAACAGTTTGCCGTCGCCATAGCCTGTGTCGCCGGCAAAATAGATCTTGTGCGTCGGCCCCTCGATCACGAACGAGCCCCACAGCGCCATGCGGCGATCGTTGCGGCCGCGCGCGCTCCAATGCAGCGCCGGCTCGAAACGCACCGTCAGCGGCCCGACGCGCGCGACGTCGCCCCAATCATAGGCTTCCGCCCGGATCGCCTTGTCGTGGCGCCTCATCAGCGTATCGTTGCCGAGAAACGTCAGCACGCGCGACGGCTTCAGCTTCGCCAGCTTGCCGAGCGTCGCGAGGTCAAGATGGTCGTAATGATTGTGGGAGACGAGCACGGCGTCGAGCGAAGGCAGGTCCGAGATAGCCAGCGGCGGCGGCGTAACGCGCCGCGGTCCGAGTCCGGCGGGACCTGCGCGATCCGACCAGACAGGATCAAGCAGCAGATTGACGCCTTCGGTCTGCAGAAGAAAACTGGAATGACCAATGAAGGTCAGACGGATCGACGAGCCTTCAACCAGCGGCAGCGGCGCCGCGGTCGGCTCGGAAACGCCTGTGATTGGCCAGGGCTTGCGTTCGCGCCGGCCGCGCCACAACATTCTCGCGACGTCGCCGAGCGTCTTGTCGCTGCCGCCGCCCGGAACCTGAAAACGCAGGCCGTCGAAATGGTCGGACTTCGGCCCGGAGTAATAGGGATTGGTTTTCATAGGGGTCTTGGCAGTCAGACGTATTCCCGCTCCGGGCCGCCAAAGCCGTGCATGCGCATCGCCCACTGATAACCAACCAGCGCGCCCTTGATGCGCGGCAGCAGCAACAGCGAGACGGCAATTGTCGCGAACGACCAGACAAGGGCGACCAGTCCCATGTTGACCGTCGGAAACAGTTCGTCTTCAGCGATCAGACCCGCGACGATGAAATGGCCGACGATCAACATCGTCACGTAAGCGGGGGCATCGTCGGCGCGCTGATGTTTGAGCTCCTCGCCGCAGACCGGGCATTCGTCGACGACCTTCAAATAGGCGCGAAACATCCGGCCTTCGCCGCAATGCGGGCATCGGCCCATGAACCCGCGTCGAATGGCGAGCATCGCCGAACGATCGTTTCCCGCCAGCGCCCGAGGCGCATTCGTGTAAGTCTGGGTCACCGCCGTTTTTCCCTTGGTTTGCGCGACGAGCCGCCGCGCGAGAGCATTTCGAACCGAAGCGCGCCAGCGAACGGCGCCGCCTCGACAAGTTTCACATCGACCCCGTCGCCGAGCCGGAACGTCTCGCCGGTCCGCGTGCCAACCAGCGCGCGCCGCGCCTCTTCGAACCGGAAATAATCGGCGCCGAGCGTCGCCGCCGGGATAAAGCCATCGGCGCCCGTATCGGCGAGTTTTACAAACAACCCGGACTTGGTGACGCCTGCGACACGCGCCTTGAAACTGGCGCCGATGCGCGAGGCCAGATGCGCGGCGATCAGCCGATCCTGCGTCTCGCGTTCGGCCGCCATTGCGCGCCGTTCTGCGCCGGAAATCTGCTCGGCGATGTCGGCGAGGCCGCTCGGCGCGCCGTCTTCCATCGCGCCTGGCCCGAGGTTCAGCGCAACGGATCAACGCGCGATGCACGATCAGATCGGCGTAGCGGCGGATCGGCGAGGTGAAATGCGCGTAGCGTCGCAGGTTGAGGCCGAAGTGCCCGTAGTTCTCATGCGTGTATTCCGCCTGCGACTGCGCCCGCAGGATCACCTCGTTGACGAGCGCCTCGGCCGGCGCGCCGCGGATGTTGGCGATCACGCGGTTGAAATGCGAGGGACGCATCCGCTCGCCCTTGGCGAGCTTTACGCCGAGCGTGGAAAGAAACTCGCCGAGGTCGTTGAGCTTCTCCATCGAGGGCGCGTCATGGGCGCGGTAGATCAGCGGCTGAAGCTGAGCTTCGAGCGTCTCCGCCGCCGCGACATTGGCGAGGATCATGCACTCTTCGATCAGGCGGTGCGCGTCGAGCCGCTCCGGCCAGCGCACGCCCTTCAGCCGGCCCTGCTCGTCGAGCACCAGCTTGCGTTCGGGCAGATCGAGATCGAGCGGCTCGCGCGTATCGCGCTCTTTCTTCAGCGCCGCATAGGCGGCCCACAGCGGCTTCAGGACCGGCTCGACGAGCATCTCGGTGATCTCGTCGGTGCGGCCGTCGATGGCGGCCTGCGCCTGCTCGTAGGCGAGCTTGGCGGCCGAGCGCATCATGATGCGGTGGAAGGTGTGGCGCTTCTTGCGCCCGTCGGCGCCGATGATCATCCTGACCGCGAGCGCCGGGCGATCCTCGCGCGCGCGCAGCGAGCACAGATCGTTGGAGATCCGCTCCGGCAGCATCGGCACGACGCGGTCGGGGAAATAGACGGAATTGCCGCGCTCCAGCGCCTCCTTGTCGAGCGGCGAACCGGGCCGGACGTAATAGGCGACGTCGGCGATCGCGACCGTCAGCACGAAGCCGCCGGGATTGCCGGGGTCTTCGTCGGGCTCCGCGTGCACCGCGTCGTCGTGGTCCTTGGCGTCGGCGGGGTCGATGGTGACGAGCGGCAGCGAGCGCCAGTCCTCGCGCTTCTCCATCGAGGCGGGTTTTGCTTTGTCGGCCTCTTCAAGCGCGGCGGCGGAAAACACGTAGGGGATGTCGTGGGCGGCGATCGCGATCTGCGAAACGGCGCGCTCGGTGTCCACTTTGCCGAGCCGTTCGACCACCCGCGCGGACGGCAACCCGAAGCCGCCTTCGCGCAAAATCTCGAGCGCGACGAGGTCGCCCTCCTGCGCGCCGCCGGACATGCCGAGCGGGTACGAACAGCTCCCGTCCGCTGGCGCGCTTCTCGATCGGCTGCACGCGGCCGGCGCCGGTTTCGAGTTCGCGGTAGACGCCAAGGGCGCGTCCGCGGGCGCGATCGAGGATCTTTACGACCCGTCCGGAATAGGCGGGCGTCTTTCCGCGGGCGAGCGGATCGAAGTCGACTCGCATCAACACGCGCGCGCCCATGCCGGGCGTCGGGCCGGCGTTTCGTTTGACCCGCGGCGTTCGAACGTGTATCCGCGGCGGCTCGCCGGCTTCCTTCCAGTCGACGGGGCGGGCGATCAGGTCGCCGTCTCGGTCGCGTTCGAGGATGTCGGCGACCAGCATGGCGGGCAAATGGCCTTGCCGGGTCAGCACCTTGCGGCCCCGCGTGACGGAGCCCTCGTTCTCGAGGTCTTTCAGCAGAAGTTTGAGCGCGGTGCGGTGCTCGCCCTTCACGTTAAACGCGCGCGCGACGTCGCGCTTGGTCACTCGGGCTGGCGGCTGGGCGCCGTTTGGGGCCGCTTCGCCCGACAGGAACGCCAATAGCGCCTCGCGCGATGGCAATTCGGCGGGCTCGGATTTTGTACGGGAAGATCTGGTGGGTTTTGGCAATTGAATGGCTTCTGTTGGGTTTCATGTAGGCGCTGCAAGGCATGGGAGCAAGGAGGCCGATTGCCGCTGCCGCCTCCGCGACGGGCAGACGGCCGGAACAAACGGTAGGGCGCCGGGTTAAGCCCCCGGTAAAGAATGGTACGAGGTTTTGCGATGAGGCTGTTTGCCTGCGACAATTGCGCCCAGACGATTTACTTTGAGAATCGCCAGTGCGGGGCGTGCGGTTACCGACTTGGGGTATTGCCGACCGAACTCAACATGCGCGCCGTCTACGAGGACGACGACGGGAAACTGCGTCTCGTCGCCAAGCCCGACCGTGAAATCCGATTTTGCGCCAATGCGGGGCTCGATGTCTGCAACTGGCTGATCGAAGAGGCGGACGGCGAAGAGTATTGCCTCGCGTGCCGCCATAACGAGCTCGTTCCGAATATCGATACCGAACGCGGCGTGGAGCACTGGCGGCGCATCGGGCAGGCCCAGCGCCATCTGTTCTATTCCGTCTTGCGCCTGAAGCTGCCCCACCCGGACCGCCGGCAGGATCCGGATGGCGGCCTCGTGTTCGACTTCCTCGAGGACAACGGCAAGCCGGCGATGACGGGCCACGACGAAGGCCGCATAGCGATCCGCGTCGCCGAGGCCGACGACGCGATCCGCGAGCAGGCCCGCGTGAGCATGCGCGAGCAATATCGCACGCTGCTGGGCCATTTCCGTCACGAGATGGGGCATTTCATCTGGAACAAGCTGGTGCGCGACGCCGGCAAGGCGGAAGATTGCCGCTTGGTGTTCGGCGACGAACGCCAGCCTTACGACGTCGCGCTGCAGTCCTATTACGCGAACGGCGCTGCGCCCAACTGGGCCGACAGTTTTATAAGCGCTTATGCCTCCGCGCACCCCTGGGAGGATTTCGCGGAGTGCTTCGCACACTATCTGCATATCGTAGACACGCTGGAGACGGCGCGCGCGTTTGGCGTCCAGGTTGAAGCGCGCGGTCACCACGACCTAAGCGCCGAGATCGATTTCCAGCCGTACCGCGCCCGTAGCGCGGAGGAGCTCGTCAACGCCTGGGTTCCGCTCAGCATGGCGATCAATGCGCTCCAGCGCAGCATGGGCGAGCCGGACAGCTATCCGTTCGTGCTTTCGATCCCTGTGGTGGACAAGCTCGAGTACATCAACACGCTGGTGCATTCCTGGGCCGCGTCGGAGCAGAAAAAGGCGGCGTGAGGGAGTGCGCGTCGCGTCTAGCTGGCGCTGTGCGGACGGCGCAAGGGTAGCCGTCACCGACGGGCTAGTTGCGCCCGACGATGACGACAGGCTTGTCTTATTTCAGATGCGCAGCAGCTTCCCGACCCAGTCTGCTACCGGGTCGCCGCTGCTCATGTCGCCGCGAACGATCCCGTCGATCATGAACGTCGGCGATACGTGAACTCCGTTCTGACGCGCGTATTTGCAGTGCCATTTGATCTCGCGGTCGAGGTCAGGGATCGCGAACGCTTCGGCGAGCGCCAATCCACTGTAACCCTCGAGACGGCGGATGATGTCGTTGGGCGTCGCATCCATGTTTGGTCCGCCGGCATGTCTTCTCGAATTCGAATTCCTCGCGATGGGCGGCGATCGCCGCCAGCGCGGCCTTGGCGGCTTCCTTGCCGGCCGGCAGCGTCGAAGCGGCGATTACTGCGCGCGTCACGACCCCGGAATAGAGGTGCCAGGGCTGCGACTGCAGGCGGATCTTGATCGTCGCCTTGTCCGGCCCGGCCAGGGCCAACGTCTCATCGAGCTTGCCGAACGCGCGCGCCGAATACGGGCAGGTCGGCTCGAGAAAGACTTCCAACACGTGCGGTCCCTGGCCCCAGCTCAGCGGGTCGGCGCGCCAGCTTTTTGTTTCGCTCATTCAGATCGATCCTCAGTTGCTAAAGCTTTGCGGGCAACTCGTCGAGCGACTTCAGGACAAAGTCGGGCGCTCCCGGCAATCGTTCGGGCCGCTGGCCGTAGCGGTTGATCCAGGCGACCTTCATGCCGAAGTCGGACGCCGCGTAGGCATCCCATCCGTTCGACGAGCAGAAGCACACTTCCGACGCAGGGAGGGCAAGCTCGTCGAGTGCGTATCGATACACGCGCGGATCGGTCTTGAAGGCGCCGACGCCGTCGACCGAGAAAACGCGCTCGAACACGGACGAAAGGCCTGCATGGGAAACGACCGCCGCCAGCATCTCCGGCGATCCGTTGGAGAGGATCGCGAGCCGAATTCCCTGCGCTTTCAGAACGGATAGGGCGTCGGGCGCCTCCGGGAACGCGTCGAGGGTCAAATAGAGCGACATCAACCGTTCGCGCAATTCGGGGTCGACGAGATCAAGGCTTTCGAGCGCGAAGTCGAGCGCGTCGCCGGTGACCTTCCAGAAATCGACGTAGCGCCCCTGCAGCGTGCGCAGCCAGGAATATTGCAATTGCTTGTCGCGCCACAGCGCCGTCAATGCGGCGCGCTTGTCCGGGGCAATGTCAGGGCAGCGCGCGCAGGCCGACGCGAAATCGAACAACGTGCCATAGGCGTCGAACACGCAGGCGCGAACAGGTGTCAGGTCAGGCATCGCGGCGCTCCCGGGCGTCGGACGTTAGCAAGATAGCCAGGCGGAGGCCAACCTCCGGCCAGCGGATTGACCCCCGCCCTATGCGCTTCTAATCATGCCCGCAATTTGGATGTCCGATTAGCGAAGGCGATTGCACATGTCCGTAGAGGCCCATGCGCCTGCTCGTCCAGCGCCGTTTCAGGCGCCGCCGAGCTTTCATCTGCTCGCCAAGCCCAGCGGGTCGACCTGCAATATCGACTGCACCTACTGCTTCTTCCTCTCCAAGGAGGCGCTTTATCCCAACGACAAGCATCGGATGTCCGAGGCGACGCTCGACGCCTACATCCGCCAGCTTCTGGAGGCGCACCGTACGCCTGAGGTGACCGTCGCCTGGCAGGGCGGCGAGCCGACGCTGATGAAGCTGGAGTTCTTCGAGCGCGCTGTCGCCTTGGTCGAAAAATATCGGCGGCCCGGGCAAACGGTGAAGCACACCTTCCAGACCAACGGACTGCTGCTCGACGACGCGTGGTGCGCGTTCTTCAAGACGCACGACTTTCTGGTCGGGCTGAGCGTCGATGGCCCGCGCGAACTGCACGACGCCTATCGCAAGGACCGAAGAGGGCAGGGCACGTTCGATCTCGTCATGAAGGGCTGGCGCCAACTGCGCAAACACAACGTCGAGTTCAACATTCTGTGCACCGTCAACGCCGCCAACCAGGCGCACGGCCGCACGATCTACCGCTTCTTTCGCGATCAACTCGGCGCCAAATGGATGCAGTTCATCCCGATCGTCGAACGCGCCTCCGCCGAGACGCTCGAGATCGCCAATCGGGGCTGGAGCGAGCAACCCGGCCGCGGCGCGCGCCTGCTCTACACGCAGACTGGCAATCTGGTCACCGAGCGTTCCGTCGGCGGCGAGGCCTACGGCCGCTTTCTGATCGACATATTTGAGGAATGGGCGCGGCGCGACGTCGGAAAAGTGTTCGTGCAATTGTTCGATGTGACGGTGGAAGCGAATTTCGGCCGCCACCTGCTGTGCATCCACGCGCCGACCTGCGGCTATGGCCCCGCGCTGGAGCACAACGGCGATCTCTATACCTGCGACCATTTCGTCGAGCCGGGCCAGAAGCTCGGCAACATTCACGAAACGCCGATGGTGGAGCTCGTCGCCTCGCCGCAGATGCGCAAGTTCGGCGACGACAAGCGCGATACGCTGACCCAGCAGTGCCGGAAATGCGAGGTCCGGATTCTCTGCAACGGCGGCTGTCCGAAGGACCGGTTCGCGACCTCGCGCGACGGCGAGGCCGGGACACAATTACCTCTGCTCGGGGTTGGAGCTGTTCTTCACCCACACACGGCCGCTGATGCAGGTGATGGTGGAGCTGTTGAGGCGCGGACGTTCGCCCGCCGAAGCCATGGCCTGGTTGACGTCCGAGGACGCGAAGCGCGACCCCTATCAGCCATGCCCGTGCGGCAACGGGCGCAAGTTCAAGTTCTGCCACGGCGACAAGTCGCCGAGGTTTCCCTTTGCGAGCAATCAGACCGGGTAGTTGCGCGGCTCCCTCTCCCGCCTCTTGCGGGAGAGGGTTGGGGTGAGGGCGGCTCCCTCAGTGCCCCGCGCTGCTATGCGCGTCCGCCAACTTTCGCATCACCGCGTCGAGGTTGAACGACGCCGGCTTCTGCCTTGGCGGATATTTCTGGAAGTCGGCGATCTGCGCAGCGACCAGAGATTGCATGCCGTAGAGCAGATAGGTGTGGGAGAGCACCCAGTCCCAGTAGGTGTTGGAGTTTTCGTCGGCGCGCTCGAACGGATCGCGCCTGAGGTTGAACATTTTCGGCGCCCGCAAATGCACGAAGGGCTCGAACCAGCACATCAGCTGTTTTGCGCGCTGCTCCATCAGCACGACCTTGTAGTCCTGCATGCGGATGCCGAGGATGTCGCCGTCGTCGCTGATGTAGAAGAAGAAGCTCCTCGGGCTCTCCTTCACTTCGCCGGTCAGATAGGGCAGCATGTTGTAGCCATCGACATGGACCTTGAAGGTCTTGTCGCCGATCTGATGGCCGTTGTGCAGTTTGTCGACGATGCCGGGATCGCCGGCCGCGGCGAGGAACGTCGCCAACCAATCCTGATGGGTGACTATCCCGTTCAGCACCGTGCCCGCCTGGAATTTCTTCGGCCAGCGCACGAACGCCGGCACGCGCCATCCGCCTTCCCAGTTGGTGTTCTTCTCTGAGCGGAACGGCGTGATGCCGGCGTCGGGCCACGAATTGTAGTGCGGGCCGTTGTCGGTGGAGTACATCACGATCGTGTCGTCGGCGATGCCGAGTTCGTCGAGCTTGTTGAGCATCTGCCCAATATGCTCGTCATGGGCGACCATCACGTCGTTGTATACGCCTTGCCCGCTCTTGTCCTTGTGCTTGTCGGCGCGGTGGGTGCGAAAGTGCATGCCGGTCGTGTTGTACCACATGAAGAACGGCTTATCGGCCTTGTGCGCTTCGTCGATGAAGCGCAGCGCCTCGCACGGTGACTTCGTCGTCGATGGTCTCCATCCGCTTCTTGGTGAGCGGGCCAGTGTCGACGATCTTCTGACCGCCCTTGCCGTCCGACCAGCAATGCAGCACGCCGCGCGGCCCAAAATTCTTTTTGAATTCGGGGTCCTTCGGGTAATCAGGGTCTTCAGGTTCTTCCTCGGCATTGAGGTGATAGAGGTTGCCGAAGAACTCGTCGAAGCCGTGCAGGGTCGGCAGGAACTTGTCCTTGTCGCCGAGATGGTTCTTGCCGAACTGACCGGTGCTGTAACCCAGCGGCTTGAGCAGTTCCGCGATGGTTGGATCTTCCGCGCTGAGCCCGACGTCGGCGCCGGGCATGCCGACCTTCGTCAGTCCGGTGCGGATCGGGTTCTGGCCAGTGATGAACGCGGCGCGGCCGGCGGTGCAGCTCTGCTGGCCGTAGTAGTCGGTGAAGGCGATGCCTTCGTTGGCGACCCGGTCGATGTTGGGCGTGCGATAGCCCATCTGGCCGCGACTGTTGTAGCTGATGTTCCACCAACCAATGTCGTCGCCCCAAAGGATCAGTATGTTTGGTTTCTTGGCTTCCGCCATTTTTTCTTCCTCCATTTCGTCATCGATTTATTCGTCGAATCCAGTCTTTCGATTTCCTCCTGCTCGACCGTCTACAAAAGGCGCAAAACCACGGCAAAAAATGCAAAAATCCCGACGAGCATCAGCACGAAGGTCACAGCGACCACAGGCATATGCGGCGGTTCTTTGTGAATGCCCGCGATTGGCGTGAACGGCTCTCCCCACAGATAGCGGACGCCGGATTGATATTGCCAGATCGCGGTGGCGAGCGAGATCACTCCACAGCCGATCAGCATCAGCCCCAGATAGTGCGGGGCGTCGGGGAAACGGGCGGGCGCGGCTCCGGGCAAGGACCCCATCCTGTCGAAAAACTGAACGATCGTGAAGCCAAATCCAACCAGCGAGACGCCGGTGCGGACCCAGGCCATCATCGTGCGCTCAATCGCGAGCCGGGTGCGCAACCACGCGAAATGATCAGCGGCGGTCAGCCGGACTTCAAACCGATCGGACATTGCCGCGCTTCCCGTCTCGCGTCAAACCCGCTCGGGCATCGTTTGCCAGGATAGGCCAGTTCAACTCAGCGCCTGCGAATTTCGGTGGCTCCACAAGAGCACGGCGCGCTCGATCGGTCCACGAAGAATCAGGTACGGCAGAAGCGCCAACGCAAACGCGATGATCGCCGCCTGGGTCGGAAAAAAGGAATTCAGTTCGATCCATTGGTAGATCATATCCATGCCAAGGCCGAGAAGTATGACACGCGAAGTCGCGATAAGCGCTTCGAACATGCGTGCGCTGCGCTGTCCCGGTTCCGTCAGCAGCGCCCACAAATAGGGCTTCCGGTTGAGCTTGGCGTCAAGCACGCCATCGCGCACAGCGGCGATGGCCGCGACGCAGGGCTGCATGATGAAGCGGAAGTCGAGCGGGCCCGACGTTCGGTCCGCCAGATCCAGCCAGGTCTGGGCTCGAATTTCCGCCGAGAGCCCATACCAGAGTATGCCGGCCACCAGGAATGCGACCAACGCGATGCCGGCAATTCGGGCCAGCAGAATCTGTCTGTCTGAGACCTGCGAATCCATCCGTGCGCCTTTCCGGCGCGCACTGTTCAGTTAGGCGCCTGCGTTGTCAAACGGACTTCCGCCGCACTTGCCGTGCCTCTTCGATCCGCGCCATATTCTCTGCGGACGTGACACGTCCCAATAATTCAGGGAGAAGATGAATGGCGAAATTACTGGTGCTTTATAAGACGCCAACCGATGCGGCGGCGTTCGACGCCTATTACGAGGGAACGCACATCGGAATCGCCAAGAAGATCCCCGGCTTGCGGAAATATGAAGTGAGTCGCGCTCCCGTCATGACGCCAGCGGGACCGGCGCCGGTCCATCTTGTCGCAACGCTGCACTTCGATGACATGGCCGCAATAGGGGCCGGATTTGCAAGCCCCGAAGGGCAGGCAGCCGGCGCGGATGTCGCCAAATTTGCAACCGGCGGCGTCGACATGCTGATCTTCGAGGATCGGGAAGTCTAATTCAGCTCTTGGCTGGCGCTATCTTGACCCTCGTCCTGAACTCGTCGAAGGACGTTTTGGCTTCAAGTCATTGCGCGGCGGCGTCCTTCGACAAGCTCCGGACGAGGTCCGCGGTCGGTCAGAAGGATGGGAGCGGATAAGATAGTTATCGTCAATCGGGATAACGCGCGCCCCTTCGAGGGCGCGCGTTTGGTTTTTCTAACTCAGGGCTTCGGCTTCTCGCCCTTCGCGGCGACATCGCCGGCGGCCTTGGCGTCGGCTTCGCACATATAGGCGCCCTGCTTGGTGGTGCCGTAGGAGCGGTGGCCGGCGTAGTGGTACTTGTGCGACTTGGTGTTGACCCAGACGACGGTGTCGGTCGGGCAATGCGCCTTGGCTTCGGCCTCGTTGGCGAATTCGCCGGCGCCGGTCGCCGCGACCTGCGGCTTCGGCGTCGGCTTGGGCTTGGCGGCCATGGGCGTCGCCATCGGGGTCGGGGTAGCCATGGGCGGCGGGCGCAGGCGCCGGCGCAGCGGCGGCGGCCGGCGTCGCCGCAGGCGCAGCCGCTCCGGTCTTCTGCGCTTTGCAGGCCTTGTAGAATTCCGACCAGGTCTGGCCGTTGGTCGTGCCGGCCGCCTTCGCGGCCTTCCAGTCGGCGCCGCACTGCTTGGCGACGCTTTCGCGCGCTCGCCGGACCGATCGCTGCGAAGCCGAGCAGCGCCGCCAGAGCCGCCGCTGCGCCGAACGCCGCCATCTTCAAATACGACATTTGCGCTTCCCTCATCTTGTCGCGCCGCCGCCGGTGGCCCAACGGCCGGTCGCCCCTTGCCCGATACCGCGCAACAACGCCGCGGCCTGCGTCTTCTTTGGCGTTACGCCGCTGAACTGGGAATGAACAAGTTCTTGAACTTTTTGAACTTGGTCGAAATCTGATGGCGGCGCTGCTCGTGGTCGACGACCTCCTGCGAGGTCACCCAGTTGAGCTGGATCGCGCGGCGCGGGCCCGAGGCCGGCTTGTGCCCGTGCCAGGAATTGTCCGAGCGCTTGAAGACCAGCAGCGTGCCGCCATAGGGCGGCACTTCGGCGACGTAGTCCTCGAGGTCGGCGCCCGAGCGCAGCAGCCGCAGGCGGCCGGCGTCGTTCTCCCAGCGCTCGTTCATGTAGAGCAGCACGGTGATGATTTTTGTCTCGGAATCGGTGTGGATCGAGCCGTCCTTCTCGCGCACGAAGCCGCGCACCGTGTACATGGTCGGACGGCCCGAGAGGTCGATGTCGAACTTGCGCTCGATCGGCGCGCTGGAACGCCGGCCCGCGCAGTTCGTCGATCAGCGCCTCGAACGTGCCCTTGATCGTCGAGTTCGGCCGGCGGATGCGAGCCGGGGCCGGGCACCTGCGGATAGTCGGCGATGACGTCGTCGAAACGTTCGGCTCTTCAGAAAATCGGGGACGACCACATATTCGAACGGGTCGGTTTCCAGCGGCGTGCGCTCCAGCGCGTCGAAGTCGCAATAGCTCATCGTGCGCCCAACTCCTTGATTGCGCTCGGCTTCGGCGCTCGCCGAATTGCGCCCGATTTCGGCCGCTATAGCAGAGCCAGGCATTCAGGCCAAATTGCCGAGCGCCGCCCGCGCTCGGTCGGCAACGGCGTCAACTGGACCCGAGGCGTCGAGCGAAACCCAGCCCGGTTCCGCAAGGGGATCGGCGCGCTGCGCCGCGGCAATCTCGACGTCTGCGTCGGAAGCGTCGCCGCGCCTTGCCGCGACGCGCTGCTTTCGCAGGCGCAGCGGCGCGTCCAGCCAAAACCCAAGGAATGGCGCGCCGAGTTCGCCCGCGAGCGCCGCGCTTTCCCTTCGCGCCGAACTGGTGGAATGGGTGGCGTCGATCAGGGCGCTGTGCCCGGCGCCCAGCGCCAGCGCCGCGCGCCTTCGCACGCGCTCGTAAACACGCGCCGTCGTTTCCCGGTCGTAGGCGGAAGCGGGCAGGGGCTCCTCTGGCTCGTGTCCAAGCATGTGCTTGCGCTCGATGTCGCTGGAGAGCCAGACGGCGCCGGGCGCGCGGCCGAGGTCGGGCGCCAATGTGCGCGCAAGCGCGCTCTTGCCTGAGCCCGAAAGCCCCCCGACCGCGACGAGCCGCGCCGGCCGCGGCTCGAGGAAGGTCAGCGCGAACTCGAAATAGCGGCGCGCCGCGCGCTCCGCGCCGGCGCGCGCGTCGCCGGAGAGGTGGCTGCGGTTGGCAGCCTCGACCTTGGCGCGGATCGCCGACCGCACGCTGAGGAACAGCGGCAACGCCGCCAGCCCTGCGTAGTGCTCTTCCGGCCCGCGCGACAGATAGCCGTTCAGCAGCGCATTGGCTGCGGCGGCGCATTGGCGCTCCCACAAATCCATCACGGCGAAGGCGAGGTCATAGAGCACGTCGCCGGTCGCGACTTTATCGTCGAATTCGATCGCGTCGAACGGCGCCGGCTCGCCGTCGATCACGGCGATGTTGCGCAAATGCAGGTCGCCGTGCCCGCGCCGGCAAAAGCCGGCCGCGCCGCGTTCGATCAACAGCGGTCGCAGGCCGCCAAGCGCCCGGCGCGCGCTCGCCGCGTCGAGCCGATCCGCGCTTATCGGGCTGGAAACAGATCCTCGTGCTCGGCGAAAGCGGCGCGGTTCTGACCGATCCAGCTCTCGAGTTCGACGAGCGCGGCGGCGGCGTCCTTGCGTTCCGCACGCTCATGACTGGCGAGCATCGCGCGCGCCAGTCGATCCATCAGGCCCGTCGATAGTTCGCCGCGCTCGGCGAGCCGGTCGAGCGTCGCATCTTCGTCGAACCGTTGCATGCGGGTGATCCAGTCGATCGGCTCGCCGGCGCCGCCGAGTTCAAGGTGTTCGCCATTGCGAGTGATCGGGACCGCGTCGCGATAGATGCCGGGCGCGGCGTCCCGGTTGAGCCGTATCTCGGCCTCGGAGGCTTCGCGGCGCTTCTCCGGCGTAGAATAGTCGAGAAATGGCAGCCGAATGGCGCGCCGGAGCTTCCAGGCGTCCTGACCGGAAAGCAGCACGATGGCGCCTTGGGTGTCGACGCGTTTGACGGGCGCGCCAGAAGTCTCGCCGAGATGGCGCTCGAGCCACTCGAGCACCGGGGCTTGTTCGTTTTCGGCATCGGATGGGTTCGGGCGCATGGCGTGTCGACAGGCTCTGTGCGTTACTCCACAGTTTCGTGGCTTGACTTCCCTCAAGCCGAGGGGTTTCAGACTTCTAATCCTGATCGCGAAGTCAAGGAGCGGCTCGGTGATAAGGCTCGAGAACCGGACCTTCGATGAATTGCAAGTTGGCGATCGCGAACAGATTGTTCGCACGCTGACCGGCGAGGACGTCGAGCGGTTCGCCGAAGCCGCCGCGGCGCTAGACCCCGACGCGGTCGCCATCGGGCTCGCGACAACCAACGGATTTCAGGCCATCGCGGCCGGCGCAAGCTGGGCGCAGGCGCTTGTCGGCGTCCGTTGTCGCGACGCGCTTCCCCGGGCCCGGCGCGCAGATCCTGCGGCATCATTTCGAAGTCATGCGCGCCGCGGCGCCGGGCGACCAGATCACCCTGACGCTGCTGGTGAAGACAAAGACCGAGGAGGGTCGGCGCGTCACGCTGGAGGCGCGCGCGCTGGACGCGCGCGGCGATCTCGCGATGCGCGGCGAACTCGAAGTGATCGCGCCGCAGGAAAAGGTCACCGTCGGCGCCGTTCACGGACAGCCGGTCGAAACGCGCGAAAAGGGACGCCGCTACCGGCGCCTGATGGAGATGGCGCGGCGGCTGCCGCCGTTGCGCACCGCGGTCGTTCATCCCGTCGACGAAGCTTCGCTGACCGGCGCGCTGGAGTCGCATCGCGAAGGCCTGATCGAGGCGGTGCTGCTCGGACCGGAAGCGCGCATCCGGCTGCGGTCGCCGAAGCCCATGGCCTCGACCTGTCCGGGCTGGAAATCGTCGCCACCGAGCACAGCCACGCCGCGGCCGATCAGGGCGTCGCCATGGCGCGCGCCGGCAAGGTCGAGGCGATCATGAAGGGCGCGCTTGCACACCGACGAATTGATGGGCGCGGTCGTCGATGGCGCCACAGGCCTGCGCACCGCGCGCCGCATCACCCACGTGTTTGCGATCGATGCGCCGAGCTATCCGCGCGCCCTGTTCATCACCGACGCGGCGATCAACATCTACCCGACTCTGATCGACAAGCGCGACATCGTGCAGAACGCGATCGACCTCGCCCGCGCGCTCGGCGTTCTGATGCCGCGCGTCGCGATCCTCTCTGCGGTCGAAACGGTGTCTCCGGATATTCGATCGACCCTCGACGCCGCCGCTCTCTGCAAGATGGCCGACCGAGGCCAGATCACCGGCGGCCTGCTCGACGGCCCGCTGGCGTTCGACAACGCGGTCTCCCTCGAGGCGGCGCGCACCAAGGGCATCGCATCGCAGGTCGCGGGGCGGGCGGACATTCTGGTCGCGCCCGATCTCGAAGCCGGCAACATGCTCGCCAAGCAGCTCGTCTATCTCGCCGATGCCGACATGGCCGGCATCGTGATGGGCGCCCGCGTGCCGATCATGCTGACCAGCCGCGCGGACGGGACTTTGGCGAGGCTCGGTTCGTCGGCGATCGCGCTGCTATGGGCGCGAAGACCGCTGTAGCGGCCGACCAAGTCAGCGCGCGGCGCCTCCGCCTTGCTTTCACCCTCCCGCTCGCCGAACATGGCGGCGATGACAGTCAATTCCCAACGCCCGTTCGACATCGCCGTCGTCGGCGCCGGCGCGATCGGCGTGGCCGCCGCAGCCCTCCTCAAGCAGGCGGCCTACGGCGGGGCCCGCGTCGCCGTCATAGATCCGCATCCGGGCGCGCGCGACGGCAAGCTGCGCGCGGTTGCGCTGGCCGAGGGGTCGCGTCGCATCCTCGAGCGCCTCGGCGCATGGACCGAACTCGAGCCGCTCGCGCAGCCGATCGTCGACATGGCGATCTTCGACGGCGCGGTGCGCGATCCCGTGCGGCTTGAGCAGATGGGGTTCCAGCTCGGAGAGGCGAGCCGCCGCTCGCCCATATGGCGTTCAACGACGATCTCGTCGATGCGCTGACCCATGCGGCGCAGGCGCTCGGCGTCGAATTTCGTGACCGCCTCCGTTCGGGACTTCGAGCCGGGAGTTTCGACCGCGCGGCTGACCTTGAGCGATGGCGCAGAGATCAAGCGCTCGGCTCGTGGTCGCGGCCGACGGCGCGAATTCCCGGCTTCGCGCCCTGGCCAAAATCCCGGTCACCGGCTGGGACACCGGGACAGAGCGCCATCGTCGCGACCATCGCTCACGAACTCGATCACGAGGGCCGCGCCGAGCAGCATTTTCTGCCCGCTGGCCCGTTCGCGATCGCTGCCGTTGCGCGGCCGCTTTCTCGTCGATCGTCTGGAACGAGCGCCACGCCGAGGCGAAAGCGATGCTGGCGCGCGACGAGGAATCGCTGCTGCGCCAGCTGGAGCTGCGCTTCACGCATGAAGCTCGGTCGCGATATCCTTCGCGTCGCCGGCGCGATTGTTTCCGCTGCGGTTCCAGTTCGCCCGATCGTTCGTTGCGCCGCGCCTCGCATTGATCGGCGACGCCGCGCATCTCGTTCATCCGCTGGCGGGGCAGGGGCTCAATCTCGGCCTGCGCGACGTCGCCGCGCTGTGCGAACGCGTCATCGAACCGATGCGGCTCGGGCTCGATCCCGCAGATCCCCAGGCGCTGGAAGCCTATCAGCGCGACCGGCGTTTCGACGTCACCTCGAGCGCGCTCGGCATGGACTGCGATGAACCGGCTGTTCTCCAACGATGCGGCGCCGTTGCGCGCGTTGCGCGATCTGGGCTTGCGGCTCGTCGACGCGCCGGCGCCGCTGAAGCAGCATGTTCATGGCGGAGGCGGCGGGCGCAGGGCGCCGCGCGCCGCGTCTGCTGAGGGGATTGGGCCTGTGAGCGCACGAGACTCTACGCGCCGCGACGCTCGCCGCGCAGGCGCTCGGCCGGATCGACGAGCGAACGCGCGCGCTGGTGCCGCCGCTGCATGTGACCACGACGTTTCTTCGCGATCCCGACAACGCCTATCGCAGCGGCAACATCTACGGCCGCGCCGACAACGAGACGGTGCGCGAGGCGGAGGCGGTGATCGGCGCGCTCGAAGGCGCGGCGTCGACCTACGTGCTCGGCTCAGGCATGTCGGCGGCGATCGCGCTGTTTCTCTCGCTGCCGCCCGGCGCGCATATCGTCGCGCCGCGCGTGATGTACTGGGCGCTGCGCAACTGGCTCGCGACGGAAGCGCCGGCTGCACGGCTACAGCGTCGACTTCGTCGACGCCGAGGACAGCGCCGCCGTCGCGGCGGCGATCCGGCCAGGCGCCACCAAACTCGTCTGGCTGGAGACGCCGAGCAATCCGATGTGGGGCGTCTCCGACATCGCCGAGATCGCGCGCATCGCGCACGCCGCCGGCGCGCGCGTCGCCGTCGAATTCGACCTGCGCCACGCCGATCTTCACCAGGCCGCTCGCGCTCGGCGCCGACGTCGTGATGCATTCGGCGACCAAATATCTGAACGGCCATTCCGACGTCATCGCCGGCGCGCTTGTGCTTTGCGCGCGAAGACGAACTCTCCGAGCGGGCGAAGAAAATCAGGCAGAGCCACGGCCTGATCCTCGGGCCGTTCGAGGCGTTTCCTGCTGATCCGCGGCTTGCGCACGCTCGATCTGCGCGTCCGCGCCTGCGCCGCCAACGCGGCGGAGCTCGCCGAGCGGTTCTCCAACCATCCTGAAGTCGCCGAAGTTCTTTATCCCGGCCTGCCGCATCACCCCGGCCACGACGTCGCCAGGCGGCAGATGCGAGGCGGCTTCGGCGGCATGCTGTCGATCCGCGCGCGACGCGGCGAAGCCCACGCGATCGCCGACTGCCGCGAAGGTCGGACTTTGGAAGCGCGCGACTTCGCTCGGCGGCGTGGAATCCCTGATCGAGCACCGGGCGTCGATCGAAGGCGCGGGATCGCCGTGTCCACCCGACCTGCTGCGTCTTTCCGCCGGCATCGAGGACGTCGAGGATTTGTGGCGCGATCTCGACCGGGCGTTGCGGGGCTAGGCTCCCAACCTATCAGATAAGATCAGGCGATACACGCGATCCAGATAAGAGGATGAAATGGCGGTAAAGCGCATAGTCGCCAACATCGCGGCGCCACAGCCTGACGCCGCGTGCGCCTTCTATCGCGAGGTCTTGGGGCTCGAAGTCGTCATGGATCTCGGCTGGATCATGACCTTCGCGGCGGCGCCTGTCTTGATGGCGCCACAGATCAGCATCGCGAGCGAAGGGGGCTCCGGCGCCCCTGTCCCCGATCTTTCCATCGAGGTGGACGATCTCGATGACGTGCTTGCCCGCGCCAGGGAGGCAGGTCATTCCATCGAATATGGGCCGCAGCAAGAACCCTGGGGCGTCCGCCGGTTCTATCTCCGTGATCCCTTCGGTCGGCTCCTCAACGTGCTAACCCACAGTAGCTAGCAACCGATTAAGTCCGCACCCTAACGCTTTGCGGCAGACGACGCGTGGATTGTTTCGTCGCTTCGCTCCTCGCAATGACAATTCCTCAGGGCGCCGGCGCCACCGCGACGTTGATCGCATCGCTGTCGATGTTGCTAAGCTGAACGACAAACTCGCCGGCCTTCAGATCGAACCGGACGCTCTTGCGCACGCCAGGGCAGCCCTTCTGTCCGCTGAAGGCGGTTGAGGCGATCGTCTGTCCGTGATCGACGACGTCTATCCAGCCCTCGTCTGACAGCGTGACGTCGTAGACGCCGTCCGTCTTCACGGCGAGGGTCAGCGCGGCGGCGTGAGTTCCCGGTTTCGGGGCACGTTGCGGCTTGGCCGAAAAGGCGAACTTGTCGCCGTCGGCGAGCGCGACGTGGAAGCCTGAGACGCCAATATCGAGCGCGCCGTCGGCCGCCAGCGGTTTCGGCGAAGCTAACAGGAGCCGCTCGCGCTCGATGCTCCATTTGAACTTGCTGCAGGCTGACAGGTCGTCGGCCTGCGCGACGCAAGGGGCAAGCAACGCGAGCGCAATCGTCAAATACGCCGTCCGCATATCAGTCTCCATCACCAACCGAGTCGCGGCTATTCCGCTGCTGCGGGCGCTTCCGCACGCACGCGCGCTCCCGAAACTTCAGACCCTGCATCCGGGCTCAGCCGGATGAAGAGCAGCGTCGAGCACAGCGTCACGAACGCCACGACGCCGAAAGTGTATTCCATGTCGCGGGCGACAAGGTAAGTGTCGCCGAGCGCCCATTGGACGGTCTCGACCGAAGCGGCCGCGACTGCGACGCCGACAGCGCTCGACATCTGTTGCGCGACGCTCACGAATCCCGTCGCGCGACTCATCCGTTGCGGGTCGATATCGGCATAGCTCAGCGCGTTGAGCGCCGTGAACTCGAGCGAACGAAAAAAACCGCCGGCGAGCAGTCCAGCGAGCAACAGCCAATGCGGCGTCGTCGCGTCGATCAGGCCGTAGGCGGCCAGAAACGCGGCCGAGATCAGCGCGTTGTAGATCAGGATATTGCGGAAGCCGAAATGCCGGATCAGCCGCGAGGCCGAGAATTTCATCAGCATCGCGCCGGCCGCGGCGGCGAATGTCAGCGAGCCCGACTGAAACGGATTGAGCCCAAAGCCGACCTGCAGCATCAGCGGCAGCAGGAACGGGATCGCGCCGATGCCGAGCCGGAACAGGAAGCCGCCGACCACGCCGGCGAAGAAGGTTGGAAGCTTCAGCAGGTTCAGGTCGATGATCGCGTTGGGCTCGCGTCGCGCGTGCTGGACATAGAGCCCCAACAGCGCCGCTCCGCCGACGATCAGAGCCGCCACGCCCCAGGAGGGAATGAGCCCGCGGCCGATGATCGTCATGCCGAAGATCAGGCTCAGCAGGCCAAGGCCGGACAGCAGGAAGCCGCGGAAGTCAAAGCGCGCGACGGCCTCCTCGCGCACGTTCTCGATGAACCGCAGCGCCAGCGCGATGCCGAGCATGCCGATCGGCACGTTGATCCAGAAAATCCAGCGCCAGTGAAAGTAGGTCGTGATGAAGCCGCCAAGCGGGGGGCCGACGACCGGGCCGATCAGCGCGGGCACGGTCAGATAGGCGAGCGAGTTGACCATTTCCGATTTCGGCGTCGTGCGCAGCAGCACAAGCCGGCCGACCGGCACCATCATCGCGCCGCCCAGGCCCTGAAACACGCGCGCCGCGATCAGCGTCGGCAGCGTACTTGCGGAGCCGCACAGGATCGAGCCGATCGTGAACACGCCGATCGCCGAGCAAAACACGGTGCGTGCGCCGAGCTTGTCGGCGACCCAGCCGGAGGCGGGAATGAAAACCGCCAGCGTCAGCATGTAGGAGGTCAGCGCGAGCTTGAGGGCGATAGGGTCCTGATGCAGGTCCGACGCGATCGCCGGCAGCGAAGTCGCCAAGACCGTGCCGTCCATGTTTTCCATGAACAGCGCGGTCGCAATGATGAGGGCGGTCAGGACTGAGGGGCGCATGGGGCTGACGGTGGGTGCGCGGCTATGTGATCCGGTTCGGCCCTCCGGGCAAGACTATCACGTGGCGTTTTGGCGCCCCCGCATCACAATTCCTTGAGATCATCGGCAAATCGCCACGTCTGTTAAGCAAGCTTGGGGAAAGGATTTGAAGTCGTCCGGCCGCTATGGCCCCTTCGTTTACGTTAGCATTCCGTTAAGGAGCTCGTAGACATGGCCAGCCGGGTGGCTGTCATCGGGGCCGGCCCACAAGGCCTCTCCATCGCAGCGCATCTGAATGCGCGCGGACTGCAGCCGTTGGTGTTCGGTCGCACGATGGAGTTCTGGCGGCGAAACATGCCCCCGGGCATGAAACTGATTTCGGACGCCGCCGAGTGCGACCTCACCAGCCCCGACGGCGACTTCACGCTGGAGCGCTTTTGCGCAGCGCGCGGGCTGCCGGACGCCCAGGCCGGAGCGCCCGTCGCGCTCGAGACCTTTCTCGCTTATGGCGAGGCGTTTCAGCGCCATTCCGCGCCTCAGGTCGATGCGCGTTATGTCTCACGTCTTGCGGCGGCGAACGAAGGCTTTCAGCTTACCCTCGAAGACGGGGCTCAAGTCGAAGCGGGCGCCGTGGTCCTCGCGGTCGGGCTTGGCGCCTCGCCTCGCATCCCGGCCGCGTTCGCCAGGATTTCTGGTGAACTTGTGAGCCATTCGAGCACGTTGAACATTGGCTCGACGTTTGCAGGCAAACGCGTGCTGGTCGTCGGCGCCGGCGCTTCCGCGACCGATTGCGCATTAGCGTTGGCCAATGCCGGTTCCGACGTGACCCTCGTCTTCAGGGCGAGACACCTGGATTGGGCGAGCCGGAGGGCGTCACGATCTCCGCAATTATTTTCGCGATTGCCCGCGTGGGCGCGAGTGGCTCTTGTCGAACGCGCCCAACGGCCGACGCCAAATCCGCACTCGCGCGAGGCGCTCGAGCGTCATGTCCGCATCCTTCCGGGGCGTGAGATTCTCGGCGTCCAGGAAATGGGTTCGGAAGTTGAGGTCGAGCTTGGCAGGATCGGCGCGCAGATCGAATATTTCCGCGCCGATCATGTCGTGCTGGCAACCGGCTACCATGTCGATTTGAATCGGTTGAGCCTGATTACGCCGGAAGTCAGGAGCGGGATCGAGCAGATCCACGGTTCGCCCCGGCTTTCATCGAATTTCGAGAGCTCGGTCCCGGGGCTCTACTTCGCCGGCGCGCTGTCGGCTTACAGCTTCGGTCCGTCGATGCGGCTTGTGAGAGGAGCCGCTTTCGCCGCGCCGCGCATTGCCGCGGCCATCGAACAGAGTTTGGGATCGCGAAGCGCGCCTGGACGAGCAGTCGTCTACGATCGCCCAAACGTCGTCTCGCACAACAGGGTCGGGGCAGTCACCCGGCGGGCGGTATAGGCAGCTTTCAAATCGCGCGCGCCGTGCGACGGAGCGCCTGCGGCGGCTGACCGAACGCGCGCACGAAGGCGCGCCGCATGCGCTCGGGATCACGGAAACCGTGGGCGTGCGCGATGCCTTCGATCGGCGCCTCGGAGCCTTCGATGCGCTCGCGCGCGCCCTCGACGCGAAGCCGCTCGACCGCGCGGGCCGGCGTCATCCCGGTCTCTTCGCAGGAAGCGGCGCGTGAAATTGCGCGGGCTCATGCCCGCACGCTCGGCGAGCCGCTCGACGCATAGGTCCTCGTGGAGCCGTTCGCGCGCCCAGCCCATCAAGCCGCCAAACCGGCCCTCCGGGCTTTCCATCTCGATCAGCGCCGAGAATTGCGACTGTCCGCCCGGCCGGCGACGATAGACGACGAGCTGGCGCGCCACCGACCGGGCGATGTCTTCGCCGAGGTCGTCGGCGATCAGCGCCAGCGAAAGATCGATCCCCGCGGTGATGCCGGCCGAGGTCCAGATGGCGCCATCGCGGATGAAGATGCGGTCGGGCTCGAGCCGCACGTTGGGAAATTTGGCCCGGAAGTCCTGGGTGCGGCTCCAATGCGTCGTCGCGCGTTTGCCGTCGAGCAGGCCCGCCGCGGCGAGCAGGAAAGCGCCCGAGCAGACGCTCGTCATCCGCCGCGTCGTCGCCGCCGCATCGCGAAGGAAGGCGATCAGCGCGGAGTCGCGAAAGGCGCGCCGGGAGCCGTCGCCGCCGGCGACGACCAGCGTGTCGAAAGCGCCGGAACCTAGGCTTTCCGCGCCGAGCGTCGCGCCGGAGGAACTGGCCACTGCGCCTGCGGTCTTGGCGAGCGTCGTCAGCCTGTAGGCGCCGGGCGCGTAACGCGCCGCGATCTCGAACGCGGCGATCGGCCCGGCGGCGTCGAGCAATTGGAAGTCGTCGAAGACGAGAAAGCCGACCCGGCGCGTCATGGCGGAAAACGAGGGAACATTGTCATTTACGCCTTACCGATAATGCGCGAACCTGTCAGCCGTCAAATCTTGAACGGAGTTTCCCGATGCCCGAGACGAGCTTTGTGATCGTCGAAGCGATCTATCCAGGCCTCACCCAGCTCGATTTCACGGGCCCCCACACGGTGTTCTCGCGCCTGCCGGCGACGCGCGTCATCGTCGCTTCGCGCGACGGCGGCGAGGTGGAGAGCGAGGGCCAACTCTATTTTGCGCGCACGCAAAAGCTCGCGGACATCGAGCGTTGCGACCTGCTGTTCGTTCCCGGCGGCATGGCCGCAACCGACGTGATCAACGATCTCGATTACATGCGCGAAGTGAAGCGGCTCGCGGCCTCGGCGCGCTATCATGACCAGCGTCTGCACCGGCTCGCTGATCCTCGGCGCAGCAGGCCTGCTCAAGGGCCGGCGCGCGGCTTGCCATTGGGCGTGGCGCGACTTGCTAACGCTGTTCGGCGCGATCCCGGATCCGGCGCGCGTGGTGCGCGACGGCAACGTCATCACCGGCGGCGGCGTGACCGCGGGCATCGACTTCGCGCTCACCGTCGCCGCCGAATTGGCCGGCGCGGAGTTCGCTCAGGGTCTGCAACTCGGCATCGAATACGCGCCCGGCGCCGCCGTTCAACGCCGGACGGCCGGAGACGGCGCCGCCGGAAGTGCTCGCCGCTGCAGAGGCGCGGATGGCGAAGACAATGCCGAGCCGCCGCGCCGGCGCGGAGGCCGCGGCGGCGCGCTTGAGCGCCTGATCGGCAAAACTTGTGCGCGCCGGAATTTCCGTTACCATCGGTCGCGCTGGCGGGCCTTCCTGAGGAGGCGAACATGCGAAAGACTACTGTATCTGTCGCGTTGGGTTGCGTTCTGGCGATAGCGATGAGCTTGACGGCTTCGGCCTGTGAATACGGCAAGAGCGCGTCGGCCGCCACGGCTCAATCCTCTCAGACGGCGCAGGCGCAACCTGCGCCTTCGCAAGCCGAAAACTGAGATTTTCGCGCGGCGGAAACTTCGCCGCGCGTTCGCTCGCTCAAGGAAAGCGCTTGTCGAAAGTTTGGGGCAGGGGCGTCGTGGTGCTCGCGGCCGTGCTTGGCCCGCTGAGCGCGGTCGCGCAGCCCCCGAAAAACCCGTTCGTGCTGAAGGGCGGCCAGCAACTAATATTTTCCGCGACCGTCGCTGACGGCAAAGTCACTGTTGGAGCGCCGAGGCTCGTCAAGCTTGGAGCCGAGACGCCGAAGGACGGCGAGATTTCCGTCGGCCTGACGCCGCGCGACAAGGACCTCTACAGCCAGGTGGTCGTCACCGAGAAGACGACTGCTCCCGTCGACTTCATCGCCACCGGCCATATCGGCGAGATCGTGATCGACGAACGCGAGATCCACGGCAAGCTCGGCGAGACGTTTCAGCAGCACATCGGCGGCGTTTCGTGGACGGTGGAGCTGCATGATTTTGAGGTGACGAAGTAGGGCGCGAGCCCCGCAGCGATGAGGAAGCCGGGCGAATTGTGGTGCTTGCGGTGGGTCATCGCAAGGAGATCTATCGCTAGAGGCGGAATGACGGTGCAGATTTTGAAAACAGCATCCGGCGAGGAACTCGTCGTATTGACCCGTCGAGACTACGACGCTCTGCTTGCCCGTCTAGGCGACGAAGACGCCGAGGATCGTATGACGATTCTGCTTGCGGCAGAGGCGGGTGGCGAGGCGCCTCTGTCGGACGCCGTGTCGACCGCGGTGCTGAGCGGCGACAGCCTGCTGAGAGCCGTTCGAAATTGGCGAGGCCTTACGCAGACGCAACTCGCGGAGGCGGCCGAGATCGGGCAGAGTTTCTTGAGCGAATTGGAAAATAGGGCGAAGTCAGCGTCGCAGGAGACGGCTGCGAGGCTAGCGAAAGCGCTGAATGCGCCTTTGGGTTGGTTCACGTAAGGAGAAATGCGTCCGACCGCGCATTGAATCGGCCGGTCAGCGCGAGCGTAGCGAAGCAATCCAGCGGTTCCGCCGTCGCTATTTTCGTATTTTTTCACAATGGCTTGCTTCGGACGAAGCTTGGAATGCTTCGTCGCTGCGCTCCTCGCAACGAACGAAGGCTGCCAAGCGCAAAACAGTGCAGCGGGTATTCGCAACTCCTCTTCATTTTGTTCCCGTTTTACCCCTTGCTGCGACTCGGGGGTTCCGATAACCCCGCGCCATGGCCCGCGCCGCACCGCCCCCTCCGCCGCCGCCCCAGGCGCCGATCGAAGTCAATCTTCGCGAGGCGCTCGAGGAGCGCTATCTCGCCTACGCGCTCTCCACCATCATGGGGCGTGCGCTGCCGGACGCGCGCGACGGGCTGAAGCCCGTGCATCGGCGCATCCTCTACGGCATGCACATCCTTCGGCTCGATCCCGGCACCGCGTTCAAGAAATGCGCGAAGATCGTCGGCGACGTGATGGGCTCGTTCCATCCGCACGGCGACCAGGCGATCTACGAGGCGCTGGTGCGGCTCGCGCAGGATTTCGCCTCGCGCTATCCGCTCGTCGAGGGGCAGGGCAATTTCGGCAACATCGACGGCGACAACGCCGCCGCCTATCGCTACACGGAGGCGCGCCTCACCGATTTCGCCCGCCTCATCATGGAGGGCATCGACGAAGAGAGCGTCGACTGGCGCGACAATTATTCCGGCGACACGCAAAGAGCCGATCGTCATGCCGGCGGCGACGCCGAACCTGCTCGCCAATGGCGCGCAGGGCATCGCGGTCGGCATGGCGACCTCCATTCCGCCGCACAATGTCGCCGAACTCTGCGACGCCGCGCTCTATCTGATCGCGCATCCGCAGGCGCCGGTCGAAGAGATTGCTGCGAATTCTGCCCCGGCCCGGATTTCCCGACCGGCGGCATCGTCATCGACGATCGCGCCTCGATCGCGGAGACCTATCGCACCGGCCGCGGCGGTTTCCGCCTGCGCGCGCGCTGGACGAAGGAGGACACCGGCCGCGGCGGCTGGGTCGCCGTCGTCACCGAAATTCCCTACGGCGTGCAGAAATCGCGGCTGATCGAGCAGCTCGCCGATCTGCTTCAACGAGAAGAAGGCGCCGCTGCTCGGCGACGTCCGCGACGAATCGACCGAAGACGTGCGCATCGTGCTGGAGCCTCGCGCGCGCAACGTCGAGCCGGAAGTGATGATGGAGCAGCTCTTCAAGCTCAGCGAGCTGGAGACGCCGCATCTCCGTCAACATGAACGTGCTGGTCGACGGCGTGACGCCCAAGGTCGTCTCGCTCGGCGAGGCGCTCAGGCAATGGCTCGACCATCGCCGCGACGTGCTGGTGCGCCGCTCGCGCCATCGGCTCGCCGCGATCGAGAAGCGGCTCGAACTGATCGCCGGCCTGGTCGTCGTCTTCCTCAATCTCGACGAGGTGATCCGCATCATCCGCGAGGAGGACGATCCGAAGGCGGCGCTGATCGCGCGTTTCTCGCTGAGCGAAACTGCAAGTCAACTACATCCTCGACACGCGCCTGCGCTCGCTGCGCCGGCTCGAGGAAATGGCGCTCCGCAAGGAGCAGGACGAACTCATCAAGGAGAAGGCCGACATCGACGTCGCTGCTCGCCTCCGAGAAGCGGCAGTGGCAGGCGATCGCCTATCAGATCCGCGACGTGCGCAAGAAATATGGCCGGAGACGCCGCTCGGCCGCCGCCGCACAGTCGTTCGAGGCGCCGCCTGACGTGGTGATCGACGTCGCGCAATCGTTGGTCGAGCGCGAGCCGTTGACGGTCGATCGTCTCGCAGAAAGGGATGGATCCGCGCGCTGAAAGGCAACGTTCAGGATCTGGCGCGCCGTCGCGTTCAAGGGCGACGATGCGACTGAAATCCTCGTTCTTCGCGGAGACGACGTCTCGAAGATCCTGGTGCTGACCACCGACGGCAAGGTTTATACGCTCGATCCCAGCAAGTTCCCCGGCGGACGCTCGACTGGGCGAGCCGATCCGGTTGATGGCCGACATCGACGAGAGCGCGCAGATCGTCGCACGTCTGGGCGCACGCGCCGGGCGAAAAGATGCTGATCGCGGCGACCGACGGCCGCGGCTTTGTCGTTCCGCAGGACGAATTGCTGTCGTCGACCCGCAAGGGCCGGCAGGTGATGGGCGTCGATGCGCCGGCGACCTGTTGCCTGATCACGCCGGCGCAGGGCGACCATGTCGCCGTCGATCGGCGAGAACCGCAAGCTGCTGGTTTTCCCGCTGTCGCAGACGCCGGAAATGGCGCGCGGCAAGGGCGTCAGTCTGCAGCGCTACAAGGACGGCGGGCTCTCGGACGCGCGGGTGTTCGTTCTCGACGAAGGCCTCACCTGGCGCGATTCCGCCGGCCGCAACTTCACCGTCGCGCAAGCCGACCTGAAGGACTGGATCGCCAACCGCGCGGAAAGCGGCCGTTTGCCGCCAAAAGGCTTCCCCAAGA
Organism: uncultured Pseudomonadota bacterium; assembly: GCA_963771455.1. Taxonomy (GTDB): domain Bacteria; phylum Pseudomonadota; class Alphaproteobacteria; order Rhizobiales; family Beijerinckiaceae; genus Roseiarcus. The sequence continues at coordinate 52,671 of CAVYTP010000018.1, forward strand.
ACAACAAGTTCGTAGGCTGAGCCCGGCGCTGCGCGTCAGGTTCGTTGATCGCCCCGCTTGCCCGACAATGTCACAATCAGCGGCTGCCCAGCGATGGCGGCGCCGAGCGCGTCGGAGATCGAGAGCGGCAGGCAATGGTTGAACGACGCGGCGATCGTCGATGCGTCACGCTTGCGGTCCGCCTCATTGTCCGGAAGCTTCGCATAGGTGATGCGCGGCTCGCCGTTGAGCGATCCGTCCCGCTTCACAGAAAAGCGAAAAGTCATCGCTGACTCTGATTGTAGCTTGAACCCCTGATTTGTGAGACACCGGCTGAGATTGCCAAACATTTCGTTCAACGTGTTGGCGGGCTTGGCTTCCGCCGCGACGAGGCCGCACAACAAGAAACCCAGCGCGAGCGAGAACTCTCATCAGCAGCCCTTCCAGACCGGATCGCGCTTCTCGGCGAACGCCTTGAAACCCTCCCGCATGTCCTCGGAACTATAAAGCCGGTCCACGGTCGGCAAGTCCGCGCTTGGTCACGCGCTCCAGCATCGGTCTGAAATTTCTGATCCTCCGCCTCGCGGACGATTTCCTTGATCGCGGCGAACACCAGCGGCGGCCCGCTTTCCAGCAGCCGGGCCATCTTCCAGGCCTCGTCGATGAGCTTGTCCGCCGCGACGATCCGGTTGACGAGGCCCCATTGCCGCGCCTCCGCGGCGTCGATCCAGCGGCCGGTCAGCAGCAGGTCCATCGCGACGTGATAGGGAATGCGCTTCGGCAGCTTGATCGAGGCGGCGTCGGCGACCGTGCCGGAGCGGATTTCCGGCAGCGCAAACGTCGCGTGCTCGGCGGCGAGGATGATGTCGCAGGACAGCGCGATCTCGAGGCCGCCGCCGCAACAGATGCCGTTGACGGCGCAGATCACCGGCTTGTTGAGATCGGGCAATTGCTGCAGGCCGCCGAAGCCGCCGACGCCATAATCGCCATCGACCGCATCGCCGCCCGCCGCCGCCTTCAGATCCCAGCCCGGGCAGAAGAATTTCTCGCCGGCGGCGGTGAGGATCGCGACGCGCAAGCTCGGGATCGTCGCGGAACGCCAGAAACACCTCGCCCATCAGCGCGGCTGGTGGCGAGATCGATGGCGTTGGCCTTGGGACGATCGATCGTCACTTCGAGAATGCCGCCCTCGCGGCGGGTGCGGATCGGCGAAGTCATCGATCGTCCCTCAGTTTCATCAGCACGTCGACGGCGATGGCGCCGCTCTGGCGTCGCGATCAGCGGATTGACGTCGAGTTCTTCGAGCGTTTCCGCGTGGGCGACCGACGAAATCGGCGATGCGCGAGATAGCCGACGACGACCGCCTCGCGGTCCGCGGCGGGCTTGCCGCGATAGCCACGCAACAGGCTGTCGACTTTCAGTGTGGCCAGCGCGGCGCTGATCTCGGCTTCGCTGGTCGGCAGCATCAGGATCGCCCGGTCGGCGATCAGTTCGGCGAGCACGCCGCCGGCGCCGATCACGAGGTGCAGCCCGAGGGCGGGATCCGCGCCGCGCCGACGATCAGTTCGGCGACCGCGCCGCTCGCCATGCGCTCGACCAGCACGCGCGCGGACGAAGCAGAAAGTTCCTCGAAGGCGACGGCCGCAGCGTCCGGCGTCGCGACGTTCAAGCTTCACGCCGCCGATCTCGGTCTTGTGCGCGATGTCGTGCGCCGACGGCCTTCATCGCGACGGGCGCGAACCGCGCCGCGGCGGCGAGCGCTGCCGCCGCGTCGATGCAGACTTCGCCCTCGGGAACCGTCACGCCGAATGCCGCGAGCCGCGACTTTGCCTTCGTGCTCGTCGAGGCAACCGCGACGGCGCCGTCGCGGCAGAAGCCGGCCGCACGGCGACGAACGGCGCGAGCCGTTTCCGCGGCGCCGAGTTCGACGGCGGCTCGGATCGCGGTCATCAATTCGCCAGGCCCTGCATGGGCGCTATTTGCTCCGCGACGAGCCGCTCCGCGCGCGCTTCCGACAGGCATTCGGGCACGGTCGCGACGACGGCGCCTTCGCGCCGGTTTCGCGCGCGGCCGTCCGCGAACGCCTCAAGCGCGATGTCCCAGCCGGGGGCGGGTCCGAGTTCGGGCTTCGGCCAATCGAGCACCAGCGCCGTCAGCGGCCTGACCCGAGCGCATCACTTCCGCGAACGTGCGCCGAAGCCGCTCGCCCGCGCCCCAGTCGAACGTGTGGTAGTCGAACGGATTCGAGACCGTGACGAGCGGATTGACGGTCGCGCGCGATCGCGCGCGATCCGCTCGGGCGTGAAGCGCGCCAGGCTGACGCCCGCGCGTTCGGCGTGATCGGCGACCAGGCTCGCTTCGCCGCCCGAGCAGGACATGCTGACGAGTCCCGCCGGCGTCGAGCGGGCCCATGCACGTGCAGCAGCTTTGCGGTCTCGATCAGCTCGGGGATCGTCTCGACCTCGGCGACGCCGATCCGCTTCAGGAAGGCCGCGGCGACGGCGGCGGCGCCGGCGAGCGAGGCGGTGTGCGATTGCGCCATGGCGCGCGAGCCGCTCGGAGCGTCCGGCCCGCAGCGCGATCGACGCTCTTGCCCGCGGCGCGCGCGAGGCCGCACGGCGTCCGCAAACGCCGGCGGCGTCGGCGATCGCCTCGATATGCAGACCGATGACGCTGACCCGCGCGTCGCGCGCCAGCGCCTCGATCGCCTGCGCCTGGCCGATCTGCCGCCTGATTGCCGAGGCAGATCACATAGCCGATCGGCAGCGCGCGCCGCGCCATCGTGAGGTTGATCGCGATGTTGGAGGATTGCGCGATGATGGCGACGCCGCGCGACTGCGGCTCGCAGCCATGCAGGTCCGGCCACAGCAGCGCGCGGTCGAGGGCGTTGATGAAGCCGTAGCCGTTCGGCCCGAGCAGCGGCATGTCGCCCGCCGCCTCGAACGAGCTCGCGCTGCAGCGCGGCGCCCTCGTCGCCCGTCTCGGCGAAAGCCTGAGGCGAAGGCGACCGACGCCGCCGGCGCCGCGCGCCGCGAGGTCTCCGGCGAGGCGGATCGTCTCGTGGCGGTTGACGCCGATGAACGCCGCGTCGGGCGCGCGGGGCAGGGCGGCGAGCGAAGCGATAGGCGGCCAGGCCCTCGATCTCGCGCCGCTCCGGATGCACCGGCCAGATCTCGCCTTCGTAGCCGAACGCGCGCAACTGCCGGATCACTTCGCGCGCCCAGGCGCCGCCGAACACGGCGACGCTGTCTGGTTTGCAGCAGGCGCGTCAGCGTTTCTCATTCAGCGCTCGAGCGGCCTGAGCAGGTCGCGGCTGATGATGTGGCGCTGGATCTCCGACGTGCCGTCCCAGATGCGCTCGACGCGCGCGTCGCGCCACAGCCGCGCGAGCGGCAGGTCGTCCATCAGCCCCATGCCGCCAAAGATCTGGATCGCCTCGTCGGTCACGCGCGCCAGCATCTCGGAGGCGTAGAGTTTGGCGCAGGCGATGGCGCGGGTTGGCGTCGCGGCCCTTGTCGAGCGCCTGCGCGGCGGCGAGCGTCAGCAGGTCGGCGGCGTCGATCTCGGTGATCATGTCGGCGAGCTTGAAGCTCGACGCCCTGGAATTTGCCGATCGGTCTCGCCGAACTGCTTGCGGCTCGCGGCATGATTGAGCGCGAGATCGAAAGCCCGGCGGGCGCGGCCGACGCAGGTCGCGGCGACGGTCAGGCGCGTGCCGCCTAACCATTCGTTGGCGAGATCGAAGCCGCGATCGACTTCGCCGAGCACCTGAGTCGCAGGCAGGCGGCAATCGTCGAAGGTCAGGATGCAGTTCTGGTAGCCGCGATGGCTGACGGAGTTGTAGCCGGGCCGGATCTCGAAGCCGGGCGTGCCGCGATCGACCAGGAACGCGGTGATCTTCTTCTTTCGGCCGCGCGCGCTTTCCTCTTCGCCGGTCGCCGCGAAGACGACGACGAAATCGGCGATGTCGGCGTGGCTGATGAAATGCTTGGTGCCGTTGAGCACGAAGTCGCCGCCGTCGCGGCGCGCGAATGTCTTCATGCCGCGCACATCGGAGCCGGCCTCGGGCTCGGTCATCGCGAGCGCGTCGAATTTCTCGCCCGCGCGCTGCCGGGAGCAGATAGCGCTCGCGCTGCTCGCCCCTGCAGGCGAGCAGGATGCCGGACGGGCGCCCCCAGAAAACGGTGAGGCCATAGGCCGCGCGGCCGAGCTCGCGTTCGAGCAGCGTCAGTTCCAGCGCGTTGAGGCCGCCGCCGCCGACCTCGGCCGGCAGGTTTGGCGCAAAAAACCCGAGCGCCTCGCACCTTGCGGGCTATCTCGAGGCCGAGTTCGCGCGGCACCTGACCGGTCCGCTCGACCTCGGCTTCGTGGGGATAGAGTTCGCTCTCGACAAAGCCGCGCACAGTCGAGACGATCAGCTCCTGCTCGTGGCTCAGATCGAAATCCATGCGCGCGTCGCTCTCCCGAAGTTTCGGCGCCAGACTAGGGGAGCGGCGCCGTTCCCGCCAGCGGTTCTCCGCCTTGCGAAACCCTCGCCGCTTGTTTACTCCGCCCGGTATCCGCACCCCGACGAGTTCCCATGTCGAATCCGCAGCCGCCGCTTTCCTACGCCGAGGCCGGCGTCGATATCGACGCCGGCAACGCGATGGTCGAGGCGATCAAGCCGATGGTGCGCGCGACGCGCCGGCCGGGCGCGGACGCCGAGATCGGCGGCTTCGGCGGCCTGTTCGATCTGAAGGCGGCGGGCTTCAAGGATCCGATCCTGGTCGCGGCCAACGACGGCGTCGGCACCAAGGTCAAGATCGCGATCGAGAGCGGCATCCTCGATACGATCGGCATCGACCTCGTCGCGATGTGCGTCAACGACATCGTCGTGCAGGGCGCCGAGCCGCTGTTCTTCCTCGACTATTTCGCGACCGGCAAGCTCGATCCGAAAGCCGGCGCGGCGATCGTCAAGGGCATCGCCGCAGGGCTGCCTCGAATCCGGGCTGCGCGCTGATCGGCGGCGAGACGGCGGAAATGCCGGGGCTCTACGCGAAGGGCGATTTCGATCTCGCGGGCTTCGCGGTCGGCGCGGCCGAGCGCGGGACGCTGCTGCCGCGCGGCGGCCTGAAGGCGGGCGACGTCGTGATCGGCCTGCCGTCCTCGGGCGTCCATTCCAACGGCTTTTCGCTGGTGCGCCGGATCGTCGAGCGCTCCGGCCTCGCCTGGGACGCGCCGGCGCCGTTCGCGCCCGGCTCGACGCTGGCCGAGGCGCTGCTGACGCCGACGCGGCTCTACGTGAAGCCGCTGCTCGCGGCGCTGAAGGCGCGCGCCGGGCATTCTGCGCGCTCGCCCATATCACCGGCGGCGGCTTTCCCGACAATCTGCCGCGCGTGCTGCCCGAGCGGTCTCGCCGTCGAACTCGATCTCGCCGCCTTCGCGCCGCCGCCGGTGTTTGGCTGGCTGAAGGCGCAGGGCGGAGTCGCCGACGCCGAAATGCTGCGCACCTTCAATTGCGGCTTCGGCATGGTCGTATTCGCCGCCGCCGAAGCCGAAGAGGCCGTGATGACGCGCGCTGGCGGCGGAGGGCTTGTCGCCGAAGCCGATCGGACGGCTGATCGCGAGCACGGGCGAGCGCGTCGTGATGCGCGGCCAGCGTCGCGTGGTGAGCGACGCGCGTAAAAGTCGGCGTGTCTGATCTCCGGCCGCGGCTCCAACATGGCCGCGCTGATCGAGGCGGCGCGCGCGCCGGATTACCCCGCCGAGATCGCGCTCGTCGTTTCCAACAAGGCCGACGCGCCGGGGCTCGGCGCTCGCGCGCGCGGAGGGCGTCGAGACGGCGGCGTTCGAGCGCCAAGGCCTATCGCCGACTCAGGCGGCCTTCGAGGCCGCGATCGACGCCGCTGTTTCGCGCCCGCGGCGTCGAACTCGTCTGCCTCGCCGGCTACATGCGCATCCTCGGCCGCGACTTCGTCGAGCGCTGGCGCGGCCGGCTTATCAACATTCACCCCTCGCTGCTGCCCGCCTACAAGGGTCTGCACACTCACGAGCGCGCGCTGGCCGACGGCGCGCGCGAGCACGGCTGCACCGTGCATCTGGTGACGCCGGAACTCGATGATGGTCCTATCCTGGCTCAGGCGCGTGTTCCCGTCCTCCCGGGCGACAACGCTGATAGTCTCGCCGCCCGCGTCCTCGTCGAGGAGCATCGGCTCTATCCCGCCGCCCTTGCCGATCTCGCCCGCCGAATCGCGAACTGCCTGAGGCGGCGAGGCCGCCTGAACAGTTTGAAGATGACGCCGATTTGTCCCACAATGCCGGTGGACGAGGCGCCGCGCAGCGGGCGGCGCCGCAGGAGGACGAAGTGGATTGGGCGGTGGATGTGGCAGCCGACGAAGGCGCCGGAGCCAGAAGCGAGGACAGGGCCGGATCTGGCGCTGATGTCCTCGCCGGAGCGCTTCATCAACCGCGAATTGTCGTGGCTCGAGTTCAATCGCCGCGTGCTCGAGGAATCGGCCAACACGCAACCATCCGCTGCTCGAGCGGCTGCGCTTCCTGTCGATCTCGGCCAACAATCTCGACGAATTCTTCATGGTCCGCGTCGCCGGCCTGGTCGGCCAGGTGCACGCCGGCATGACGGAAGTGTCGGAGGACGGCCTGTCGCCGGCCGAGCAGCTCGAGCGGATCGGCGCAGGGCGGTCGCCGAACTCGTCGCGTCGCAGCAGCAGCGCTGGCGCGAGCTGCGCGGCGAACTCGCGGAAGCCGGCATCCTGCATCGTCGACGTCGCCGACCTCTCGGAGCGCCGATCGCGACTGGCTGCAGGGCTATTTCCTGTCGCATATTTTCCCGGTGCTGACGCCGCTCGCGGTCGATCCGGCGCATCCGTTCCCGTTCATTCCCAATCTCGGCTTCACGCTCGCGCTCGAACTCGGCGCACGTCGAGGAAGGGCGGTCGATGAGCGCGCTGGTGCGCTCGCCCAACAAGATCGAGCGCTTCATCCGCCTGCCCGACATCGCCGGCGCGCCGGTGCAGCGGTTCGTGACGCTCGAACAGACGATCGTCGCCTTCAGCGCGACTGCTGTTTCCCGGCTTCAAGGTCAAGGGGCAGGGCAGTTTCCGCGTCATCCGCGACAGCGACATCGAGGTCGAGGAAGAGGCGGAGGATCTCGTGCGCCTGTTCGAGAGCGCGCTGAAGCGCCGCCGCCGCGGCTCGGTGATCCGGCTCGAGATCGAAGCGTCGATGCCGGAATCGCTGCGCAACTTCGTCACCGGCGACGTCGACGTCGTGCCGTCCGGCGTCGTCTACATCGAGGGCATGCTGGCGCTCAACGAACTGTCGCAGCTCGTCAGCCTCGACCGGCCCGACCTGAAGTTCACGCCCTACAATCCGCGCTTTCCCGAGCGCGTGCGCGAGAACGGCGGCGATTGCTTCGCGGCGATCCGGCAGAAGGACCTCGTCGTCCATCACCCCTACGAGATCGTTCGACGTCGTCGTGCAGTTCCTGCACGCAGGCGGCGCGCGATCCCGAACGTCGTGGCGATCAAGCAGACGCTCTATCGCACCTCCGCCGAACAGCCCGATCGTGCGCGCGCTGGTCGAGGCGGCCGAAGCCGGCAAGTCGGTGACCGCGCTGGTCGAACTGAAGGCGCGCTTCGACGAGGAGGCCAACATCCGCTGGGCGCGCGACCTCGAGCGCGCCGGCGCGCAGGTCGTGTTCGGCTTCATCGAACTGAAGACCCACGCCAAGCTGTCGATGGTGGTGCGGCGCGAGGGCGGGCGCGCTGACACCTACTGCCACGTCGGCACCGGCAACTATCACCCGGTCACGGCGCGCATCTACACCGACCTCTCCTACTTCACCGCCGATCCGGCGATCGGCCGCGACGTCGCGCGCATCTTCAACTACATCACCGGCTATGCCGAGCCCGACGGGCTCGAGCTGATGGCGATCTCGCCGATCAGCCTGAAGAAGCGGCTGCTCGACCACATCGAGGACGAGATCGCGCACGCCAAGGCCGGGCGGCCCGGCGGCGATCTGGGCCAAGTGCAACGCGCTGGTCGATCCCGAGATCATCGACGCGCTTCTATCGCGCGAGCGCGGCGGGCGTGCAGATCGATCTCGTCGTGCGCGGCATCTGCTGCCTGCGGCCCGGCGTTCCCGGCCTGTCCGAGAACATCCGCGTCAAGTCGATCGTCGGCCGCTTTCTCGAGCATGCGCGCATCTACGCGTTCGGCGGCGGCTACGGGCTGCCGCATCCGCAAGGCGCATGTCTATCTCTCCTCGGCCGACCTGATGCAGCGCAATCTCGACCGCCGCGTCGAGGCGCTGGTGCCGATGACGCAACCCGACGGTGCACGAGCAGGTGCTCGACCAGATCATGCAAGCCAATCTGATCGACAACCAGCAGAGCTATCGCCTGCTTGCCGGACGGCTCCAGCGAGCGCGATCGAGCCGGCGCCGGGCGAGGAGCCGTTCAACGCCCACAACTATTTCATGACCAACCCGAGCCTTTCCGGCCGCGGCAAGGCGCTGCGCGAATCCAAGCCCGGCGACCTCAGCGGTCCGTACGAGGCGGCAGTGCTCGCGCGACGGCTGAGCGCTGAGCGCAACGAGAGAGCGAAACCATGACGGAGCGAGCTCGGCGGCGCCGGGCGAGCCGGTGGCCATCGTCGACATCGGCTCGAATTCGGTGCGGCTCGTCGCCTACGAGGCGCTGACGCGCGCGCCGACGCCGATCTTCAACGAGAAGGTGCTGTGCGGCCTCGGCCGCGGCGTCGCGACGACGGGCATGCTTGCCGGACGACGGCGTCGAGCGCGCGCTGGCGGCGCTGCGGCGGTTTCGCGTGCTCTGCGACATCATGGGGATTCGCGACGTGCGCGCGCTCGCGACCGCCGCCGTGCGCGACGCCGCCAACGGCCCGCAGTTCCTGCGAGCAAGCCGAGCAGGCGATCGGCGCGCCGATCCGGTTGCTGTCGGGCGCCGAGGAGGCGCGGCTCGGCCGCGCTCGGCGTCGCCTCCTCGATCCACGAGCCGGACGGCGTCGTCGGCGACCTCGGCGGCGGCTCGCTCGAACTGATCGATATCTCGCGGCGGTACGCTCGGCGACGGCGTCACGCTGCCGCTCGGCGGCCTGTCGCTGATGGACGTCTCCGAGCGCTCGCCGAAGAAGGCGGCGCGAATCGCGCGCGACGCGCTCGCCCGCGCCGCCGCGCTTGCGGGCCTCGCGCGGCCGCACCTTCTACGCCGTCGGCGGCACCTGGCGCGCGCTGGCCCGGCTGCACATGCGCCAGCGCCGCTATCCCGCTGCACGTCATGCACAATTACGTGATCCCGCCGCGCGACGCGCTCGAATTCGCCAGGCTGGTCGAGCGCATCGAGGCCGAGGCGCTGTCGGCGATCGAGGCGTCTCGTCGGCCCGCCGCCCGCTGCTCGCCTATGGCGCGGTGGTGCTGGAAGAGATCATCCGCCAGTACGAACCCGCGGCGATCGTCGTCTCCGCGCTCGGCGTGCGCGAGGGCCTGCTGTTCGAGAGCCTGTCGCGCCGACGAGCGCGCCCGCGATCCGCTGATCGAGACCGCGGCCGAGTTCAACCGGCTGCGCGTCCCGCGCGCCCGCGCACGCGGCGGAGCTGTTCGCCTGGACGAGCGGCTTCCTGGAGACGACCCATCTCGAGGAGACGGAGGAGGAGGCGCGCCTGCGGCTGCGCCGCCTGCCTGCTGTCGGACATTTCCTGGCGCGCCCATCCCGACTATCGCGCCGAGCAGTCGCACGACACGATCGTCGACGCCAACCTGATCGGCGTCGATCACCCGGCGCGCGCGTTTCTCGCGCTGGCCGTCGCCTTTCGCCATGTGTCCGCCAACGAGGAAGTCGGCGTCGGCTCGCATGCCCTGGTCTCGCCGCGCCAGCTCGACCGGGCGCGCATCCTCGGCGCGCGATGCGCGTCGCCTACATCCTCTCGGCGGCGATGCCCGGCGTGCTGCCGCGGGCGCCGCTGACGCGCGGCAGGCGGCAAGGTGACGCTTGCCTTGGCCGCCGGAGCTCGCCGCGCTGAACAGCGAACGCCTGCAGAGCCGCCTCAAGCAGTTCGCCCGGCTGATCGGCGGCGACCCGGAAGTCCGGATAAGTTCCTGACCTGACTGCATTTATAGGGTTCCGCCTCGAACGCCGGCTATTCGAGGCGGCCCCTTAACGATGCTTATACCAGCGGAAAATACCGACTATTTACGCTTACCCCGCATTGTATCCCCTGTGGCGACGGCAAGCCACGGTTCGGGGCTGTATCCAATGAAGATCGAGGGGACTGCAGAGACCGGCGCAGCGATGACTGAGCTCGAGCGCCGTCAGCAGCAGGCGCGCCGCATTCTGGGTCGGCTGGTTTCGCTCGACGGAACTTACGCAGCTCGTCTCTTGCGAACTCGAAGGCGAAGGCCAGGCGAATATTGGTCGGTCGGCAACCTGATCACCGTGGTGCACGACGACTTCGCGCCTGGTCGGCGTGGTCTGCGATCTGGCGGTCGCCGACGGCGTCTGGCGCAGCGACGACGTCAACCTGGCGACCGTCAAGATCGAACTCGCAGGCGAAATCGTCGAGGACGAGCCCGGCAACCCGACTTTTCCACCGCGGCATTCGCAATTTTCCGACGCTCGGCGCGCGTCGCGCATCGCATCCGCGCCAGCGATCTCAAGGCGATCTATCAAATTCGCGGCGAGGAGGGCGTCGAATTCGGCCGCCTGACCCAGAACCCCGACGATCCCGGCGACCGTCAGCGTTTCGGAACTGACGCGCCGCCATTTCGCGGTCGTCGGCTCGACCGGCGTCGGCAAGTCGACCGCCGTTTCGATGCTGATCAAGCAATGCGTCCGCAACCTGCCGAACCTGCGCGTCCTGCTGATCGATCCCCACAACGAATATGCGCCGCCATTTCCCGAAGGATGCCGAGCTGTTCGATGCGGACAACCTCGAACTCCCCTATTGGATGTTCCGGTTCGACGAGATCGCCGACATCATCTACTCCGGCCGCAAAGCCAATCCGGACGAGCTCGACGCGCTCTACGAGGTCATCCGCGCCGCCAAGACCCGCTTCGCCAGCAGCGCCGTCGGGCGGCTCGCCGGAGAGTTCGATCCGCCGCCAGACCCAGGCCGATCAGGCCTGGATCAGCGCCGACACGCCGGTGCCTTATCGCGTTTCCGACGCGGTCCAGATCATCGACGAATGGATGGGCAAGCTCGACCCGCGCTACGCCCGCGCCGACATGCGCAGTCTGCGCAACCGGATCGAAAGCCTGAGCCACGATCCGCGCTACCGCTTCATGTTCGGCCGGCTGATGGTCGAGGACAATTTCGCCAAGGTGCTCGGGCCAGATGTTCCGCCTGCCGATGGGCGCGCATCCGGTATCGATCATGCAGACTGGCGGGGCTGCCGAACGAAGTCGTCAATTCGGTGGTGTCGGTGCTCGCGCGCCTCGCCTTCGACGTCGCGGCCTGGAGCCGCGGGTCCTACCAGATCGCCGTCGTCTGCGAGGAGGCGCACCGCTACATTCCCTCCGATCAAGCGCAGGGCTTCGAGCCGACCCGGCGCGCGATCGGCCGGATCGCGAAGGAGGGCCGCAAGTACGGCGTGTCGCTCGGCGTCGTCACGCAGCGGCCGTCCGAGCTCGACCCGACCGTGCTCTCCCAGTGCTCGACGATGTTTGCGATGCGGCTTGGCAACGAGCGCGACAAGGACATCATTTCTGCCGCGTCGGGCGTCTCGAAGAGCGGCGCGATCAGCTTCCTGTCGTCGCTCGCCGACCGCGAAGCGATCGCCTTCGGCGAAGCGATCGCGACGCCGATGCGGATGAAATTCGGCGACTACCGCGATTTCGAACGCGATCGCGCATCTGGGCGCCGAGGCCGCAGGAAGACACCATTCAGGCGCGCAGCCAGCTCAAGATGGTGGTCGCGCGCCTGCGCGACGAAGCCGAGGGATAGACCGCTTCGCGCAAGTCCCGGGTTGACTTCCGGCGCCGGTTTGGCGTACCTGCGGCGCGCCGAAGGTCGGAGCGTCTGCCCCGTCGAACCAGGTTCGCCGCCTTAGCTCAGCTGGTAGAGCACCTCATTCGTAATGAGGGGGTCGGGGGTTCGAAATCCCTCAGGCGGCACCAGTTTTTTCAAAGCCTTGCACTTCGGGTTGACGACTAAAATTATCGTCGCGACTCTCAGACGACGACGCGCTTCGGCGGATTCTCGAAATGTTGATCGGCATTCGCCAGCGGCTTTGGCCATGGTGAAGTTCACGCGGTCGTGCGGGCCTGACGAGTGCAGAAACCGAAAATCGCCCGCGCGATTTAGCGCCTCTCGGTAGCCACAATGTGACCGCGACGGACTCACAAGCGCCGCGAGGCGCTGGCAATGCGTGTTATGGTGATGGGAAAGGGAGGAGCTGCGATGATCGAAATTCGTCGCCTGAGGATGAGAGACGCCGCGCCTCCCGACGGGGCGCCATGGATTCTGATAGAAAAGAGGGAAGATCTCTATTTCATCAGCGCGCAATCCAAAGATGGCGCCGTCGACGCGTCGCTCGCCTGGAGAAGTGGCGTAGACAGCGCGAGACTTGCAATCAAGAGCGCAGAGGCCTGGGCTGACCTTCTGGCGGCCGACGCGATCTATGTTCGGGATGAACCTTAGGCGAGTAATCAATGCGGCGCGCTCGCCGACCTGGGGAAATATTCGTTGGAACGGCAGGCTGGAGCGTTCCGCGAGCGCACGAGGCGCACTTCCCGATCGAAGGCAGCCATCTACAGCGCTATGGCGCAGTCTTTCCGGCGACCGAGATTAACAGCTCCTTCTATCGGCAGCATCGCCAGACGACGTACCAACGCTGGGCGTTGTCGACGCCCGAGCCCTTCCAATTCTCGGTGAAAGCTCCAAAGACAGTCACGCATGCGGAGTTCTTTGAGAGCGAGCCGGATCTCGAAACTTTCTTCTCCGAGATAGCGGGCCTTGGCCCCAAGCTCGGGCCAATCCTTATTCAGTTGCCGCCGAAACGGTCATTCGACGAAGCCCAGGCGATGCGCTTTCTCTCCGCCTTTCGCGCGCATACGGAAGGCGGCATTGTGCTGGAGCCGCGGCATCCGTCCTGGTTCGGGCCGCAAGTTGATGGTCTCTTGAGCGATCTGCGAATAGCTCGCGTTGCGGCGGACCCGCCGCCAGCAGAAGGGGCGGCTGCCCCGGGCGGCTGGCCCGGTCTGGTATATTATCGTCTGCACGGTTCGCCTGATGTCTATCGCTCTCCCTATGGAGAGGAAAAGCTGAAGCCCATTGTTCAGGCGCTGCTGGGCGGCGCCGAGGCTGACGCCGAAGTCTGGTGCATCTTCGACAACACGACGTTCTATGCCGCTACGGGCGATGCGCTTACGCTGATGGGCTTGATCCGCCGCCCCCACGGAAAATGACCGCCGACCGCAATCCCCTGCGTAACGACGAGGCTGCGCCGCGCTTGCCTGCGTTGCGTACAGCCACGCTGACGCTGGTAGCGATGGTCGCGTTCGCGTCCAACTCCCTTTTGTGCCGTTTTGCTCTGGCGAAGACCCATATCGACCCCGCGAGCTTTACCGTGGCGCGCCTGCTTTCCGGCGCCGCGATCCTGGCGGCCATCTCGCTGGCGACAGGACGGAACCAGCTCAAGGCGGGCTCATGGCCGGCCGCCGTGGCGCTGTTTGCTTATGCCGGCGCTTTTTCCTTCGCTTATGTTTCCATTCCTGCGGGCGCTGGCGCGTTGATCCTGTTCGGCGCGGTGCAAGCGACAATGGTGATCGCCGGCCTCATGCGCGGCGAGCGCCTGAGGCTAACGCAATGGATAGGGCTGTCCATGGCGCTGGCCGGCCTTGCCGCCCTTGTCGCTCCGGGCGTCACGGCTCCGCCGTTGACGGGAGCCCTGTTGATGACCGTCGCGGGGATCGCGTGGGGCGCCTATTCGATTCTGGGTCGGCGAAGCGTTGATCCGCTCGCCGCCACCGCGGGCAACTTCCTGCGCGCCGCGCCGATGGCCCTCACCCTGATCGCATTCATGGATTTCCGGACGCAGCCCGCCGCCGGTCTGATGTATGCCGGCCTGTCCGGCGCGTTGGCTTCGGGGGTTGGCTATTCGATCTGGTACGCCGCCTTGCCTGGGCTCAGCGCCGCGCAGGCCGCGTCCGTCCAGCTGAGCGTGCCGGTCATCACGGCGCTGGCGGGCGCTGTTTTGCTGGGCGAACCCGTTACCGCCCGTTTGACAATCGCTTCGATCATCATCCTCGGCGGCATAGGATTGGTGATCGCCAGCCAGATCCGACGCAGGTCGTGAGGTCTGCTCGCGGCTTGGGAAACGCGGCGCGCTCGGCAGACCGGGGCTGTCGATGCTGCCCGCTACGCGTCAGGCAACGACTTGATGGGAAGCGCAACCCACGGCGCATCGAACGCGCGCCGAATTGGGAGCGAATGTGCATCAGTGCCTGACTATGTGATCTGGCGTGCGGATAGGAAAGCTCGTTGATCGCCTTGCCTACTGGATAGAGCGCCTCGTGCTCGGGCCCATCGTCGAAGTACGTGCCGTCGACGAAGTCGACGGAACTCTCGGCCCGGGTGTTCTCGACGAGGTTCAGCGAACGATCGTCGAGTCGACTTGCCAATAGATAGGGAGTCTGGCCTCGCCGAGGATTGACGCTCCGTCTACCGGCGCGCCCAATCAGCGCACAAAAAAGGCCGCCCATAGGGCGGCCTTGGAAACTATAAGAATGGCCCTAAGCCGCCAAATTTGAGGCCTTACGCGAAGACCTGTAACCCGCGAAGCCGAGGCCAGCAAAGCCTAGCAACATCATCAACCAAGTCGAGGTCTCGGGGACCGCTGACACGCCGACCGTGAAACCATACCAATTCTCATAAGTCGGATTGGTCCAAGTGATCGACTTGACCTTTCCGGAGAACATTATGGTACCGTTACCTTCCGCGCCAAGGACATCATTCCCCATACTATAGATCGAAGACCCTTGATACTCGTTCGACTTGCCGCCAAACTCAATAGTAAACTGGTCGGTGAAGTCGAATGAAGCAACAATCCCACCCTGGCCAAGGCTCCAAATCGCAATTACAGGGTTAGTGACCTCTGTCGCGAACGTGATCGTATCGGTCGTCGTTGGTGAACCACCGAACAGCTTTACGATGCCGCCGCTTGAATCAGGCGGATTGCCAACGGTCCCACCGCTGAACGTTCCAGACGGGGCCCAGGATGGATAACCGTGCAACAGATCTTGAAGTTCGCCGCTGTAGGTTACGCCAACCGAGCCCGCAGTTCCGGTCGCAGATCCGGCAACGCTGTCTGTGGTAAATGTCGTACTCCACGTCGTCCAATCAATGAGAGCCGCGCGGGCTGGAGCGGCTAGGGCCATAAACGCAATAGCGGAGGCCGCGATTGTGGGTATTTTCACACTCAACATCTGTAGACCTCTAACGTTAACGCCGCAGGTAGGAAATACCACTGCTGCCCTTAGGAGTAAATGGGCGTTAAGCCCGGTCTGAGGCCATCGCATCTCAAGAGAGGGTCAGTATCCGAGCGAGGTGCGGTCGCCCCCGTCGCCGCGATTGATTGCGCAACGCCGGAGTCGCTGAGGTCCTCCACGACCTCATACTTTGCAATGAAATCAATCGCAGCCACGGGGTTGATTCATGAAATTAATTAGATGCCTAATTGCTAAACTTGGCGGAGAGGGCGGGATTCGAACCCGCGATACGGTTTCCCGCATACACACTTTCCAGGCGTGCGCCTTCAACCGCTCGGCCACCTCTCCGCGACCGCGCCCTTGAGCGCGGTGCGCGCGAATAGCACCGACTTGCATCGCGTTGCAAGGGGAGCGCCGACGCCGTGGACAGCGCGGCGGCGCTTCCCTTACAACGCGTTGCAGGGCGCCTTCCGGCGCCACAGAGGGAAAGCCCGGTGCTGCGGCTGCTGTTTCGATTGATCGGGCTGCTGACTTTGGCCGCCGCGTTCGCCGCCGCCGTGATCGACGGGGCCCGAACGCTCGCCGACCAGCAGCTCGAGTTCACGCCGCTCGGCGTGACGCTGAGCTACGTGCTGCGCGACAAATTCGCGGCGCTGCCGGCGCTGGTGGCGAAGATCCATCCGAAATTGTGGGACCCGGTATTGCTTTCGGTGCTCTATTCTCCCACGTTCCTTGCGCTCGCCGTCATCGGGGTTGCGCTGATGGCGTTGACCCGCACCCGGGCGGAGGAGCCGATCGGCGTCAGGCGCTGATCGGCCAGGCGAACGTAACAAGCGCCCTACGCCCGACGAAAAAGCGACAGACATTGGAGGACAGCATGTTGAACCTCTTCTCACGCAAGCTGCGCGCGCCGACCGAGGCCGAGGCGCTGCCCGGCCGCGCCGAACCGATTCCGACCGCCGCCAAGCATTTCGTCAACGGCCGCGCGCTCAAGGGGCCTTATCCCGAGGGGATGCAGACGGCCGTATTCGGGATGGGCTGCTTCTGGGGCGCCGAGCGGAAATTCTGGCAGGCCGGCGAGGGCGTCTATGTGACGGCGGTCGGCTATGCCGGCGGCTCCACGCCTAACCCCACCTATCAGGAGACCTGCTCCGGCATGACGGGTCATACGGAGGCGGTGCTGGTGGTCTATGATCCCGCAAAAATCTCCTACGAGCGCCTGCTGCAGCTCTTCTGGGAAAATCACGATCCGACCCAGGGCATGCGACAGGGCAACGATGTCGGCACGCAATACCGTTCGGCAATTTACGCGACCTCGCCGGAGCAGCTCGAGGCGGCCAAGGCGTCGGCTGCGAAGTTTGGCAGAGGAATTGAAGAAGCAGGGGTTCGGGCCGATCACGACCGAGATCGCGACCGCGGGTCCGTTCTATTTCGCCGAAGACTATCACCAGCAATATCTCGCCAAGAACCCGGGCGGATATTGCGGGCTGGGCGGGACCGGCGTTTCGTGCCCGATCGGCGTCGGCGCATCGGCGGCGTAGCCGCAAGCGGCGCGGGGTCAGCCCCGCGCCGGCAATGTCTCGAGGATCGCGGCGGCGAGGGCGTGATAGTCCTCGGCGCCGATTTTTCTCGCGTCGAGCTTCAGCTCGCCCACTTTCTGCTGCCATTCGACGCAGGCGCGCGACATCGCGCCATCGAGGCCGAAGCCGTCGACGGTGACGGCGACTTCGCGCATTTCCGCGGCGCGGCGCACGCCGTGGGTCATCACGCGCTCCAGCATGTAGGCCGAGCGCTGCGGCCAGCCGAAGCCCGGAAACGTGTCTTCGAGCGTCGCCAGCACCGCTTCGGTCACGCCGGCGCGTTCGCCGGTGAGGATGCATTCGCACACCAGCGCCTCGATGCCCTTGATCATCACCGAGCGCACCATCTTGACGGCGGAGGCGGCGCCGACCGGGCCGTCGTGGATTTCGAGCTTCATGTCGAGCGCGCGTAGCGCTTGCGCGCCGGCTTCAGCATGCGGGCCGCCGATCAGCAGCGGCGTGCGGTGAAGGCGCGGATGCACCGGCGCCATCACGGCGACGTCGACGTAGCGTCCGCCGACGGCGTCGACCTCGAGGGCGCTCTTCTGCTTGGTCTGCGGCGCGCAGGAATCGCAGTCGAAGAACAGGGCGCCGCGCGTCAGGCCGGGCAGGGCGGCGAGGGCCGCCTGATGAGCCTGGTCGGCGGTCACGACCGAGAACACGAGATCGGCGCCGGCGACCGCGTCGGGGGCGGAGCGCGCGCCCGCCACACGCCAATGCGCGTAGTCGGCCTGCTTCGCTTCGCGGATGGCCGCGTCGGTCGAAATCCGTCTTGATGTCGTAGGCTGCGACCTCAGCCGCAAATCCGGCGTCGCTGCGCCAACCTTTCAGGAAGGCCTGCGCCGCTTCGCCGAAGCCAAGGAAAGCAATTTTAAGCGGATTCGCCATGAAGAATGCCTTGTAGCCGAGGGCGGGAAACTACGCGATTCCGCGCCTTCCCGGCCAAGTGTCAGGCGGCCAGCGACGCTTCGCCGCGCGCCGCGCAGGCGACAACCCGGTTGCGGCCGGCGCGCTTGGCTTCGTAGAGCGCGGCATCGGCCCGGGCGAGCAGCTTGGCGAGCGGTTCGCCAGGATTGACCCGCGCCGCCACGCCGAGGCTTACGGTGAGGCGAAGAAGCCGCCCCTGCGCGGGCACCGCGGCCTGCTCGCAGGTGGAGCGGACCTGCTCCGCGACCTGACGGCCGTCCTCGCCATTGCAGTCGGTCAGCAGGATCGCGAATTCCTCGCCGCCTCGCCGCCCGATCAACGCCTTTCGTCCGGCCACCGCCGCCATCAGCAAGGAGGCGAAATGTTCGAGCGCGAGGTCTCCCACCTCATGCCCGTGGCCGTCATTGACGGCCTTGAAATGATCGATATCGGCGATGACGAGCGCGGTTGGCGCTCGCCGGGCGGCGCTGCCTTGCAGTTCGGCGGCGGCGTTCTGGTCGAAACCGAAGCGATTGAGCAGCCCGGTCAGCGCGTCCTGCCGCGCGACGCGCTCCCAGAGGTCGCGGGCCTGGGACAGCCGGCGCATCCGGATCAATCCCGGCGCCACCACCAGCGGGCATATTATCCCCGGCGCCACGGTCGCAAATACCAGGCCGGCAATCCAGATCTGGCGCGCTGTCAACAACTTGTCACCGTCAAGACCGACGCAGGCGATCAATGCGACGATGACGGTCAGGTTGGCGCTGAGCACGGCGACCAGCGTCATGAACGCGGAGAGGCGCGCAACTCCCGGCAATTTTGCGCGCTCCTCCGACCCGGACATGGCCGCCACACCTCAAAAATGGTTGTGGCAACCTATAGGTGTAGGCGTGAAGGAAAGGTAAAATCCAGCGCCCGCGAAATGTGGCGCGCGGCGTTACGGATGCGGCGTTTCTCTGTGCGCAATTCTCAAGTGATACGCCTGACGGCGCGCGCCGAGCGTCATCACGACGTCCCGCATCGCCCCCCGCGCGATGAAATATAATCTCTGCCTGCGCCTGTGGGTCGCGGTCCGGGCGGACGCGTAGGGCTCCCATTGCAAGTTGCTAACAACCAACAATCGGCGGAGTATTGTTGCCGCGTCGAAAGCGCCGGGACATTGCCGCAATGGACGATTTTGAACTGCCGCCCACTCGCTACGCGCTGAGCGGCGACGTCAGCATCGCCTACCAGACGATCGGCGACGGGCCGATTGATCTCATTCTCGTCCCCGGCATCGTCTCGCACGTCGAGTTTGCCCACGAAATGCCGAACTATACGCAATGGCTGCGCCGATTGGGGAAATTTGCGCGCATCGTCACCTTCGACAAGCGTGGGCAAGGCCTTTCGGATCGCGTCCCGGGCGCGGCCTCGCTCGATGAGCGCATGGATGACCTGAACGCGATCATGGGCGCGATCGGGTCATCGCGGGTCGCGCTGCTTGGCTTCTCCGAAGGGTCGGCGATGAGCGCGCTGTTCGCCGCGACCTATCCGGAGCGCGTCTCGCATCTGGTCATGTTCGGGGGCTTCGCCAACAGGAGGGTCTCTGACGACTGGGTCGAGGAGAGAGTCAAACACTGGGGCGAGGGGGAAACAATTCGAACCGCCGCCGTGAGTCTTGCCGGCGATCCCGCGATGGTCAGGAGCTTTGGCAAATTCGAGCGCCTGTCCGCCAGCCCCGGCGCGATCCGCGCCTTCATGCAATTGCTCGGCCGCATCGACGTTCGGCCAATTCTGCCGACCCTTCGCACGCCAACCCTCGTTCTGCACCGCAGAGCCGACGCCATGGTCCCGATCAAATACGGGCGCGAATATGCGCAAGGCATTCCCGGCGCCCGCCTGATCGAATACGACGGCGGCGACCATTTGCCCTGGATCGGCGATTATGACGCGCCGGCCGGAGACATCGAGGAATTCCTGACGGGTCGCCGCGAGAGCGAAGACGTGGACACAGAGCGGGTTCTGGCGACGGTGCTGTTCACCGACATCGTCGAACTCGACACGCAAGGCGACGGAGGTCGGCGATCGGCAATGGCGCCGCTGGCTCGACGAACACGACCGTATCGTGCGCCAACTCGTCGAGAAGCATCGCGGCCGCTGGATCAAGAGCACCGGCGACGGCATGCTCGCCACTTTCGACGGTCCCGGTCGGGCGGTGCGCTGTGCGCTCGCGCTCGGACCCGCGGTGCGGCCGACCGGCCTGTCGCTGCGCGTCGGGCTGCATACCGGCGAGATCGAACTGCGCGGCGACGATGTCGGCGGAGTAGCCGTCCATGCCGCCTCTCGCGTGATGTCGCAATCGGAACCGGGCGAAGTGCTGGTCTCGCGCGTGGTCAGCGAACTCACGGCAGGCGCCGGCCTGAAATTCACCGAGCGCGGCGCGCACAACTCAAGGGTCTGCCCGGCGCGTGGGAATTGTTCGCCGCGAGCGCTTGAGGACGGCCTGCCTTTGTAGCCGAGATCGTTGACCCATAGTAGCTGGGTTAAGGCAAGATTGGCGTCGGCATCGCGCTTTCCGTCATGGCCGTGCTCGTCACGCGCCATCCACGCCGTTCAACTGCAAGGCGCGAAGCTTTCGACAGGTGGAGCGCGAAGCAAATGCGAACGCGTTAAGTCGGGCAGCTGAACAGCGTGGATGACGCGGGACAAGCCCGGCGCATGACGGAACGCGGGTTGAAGAGCCTCAATCCACGCCTTAACCTAGCTCTCATGGGTCGCTGACCTCGGCCGGGCGGAAAGGCTCGCTTTTCGGGAGGCTTCGCCGCGTCGGCGCCCCGCGGTCAGCGACCGCGGCTACAGAGGCGCCTGTAGTGAGCGTCGCGCCGTCACTTCGATTTCAATCTTCATTTTCGTATCCGCGAGCCCCGCCTGTATCATGGTTGCAGCGGGACGCGCCTCGCCGAAATATCGCCGCAAGACCGGCCAGCACGGGGCGAAGTCGTCGCGGTTCGGCAGGATGTAGTGAACCCGCACGACGTCCGACATCGACGCTCCCGCTTCCTCCAGCGCGGCCTCGATGTTCCTGAACGCCTGCTCGCATTGCGCGACGACATCGTCCGAAATCGTCATCGTCGAATAGTCGTAGCCCGTTGTCCCTGAAACAAACACCCATTCGCCATCAACTACGGCGCGCGAATAGCCCATCTCCGCTTCGAAACGGGAGCCGGAAGAAATAAGTCGGCGGGCCATGCGTTCTCCTCAGTACTGCGTCGCCGGCAAATTCAGCACCAGCCCTTCGAGCGCCGGCGTCGCCGTGATCTGGCAGGAGAGCCGGCTGTTTGGCTTCACCTCGGCCGCCGCCATGCTCAGCATGTCCAGCTCCGCAGTCGAAGGCTTTGGCAATTCGGCGAAGCGCGCAGGGTCGACATAGCAATGGCAGGTCGCGCAGGCCATCGAGCCGCCGCACTCGCCGACGATGCCTGTTACGCCATTGGAGACGGCCCCCTGCATGAGGCTCCAGCCGACCTTCACATCGACCGTCTTCGAGCGGCCGTCGGCTTCGACATAGGTGATTTTCGGCAAGAGGGTGTCCGTTGGTTGAGGCAGGCGCCTCCAGCGACTACCTCAAGACGGCTATGTTGTCATGCCCGCGAAAGCGCCTGACGGATTCACACGTGTCTAACGGTCGCGCTTCAGGCATCACGTCCTCGTCCTGAGCCTGTCGAAGGACGCTTCAGCGGACACGCGTGCCGGCGCCTACACCCCCCGTCCCGCCACCTTCTTCGCCGCCGCCTCCAGCTCCCCCCTCAACCAGCGGTGCGCGGGGTCTTCGTGGTCGCTGCGGCTCCAGATCATGTACATCGGCATGGGAGGGCAGGCGACCGGGGGAGGGGCGTGGGCGAGGCCCTGGAAGGCGCCGAAGCGCTGCAGGCTCGGCGCCGTGGCGACGAGGTCCGAGCCGCGCAGAAATGCCGGCACGCCCGCAAAGCCCGGCGCCAGGACCACGAAGCGCCGAAAAACCCCCTCCGCCTCGAGATGGGCGTCGAGGTCGACCTTGCGGTTCGGCTCGTAGAGCACCGAGACATGGTCGGCGGCGAGGTATTCCGCGCGGGTGCGCGGCGCGGCGCGGCGGGCCGGGTCGTAGAACACCCGGTAGCGGTCCTCGAACAGTTTCTTCTGCACCATGTCGGCGCCCTGCGGCGGGCGCGGGCTGAGGATCAACTGGCAAAGCTCGCCGCGCAGCATCTCCGCGCTCGGCACATTGGACGGGATGACGCGCAACGATACGCCCGGCGCCGTGGCGCGCAGCCGCGCGACGAGGCCGGGCAGCAGCGCGTCGCGCTGCAGGTCGTTGGCCGCGATCGTGAAGGTCGCGCGCCAGTTGGCCGGGTTCGAACTCGCCGGACGCCGCGAAGCGCTGCAATTCGCGCAGCAGCTCTCGCGCGCGCGGCGCGAGAGCCGTCGCCCGCGCCGTCGCGCGGATGCCCCGGCCGGATTTCACGAACAGCGGGTCGCCGACGATGGCGCGCAGCTTGTCGAGCAGATGGCAGACAGCCGATTGCGTCACGCCGAGCGTCTGCGCCGCGCCTGTGATCGAGCCGGCGTCGACGACGGCGACCAGCAGCCGCAGCAGGCGGCCGTCGAGGTCCAATTCATCGATTTTGCTCATGAGTCTCATGATAATTCATGCGTGGATTTTTGGCAATGGCCGGCCCATAACCTCGATACGAAATTCGAGGGAGGAGCGAACAGGATTGCGCAATTCGCCACCGCAATGTTGATTTGCGCCGGCGACGGCTTTGGCGTTACCTCTGAGACAGATTTGTCCGCGGCCTCGGGGAGGACGCCGCAGGACATGACCGCGTCGCAGATCTGCGCAGGAAATCCGTCGATCGGGCCGCCGTTGCGGCAAGCTGCGCGCTCTCTCGCCGACCTCGCGAAATCTACGCACTACGAGGAAACGCCATGATCATCGACATCCACGGTCACTACACGACCGCGCCGAAGGCGCTGGAGGAATGGCGCAACCGGCAGATCGCCGGCATCAAGGACCCGTCGCAGACGCCCAAGGTCGCCGAGCTCAAGATCAGCGACGACGAGCTGCGCGAGACCATCGAGGCCAACCAGCTGCAAATTCATGAAGCAGCGCGGCACCGACCTGACGATCTTCTCGCCGCGCGCCAGCTTCATGGCCCACCACATCGGCGACTTCCAGGTCTCGTCGACCTGGGCGGCGATCTGCAACGAGCTGTGCTTTCGCGTCGCAAGCTGTTTCCCGGAGCATTTCATCGGCGCGGCGATGCTGCCGCAGATCGCCCGGCGTCGACCCGAAGACCTGCATTCCCGAACTCGAGAAGTGCGTCAAGGAGTACGGCTTCGTCGGGATCAACCTGAACCCCGATCCGTCGGGCGGCTACTGGACGAGCCCGCCGCTGACCGACCGGCACTGGTATCCGATCTACGAGAAGATGGTCGAGTACGACATCCCCGCGATGGTGCATGTCTCGACGAGCTGCAACGCCTGCTTCCACACCACCGGCGCGCACTACCTCAACGCCGACACGACGGCGTTCATGCAGTCTGATCCAGGGCGACCTGTTCAAGGATTTCCCGACGCTGCGCTTCCTCATCCCGCACGGCGGCGGCGCCGTGCCCTATCACTGGGGCCGCTTTCGCGGCCTGGCGCAGGAGATGAAGAAGCCGCTGCTGAAGGAGCACCTGCTCAAGAACATGTTCTTCGACACCTGCGTCTACCACCAGCCCGGCATCGACCTGCTGACCAAGGTGATCCCGGTCGAGAACATCCTGTTCGCCAGCGAGATGATCGGCGCGGTGCGCGGCATCGATCCCGAGACCGGCTTCAACTACGACGACACCAAGCGCTACATCGAGTCGACCTCGAAGCTCTGACGCCGGAAGAAAAGCATCAGGTGTTACGAAGGCAACGCGCGCCGCGTCTATCCCCGGCTCGACGCCGCTGCTCAAGACGCAAGGGTCGATAGGAGGCACGCCATGACCGAACTCGGCAGTCGTCAACCGCAACATCGAGCGCGCCGACCGCGCGGCGACCGACGCGCTCGCCAAATACGGCGTCGCCACCGTCCACGAGGCGATGGGCCGCGTCGGCCTGATGAAGCCGTACATGCGCCCGATCTACGCCGGCGCCTCCGTGTCCGGCACCGCCGTCACCGTGCTGCTGCATCCCGGCGACAACTGGATGATGCATGTCGTCGCCGAGCAGATCCAGCCCGGCGACATCGTCGTCGCGGCGATCACCGCCGAATGCACCGACGGCTATTTCGGCGATCTGCTCGCGACCTCGCTTCATGGCGCGCGGCGCGCGCGCGCTGGTCATCGACGCCGGCGTGCGCGACGTCAAGACGCTGACCGAGATGGGTTTCCCGGTCTGGAGCAAGTGCATCAGCGCCAAGGGCACGATCAAGGCGACGCTCGGCTCGGTCAACATTCCCGATCGTCTGCGCCGGGCGCGGCTGGTCAATCCCGGCGACGCCATCGTCGCCGATGACGACGGCGTGGTCGTGGTGCCCGCCGCCTGGGCCGAGAAGACGGCCGATGCGGCCGCCGCGCGCGAAGCCAACGAAGGCGACAAGCGCGCCAAGCTCGCCTCGGGCGTGCTCGGGCCTCGACATGTACAAGATGCGCGAGCCGCTGGCAAAAGCCGGCCTCAAATACATCGATTGAAGCGCAACCATGACCCAAGCGGAAGCCCGTGACCGGGCCCTTTGAGAAGACCAAAGGCTGGCTCGACTGGTACGCACGGCCCGAGCAAGCCGAAGTTCAAGCTGCCGCGCGGGCGCGGTCGACGCGCATTGCCACGTGTTCGGCCCGGGCGCGGAATTTCCCGTTCGCGCCGGAGCGCAAATACACGCCCTGCGACGCCAGCAAGGCGCAACTGTTCGCGCTGCGCGACCATCTCGGCTTTGCGCGCAACGTCGATCGTGCAGGCGACCTGCCACGGCGCCGACAACAGCGCGATGGTCGACGCCCTGCAAGTCGAGCGGCGGACCGCGCGCGCGGCGTCGCGACGGTGCAGGCGCGACATCAGCGACGCGGCGCTCGCAGGACTTGCATGCGGCCGGCGTGCGCGGCGTGCGCTTCAACTTCGTCAAGCGCCTCGTCGACTTCACGCCGAAGGACGAGCTGATGGAGATCGCCGGCGCGCATCGGCAAGCTCGGCTGGCACGTGGTGATCTATTTCGAGGCGGTCGATCTGCCGGAGCTGTGGGATTTCTTCACCGCGCTGCCGACCACGGTCGTGGTCGATCACATGGGCCGGCCCGACGTGACGAAGCCGATCGACGGCCCCGAGTTCGCGCTGTTCATGAAATTCATGCGCGAGCATCCAAACGTCTGGTGCAAGGTGTCGCTGCCCCGAGCGGCTTTCGGTCGCGGGGCCGCCGGCGCTGAACGGCGAGCAGAACGCCTATCGCGACGTCGTGCCGTTCGCGCGCGCGCATCGTCGAGGAATTTCCGGATCGCGTGCTCTGGGGCACCGACTGGCCGCATCCCAATCTGAAGGACCACATGCCCGACGACGGCTTGCTGGTCGATTTCATCCCGCACATCGCGCCGACCGCCGAGCTTCAGCAGAAGCTGCTGGTCGACAATCCGATGCGGCTCTACTGGCCCGAGCAAGGGAGGAACTGATGGCTCTCGACAAGGAATTCAAGGAAATTCCCGGCACGATCGTGTTCGACGCCGAGCAATCGCGCAAGGGCTATTGGCTCAACCAGTTCTGCATGTCGCTGATGAAGGCGGACAACCGCGCCCGCTTCAAGGCCGACGAGCGCGCCTATCTCGACGAATGGAAGATGAGCGAGGACCAGAAGCAGGCGGTGCTGGCGCGCGACCTCAACCGCATGATGGCGCTCGGCGGCAACATCTATTTCCTGTCGAAGATCGGCGCGACCGACGGCAAGAGCTTTCAGCAGATGGCGGGCTCGATGACCGGCATGAGCGAGGAGGAATACCGCGCGATGATGATCGGCGGCGGCCGCTCGATCGAGGGCAACCGCAGGATCGGCGAACACGGCGACGCGCAGCGTCCCGCCGCGCCCTCAACCAAGGACAAGTGAAATGGCCCGCATCACCGCCTCCGTCTACACCTCGCACATTCCCGCCGTCGGCGCCGCGTTCGATCTCGGCAAGACGCACGAGCCATACTGGCAGAAGGTTTTCTCCGGCTACGAATTCTCCAAGCAATGGCTGAAGGAGCAGAAGCCCGACGTCGATGTTCCTGGTCTACAACGATCACGCCACGGCGTTCAGCCTCAGCATGGTCCCGACCTTCGCGATCATGACCGGGCCGGAATTCGAGCCCGCCGACGAGGGCTACGGCCGGCGTCCGGTGCCGCCGGTGATCGGCGATCCCGAACTCGCCTCGCATATCGCCTCAGAGGTGATCCAGAAGGATTTCGACCTGACGATGGTCAACGAGATCGACGTCGACCACGGCCTCACCGTGCCGCTGAGCTGCATGTTCGGCAAGGTCGACGCCTGGCCGTGCCGGATCATCCCGTTCGCGGTCAACGTCGTGCAGCACCCGGTGCCCTCGGGCCAGCGCTGCTTCAATCTCGGCAAGGCGATCCGCGAGGCGATCGAGAGCTATCCCGAGGATCTCAACGTGCAGGTCTGGGGCACCGGCGGCATGAGCCATCAGTTGCAGGGCCCGCGCGCCGGCCTGATCAACCGCGAATGGGACAACGAATTCCTCGACGAGCTGATCGACGATCCGGCCAAGCTGGCGCGAAGATGCCGAACATCGACTACGTGCGCGAGGCGGGCAGCGAAGGCATCGAACTGGTGATGTGGCTGATCGCGCGCGGCGCGATGGCGGATACGCGCGGCGGCGCCGAAGCCGAAGGTCGTGCACCGCTTCTATCACGTGCCCGCGTCGAACACCGCGGTCGGCCATCTCATCCTGGAGAACGCCGCCTGAGCGCCGTTTGTAGCCGAGGTCGCTGACCTCGGCCGCTACGGTCAGACCGCTCAGCGACCGCGGCTACAAGGGCTCTCATCAAGAAGGCATCCCATGTCAAAAACCATCAAGGTCGCGCTCGCCGGCGCCGGCGCGTTCGGCCTCAAGCATCTCGACGCGATCAAGCTGATCGACGGCGTCGAGGTGATCTCGCTGGTCGGCCGCGAACTCGACAAGACGAAGGAGGCGGCCGCCAAATACGGCGTCGGCCACGCGACGACGGAGCTTGCCGAGACGCTGAAGCAGCCCGGCCTCGACGCGGTCATCCTCGCCACGCCGACGCAGATGCACGCCGCGCAGTCGATCGAGTGCCTGCAGGCCGGCAAGCACGTGCAGGTCGAGATCCCGCTCGCCGACAGCCTGCGCGGATGCCGAAGCCGTCGATCGAGATGCAGCAGAAGACCGGCCTGGTCGCCATGGTTGGCCACACCCGCCGCTTCAACCCGAGCCATCAGTATGTGCGCAAGCGCATCCTGGCCGGCGAGTTCAAGATCCAGCAGATGGACGTGCAGACCTATTTCTTCCGCCGCACCAACATGAATGCGCTGGGCCAGCCGCGCTCCTGGACCGACCACCTGCTGTGGCACCACGCGGCGCACACCGTCGATCTGTTCGCCTATCAGACGCGCTCCGAAGTCGTCAAGGCCAATGCCGTGCAGGGGCCGATCCATCCGACGCTCGGCATCGCGATGGACATGAGCATCCAGCTGAAGGCCGAGAACGGCGCGATCTGCACGCTGTCGCTGTCGTTCAACAACGACGGGCCGCTCGGCACCTTCTTCCGCTACATCGGCGACACGGCGACCTATATCGCGCGCTACGACGATCTGTTCACCGGCAAGGACGAGAAGATCGACGTCTCCAAGGTCGACGTCAGCATGAACGGCATCGAGCTGCAGGACCGCGAATTCTTCGCCGCGATCCGCGAGGGCCGCGAGCCGAACTCGAGCGTCGCGCAGGTGCTGCCCTGCTATCAGACGCTGGACGCGCTGGAGAAGCAGCTTGGCTTGATGCCCTTCTCCCGCGTGCGGGAGAAGGTGGCCGAAGGCCGGATCGCGCGGGAGGCGGCTCACGTCCGGCGCTCCCTCACGCCCAGCCCTCTCCCGCGAGCGGGACGAGGAGGTGCCAATCAAATATGGATCGACCGCTTGTCGACCCCCATCGCCGCTTCCTTCACCGCTTCCGACATCGTCGGATGCGCGTGGCAGGTGCGCGCCAGATCTTCGGCCGAGCCGCCGAACTCCATCAGCACAGCCGCCTCGTGGATCATCTCGCCGGCGCCGAAGCCGACGATGTGGACGCCGAGCACGCGGTCGGTCTTGGCGTCGGCGAGCATTTTCACAAAGCCCTCGGTGTGGCGCATGGCGCGCGCGCGGCCGTTGGCGAGGAACGGGAATTTGCCGACGTTGTAGGCGATGCCCGCCGCCTTCAGACTCCTCCTCGGACTTGCCGACCACGGCGACTTCCGGGCTCGTGTAGACGACGCCGGGGATGACGTCGTAATTCACGTGGCCGTGCTGGCCGGCGAGGATTTCGGCCACGGCGACGCCTTCGTCCTCGGCCTTGTGGGCGAGCATCGGCCCGCGCACGACGTCGCCGATCGCGTAAATCCCCTTCACGTTGGTCTGGAAATGGTCGTCGATGACGACCATGTCCGCGCTCGGTCGCGACGCCGACCGCCTCCAGGCCAAGGCCCTCCGTGTAGGGGCGGCGGCCGATGGCGACCAGCACGACGTCGGCTTCCAGCGTCTGCGCCTCGCCGCCCTTGGCCGGCTCGATCGTCGCCTTGACGCCGGCGCCGCTGGTGTCGACGCCGGTGACCTTGTTGCCGAGCAGGAACTTGAAGCCCTGCTTCTCCAGCATGCGCTGGAACTGTTTGGCGACTTCGCCGTCCATGCCGGGCAGGATGCGGTCGAGGAATTCGACGACGGTCACTTCCGCGCCGAGCCGGCGCCAGACCGAGCCGAGTTCGAGGCCGATGACGCCGGCGCCGACGACGATCAGCTTCTTCGGCGCGGGCGAGCGTCAGCGCGCCGGTCGAGGAAACAACCTTCTTCTCGTCGATCTCGACGCCGGGCAGGCGCGCGACGTCGGAGCCGGTCGCGATCACGATCGCCTTCGTCTCGTGCGTCGTCTCGCCGCTGTCGCCCTTGACGATCACCTGGCCGGGCGCGACGATGCGGCCTTCGCCGTGCAGCCAGTCGATCTTGTTCTTCTTGAACAGGAACGCGACGCCGTTGACGTTGGCGGCGACCGTGTCGTCCTTGTGTTTCATCAGCGCGGCGAGATCGAGTTCGGGCGCCGGCGACCTTGATGCCGAGCGGCGCAAAGCCGTGCCCCGCCTCCTCGAACATTTCGGAGGCGTACAGCAGCGCCTTGGACGGGATGCAGCCGATGTTGAGGCAGGTGCCGCCGAGCGTCTTGCTCTTCTCGACGACCGCCACCTTCAGGCCGAGCTGCGCGGCGCGGATCGCGCAGACGTAGCCGCCGGGGCCGGAGCCGATGACGATGAGATCGTAGGACATGTGGATGAACCTCGAGTGCTTGCGATTGAGAGCGCCGGGCCGGCGAGCAAAATTCAGGGCTGACACGACGCGAGCGCCTTCGCTTGGCGCCTTGTTTGATGAGCTTGCGGTCGAAAGTGACGAACGTCTCGCAACCGGCCGCCTGCGCGAGATGAAGCGCGTCGGCGAAGTCGAGCCCGGCTTTGGCCCACTCGAACGCGTTCCTCAACGTCGCCGCCGACCCCAGAACCACAGTCGGCAATCCGCAAAAGCGTTCGAGTTCGGCGAGCACCGACCGGCGCGGCATTTCCATCGCCGTCGCGCAAGACCCACTCGGCCTCGAGCAGAACTGTCAGAGAGACGAAACACGGGCCCGAGCGTACGACGTCGCTGCGCGCGCCGCGCCTGCGCCTCTTCGTCTACGATGAGGCAACGAACGAGGACATTGGTGTCAATCGCGTGCATAGCGACTCTTGGCCGCCGCGCTGAGCGCGGCTTCGATCTGCTCCTCGGTCATCGGTTTTGCGTAACGCGCTAGCGAGCCAAAGACATCCTCGAACCGTGTCGGCGCGAACGGCGTCGCGGGCGCAGGACGACCCCGCCGGCGATCTGTTCGACGACCAGTTCCTGGCCCGCGTTCCAGTTCTGCGCGTCCCGGATAGCTTTGGGCAAGATGACCTGCCCCTTTGTCGACAATCGGGTCGTGGCGAGTTTCGTCTTGGTCACTGGAACCACCGGAAATTGTAAGACCAGGTAAGATAGTGCGCCTCAACCGGGCGGGCAAGGGTGGCACGGACGCGATGCCACCCGTTTGTCAAAGCTCAAAAAGCCAGCCTCACCAGCATGATT
Source organism: uncultured Pseudomonadota bacterium (assembly GCA_963771455.1). GTDB lineage: Bacteria > Pseudomonadota > Alphaproteobacteria > Rhizobiales > Beijerinckiaceae > Roseiarcus. Next base: position 82,909 of record CAVYTP010000018.1, read on the forward strand.
GCGAGGCCGACGACGGAAATCGTCCAGACGATCGTCCGGGCCGGCGACAGTCCCGCGACGAAGATCGGCAGATAGACGATGCGCGCGACGATCCAGATCGTCGATCCCCATTCCGGCGCGTGATGGGTGACCATCAAGCCGAGGCTCGCCGCCACGAACGGAACCATGTTCTCGATGTAGTTGCGCAGCGCGCGGGTCGCTCGCGAATAGTGAGTGTCGCCGGGATCGCGCGCGACGTCGCGATTGCTCGTCAGATAGGCTGGACCCAGCGAGCGCATTGCGAACGCCCCCTGACGGCGATATGCGCAAACCAGAGCGCGATGCTGAGTTCCAGGCAGGCGATTTCACTCAACATGCGCGCGCTCCGGCAAACCAAATCGACCGATCAAAGATCCAGCACGAGCCTTGCCGGATCCTCGAGCGCCTCCTTCACGCGCACCAGGAAGGTCACCGCCTCCTTGCCGTCGACGACGCGGTGATCGTAGCTCAGCGCCAGATACATCATCGGCCGGATCTCGACCTTGCCGTTGATCGCCATCGGGCGTTCCTGGATCTTGTGCATGCCGAGGATGCCCGACTGCGGCGCATTGAGGATCGGCGTCGACATCAGCGAGCCGTAGATGCCGCCATTGGTGATGGTGAACGTGCCGCCCTGCATCTCCTCGATCTTCAGCTGGCCGTCGCGGGCGCGGCGGCCGTAATCGGCGATCTTCTTTTCGATGCCGGCGATCGACAGCAGGTCGGCGTCGCGCACGACAGGCACGACGAGGCCCTTGTCGGTGCCGACCGCGATGCCGAGGTGGTAGTAGTTCTTGTAGACGAGGTCGGCGCCGTCGATCTCGGCGTTGACGGCCGGAATGTCCTTCAGCGCCTGCACGCAGGCCTTCACGAAGAAGCCCATGAAGCCGAGCTTGCCGCCGTGCTTCTTCTCGAACGCGTCCTTGTAGCGGGCGCGCATCGACATCACCTCGGTCATGTCGACCTCGTTGAAGGTCGTCAGCATCGCGGCGGTGTTCTGCGCTTCCTTCAGGCGGCGCGCGATCGTCTGGCGCAGCTTGGTCATCCGCACGCGTTCCTCGCGCGCGGAATCGTCGGGCGCGAGGAGCGCGCACGGACGGGCGCCGGCGCCGGGGCGGGAGCTAGGCGGCGGGAGCCGGCGTGGCGGGCTTGGCGGCGACCGCCTCGAGCACGTCGCCCTTCAGCACCTGGCCGCGCTTGCCGGCGCCATTGATGGCGGAAACGTCGATGCCGCTGTCGGCAGCGATCTTGGCGGCGGCGGGGGAGGGCGGCATGGTGGTGGCGGCGCGGCGCGGCGCCGGAGCCGGCGCGGGGCTGGCGTCGGCGCGGCGGCCGCCGGCGCGCTTCGGTCTTCGCGGCCGCGCCGCCGCCGGCCGACAACGAGCCGAGCAGGGCGCCGATCGTCACCGTCTCGCCGCTGTTGACGAGGATTTCCGACAACACGCCGGCGGCGGGCGCGTTGACTTCCAGCGTCACCTTCTCGGTCTCGAGTTCGACCAGAGGCTCGTCGGCCTTCACGGCGTCGCCGCGCTGCTTGAACCACTTGCCGACCGTCGCCTCCGAGATCGACTCGCCGAGGGTGGGAACTCTGATTTCCGTGGCCATGGTGTTTGCCTGCGCCGCTTCGAAGGGCGCCCTTCTGTTTAAGGGGAAACTGACGACACCGGCGCCAGCGGCTCGACGGGAGCGACGCGGATCGACGGCATCGGATAATTCTCGTAAGCGAAGCCTGCCCCCGCCTTGATGACAGGATCGTCGGCCTGCGCGCGCTGCAGCCAGCCGAGCGAGGGCGCGTTGGCGATCATCAGCCCATAGCCGCCCGCGGGATCGACGACCGGCCCCATGACGATCACCAGCCCCGCGCTCGACATGCGGGAGCCAGTAGTCGGCATGCGCGCGCATCAGGCCCGCCTCTTCCGCCGACATGTCCTGCATGAAGGACGCGCGCGGCGGAATGAGCTTGCCGAGGAAATGCGCCATGGCCTGTCCTCCCAGAGCGCGCCGTTAGACGGCGAAGCCTTCGTCGAGGAACGCTTTCAGTTGCGCCAGATGCTTGGACATCAGGCCGGTCGCGGTCGCCGCTGCGGCCGGACGCCCGACATAGCGCGGGCGCTTGGTCTTGCCGCCGACCTGGCCGAGCACCCATTCGAGATAGGGCTCGACGAAGGTCCAGGAGCCCATGTTCTTGGGCTCTTCCTGGCACCAGACGACTTCCGCCTTCTTGAAGCGCGACAAGCTCCTTGACCAGCGCCTTCAGCGGGAACGGATAGAGCTGCTCGACGCGCAGCAGATAGACGTCGTCGATGCCGCGCTTCTCGCGCTCGTCGTAGAGATCGTAGTAGACCTTGCCCGAGCAGAGGATGACGCGGCGGATCTTGTCGTCCCGCGCCAGCTTGATCTTCTCGCCCTTGTGGGTCTCGGCGTGATCCCACAGCAGCGCGATGGAACGACGAGCCCGTGCCGAAGGCGCTGAGCGCCGACACCGCGCGCTTGTTGCGCAGCATCGACTTCGGCGTCATCAGGATCAGCGGCTTGCGGAACTCGCGCTTCAGCTGACGGCGCAGCACGTGGAACAAGTTCGCCGGCGTCGTGCAATAGACGACCTGCATGTTGTCTTCCGCGCACATCTGCAGATAGCGCTCCAGCCGCGCCGACGAATGCTCCGGGCCCTGGCCCTCGTAGCCATGCGGCAGCAGGCAGACGAGGCCCGACATGCGCAGCCACTTGCGCTCGCCCGCGGAGATGAACTGGTCGAACACGACCTGCGCGCCATTGGCGAAGTCGCCGAACTGCGCTTCCCAGACCGTCAGCGCGTTCGGCTCGGCGAGCGAATAGCCATATTCGAAGCCGAGCACCGCTTCTTCCGAGAGCATCGAGTTGATGACCTCGTAGCGCTTCTGTCCTTCGCGGATATGGTTGAGCGGGATGTAGCGCGCCTCCGGTCTCCTGATCGATCAGCACCGAATGGCGCTGCGAGAACGTGCCGCGTTCGCTGTCCTGGCCGGACAGGCGCACCGGGAAACCTTCGTCGAGCAGGCGTTGCGAAAGCGAGCGTCTCGCCCGTCGCCCAATCGATGCCGTCGCCGTTGAAGATCGTCGCGCGGCGATTGTCGAGGAAGCGCTGGACGGTCTTGTGGACGGCAAAGCCCTCGGGCACCGCGGTGATGCGTTCGGCGTAGAACTTCAGTCTGGCCGCGTCGACCGCGGTTTCGCCGCGCCGATCGTCTTCGGCGAGGTCCTGCGCCGACTTGAAGCCGGACCAGCGGCCATCCAGCCAGTCGGCTTTGTTGGCGACGTAGGCGGTGCCGGCCTGGAACTCGGCCTCCAGGCGCTGGCGCCAGTCGGCGCGCATCTTGTCGACTTCGCCCGCGGTGATAAGGCCTTCGTCGGTCAGCTTCTTGCCGTAGATCTGCAGCGTGGTCGGATGCTGGCGGATGTTGCGATACATCAGCGGCTGCGTGAACGCCGGCTCGTCGCCTTCGTTGTGGCCGAAGCGGCGATAGCAGAACATGTCGATGACGACAGGCTTGTGGAATTTCTGCCGGTATTCGGTGGCGATCTTGGCGCAGAACACCACAGCTTCGGGATCGTCGCCGTTGGCGTGGAAAATCGGCGCCTCGACCAGCTTTGCGACGTCTGACGGGTAGGGCGACGAGCGCGAATAGCGCGGATAGGTCGTGAAGCCGATCTGATTGTTGACGATGAAATGCAGCGAGCCGCCGGTGCGATGGCCGCGCAGGCCCGAGAGCCCGAAGCATTCCGCGACGACGCCCTGGCCCGCGAACGCCGCGTCGCCGTGGATCAGCAGCGGCATGACTTTTACGCGCTCGACATAGTCGTTCAACTGGTCCTGCTTGGCGCGCACCTTGCCGAGCACGACGGGATCGACGATCTCGAGATGCGAGGGGTTGGCGGTCAGCGACAGATGGACCTGGTTGCCGTCGAACTCGCGGTCCGACGAGGCGCCGAGGTGGTACTTCACGTCGCCGGAGCCGTCGACCTGGTCGGGCGAGGCGGAGCCGCCGCGGAACTCGTGGAACAGCACGCGATGCGGCTTGCCCATCACCTGCGTCAGCACGTTGAGGCGGCCGCGATGCGCCATGCCGAGCACGATCTCCTTCAGGCCGAGATTGCCGCCGCGCTTGATGATCTGTTCGAGCGCCGGGATCATCGCCTCGCGCGCCGTCGAGGCCGAAGCGCTTGGTGCCGGGATATTTGACGTCGATGAAGTTCTCGAAGCCCTCGGCTTCGACGAGCTTCGAGCAGGATCGCGCGCTTGCCTTCGCGGGTGAACTGGATCTCCTTGTCCGGCCCCTCGATGCGCTCCTGGATCCACGCCTTTTCGGCGGGATCGGAGATGTGCATGAATTCGAAGCCGATCGTGCCGCAATAGGTGCGGCGCAGGATCGCCAGCATCTCGCGGATGGTCGCGAATTCGAGCCCGAGCACGTTGTCGATGAAGATCTTGCGGTCGTAGTCGGCCTCGTCGAAGCCGTAGGTGCCGGGATGCAGTTCCTCGTGATCCTTGCTGGGCTCGAGGCCGAGCGGATCGAGATTGGCGTGCAGATGGCCGCGCATCCGGAAGGCGCGGATCATCATGATCGCGCGCACGGAATCGCGCGTCGCGCGGTGGATCGATTCCTCGGTCGGCGCCTCGACGCCGGGCTGCGGCGGCCGCCGCGGCCTTCGCCTTGAGCTTTTCCGAGATGACCTTTTCAGTCGTCGGCCAGTCGCCGTCGAGCGCGTTGATGAGGTCCGTCTTCGGGATCAGCGGCCATTGCGGCACTTTCCACGAGGCGCCCTCAGCGGTCTTCTTCACGCTGTCGGGATCGTCGCCGAGCGCGTCGAAGAAGTCGCGCCAGCCGGCCTCGACCGAATTGGGATCGGCCTCATATTTGGCCTGCAGCGCCTCGACATAGGCGCCGTTGACGCCATGCAGGAAGGCGGTGTCGAGGAACGCGCGATTGCTGTCTTGACGGGTCATGACGGCGTCTCCTTACTCAGCCTTGAGAACATTCGACCAGCGTCTTGCCGAGCCGCGCCGGCGAGGGCGAGACGCGGATGCCGGCCAATTCCATGGCGGCGATCTTGCTTTCCGCGTCGCCCTTTCCGCCGGCGATGATCGCGCCGGCGTGGCCCATGCGGCGGCCCTTCGGCGCGGTGCGGCCGGCGATGAAGCCGACCATCGGCTTGGCGCGGCCGCGCTTCGCCTCGTCTTTCAGGAACTGCGCCGCGTCTTCTTCCGCGCTGCCGCCGATCTCGCCGATCATGATGATCGACTTGGTCTCGGGGTCGCCGAGGAACAATTCCAGCGCCTCGATAAAGTCCATGCCTTTGACAGGGTCGCCGCCGATGCCGATCGCGGTCGTCTGGCCGAGGCCTTCCTGCGTGGTCTGGAACACGGCCTCATAGGTCAGCGTGCCGGAGCGCGAGACAATGCCGACGCTGCCGCGCTTGAAAATGTTGCCGGGCATGATGCCGATCTTGCATTCGCCGGCCGTCATCACGCCCGGGCAGTTCGGGCCGACCAGCGTCGACTTCGCGCCCTGCAGCGCGCGCTTGACGCGCACCATGTCGATGACCGGAATGCCTTCGGTGATGCAGACGATGAGCGGCACTTCCGCCGCGATCGCCTCGCAGATCGCATCCGCCGCGCCCGGCGGCGGGACATAGATCACCGAGGCGTCGGCGCCCGTCTTCTCGCGCGCTTCGGCGACGGTGTCGAACACCGGCAAGCCCAGATGGCGTCGAGCCGCCTTTGCCCGGCGAAGTGCCGCCGACGATTTTCGTGCCATAGGCGATCGCCTGCTCGGAATGGAACGTGCCATTCTTGCCGGTGAAGCCCTGCGTGATGACCTTCGTGTTGGCGTCGATGAGAACGGACAAGGGGAAGTTCCTATTCTAACTCAGATGGTTCTGAATGCGCTTCTGTAGCCTGGGTCCGCAGCCGCTGTAGCCGGGGTCGCTGACCCCGGTCTCCGGGCCGAGGTTCCACTTTCTGAAAGCTTTCTCCAAGCGGACCGTCCGCGGTCAGCGACCGCGGCTACAGGGGCACCGGTTGGAGAGAAGCGACAGTCAGCGTTCACCGCTCTCACCCTTTTTCACAGCCGTTACGATCTTCTGCGCCGCATCATCGAGATCGTCGGCCGAGATCACATTGAGGCCGCTCTCTCGAATGATCTTCTTGCCGAGTTCGACGTTGGTGCCCTCTAGGCGAACCACCAGCGGCACCTTGAGGCCGACGTCCTTCACCGCGGCGATCACGCCCTCGGCGATCACGTCGCAGCGCATGATGCCGCCGAAGATGTTGACCAGGATGCCTTTCACGTTCGGGTCGGCGGTGATGATCTTGAACGCCGCCGTCACTTTCTCTTTGGAGGCGCCGCCGCCGACGTCGAGAAAGTTGGCGGGGCTTTCGCCGTAGAGTTTGATGATGTCCATCGTCGCCATGGCGAGGCCGGCGCCATTGACCATGCAGCCGATCGTGCCGTCGAGCGTGACGTAGTTGAGGTCGTATTTGGAGGCCTCGATCTCTTTCGAATCCTCTTCCGTCTCGTCGCGCAGCGCGAACATGTCGGCGTGGCGGAACAGGGCGTTGTCGTCGAACGAAACTTTGGCGTCGAGCACCTTCAGTTGCGAGCTGGTGGTGACGACCAGCGGGTTGATCTCGAGCATCGCCATGTCCTTGCCGACGAAGGCGGCATAGAGCTTGGTGATCAGCGCCTCGCATTGCTTGGCGAGTTCGCCGCTCAAGCCCAGATGACTGGCGGCGGTGCGGCCGTGGTGCGGCATGATGCCGGTCGCGGGGTCGACCGAGAAGGTGAGGATCTTTTCGGGCGTATTGTGCGCGACGTCCTCGATGTTGACGCCGCCTTCGGTGGAGACCACGAAAGAGACGCGCGAGGCCGACGGTCAACCAGCACCGACAGATAGAATTCTTTGTCGATCGACGAGCCGTCTTCGATATAGAGCCGGTTGACCTGCTTGCCGGCGGGGCCGGTCTGCACGGTGACCAGCGTCGCGCCGAGCATTTCGTCGGCGAACTGCTTCACCTCGGCGACGGACTTGGCGAGCCGCACGCCGCCCTTTTCGCCAGCGGAGGCCTCCTTGAACTTGCCCTTGCCGCGGCCGCCGGCGTGGATCTGCGACTTGACGACCCAGATCGGGCCGCCGAGTTCGTTCGCCGCCGCTTCCGCCTCATCGGCGGTGAACGCGGCCTTGCCATTCGAGACCGGCGCCGCGTAGGCGCGCAGCACGGCTTTGGCCTGATACTCGTGAATGTTCATCGCGTGGCTCGCTGAGGAAGCGGAAAGGGAAGGGCGTTCAGGCGAGCGCCGGGTTGATCGTCTTGCAGGCGTCGACGAGGCTCTTCACGGAGGCCACCGATTTGGCGAACATCGCCTTCTCAGCCTCGTCGAAGGTGATCTCGACGATCTTCTCGACGCCGCCGGCGCCGATGATTACGGGCACGCCCACATAGGTGTCGGTGAGGCCGTACTGGCCGTTGAGCTGCGCGGCGCAGGGCAGCACGCGCCGCTGGTCCTTCAGGTAGGATTCCGCCATCGAGATCGCCGACGCCGCAGGGGCATAGAACGCCGAGCCGGTCTTCAGCAGGTTGACGATCTCGCCGCCGCCCTTGCGGGTGCGCTCGACCATCGCGTCGAGCCGCTCCTGCGTCGTCCAGCCGAGTTTTACGAGGTCGGGTAGGGGAATGCCGGCGACGGTGGAATAGCGGACCGAGGGGACCATGTCGTCGCCGTGGCCGCCGAGCACGAAGGCGGTGACGTCCTCGACCGAGACCTTGAATTCCTCGGACAGGAAGTAACGGAAGCGCGCAGAGTCCAGCACGCCGGCCATGCCGACCACCTTGTTGGCGGGCAGGCCCGAGAATTTCTGCAGCGCCCAGACCATCGCGTCGAGGGGGTTTGTGATGCAGATGACGAACGCGTTCGGGGCGTGCTGCTTGATGCCGGCGCCGACCGCTTCCATCACCTTCAGATTGATCCCGAGCAGGTCGTCGCGGCTCATGCCAGGCTTCCGCGGTACGCCCGCGGTGACGATCACGACATCGGCGCCTTTGATCGCCTCATAAGAACTGGCGCCGGCGAGTTTGGCGTTGAAGCCCTCCACCGGCCCGGACTCGGCGAGGTCGAGCGACTTGCCCTGGGGGACGCCATCCACGATGTCGAACAGGACGATGTCGCCGAGCTCCTTGATCGCCGCCAGATGGGCGAGCGTGCCTCCGATCTGACCAGCGCCGATCAGGGCGATCTTGCTACGTGCCATGCCTTGTCATCCCTAGTTGAGCCGCATCGCTGAGGCGGCGTTGCATGGCCCGACGCTATCGCGCCGGGCGCGAAAACGATCAAGCCGAACTTTCGGAGCAGGCGTCCGAGGCCTTAATTCCCTTCGCATGCTCGTCCAAATAATTCGAAACATAACAGCGGTTTATATGGGCGACGGCTTTCATTTCGCCATCGGAGATGCGAAAAACTTGATCTCTCAAATGACAGAATATGAAATTTGTAATTCCGATTTGCCCTAACGTCACTTTCCATACCCGGGGGTTTTCGGCGCCCGCGCTCCGCGATATTCCCCTGACGGGCCGCAAAGAGAACGCGTCATTTGCGGCCGCAACAAGACCCGCACGGGCCAAGGTATTTGTCCCCACTTGCCGCCGCTAGCCCAATGACGCCGTTCAGTTTAGACCGGAACCAAAGCTGGGGAGGACGCGCGTGCTAGCCGAAACTTTCACAATTCCCCACGACGGACGCGACATTTTCGTCCGCCGCTGGGCGCCCGACGGGGACGCGCGGGCAACCCTGCAGGTTTCCCATGGGCTCGGCGAGCACAGCGCGCGCTACGCGCGTCTGGCCGAGGCGCTGACCAGCGCCGGCTATGTAGTCTACGCCAGCGATCATCGCGGCCATGGGCCGACCTGTCCGCCGGCCGATCTCGGCTTCTTCGCGGAGACCAACGGGTGGCGCGCGTGCCTAGATGATCTCCATGTCGTCGCCAACGAAGTCGACCGCCGCCACGCCGGCCTGCCGCAAGTGTTGTTCGCCCACTCGATGGGTTCTTACCTCGGCCAGACGCTGATCGCCGAGCGCGGCGCGCGATATTCGGCCGCGGTGCTCTCCGGCAGCAACGGCGCGGTTCCTGCCATGCTGCTGGCGGTCGGCCAGCGCGTCGCCGGCTTCGAGCGCTGGCGGCTGGGCGGCCGGGGCAAGAGCCCGATCGTGCAGCAGCTCATTTTTGGCGCTCAGAACAAGCCGTTCAAGCCCGCCCGCACCGACTTCGACTGGCTGTCGCGCGACGAGGTCGAGGTCGACAAATATGTCGCCGACCCGCTGTGCGGCTTCCCTATCAGCGCCGGACTGGCGCTCGATCTCCTCGGCGGGCTGAGGACGCTGGCCTCGCCCGAACTCGCCGCCCGCATCCCCAAGGGGCTACCGATCTACGTGTTCAAGGGGGAACGTGATCCCGTCGGCGCCAACCTGAAAAACCTGGTCGACGTATATCGCGCCGCGGGCCTCAAGCGGTTGACTTACAAGGTCTACCCGGACGCCCGCCACGAAACGCTGAATGAGACGAACCGCGACGAGGTGACCGCGGATCTGCTCGGTTGGCTCAAGCAAAACGTGGCGTAGCCGCGGCCGCGCTAAGGTTTCGCGCCGGCTTTGGTCAACTGAGCCTTGATGTCGGCGTCCGTCGCCAGGCTGAGCGCTGTCGCGCCATCCTGGGCCTTGACGTTTACGTCGGCATTTTGGTCAAGCAGCGCGCGCACCACCTCCGCGTGTTCCTTCGCGACGGCGACCATCAGCGCCGTCCAGCCGTCGCTTCTCGTCGCATTGATCGAAGCGCCCTTGGCGAGCAATTCGTCCACCACATCGCTATGGCCCGCCTCAGAGGCCGCCATGAGCGCGGTGTCGCCGCTTAGCTCCTTTGCGTTCACGTCGGCGCCCTTGGCGACCAACGCCTGCACCACATCCAGGTGGCCTTCGGCGGAGGTGAGGATCAGCGCCGTCGCCGCCTTTTCAGTTGACTTCGCATTGACATCGGCGCCCTTGGCCAGCAGCGCCTGCACGATGTCGAGGTGGCCGCCTCCAGAGGCCAACATCAAGGAAGTCACGCCTTCGTCGCTCGACTTGGCGTTGGCGTCAGCGCCCTTGGCGAGCAGCGCTTCAGCGATATCGAGGTGGCCATTTTCGGAGGCCCACATCAAAGAGGTCTTGCCGGCCGCGTCCTTCGCGTCCACCTCGGTCCCCTTCCCGAGCAGCGACTTCACCACGGCGCTATTGCCGGTTGTCGCAGCGGCGATCATATCCGCCCGTGCGTCGGCAAACGCCTCCGCCGCCCAAACAGAGACTGTGACGGCCAGGCAGCCGAGCGTCAATATTCGGCGTATCCGCATTCGCAGCGTAGCGTTCACCGCATGGATCTTGGTTGACATCGCGCGTTCCTCAGGAGCGGAAAACTCCTAGCCTATCGCGGTCAGTCCTGACAATGGCGCCCGTCTCAACAGGTTGATTGCCTGACCCGCTGCTCACGCATGCGCCATTCCCCTATCCCTTCAACTGGGCGAGCACGCCGGCGATATCGCCCATGCCCCAGTGCTCGACGATCTTCCCCTCGACGACCTTGAAAATGTCGCAAGAGGTGAAACGCAACTTCCGGCCTGTTGGCGCGACGCCGTAATAGACGCGCTGGTGTTCGCCCTCGTAGAGGAAGCTCGCGGCGCACAGGTCGCCCTGCGCCAGGCTCGCCTCGATCGTCACCGTGAGGCCGGCCAGCGCATCGACCCGGTTGGCGAAAAACGCGATGGTCGACTGCTTCGAACTCTTGCCGGAAGGGGCGGGTGCGGCCGCGCTGTTCTGGTGATTGACGTAGTCGTCGGCGAACAGGGCCGCAAAAGCCTGCATGTCGCCCGCGCTCAGCGCAGCGGCGAAGCGCCGGGGCATGTCGGCGGCCCCTTCGGCGGCGTTCGCTTTTCCGGCGGCCAGGGCCGCCCCGGCCAGCAGTCCCGAGGTCAAGAGGCTTCTGCGATCCATAGGCAAATTCCTGCTTGAGCGACCACAAAGTACAGATGCAAGTTTGCGGGCGACGGTTTATGAAACGGCATAATCTTTCGCAGGAGCTTTTTGCATGTCCCTCGCCAAACGTCACGCGCTCGTCACCGGCTCGACCAGCGGCATAGGCCTCGCCATGGCCCGCGCGCTCGCCAAGGAAGGCGCCGACGTGATGATCAACGGCATGGGCGACGCCGCGGCGATCGAGGCTGAGCGGACCAAAATCGAGCAGGAGTTCGGCGTCAAATGCTTCTATAACGGCGCCGACATGACGAAGCCGGCCGAGATCGCAGCGATGGTCGCGGACGCTGCGGCGAAAATGGGTTCGCTCGACATTCTCGTCAACAACGCCGGCATCCAGTTCGTGTCGCCGATCGAGGATTTCCCGATCGAGAAGTGGGACGCGATCATCGCGATCAACCTGTCGGCTGCGTTCCACGCCATCCGCGCCGCGGTCCCCGGCATGAAGGCGCAGAAGTGGGGTCGCATCGTCAACACGGCGTCGGCGCACAGCCTCGTCGCCTCGCCGTTCAAGTCCGCCTACGTCTCCGCCAAGCACGGCCTCGACGGCCTCACCAAGACGGTGGCGCTCGAACTCGCGACCTTCGGCATCACCGCCAATTGCATCTCGCCCGGCTATGTCTGGACGCCGCTGGTTGAGAAGCAGATCCCCGACACGATGAAGGCGCGCAATCTGACCCGCGATCAGGTCATCAACGACGTGATCCTGGACGCGCAACCAACCAAGCAGTTCGTGACCGCCGATCAGGTCGCGGCGCTGGCGGTCTATCTGTGCTCGGACGCCGCCGCGCAGATCACAGGCGCCAACATGTCGATCGACGGCGGCTGGACGGCGGCTTGAGTTTTAGCCCCTTCTCCCGCTTCGCGGGAGAAGGTCCCCGAAGGGGGATGAGGGCGGCGCCACGACCCTCATCCCCGCGACAAGCGAGCTTGTCGCTGAGCGCTTCGCGCCACCTTCTCCCGCACGCGGGAGAAGGGTCTTCAAAACCTCTCCATCGCTCGGCTCACCTTGCGCATAAATCCCTCGCGTTGCGCGAGCGTGGCGACGTTCATGTGATAGAGCGGGTAATATTCCGCGCGCGCGCCTTTGGCGGCGAACCACTTGAGATAGCGGGTGACGATTTTTCGCGGCGGATCGCCCATCCAGAACGCCATGTGCCAGGGCCGGCCGTAGGTGACGATGCCGGCGATCTTTTCTGATGTTGCCGAGCATCGGCTTGACTTCGGCAGGGTCGGAAATATCGAACGCGACGCCCGGCATCAGCAGCCGGTCGCAAAAGCCCTTCAGCATCGCCGGCAGACCAAAGCACCAGGTCGGGAACTGCACGACCATCGCGTCCGCCGCCTGAAGCCGCGCGACCAGCGGCTCGAGGCCGACCTTGTTGCGGGTCTCGTCGTGGTAATGGCGACGTCCCTCTTCGCTGAGCACCGGATCAAAGCCCTCCGCATAGAGATCGAGCAGGTCGACCTCGTGTCCGGCGCGCTTCAGGCCGGCGAGCGCCTTGACGCGGATCGCGGCGTGAAAGCTTTCGGGCAGGGGGTGACAATAGACGTAGAGGACCTTCATCGCGCCGCCGGCTCGATAGCTTCGCATCTTGCCGGGGTTCAGCAGATTGTACGGGTCGGCCTGTCGCTTGAAGCCGAGTTGGTCGCCGTCGGCGCGCTTGTGCCGGCTGCCGTCTTCCAGCGTGAAGACATGGGGATTGGCGACCAGCACGCCGTGCTTCTCGTAGATATCGACGATCTCGAACAGGCGCGCGCGCGTCGTGAAGCGCACGACCGGCAGCGCGCTCGCCGTGATGCGGCCGCCGAACCGGATGAACTCGAGATGATGCCAGATCTCGTCGCCAAACAGCGATGTCATTTCCGCGACGCTTTCGAGCAGACGATCGTGCGGGAACAGGCATTGCTGATAGGTGAAGCCGCGGTCGTGTTTGAGCACCTGCAGCGTCGTGTGGTTCCAGGCATATTCGTAGATCGGCGTCTGGTCCGGCGGACTCGTCGAACGGCGCCTCGTGGATGATCTCGCCCTTCGCGCCGAGCAGCGTCTTGAAGCTTTCGAGCGAGGGTTTGGCGATCATCGCCAGCAGCAGGCTTTTGCCCTTCGGGCAGATCTTCGGCGAACGGGCCGAAATAGGAGGGCAGGGGCCACGCGATCGGCGTGAGCAGCTTCTTGACGACGCCGTCGGCGAGCGCGGCGCTGAGGCCGAACGCGCAGGCGGAGGCGAAATCGTCGAACGCGATGGCGATATCGATCCAGTCGTAGAGCGGCGCGAGCGGAAGCTCCAGCGCGGTGATGATGCCGGTCGTGCCATAGGCGCGGTTGACGACCTGCGCCGTCGTCGCCGCGCAATTCCAGCACGCGCGGCGTTTCCTCCAGCGTCACGACGCGCGCGGCGATCAGATTGCCGGGCTCGCGCAGGCCGCCCCAGGTCACCGAGCCGACGCCGCCCGAGCCGCCGGCGATGAAGCCGCCGATCGTCGCCGTGCGCTTGGTGGAAGGGTGCAGCCGCAGCTCCTGGCGCGAGGGCCTGCAGTTGTTCGTCAATCAGATGCATGCGCGCGCCCGGCTGCACGCGCAATACGGCCGGGCTCGACGCGCTCGATATCTGTCATCTCGCTCATGTCGAGCAGCACGCCGCCTTCGAGCGGCACGGCCTGGCCGTAATTGCCGGTGCCGCCGCCGCGCGGCGTGACGGGCACGCGATGGCGCGCCGCGGCGGCCGCGAGCCGGATCACATCGGCCTCGTTGCGCGGCGTGACGACGATGTCGGCGCGCTTGTCCTTGAGATCTTCGGCGAGCGCCTGCGAGTACCAGAAATAGTCGCGCGATTTGCGCCGCACCAGCGAGGGCTCGACGGAATAGGGGACGTCGCCGAGGTCTTCGATCAGCCGCGCGACCTTTTCGCTCACGCTCATCGCGGAACCTCGACCTCGCCGTGCTCTCGCGCAGCAGCTTCAGCAGCCGCGAACGCATCAGCATGCCCGGGCGATCGGAGGGCATGTGCATTTCGATCTTGCGGCTCATGTCGACGATCGCGTCGGGGTCGGTCGATTCGAGGATGTCGCGGTCCTCCTCGATGATCGCGCCGTCCCAGGCGCGCAGCTCCTCGGTCGAGCAATCCTCCTCGCGATCGTTGCGGAACAGGATCTGCACCAGCTGGATGGAATTGTCGTCGATCGGCGTCGCCGAGTTGAAGATCGCGTGGCGCAGGCCCGCTCGGGTAGACCACATCCATCAGCCGGCAGAACGGCATGAACCATCTGTTCTTCATGTGGCGCTTGGTCCACGGTTCGCTCGTGCCTGTGATGCGCGCGGCCTTAGGCGGATTGCGGACGGTGACGATGCGTCTCGGCGACGAAGCCGTAGTCGGTCTCGGTGATCTCGTATTTCTCCGGCTTCGGCTGGTTGATGTCGCCGAACGTGCCCTTGTGGACGAACGCGAAATGCGCGTTGTCGAACGAGTTCTCCATCATGCGCAGCGCGCCGCAGTTCCAGCGGTCGTCGAACTGGTGGATGGTGCGAATGGCCGGGCTCCTGTGTCGTAGGGCACGTCGGGCAGCGGCTGCAACGGCTCGCCGAGGCAGACCCAGACATAGCCGTAGCGCTGCGCCGTCTTGAAGTTCTTCGCGCGCGCGTCGGGAATCGGCTGCTCGAACGGGAATTGCGGCACGTTCACCAGCTTGCCGTCGCGGTCGTATTCCCAGCCGTGATAGCCGCAGACGATGTTGCCGTCCTTGATCCAGCCCTTGGAGAGTTTTGCGGTGCGGTGGCAGCAGCGGTCTTCGAGCGCCGCCGGCTCGCCCTTGCGCATCGAGAAACAGCACGATGTCCTCGCCGAGCAGCCGGAACGGCTTTGGGCCGTCGGCGAGCTTCTCCGGTCGGCAGCGTCGCGTACCAGAAATTTCTGCAGCACCTTTTGCCGGGTGGAGAGCATCGCGGGCCTCGTGGGGTAGATTATGGGAGGGTCCAAGCTAAAGCCGTGCCAGTCAAGCGCGACATCCCCGTTAGGGCTGCGACGCCCCGCGCCTGGCTTCCAAATGCCGCTTCCAGCGCGCCCGGAGCGTGGCGGGCCGCATTTCGTAGCGCTCGTCGAGAAATTCGGCGGCGATGATCCGGTCGGTGCGGAAATGGCGGAAATCCTGCCGCAACTCGCACCAGCCGTTGAGCACGCGCGTTTTGTCCAGATAGCCGATGATGACCGGCCAGATCGTGCGCTCGCTGTCGCGACCCGCCTCGTCGCGGTAGCGGATGCGCATCTTGCGGCCGGCGCGGATCCAGGCGCGGGTTTGCGCGATGTCCAGATTGTCGGCGACGATCTCGAGGCTTGGCGGCGCGCCGATCGTCGGCTCGCTGAAGATCAGCTGCAGGCGCTCCGGGGCTGCGGCGGCGATCTTGGCGATCAGGTCGCGCGCGGCTCTGGCGAGCGCGGGATCGCCGCGCTCGGCGACCCATTGCGCGCCGAGCACGGCGGCCTCGATCTCGTCGGCGGTCAGCATCAGCGGCGGCATGTCGAAGTCGCGGTCGAGCACATAGCCGAGGCCCGCCTCGCCGTGGATCGGCACCCGCTGCGCCATCAGGTCGGCGATGTCGCGATAGACCGAGCGCGTCGAGACCTCGAGCTCCTCGGCGAACTGTCCCGCCGTCACCGGGCGCGGCGAGCGCCGGAGGATCTGAATGATCTGAAACAGCCGGTCCGCCCGGCGCATAGATGTCTCCTGCTGACGCCACGCTGTCAGCAGCCCTCTGCCACAGTTCGCCCCGGGCCGCATCTGCGGCGAACTCTGGAAGGACATCCCCATGAACTTCGTATCGACCCGCATCATCACCGCCAACGTCGACCGGCTCGTCGCATTCTACGAGCGCATCACCGGCCTGCCGGCGCGCCGGCTATCGCCGGAATTCGCGGAATTTCCGACCGAGGTCGGCCTGCTCGCCATCGGCAGCGAGGCGTTGATGGTCAAGTTCCAGGGCGGCGCCGCGCATGGCGGCCGACAACAAGAGCGCGATTCTCGAATTCCAGGTCGCGGATGTCGACAAGGCGTTCGCCGATCTCGCCGATGTGATCGGCGAGCCGGTGCTGCCGCCGACGACCTATTTCTGGGGCAACCGCTCGCTGCTGTTTCGCGACCCCGACGGCAACCTCGTGAACTTCTTCACGCCCGTGACGGCGGAGGCGATCGCCAAATTCAGCCGCTGAGAAGGGAGCACGTCCCTAGCCGTCTTGGCCGGGCTAGCCCCGGCCATCTACGCCGTGACGCAAGGCGCGAAGCGTCTGCAGTTGGATCGCGTGGCTGATGCTAGCAGGACGGCAAAATGCAGTGTTTGAGCTTGTGTGCGCCGCCAGCGACGTCGCTATTGATTGCGAGGCAACACAGGCGCAGTCTCCCCGAACGCCTCGGCCTCGTCGGAGTCAGCAGCATGGATGGAGTGCAGGCAAACCCCTACTTGTCCGGAAATTTCGCGCCCATTCGCAGCGAAGACGACCACGACCTCGAGGTTGTCGGCGAGATTCCGCGCGGCCTGGCGGGCGCATTCTATCGCAACGGCCCCAATCCCCAGTTCGAGCCGCGCGGACCCTACCACTGGTTCACCGGCGACGGGATGATCCACGGCTTCTTTGTCGCCGACGGCAAGGTCAGCTATCGCAATCGCTATGTCCGCACGCCGAAATGGCGGCTGGAAAACGCGGCCGGAAAAGCGCTGTTCAGCGGCTTCGACCCGCAGAGGCGCCGACCCGTCAACCGTCGGGACGGACAGCGGCGTCGCCAACACCAACATCGTCTGGCACGCCAACCGCCTGCTGGCGCTGGAGGAAGCCCACAGGCCGTTCGAACTCGATCCGATCAGCCTCGAATCGCGCGGCTACGTCGACCAATACCGGGGACGCGTCACGGCGCATCCCAAGGTCGACCCGGCGACCGGCGAAATGGTCTGGTTTGGCTATTCCGTCGGCGACCGGCCGTTCTCGAAAACGGTTTCCTATGGCGTGACCGACGCAGACGGCCGCGTAGTCCGGCGCGACGATTTCGAGGCGCCTTTTTCGAGCATGGTGCACGACTTCCTGGTCACCGAGCGGCACGTGCTGTTTCCTATACTGCCGCTGACCGGCGACCTCGAGCGGGTGATGCGCGGCGGTCCGGCCTATGCCTGGGATCCCGACAAGGGCGCGCATATCGGCGTGATGGCGCGCGACGCGGGCGTAGAGACCATGCGCTGGTTTACGGCCGAAGCCTGCTACGTCTTCCACCCGATGAACGCCTGGGAGGAGGGCGACAAGATCTTCGCCGACGTGATGGAATATCCGGTTGCGCCGCTGTTCCCCAATGTCGACGGCTCCATGCCGAAGCGTTCGTCGGCGACGCTGGTGCGATGGACTTTCGATCTCGCGGCGCCTTCGAACGCGGTGAAGCGCGAGCCGCTCGACGACTTGCCGGGCGAGTTCCCGCGCTTCGACGAACGCCGCGCGGGCCTCGGCTATCGGCAGGGTTGGTTTGCCGGAAAAGTCAGCCGCAAGCCTGGAGACGGTTTCGACAGCATCGCCCACGTCGACCTGCCGTCAGGGCGGCGAACGACCTATGAATTTCCTGCCGGCGATGTGCCAGGCGAGCCGATCTTCGTTCCCCGCTCGGCCGAGGCGCCCGAAGGCGATGGGTGGGTCATCGCTGTGGTTTACCGCGGCGCGGAGGATCGCAGCGATTTCGTCGTGTTCGAGGCCGGCGACATCAAGGCGGGTCCGATCGCGGTTGCGAAGCTGCCGCGCAGAGTGCCCTTCGGCTTCCACGGCAACTGGCGGTCGGCCGGTTGAGGCGAGTAGGTCCGCACTTGCCAATCACATAAGTACGTGCTTATGTGTACTCATGTTCGAGAACGACATTTTCCGGGCTCTGGCTGACCCCACCCGGCGCGCGATCTTCGAGAAGCTCGCCGTCGGCGCCATGAACGCTAGTGCGTTGCGCGAGGGCATGGAGATCAGCCAGCCGGCGATGTCCCAGCACCTTTCCGTTCTGCGCAGCGCGCGGCTGGTGCGCGAGGAAAAGCAGGGGCGCTTCGTGAACTATCAGGTCGATCCGGATGGGCTCGCGCTCATCGGGCAATGGTTGATGAAATACCGCGCCTATTGGCCGGCGCGCATCGAAGCCCTGAAGGTCTTGCTGAAGGATATGGACCAATGAGCGACGCGAAGACCGAGCCGCGCGCGAAACGCATCGAACTCGAATATCAGCTCGACGAGCCGCCGCAGAAGGTTTGGCGCGCATTGAGCATTCCGCAGTTTCGCGAAGCGTGGCTGCCGAAAGAGGCGCTGGCAGATGAAAAAGCTGCTTCGGTCACGCCCGGCGAGGAGGTGCGCTATCGGATGCGCGAAAACGCGCCGCCGTTCCTCGAAAGCGTCGTCACCTTTCAAATCGCGCCCAACGAAGCCGGCGGGACGCGGCTGCGGGTTCTGCACGAACTCGCCGAAGTCAGGCCGCTGCGGCTCACGAAGCCTGCCGCGAACAGCAACTACCCGCCCCTCAAACTCGCCGCCTGACGCGGCGAAACCCTCCACAAATCCTGACTACTGGGAGTTCGCCGATGCGCGACGCGATGCAACTCGTCCCTATGGTTGTCGAACAATCAAGCCGGGGGGAACGGTCTTTCGACATCTACTCGCGCTTGCTGCGCGAACGGATCATCTTTCTGAATGGCGAGGTGAACGATGGTCTCTCCTCGCTCGTGTGCGCGCAACTGCTGTTTCTCGAGGCGGAGAGCCCGAAGCGGCCCATCCATTTGTACATCAACTCCCCCGGCGGCGTCGTGACCAGCGGTCTCGCCATGTACGATACGATGCGCTTCATCCGCGCGCCGGTGCACACGCTCTGCATGGGCACGGCGCATTCGATGGGCTCCTTCCTGCTGATGGCGGGAGCCCCCGGCGAGCGTGTCGCATTGCCCAATGCGAGCATCCATATTCATCAGCCGCTGGGCGGCTTCCAGGGACAGGCGTCCGACATCTTCATCCACGCCGAGCAGACACGGCGGATCAAACACCGTTTGACAAAGCTCTACGCGGAACATTGCGGACGAAGCTACGAGGATTTCGAGCGCGTGATGGATCGCGACCATTTCATGACGCCGGAGGAGGCCGTCGAATGGGGGTTGATCGATCGGGTTCTGCAGGAACGAGGCGAGGAGAGCTCGACGCCGCCACTGACCTCGTCATGAGAAGCCTCACACCAGCACCATTTTCCGCGCGCGGAACCACGCGAGCAGCTTCAGCATCGGCAGGCCCAGGATCGTCGTGTGGTCGCCTTTGATTGATGCGAACAGATGCACGCCGAGCTTCTCGAGCTGATAGCCGCCGACGCTGCTCAGCAGCGTTTCGCCTGCGGTCTGCACGTAGAGATCGATCGCCTCCGCGCTGAGTTCGCGCATCGTCAATTCGGCGACATCGTCGTCGGCGTGCAGCAGTTCGCCGTCGCGCGCGATTGCAAAGGCGGAAATCAGGCGATGCGTGCGGCCGCTCAGGGTGGCGAGCTTGCCGCGGACATCGTCGAGATCCGGCGACTTATGCAAGATTTCGCCGCCGAGGATCAGGATCTGGTCGGCGCCCAGGCAATGAGGCCTCCGCCAGGGCCCGGCTTGCGGTGAGCGCCTTGGCGGCCGCCAGGGCGCGGGCGAGATGACGGACGGCGAGCCCGGCCTTGAGCGCGCCCGCCTCGACGGCGCGCTCGTCGACCTCCGCCGCGACGGTCTCAAACGGCAATCCGGCGCGGGCGAGCAATTCCTGACGGGTCACGCTCTTCGAGGCGAGCGCCAGGCGGACTTCCGGGTTCCAGAGCGGCGAGGTCACGGCTTCAAGCCTGCGCGATGAATTTCAGGCGGTGGACGCGGTACAGATCAAGGATCGCGGCCGCCGTCTCCTCGATCGACCGCCGCGTCACGTCGATGATCGGCCAGCCGCGCTCCATGAACAGGCGCCGCGAAGCGGTCAACTCCTCGGCGACGGCGACGCGGTCGACATATTCCGTCTCGGTCTCGGCCTTCAAGGTCAGCAGGCGATTCTGGCGGATTTGCACGATGCGCTCGGCGGAGGCGATCAGGCCGACGATCAGCGGCTTCTTCAGCACGTCGAGCGCCGGCGGCAACGGCACGTGCGGCACCAGCGGGACGTTGGCGGCGCGGTAGCCGCGGTTGGCGAGATAGATGCTCGTCGGCGTCTTCGACGTACGGCTGACGCCGAGCAGCACGATGTCGGCCTGCTCGAGATTTTCCGGCATCTGGCCGTCGTCGTTCATCATCGTGAAGTTGAGGGCGTCGATGCGCTTGAAATATTCGGCGTTCAGCATGTGCTGCGCGCCCGCGCGCGGCGTCGAGCTCTGGCCGAGATAGGATTTGAACAAGGTCAGGATCGGCCCGAGCACCGAGAGGCACGGCGATCCGCCCGCCTCGCAACCCTCTTCGAGCCGGCGCGACAATTCCGCGTCGACCAGCGTGAACAGCACGATCCCGGGCGAGGTCTCGATCTCGGAGATCACCCGTTCGAGCTGGGAAATCGTGCGCACCAGGGGATAGACGTGTTCGATCGAGGCGACGCCCTGATATTGCGCAGCCGCGGCGCGCGACGCCGCGATCAGCGTTTCGCCGGTCGAGTCGGAGACCAGATGCAGATGAAAATAGCTGCGTCCCATGGGCTTCCCTGCGCCTGTAGGCCGAGGTCAGCGACCTCGGTTACAAAATCCGCGGACTTCACACCTGTATCCGCGGTCGCTGACCGTGTTCGGCCGAGGTCAACGACCTCGGCTACAAAATCCGCGCTCCAACATGGCAGGGGCGTTCGCTGGGGGCAATCAAAGCTCTGCGGAGCGCGCCCATAAATTTACGCCGCCCTCGATCGCCTGAGCGTCGATCTCGGCCAGTTCTTCGGCGGAAAATGCGACATTGTTTAGGGCGCCGACGGCGTCGATGACCTGCTGGGGTCGGCTGGCGCCGATCAACGCCGAGGTGACCCGCGGCGAGCGCAGCGTCCAGGCGATCGCCATCTGGGCGAGCGACTGACCTCGGCGTTGGGCGATCCCGTTCAGCGCGGCGATCCGCTCCATCAACTCAGGCTTCAGCATCGAGGGCTTGAGGGACCCGCCGAGCGCGGCCCGGCTGTCGGAGGGCACGCCCTTGAGATAGCGGTCGGTCAGCATTCCCTGCGCGAGCGGCGAAAACGCGATCGAACCGATGCCTTCCGCCTCGAGCGCGTCGAGCAGGCCGTCGTTCTCGATCCAGCGGTTGATCAGCGAATAGCTCGGCTGATGGATCAGGCAGGGTACGCCCAGCTCTTTCAGGATTTTCGAGGCGGCGCGGGTGCGCTGCGCATTGTAGGAGGAAATTCCGGCATACAGCGCCTTGCCCTGACGGACCGCGTGAGCGAGGGCGCCCATCGTCTCCTCGAGCGGGGTCTCGGGGTCGAAGCGGTGCGAATAGAAGATGTCGACGTATTCGAGCCCCATGCGCCGCAAGCTCTGATCGAGGCTGGCGAGCATGTATTTGCGGCTGCCCCATTCGCCGTAGGGGCCGTCCCACATGTTGTAGCCGGCCTTGGTGGAGATCACGAGTTCGTCGCGATGGTCGCGGAAATCGCTGCGCAGGATCTCGCCGAACGCAGTCTCGGCAGCGCCGGGCGGCGGGCCGTAGTTGTTGGCGAGATCGAAATGGGTGACGCCGAGGTCGAACGCCGTCCGCGCGATGGCGAGCTTCGTTTCGTGCGGCGTCGTCTCGCCGAAATTGTGCCACAGGCCCAGCGAGACGCGCGGCAGCTTGAGGCCGCTCCGGCCGCAGCGGGCGTAGCTCATCGCGGCGTAGCGGTCTGAAGCGGGTAGGTAGGTCAAGGCGTTTGTCCCTGGGGTGTTTGGCTGGGCTCGGTTTGAACGCCTGGGACGGGTGCGTCAACCGTCGCTGCCCTTTCCTTGTCCAGATCGCAAGCGTATAGAGCCGGCCGAATTTCTCAAAACGGGGCGCCCGAACGGCGTCCACCGATCGAGGCGACGCATGGCTGGGCATAGTCAGTTCAAGAACATTATGCACAAGAAGGGCAAGCAGGACGCGATCCGCTCCAAGCTGTTCTCGAAGCTGGCCCGTGAAATCACCGTCGCCGCCAAGATGGGCATGCCCGACATCGCGATGAACGCGCGGCTTCGCCTCGCCGTGCTCGCCGCCCGCTCGGAAAACATGCCGAAAGACAACATCGAGCGCGCGATCAAGAAGGCGTCCGCGTCGGACACCGAGAACTACGACGAGGTGCGCTATGAGGGCTATGCGCCCGGAGGCGTCGCCGTGATCGTCGAGGCGCTGACCGACAATCGCAACCGCACCGCCGGCGAAGTGAGATCCTATTTCACCAAGGCGGGCGGGGCGCTGGCGGAAACCGGCGCGGTCTCGTTCATGTTCGATCGCGTCGGCCTGATCGTTTACGACCGCAAGGCCGGCGACGACGAAACGATGCTGGAAGCGGCGATCGACGCGGGGGCCGACGACGTCGTCTCCGGGCCCGAAGAGCATGAGATCGTCACCTCGCTCGAGGCGTTGCGCGACGCGCAGAAAGCGCTGGAGGCGAAGTTCGGCGAGCCCAAGAAAGCCTCGCTGGTTTGGCGGCCGCAGAACACGATCGCGGTCGACGATGAGGCGGGCGAAAAGATCCTGAAGTTGATTGGGGCGCTCGAAGACAATGACGACGTGCAGAACGTGACGGCGAACTTCGAGATCTCAGAGGCCCTGATGGCCAAGATGCAGGGTTGAGACCAAAAAAAATCCGGCGCGGACGTCCGCGCCGGAGGGGTCTCAAGGCTTTAGATTGTCAGCCGCAGACGCGCGCGCCCCAGCGGTTGATCCAGCAATGATAGCCGTAGCCCCACGGGCGGACGTAAGCGTAGGGGCGATAGTACGGCCGATAGTAGGGATGGTAGTACGGCCGGTAGCCGTAGTGATAGTAGTAGTAGACGTTTTGCACGTCTGCGCCAGCGACCGCGGCGGCGGGCGTAGGAGCAGATAGCGTGAAGGCGTCGGCAGGTTGAGCGACAGCGGTAAGTAGCGCGCCAGAAGCCACCGCGGCCATAACGGTCTTTTGCAGCACATTCATCATTTCGTCCTCCTCGGGCGACATCACAGCGAACACCTTAAACCCGCACGCATGAACTCGCCCTGAATGGATTGCGGCGGGATACCGAACTCAACGCTAGGTTACACACTTTTTCGCCTTATTCGGCACGTAAATTTGGGTTGTTCAGTTAACACCACGCATTGCTCCAAGTTCCTTTGCCCCGTTATGAACGTTCAGATATAGACGACGAAGTGGGGCGAAGGAGCGGGCATTGGCGGGCGCGAATTTCTGGCGCGATGCGCTCGCGTTTTCGCCGGACGAACTCACGGCAATCTCCCTGTCGCTGCGCGTCGGGGTTGTCGCGGCGCTTGCTAGCCTCCCCTTCGGCGTGCTGGTCGCCTACGCGCTCGCGCGCTGGCGCTTTCCCGGCAAATTCCTGCTCAATGCGATCGTCCATCTGCCACTCGTGCTCCCACCTGTAGTTACGGGATGGTTGCTGCTGATCGGCTTTGGGCGCTTCGGACCGTTCGGTCGGGCGCTCGAACAGTGCTGCGGAATCGTGTTCGCTTTCCGGTGGACGGGCGCCGCGCTCGCCGCCGCGATCATGGGCTTTCCGCTGATGGTGCGCGCCATCCGGCTTTCGCTTGAAGGTATTGATCCGGGCCTCGAGGAAGCCGCCCGCACGCTGGGCGCGCCCGACTGGTATGTGTTTGCAACCGTCACGCTGCCGCTGGCGGCGCCCGGCGTGATCGCCGGGGTGATCCTCGGCTTCGCCAAATCGATCGGCGAGTTCGGCGCGACGATCACCTTCGTCGCCAACATTCCCGGCGAAACGCAAACGCTGGCGACGGCGATTTACGTTTCGACGCAAGTCCCCGGCGGCGACCTCGCGACCTGGCGCCTGACGATCGTCGCGATCCTCATTGCGATCGCGGCGGTCATTGCCTCCGAGGCGCTCGCCACGCGCTTCGCTGCGCCAAGGCGCGAGCCATGATCGAGATCGCGGTGCGGCTGCTGCGCGGTGCGACGCTCTACGAGGCGGACTTGCGCGTAGAGGCGCGGCTGCTGGCGCTTGTGGGCCCGTCGGGGGCCGGCAAGACCACGCTGCTCAACATGATCGCCGGGCTCATCAGGCCCGACGAGGGGCGCATCGCGATCGACGGCGAGGTGTTTTTCGATAGCGCGCGCGGGATCGACATTCCGACGCGAAGCCGGCGCCTCGGTTACGTGTTTCAGGAAACGCGGTTGTTTCCGCATCTCAGCGCGGCCGCCAATCTTCGCTACGGCCTGCGTTTCGCCGCGCCGGACGCGCGGGGGGTGAAATTCGACGGCGTCGTGGATCTGCTCGGCGTTCGCGACCTGCTCGCCCGGCGTCCGGGCCAACTTTCCGGGGGCGAGAAGCAGCGCATCGCGATCGGCCGCGCGTTGCTCAGCCAGCCCCGGGCGCTGCTGCTCGACGAACCGCTATCCGCCATCGACGAGGCGCGACGGCTGGAAATCCTGCAGCTGATCGAGCGGCTGCGCGATGCGTTCGCGATCCCGATCATTTTCGTCAGCCATCGCGCCGAAGAGGTCGAACGGCTCGCCGATCGCATCGCCGATATCGGGACCGACGGAAAGGCCGTGCTACGGGCGTGACAAGGCGGAAGCGAAGCCTACCAGGTCTCCCCGAACGGCCGCGCCTCGATCGCGAACGACCAGGCCGACGCGGGTTGTCGGGAGAGCCAGAATGCGCTCTCGGCGACGTCGTGCGGCTTGATGAAGAAATCGTCGCCCTTGCCGGGCATGCGCTCACGGGTGCGCGGCAGATCGACGACGCCGTCGAGCACAATAAGGGCGACATGGATTCCGGCCGGCCAGAGCGAACGCGCCATCGATTCGGCCAGGATGCGCTGCGCCGCCTTGGCCGGCGCGAACGCCGCGCTGCGCGGCATCCCGCGTAGCGACGCGGTGGCGCCGATGAACAGGATGCTTCCGGCGCCGCGCCGCTTCATGGCGGGGATCACCTCCTGGCAGACCAGCAACGCGCCTAGCGCATTGACGCGCCACGTCGCCTCGAAATCCGCCGGCGTAATCTCCTCGACCGACCCCCATGTGCCCGAACCGGCGTTGTAGATCAGCACATCGACTTCGCCCAGTTCGGCTCTGATAGAGCCGAAAGCTGCTGTCACCGATGCTGCGTCCGACACGTCGCAGACGTAGGCGCGCGCGCCGTCGAGTTCCTCGGCCAATTGATCAATCAGGCCCGCGCTGCGCGCCAGCAACGCCACGGCATACCCTCCCGCCGCGAACCGACGCGCAAGCGCCGCGCCGTTTCCGGGGCCGATGCCGACGACAACACAAACAGGTTTGCTCATCGCGAAAAGCCTTTCGTGCGTGGGTTAGAAGGGATTCAAACACATAAACGACCTAGGGGACAGACCCGTAGGCGCAGTCATGATTTTCTATTTCCTTTCCGCGAAAGCATTCTCTCCGCTGCGCAGCCCACCGCCCTCGTCCTGAGCCCGTCGAAGGACGTTCGGTTGGCCGCGCGGCTTCTGCCAGGATCAGTTGGGGCAGCCATCCGATCGCTGGCGAGCGCGGACCGGCAACGCGCAGGCGGCAGCGTCCTTCGACGGGCTCAGGACGAGATTCGGTGGCAAGGGCGGATTTTTTAACCGGTCGCCGCCGCGCAGGTTCCGTGTTATGCGGCCGTCGTGAAAACCTTTCCCCAATCTCTACTCACCGTGTGCGGCCTCGACGAACTGCAGTCGCACAGCGCGCGGGACGTCACCCACGTTCTGTCTCTGCTCGATCCGGGTTGGCCGGAACCCGAGGCGTTCCAGAACTTTGATCCGCACTTCCGCAAGACGCTGTACTTCCATGACGCAATCGAGCCTTCGCGTGGGACCGTGTTGCCCGAGCGCGCCGATGTCGAAACGATTCTCGGTTTCGGCCGGGAAGTCGGCGATGATTTGCGCCATCTGCTGGTGCACTGCCACATGGGCATCTCACGCTCGTCGGCGGCGATGACGATGATCCTTGCGCAGGCATTTCCCGACGAAGACGAGGACGCGATCCTCGCGCGGCTGGCGCTAATCCGTCCGCAGGCCTGGCCGAACTCCCGCATGATCGGCTTTGCCGACGCGAGCCTCGGTCGCAACGGCCGCCTGACGGCCGCGGTCAGCCGGCAATACGCCCGGCGGCTCGCGGCGATGCCGGACATCGCCGACGCGATGATCCGGCTGAACCGCGCTAGAGAGGTCGAACTCGCCCGCGCCGCCGCCTGACAGTCTCGGCGCGCAGAACGAATTCGACGCTGGCGCCCGGCGCCGAATTCAGGCAAAAACGTCCGAGTGCGAGTTTGCGCTTCGGGACAATTTCCCGGCGGCCGTCCGGACAAACCGTGGCCCGCTATCCCGCATCGAAGCGCAACGCGTTCGCTTCGGATTTGCAAGGAACAGGCCGATGTCGAATCTCACGCCCGAAGGGCTGCGTCTGGTCAGCGAAGTGGCGCAGCGCCACGGCTTCAGCACCGACGCCGCGGTCTCGCTGCTCAATTCGCTGTCGCTCGGCAACGGATCGCAAGCGCAGTTCAATCATCACGAACTCGGCGGCATGGGGCAGTGGTCGCAGGGCGGCATGATCATGATCGGCGACATGTTCAATCAGGGCCTGAAATATCGAGTCGACGGGCTCTGCAAGGATCTGTCCAATCTGCTGAGGAACCAGCCGCTCTGGCAGCCCGAAGCCCGGAGCTATCAGTCGCAGAGCCACCAGTCTCAGAGCCAGGGCGGCGGAGACGGCGTCAGCCTGTTCGTCTCGCGTTCCGGCGGCGGCGGCGGTTCCTGGTGGCCGGCCGATCTCGGCTCGCCGGGCTCGACCGGCGCGCAAAACGACATGCGCTACGCCTATTTCCCCAATGCGCGCCGCCTTGCGCTCAACATCAATGGGCAGGTGCGGGTCTATGACACCGGCGACCACATGGTGTCCGGTTTCTCGCAGCAGCAGAGCGGCGATCAGTCGGTGACGTTCAACAGCCAGTACGGAATCGTGCGGGTCGCCGATCTGCCGCTGGTGTTTCCTGCCGGCGACGTCGCGAATGCCGCGTCTGCGAGCGCCAACGCGCCGCCGCCTTCGCCAACATCAGATTGGGCGCAGTCCTCGAACGGATTCGTTTCTGCCCAGAACAATCCAGGCCCGCCGTCGCCGGCCCCGGAGCCGCCGGCTTCTTTCGGCGTCCCGCCATCAACGCCTAGTTCGACGTCGACGCAGGACGTGTTCGCGATGATCGAGCGGCTGGCCGAATTACGTCAGAAGAATATTCTCACCGATGAAGAATTTGCAGCCAAAAAAGGGGAGCTGCTGAGCCGCCTTTGATTGGGCAGGGCGCTCAGTTCAAAGGGGCGCTGGCGACGTAGCTTCCGGGGCTGACGTTCCCCGCCATTCGGCCGGAAGCTCTGGCAAATCTCCGGTGACGTCGACCTGCGCGACAGACGCGGAAGCGGCCAGCTCCTTGTCTGAGAAACGGATTTCCAGCAGGCGGCCCGCATCGGTGCGAAGCTGAAGGCCACGCAACCCGAATACCGAATGGAGAAAGGGCGGGGCGGCGCCGATCTCGCCTGAGCATGTCACGCCGCCGCGCGGCCGCAGGAAGCCTTCGAACTCGTAAGTCGCACGGGCGACTTCAACGCCGTCACGCAGGATCGTGCCGCTGCCGGCAATGCTGCCCAGATATCGCATATCGGAACTCACTTGGTTGGCGGCGGATCCGCAGGCGCGCCTCAGCCCTTGCGCTTTGGCGGGGTCGCCGCGGCCGATCCGCTTTTCGGCGCGAACGGCGAAACGACGGGGGCGGGCGGTTTGGTCGCCTTTGGCTTGCGAACCTCTTTGTTGCCGCGACGCTGTCCTTTGTCGCCGCTACCCTGTTGTCCTTTGGCCATTTGCCTCTCCTGTTGCAATCGTCGAGCGCTGCGATTTCCGTAGAGCCAATCCAAAATCGCAATCGACTGCGAGCGAGTGCGAGATGTTGGGAAACAGAAAGCGCCGCCGCGGCCGCATGACTGCGACTACAACCGGATTTGGACACGCGGGCGGTTAAGTCATAATATGTATAATTAAGGTGGAAATACAAGCGAAGCCTGCCGAATTCGTGCGCTTTTTCACTTTTCACCTCGAGCGGGCGTTTCTCCGTTGCATATTATTTTCGGGCCTCCAGATTATGAGGACGAAGGCGGCCTGTCCGTCGAAGACGCGCATATATGTACGTCCCTGGCGCGAGTGTGGGCCGCATGACATCCGTAAAGGTGAAGCACCGGACCACATATCGCTACCGGCAGCCGGTGTGGCTCGGCCCGCATCGCCTGATGCTGCGCCCGCGCGAAAGCCGGGACCTGAAGTTGATTTCGAGCGTGGTGAGCGTCTATCCGACCGCGCGACGTGACGTGGGCGCATGACGTTTTCGGCAATGCGGTCGCGACGGCCGTCTTCCAGGGCGAAGCCGATCGGCTGGTGATCGACAGCGTGATGGAAATGGAGCTCAGCGCCTCGGCGTGGCCGGTGTTTGATATCGCGGCCTCGGCGATCGAATACCCGTTCCGCTATACCGACGACGAGTGGAAGGACCTCGGCGCGCACGTCTGCGCTCCAGTACGCCGATCCGAATGGGCGTCTGCAGATCTGGGCGCGCTCTTTCGTCGGCGGCGCGTCATACAGACACGTTGGCGCTGCTGAAGGACCTCAGCCTCGGCGTCTACAATTCGATCCGGTACCAAAGTCGCGATGACGAGGGCACGCAGATCGCCGACTCGAAACGCTCGATCGGGGCTGGGGATCGTGCCGGGATTTCGCCGTGCTGTTCGTGGAAGCGGCGCGCAGGCCTCGGTTTCGGCGCCCGGATCGTCTCGGGCTATCTGTTCAACTCGACCCAGCGCGCTGGTGGGTCGACGGATGCCGGGACGACCCATGCCTGGGGCGAGGTGTTTGTTTCCGGCGCCGGCTGGATCACCTTCGATCCGACCAACCGCAGCGTCGGCGGGTCCAACCTCATTCCGGTCGCGGTCGCGCGCGACATCGCGCAGACGATGCCGGTCGCCGGCAGCTTCTTTGGAAATGACGCAGCGTTCACGGAAATGAAGGTGGAAGTGGCGGTAACGGCAATGTAGAAGGGGCGTCGACCGAGACGAATTTGCAGGTTTTCCAAGCTCGTCAGGGGTGTTTTCCGGCCGGATAAAACTTGTGGTTGTCATCCGCAACTGCCCCTTGTAATGCGAAAATTAGGTTGCTATATAGCAATCTCGAATTTCGGCTGGACCATCTTCGTGGTGGGCTATTGACATGGCTCGCAGCGGCGCTCTTCCCCCAAAAATCGAACTACATCATCGATCCCGTCAACGGGCTCGCGTTTAAGCTCGGATATCTAAGAGGGCCGTTATGGCTACAGGCACTGTCAAGTGGTACAACCCCGAAAAAGGCTTCGGATTCATTCAGCCGGACGACGGCGGCAAGGACGCTTTCGTTCACGTGAGCGCTGTTGAGCGCGCGGGGATGACCAGCCTTCGCGAAGGCCAGAAGATCAGCTTCGAAATGGTTACCGACAAGCGTTCGGGCAAAATGTCCGCAGATCGGCTTCAGGCCGTCTGATCGAAACGAAATTCATGTTAGAGCGGCGACCGCGGATGTACCGGCGCCCTTGAAGATGAGACTGACGTCGTTTGTCGGCGAAGTGGGGGTCAGGGTTATTCCTGGCCCTTTTTTTTCGTCTAGTTTCCAGTGAGGATCGCGTCATGGCGAGGCACAAGTTCAGCGTAGGACAGATCGTGGATTTCGACGCGAACGCGCGCCCGAAATTCAAGGCCAGCGGCCCCTACGAAGTGACCCGCGTGTTCCCCGCCGAAGATGCCGACACGCAAAGGTACCAGCTGAAGAGCCGGACCGAGCCGTTTCATCGCACCGCCAACGAATACGAGATCGTCGAATTCGCTGAGCGTCCCCGAATTTGGATCGTGGGGCTGCTGAATAGCCAAATGCTGCAAGCGCGTGAGGCGCGACGGCGCTTGACCCGTCTCAATCCCGACAGCGCTTGAAAAACGTAGCGACTGCAGCTTACGAGGGCTCGGCCCTCACGCTGGGGCGCGCGGGGAGCTATGAACGCAGATAGCGCTGGGACGGGGGAGGGGACGGGAGGCGCGGCGCCTTGGTCGCTGGCGCGTATCGCGGTGATCTGGGGACCGGGTCTGCTGGTCATGCTCGCCGACACCGATGCCGGCAACGTCGTGACCGCCGCTCAGGCCGGCGCGAAATGGGGTTTCCGTCTTGCTCCGCTGACGCTCGCGCTGATCCCGGTGCTTTTTCTGCTGCAGGACATCGCGCTCAGGCTTGGTCTCGCCACCGGCAAGGGTTTTGGGGCGCTGATCCGTGAGCGCTGCGGCGCTGTCGGCGTGATCGTTGCGGCCGTTGCGCTGGTCTCTGCGACGATGAGTTCGCTGGTGACGGAACTCTCAGGCATCGCCGGCGTCGGCGAGATGTACGGCGCCTCTCGCTTTCTGATCGCTCCCGTCGCGGCGGCGACGCTGGTCATGGTTGCGCTCACCGGCAAATACAGGCGGATCGAACGGATCGCGTTGCTATTTGGTCTGTTCGAAGCGGCGTTCCTGCTGGTTGTCTGGCGCAGTCAGCCTTCATTTCCGGAGGCGGCGCGGCAAATGGTCGATCTGCCGCTGCGCGAGCCGTCGTTCCTCTATCTCGGGGCAGCGCTGATCGGCGCGACGTTCAATCCCTGGATGACGTTCTATCAAAGCTCGGCGGTGGTCGAGAAGAGACTGAACATGGGGGATTATCGCGAAGCGCGGGCCGACACCTTGCTCGGCGCGTTCATCACGCAGGGCCTGACGGCGTCGATCCTGATTGCGGTCGCCGCGTTGAAAGGCGGCGCCGTGGGTCCGCTCAATTCTATCGGCGAGATCAGCGATGCGCTGACCCCGCTGCTAGGCGCCTTCTCGGGGCGACTGGTGTTCGGGCTCGGCGTCGTCGGCGCTTCGCTGGCCGCAGCCATCGTCGCCACCTTGGCGTGCGCTTGGGGCCTCAGGGAACTGTTCCAGTGGCAGGGAGACTCGGAAGCGTCGCTGGTGAAACAGCGCGGATTTCTCGGCCTGTACACGCTGTCGATTTTCGGGGCCGCCGCTTTGGTGGTTGGCGTCAAAGACCTTGTCGGCCTGTCGGTCGCGATGCAAGCGGTGAACGCGGTGCTGTTGCCGGTGGTGGGCGGGCTGCTCATCTTCCTCGGCGCACAGGCGCTGCCGCAGGTACACCGCTTTGGCCCCGTGCGGCTCGTCGTCACCGCCGCCCTGCTCGGCGCCGTCGCGCTAGCCGGGTTGATCGGCGCGACCGCGGGACTGCTTTGAGGGCTGAGGCCGTTTTCGCCAAACCTCAAAATGGGCTAGAATGAAGTCATCAGGAGGCGTTCATGTCCGCTCCGACTATCGACGATGCCATTGAAGCGCTGCGCAAACTGAAGCCAGAGCGTCAGAACGCACTCGCAGGATATATTTTAGCTCTAGCGGTCGACGAGCGCCATCCAGAGCCCATCGATCCGGACGACCTTCTTTATGTCACCGAAGCTCTAGGACAGGCGCAACGCGGGGAGTTTGCCTCGAACGACGATGTAACCGCCGCTTTTGACAGGTTCGGCGGATGAGAATTGTCTATACGCTCCGAGCGATAGACGACCTGAACTCGATCTCCGACTATCTGAAACTTCAGAGCCCGAGCGCGGCCCAAAGCGTGGGCCGGGCGATAATACCAAGTCGAAAAAATGAGGCCTGTTCGACCGCTTGCCGTCATGGCCGGGCTAGTCCCGGCCATCCACGCCATTCCGCCCTCCTGCACGGGTAAAAGTCAATTACACAACGCTCGTGCAAGACCTTAGACGATCAAATGTTCGTCGGCGTGGATGCCCGGGACAAGCCCGGGCATGACGTACCCAGAGCCCTGATGAGCCATTCCATGAGCGCCTTGGTATTACTTCGCCTTCGGCTCCAGATGCCCGCCAAACCCCTTGCGCATTGCGGAAATGATCTTCTCTGCGAACGTGTGGCTCTGGCGCGAGCGGAAGCGGGTGAACAGCGCCGCCGACAGCACCTCCGCCGGCACGGCCTCTTCAATCGCCGCCTGCAGCGTCCAGCGGCCTTCGCCGGAATCCTCGATGAAGCCGGAATAGGAATTGAGCTTGCCTTCCTGCGCGAGCGCGGACGACGTCAGGTCGAGCAACCATGAGGTGACGACGCTGCCGCGCCGCCAGACTTCGGCGATGTCGGGTAACTCGAGCGAGAAGCGATGTTCCTCGGCGACGCTCTCCGCGTCAGCGTTGCGCAGGATGTCGAAGCCTTCGGCGTAGGCCTGCATAAGGCCGTATTCGATGCCGTTGTGGACCATTTTGACGAAATGTCCGGAGCCGCAAGGGCCGGCGTGCATGTAGCCCTGCTCGACGCGGGGGTCGCGGTCGGCGCGGCCGGGGGTGCGCGGAATGTTTCCGGCGCCCGGCGCGAGCGCGGCGAAGATCGGATCGAGCCGCTTCACCTCGTCCTTGTCGCCGCCGATCATCAGGCAATAGCCGCGCTCGAGGCCCCAGACGCCGCCGCTGGTGCCGACGTCGATGTAGTGCTGCTTGAGCTTGGCGAGCTCCGCACCGCGGCGGATGTCGTCGCGCCAGAACGTGTTGCCGCCGTCGATGATGGTGTCGCCGGCCGACATCATGCCGCTCAGCGTGGCGATCGTCGTCTCGGTCGGGCCGCCGGCCGGCAGCATCACCCAGATCGCGCGCGGCGCGCTCAGCGCCTTCACCATGTCCTCGAGCGAAGTGACGGCGGTCGCGCCCTCGGCCGCCAGCGCCTTGCCGGGCGCCGGATCGCGATCGTAGACGACGCAGGAATGACCCGCCTTGGTCAGGCGACGGACGATATTGGCGCCCATGCGCCCGAGACCGATCATACCGAGCTGCATGCGAGACGCCCTTCCTGTGCAAAGGTTCAAGACTATCCCGACTGTCGCTCAGAATTGCGACAGGCGCCACTCAATCCTTGGCGCGCTCGACGTAGGCGCCGTCTTCCGTCTGGATGACGATGCGCGTGCCGGCGCTGATGTGCGGGGGCACCATGACGCGCGCGCCGTTCGACATCTTGGCGGGCTTGTAGGACGAGGACGCGGTCTGGCCCTTCATCGCCGGCTCGGTCTCGACGACCTCGAGCGTCACGCGCGGCGGCAGCTGGATGCCGACCGGGATGTCGTTGAAAAGCGAGAGCGATGACCTTCATGCCTTCCTGCAGCCATTGCGCCTGGTCGCCGATCACGTCGGTCGGCACCTGGATCTGGTCGTAGGATTCGTTGTTCATGAAGTGATAGCCGTCGGCGTCCGAGTACAGGAAGTCGAAATTCTTGTCCTCGACGAACGCGCGCTCGACCTGCTCGGTGGTCTTGAAGCGGTCGGTGATCTTCACGCCGTCGCTGAGGCGGCGCATGTCGATCTGGGTGGTCGGCGTGCCCTTGCCGGGGTGGAAACTCTCGGCCGAGAGCACGACGCACAGGTTGCCGTCGTCGCGCTCGATGATATTGCCCTTGCGAATCGAGCTGGCGATAACTCTCACTGCGAAACCTCTTGCTTGCGGCGCGGATGCAGGCCCGCCCGGGTTGAAATCATGCGGCTGCGCGCGATTCCCTCAGGGACCGCGTCCGGAGCCGATTCGGGCCGCCACAAACCAGATTGGAAGGCAATTGTCGATTCCCCCTGACGTAGAAGCGTCACCCTTCTGGACGCCCGACCGCCATCGCGACCGCCGGCCCCGCCTCCTCGCCCGCGCCCGCGCGCTGGCGGCGACGCGCGCCTGGTTCGCCGGCTGAAGGGTTTGTCGAGGTCGAGCCGGCCGCGCTGCAGGCTTCGCCGGGCAATGAGACGCACCTGCACGGCTTTGCAACGGAAATGATCGGCGGCGACGGCGCGCGCCACGCCGGCCTACCTGCACACGTCGCCCGAATTTGCGATGAAGAAGCTGCTGGCGGCGGGCGAGCGAGAAGATTTTCGCGCTCGCCCGCGTGTTCCGCAATCGCGAGCGCGGCGCGCTGCATGCGCCGGAATTCACCATGCTCGAATGGTACCGGGTCGGCGAGCCGCCGGCGGCGCTGGAGCGCGATTGCGCGGCGCTGATGCGGCTGGCGGCCGAGGCGGCGGGGGCGAAGGCATTTCGCTTCCGCGGGCGCGAGGCGACCCGTTCGCCGAGCCAGAGCGGTTGAGCGTGCGCGAGGCGTTTCTGCGCCACTGCGGCATCGACATTTTCGAAACGCTTCCGGATGAAGCCCTTCTCCCGCATGCGGGAGAAGGTCCCCGAAGGGGGGATGGGGGAGGCCGCTGGATCGTGAGGCCCCCCTCATCCCGGACGAGCGAGCTTGTCGCTGAGCGCTTCGCGCCACCTTCTCCCGCAAGCGGGGGAAGGGGACACCCCACGCCGCGCGTTTCGCCGCCCAGGCCCGCGCGCATCGGCGTCCGCACCGCTCCCGACGATTCCTGGTCCGACGTGTTCTCCCGCCTGCTCTCCGAGCGCGTCGAACCCAACCTCGGCATCGGCCGTGCGACGATCCTCTGCGACTATCCCGCCAGCGAGGCGGCGCTGGCGCGGCTCTCGGCCGCACGACCCGCGCGTCGCCGAGCGGTTCGAGCTCTATGCCTGCGGCGTCGAACTCGCCAACGCGTTCGGCGAACTCACCGACGCCGACGAGCAGCGCCGCCGCTTCGAGGAGGACATGGCGCTGAAGCTGCAGCTCTACGGCGAGCGCTATCCGATCGACGAGGATTTCCTCGCCTGCCTCCGACATCATGCCCGAGGCGAGCGGCGCAGCGCTCGGCTTCGACCGGCTCGTCATGCTCGCCTGCGGCGCCGAACGCATCGACGACGTGCAGTGGACGCCGGTGTTCGATCCTGCGAGACAGGCGCAGAAGGACGCCGAACATGAGCGAAGCCGAACAGCTGATGGGAATCGCGCGCGACGAATTGCAGCGCGTCTACGGCTACCCGAGTTTCCGGCCCGGCCAGGAGGACATCCTGCGCTCGGTGTTTGCCGGCGAGGACGTGCTCGCCGTGATGCCGACCGGCAGCGGCAAGTCGCTGCTGTTCCAGCTGCCGGCGCTGGCGCGCCAGGGGCTCACCATCGTCGTCTCGCCGCTGATCGCGCTGATGCGCGATCAGGTCGCGCAGTTGCAGGAGCTCGGCGTCTCCGCCGCCGCGCTCAACTCGGCGACCGACGCGAACGGAGCGCGGCCGCATCCGCGACGGGCTCGAGAACCGCAGCCTGCGGCTGCTCTATGTCGCGCCCGAGCGGCTCTGCCGGGACGACACGCTGGAATTCCTCAGCCGCTATCGCGTCGATCTCTACGCGATCGACGAAGCCCATTGCGTCTCGCAATGGGGCCACGATTTCCGGCCCGAATATCTGCGCCTGAAGGACGTCGGGCGCGCGTTCGACAATCCCCCCGTCATTGCGGTGACGGCCACCGCCGACGCGCCGACCCGTGAGCGAGATCGTCGAGCGGCTGTTTCCCCGCAAGCCGCACATCGTGGTGCGCTCGTTCGACCGTCCGAATCTGTTCCTCGCCATGCGCCCGAAGGCCGATGCGACGCGGCAATTGCGCGACGCGATTCGCGAGCATCGCGGCGAGAGCGGCATCATCTATTGCGCGTCGCGCCGCCGCACCGAGGAA
This sequence comes from uncultured Pseudomonadota bacterium, assembly GCA_963771455.1. Taxonomy (GTDB): domain Bacteria; phylum Pseudomonadota; class Alphaproteobacteria; order Rhizobiales; family Beijerinckiaceae; genus Roseiarcus. The sequence continues at coordinate 118,809 of CAVYTP010000018.1, forward strand.
CTGGCCGCCGAGCTTTCGCGCGACGGGATCAAGTCGCTGCCCTATCACGCAGGGCCTGCCGCAGGAGCAGCGCTCGTCACAATCAGGACATCTTCCTGCAGCAGGACGGCGTCGTGATGTGCGCGACCATCGCGTTCGGCATGGGCGTCGACAAGCCCGACGTGCGGTTCGTGTTTCATGCCGACATGCCGTCGTCGATCGAGGGCTATTATCAGGAGATCGGCCGCGCCGGCCGCGACGGGCTGCCCGCCGACACGCTGACCCTCTACGGCGCCGGCGACATCGAGCTGCGCCGCCGGCAGATCGAGGAGGGCAATTCTCCCGACGAGCGCAAGGAGGTCGAGCGCCGCAAGCTCGACGATCTCGTCACTCTGTGCGAGAGCGCGCGCTGCCGCCGGCAGGTGCTGCTCGGCATGTTCGGCGAGGCCTGCGAACCCTGCGGCCATTGCGATGTCTGCAAGGGCATGGTGCGGCTGGTCGACGGCAGCCTGGAGGCGCAGAAGGCGCTGTCGGCGATCATGCGGACTTCGGGCCGCTTCTTCTTCGGCCATCTCGTCAACATCCTGACCGGCAACCCGAGCGAGGCGGTGGCCCGCCACAAGCACGACGAACTCAAGACGTTTGGCGTCGGCAAGGATCGCAGCGCGTCGGACTGGCGCGGCGTGTTCCGGCAATTGCTGTCGTCAAAGCTGATCGAGCACGATCGCGACGATCGCGACCGGCTGGTCGTCACCGAGGCGGGCCGGCTCGTGCTGCGCGGCGAGGCGCCGTTCCAGTTGCGCGAGGACGCGCTGAAGCCGAAGGTCAAGGCGAGGCGCGACAGCAAGTTGCCGCCGACGCCGCACGACGACGATCTCGATCTGATCGATTCCCTGAAGGCGCTGCGCGCCGCGATGGCGCGCGCCGCCGCGCAGCCGGCCTATGTGATTTTTCCGGATCGAACGCTGATCGAGATGGCGCGCGCGCGGCCGAAATCGCTCGACGATCTCTCCGCCGTGCACGGGGTAGGCGCCGCCAAACTGCAGAAATACGGCGCAGCGTTCCTCGCCGTCATCAAGGACCATCGAGGTGCCTGAGCTACCCGAAGTCGAGACGGTGCGGCGCGGATTGCGGCCGGTGTTTGAAGGCGCGCGCATCGCAGCGTCGAGACGCGGCGACCGAACCTGCGCTTTCCGTTCCCCGAGCATTTCGTCGAAGCGACTCGAGGGGCGGCGCGTGACCGAGCTCGGCCGTCGCGCGAAATATCTGCTCGCCCATCTCGACAGCGGCGAAACGCTGGTCATGCATCTAGGAATGTCCGGCTCGTTCCGCATCGAAAAGGACCCCCTTCTCCCCTTGCGGGAGAAGGTGGCCGAAGCGCCGGATGAGGGGTAGCCGCGGGGCAAGTACGAAGCCCCGATTTAGAGATGCCGGCGGCCAGGCTCGGCCAACCCCTCATCCCCCCTTCGGGACCTTCTCCCGCAAGGGGAGAAGGGGGACACTCCCGGGGCTTTCTTGTATCCGCGCTCCAAAAACTCCACCCACGATCATGTCGTCTTCCATTTCGAATTCCGGCGCGCGCGTCGTCTACAACGACCCGCGCCGCTTCGGCTTCATGACGATCGTTGAAACAACCAAGCTCGACGCCCACCCGCTGTTTGAAGGCCTCGGCGTCGAACCTCTGAGCGATGCGTTCGACGCTGCGCATCTCGCCAGCCTGCTGCAGGGCGTGCGCGCGCCGCTGAAGAGCGCGCTGCTCGACCAGCGCCGCATCGCCGGCCTCGGCAACATCTACGTCTGCGAAGCGCTGCACCGCGCCCGGCTTTCGCCGCTTAAGGCGGCGGGAGAAGCGCCGCGCGCGAAGGTGAAGGCGTTGCACGGCGCCATTCGGCAGGTGCTCGAAGAGGCGATCGAAGCGGGGGGTTCGACGCTTCGCGACCACCGGCAGGCCGATGGTGAACTCGGGTATTTCCAGCACACGTTCGCTGTCTATGGCCGTGAGGGGGCTGCCTGCACGAACAAAGGCTGCAAGGGGATGATTGTTCGGATCGTGCAGAACGGACGGTCGACGTTCTATTGTCCCGTGTGTCAAAAGTGAGCGCAGCGAGCTAGGGTTCCAAAGAAACGAAAACACAGGGAGCGAAACGATGGCGGACATCTCGATGCTGATCGGCGGCGAATCGCGCGCCGCCTCCAACGGCGCGACATTCGAGCGCCGCAACCCGCTTGACGGCGAGGTCGCGACGCGCGCGCCGGCGGCGACGACGGCGGACGCTGTGGCCGCCGTCGAGGCGGCGGCGAAGGCGTTCCCAGCCTGGTCGGCGACGGGACCGAACGCGCGCCGCGCGCTGCTGCTGAAGGCGGCGCATGCGCTGGAGGCCAAGACGCCCGAGTTCGCCGCGGCCGTGGCGGCGGAGACCGGCGCCTCCGGCATGTGGGCCGGGTTCAACGTTCACCTCGCCGCGGGGATGCTGATCGAAGCGGCGGCGATGACGACGCAGATCTCCGGCGAGATCATCCCGTCCGACGTGCCCGGCAATCTCGCGATGGGCGTCCGGCAGGCGGCGGGCGTCGTGCTCGGCATGGCGCCCTGGAACGCGCCGATCATTCTGGCGATGCGCGCGATCGCCGCGCCGCTCGCCTGCGGCAACACGGTCGTGCTGAAGGGGTCCGAGCTTTGCCCGGCGACCCACGGGCTGATCGTGGAAGCGTTCAAGGAGGCCGGCTTTCCCGCCGGCGTCGTCAACTTCGTGACCAACGCGCCGGCCGACGCCGGCGCCGTCGTCGAGGCGATGATCGCGCATCCGGCCGTGCGGCGCGTCAACTTCACCGGCTCGACCCGGGTCGGCAAGGTCATCGCCGGCGTGTGCGCCAAATATCTGAAACCGGTGCTGCTGGAACTCGGCGGCAAGGCGCCGCTGCTGGTGCTCGACGACGCCGATCTCGACGAGGCGGTCAACGGCGCCGCGTTCGGCGCGTTCGCCAATTCCGGCCAGATCTGCATGTCGACCGAGCGCATCGTCGTTGATCAGAAGATTGCCGATCAATTCGTCGACAAGCTCGCCACCAAGGCGCGCGGGCTGCCGCTCGGCGATCCGCGCAAGGGCCCGGTCGTGCTGGGCTCGGTCATCGACATGTCGACGGTCCATCGCTGCAACGAACTGATCGACGACGCGCTCGCCAAGGGCGCGACGCTTGCTCTGCGGCGGCAAGTCCGAACTCGACGCTGATGCCGGCGACGCTGCTCGATCACGTCACGGCCGAGATGAGGATCTACAGCGAGGAATCGTTCGGGCCGGTGAAACCGATCGTGCGCGTCAAGGGCGAGGAAGAGGCGATCGCCTGCGCCAACGACAACGCCTACGGCCTGTCGGCGGCGGTGTTCACGCGCGATACCGCGCGCGGGACTGCGGGTCGCGGCGCGGATCGAATCCGGCATCTGCCACATCAATGGCCCGACCGTTCACGACGAGGCGCAGATGCCGTTCGGCGGCGTCAAGGAAAGCGGCCTTGGCCGGTTCGGCGGCAAGGCCGGCATCGCCGAGTTCACCGACCTGCGCTGGGTGACGCTGCAGACAACGCCGCGCCACTATCCGTTCTGACGAACTGAATATTACCCCTGCGGGTCTGCCGGCGGCGCGGCGGGCGCCGCGGCGGCGTTCGTCTGCGTCTTGGCGCGGCTTGCGCGGCTCGGCAGCAGCGTCCGCCAGGTGTCGTTCTGGGCGATCATCTGCTGGATCGCTTTGACATTGGCTTTCGCTTCTTCCGGCGTCATGTCCTCGCGGCTGATGGTTTCCGCCTCGGCGTACTTGCCCTCCAGGGAAAGAACGAGCGCGAGATTCTGGCGAGTGCGGGAATCGGCGCGCGGGCTTGCCGCCGCCTGGCGAAGCGCTTGTTCGGCGTCCGGCAATTGCTTGTTGAGCGCGAAGGAAATGCCGAGGTTGGTGAGCACCGCGGGCTCGCCGGGCGCGATCTTCAACGCCTCCCCGTAAAAAGTCTGCGCCTGCTCGAAATTGCCGATCTTGTCCTCGACCGAGCCCTGCACCGACAGGATCGTCCAGTCCGGGCGCTCCTGCGGATAAGACTTGGCGAGCACGTCGCGCGCCTGGCTGAGGTCGTCGTCGTCGGCGAGCGCCTTGCCGTAGGCGCCGAGCACTTCGTAATCCTTCGGGTCTTTCACGGCGGCGACGCGCATGACGGAAACCGCTTCCGAATAGCGGCCGCAGGCGCGCAGCGCTCGCGAATAATTGATCGAGGCGACCTTCTCGCCGGGTTTCGCGTCATAGGCTTTGGCCCAGAGGTCGGCCTGGGCGCGCCAGCCGGCCATGTCGTTTGGCGCGGGCAGGGAAGCTTTTGACGTTGCCGCAATCGAGCCGGTCGTATCGCCAAAGATTTGACAGCCCGCAAGACCGCTTGCTGCAACCGCGGCCGCGAGACCGCCCGCGACAGCGGAGGCGGCGCCAGGAGGAGCGGCTGAAGTTGGGGAACGGCATGGCGCAACCTTGAACGAACTCTGACTACCAATCGATAATTCGTTAACCCTAACGCATAGTTAAAGGACGCTGGCGGCGGGCCGCGGCGCTCCCTATCTTTGTCGGCGCCGCGAATCGTTTCGCCGACCCTCCGGAGCCTCCTTTGACCGAAGCCGCCCTGCCGATCTGGTTCGTCACCGCATCCACCTGGGATCAGGTGCGGGCGGAGATCGGGGAGGTCGCCGCGCGGTTTGCGGAGGCGTGCGGATTCAAGCCGACGGCGGGCCGGATACAGTTGCTGCCGGACGCGACGGGCGCGCTTGCCGGCGTGCTGTTCGGCGAGAGCGAAAAAGAGGACGATCCGTTCGAGGCGCTCGGCGCGGGCAGGCTGGCGACCGCGTTGCCCGCGGGCGAATTCCGGTTCGCCAATTCGCCGCGCAACCCTGAGCTTGCCGCTCTGGGCTTTCGGCTCGGCCTCTATCGCTATCACGAAATTCAAGAAAGAGCCGCCCGCGGGCCCGACTTCTGGCGCCTTCACCGAGTTTTGATTTCGAAAACGTCGAGCGCATGGCCGCCGCAATCAACGGCGGGCCGCGATCTCGTCAACGCGCCCGCCAACGTGCTGACGCCCTCCGCGCTGGAAGCGGAGGCGCGGCGATTCGCGGACGGGTGCGGCGCCGAAGTCGTCGCGATCGTCGGCGATGAACTGCTGGAGCGCAATTTTCCGCTGATCCACGCGGTTGGCATTGCGGCGGACGAACCGCCGCGGCTGGTCGACATTGTCTGGGGTCGGCGCGACGCGCCGAAAGTGACGCTGGTCGGCAAGGGCGTGGTGTTCGACACCGGCGGCCTCGACATCAAGCCGTCCGCCGGCATGGATCTGATGAAGAAGGACATGGGCGGCGCGGCGACGGCGCTGACGCTGGCCCGGCTGATCGTCGAATCCGGGCTCGACGTCCGGCTCCGCGTTCTGCTGCCGATCGTCGAAAACTCCATTTCCGCCAAGGCGATGCGGCCAAGCGACGTCATCGTCAGCCGCAAGGGGCTCAGCGTCGAGATCGGCAACACCGACGCCGAAGGGCGGCTGATTCTGGCCGACGCGCTGACCTACGCCTGCGAGGAAACGCCGGATCTGCTGTTCGATTTTGCGACGCTGACCGGCGCGGCGCGCGTCGCGCTCGGCCCCGATCTGCCGCCGTTCTATACCGACGACGAAGCGCTCGCCGCGGAGATCGCTGCGCACGCCACGGCGGTCGCCGATCCGCTCTGGCGCCTGCCGCTCTGGAACCCCTATGACGGTTTGCTGGACAGCAAGACCGCCGACCTCAACAGCGCGCCGGGCGGCGCCTTCGCGGGGTCGATAACGGCGGCGCTGTTCCTGCGACGCTTTGCGGCCGGCGCGAAATCCTGGGCGCATTTCGACATTTACGCCTGGAACCCCAAGCCGCGCCCGCACGGGCCGATGGGCGGCGAGATCCAGGCGGCGCGGGCGCTGTTTTCGCTGCTGAGCGCGCGCAACCCGCGGGCAAGCCGCGGCGGGTGAGGCGAAAATGCCGCTTGGCGCGGCGATGAAAAACGGCTAGGGTGACAATCAGAATTGTTGAGGCTCGCGAAAGCGGGCAGACCTGAGCAAGGTCTCGAGGGGTTTCAGCGCTGCAGCGGGCGGCGCGGTAGCCAGGATCCGGACAGCGATTGGCGGCGACGAGCCGTTAGCCATTTTTCTGGTATTCGACGAGGCCAAGGACGCGGAATTGCGGTCTGGCGCGCGTCGAGGCAACGCGGGGCCGGCCCGCAACGTTCAACCCATGATACACGGGTAAGGTCTTGAGAGTGGGCGCGAAGCCGCGAGGCTTCGAAGCTGTTCTCGCGCTCCGCCACGTGCTTCGACAACAATGACTTTTGGAGAGCCAAGGACTTGCAAATGAGACCTGGTCAAAACAAGCGGATGAGGGGGCGGCCGACCAACAACCGTCGCGGACCCAATCCGTTGACCCGTTCGTACGAATCGAACGGTCCCGACGTGAAGATTCGCGGCAACGCGCACCATGTAGCGGAAAAATATCTGCAGCTCGCGCGCGACGCCCACACCAGCGGCGACCCCGTGGCTGCGGAAAACTACCTGCAGCACGCCGAGCACTATTTCCGGCTGATCGCCTCGGCGCAGGCCGCCCAGCTCGCCGCCCAGAATGGCGTCCGCGAAGGCGACGACGACGACGGGGATGACGATGACGAGGGCGGCGTGCTCGCCGACCGGTTCGCCTCGCCTCCCGAGCGCCAGCCGCAGCCGACGAATTTCAATGGGCAACAGCCGCCGCCCTATCCGGCGCAGCCCCAATATGCCCCGCAGCCGCAATACCAGCCGCAGCCGCATCCGAACGCAGGCGGCCAGAATCCCGGCTTCGCCAACAACGACCGGCAGCCCTACGACGGCGAGCGTCCGCAGGGCGACCGCCAGAACTACCAGCCGCGGCAGGATCGCCAGCAGAACCGTCCGATGCGCGACCGCAATTTCGGCGATCGGCAGGACGGTCAGCGCGACAACCGCGACAATCGCGGCCAGGATGGCCAGCAGCGCCGCGAATTCCGCCCCTATCGCGATCCTAACGGCGGCCCGCGTCCCGACTTCCAGGCGCAGCCCCAGCCACAGTTTCAGCCACCTCCGCCTCCGCCGACTCTCGCGCCGCCGCCGTTGCAGCCTCAGCCGCAGCCTGTTGTGGATGCGCCGCACACGCTGCCGTCGTTCATCACCGGCGGACCGCGTATCGTGCCGCCCGTCGCCGAGTTCGACGCGCCGCAACCGGTCATCGACGCGCCCGTCGCCACGATGGCGCCGGTCGCGGACGAAGTTGGCGAGGCCGCCGCGGGCGAGGCGCCCGCCGACGGGCGTTTTCCGCGCGGCCGTCGCCGTCGCCTGCGTTCGCCCTACGGCTTTGTCGCCAACGGCCATCCCGACGAGGGGCAAGCGCCAGCGGCGCCTACGCCCGAGGACACTCCGGCGTCCGATTAGACCCGCGAATTCCCGCCGCGCCACGGACGCGGCGGGCGTGTCGCCGGGCTCGCCTTTACCCACGTCGCTTCCGACGCTAAGTCGCGGCGCGTTCTGGAGGCCTCGGGTTGACTGAGCAATGCGTGATCGAACTCGGCGGCCGTAGCGCTTCGCCGACCGGCGACGCGCCGTTCCTTGAAATGCAGATCGCGGAAGCGCGACGGCGCGGCTTTCGCCGCTTCCTGCTGCTAACCGGACGTCAATTCGATTGGGCCGCCGCCTTCCTCCGCGAGCGCGATATCGCGGCTCGGCATGCGTGCGAAGTCTCGTTGGAATCGGCTCGGCTGGTCGCTGCGCTGCCTCGGCTCGACGATGCGTTCCTGCTGTTGAACGGCGAAGTCTGGTTCGATTTCAACTGGCGCGATCTCGCCGTCCGCGGCGCTCGCGACGGCGCAGAGGCGGCGATGTCGCTGCGCCGCGTGTCGCATCTCAATCGCCATTGGGCCGTCACGCTGGACGGCGCGCGCGTTTCGGACATCCGCTTGGGCGAAGAAACGCACGGCGAGAGCCCTGATTGACGGCGGCGTATATCATCTGACCCGACGCGCGCTCGAAGGTTTGGCTGGCGATGCGTCGCTCGCAGACCGCGTGTTGCCCGCGCTCGCTTCGCGAGCCGCGTTGACGGGATATGAATACGATGGATATTTCGTCGACATAGGCCTGTCAGCAAACTTCACCGGGGCAGAGGTCGAAGGCCCGCGAGGCCGGCGGCGGCCCGCCGCGTTTTTCGATCGCGACGGCGTCATCAACGTCGATCACGGCTACACCCACAAGCCCGAAGGACTCGAATGGGTCGAGGGCGCGCAAGCCGCGATCAAGCGACTCAACGACGCCGGCTTCTTCGTGTTCGTGGTCACCAATCAGGCCGGCGTCGCCAAGGGCCTCTACGAGGAGAGCGCGATCGTCTCGCTGCATGACTGGATGGCGAACGAAATGCTCGCCGCCGGCGCCGCGATCGACGATTGGCGCTATTGCCCCTACCATCCCGAAGGCACGGTCGAGGCTTATGCGCGCGCCCATCCCTGGCGAAAGCCGGGGCCGGGCATGCTGGAAGATTTGATGGAGCACTGGCCGGTCGACCGGGAGCGCAGCTTCCTGATCGGCGACCGCGAAAGCGACATCCAGGCCGCCGAAGCCGCCGGCATTCCCGGCTTTCTGTTTGAAGGCGGCAATCTCGAGCGCTTCCTCGAAGGGCTCGATCCGTTCAAGTTGGCCAACGCAAAGACAGGCGTGGCGCGATGAACCCCGCGCTCGATCCGCTCAAGCAGATCGCGGGGGAAGGCCGCGACTGGTTGTTTCATCAGGCGGCGCCGCTGTGGGCGCCGGCATCCTACGGCTGGGGCCAGCTTTTCCCCGAGCGCATGTCGATTGACGGCGTCAAGGAGGAGACGCCGCACCGCCTGTTCGTCCAGGCGCGCCACATCTTCTCCTATATCCAGGCCGGCCGCATGGGCTGGAGCGGCCCGTGGCGCGACTATGCAGGGCAGGGGATCGATACGCTGCTGGCGAAGGGCCGGCGCGCCGACGGTTTCTATTTTCACAAGTTCGCGCTCGATGGCCGCGCGCATGACGATCGCGCCGATCTCTACGATCAGGCGTTCCTGCTGTTCGTGTTCGCGCACGCCAGCACGGCGCTCGGATCGTCCCGACCTGATCGAAGCCGCGGTCGCGCTCGACGACGCGCTCGATGCGCATTGGCGTCTGCCGCATGGCGGCTATCACGAAGGCGAGATCGCGACTTGTCCGCCCTACCGGCAGAATCCGCACATGCATCTGCTGGAATCGTTCCTCGCGCTGGAGGCGGCGAGCGGGGATCCGCGCTGGCGCCGCAAGGCCGAGGCCATGGTCAAACTCGGCTCGGATTGCTTCATCGATCGCGACAGCGGCGCTCTGACCGAATATTTCGATGTTTCGCTGAAGCCACTGTCTGGCGCGCAGGGCCGGATTGTCGAACCCGGCCATTGCTTCGAGTGGGCGTGGCTCTATGAGATGGCGGCGCCCTGGATGGGCGCCGACGCGATCCGCCATTCCGATCGCCTTGTCGCCTTCGCCCGCCGCTACGGCATCGACCGCGAGCGCGGCGTCGCGATCAACGAAGTGACGACCGACGGCGCCGTTCACAACGCCCATGCCCGCTGCTGGCCGCAGACGGAACGCCTCAAGGCGGCGCTGGCGCGCTATCGCCGGACGCGCGACATTTCAGAGCGCGACGAAGCGGTCGCCGCCTTCCGCGGCCTCAGCAAATATCTCGATGCGCCGCAGCGCGGCGCGTGGCGCGACAAGCTGAAGCCTGACGGCTCCTGGGTCGAAGAGCCGGCGCCGGGCAGTTCGCTCTATCACATCACCTGCGCGCTGATGGAGCTTTGGACGACCGCGGAGGCGGCGGGCTAGGGGTTAAAAACTGCTTTTGGTGTGCACGACAATTGGTATCAACGACCCTAAGCGGCCTACTATGGGCCCCGTTCGAAGGGCTGAGATTGGCCGTGAGCGGATCGTCCGTTCTAGAGACAGCAAGGTCGAATAGCTGCCTTGCTTAGGTCCAGTTGACTGACCGGAGTCGACCCGAAGAAGACGCTCGGTCCTTGATTATAGTCACAATCACGCCACGTATGCGCGGATACGTTGATCGGAAAAGCAGACGCAATGGCCAAGACTTGCATAATCTGTGGTGAACCGGCAGGCTCGAGGGAGCACGTATTCCCCGCGTCGCTCGGTGGCCGGCGGACCAACAAGGGCATCTACTGCCATGACCATAACAACGGATACGCCGATCTCGCCGGCGAGTTGTCCGAGCAGCTAAGGGCAATCAACGCGCTGCTAGGCGTGCGTGGCGATCATGCAGACGAGCCGCATGCTCTTACCATCCAGGACGAAGCGAGCGGTCAAGCCATTTCTCTTTCCGCGGGGAAATCGGAGTTTGCCAATCCGGCTATCAAATTCGAAGCGAGCGAGGGGATTGAGAGATTCACAGGGCGCTTTTCGAGCGAGCAACAACTTCAAGAATGGTTGGACGCAAGGCGGGCAGAAGGCTTGGACATCAAGCTCGGTTCGCGAGGCTCGTTGCAAGAATACCATCCGACTCGCGGGGGTATCCAACTCAAATTTGGTGGTCCCAACGGGCTGCGCGCGATCGCATATGTCGCCCTTACGTTTCTCGCTCATAATTTTCCGGAATTCGCACGAAGCCCGGAAATATCGGATTTCAAGGAATATACGTTAGGCAAGCTGGAAAAAACTTGCGTCTGGTGGGATTTCGAGTTTCCGACCACGCTCCCTGCCAACGCGTTCGAGTTCGGCCACCGTATTCTGGTCGGGCTCGATCCGGCTAGCAGAGTCGCCTTCGCGCGCGTGTCTCTGTTTTCCGCATTGCATTTTGCAGTTCTGTTCGGTCCGTACGTGGGCGCAGAGGCTCAGACGGTCATGACCGACATCGATCCGTTGGCCGAGCACCCTCCCAACGATATCGTCGAGACGCGCGAATCCACGGCAGTCGCTGTGGTGTCGGCGCCAGCCAAGGCGACCAAAAGCCTTTCCTCAGCGATCGCTAATGGAAGGTCCCATGCGATGCTCAGCGGACTGATGAAATCCATCTCCAATCGCGATCTTGCCAGGTCGGCCACGGCCATTCTGGAGAAGCTGACGAAGGCAGGCCAGATGGATGAGGTCGGGCGGGCGACCCATTTCGAACAAGTTGTCCGGTCTGAGTCGCAGCGAGTGCTGAACCTCATGCGTCATGTGGTTGACGAGATGAAGAAGAATCCGGGCGCTCTTTCGTTGGCCCCCTCCTTCGAACCTTTGGTAGCAGCAGATCCCAATGCGGACAATGGTTTGACGTCCGAGGCGACCCTAGCACTTCGACGCGCCGAGGCGGCTCTGGCGTTAGCGATGCTCGATGACTTCGGAAAGGGACGGTTGAATCTGGACCGTCTGTCAATGCTCATTGGAGGAGGGCCAGGGGCGGCTATTGCCGGAGAATCAATGGCCGACTGGATCCTCGCGAAGTTGCCCACGTAGCTGCACTGACGAGTACGACGCTGCCGCACCCGGTGCCTTCTTTTTGGAAAAGAAGTAGGTGGCGCGATCGTCCATCACAACCCGACGTTGCCCTACGTACATAGGGGTCGCCATCCAACTCTGCAAACATCGAAGGACATCGGGTCGCATTCATTGTCTCAATCCCCCCAAACGCCGACGTTCGGGACGCGGGGGTACGCATCAAGGAACCGTCGACTTTCGGGAATGCGCGACACGGCCAGGAACTACCGGCTAGGGCGCGATGCGGCCTCAGTGTGGCGAGCCATCTACAGCCGCATTGGGCCTAAAAGGCCATTCGAGGTGGCCGTCGAGCATCTAATTTCGACCGCTGCGACCCGTTTCGACACCCGCCCCCGCGCCGTCCCGCCCCCTAGACAAGTTGACTTCTCACCGGCGGCGCCCTATGTGACCTTTGTTGCAGTGCAACGCGAGGCGCTCCGGCGGCGTAATCGGTCCTGAATGACAGGCTGACCAGCCGGCTTTCCTCCCCACAACTGATGGTCATGGCCCGGTACGCGCGGCGGATGACCCCTTTGGGTCCCCCCGTAAAAGCGTTCTCGCTCGAGGACGCGGCGGACTCGCACATGAAAGACGTCAAGTGACGACATTTACCGATCTCGGCTTGCCCGAGACGCTCCTTCGCGCTCTCCAGCACGAGGGTTATGAAACTCCATCCCCCATCCAATCCCAGGCCGTTCCCTATCTGATGCAAGGCCGCGATCTGCTCGGCATCGCGCAGACCGGCACCGGCAAGACGGCCGCTTTCGCGCTGCCGATTCTCAACCGCATCCTCACCGACCGCCGCCGCGTCGAGCCCGGCCATGTCCGCGCTCTGGTGCTCGCTCCGACCCGCGAACTCGCGGCGCAGATCGCCGACAGTTTCAAGGCCTACGGCAAGTTCCTGCAGCCCTCGCTCAAAGTCGGCGTGATCGTCGGCGGCGTCGCGCAGGGCCCGCAGATCGAAATGCTGGCGCGCGGCCTGGAAGTGCTGGTCGCCACACCCGGCCGTCTGCTCGACCATATGTCGACCGGCCGCGCCAAGCTCGGGACCGCCGAAGTGCTGGTGCTCGACGAGGCCGACCACATGCTCGATCTCGGCTTCGTCGTTCCGATCCGCCGCATCGTCGCCAAAGCTGCCGAAGAAGCGCCAGACGCTGCTGTTCTCGGCGACCATGCCGCGGGAGATCGCCGGCCTCGCCGCCGATCTGCTCGACAATCCCGCCCAGGTCTCGGTCGCGCCGGTCGCGACGACCGCCGAGCGCGTCGATCAGCAGGTGATCTTCGTCGACGGCGCCGCCAAGCGCGACGTGCTGCTCGAACTCGTCAACGATCCCGCGGTGACGCGCGCCATCGTGTTCACCCGCACCAAGCGCGGCGCCGACAAGGTCGCCCAGCATCTGGAAGCGGGCGGCGTCGGCGCCCACGCGATCCACGGCAACAAGAGCCAGAACCAGCGCGTCCGCGCGCTCGATCTGTTCAAGCGCGGTTCGACCCGCGTGCTGGTCGCGACAGACATCGCGGCGCGCGGCATCGACATCGACGCCGTCAGCCACGTGTTCAACTACGAACTGCCGGAAACGCCGGAGGCCTACGTGCATCGCATCGGCCGCACCGCGCGCGCCGGCGCCACTGGCCGCGCGATCTCGCTGTGCGACAACGGCGAGCGCGCCTATCTGCGCCAGATCGAGAAGCTGACCCGGCAGACGCTGCCTTCCAGCGACCGCCGCACGGCCGGCGGCGCGCGCGACCCGGAAGCGACGTCGACCCGTCCGCCGATGCGCGGCCGCGGCGGTCGTCCGCAGCCGAACCGCGAAGGCGGCCATGGCCACGGCGACCCGCGCGCAGCGCGGCCGGCGCCGCATGCCAACGGGCAGAAGCGCTCGTTCGGCGGCCCGTCGGGCCAAGCTCACTCGCGCGGGCGCAATCCCGGCGCGCGGTGAAATAACGAGCGTCTGTAAATTGCGCGTTATGCCCGGCCTTGCGCCGGGCATCGACTCCGAGCCCGCGCCGCAACTTGTTAGTTCTCTTTTTTGTTGACGCCTTCGCGCAGCGTTTGACCACGGGGCGCGATGCGCGTGGCTGGGCCTCGGCAACGCACATCGGCCGCGCAACCACGCGGCCGGCGGCTTTGCTAGCCTTGCCGTTCGTCGGCGCGCAGCCACGGGCGTACGCCCTTGACGGCTGTCGGGGCAATGTCATGTTGGCCCCCTAACGCCATCGGCGCGTTCGGATTTGGGAGGGGTCCTCTATGATAAAGTTTGTGTCGCTCGGCGTTGTTGCGCTGCTGCTGTCATCGTCTGCGAGCTATGCCCAGTCGGCAATGGCGATGGCGGTGCTGCGCGCCTGCAAGCCGGACATCGCGCAATTCTGTTCGACGGTCCAGCCCGGCGGCGGCCGCATCAAGGCCTGCATGAAGGCGCATCTGCCGGAGCTCTCCCCGACTTGCAAGGAAGCTTTGTTTCAGGCTTGGCTGAAGAAGTAAGGTTTGGAGCTTGTGGCGTCGGCGGCGTGTGATTAGCCCTTCTCCCCGCAAGCGGGGCGAAGGGTCCAGTCACGAACGTTCTCAGTCCTTCACCGGCACGGTATAGCTCAACACCATGCGGCCGCCGTCGACGTAGACGGTTTGGCCAGTGACGTAGGAGCGTCGTCGCCGGCGAGAAAAGCCGCGACGCTCGCCACTTCTGAGGGTTCGCCGCAGCGGCCGAGCGGCGTGCGCGCCAGCACGGTGTGGCGCGCCGTCATCTGATGTCAGGATCGACTGCGCGACCATCTCGGTGAGGATGGTGCCCGGCCCGATGCCGACGACGCGGATGTTGTAGGGCGCGAACGCCATCGCGGCCGTCGAGGTCACCTGATTGAGTCCGCCCTTCGAGATCGCGTAGGTCGCGATGCTCGGGATTGGCGAGCAGGGCGTTGACCGACGACATGTTGATGATGATGCCGCCGCCGCCTTGAGCAATCATCTGCCGGCCCGCGGCCTGCGTTCCAAAGAACGCGCCCTTCAGGTTGACGCCCAGCACGCTGTCGTAATCGGCCTCGGAGATTTCGAGAAACGGCTGATTTTTCGCGATTCCCGCATTGTTGAGCATGACGTCGAGCCGTCCGAAAGTCTTGACCGCTGTGGCGATCAATCCTTCCACGTCGGCGCGCTTCGAGACGTCGGCGACCGCGGCGACGATCTCGCCGAGCGCCGAAAGCGCCGCCACCGTCTCGCCGAGCGCATCCGCATCGATATCGGCGGCGACAACCTTGGCGCCATCGCTCAGGAAGCGCTCCACGCAGGCCCTACCGATGCCGCGCGCGGCGCCTGTGATGACGGCGACTTTACCGGCGAGCTTCATGTCCCTGTCCTCTCGACCTCAGCCGCCGTTTTTGCGGCCTTTGACAAATTCCGCAAGCGCCGTCCGATCGCGCCAGAAATCGATTGTCGGCGACGGCGTTTGACGCGAACCTGCGCCGATGACCGCAGAGACTTTCGAGACCTATCCGGACATTCGCGCGGCGGTGGCGAAACTGTGCGCCCGCTTTCCCGGCGAATATTGGCGCGCGCTTGACCGCGAGATGTCCTACCCGACCGAATTCGTCACGGCGCTGACCGAGGCCGGCTGGCTTGCGGCGCTGATTCCCGAGGCATTCGGCGGCGCCGGCCTGCCGCTGTCGGCGGCCGCGGCCGTGCTCGAAGAAATCCAGCGCTCGGGCGGCAACGGCGCCGCGTGCCACGCCCAGATGTACACGATGGGCACGTTGCTGCGGCACGGCTCGGACGCGCAAAAGCAACGCTACCTCCCCGAGATCGCGGCGGGGCGCCTGCGCCTCCAGGCGTTCGGCGTCACGGAGCCGACCAGCGGCACCGATACGGCCGCGCTGAAGACAACTCGCGCGGCGCGAAGGTGATGCTTTCGTCGTGCGCGGCCAGAAGATCTGGACCAGCCGCGCCGAACATTCCGATTTGATGCTGCTGCTGGCGCGCACAACGCCGCTGTCCGAGGGCATGAAGCGCACCGACGGGCTCTCCGTTTTGATTGTCGACATGCGCGAGGCATTGGGACGGGGGCTGACGATCCGGCCGATCCGCACGATGATGAACCACGCGACGACGGAAGTGTTCTTCGACGATCTGCGGGTGCCGGCCGAAAATCTGATCGGCGAGCAGGGGCGAGGGCTTCCGCTACATCCTTTCCGGCATGAACGCCGAGCGCATTCTGATCGCGTCCGAGTGCATCGGCGACGCCAAATGGTTCCTCGACAAGGCGAGCGCCTACGCGAGCGAGCGCCGCGTGTTCGGCCGGCGCGATCGGCCAGAACCAGGGCGTGCAGTTTCCGATCGCCAGGGCCTACGCCAACATGCGGGCGGCGGAACTGATGGTGCGCGAGGCGCTGAGACTTTACGAAGCCGGCGGCAATCCCGGCGCGGAAGCGAACATGGCGAAGATGCTCGCCGCCGACGCGTCGTTCGAGGCGGCCAACGTCTGCATGCAGACGCACGGCGGCTTCGGCTTTGCCGAGGAATACGACATCGAGCGCAAGTTTCGCGAGACGCGGCTCTATCAGGTCGCGCCGATCTCGACCAACCTGATCCTGTCCTATCTCGCCGAGCATGTCCTCGGCCTGCCGCGCTCCTATTGAAGAAAGCTGCCGACGTGAACGTCCTCATCGTCTACGCCCATCCCGAACCGAAATCGTTCAATGGTGCGATGAAGGACCTCGCAGTGGCGACGCTGACCGACGCGGGGCATCAGGTCGTCGTCAGCGATCTCTACGCGATGAATTTTCCTGCGATCGTCGGCGCCGCCGATTTTCTGGGGCGACGCGCCGATCCCGAAGCGCTCAGCATCGCGCACGAGCAAACAAAGGCCTACCGCGAGGGGACGCTGGCGCCCGAAATCCTCGCCGAACAGGAGAAGCTCGCGCGCGCCGACCTGCTGATCCTTCAGTTTCCGGTCTGGTGGTTCGGCATGCCCGCGATCCTCAAGGGCTGGGCGGATCGGGTGTTTGCGCGCGGGTTCGCCTATATCGCCGGGCGCAAATACGACACCGGCATGTTTCGCGGCAAGACCGCGATGGTGTCTGCGACCACGACGGCACCTCGGCCGACACGTATGCGCCCGATGGGATCGACGGCGACATCCTCACGTGCTGCTGGCCGGTCCATAACGGCCTGTTGCGCTACAGCGGCTTCGACGTGATCGCGCCATTCGTCGCCTATCATGCCGGGCCGCGTCGGACGCTGACGGCGCGGCAAGCCTATCTCGACGCCTATCGCGCGCCGGCTGCTCGATCTCGACACGACGCCGCGGCTGTTCTTCCATCCCGCCGAGGACTACGGCCCGAACGAACGGCTGAAGCCCGGAATCGTCGCCCGCTCCGGCGTTCAGCGCAATGTTGAGGAAGGGGGCTCTGAGCCCGGCGCGCCACGACGACTACGCTACGACGGGTCCTGGCGCCGTCTGATCGCTCGCAAGCAGATCAGGTGAGGCGCTTGAGCCATGTAGACGCGCCGCAGCCCTTTCTCTTCCGCTCTGTGAGTTTCGACGTAGCCGATCCGCGAATAGAGTTCGATGTTCTCCGACATCGCCTCGTTGGTGTAGAGCCTGATCGAACCGCGGCCCGACGCGAGCGCCGTCTGTTCGGCAAAAAGCAGCATCGCCCGCCCGAGCCCAACACCTCTGGCGTTTGGGGACACCGCCACGTTATCCAGCAGCAGACTTTCCCCATCCGGGATCAGCACGAGCACGCCGTGGACGGCGCCTACTTGATCGATCACATGCACATATCCCGCTCCAATCAGAGCTTTGTAATCCTCGAGCATCGGCGCCGGCTTCCGCCCGATGCGCGCCACGTAAGGGGCATACGCGGCCTGGACCAAGTCCTCGATGGCTTGAAGATCATCCAAAGTCGCCGGGCGTGGATAGGGGGTCATTGCGACAATTCACCCGGAAGGTACCGCGCTACAGCGGCGCGCCTCGCCGAAGCCGGCGCGGCGCCTCCCGCGGAGCCACCTGGACCTCGATGTTCTGTCTCGTGGCGCGCGTCGGCGAAAGCCTGAGGATTTCCAGGAACTGGTCCGTGCAGGCGGCCCAGGTGAACCGTTCGGCGAAAGCGCGCGGCCGCTCCGGGTCTGTCGGCCAGGCGAGCGCCCGCGCGACCGCCCGGCCGAGATCGGCGTCGAGCGCCGCGATGTCGCTGTCCCAGCCGAAAATGTCGAGCGGGCCGGGCGCGGGCAGAGGCGGCGATTCGCAAGGCCGGAGGCGCAGGCTTCCAGCAGCACGAGGCCGAACGTGTCGGCCAGCGACGGGAAGACGAACAGGTCCGCCGCCGCATAGCAGCGCGCCAGTTCGTGGCCCTGCCGGGCGCCGAGAAAATGCGCGTCCGGATAGGCCTGTTTCAGCGCCTCGCACGTCGGGCCCGTCGCCGACGACGATCTTCGATCCCGGCGTCTTCAGCCCGAGAAAGGCCGGCAAATTCTTTTCGACCGCGAGACGGCCGACATACAGCAGGCGCGGCCGCGGCAGGTCCTCGAATTCGGCGAGATCCTTGGCGCCGGGTCGAAACAGCGAGAGATCGACGCCGCGCGACCAGCGATGCAGGCGCTGGAAGCCGCGGCTCGGCAGTTCGCGCTCGATCGAGGCGGTCGCCACCATGATCGCGCCGCGAGGGCGCATGGAACCAGCGCAGCAGCGCGTAGATCCCGCCGCGCACCATGTTGGCGAGCCATCTGGCGCCGCGCTGCGACAGATATTCCGGAAAACGCGTGTGATAGGCGGTCGAGAAGCCGAGTCTTGCGCGCCACGCAGACATTGCGCGCCGCCCAGCCCAGCGGTCCTTCGGTCGCGATATGGACGGCGTCGGGCGCGAACTCGTCGAAGATCCGGCGAGGCCGGCGCCTCGGCGAACATCTCGAGCTTGATCTCGGGATAGAACGGCACCGAAAGCGTCGTAGGTCGCTCGACGTCGGGGCCGACGATGCGGGTCTCGTGGCCGAGCCGGGTCAATTCCGCCGCCGTCATTTCAAGCGTGCGCACCACGCCGTTGATTTGCGGACGCCAGGCGTCCGTCACGATGAGGATTTTCAAGGGGTGCGCGCTTCGTGGCAAAGAGAGCTCGACATGCGGGCCTAAGGCCCTATTGCGGCGCGCCCGTCAAGCGGGCGCTCCGACTCAGCCCCAGAGAGAGACGAGGAGGGACGGTCGTCGGATAGCCGACGCCGACGCCGAGCGCGGCCCCTGCGAGCACGTCGGTCGGATAATGGTGGGCGGTCGCGACACGGGACCATGCGACGTCCAACCCCGACCGCTGCGGCGGGCAGGGACGCGCCGGGCCAGAACATGACGATCGGCGTCAGCACGCCGGCCAGCGTCATCGTGTGGCCGCTCGGGAACGAATGCGCGTCGAGCGTTTGCAGCAGGCTCCGCAGGCGCGGATCGGCCTGAAAGGGCCGCCGCCGCCCGAAGACGCGCTTCAGCTTCGGGTAGACGCTGTGCAGCAGCATCGCATTCACGCCGGCGAGCAGGATGATTTGGATGCCCGAGCAGCCGCCAGCTGGCCAGAATCAAGCCGCCCAGCAGAAGGTAGATCCAGCCGTTGCCGAGCTTCGACAGCATCACGGCCAGCGCGCGCATGGCGCGGGGGCGGGCGGTCCAGGTCGCCGCGCGAACGATCGGCAGCTCGATGCCCTCGAGGCGCTTCGCGTAGCCGTATGCCTCAGAAATTGCTTCGCATTTTGTTACGTCGGAGGCGCCGGGGCGCGAGCGCGTCTCGGCGTCCGCATGTCGAGTGCGCGAGGTCAAAAACCGGTCCTCGCGAGGCCGTAAGAACTTCTATCGCCATCCCGTCAATCCGAGCGTCGTCGTTCCCAGTCCGCTTCCTAACAGGCCTACTCCCCCGTCGCGCAACTATGGGCCATTGCGAGCCGTCAGGCAATCGCGGTTAACCAAGTCTGAACGCTAGCGGTGGGCGCCCGCGCGCGCAGCGAGTGTGTCGACCACGCCCAATACGTCGGTGAGCGGTTTGGAACTGACCGTGAACAGGCCTGAATACGGCGAGCTCAGGTCGATGATCGCGTAGATCGCGGTCGCGATCGCCAACGCGCCCATGGCGGCGCCGACGAAGGCGGTCAGCGTGCCCTTCGAGTGAAAGCCGTAGCCGAAGAACAGCGCCATCGCCCAGGCGACGACGAGGGCGATCAGCGGATAGGACAACGGATCATTGAGGCCGAGCGCCATCTGCAGGCGGGTTTGCAGCATGGCGCCTGCGGCGGCTGAAGCGTCCGCCTTGGCGGCTTTCTGGCGGTCGGTCGACGGCGTCAGCGTGTCCAGGTAGTCTTGCAGGGTTTGGCCGCCGGAGAGCGCGTGGACATAGCCTACGGTTACATCCTCATCCGCGCGCCAGACGTGATCGATTGCGCGCCGGGTGAGATCGCGCAGCAGGGTGCGACCTTTCGACGCTTCGTCTCCGTACTGATGCAGCGCGTTGTCGACTTTCAGGACATTGACCGCAAGCGTTTGGATCGAAGTCTTCTGGCTGGCGAAAACTCCGAAGGCCGTCCAGATCAACAGGCCCAGCACAAGCGCGAGCAGCAGCGTGACCAATCCAACGACGGCGCCGGACATATCGCGCGACCCGCCGGTGGTCAGGTGCTCAGGCAGCACGTGTTGCACAAACAGGCCGGCGACGGCGCTCGCGAACACAAGCGCCAATACGGTCAGACCAAAAAGCAATCCGGTCGAATGCAACGTGTCGAACCACCCCATTACGTACGCCTCAACTCCCCAAAATCGGCGCGGGACAATGACGACCGCAGCGGATAATTGCAATTGCGGCCGGCAGCGCTTTTCCGCTTATCCGCTGCAAGGCGGCAGATCGCGCGCCCTGGCGAGATCTCAACTCGGCCAAGTCTTGTGGCGGTGGGGTCGCGCGCGTGAAACCTTTGCGCTAGGCTACCGGGCATGAAAAGCATCGGATTTCTATCGTTCGGGCACTGGACGCCCTCGCCGCAGTCGGGAACGCGTTCGGCGGCCGACGCGCTGCTGCAATCGATCGACCTCGCGGTCGCCGCCGAGGAGCTGGGCGCCGACGGCGCCTATTTCCGGGTGCACCACTTCGCCCGCCAACTCGCGTCGCCGTTTCCGTTGCTGGCGGCGGCCGGCGCCAAGACGCACCGAATCGAAATCGGCACCGCCGTCATCGATATGCGCTACGAGAACCCGCTCTACATGGCCGAGGACGCCGGCGCCGCCGACCTGATCGCGGGCGGCCGGCTGCAACTCGGCATCAGCCGCGGCTCACCCGAACAGGTCATCGAGGGCTGGCGCCATTTCGGCTATCTGCCGCCCGAAGGACAGGATGACGCGGCTTTGGGCCGACAGCATGCCGAGGTGTTCCTCGGCGTACTCGGCGGCAAGGGTTTCGCTCAACCCAATCCGCGCCCGATGTTTCCGAACCCGCCCGGGCTGCTGCGGCTCGAGCCTTATTCCGAGGGACTGCGCGATCGCATCTGGTGGGGCGCCAGCTCCAACGCCACCGCCGTCTGGGCCGCCAAGCTCGGCATGAACCTGCAAAGCTCGACCCTGAAGAACGACGAGACCGGCGAGGCCTTTCACATTCAGCAGGCCAAGCAGATCCGCGCCTATCGCGCCGCGTGGACCGAGGCGGGCCACAAACGCACGCCGCGCGTCTCGGTCAGCCGCTCGATTTTCGCGCTGGTCAGCGACCAGGACCGCGCCTACTTCGGACGCGGCCGCTCGGAGCAGGATCAGATCGGCTATATCGACGAGAGCACGCGCGCCATTTTCGGCCGCAGCTACGCCGCCGAACCGGACGCGCTGATCGAGGAACTGAAAAAGGACGAGGCGATCGCGGAAGCCGACACGCTGCTGCTGACCGTGCCCAACCAACTCGGCGTCGCCTATAACGCACATGTCATCGAGACGATCCTCAAGCAAGTTGCGCCCGCGCTCGGCTGGAGGTGAAGCAAATCCGCTACACCTGTGCGCTAACCTATTCAAACCCCGCCGAATCCCTTGACCCGCGACGTACGGGCATCCCATAGCGGTTTGTGAACCCCCTGCGCGGGGCCGGGGGAACCCGCGTTCGCGATAAAGTGTTGAGGGGGCAGGCTTCCGCCGTCGCGCAACCGCGCTATCAGGCGGGCGCGAACTCGAGGCGATGGGGTAGAGGGGCGATGGCGACGGTATTCAGCCGAAGGGCTATTCTGATTGGCAGCGGTTTGACGCTTTCGGGCTGCGTCGCGACTTCGCCGAACGGCGGTCCGACAGTCGCGGCAATGCCGGGGATCGGTGGCGGCTTCGACTACGCCTCGATCTATGGTCCGCTGAATGACAACGGCGTGCAGGTGCCCGCTCTCGATCTTTCGACCATCAACCCCGACCTGCTGCGACGCGAAGTCGCCTACAGCGGCCCCAGCCGGCCCGGCTCGATCGTCGTCCACATCCCCGAGCGCCGGCTCTATTACGTGCAGTCCGGCGGCAGGGCGATCCGCTACGGCGTCGGCGTCGCGCGCGCTGAGGCGCTCAATTTCCAAGGTTCCGCGGTCATCGGCCGCAAGGCGGTCTGGCCGCATTGGGCGCCGACCGCCAACATGATCCGGGCGCTGCCGAAATATGCGGCCTACGCGGGCGGCATGTCCGGCGGCATCGACAATCCGCTCGGCGCGCGCGCGCTCTACCTCTATCGCGGCAATCAGGACTCGCATTTCCGCCTGCACGGCACCGCCGAGCCGGAGTCGATCGGCCTGCTCGTGTCGAGCGGCTGCATCCGCCTGTTCAATCACGACATCATCGATCTCTACAATCGCGCGCCGGTCGGGACCGGGGTGACCGTGATCCAGGGCGGCGGACAGGCTTACGCGCGAGGCGACGTCAATGACGCCGATGCGCCGTCCACGGTTGCGGTCGGGGACGATCCTTACGCCAATGCGCCTTACGCGAGCGCGCCGGATGCGACTTACCGCACCAACTGACTCAGTTGAGTTCTTCGGCGTTGAGCTGCGGGTGCAGGGCGAATTCGGCGGTGAAGAAGTCGATCGCCGCGCGCACCTTCGGGGCGAGATGGCGGCGGCTCGGGTAGACCGCGCTGATCGGTTCGGGCGGCGGCGCGTAGCTCGCTAGCACTGCGTGCAACCGGCCGATTTCAAACTCGGCGGCGTCGAAGTGCCAGGTCGGAACGTAGCCGAGGCCCAGGCCGCTGAGCACGGTCGCGCGCACGCCCTCGGTGGTGTTGACCCGGATAGGACCTGAGATCGGCACGACGAGCGGGCCCTGCGGCGTCTGAAAGGTCCAGTTGGCGCCGGTCGTGAGGCGCTCGTAGACGATGCAGTCGTGGCGATCCAACTCGCGGGGATGTCCCGGTTCGCCGCGCGCGGCAAAATAGTCGGCGCGTCCAACGACCATGCGCCGCGTCGCCCCGATGCGCCGGGCGACAAGGCTCGGATCGAGAATCGGGTCCGACCCGGATCGCGACGTCGACGCCTTCCTCCACCAGATCGGTCGGCCCGTCGCCGAGCGACAGCCGCAACCTCGAGCTCGGGATAAAGCGCGCGCAGCCGCGCGAGGCGCGGGATGACATGCAGCCGTCCGAACACTTCCGCGCAGGCGAGCCGCAGCAGGCCTGACGGCCGATCGCGCCTGCGGCCGACGGCGCCCACCGCTTCGTCGGCGGCCTCGATCGTGCGGCGCGCATGTTCGTAGAACGCTCGCCCGTCGTCGGTCAGCGACAGCGCGCGAGTCGAACGCTGCAACAGCCGGGCGCCCAGGTGCTCCTCCAGCAATCCGATCTGGCGCGAAACCGTCGGCTGGGAGGAGCCGAGCTTGCGCGGCGACCGCCGTGAAGGACCCGGCTTCTGCGATGCGGACGAAGGTGCGGAACAGGGCGAGGAGGTCAGCCATAAATTCATTTTCCAAATGAATGGCATTTGCCCGGGGCTCATTATCAAAAGAATGTCGATGGATCAAATTGGGCCTGGGGCGGCCGGAAGTTTGCCGCCCGTCCGGAGGCCGACCTATGACCACTTTCCACGTCCCCACCCGCGACGAAGTCTCGCCCGCCAATCAGGACCTGTTCGACACCTTGAAGAGACAGGTTGGGTTCGTACCCAACCTCTATGCGACGTTCGCGCTCTCGAACAACGCGCTGGGGACCTATCTCGCGCTGCAGGGCGCAAAGTCGAGCATCCACGGTAAGGCGCGCGAGGTCGTCAATCTGGTGGTCAGTCAGGTCAACGAATGCGAATATTGCCTCGCCGCCCATACCGCTGTCGGCGGGATGCTCGGCTTCAAGCCGGAACAGATACTCGAGATCCGTTCCGGGCGCGGCGAGCTTCGATCCCAAGCTCGACGCGCTGGCGAAGTTTCGCGCGCAGCGTCGCGCTGCAGCGCGGCAAGGCGGACCCCGCTGTCGTCGACGCCTTCCTCGCCGCTGGCTGGACGCAGGAAAACCTCGTCGACGCGATCGTGGCGATCGGCGACAAGGTCACCTCCAACTACCTGCATTCGGTCACCAAGATTCCGGTCGATTTTCCCGCCGCGCCAAAGCTGACCTGAAGCGCTGACGAACTCATCCCGGCGCGAAGGCGCCGGGCAATCCGTTCGGAAACGGATCGTGGCTCGCGCAGCAGCGTCGCCTCGGCGGTGATCCACGCGCGGCCGCGTGATGCGCGGCAGGACGGGCCGTCCGTCCCGGCGCGCTAGCGGCCTTCGAAGCGGCTGCCGATCACGCTTTCCTGCACCCAGGTCGCGCCGGGCGCGAGGTGGCCGTCGGCCGCCAGGCAGGCGAGCTTGGCGCTGGTGCCGGTGCCGCACGGCGAGCGGTCGTAGGCCGCCGGGGCACAGCACGAAGTTGCGGCTGTCGGCGCCGGTGGCGCCGGGCGCGGACAGCTCGATGTGGTCGATCTCGGCGCCGTCGCGCCCGGTGACGCCGTCGCGCACCAGCGCCGCGCGTGATCGCGCTGCGCCGCCCGCGTGAGCGCGGGAATGTTCGACGGCCTCGAGCGGCGCAGGGCGCGTCTCGATGAGGAAGAACCAGTTGCCGCCCCAGGCGATGTCGCCCGTGACCCGGCCGTGTCCCTCGACCTCGATCTCGACGCCGGCCGGTGGACGTAGGCGGGCACGTTGTCGATCGTCGACCGTGTTGCGGTCGTGCAGCTCGGTGTCGACGACGCCGACCGGCGTCTCGAAGCGATGCCGGCCCGGCCCGATGCGGCCCAGGTGCGCGAGCGTCGCGGCGGCGCCGATCGTCGCCGTGGCCGCACATGCCGAGATAGCCGACGTTGTTGAAGAAGATCAGTGCCGGCCGCGCAGTCGGGCGTCGACGGGCTCGCACAGCAGCGCGCCCACCATGGCGTCGAAGCCGCGCGGCTCGTTCAGCGCGAAGGCGCGGAAGGCGTCGTGGCGTTCGGCGAGCAGGCGGCGGCGCTCGGCGAGCGGACCCGCGCCGAGATCGGGGCCGCCCTCGACGACAGGCGCGTCGGCTCGCCCTCGGTGTGGGAATCGATGACGCGCATCATCAGGCGTGCTCGCGTGTCCACCGCCACGCATACCAGGCGTCGAACAATTCGAGTTGCGCCTTCGCAAACTGCCGCTGTGAAGCGGTCAGCGCGTCGCTCTCGTTGAAGTGGCGCGAATATTCGGCGTCGCCCTTCAGCGTCATCAGATATTTGTAATAGAGCACGAGGTCTGCGCCTTCGTCGAACGACGACAGCACGCCGAGCGCCTGTTCGAGTTCGGCGGCGCGCTGTCGCGCCGGAACGCTGCCCTTCGCGGCGCGCTGGCAGAGATCGACGAGGTGCAGCACTTCGCGCGGCAGCACGTTGCCGATGCCGGTGATCGCGCCCGTAGCGCCGCAATTGACGAAGCCGTGCAGCACCTGCGTGTCGACTCCGACCATCAGCGTCAGCGACGGGTCCTTGCCGGTGATGTGCTCGGCCGCGTAGCGCAGCGAGGCCGCGCCGCCGAATTCCTTGAAGCCGACGAGATGCGCGTGGCGCTCGCCGGAGCGCGAAGAACAGGTCGGCCTTGGTCTCGTAGCCGTAATAGGGGCTGTTGTAGATCACCGAGGGCAGGTCGACGCCGCGCTCAGCACGGCGTCGAAATGGGCGCGCTGCGCGGCGGCGGAGCTGCCGCGCGACAGCACCCGCGGGATGATCATCAGGCCCGCCGCGCCGATGCGCTTGGCGTGCGCGGCGAGCGCTGCCGCGCGTTTCGTGTTCTGCGCGCCGGTGCCGACAATGACCGGCACGCCCGCCGCGACCAGCGTCTCGACGTCCCTCCATCCGCTCTTCGTCGGTCAGCAGCGGCCAGTCGCCCATCGAGCCGCAATAGACGACCGCCGACATGCCGGCTTCGATCAATTGCCGGCCCTTGCGGACCAGCGCCTCGAAATCCGGCGCGCCGTCGGCGCCGCAGGGGTCATCAGAGCGGGGATCGTGCCGGTGAAGATGTTCCTGGACATGGGCTGGCCTGTGGGGTTCGCGGTGGGTGCAAACTCTCACGAATGGCGGCCCGGGTCTTGGCCGAAAGTCCAGCCCGCGCTGGAAAATTGACCCCTTTCCATTCCTCGCACTGTTGGGCGATAAAGCCCCTCTCCCGCGAGCGGGAGAAGGTGGCCGAAGGCCGGATGAGGGCTAGGGCCAACACGTCGTTCTCGCCGCGCCGCGATATTTAGGCGTTGCGTCGGGGCCGCAACCGACCCTCATCCGGCGCTACGCGCCACCTTCTCCCGCAGGCGGGAGAAGGGGTCATCGCCGTTGGGTTACAGGCAGGAACGGCAGCAATTGCCGGGCGCGGATTCGCTGCTCGCGGCGCTCGCGCGGCCGTTCTGCGGCGACGAGCTGTTTGATGGCGTGCCCGACACGGTCTATTTTCTCAAGGACCGCGAAGGGCGCTACGCCGCGGTCAATTTGACGCTGGTCGAGCGCACCGGCCGGCAGAGCAAGGACCAACTTATCGGCCTGACCGCGGAGCTGGCTTTTCCCGGCCCGCTCGGCGCCCTTATCGGCCGGCAGGATCGCGCGATCCTCGAAGGCGGCGCGCCGTTGCGCGGCGAGCTCGAGCTTCACCTCTATGCCGACGGCCGCGAGGGTTGGTGCCTGACCTGGAAGGAGCCGCTGATCGGCGGCGACGGCGCGATCGTCGGCGTCGTCGGCCTGTCGCGCGACGTGCGCCCGGCGCATTTGCCGCCGGCGGAAGCGCGCAAGCTCGCCGCCGCGATGCGCCATGCGCAGAACCATCTCGACGAGCCGCTGCGCGTCGCCGATCTCGCCGAACGCGCGGGTCTGTCTGCGTTTCAGTTCGACCAGCGGATCCGGCTGATGTTTGGTCATTCCGCCGGGCACTATCTGACGCGGCTGCGGATCGACCATGCGCGCGGCCTCCTGCAGCGCAGCGCCGAGCCGATCAGCCAGATCGCGCTCGCCTGCGGCTATGGCGACCAGACCGCGTTCACCCGGCAGTTCCGCAAGGCGGTGGGGCTGTCGCCGCTGCAATATCGAAAATTGCGCGAGCGCTAGCGGGCGAGCTCAGAACGGCTCGGGCTCGATGCCGGCTCGCTTCAGGCGCGTCACGACATTGTCGAGCGCGCCGAGGAACTGCGAGCGATCGCGCGGGCCGAACGGCGGCGGTCCGCCTGTCGTCTCGCCGGCAGAGCGCAATTGATCCATCAGGTTTCGGGTCGCCAGCGCCATGCCGACCGACGCTTCGCTGAACGGCTTGCCGTTGGGCGCGAGCGCTTCGGCGCCCTTCTTGACGCATCGGGCCGCGAGCGGCACGTCTGCTGTCACGACAATCGCTCCGCGTCCGGCGTGCTCGACAATCCAGTCGTCGGCGACGTCGGGTCCGGCGGCGACCACGACCCGCTCGACGCCCGGCGCGCGCGGCACGAGAATCGGGCTGTTGGCGACGACGTAGACTTTCAGTTTGTAGCGCGCCGCGACGCGGTAGGTTTCGTCCTTGACCGGGCATGCGTCGGCGTCGAGGAAAATGCGGAGGCGAGGGGGCTCTGGCGGTGCGTTCATGACGCCCTTGTATCAGGCTGCGCGACGGGTGGCAGAGGCTCGCGCTTCGCGCTATCGCACGTTCGTGAAAATTCGAGGGAAGGGCGCAGCGGTTGACGTTGGATTCCGGACTTGCCGCGCGGCGCGCCGCGTTCGACCGCCTCTATCAGCACGGCGGCGACTTGTCGTCGGCGCAGGAAGCGTTCCCCGAGGCGCCGACGCCGTGGATCGACCTCTCGACCGGCATCAATCCAGTCCCTTATCCGCTGCCGTCGCTGCCGCTCGAACTTTGGACGCGACTTCCTGAGCCAGCCGCGCTAGCTACCCTTCAGGACATCGCTGCGTGTCGTTACGGGTGCGCGCCCGAGAACGTAGTCGTCGCCGCCGGCACGCAGGCCATCCTGCAGATTCTGCCCCGCGTGTTTCCAGCGCGCCGCGTCGCGGTGCTCGGCCCGACCTACAGCGAACACGAGCGATGCTGGCGCGCGGCGGGTTCCGAGGTCACTGGACTTGCCGATCTCGATGCGGCAGGCGACGCCGAGGTCGTCGTGGTCGTCAATCCCAACAATCCCGATGGCCGCGTTGTGCCGCGCGCACGGTTGCTCGACTTCTCCGCTCGCGGTCGATGGCTGATCGTCGACGAGGCGTTCATGGACTTCGGTCGCGACTCGATCGGCGATCAATTGCAGGAGTCGACGATCGTCCTGCGCTCGTTCGGTAAAGCCTACGGGCTTGCAGGCCTGCGGCTCGGCTTCGCGCTGGCGGCGCCTGACGCAGCCGCGCGGCTCCGCGCTGCGCTCGGGCCTTGGCCGGTTTCTGGACCGGCGATCGCCATCGGCGCGCAGGCGCTGGCGGATTTTGGTTGGCTCGAAGACGCCAAACGTCGTCTCGCCGCCGACGCCCGCTGGCTCGATGCAGAACTGGAGCGGGCAGGATTTGCGCTCGCCGGCGGAACGCCGCTGTTCCGGCTCGCGCGCCACCCGGACGCCGCCCGTCGGTTCGCGCGGCTGTGCGAAAGCGGCGTGCTGACGCGACCGTTCTCCAACCGCGCCGACGCGTTGCGCTTCGGCGTTCCGACCGAGGAGGCGCGCGCACGTGTGCGCGAGGCGCTCGCGCGTTTGGATTAGACACTAAAGACCGAGCGACCGGATCTGGGTTGAGAGCGCTTCAAGCTAGATCTTTCGCGTCGAAAAGAACGCGAAGTTGGCGCCGACCAGCGTGCCGAGCACCAGAGCGAGCAGCAAAGTGACAAGGCCACCCACCTGGCCGACAACGCCTCTGGCGCTGTCGGCTCCTGTTCGGTGGGCAGCGAGCTCCGAGCGTCAACGCGAAGATGACGCGGGAGCTGAGAGCAACTGTCGCTTTGACGGCTCCTTTGACTGAGCGCGAACTACGCTTCGGTCGCGTCGAGCAGGGCGCCGATCCTGAACAAGACGCCTGCCAGGCCGGCGCCGATCAGCGGCGCGATGATGAACAACCAGAGCTGCGCAACCGCGCCGGGATTGGCGCCGATGCCAATCAGGGCCGGTCCGATCGAGCGCGCCGGATTGACGGATGTTCCAGTGATGTTGATGCCGACGAGATGGATCGCGACCAGGGTGAAGCCGATCGCAAGGCCCGCAAACCCCTTGGGCGCCAATCGATGGGTTACGCCGAGAATGGTGACCAGGAACAGGAAGGTTCCCACCACCTCGAAGATGAAGGCCGAAAGCACGCCATATTCGCCGAGATAGCCAGCGCCCCAACCGTTCTGGCCGAGACTTCCCGTCCATCCATGCGCCTTGCCTGACAGGATGACATAGAGCACGATCGCTCCCACGATTGCGCCGATGACTTGTGCGATCCAGTAGCTGATCATGTCTGCGAGGCTCATGCGGCCGGCGACGTAGACGCCGAAGCTCACGGCGGGGTTGACGTGACAGCCTGAGATAGGCCCGATGCCATAGGCCATCGCGACGATCGCAAAGCCGAATGCGGCGGAGATGCCGAGCAGGTCGACGGCGGTTGGTCCGGCGCCCATGCCGCCGACGACGGCCGCCCCGCAACCAAAGAACACCAACGCAAACGTTCCGACAAATTCTGCTATCTGCTTATTCATTATCATTCCCCTCTAAAGACTTCGTTGTGAGCCCCGTACCAGACGTCTTCCCGGCCGCCCGGTTTGCCGCTTCCATTTGATGATCGCCTGATGCGACCAACTTTCGCAGTTTCAGTTCGGCGGCCACGGCGGTCCAGAACGCGAATTGCGTGCGGGAACGCGCTCGCCGCGCTCGCAAGAGTTCGCGCGCGACAATCTCTTGCGCCTCAACTTCGTCGTACCGAGCGTTGAGCAGCTCCGCCGTCTTGGTGACCCCACGGCGACGGGGCGCCGACTTCGCTTTGTTTGGTTTGCGCGTCGAAGGCATTGGACGGCCGTCCATGGCGACCTCCCCGAGGGATGTCGGCAGTCGGCGCGCTCAATCAAAGTCGCGCGCGCCGCCGCAGGATCTGGTCCCGCTCAGTTGTCGCTGTTCTGCCCGGCGCTCTGCAGCTTCTCCAGGGCGTCGCCCACCGAGAAGCTGCCCGGCTTCTGCCGCGGCGGGAAATCCTGAAGAGTCTTGATCTCCTTGGCGACGATCGCCTGCGCAGGGGCCATCACGAACATGCGTTCGATGTACCATTTCTCGTATTCGCCCAACTCGATGATCGACTTCTCGAACGGGTCGGCGCGAAGGTTGAAGAGCAGCGGCGCGCGCAGCGCCACGAGCGGTTCCTGCCAGACGCGCAGACCTTCGTGCTGCTGCTCGAGGAATACAACCTTCCACTGATCGTAGCGCAGCCCCGCGAGGTCGCCATCGTCGGTCCAGTAGAAGAACTCGCGACGCTTGTCGGCGCCGCCGCCGAGCAGGTCGCGCTGGTCGTAGCCGTCGAGATGAACCTTGAAGTCCTTGCCGTTGGCGCTGTAGCCATCGAGCAGTTTTGAGGTGATGTCGGGCTCGCCGGCGGCGCCCATCAGCGTCGGCACCCAGTCCTCAGACGAGAAGATGCCGTTGACTTCGGTCTGCGGCTTCACGACCTTCGGCCAGCGCACAAACGCCGGAACGCGATAGCCGCCTTCCCAGTTGCTGTTCTTTTCGCTGCGGAACGGGGTCGTGCCGCCATCGGGCCACGAGAACGCCTCGGCGCCATTGTCGGTCGTGTAGATGACGATGGTGTTGTCGGCTATGCCGAGATCGTCGAGCTTCTTCAGCAACTGTCCGACCTGACCGTCATGCTCCGTCATGCCATCGGGGTACGTGCCAAGGCCCGTGACGCCCTGCGACTCGGGCTTCAGATGCGTGAAGATGTGCATCCGGGTCGAGTTGAACCAGACAAAGAACGGCTTCTTCGCGTCATGGGCGCGATCGATGAAGTTGAGCGAAGCGCCGAGGAATTCCTCGTCGGCGGTCTCCATCCGCTTCTTGGTCAGCGGTCCGGTGTCTTCGCATTTTTGCTTGCCCCAGGGACCGAAGCGAGGATCCTCGCCGGGCGTCTCCGCATCGGTCGCGATGCACTTCATCACGCCGCGCGGGCCGAAGCGCGCCTTGAATTCGGGGTTTTTGGGATAGTCGGGATTCTCCGGCTCTTCTTCTGCGTTCAGGTGGTAGAGATTGCCGAAGAACTCGTCGAAGCCGTGCACGGTTGGGAGGAATTCGTTGCGATCGCCGAGATGGTTCTTGCCGAACTGCCCGGTCATGTAGCCTTCCGGCTTCAGCAATTCCGCGAGAGTTGGATCCTTGGCCGACAAACCCTCTTTTGCTGACGGCAGGCCCACCTTGAGCAAGCCGGTGCGGATCGGGCTTTGCCCGGTGATGAAAGCGGCGCGGCCGGCGGTGCAGGACTGCTGCGCGTAATAGTCAGTGAACAGCGCGCCTTCCTTGGCGATGCGGTCGATGTTGGGCGTCCGGTAGCCCATCATGCCGCGATTGTAGGCGCTGATGTTCCAGTAGCCGACGTCGTCACCCATGATGACGAGAATGTTGGGCTTGGACGACTCCTGCGCCGCGGCGCTTAGCGGAGCCGCTATCGACAGCGCGCCGATGCAGAACGCCAACCCGATTGAAGACCTGATACTCATTTGCTCCCCCCTCTGGCGGTGTGACCCGCACCGATCGAACCCTCAAAGATTGCTGTTCTGTTTGACGATCACCTTCGCTCCGACGGGCACGCGTCCGTAGAGATCGATGACGTCGTCGTTGACCATGCGAAAGCAGCCTGACGATACGGCTTGGCCGATCGTGTCGGGCTCGTTGGTCCCATGGATGCGAAATTCGGTCTGGCCGATGTAGAAGGCGCGGGCGCCGAGCGGATTGCCTTCGCCGCCCGCGACAAATCTCGGCAGATAAGGTTGACGGTCGATCATGCTCGCTGGCGGCCGCCAATCCGGCCATTGCTCTTTGCGCGAGATCTTGGCGACGCCCGACCAGGCGAAGCCTTCACGGCCGACGCCGATGCCGTATCGCATCGCCCGGTTTGCGCTCAGGACGACGTACAAATAGCGCTCGTCGGTGCGAATGATGACCGTCCCCGGCGGCTCGGCGGTGCGGAAAGCGACCTCCTGCCGCTCGAAACCGCTGGCCGGCTGCTCGCCGCCTTGCGCGGCCGGGGCGCCGTCGAGGGTTTCTGGTCCGCGCATCACATCGACGTTCGTCTCGGCCAACGCCGATCCCAACGGCCAGATCGCCAGCGCGACGAACGCGGTCGCCGCCAAGATTTGACGCTGTAGCACTGTCACATCCGCCCCGGGTGCGTTTCTGCTCGTTTTCGCAGGCACTTGGCGCGTTTGGCGCTGCGACTGCGGAAGGGCTATAAATTCGTTCTCGCATTCTGGGGCTACTCAACGCGTGCAGAGGCTGCTCATTGACCGCAAATTTTTTTCCTGCGAAGGACAGGGATCAGCGCGCGCATTCGCTCAGGGCCAGCGCAAAAGCCCGTATCGAGTGCGCGCAGCGCGGTAATTGGCCTCCCAGCGCTCTCGCACTGGTTGATTAGACCGGAGCAGGGCGGCGATGGGGGAATTGGCCCCTCTCAGGAAATTCCAGCTATTCGACACCCGCGACCCCGACGAACTGACCTCGGGATTCGCCCATATGTTTGGCAGCGCCAAGGTCGATCTGCCGGGACGAAACGTGAAGTTTCGCAGTCGGGTCAATTATGTCAGCCTCGGCGACATTGCGTTGCTGCACGGCAACTATGAACCTGAGACCCAGGCGCATTCTCCAGATTTTCGCGCTTACGGCATCGGCTTTCCGCTGAAGGGCGCGGGCCTCCACAAGATTGCAGGCAAGGAAGTTTCCGTGTCGGTGGGCGCCGGCAGTGTTTCGACGCCGGGAGAAATATCGTTCCGCTACACATCCGATTTCGAACATCTGGCGATGCTCACGCGGCCGACGGCGCTGATGGCGAAACTCGCAGCGCTGGTCGGCGACCTCCGACGCGGACCCCCTGTGTTCGAGCCGTTGGCGAACGGCGCGGATCCCCGCCACAAGGCGCTCGAACGGCTGGTCTGGTTCGTCGCGCAAGAAATAGAACACTCATGGCCGATGCCGCCGACCCTGCTTGCGGAGCTGCAGCAGGCCATGATCACTTCGTTTCTGTTCGCCAATGCGAACACCTACAGTGATCTCCTGCAGGGGCAGCCTGTCGCCGCTGCGCCTTGGCAGGTGCGGCGGGCCGAACAATACATCGAAGCGAACTGGAACCGGGCCATCACAGTGGAAGCGCTGGCTGCGGCGACAAGCGTCAGCGCGCGCAGCCTGTTCTACTCGTTCAGGGCCGCGCGCGGGTGCTCGCCGATGGATTTCGTCAAGCGTCTGCGGCTCGGCCGCGCTTGGCAAAAATTGTCCAGGCCCGACGCCGCCGTGTCCGTCACCGGCGTTGCGTTCGAATGCGGCTTCAACAACCCCGGCCATTTCGCGCGCGACTACGTTCTGCATTTTGGCGAACGCCCGTCAGAGACGTTGAAGCGAGCAAAGGGCGACTAGCTAGCGCCACTTTAAGGCCAGCAGCCCGCGCCTAACTGTAGGACAGCGCTTCGAGGTCTGCGATCAACCCAGGCCCGGTCGGATTCCATCCGAGCTTCTTCCGCGTTTGCGCGCTGGAGGCGGGCATGTCCAACCCGGCAAACATCCCAAGCCAACCGAAAAAGGCCGGCGCCTCTTCAGGGCCGATCGACTTGGTTGGTAGCTTGAGGCGGCGGCCCAGCGCTTCGGCGATGTCTCGCATCGACACCCCCTCTTCTGCGGAGGCATGATACTTGGCGTTTGGCTCAGCTTTTTCGATGGCTAGCCGATAGAGACGCGCCACGTCGAGAACGTGGGCCGCGGGCCAGCGATTGCGTCCCTCGCCGAGATAGGCGCAAGCGCCTTTCTCCAGATAAGCTCCGATGACCGGTGTGATGAGACCCTGCTTGGCTGTGTCGTGGACTTGCGGAAGTCGTACGATGGAGACGTTGACGCCCTCCGCCGCGGCAGCGACGGCCGCCTCCTCCGAGGCCGCACGGGGATGCATATGGGAACTGACAGTCGCGTTATCTTCCAAAGCCGGCTGACCGGGCACGGTGTTCGCTATGGCTGTGCCCGACGTCACAATTAGAGGTCGGTCCGAGCCGGCGAGCGCGGAACCCAGCGCCTTGATCACCCGACGGTCGTCTTCGCAATTCGCGACAAACTGCGAGAAGTCATGGTTGAACGCGAGGTGGATCACGCCGTCGGAACGAGCGGCCGGTTTCGTTAGGCTGTCCAGATCCTCCAGCGAGCCGAGGCAGACCTCGGCGCCCGCAGCGGCGAGCGCCGTCGCCTTGTCCTCGGAGCGACTGAGGCCGAGCACCTGATGGCCCGCGGCGATCAGCTCCTTGACGACGGCCGAGCCGATAAATCCGGTGGCGCCGGTGATGAATACACGCATGAGCAGGTCTCCCTATCTGGCGACCAGTCTCTGCGTAGGAACGGCGATGGTAAAGTAGTGATCTCATCATGGTAAGATGGCTAACAGGATGTGGCCTGCGCTCAGCCGCCGCGCGCACATGTAACTGGAGCCTTCTCCCGCAAGCGGGCGAAGGGTTTACCACGCAAGGCTTGCGGCCCCCTCGCCCGCTTGCGGGAGAGGGTTGGGGTGAGGGCGATTCCAGTTGAGCGAAGCTTGCGCTAGCGTTTAACTCACGGCTTCAGATCGGCCTCAGTATGCGTCGGGCCATCCATGAACCTGTGATACTGCCTAACCGGCCACGCGAGCGCCGCAGGCAGTTGCTGCATTGTTGCGTCAAACAGCTCCGCCGGCGTACCGGAATTCCAGTTGGCCTGAAGGGTTGGCGCGAGCACGACGCCTACACCGACGAGATAGACGATCACAATTATCGCTATCAAAAGTCTCATTACATACCCTCTGGCCATTCGCGGCGCCCCAGGCGCGCGCGCATAGGCCAGCTATCAACTCCCGACCCGGGGCATAGTTCCCATCGCGTGCGATCACCAGGGAACGGTCCGTCCGAGATAGTCGAGGTACTGCAGGCCCCGCTTGCCGCTTTGCGCCTCGATCATCTTGACCAGATTCGGAATGCTCTCCTCAATGCTCAGCCGCGCCCCGGGGCCGCCCATGTCCGTCCTGACCCAGCCGGGCGCCAGCAGCAGCAGCGTGCGCGAATCGTCGCGATGACGGGCGGCAAAACTGCGCATCAGCGTGTTGAGCGCCGCTTTGCTGGCCCGATAGACCTCGTAGCCGCCGTTCTCGTTGTTGCTGACGCTGCCCTGGCCCGAAGACATGATGGCGATCGCGCCGCTTGTCGACACGACATCCTGAAACGCCTCGATCACCCGCATCGGGCTCAGCGCATTGGTCACCATCACGCGCACGAACTCGTCGGTCGAGACGTCGGCGATGGTCTGTCCGTCGTCGTTTTTGACGCCCGCGTTGACCAGCAGCAGGTCGAAGCGCCGCGAACCAATTCGGTCGCGCAGGGCCGAAACCTGGGCCGGATTGGCAATGTCGACAACCTCGATTTGGAGCCGCCCACCCGCCTTGCC
This sequence comes from uncultured Pseudomonadota bacterium, assembly GCA_963771455.1. Taxonomy (GTDB): domain Bacteria; phylum Pseudomonadota; class Alphaproteobacteria; order Rhizobiales; family Beijerinckiaceae; genus Roseiarcus. The sequence goes on from CAVYTP010000018.1 coordinate 154,383, forward strand.
GGCGAGCGCGTGCAGAGCGGTCCCGGTTTCCTGCCGCGCCGTCGCGACCACGCGCCAGCCGAGGTTCAGATATTCTTCCGCGATCGCCAGCCCGAGACCCCGTGAGGCGCCGAACAGGAGAAGCCGCTTTTCTGGTGCTAAATCCGGCATCGTATGAAGCTCCCTGGGAAGCGCGGCCTGGCGGCGCTGGCTACCAGATAGTGGCTTCGACGTCGGGCGGAAAGCGCACTCGCGGCGTCGTGTTGACGACCGCTGCGCGAGCCAGACCGTAAGGCCGATCGCAGAGCCGCTGGCGGGAAGACCGAGGCGGTGGCCTTTCAGAGAATGAGGGCGGTGATGGCAAAGCGGCGCTATCATTTTTCCGGAGAGACGATCGCCCTGGCGATCCTGGGCCTCCTCCTCGCCGGCGCCGGCGCCTACGAGTGCTGCTGGGCTTACCATTTGGGGTCGCGCGGAGCGCAAATCGCTGAAGCGCGCGTTCCGGCCGCCGTTCCGTTTCTGCCCGCCCCCTCCCTCGACGATGCCGCGACCCCGCAGGCGCCGGTCCGTCCCGGCCGTTGCGGCGCCGGAAGTCACAGACGTCGCGCCGTCGAAGCCGGAAGTCGCCTCCATTCCGCTGCCGCCGGCGCCTCCTATCGAAGTCGTGCCCTTGCCGCCGCGTCGCCCCTCGGACCTCCGATCGCCGGCGGAACTGGCCAACCGGTATGATCAGTTCACCGCGGTCTACGTCCTGTCGGCGCACACCGTTTATCTTCCCGACGGCGCTCGCCTCGAGGCGCATTCCGGCCTCGGCGACAAGCTCGATGATCCCCGCTTCGTCGAAGAACAGGATCGCGGCGCCACGCCGCCCCACCTCTACGACCTCACGCTTAGAGAGCAGCCGTTTCACGGCGTGCAGGCGCTGCGCTTGAACCCGGTCGGCGGTTCCGGCGAGATTTTTGGCCGCGCGGGGCTGCTGGCCCACACCTATATGCTCGGGCCGAACGGCAACTCCAATGGCTGCGTGTCGTTCAAGAACTACGACGCCTTTCTGCAGGCGTTCCAGGATGGCAAGGTGAAGCGCCTTGCTGTCGTCGCCAGCCTGATTTGACTTGCCCAACACAGAAGCTTGTCCCTTCGGTTATTGCCGCCCGAACGATTTCCGGTTTGAGTTTCGCCAACATAAGCTCGCAAGTTGGCAGCCCCCGCGCCTGCATGGGAATCGTCATGCTGTCTCGTCTGCTCGCTCTCGTGCTGCTGCTGTTGCCGGCCCCTGCCGTGGCCGGGGTCAAGGAAACGGTGGCGAGCCTCGCGCCGTCAGGGCTTGTGCTGGTGCTCGACGCCAAGGGCGACGAGCTCGTCGCACAGAACGTCGATCAGCCATTCGTCCCCGCTTCGGTCACAAAGATCGTCACGGCCTGGCTCGCGATGGAGGTGCTGGGCGGCGACTATCGGTTCCAGACGCGCTTCTACCTCGACGACAGGCGCGTGCTCTACGTGCGCGGAGGCGGCGATCCTTTCCTGGTCTCGGAGGAACTGGCGCCGCTCGCGGCCGGTTTGGTCGCGGCGATCGGCAAAGCGCCGATAACAGGCATCGTTCTCGACGCGAGCTACTATCCCTCAAATATCCGCATTCCTGGCGTCGAGAACGACAACGAACCCTACGACGCGCTGAATTCCGCTTTGGCGGTGAATTTCAACACCGTCTATGCGACGCGGAGCGGCGACAGTGTGCGCTCGGCCGAAAAGCAGACGCCGATCACGCCGCTGGCGATCTCCGAGTTCCGGGCGCGCGGCCCAAAAGGAAGTGGACGCATCAGCCTCAGCCAGGATCCTTCCGTGAGCCTGCGCTACGCCGGCGAGTTGATTGCCGCGTTCATCGAGCGCGCCGGCGGAAGCGTGAAAGGCAATATTTCGATCGGAGCTGCGCCTGGCGGATTGACGCCGGTCTACGTCCACCGACAGTCGCGTCCACTGTCGAAGATTCTCATCGAGCTGCTGCGCGCCTCGAACAACTATATCGCCAACCAGGTCTTCCTGGAGATCGGCGGCCGACGGCTGGGCGGCCCGGTCAGCCTGGAGAAATCGCTGCAGGTCGCCAACGGTATGCTCGCCGAGCACGGTCTTGCATCAGATATCCATCTCGAGGAGGGCTCGGGCCTTAGCCGCAACACTCACTTTACCGCCCGCGGCCTGGCCAAAGTGCTGGAGCTGTTCGCGCCCCATGCCGATCTGCTGCGCGGCCACGACGGCGGGCTGAACAAGACCGGCACGATGGAAGGGGTCCGCACGCTCGCCGGCTACGCCGATACCTCAAGCCACGGTCGGGTCCGTTTTGTGATCTCGCTGGCCGGCGACACCGGCGAAACGCGGTTCCGGCTGCTGAAGGAGATCGAGGCGGGGCTTTAAGGATGTGGTCTCGCGGAAGAAAAGGGAGAAACGACGTGAGAGCCGTCGCCGTTGCCGCCGCGTTGGCGTTCGGGTCTCTGACCCCGGTTATGGCCGCGCCGCACTACAACATTTCCTATCACGACGCCTTTCGGCCAAAAGGCCATCCTCGCAGCTTGGCTGTCGCCAGAGCCGCGGCCAAGTCCTGCTACAACCAAACGGGGGCGTCGAAAGCGACGGCGCCTGACGCCGGCCTTCAAGGCCTGCATGAAGACCCACGGCTTTGTTTGGTTGTCGAGCAAACTGGTGCAGGACGCGCCGAGCCGCGGGGCGACGAGCGAGATACCGAAGGGAAGCTATATCGATTCCGATACAGGCCTCCTTTGTCACAATTCCGACGGCGCCTCGTTCTGCGAATCCCCACCCGCCGATATGACGGTCCACTACACCAACAAGCACGGCCTCAACTGCACGCGGACCGGGATCGTGGCCGTCTGTACGAGCTTCTAGCGCCGACGCCGTAGACGCAGGGACGCTAGTCGTCCTAAGGCGCCAGACCGACCAATTGAGGCGTCAACAAATATGCCTGCTTTGGTAGCGCTTGGAACTTTTTCGGCCTTGTCGAGGTTGTGAAGACGTTCCCGGAGTTCAACCTGATGCGCCTTTCCCCCTGGCTTCTCGCCGCCGCAACCGTTTGTTCCCTCTCTTCTTTTTCGCTGGCTGCGGAAAAAGGCGCTTGGGATGGCACCTGGAGCGGGACATGGGGAGGCAAGGCGACGGAAACGACGTCGATCACGGTCGCGGGCGAACGCGTTGTAAGCTATCAGTACCAGGGCGTATCGCACCCGGTCGCGAGCAGCAACGTTACGGCTCGTAAGATAACTTACGAGGACCAGGGAAACTCGGTCACGATGACGAAGACGGGCGAAAGCACCGCGCACGCGACGTTGCACAGCGAACAGGGCGACGCGACTGCGGAATTGACAAGACAATAGAGCGCCGCGCCTACACGACAGTGAAGTTGTGAGCCGTCAAATTCAAGCCCGCGCCAATGTTGGCGATCTTGTCCGCCGCCTGAGGTCCATTGCCATCCGGATCGTAGAACAGACCACCGGTAGCCTGCTTGTAGAACAGGTGGTCGCTCGCGCTGGTGGCGGCCGTGGCGATAGAGAGGACCGGATTAGCGCCTACAGCCAGCGCGGTATAAACCGACTGTGACAATTGAAGGGTGTCTTTGCTGACATCAAAGCCGTACACGTTTACCGCGTCGGCCGCCAGGATTGAAGAAAACTCGAAGATGTCCGCGCCCGAACCGGCATAGAGCTGATCGTGACCTCCCCCTCCCGCGATCGTTTCAGCATTGCTGCCAGCGATGATAGTGTCGTCTCCGGCGCCGCCGGTGATGGTTCCATCAACGTAACCGCCGACGTCGCTGAACCAATTCGTCCCCCCGCCCAATTTCACGTTGCCTAGTATTTCCCCGTGATTGCGTATTCGGGTGTCGACGCCCTTAATGGCAATGTTGCCGTCGATCGTCCCGAAATTGCGAATGAAAAGTTCGGAACCGCTGGATGAGTAGATGGCGTGAGTTGATCCCGTAATCCTACCCGTGTTATCGAGGTAGTCGTCCGCTCCAGAGAGACTTACGCCTATCATGGAGGTGATGGACCCGGTATTGAAGACGTCGTTGGTGTCGCCGTAAATGTAAATGCCGGCCGAGCTCGTGAAAATCGCACCAAGGTTGTCGACATCATTTGTGGATCCGAAGATGCCTATTCCATCTTCGCCCATCATTATACCGCTCGCATCATTGAGGATTATAGAACTGTTGCCTGAAAGCGAAATGGCGGATCCGCCGTCGATGGTCCCGGCGTTTATGATGGACTCGCTACCTTCGTTGTTGCTGTAGATCGCGTCCCAAGAACCTTCTGCGGAAACGATGACACCCGCCTCGACGGCGTATGTGACGCCGGAGGCTGAGAACGTGTATGCGGGGGAGCTGCTCGTCTCGACGTTTGTAGCGATAATCATGTGGCGCTCCCAAGGCGTTCAACGCCGGCCCGTCGGGCCGACTAGTGACGATCGCCGAGACAGTATCGGACCGCTTTGGGCGCTGGCAAGCGCGGCAGGTTACATAAGTGCCTGGCAGCTCGGGGCATTCTTCCGCCTTTGGAAACCGACGGCGTTCCTTTGCCGGTTCCTCGGCGCAGCGGTGCTGGCCCTTGACCCTTTTTTGCGCGTGCCGCGGTGCGCTCTGTCGGCTGCTTCAACGTATCCTGATACAGCGTCGGAGCGGGCCTTACGCTTCAGTCCGAGCCAACGACAAAGTCCGACCAGTCGGACACGGCATAGGTCGCCGAGCCTCCTGGTGACGGCGCTGACGCGCCAAGCCAGATTTTGCGGCCCCGACGGGATAGGCAGACGCACGCTGCTAACGTCAACAAACCCGCTCCATTCCTCACGCGACGAGGCGGCGTCGAGGATACGGAGTTCGACGAAGTACCGCACCGGCTCGGGTTCGAGCGGAGACGTCCAAACGAGATCGACTTGCCGCAGGCCCGATTCTAGCAAGGTCTTCTTCGAAGGGTAAAGCGGCTCCGGCGCACGAACCTTCGCTGGCCGCTCGATGATCCCCCGCATTTCCTTCAGTTTTTGACGGGCCGCTGGCAAATCGGCGTCAGCAAACCAGGCGCGCGACAGATCGACATTGGCGGGAACGCCCTCGCCGTTCTCGTAGAGCTGCCCCAGGTTGAAGGCGGCGCGACGGCTGCCGCCGGCAGCGGCCCGGGCATACCAAACCGCGGCTTGCGCTACGTCGCGCGTGACGCCGCGCCCGCTGTCGAGCATCGCTGCGACGTTGAACGCCGCCTGAGTGTGACCATATTCCGCCGCTCTTCGCATGGCCGCAAATGCCTGAACGGCGTCCTGCGCTCCGGCGGTGCCGGTATCCAGCGCTAGCGCGCGCTCGAACCAGACCTGCGCCGGCGCAGTTCGCCTCCTTCGCCGCCAACGGGGCGGAGAGCCTCGAGAGACTTCGGCGCCGTTCGCTAGCGAATGGAAAGTCGCGATGGCCAATGCGGCGACCGAGATCCTGGCCGCGATGGTCATGCCGATCTCATCTCCAGGTTATCTCGACGCGCCGGTTTTGGAGCTCGGCCACACCCGGGTTGGTGGGCACGGGCAGATCTGTTTCTCCTTTGGCCAGCACCTGGAATCGGTCCGCTGGAATGCCGCGGTCGAGAAGGCCTTTCAGCACTGCCGCTGCGCGACGCTGAGACAGTTCAAGGTTGACTTCCGCGTTGCCGGTGCGATCCGCAGTGCCGGTCAGGATCATGACGATCGGCTTGCCCTCGTTGTACGCGCGAGAGGCATGATCAAGCACGGCCTTGTCCTCATCTCGCAGCGTGGCGCTGCCCGAGTTGAAGTAGACGACGAGCGGGGCGGGCGCAGCCGCCGCTGGGGCAACCTCAGTTTGGCGACATTCGTTGGCGGCTGCGGAGGGGAGGGTTCGTTCGGGGTCTGCGCGGCCGCCGTGGCGGCCAGACAGGAGGCGACAAGGAATACGGTCAGGGCGGGCTTAGTCATGGCTGTGCTCCTTCCTAGGGGTGGTCATCGCTACGCTGCGGGGGTTGATGGCAAGACTGAGTTCGATGGCGCCCGGACGGGCCATCAGGCCGTCCTTAGGCTGCGGCCGACGCACCGGCGCGACGCCTACCAGGCGTCCGATTCTCAGCGCGCTCGCCTCGTCGGTCGCGTAAGAAAAGGTCAGCTCGGTACGCAGGGCGCCGGCGCTCTCACGCAGGTCAGCCACCTCGACGCCTTGTGCGGCCAGCGCGCTCGCCAGACTTTCCGCCTGCCGTCGAGCCTGGCCGTCTGACGCGGCATAGCGGATCAGCAAGCGAGCCGGCATCCCCGTCGGCAAGGAAGCCAACACGGCGCTGACATCTGGACCGGCCTCGGCTGCGGGCGACCCAGCGGTCAGCGGCGCGGGCGATGTCTGGACCGCTGGCGGCGGCGCCGGGGTTACCGGCTGAACCGATTTCGACGCGATGTCACGCTCGAGTTGCGAAACTTTCGCAGCAAGCGCGTCCCTTTCGCTCTCGATGGCCGCGATGCGGCTGTTGGCGTCGGCGACCTGCGCGTCGGCCGTCGAAGTGGCATGTGTAGAAGCTTCGGAAACCACGGCGCGGCTTGCCGGCTCAGACAAAGTCGCCACACGGTGCGGCCTCAGCGGCGCCTCTTCTCGAGCTGGCGTAGGCTTGTCGGCCTCGTTCGCCGACCCGCCGCTGTCTGTTCCTCGCGCGACGTCTGAGGCGGGCGGCGAAGCGACAGGGGCGGGCGCTGAGGCAGAAGTCGGGGAGACAGGCGGGGGCAATATTGCTGGAGCCGCTTGCTCGGGCGTGGCCGCCGCCTCGTGAGGCGCCTCTGGGCCCGCCTTTGCGATCTGCGGATCCTTTTCGGGGTTGACCGCAGCAGCTGGGGCGCCGGGGCTTTCTGCCGCGTCCGAGTTAGGCACGCCTGCGGGCGGAGGCGCGGATACCTCTCCTGCGGGTTGTGAACGGCTGTCCAACCCCTCGACCTCGGTCGGGACGCTCGGCTCTGCGGCGGGCGGTGAACTCACCTCGGCGGTCGAAATTGGGGTAGGGGGCGACACGGCGGCTGCAAGTACGCGGTCTGTCCTGTCTGCCCCAAAGGCGACAGCTCCAGGCGCGCCGTTCCTCGGAAAATCGTGACGAGGGTGATGCCCACAACAACCGGCGCAGTGACCCCCAGAACTAGCAGCGCGACTAAAAATCGCGGATTTTTCCACCATGAGCTTTTTATGGGCTCGAGGGCTTCGGCTGCCGCGAGCATCGACTTCAGCGAGGCCGGACTGAACGTTGCCTCCGTCGCAGGAACCCGCTTCCTAACGGGCGGCTCCGCCTTTCTACGAGAGGCGTCATTCCCGGGGGGCGGTTGCGGACTTGCGTCCGCAGGGACCCGGGGGCGGCGACGGGATCGTGCAAGGTACACTTGCTCCTATCCGTGGGCCGCCTAGGCGACCGACCCAAACTCTACGAATTGGTGAGCAAAAAGTTGCGGTTAGGCGCGCAAAAATTTTTCTAGAAGATCGTCTTCCGCACATTTGCCGAAGTTTCGACCGCGCCGCGGCGTCTCACGCAGTGCGGCGAAGCGCAATCGACCGGCCAAATTCACTTAGCAAAAATGTCGACAAGCAGCCGATGGCCCGAATACCATGAGGCGCAACCGGAAGGCTGACGGCTATGTCCAAAGACCAAATCGAATGGAAAAAGAAGGCGGAAGAAGAAGACTACGCCGGAGCCGAGCATTTCCTCTCGCTTATTTTTTCCGAAACAAAGGCAAAGAAGCTCGTAGCCACGCTACGGAAGTCGAAAGACGTGCGCTACGCTGCGAAAGACTTGCTGCGCGCAAGTGATTTGCCTCTGCTTTTGCGAGACGACCCCCATGTCGACGAAGATCTGAAGCGCATTCACAAGGGAAAGCCGCTTGCGCCTATACTTCTTGTGCGCGGCGATATGTACAAAGGAGTTCCGCTCATTGTGGCGGACGGCTACCACAGGATTTGCGCGATCTGCTATTTCGACGAAAGCGCTCCCATTCCCTGCCGCATGGTCACTGCGGATCGGCGGGCGGGCTCCTAGTCTACTTCCCGAACCTCTGACTTCTAGTCGGAAAAAGAGCCAACTCAGGAATGAACGGGCTCCTGTTCGAGACCCAGCATGGCGGGCAAACGATCCTGACGTTCTCGCAAATCGTCGGCGCGACCCGTCTCCGTGATGCGCCCGCGATCCATGATCGCGTAGCGATCCGCAAGATCGAGCGCGATGTCGAAGCGCTGCTCGACAAGCAGCACCGCCATGTCGCGCTCGGCGACGATGGCGCGGATCGTCGCAACAAGTTGGTCGACGACCACGGGCGCCAGGCCTTCCGAGGCTTCGTCCATCAAAAGCGCCTTCGGATTGCCGACAAGCGCGCGCGCAATCGCCAGCATCTGCTGCTCGCCGCCGGAAAGCAGGCCCGCCCGGCTGGCGCGCCGATCGGCGAGCGAGGGGAACAGTTCGTAGGCGGCTTTCGGCGTCCAGCGTCCAGGCCGCTCGGCGATCTCGAGATGTTCCCGGACAGTCAGCGATTTGAACACTTCGCGCGCCTGCGGGACGTAGCCGATGCCGGCGCGCGCGCGAGCGTGTGTCGACAGGCCCGAAATGTCGAGGCCCTCGATCCGGATGCTCCCAGCGGTGCGTCGAGCGCGATTGGTGACAAGCTCGAGCAGGGTTGTCTTGCCGACGCCGTTTCGCCCCATCAGCGCAAGCGTTTCGCCCCGCTCGACCGATAGCGAGAGGCTCTCGACGATCGTGGTCGGCCCCCAGCCGCCGGTGAGTTCGCGAATTTCAAGCATGGGCCGACGCAGGCCCCGAGAGAGCTTTGCCGAGATAGACCTGCCGCACGACATCCGACGCCAGCAGATCCGCGATCGTGCCCTGGGCCGCGACGGCGCCTTGAACGAGCAACGTTGCATCACGCGCGAACCGCTTGACGAGCGCCATGTCGTGCTCGATCAGCAGCACCGTGATGTCTGACGGCAGCGCTTCGATCGCCTCCATCAATAGCCCCGTCTCTCCGCTCGGAATCCCGGCCGCCGGTTCGTCCAGCAGCAGCACCTTGGGTTCCAGCGCCAACGCAATCGCGATTTCAATCAACCGCTGCTGGCCATAGGCGAGCTCGCAAACGCGGCGATTGGCGAATGCGCGCAAACGAAACTGCGTCAGCAGCGCTTCCACGCGCTCGAGTACCGCATGCCGATTTGCGGCGGGACGCAGCAGCCGGAAGCTTTCGCCGCGCTGTTCGCTGACCGCCAGATATAGATTTTCGAGCACCGTCAGATTGGCGAACAGGCTCGTAATCTGGAAGCTGCGAACCAATCCTCGCTTGGTGCGGCGCCCCGGCCCGGCGCGCGTCACGTCCTCGCCAAACAACAAAACCGAACCCGCATTGGGGCGGATGGTGCCGGAGATCAGGCCGACGAGCGTCGTCTTGCCGGCGCCGTTCGGTCCAATCAGCGCGTGGCGCGCGCCCTTTTCAAGCGCAAGCGACACTTCGCGCGTGACCCTGAGGCCGCCGTATCGCTTGACCAGCGCGCGCGTCTCCAGGGCAAGACCGCTCACGGCGCGGCTCCCGCTCGGGTCAGGCGCGTCGCAAGACTCTCCAGGACGCCGAGCAGACCGCCGCGACCGAACCGGACGACCACGATGAGCAACGCGCCGATGGCGAACATCCAGTACGAGGGATCCAATTCCTGAGTGAAATACTGGACGCTCATATAGACCGCCGCGCCGAGCAGCGCGCCATAGAGACGGCCGATGCCGCCGAGCACGAGCATGGCGAGCGCATAGATCGAAAGGTCGAGGCTCAGCGCGTCGAGCGAGACGAACGCGTTGGTTTGAGTCGAAAGCGCGCCGGCGAGTCCGGCGAACGCGGCGCTCAGCGCAAAGGCCAACGTCAGTTGCGCGCTGACGTTGGCGCCGAGGACGACCATCCGGGCCTCGTTTTCCCGGATGCCCTGAAGAGCGACGCCGAACGGCGAGGCGGCGAGCGTGCGCAAGACGCCGACCGAAAGGACCAGCCACGCGGCGACGTAGACATAGGCGGTCGAGCCATCCAGCGACCAATCGAAACGGCCGAGCACCGGCGAGAGTTCGATGTTCTGCAATCCGTCGTGACCGCCCGTCAGCCAACTCGCCTTGTTGGCGATTTCGAGCGCGATCGAGGCGAGGCCGAGCGTGACCATGATGAGCCGCAGGCCGCGCAGGCGAAGAACAAAAGGGCCCGAAGCGGCCGCGGCGATCGCGGCGACCGCCGCGGCGACAAGCGCGTTGGCGATCGGGTCCTTCAGCCCCGCCAGCGCGAGCAGACCTGCGCTGTAGGCGCCCAGGCCATAGAACACGGCGTGGCCGAGCGTCAGAATGCCGGCGAAGCCGAGGATGAGATCGAGCGACAGCGCGAAGATCGCCATCACCATGACCGAGGCGCCGAACACCAGATAGTTGGAAAACAGGAAATATCCGCCGACGATCACGACGAGCGGAAGCAATTCCGCCCATCTCAGCCGATGGCGATCCAGCGCGAAGGACCCCCGGATGTCCATCAACGCGCGGTCTTCCGAACAAACAGGCCGTCGCCCCGCCAGATGATCAGCGCGATCAGCAGCGCGTAGATGAGGAAGCCGCCGATTTCGGGCGCCAGATACCGTCCCGCCGTTTCCACGACGCCGACAAAAACAGCGGCTCCGAGCGCGGAGCCGACGTTGCCAGCGCCGGACAACGATACGACGATCAGCACGAGGATGAGATATTTGAGCGGATAGAAGGGTTCGAGCGGCAGCATTCCCGCCCCGACGGCTCCCCCGAGCGCCGCCAGGCCGCCTCCGATGGCGAAACTCAGCGAGAACAGCCTGTCTGTGTTGATGCCGGTCGCCTGCGCCATGGCGCGGTTATCGACCGCCGCCCGCAAGCGCGCGCCAAACAACGTGGTTTCAAATCCAAAGTACACGAACGCCGCGACCGCGACGCCGACCACGGCCACGAAAACGCGATAGGTTTCGAAACTGCGAAAGCCGAGATCGAGGCTGCCGCGCAGGAAGGCCGGCTGCGTCATCGAATAGAGGTTTGGGCCGAAAACGAGAGTCAGCGTCGCAATGACGATGAAGTTGACGCCAAGCGTCATCAACACCTGATCCAGGTCCGAGGCTGAATAGAGATAGGTGAACACCGCCCGTTCCATCAGAGCGCCCAGCGCCGCGACGCCGGCCACGGCGCAGATCAACGCGACGCCGTAGGGCAGGCCCGCGACTTTCATCAGCGCGACGGTGGCGTATCCGCCGATCGCCGCGAAGGCGCCGTGCGCAAGGTTCATCACGCGCATCAGCCCCATCGTGATGACGAGGCCGATCGAGATGATGAACAGCACGAGCCCGTAGGAGACGCCGTAGAGCGCGATGAAGGCGGCGCCGGAAAGAATCCCCTGCATGATGGCTCCACGCCGCGCGGCGCAAGTTTCAGGGCTCAGCCGCCGGAGCCGAAGGTCGCCGGATTGACCTGCGGGATCGTGTCGATCACGACGTTGCGAAAGCCGGTGGGCGTCTGCTCGACTTCGCGGATGATGAAGTCCTCGACCAATTCCCGGCTTGCCGGGTCGATCGTGACCTTGCCGCGCGGGCTCATCCACGAGTAGCCCTTCAAGAGGTCCATCGCCTTGGCGCTGTCGAGATCCTTGCCTGCCTGGGATTCCAGAATCTTGAACACCAGGCCCATGGCGTCGTAGGCGCCGACCGTGAAGGTCGAGGGGAGCGCGTCCGCCCCGAATTTCGATCTTCAGAGCGCCGAGAAACGCCTTGTTCTCCGGATTGTCGGTGGTCGACGAGAAGTAGATGACCGAGTGGAATCCGTTGACGGAATCGTCAAACAGATGGAGATCGGGATCTTCGGCCTCGCCTTCGCCCATGACGATGGCGGACTTCATGACGCCGCGCGCCGCGACCGCCTTGACGAATCCGACCGCGGGCGCGCCCGGCGGGATGAACAGTTCGACGATCTCCGGATTGGCTGCCGCGATCCGCTCGGCGAAAGCGGCGAAATCGACGGTGTTGAGCGGCATCTTGTCTTCGCCGACGACTTCGCCGCCGTGAGCGGTGTAGTGTTTCTTGAAGGCCTCCAGCACCGTCACGCCGGGCGCATAGTCGGCCACCGCGATATAGGCCCGCTTCTTGCCATTCTTCAGCGCCCAGGACGATCCGACTTCAGCGTTGGTCGCGATGTTCTGACCCATGCGGACGAAATAGGGCGACTGGGCCATCAGGGCGGGCGAAGCCGTGTGAAACAGGAACGCCGGCACCTTCGCCTGGTTGATGACGGGCGCCGACGCCGCCGCTTCCGGCGTCAGGCCGAAGCCCCCGAGGAATGAGACTTTGTCGCGCACGACCAGTTCCTGGACGAGCTGCTTCGCCTTGGCCGGGATCGCCGCCGGTGTCTCGATAGATGATTTCAATCTTGCGGCCGCCGACGCTGTCGCCATGCAGGGCCAGATAGGCCTCGATGCCCTGGCGCCAATTGTCGCCCATGACGGCGAATGGCCCCGTCATGGGGCCGACGATCCCCATTTTCACGACGTCGTCGGCGGCGGCGGCCGTCACGAACGCGACGCTCATCGCGGCGGCGCAGAGCAAGGCCTTCAGCATGATTTCCTCCCGTTTCCAGCAGCCTTCGGCCGCTGGGTCGCGTCGCATCCGAAAGGGGAAGCGCGCGCGTCACCTTCCTTGGAAGATGTTCGAAGTTCGAGGCCCCGTCAACTGCCAACGCGCCGGAATGCGCGCGAAACCGCAATCGGTCGGCGGCCGAATACTTGGTGAGTTGACATCTTCCCGCTTGCGAACGATGCGTGGCGTCGACGAACGACGATTAGCTGGGCAGGCATGACGCGCGAACTGAGACATTTCATCGACGAGTGGCGACGGGAACGGCCGGACGTGGACCTCACCGCCTTCAGCATCGCCGGGGCGATCAAGCAGATCGACCAGCAATCCGAGGCCGAGTTTCGTCGTCTGTTCCGGAAATTTCGGCATCGGGCCGGGCGACCTTCGCGTGCTGCTGGCGCTGAGGCGTTCCGGGATCGACAGTCCGCGCCGGCCGACCGATCTGTTCCAGTCTTTGCTCGTCACCTCCGGCGCCGTCACCAAGCAGGTCGATAGGCTGGAAGCTCAAGGCTTCGTCGAGCGGCTGCCCGACCCTACCTATCAACGCGGCTTCCTCATCCGCCTGACGCGGCGCGGCGTGAAGATCGCGGACTCGGCGATGGAGGCGATCTGTTCGCATCAGACAACGATCGGCGCAGCGATCGGCCTGCTTTCTGAGGAAGAGCGGGAGATCGGCGCCCGGTTCCTGCAGAGGCTGCTCGACCGCATTCGAGCGAAATCAGCCGAAGCGGCCGACGAGGAACGCAGAGCCGCAGCGACGCGGCGTAGCTCAATCGACGAAGGCGAACCCGTCCAGCGGCGAGCCCGGCGTCGGGCTGCCAGCTCCATGCCGAGAAACATCAGCGGGTAGCCGTCGGCGATTTCTCTCGATCGCAGTTCGCGAATGCAGGCGAACACATCGGGATGAACCCGCATGGTTGAGGGCAGGCGCTTCCGGTTGAGCCGCTCGGCGAGCGGACCGCAGGCGCGGTCGATGATCGTGGTCAGGTTCGGAGGTGCGTGTTCCAAATGCGGCTCCCGCCGTCAGAGATCGTTCAACCCGCCTTGCGCGCGCCGGGGCCGAGCGGGATCTGCGGCAGCGCCGCGACCGTCGACATGCCCCCGTCGATGGGCACCACGGCGCCCGTGATGCAGGTTGACATGTCCGACGCCAGGAACAGGATCGCCTTGGCGATGTCGGAGGGCTCGGCGGCGCGCCGCAGCGGCATGTGTCCCGCAAGGCCCGTCCAAAACTCCTCGCTCAACGCGGCCAGCAATCGAGGCGTGCGCACAAAGCCCGGCGCTACCGCGTTGACGCGGATGTTTTGCGGCCCCAGTTCATGCGCCGCGCAATGTACGAGATGATTGAGCGCCGCCTTCGCGACGCCGTAGCTCGCCTGGTTTTCGACGCTCAGCACGCCGGACATGGAGCTGACGAACACCATGGTTCCGCCTTTCGTCATGGCCCGAGAGCCAATCTGAATCGCCAGATAGGCGTGACGCAGCACCATGTCGAAATTTCGGTTCCAGCCGGCGTCGTCCATGTCGGCGATCTTGCGGATGTCCGCGATGCCGACGATGTCGACGAGGCCCGAAGGGGCGTCGCCGAACCGTTCCGCCGCCTTTGCGAACACCGCCTCGACGTCGCCTCTGACAGTCACGTCGGCGACATGCGCGAAGCCGGCGATTTCCTCGGCGACCGCTTTGGCGAGGTCGGGGTCGCGGTCGACGCACAACACTTTTGCGCCGGATTGGGCCAGCGCATGGCAGGTTTGCCGACCGATCCCCTGGCCGGCGCCGAGGACGACGAAACCACGGCCCGCAAGCGAGGCGGCGCTTCGATAATCGGCGATCGGGCTGCGTTCGGGCTGAGCCATGTGTTCCCTCTAGAGATCGAGTACGAGGCGTTCGGTCAGCGCGCCGGAGCAGCACACCATCATCGCCTTGTTGGCGGCATGTTCGTCGTGGCTGAGCACGACGTCGCGATGGTCGGGCAGCCCGTCCAGCACGCCGACCTTGCAGGAGCCGCAGACGCCATCCATGCACGAGAACGCAATATCGACGCCCTCGTCGAGCAGCACGTCGAGGATCGACTTGCCGGCCGTCGACGTGAAACTGCCGGTTGGAGCGCGCGAGCAGAATGTCGAAGCCTGCGCCCTGCGCGCGCGCGCCCTCGCCGGCGCCGGTAAACCGCTCGAGATGGACGCGATCGCGAGCCACGGTCGCCGTCGCGCGCTCAAAGGCGTCAAGCATCGGCGCCGGCCCGCAGGCGTAGAAATGCGAACCTTGCGGCGCCGCCTGCGACGATCGCCGGCAAGTCGAGCATCCGGCCGCCCGGCTCCTGATCGAAGGTCAAGCGAAGGCGCAACGGATCGCGTGACAAGCCCGCTGAGCTCGCTGACGAACGCCGCGTCCGTCCGCGTCCGGCTCGCGTAGTGCAGCTCCCAGCGACGCGCCGAGCGCGCACGAGCCGCTGGACCATGCACCAGACGGCGTAATGCCTATGCCGCCGGCGATCAGCACCGAGTGCGGCGCGGTCTCGAAGAGCGGGAAGTTGTTGCGCGGCAGTCCGATCTCGATGTCGTCGCCGACCCGTAGTTGTTCGTGCAGATAGACCGAGGCGCCGCGGCTCGGCGAGGCCTTTTTGACGCCGACGACATAGCGGTGCGTCTCGCCCTGCGGATTGCAAAGCGAATAGGAGCGCCTGACGCCGTTGGGCAGTATGAGGTCGACATGCGATCCCGCGGCGAACGGCGCGAGCGGCGCGCCGTCCGCGGGAGCGAAATTCGTACGCGTTGGCGTCGCGAGCCAGATAGCTGATCGCGTGCAGATAGACGCGCTGGCTGGCGGCGCCGGCATTCATTCCGCGGCCTGCGCCTGGGTTGGCGGCATCTCGTAGTGGTGGCCGACGGTCTGCCAGGGCTGGTCGAGCGGCGCGTCCGACGTGCAACTCACGTTGGTGTAGTCCTCGCGCATCACGCCGAGCGGCTCTTCGCCCGCTTCGACCTGCTTCACGCAATCGAGCAGGCGCCGTCTCAGCCGCACGACCGCCTGGTCGGCCGCCACCAGATGTTCCTGCGTGCGGTCGAAGATCGGACCCATCGACAGCGACATGATGGCGTCTTCCTTCTCGACGCCGCCGAGTCCGCCCCAGTCGCGCGCCATCGCAGCGCGATTCTGGCCGAAATGATCGGCCCAGGTCGCCTTGAAGTCGCAGGTTTTGGGGTCCCAGTAGTTGGGGTCGTCGAGGCCGAGCAACGCGACGATCTTCTCGCGATTGACCGGCGAGTGGCCGTGAATGACGATGTAGGTGCTGGTGCGCGTCGTCGGCGTCCGGCACTTCGAACACATGGAAATAGAAGCTCGGCGCCGGAATGATGCGCGCGTAGGGCATGATGAGCGGGACGACGCGGATGTTCTTGACGACGGGCTTGCCATCCGGGCCGGCGTCGCGGCGCGCGGCGGCGTAGTGGAAGCCGTAATCGGTGTCCTCGACTTCGAGCGTCGGCGCGTTGTCTTCGATCGCGAGATTGGCGGGGTTGTCCGCGTCGGCGGCGCGCACGAAGGATTTGTCCATCCAGCCGGGGTTGGCGACATTGCTGTGCAGGATGCCGACATGGGAACTGTCGGCGCCGCCTTCCCAAAGCTGGAGATAGTTGCAGTCGACATTGATGCGCAGCACGGTGCGGTTGAGCGGCGCCGCGTCCATGAAGCTGAAGCGGCGGAACGGCGGCACTTTCTTCTTGTCGCCGATGTAGGCCCAGACCATTCCGCCTTCTTCGCGCACCGAATGGCACGGCGCCTTGAGCCGTTCGCGGAAGCGGCTGTCGGGATGATTGGGCGTCTCCAGGATCGTGCCGTCGACGGCGAATTTCCAGCCGTGATAGAGGCAGCGAATGCCGTTGTTCTCGACGCGGCCGAGCGCCAGCGACGCGCCCCGGTGCATGCATAGTTCGTTGAACACGCCGACCTTGCCCTCGCTGTCGCGGAAGGCGACGAGACGCTCGCCGAGCAAGGTCACGCGCAGCGGATCGCAATCGGGGCCGGGCAGTTGTTCGGAAGCGGCGATCGGATGCCAGTAGCGGCGCATCACGCGGCCCATTTTCGTGCCCGGGCCTACGCGGCACAGAGTCTCGTTTTCCTCGTCGGGTGAGCATGGCGTTTCCCCTGGTTCAATATTGATCTTCCATGGAAGATAAAACGGAGTGGGCGTACGTTCAAGGGTCTTTTTCAGTCACGCTGGCGTGATCAGTGATAGACGGAGCCGCCGTCGACGGCGAGAATCTGGCCGGTGATGAAACGCGCGTCTTCGCTGGCGAGAAAGGCGACCGCGCCCGCGATGTCGTCGGGCCAGGCGTCGCGCGGCAACGCGCGGGTCTCGATCGCCGCCTTGCGATAGACGGCAAGAAACTCGGTGTTGGCGAGGTTGCCTTCGCTCAGCGTGTAGCCGGGCGAGACGGCGTTGACGAGCACGTTGTCGGGCCCGAATTCCTTGCGCCAGCGAGCGCGTCATCGACATCACGGCGCCCTTGCTCGCGATGTAATGCAGCATGAACGGCGAACCCTTGAACGCCGTGCCGGAGGTCAGGTTGACGATCCGGCCCCATTTCTTGGCGCGCAGGATCGGCGACACGGCCTGGCAGCAGAGAAAAACGCCAACCGTATTGACCGACAGCATGCGATCGAACTCGGCCTTCTCGATTTTCTCGAACGGCTTCAGCACCAGCTCCGCGGCGATGGCGGCGTTGTTGACGAGAATGTCCACGGTTCCGAACGCCGCGACCGTCTTGTCGATCATCGCGGCGACGCCTGTCTGGCGAGGCGATGTCGGCCTCGACGGCGATCGCGCTCAGGCCCTTCGGCGGCCAGGGCTTCGACGCCGCGCTCCGGCGCGCGAATGTCGGCGATGACGATCTTCGCGCCATCTTTGGCCAGTCTCCTGGCGATGGCGAGCCCGATGCCGGTGGCCGCGCCGGTGACGATGGCGACTTTGTCCTGAAGTTTCATGGGAGCTCGCTTCTCGCGTTTTGGGCCAAACCTTCGTCAATCGCCGTCAGCCAGGCGAGCGCCCGCCGTTCCGCGTCGAGGCCGGCGCTCGACCAGACATGTTCGAGTTCGACAAGCCCGCGAAAGCCAAGGTCGTGGACCTTCGCGAGGATTGCAGCCATGTTGATTTCGCCGATCTCGAGGCTCCGTGCGGCCCGGATGATTGGCGATCTGGACAATTTCGATCTGATCGAAGTTGCGCTCGAGACGGCCGAGGAGATCGCCATCCATGCTCTGCACATGCGCGGTATCGAAGATCATCCTGACCGCGGGGCTGTCGATGGCGCGCGCGATCGCGGCGCCTTCGTCGAAATGGTTGAGCAGCATGCCGGGCAGCGTCCTGCGCGTTCGTCGGCTCCAGACAGAGGCTCAGTCCCTCGTCAGCCGCCCGCGGCGCCGCCCAGGCCAGATTGGCGACCAAGCGGTCGAGTTGGTCCTGTCGCGCCACATCCGGATCTATGCCGGTCAGGACGGCGATCTGCCGCGCGCCAATCCGTCTCGCGGCGTCGAAAGCGATGGCGAGCGCCTCGGCGAGCGCGGCCCTGTCGGCCGTCCACAAGGGCGTGCGGACCGTCAACGGTGAACCACAGACGACGCAGCCCGCGGCGAGCCCACGCTCGCGCAGCCTGGCCGCGATCGCATCCTGAACCTCGCGCGGGCGGGTCGCGAACCAGGGGTCCTGAATCCCCGCGAAACCGATCCGGGCGGCGAAATCGATCTGCGCAAGCGGATCGCTCGATCCCGCGCTGGCGGGAAAGAGCGGCGCGTCGGGGGAGCGGAAGCCGAGATGGGCGGCGTAGCGCAGGTTCCAGCTCATGGCTTCGCCTCCGAAGCCGGTGGCCACAGCACGCCGCGCCCGATCTCCGTCGGCGAGCCGCAAGCCCAGCAGCGCGAGCGCGGCGTCGAACTCCGCCGCGAGAATGGCGAGCGCGCGCGCCACGCCCGCTTCACCGCCGGCCGCGAGCCCATAGGCGAAAGCGCGTCCGATCAGACAGGCGTTTGCGCCCAGCGCCAGCGCCTTGACGATATCGACGCCACGTCTGACGCCGCCGTCGATGAACACCGGGGCGCGGCCCCGGACGCGACGCGACAATCTCGGGCAGGGCGCGCAACGTCGCCGGCGCAGTCCTCGAGCTGGCGCCCGCCATGGTTGGAGACGACGATCGCGTCGGCGCCGATGGCGAGCGCACGTTCGGCGTCGTCGGGATGCAGGACGCCCTTGATGACGAGCGGACCCCGCCAATGCGTCGCGCACGCGGGCGACATCGTCCCAGCTTGCGGAAGGGTCGAACAGGCTGGCGACGTGCTCCGCGATGCTCGACGAATCCCGTCGTGTGTCCCGCGCCTTCGAAATTGCCGATCCGCATTTTCTCGCTGCGCGGCGCCGATGAGCCAGGGCAGTCGGGTCGCGTAGTGGAGGGCGCCCGCGAGGTCGATGCGCGGCGGGACGGTGAAGCCGTTGCGGATGTCGCGGGCGCGCCGACCGGCGATCGGCAGGTCGATCGTCACGCACAAGGCGCGATAGCCCGACGCCGCGGCGCGCGCGCACGAGCCCCATCATCCATTCGCGGTCCTTGAGGAAATAGAGCTGGAACCAGCGCTCGGTTTCGCCTGCTGCGGCCGCGATGTCTTCGAGCGAGGCGTTCGAATTGGTTGAAAGACAGAAGGGCAGTCCCGCCCGCGCGGCGACCCTGCGCCGCCGCGGTTTCTCCGCGCGGCCAAAGCAGGCCGGCGAACCCGACAGGCGCGATGATGAGCGGCATCGAGGCGCGAGAAGCCGAGAATGTCGGCCGCGCTGCTTCGCTGGCTCACGTCGACGCCATAGCGCGGCGTAAGCCGCGGCTCGGCGAAGGCCTGCTCGTTGTCGCGCAGCGTCGCCTCGGCGCCGGCGCCGCCGTCGACGAAATCGAACAGCGGGCGCGGCAGTCGCCTTTGTGCGAGCCTGCGCAGGTCCGCGATCGTCGCGCAGCGCGCCAGACGCGAATCGAGGGCGCTCGCCGCCACGATCTATTCCGCCGCCGAGCGGACTGCGTCGCGCCCGCGAGCCACGTGGCCGGGCACGAGGCTCTGCCAGGGCGCACCGTCGGCGAGAATGCCATTGGCGCCACATGATCCGCGGAATCATCGACGTCCGGAGAGAGCCCGAGCGGCGTCTCGCCGCGCTCGACGGCGCGCGCCAGCCCGACAAGCGTGCGGTAGAGCCGCTGGATCGCCACGTCGGCCGTCGAAAGCCGCTCGCGCGAGCGATCGCGGATCGGTCCCGAGGACACGCTGACCGCCATGTCCTCGGCGATGATGCCGGGCAGGCCGCTGAAACGTGCGACCGGCGCGCATCGCCTCGCGGTTCTGACCGAACCGGTTGGCGAGCGACGGGCCTGTCGGGGTTGCCGGCCGTGCGGCGCGAAATGCCGAAGCCGTCGAGCGTATCGCGCGTCGAGCCCGACGAACTTGAGCTGCTGGCTGCGCAGCGGCTCCTCGTTCATCGCCTTGCGTCTCGCTCCAGAAGGCGTGAAAGAACAGGCTGCGCGCATCGTCGACGGGCACGACGATCGTCGCGATGTCGCCGTTCGGATTGAGGATCGTGAACGGCGGCAGGATAGGCGGTCACGCGCGCCTCCTCTTGCCGCCGAGATCGGCGCGCTGGCGCAGCGCCGCATAGTGGAAGCCGAAATTCGTGTCCTCCGCCTGCAGGCGCGGCGCGAGATCGGCCTGCATCACGCCGACCTTCTTCGCGTAGTCGAGATCGGCGCCGGCGCTCGCCCGCAGGCCGTCCGCATGCAGCAGGCCGAGATGCGTCGAATCCAGCAGACCTTCGATCACCTGCACCCAGTTGCAATCGGCGACGTGCACCGTCGTCAGCACGTTGCGACGCGGGCAGGCTCAGCCATGGCCAGCGCGGAAAGCGCGGCGCCGTTCCCTCCGGGCCCGGATAGATCCAGAGCAAGCCGCCGGCCTCGCGAACGGGATAGGAGCGCGCGCGAAAGCGCGTCTTGAATTCGGGGTCGTGGACGTTGGGCGTTTCCAGCACTGTCGCCGTCGACGCGAATTTCCAGCCGTGATAGATGCAGCGGATGCCGCAGTCTTCGACGCGCCCGAGGTAGAGCGAAGCGCCGCGGTGGCAGCAGGCTTCGTCGAGACAGCCAATCCGCCCCGTTGCTGTCGCGGAACACCACGAAGCGCTCGCCCATGAGTTCTACACGCACGGGGTCGGCGTCGGCTTCGGGAATTTCGGGCGCGAGCAGCGCGGGCGTCCAATAGCGGCGCACGGCGGCGCCCATCGGCGTCCCCGGTCCGACGCGGCACATCAGCTCGTTGTCTTCTCTGCGACAGCATGGCTCGTCTCCTGAAGCCTGATCTACGCGTCGACGGCTTCCGTCTCGCGCGTGGCGCGGCTGCGGTTGGTGACGCGATGCTGCGGGCACGAGCGTGCGCCAGTCGGATCCCTGCGGGAGGTTGGCGTTTCGACCCTGAATGCGGCGCGGGATCGGCGTCGACGCCAATCGGCTTCTCGCCCGCCGCAACCGACTTCGCGAGCTGGATCATCATGCGGTAGTATCGCATCACCGCCGCATCGGCCGGCGCCAGGGTCTCTTTGGTCCGGTCCTTGATGGGGCCGGCCGACATGACAGCGGCGCCGTCCTCCTGCGTGAAGGAATGGAAGCCCGAAAACTTGCCCTGCTTCAGCGAAGCGCGGTTCTGCAGGAAGTGATTGCGGCGATCCGGCGCGCCTGGCGCTCCTACGGTGTCATAGGTCATGTTGAAATTGCGCAGCGCCTCGTCGTCGAGCCCGACATGCTTCAGCATGTTCGAACGCAGCGGCTCCTCGTTCATCCGGCGATCCGGGATGGTAGAACACGTGGAAATGGATGCACTGATAGTCGTTGATCGGAACGACGCACATCCAAAGGTCTTCGTTCGGATTGGCGACGAAGAACGGCGCCGTGACGGCGGTGATCCGCACATGCACGTCCTGTCCCGGCGCGTCGCCGCCGCGAAGCGCCGCATAATGGAAGCCGAAATCGGTGTCGTCGACTTCGATGCGCGGCCCTGCGTCGAACGCCATGTCCGCCGCCGCGGCGAAATTGAGATTTTCGAGCTTCTTCGACGCGTTGAGGCCGTCCGTATGGAGGATGTTGAGATGCGAAGAATCAACCAGCGCCTCGAACACCTGGACATAATTGCAATTGTCGACCGCATAGGCGTTCAGACGGTTCGAGTCGGCGACGTCGAACCAGGGATAATGGGGAAATGACGGCTCCAGATCCTTGGGTCCGAGATAGGCCCAGATCAGCCCGCCCTTCTCGCGCACGGGATAGGCCTTGGCGCGAATGCGGGTCTTGAACGACGGGTCTGGAACATTCGGCGTCTCCATGACGGTCCCGTCGACGGCGAATTTCCAGCCATGGAAAAGACAGCGTATGCCGTTGCCCTCGCAGCGGCCGATCACCAGCGAGGTCTGGCGATGGCAGCAATGCTCGTCGAGAATTCCCACCACGCCTTCCGTATTGCGGAACGCGACGAACTTTTCGCCACAGATTTCGAGCGGAAAGGGATCGCCGTCCGGCGTTGGGAGATCGGAAGATTGCAGCACAGGCAGCCAGTAGCGGCGCAGCGCGGCGCCCATCGGCGTCGCCGGGCCGACCCGGCACATGAGTTCGTTGTTCTCGCGCGTCAGCATGGCGAGTCCTCCCAGTTTCGAGGTTCCGTCTTCCGCGGAAGATGAACAATAGAATCAAGAATGGCGCGGCGTCAACGGGGGTTGTTCAATCGACGGCGGGTATGATGGCGATGCGCAGGTTCGCCGCGCGACGGCGCAACTCCAACAGCGGGCGATAGTCGTCGCTCGCTTGCCAGGTCTTGAACGCGTCGGCTGACGGCCAGCGCTGGATCAACAACGGCCCGAAGGGAGGAACGCCGTCGAAAGCCTCGCCGCCGCGTCCAATCACGACGCCGCCGAACGCCGCGAGTTGCGCCCTGGCGCCGGCCTGATACTCCCGAAGCGCTTTTGCATCGCGCACTTCAAATATCTCGACGACGACGAAGACGGATGTCACGCGTCTGCTCCCGATGTCTCCCCGAGACGTATGAGAAGCCGGGCGAGATTCGACGAAAGATCGCCGGGCGTCCCGATCGAAAGCACCGGCGAGACGTGATTGTGCCCTTCGTTCCAGATGAGGGGAGGGCATCGACCATCGCGTTCGGCCAGCGCGGCCGCGAGCGTCAGCGTCTGAAGCGCCAGAAATTTCGGATCGAATTCCGAGACCGTCAGCGCGACCGGCAAAGCGCTTTTCGGGACGGCCGTGACCGGTGAACGGTCGACATATTGGGCGGGATCCTCACCGAAATAGGCGCGAACATTCGGGGCGACGATCGTCGGCTCCATGCGATAGAATCCGCTCATCAGCACGCCCGAGCGGACCCGATCGAAGGCGCGCGGTCGAAAGCGCGGGTCGAACAACGCGCCTGAGGCATGCGCCGCGCCGCCCGATTGAGCGAGAACGTAGATCGCGGACCCATTCGCGCCGAATTCCGTCGCATGTTCGTCGAACCAATCGATGGCCGCCGCGACGTCCATCGCTCCGGCGGGCCATGCGTGAGTCGGCGCCAACCGGTAGTTCATGACCGCGGTTGCGAAGCCGAGGCGGGCGAAGGCGGGGGCAACATGAACGTATTCGGATTTGTCGCCGCCAACGAACCCACCGCCAGGCACAAAGAGCAATATCGGCGCGTTCGCCCCCCCAAGGGAGGCCAGGTCGAGGGCTTGCCGCGCATCCCGGCCATAGGCGAGGTTGAAATGAAGGTTGCCGCCAGTGGGAAGCGAAAGGTCCCAGTGTCCGTCATAGAGCGCTCTGGTCGCCGCCAGCACCTCGCCGTCAAAACGGGGGCCGATCGCGCGGATTGTCGCAGTTGCCGACGATTCCGCCGGGACGGTCTTGTTGTCTTTATCCATCGTGAGGCGCCCTCCCAGTTTTCTTTCGGCATCCCGGACAAGATGTCGTTGCACGCGCTGCTGACAACCGGGCGACGGGGCGACTACTCCGCACCTGAATCCAGCGGTCAGGAAACCCATACTCGCATTCATCTTCCACGGAAGATGCTATCACGTCAACAGTCCGAAATTCAAGGCGCCAGTTCACCTGTTGGAGTTGACGCCATAGGCTCCGAGGTAAGTCCCATCGCGAATCGACCTCAAGATCTCCGCCTGCGACCACTGCTTCCGAAGATTTGGCTGGCGTTATGACAAGAATACGCCGGTTTCCCTCTGTCCATTTTTGGGCAAGCACGAGACCTGCCTCAATGGTTTTGCCCAGCACGTGTTCATTTCCACGTCAGATTGACGCGCCTTTCCACAACCGCCTGACCCAAGGCATTGCGCCAATTGCCAACCAGCGGCATGAAATTTGTGAAAGTGATGGGTCTATGGCAAACGGAAAGGTGGATCAATCCTGACGCGGAAATCAACATTGAGAGGCGATTTGGCTATTTTTCGGGGTGTTCGGCGTCTCGGGCGGCGCTCTCTCAAAAACCTTCCTTTTTGAGAGAGGTTCGGCGCGGGGCATAGCCAGCTGCTACGAACCTGCCCGAGGCCACCGCGACGACCTAGACCCGGTCTATTGGGTGGTTGGCCGTTTCGTCGTCGACTGGTCGCTTGTCTCGTCCATTGTTGGCCAAGGACCCGGTTTGGCCAACCGAAAAATAAATGGGACAAATCGACCGAGTCCGACCGATCCAGTCCAAACGACCGCCACGACTAAGAGGCCGAAGAGCATGAGACCCTGCCCTAAGCCGTCGTCCTCTTGAGGAGCCATGGCAATGGAACAGGCCGGGGGAGCAAGGAGCAGCAAGCCGCCTAACCAGATATAAATGGGAAATTTGCTGTATCGGCTCCAAATAATGCCCGTTGCCGCAATTAAACCCAAGGGTATGAGAAAATGTGCTGGATGTTGCACGCAGTCCGTGAATATCGCGTCAGCCAAGAACATAATTGGGGACTCGATCGCCATGTCTAAAAAGCCTCTGATCTTCGCGGCAAAACCGTGCTTCGTATATCTTGAATTCTGCACGTCGTAGACGCGCCGCAGCACGGTTACCTTTAGAGTCCGACACAATAAGGGCCGGTCACATCCAAACTCGCGACGTTTGATTTTTGCGCATCGAAGGTCAGAAGCACATGCTGGACGCAACCGGCGATGAAAGCGCTTTGCATTCGGTCGCACATGACGTCCTCACTTCCCGACACGTAGCTTTTTACGCATTGGAACACCGGCTGACGTGAACGCGTCCTGCGCCTGTCGACAGAGGTTCCCGGCGGGCCGAGGCGGTAGGCTTCTGCGCTCAGTTCATCGTGAGTTTGTCGAGTTTCCATGGCGCAGCCCGCGCAAAGGCTTGCGACCATCGCCGGACGGCATCGAACGGCGGACGGCCTCCCGTCGAGCGGTCGGCCCGCGGAACCGCCGCTTCCAACGACGCCCGAAAGAGCTCGAGATCAACGACCGCGTTCACACGCTCAAGTTCGTCGCCCTTGGACTACAGCTCAGCCAGCCGCTCGTCCATATCGAAAAACCCGCTGTTTGCGACGGCCGCAATTCCGTGGGCCATCGAAAACTTTGACCCCTTTTTGTGCTCTAAGTTTTGTGAACTTATTTCCTAGCCTCAAATCGACAGACGCTTCGCCCCACTGTTTTTCAGTAAGCGGAGGATCAAAGCGAGTTTGGCCAGAATCACTTGTCGAACATGCGCCACAACGGCGTGCGCGCCGTCACCGCAACCTGCGTCGACTGTCGCCACAAATAAGCTACCCGATCATCGCACACATGTGATCCGCTAGCTGCGAAAGCTGATTACGGGTTGCTGAGGAATTCGCTGCCGACCGGCATGTCTCGGCATAGTCACGGCCGGTTGCGCGCAACGAAATATATCCGATGTAAAGTTCTGCGCGTTCAACCTGAGAATGTCTAACTGTTTGCCAGTTCGTGCGACCCAAAGCTTTGGCAGCGGCGAGGGCCCGAAGGTGGTAATGTGAATCGCCTCAATTGTCAGGTATCCACGGGATAAACTCGTCTATAATTGTTCCTAGTAACCATTTCGGCAGTTATCGCAATTGCCTAGCACGCGCAATGCACCATTGGCGGGTTATTATCGTAGACGAAATAGTTATATTCGACGTCTGGCGCTAGATGACAACTTCAGATCATGGCGGGTTGGCGGCGCCGCGCGTGCTCGGCGGCACGCCAACCGCAACGACGTCATTCAGACATCCCCGCCAGATCGGCTGGCGCGGCACCGTCGCGCTCGCGATGGGCGGCAGCAATCAGTGCCTGTTTCTCATCACCGCGTTGTTCGCCGGCCAGGGCGAATCCTGGGGCAAGGCAGCGCCACCGTGCCGTTGTTGTTCGCTTGGCCTTTTGCTCAGCTACGCCGCCGCGCCGGGCTGGACGGAACTGGTGCTCATGTCGCCCGACCGCACAGGCGGCATCTCTGCGCCTGCACTCAGGCGTTCCGCCCTTACGGCGAGATACTCTCCGCCTTGACCGGCGTTTGTTATTGGTGGGGCTGGGTTCCGACCTGCGGCGTCACCGCCATCATGTCGGCGACGGCCATCAACGCCTGGTGTTGCCCGGCCGTGCCGGTTCCGGCGATCGCGTGTTTCATAGTCCTCGCGTTCACGGCGGTCAATTTGTGCGGGGTCCGCTGGACGGCGGCGCTGGCGATCCCGATCGCCGTAATGTCCGCGCTGCTGGCTTTCGTGTCCGCGTCGCGCCGGTGATGAGCGGCCAGGTCGACTGGCATCGCAGCGTCGATTTCCATCTGACGACGCCGTTTCCTGGCTGGTTCGGCGCCCTGACCTCGACAATGGCCGGTCTCTATCTCATCGGCTTCGGCGCTCCGGCCTTCGAGGCTGCGGCCTGCCACGTCGGCGAGACGATCGATCCGCAGCGCAACGTGCCGCGCGCGATGCTGATCAGCGCCCTTATGGCGTCGCTTTATTTCGTGGCGCTCCCGGTCATCTGGCTTGGCGCGCTGGGACCGGAGACGTTGGGCGACGATCTCGGCGATATTCTCTCACCGACGCTGGCGCCCGTTTTCGGGAGCCTCGCCAAAGCGGCGGTCATCGGCTTCCTGATGTTCAACATGTTCCATGGAACCCTGCAGCCGCTGGCGGGGGCCGCGCGGACGCTCGCCCAGCTCTCCGAGGACGGTCTTGCGCCGCGGTTTCTGTCGCGACGTCTCAAGACAGACGCGCCGTGGGCATCGACCGGTGCTGACGGCCGGCTTCGCCATTCTATTCCTGCTGATCGGCGATCCCATCTGGCTGATCGCTGCCGCCAATTTCACCTATCTCATAGGCATCTGCCTTCCCAGCGTGGCGGTCTGGTTGCTCCGCCGAGATGCGCCAGAGGCCGAGCGCCCCTATCGGGCCCCGCGCTATACCGTCGGGCTGGGCTTCTGTCGGCGATCGTCTGGGGCGCAGCGGGATCCTCGGCTTCGAGCAGTTCGGTCTTCCGACCGTCGTCTGTCGGGTTGCTCATGGCGTATTCGGGCGCAGCTTTCTACGCGTGGCGCAAAATCGAAGATCGATCGCGCGAATTGGGGAATCGGCCAAAGTTGCACGTCAAGTTGACCGGTGCGATGCTGCTCGTTCTGGCGCTCGACGCCGCGGGTTACATCATGGCGGTGAACGCGCTGCCGTCCCAGAAGGGCGAATTCCGAGTGGTGCTAGCGGACATATTTGTCGCAGTAGCCCTGTTAACGATCACCGTGGGCATTGTCTTGCCCGGAATGATTGCGAATTCCGCGCACGTCGTAGACGAAGCCGCGCGGAAACTCGCTTACGGAACGGTCTTCGATTTCGCGCGCGCCATGGAGGCGCTCGGCTCCGGAGGCTGGAGGCAGGCGACGCGTCCGTCGATATCACTCCCGTAGTGGTTCGCTCAAGGGACGAACTGGGCAGGATGGCCGAGAGCTTCACATGCTGCAAATCGGCGTCAAAGAAGCCGCACATGGGGCTCAATCGAGCGCGCGAAGGGTTGAGCCAAGCGCGCGCCGAACTGCTCGACAGCCAATGCGGCGTTTGAAGTTACGGTAAAAGAGCAGCGGCGGCTCGCCGCGGAACTGCGGGGCGCAAAAGAACACGCGGTCCATGAATCGCTGCATGACGGCCTGACAGGCCTACCCAACCGCACCTTCTTTCTCTCTCGTCTGCGCCAGCGTGTCTCGGACGGTCCGCATGATTTCG
>CAVYTP010000019.1:0-219396 GCA_963771455.1 uncultured Pseudomonadota bacterium
AAAGTGGTCGCCTGATTTCATTTGTCGCAGCGCATGCCCCGCAAAACCAGGGATCTTGATGAAAATCCTTGGTATTTTCTGGTTGTCGAGACTCAGAAAAAGATGCGGGACATGCGCTTTACTCCTACCATTTTCAGCCAGCTCGTCGAGCCCCTCAACCGGCGTCGCTTCGACGAATTCGTCGAGCGCCTCGACGCCGACGCCTACGACAAGTCGTTTCACAGCTGGGATCACCTGATGGCGCTGATCCACGCCCAACTGAGCGGCGTCGAGAGCCTGCGGGGGCTCGTGGAAAGCTGGAACGCCAGCCCGCATGCCCATTATCACCTCGACTGCGGCGCCCTCGCGCGCTCCACGCTCGCCGACGCCAACTCGCGCCGCCCCGTCGAACTGTTCGAGCAGGCCTTCGCCTGGGTCGCCGGCCTGACGGATCGTTCGACGCGCAACGAAGCCAAGGCCTGCCTGCGGCTGATCGATTCCACGCCTATCCCGTTGGGAAAACTGTTCGCCTGGGCCAAGTCGAATGGCCGCATCCGCGGCATGAAGGTCCATGTCGTCTACGATCCCGACCGCGATCTGCCGCACATCCTCGATATCACCGACGCCAACGTCAACGACGCCCAGATCGGCCGAACCATCGAGATCGAGGCCGGCCTCACCTATGTCTTCGACAAGGGCTATTGCCATTACGGCTGGTGGACGAAAATCCACAAGGCCGGGGCCTTCTTCGTCACCAGGCCCAAGAGCAACATGGGGCTGACCGTCCGTCAGGAGCGCCAATGCGGGCCCTCCCGGGGCGACGGGTTCACCGTGCTCGGCGACCAGGAGGTCGTGTTCTCCAGCAAGGGCGATTCCAAGCTCCGCATGCCCCTGCGCCGCATCCACATTCGGCGCGACGAGGACGGCAAAACCATCTCCGTCATCACCAACGACATGACCCGCTCCGCCGTCGAAATCGCCCAGGCCTACAAGTTTCGCTGGCAGATCGAACTGCTGTTTCGCTGGCTCAAGCAGCATCTGAAGCTGCGCAAGTTCCTGGGAAACAACGAGAATGCGATCAAGCTGCAAATCTACGCCGCCATGATCGCCTACGTTCTGCTCAGGATCGCCGCCAAGGCCGCAAGCACCAAATTCGACATCCTGCGCTTCACCGAACTGGTGTGCCGGCACCTCTTCAGCCGCCGACGCCTCGCAACGATCGACAGGCCTCCGCCTGTCAATCCCAGCAAGAAACGCGACCGCTCCCACCCCGGTCAAATGGCCTTCCAATATGCGTGAAATTTTCCCCGGACAGCCGTGCGCATGCGGGAGAAGGTGGCGCGAAGGCCGGATGAGGGCGGTCGCCGCTGCGAGCACGAGATTGCCGGATCCATTCGCGCTGCCGCGCATCGATAATGCCGTGGGGAACCCCGAGGGCTCATCCCCGCGACAAGCGAGCTTGTCGCTGAGCGCTTCGCGCCACCTTCTCCCGCAAGCGGGCGAAGGGGACACTCTCCAAGCGAGCGAGCGCAAATTGCAAGGATGTGTGCATGCCCTAGCGCGTTCGCGGGGCTGACGACGTGTCGACCGTTCAGCCGCCAGCGCCCCTATTTCCCGTCAACCCGGAATTCTGTCGCTTCCCCAACCACGGTGCCAATCATGGTGCGCACCGAGACGCGATAGGGGAACAGCGGCGGCGGTGCCCGGTGATCGGCGCCAGCCAGACTTCCATGTCCCTGTTGTCCGCCATGAACTTTGTCGCGGGGCGGTCGCGCCGGTGGCCGGCGATCGGGATGTAGCGGACCGAGCAGATCGCGACCGGGCCGGAATAGCCCTGTGGTCGACCTTGCGCTCGCCGACATAGGCCAGCGTGATGTCGAACCGCGTGTAGCCGTCGAAGATCGGCAGCGTGCGGTTGCAGGCGGCGGGGGAGGTCGGCGGAGCTCCCAGCGGGCGCGGGAATGACGAAGGCGCCGGCCGGGTCGAGGACGCCGTGCTTGTCCCTGTTCGCTCAGCGGGACGCGGTCGGGCCGTTCGTCGAACGGCGGCGAGATGTCGACGCCCGACACGGAGTTGCCGGCATCGCCATGCGGATCGTGCGGGTCATGGTGTCGCTCGACGCGCGTGGTGGCGAAAGTCGACGGGATAGACTTTGCCGTCGATGAGCTCGCCGGCGCCTGTCGAGGCGCCGTGGGCGTTCTTGATCCACGGAGGCGACGCCGGCAAGACGGGCGTGCGCATCGAGGTCGTAATGGTTGCCGGACAATCTCGCGCTGACCTCCGCGACGCCGATCGGCAGTCCGATCAACGAGATCGCATAGATGCGCGCGCAAAGTCTCGGCCTGCGCCGCGGGCGCCAGCGCGCACAGCACAGCCAGCGAGAAACCCGCGGCGACGCCGGACGAGTCCGCCAAACAGCATCGGTCCGTCTCCCGAATCGTCGAGCCGAAGCTTCTAGCAGCGCGAAGGCGAAAAATCCGACCCTTGCGTGGCGCGGCCCGCGACCTTCGTCGCAAAGCGCAAAAAAATCGGACTGCGTCGACGCTGTCAAGGCCTTGCGAGCCGGGCGAACGCCGGTCGTAACTTCGCGCGCATGGTCGAGACGGTCATCTCCATTCGCGCAGCGCGCCCCGGCGACGAGGCCGGAATCGCGCGCGTGCATGACGCGGCCTGGCGGGAAGCCTATCTCGGCGTGATTCCCGGCCGCGATCTCGAGCGGATGATCCAGCGCCGCGGGCCGGCCTGGTGGCGGCGCGCGATTGTCGGCGGCACGCGGCTGACGGTGCTCGATTTCGCCGATACGATCGCCGGCTACGCGAGCTACGGCCGCAACCGCATGCCCTCGCTGCCGTTCAGCGGCGAGATTTTCGAGCTCTATCTTGCCGCCGGAATATCAGGGCGCCGGGCTCGGCCGCCGCATGTTCGAGTGGGCGCGCTCCGATCTCGCCGCGCACGGCTATGGCAGCTTCGTCGTCTGGGCGCTCGCCGGCAACGATCGGGCCATGGAGTTCTACCGGCGGCTGGGCGGCGCGTCGTCCGCCGCGCGCCAGAACGTTTCGGGGCGGAGACGCGCGAGCGCGTGGCTTTCGGCTTTCATTGACCGGCTATCCGCCTCCGGCGGCCAACTGGAGCTCGACCCTAAGTGAACCTCGACGCCATCTCGATCGGCGCGAACGCGCCCGATGAAGTCAACGTCGTGATCGAGGTGCCGATCGGCGGCGAGCCGATCAAATACGAGATGGACAAGGCGAGCGGCGCGCTGGTCGTCGACCGTTTCCTCTACACCTCGATGCGCTACCCCGGGAATTACGGCTTCATCCCGCACACGCTGTCCGACGACGGCGACCCCTGCGACGTGATCGTCGCCAACACCCGCGCCATCATTCCCGGCGCCGTCATGCGCTGCCGCATCGTCGGCGTGCTGCTGATGGAGGACGAGGCCGGCGGCGACGAAAAGCTGCTCGCCGTGCCGGCGCCCAAGCTCACGCAGCGCTACGCCAAGGTGAACAACTACACCGACCTGCCGGAGATCACGCTGAAGCAGATCGAGCACTTCTTCGCCCACTACAAGGATCTCGAGCCCAACAAATGGGTCAAGATCGTGCGCTGGGGCGACGCGGCGGAAGCCCGCAAGCTGGTGCTCGACGGCATCGAGCGCGCCAAGAAGGCAAAGGCGAAAATAGGCCGGGCTCGAAACAGGAGGGCGCGATGAAGCGATCGTTCATTGAGGCGCGCATCGAGGCGATGCTCGCGATCTGCGAGCGCCACGGCGTGCGCGCTGCCGCCCTTCGCGCTGTGGTCGGACGCCGAATATCGCGCCGATCCCGCCGCGGCCCGGCGCATCGCCGAGCGCGGGCTCGGCTGGAACATCGTCGAGTTCCAGCCCGGCCGCTTCGCCCGCGAAGGCCTCAGCGCGTTCACGCTGCGCATGGGCGACTGGCACGGCCTGCAGACCGGGCGCGGCCGGCTCTATGCGGAAAAAGCGCTGCTTGCCGAGGACGGCCAGCGCACGCCCTATCCACTATCACATCGTCAAAACCGAGGACATCATCAACCGCGGCGGCGCGCGCTTCGTCGTCGAACTGCTGCAAGGTCGACCGCTCGGGCGCGCAGACTCAAGGACCGGTTCCGCGTCGTCAAGGACGTGACGACGCTCGAACTCGGGCCCGGCGATCAGGTGCGGCTCGAGCCCGGCGAAAGCCTGACGCTCGAACCTTTCGTCGCCCACGCCTTCTGGGCGGAGGGCGGCGCGACGCTCGCCGGCGAAGTGTCGCTCGCCAACGACGACGGCGACCGACAATTATTTCTTGCCGCCGCTAAAACCGTTCGCGCCGATCGAGGAGGACAAGCCGCGACGCTACGTGACGGTGAGGGACCACGCGCGGCTGGTGGGGGGTAGGGGCGGATGCTATCAAACGCTGTCTTCGGGAAACGCCTCAGTTCGGCGTCCGCCATAACCAGCAACGACGGAAGGCTGTCGTGTATCGTCCGCCACGACGAACTTTTCCAGAACGTTGTCGTATTGATGCCGGATAGAAGTTGCCGGCGTCCATGATCTGCCTCCACGGCAAGGCAGGATGTCGATCCCGCATCTCGGCAGGAAGCCGGCGCGACGCTTCCGAGATTATCTCGCAGGCAACGCGTCGCGGCATAAAACAGAATTCGAGACTTTCCTCAAAAGCGTCAAAACGAGATGCCTTGGACGATCTGTTCGCGCCAACACGAATGTTTTCGCGGACGTCGAACAACGCCGACTGACCGCTCTAGAATGCATAAATCGCGTCGACGTTCAGCATTCGGGCGAACATAACGCTTCAAAGCCGCGCGATTGGCGACGTCGACCTCGATCGGAAAGAGGTCTTTGATCAGGTGAACGATGCTCGACGTAGTCGTATACTCCGACCGGCGCATTCGGGAGCGATCTCAACCAAAATGTCGATGTCGCTGTCCGGCGGGCATCGCCCCGTGCGCGCGACCCAAACAGAGCGGCATGAGTCACCCCGCGCTCGCGCAACGCGCGCTCGTTGGCCCGAAGCCGATCCAGGATAGCCTGCCTGTCCATGTCGCAGATGTTACCACAAATACGGCCTGGAATCGACTACAGCGCCTCGATCTCCCGCCGCGCGCGCTCCAGGATGTCGCGCAAGCGCTCGGCTTGCGCCGCGTTGAGTTCGCCGTGCCGCATGCGGGCGAACAGCGCGCGGCGGAAGTTGGCGATCGTCGCGCCGATGTCGGAGCGGCCGATCGGCGCCGCGGTCTCGTCGAGCTGGGACCGGATCGCTTCGAATTCGGCTCGCTGAGAATTCAGATAGGCGCGGCCCTCGTCGGTGAGCGCAAACAGCTTGCGGGCGCCCTGCGCCTGCGCCTCAACCATGCCGGCTTCGGCGAGCTGCGCGAGGATTGGATAGATCGAGCCGGGGCTTGGGCTGTAGGCGCCCTGAAAGCGGTCCTTCAGCAGCTTGATGATCTCGTAGCCGTGGCGCGGCTCTTCGCCGAGCAGTCCCAGCACGACGAGCCGCAGCGCGCCGTGGTCAAATATCCGCCGGCCCGGCCAGCGTCGTCCCGACCGTCCACGCGGACGGCCGAAAAGGCCACGCAACATCGCGCCAGGACCGTAGTCGCTGCTGTCGTCTTCGGGGGGCACGTGGCGCCGTTTCCATTTCGGTCGGGGCCCGGCGCAGGACAAGTTCCGCGTCGGGCCGGGGTCGTTCAGGCATCGCCCTTGGGCGCGTTGCGTTCGGCGACGAAGCGATCGAACGCCTCGCGGTCGCGGGCTTCGCGCTGGCGGCGCTCGAAGTCGGTGAACGCCTTCTCTTCTTCGGCGAGCGCTTCCAGGGTCGCGCGGCGCTTCTCGTCCATCGCGCTATTGCCGGTGGCCCGGCGACGCCAGCCGAAGTCAGCGGCGCCGTCAAACCGGCCGTGGTTTCCATAGCCAAACCGCCGACGCAGCGTCTTGAACAGCACGACGGCGAGCACGATGAAGCCGAGCGGCTTCGCGATCAGAAACGCGACGCCGATCGCCAGCAGTTTTACCGGGAGCGGCGGACCGTAGCCGCCGCGAAACATCGACTCGCAGCCGCCGCCGCGGAACTGCCCGTTCTGCGGATCGGAGGCATAGGCTTCCGACATCATGAAACGTCTCCATCAAACCCGATAGATCGTGAATTCGATATATCGGATCCATGAAATCTAGAACGCGATATATCGCAGTCAAGGGAGGGGATGGGATTTATTGCGCGCTCTCCTGTAGCCGCGGTCGCTGACCGCGGGGGTTCGGCTGGGAGAAAGTTCGCAGAAGGGCGCGCGCCAGACCGCGGTCAGCGACCGCGGCTACAGAGGGGGCCGTGACTTCATCCCGCCGCGCCGCCCGATCGCCTCGGCATAAGCCGCCAAAAACCTCTCGGCGTCGACTTCGAGCGCGACCTCGGCGTTGCTCGATCCCGATCGCGTTGGGGCGCCAATCGGCGACCGTCATGCCGCGCGTCAGTTCGCCCATCGTCTCGACATCGACAGGCGCAGGCGTGTGCGCGCACGAAACTCGGGTCGATGGCGACGCCGACCGCGAGCGGATCGTGCATGACGAGCGAGCGCGGCGCGTCCCCGGTCCTGCATCAGATCGAAATAATGGCGCGCGGCGTCGTTCAGGAACTGCGCGATAGCCGGGCCTCTCGACCGCCCGGAGATCGCCTGCGTCAACGTCGCCAAGCGCAGCCTCCGTCAGCAGCGTCTTGCGCGTGACGTCGAGCCCGATGGCGACCAGCGGCGCGGCGCCTGCCGCCTCGAAAGCGCGGAACACGATGCGCGCCGCTTCCGGGTCGTGCCAGATGTTGAATTCCGCGGTCGGCGTGACATTGCCTGCGCATTGAAACGCGCCGCCCATCAGCACCAGTCTCTTGATCTGGCGCGCGAGGTCCGGCTCGCGGATCAACGCGGCGGCGACGTTGGTGAGCGGCCCGGTCGCCACCAGAACCAGTTCGCCCGCATGCGCGCGCGCGGCCGCGCAGGATGGCGTCGATCGCGTGGGTCGGCGGAGCGGCGGGCGCGCGCGACTTCCGGCAATTTGGCGTGGCCGAGACCGGTCGCGCCATGGATGTCGCTGGCGTCCTCCGCGACCTTGAGCAGCGGCGCCGCGCAGCCGGGCCAGACCGGAATGTCGGAGCGCCCGGCGAGCGCCAGCACGGCGCGCGTGTTGCGGGTCGCCTTCTCGAGGCTGACGTTGCCGGCGACCGTCGAGACGCCGACGACTTCGGCGTCTGGGCGTCCGAACGCGAACAGCAGGCCGAAAGCGTCGTCGATGCCGGTGTCCACGTCGATCAGCAAGGGGATCATGGTTCAACCTCGCAATGTCTAGAAGAAGCCGCGCATCTCGCGCCGGCGCCAGCGCGCCAGCAGCATCAGGGAAACCGCGGCGAGGCCGATGGCGAGCCCGATCCAGAGCCCAAGCCCTTTGAGCGGGGTCAGGAAGCCTAGCGCGAAGCTGATCGGCGCTCCAATCACCCAATAGCCCGCGGTCGCCATCAAGGCGGGAATGCGCAAATCGTGGACGCCGCGCAGCATGTTGCTCAACGCGGCCTGCGCGCCGTCAAACAACTGGAACCACGCGGCGACCTTCAGAAAGGACAGCGCCAGCACGACGATGCCGGCGCGTGAAATCTCGTCGCCGCCCAGGAACGGCGCAATCAGCGTGTGCGGAAAGATGAACATCACCGAGGCGGAAAAGGTCACGAACGCCATGGTCACGAGGAACGCCGCCCAACCGGCGCGCGATACCCTGGCGGCGTCGCGCGCGCCGAACGCGTGACCGACGCGCACGCTCGCCGCCTGACCCAATCCGAGCGGCACCATGAAGGCGGTCGCCGCGATCTGGATCACGATCGCATGCGCTTCGACCGCTTCCTGGCCGATCAGGCCCATCGCGAGCGCGGAGGCGGCGAAAACGCCGACTTCGACGGCGATGCCCAGGCCGATCGGCGCGCCGAGCCGCCAGATTTCGGCGAGCACTTTGGCGTCGAAACGCCAACGGCGGCGAGAATATCCGCGACGCGCCGCAGGCGCGCGATCGATGCGGCGCATAGACGATCAGCAGCAGAACATCAGGCTGTGCGAGAAGGTCGTCGAGAGGCCCGAGCCGAACACGCCAAGCCTGGGAAAGCCGAAATGTCCGAGGCCGATCGCGTAGTTCGTCAGCGCGTTGAAGCCGACGCCGATCAGCGCGGCGACGAGGATGGGCCGCGTGCGCCCGAGCGCCGCGAATACGCTGCGCCCGGCGTTGAACAGCAGCGTCGGCGCGAGCGCCCATTGCAGCCCATGCATGTAGTGGCCGGCGAGCGCGGCGAGCTCCGGCGGTTCGCCGATCAGTTCGCAGGATCGGCGCGGCGTTCCAGAGCAGCGCCCAGAACGGCAGCGCCAGAAGCGAGAGCGAGCAGAAACGCCTGATGCGCGACCGCGCCGCACGCCTTCGCGATCGTCGCGGGTCGGCGCCGATGCGCGCCGCCGCGATCGGCGCCGCCGCGCCCACGACGCCGACGCAGAACAGCATCAGCGGCGTATAGAGGTTGAAGCCGAGCGAGGTCGAGGCCAGCGCCTGCGGCGACAACCAGCCCATCATCATGACGTCGGTCGTCGTCATGAAGTTGATGGCGAGATTGGTCAGCACGATCGGCCAGCCCAGCGCGATCACGCCGCAGGGCTTCACGCGAACCCAGGGCTTGTGCGCTTTGCGGTCAGGACATCACCATCCGCGCGGCCTCCGCGAGCACGCGGCCGAGGATCGGCGTGCTGGTCGGCTTCGAAATGGATGCCGTCGAGATCGGAGCATTGGATGAACTCGCCGGCGTCGACGAAGCCGACGCCGCGCCGTTCGGCGACCTGCGGCATAGCGCGCGCCGAGCTCGACGCGCTTTCTCCGTCGCGCCGTCGAACATCTCGGCGAACTCGCGCGAGCTTGGCGAGCGGCGGCGGCGCGACGATCAGGATCGCGGGCGCGCTCGCCCGTCGGCGCCGCCGGCTCGTCGCGCGCGATGTCGATCAGGCGCTCCATGCCGCTGGCGATGTCGCCGACGGCAGCGCCGAACCGCGCCTTCATGTCGTTGCAGCCGAGCGCGATAATGAGGAGGTCGAGCGGCGCGTGGCTGCGCAGGCAAGGCGGCAGATAGTCGAGCGCCGCGCCGGTCGGGTTCGATCGGGTCTTCGAACACGGTGGTGCGGCCGTTGCAGCCCTTCCTCGATCGACGTAGTGGTCGGGGCCGAGTTCGCGCTGCATCACGCCGGTCCAGCGAACGTCGCGCGGCAAATCGCGCCGCGGTCGCGGGATCGTAGCCCCAGGTGTTGGAATCGCCGAAGCAGACGATGGTCGACATCGAGGCCTCCCTCGGATGCGCGCGCTTGTAAGAGTCGCGGACGCATACGGCAAGCGGCCACGTCGCCGCAGAAAATAGTTGACAAATTTGATAGAATTATAGATCAACGCTGTCTCGGCCTTCGCTCTTGTCCGCGGCGTCGGTCCGGCATCGCTATGCCGGCGAGGTCGCCATCAAGAAGCAGACCCCGCGCGTCGAACGCGTTTGATTGAGGAGAGGAACAATCATGTCGCAGAAGCCCGAAACGCTCGCTTTGCACGCCGGCTGGCGCGCCGATCCCGCGACCGGCTCGGTCGCGGTGCCGATCTATCAGACAACGTCCTATCAGTTCCACAGCGCCGAGCACGCCGCCAACCTGTTCGCGCTGAAGGAGCTCGGCAACATCTACACCCGCATCATGAACCCGACCAACGACGTGCTGGAGAAGCGCGTCGCGGCGCTCGAAGGCGGCGTCGCGGCGCTCGCGCTGGCGAGCGGGCAGGCGGCCTCGGCCTTCGCGATCCAGAACCTCGCGCGCGTCGGCGACAATATCGTCGTCCTCGACCGACCTCTACGGCGGCACCTGGAACCTGTTCGCCAACAC
Organism: uncultured Pseudomonadota bacterium; assembly: GCA_963771455.1. GTDB lineage: Bacteria > Pseudomonadota > Alphaproteobacteria > Rhizobiales > Beijerinckiaceae > Roseiarcus. The sequence goes on from CAVYTP010000019.1 coordinate 9,922, forward strand.
GATGAAGGACCAGGGCATCGAGGTCCGCTTCGTCGATCCCGTCCGATCCCGAGAATTTCCGCCGCGCGACCGACGCGCGCACCCGCGCCTATTACGCCGAGACGCTGCCCAATCCGAAGCTGATCGCTTTCCCGATCGCCGAGGTCGCCGCGATCGGCCGCCCGCTCGGCATTCCGCTGATCGTCGACAACACCGCGGCGCCGCTGCTGATCGCGGCCGTTCGATCACGGCGCGGCGATCGTCGTCTATTCCTCGACCAAATATCTCGGCGGCCACGGCACCTCGATCGGCGGCCTGATCGTCGACGGCGGCAATTTCGATTGGGAGGCGCATCCCGAGCGCCAGCCCGCGCTCAACACGCCCGATCCGAGCTATCACGGCGCGGTCTGGATCGCAGGCGGTCAAGCCGCTCGGCCCGATCGCCTACATCATCAAGGCGCGCGTGACGCTGCTGCGCGATCTCGGCTCGGCGATCTCGCCGTTCAACGCCTTCCTGACCCTGCAGGGCATCGAGACGCTGCCGCTGCGCATCGAGCGCCATTGCGAGAACGCCGCCGCCGTCGCCGACTATCTCGCCGAAGCGCCCGGAAGTGACGAAGGTCATCCATCCCTCCAAGCAGACCGGCTGGGCGCGCGAGCGCGCCGACAAATATCTGAAGGGCGGCTACGGCGGCCTGGTCGGCTTCGAGACTCGCCGGCGGCCGCGAAGCGGGCCGGCGCTTCATCGACGCGCTGCAGCTGTTCTACCACGTCGCCAATATCGGCGACGCGCGCTCGCTCGCGATCCATCCGGCGACGACGACCCATTCGCAGCTCTCGGCCGAGGACCAGCTCGCGACCGGCGTCTCCGACGGCTACGTGCGTCTGTCGATCGGCCTCGAGCACATCGACGACATCCTCGCCGATCTCGGATCAGGCGCTCGGCGCGCGTCGGCAGGACTGAAAGCGGCGGCGGAGTAAGTTCCTTCTCCCGCTCGCGAGAGAAGGGATATTCATGGCCGCGCTTGGCGCTCTGCGCCAGCGCCACAAACCCTGCGACCGGCGATCTCCTCGGCCCGTTGCGTCGGCTCGATGCCGGCCGCTGCGAGCCAGTCGGCGACGTCCAGCCCTCGCGCGCCGGCGAAACCTTTCAGCGACTGGCGCAGCATCTTGCGGCGCTGGCCGAAGGCGGCCAGCGTCAGCTCGGCGAGCAGCCGCGCGTCGCAGGGCTCGGGCGCCGCGCGCGGGATCAGCTCGACGACGCTCGAGGTCACTTTCGGCGGCGGCGTGAAGGCGGAGGGCGGCACGTCGAACAGGATGCGCGCCTCGCGTGCGCCAGCCGGCGAGCACGCCGAGCCGGCCATAGTCGGCGCGCTCGTCCGGGCGTCGCGACGATGCGCAGCGCGACCTCGCGCTGGAACATCAGCGTCAGCCGGTCGAACCACGGCGGCCAGGGCTCGGCTCTCCAGCCAGCCGACCAGCAGCGGCGTCGCGATATTGTAGGGCAGGTTGGCGCAGACGCGCAGCGGCCCGCCTGCGGCCCGCGCGACGAGATCGGCCGAGCCGACTTCGAGCGCGTCGCCGGCGATCACCTCGAGCCGGCCGGGCCAATGCGCCGCGATCTCGGCGAGCGCCGGCGAGGCAGCGCTCGTCGCGCTCGATCGCGATCACCTTTGCGGCGCCCTCGGCCAGCAGCGCGCGCGTCAGGCCGCCGGGGCCGGGGCCGACCTCGACGACGGTCGACGCCGGCGAGCGGGCCCGGCGGCGCGCGCGATGCGGCCGGTGAGGTTGAGATCGAACAGGAAATTCTGGCCGAGCGATTTGCGCGGCGTCGAGCCCGTGCGCGGCGACGACTTCGCGCAGCGGCGGCAGGCCGTCGGCGGCCAGGCGTCACCGCGGTCAGCCGGCGCGGCGAGCTTCAGCGCCGCGATCAGGCTCGACGGGATTGGCGAGGCCCTTGCCGGCGATGTCGAAGGCGGTGCCGTGGTCGGGCGAGGTGCGCACGAACGGCAGGCCGAGCGTGACGTTGACGCCGTCGTCGAAGGCGAGCGTCTTGGCCGGGATCAGGCCCTGGTCGTGATACATCGTCAGCGCGACGTCGTAGCGCGCGCGCGCCGCGGCGTGGAACATCGTGTCGGCGGGCAGCGGGCCCGACGACGTCGATGCCCTTCGCCGCGCAGATCGCGCGATGCGCGGGCGCGATGATCTCGATCTCCTCGCGGCCGATCGCGCCGCTTTCGCCGGCATGCGGGATTGAGGCCCGCGAAGGCGAGGCGCGGCTGCGCGACGCCGAACCGGCGGCGCAGATCGCGCGCGACGATGCGCGCCGTCGAGACGATCAGCGTCGCGCGTCAGGCGCGCGGGCACTTCGGCGAGCGGGATGTGGATCGTCACCGGCACGACCGCGAGCAGCGGCGACCAGATCATCATGACCGGCTCGCGCGGCTCGCCCCAGGCGCGCGCCAGTTCGCCGAGGAATTCGGTATGGCCGGGATGCCGGAAGCCCGCGTCGTAGAGCGTCTTCTTGGCGATCGGATTGGTGACGACGCGCGGCGGCGCGCCCGTCGCGGACTAGCGCGACCGCGCGCTCGATCGATTCGAGCGTGGCCTGCGCAAAGCGCGGGTCGGGACGCGCCGGGCTCGGCGTCGGCGGGATGCTCGAGCGGCACGACGGGCAGGGCGTCTGCGAAAACGCGCAGCCGCCTGCTCAGGCGCGACGACGGCGATCGGAACGTCGAGGCCGCAGCGCGCGCGCCGAGCTTCGGCCAGCGCCTCGGGGGCGGCGAGCGCGAAGAACGGCGCCTGGGTCTCCCGCGCGCGCGGCCCAGGCGCGCAGGATCAGTTCCGGGCCGATGCCGGCGGGATCGCCGAGCGTGAGCGCGAGCGGCTTGTCCGTCATGGTCGGCGCCTCCGCCGAGCGCATCGGTCAGTAGGGATTGGTCACTGAACTCGTGCCGGTCGACACCCGCACGACGTCGCCGATGGTCCTCAGCGTGACCTGGAACAGGAAAGTCTGGTTGTGGTACACCGGCGGCGGCTGCCCGACGGTGGTGCTGAGCGGATCGCTGATGTAGTTGTCGTAGATCGCCTTGAAGGTCGTGCAGGACGTCTCGTAGGCGATGCCGAAATTGTACCCGGTCGGCGTAGAAGCGTGGGCGTGTTCTCGCCGGCGGTGTCGAAATAGTGCCGGGACATGTCGACGAACACGCCGCCGGTCAGCGTGATGCCCTGCTTGGGCTTGTATGCGCGTTGGCGCTGTCATGCCTTGGCGCGGATAGGGCCAGCCGATATCCGGCTGCGCGGCGTATTGCGCATAGTCGATGTTGGTCGGTCCAATCGCCGAAGTTGGCGCCGACGATGCCGTCGAGGCGGTCAAGCGCGAAAGTGGTCGAGTCGATCTGCTGGCGCGAAATGAAATAGATCGGCGCCTTGAAGGGCTGGATCGTCTCGCCGGCGACAAAATTGGAAAATTGCTTGTCGAGGCCCGATTCCAGGCCCGTGTTGGCGGCGTCGGCGATCGTATAGGGGTTCTGGCCGAGCAACTGGATCGACTCGCCGGCCGATCACGTTGACATGGCCGCCGTTCGGCAGGTTGTCGTTGTATTCCGCGCCGTAGTTGAGCCGGGTGCCGCCCTCGACGCGGTCGAAGCCGGAATATTTGCTCCACGAGAACAGGTTGCTGGTGTCGAACACCAGGCTCTGCGCGTCTTCGTTGGGCTGCAGGCTCGGCTGCTGCGTCGGGGCGCACGATGAGCTGCGCGATCGGCGTGATCGTCTGCTGTCCCCAGCCCGAATTGTAGACGAACGGATAGCGGTATTCGAGCGCCGACGCCGACCATGCCGGTGCCGTAGCTCGCCGAGCTGTAGCCGTTGAAAAAGGCGGGCTGCGCGTAATTCGGGATGGTGTTGGCGTTGGTCGCGACGACATCGGTGCCGTAGGTGTACGAGCCCTGAAGTGTTGAGGTCCGTCGATTCTCGCCGTTGCCGAGCGCGTAGACGAACGGCTTCCAGACTTCGCCGATCGGATCGATGTATTTGCCTTCCCACGCCGCCTGCGCGGTGGTGCGGAAATAGTCGCCGGCGATGCCGCGCAGCAGTGCAGTTGCGTGCCGGGCTTGTAGGCCCCCGGCGAAGGCAGCGATTGACCGGCTGCGGGCCGCAGACGCTGTAGAGGTTGTAGCTCGAGTCGAACTGCTGCTGCCCGACCGACTGATAGAGCGCCTCGGTCGCGATTGACGTTGGCGGCGTTCAGCGTGAGCGAGACTTCGCCGCCGATGCCGTTGCGTGTTCTTCGGATCGACCGCGAAGGTGCGCTGATAGTCGAACACCGGCGCCGCGAGCGGCTCCTGACGCTGGTCGACATAGCTCGAGGTCGTCTCGAAATAATAGGCGCTGAGGTCGAAGAAGCCGCGATCGGCCTGACCGCGCAAATAGACCTGCGAGACGATGTCCTGCAGGAAGTAGTCGTTCGGGTCGATGGTCAGCAGCTTGTAGTCGTTGATGATAGTTCTTGTCGGAAAGGGCGGTGACGTCCCAGCCGAACGTCCAGTCGCGGTTCAGATAGATCTTGCCGTCGCTTTGCGCCGATCCGCGGAACTGCCGGTCGCCGGGCGTGCCGGCCCCGAACGCGGCGGGATCGCGCTGATCGACGCCGGTCAGCAGGATCTTATACTCGCCGTTCTCGATCCGGTGGCGCCACTCCAGGTCGAGCGCCGGGCCCTGCCTGCGTGTAGTAGTAGGGCGTGATGGTGACGTCGTAATTGGGCGCCAGGGCGAGGAAATAGGGGACCGAAAAGCCCGGAACCGAGTGTTGTTGCGAAGCCGTGTAGGCGGGCGGCAGGACGCCGCTCTTGCGGGTGACCGTCGGGTCCGGCGTCGACATGTAGGGGACATAGGCGATCGGCACGCCGAACACGTCGACCCACGCGTTCTCGAAATAGATCGTGTGGGTCTGCTGGTCTTCGATGACCTGGCCGGCGCGGATCTGCCATTCCGCGCGGCCATTCCGGATGCGCCTTGCAAGGCTCGCAGGCGGTGTAGGTCGTGTAGTCCATCGTCGTGATGGTGCCGCCGCTGCGCTCGACGTGCGGGCTGGCGAAGCGGGTCCGGTCGGTGGTCAGCGCCTGCACGCCGTTCGGCGAAGCCGTTGGCGAAGTCGTCGGTCAGATCGAACTTCGGCGCGTAGGTGATGTTGCCGCGCTCGTCCGTGAACTTGGCGCGGCCCTCGGCCCTGCATGCGCTTGTTGAGGCGGTCATAGACGACGCGATCGGCCTGCAGCGTGCGGCCCTTGTAATAGAGCACGACGTTGCCGCTCGCGGTGACGACCTGCTTGTCCTTGTCGTAGACGATTTCGTCGGCGTCGACATAGAGCTTGTCGGGATTGCGAGGTTCGGCTGGGGCCGCCTGCGTCGGCGGCGCTGCAGCGGGCTTGTCTTCGGCTGCGGCGAAGTTCGGCATGAAAAGCAGCGGCCGCGGCCGCCGACGAGCAGCACGAAACCTGCGCTGACGCGCAAGCGCGCGTCGGCCGCTTCTGGCATCGTTTGGATGGACGGACGGACGGCTCCATCAACCATCCTCCTGGTGCAGCAGCACAAAAACTCCGGTCAAGCATCCCACCGACGCCGGCAGCCAGCCCGCTAGCCAAGGGCTGACGACACCCACACCTCCGAGATCGCCGACGATCTTGGAGGCCACATAAAGCACGAAGCCCGAAGTAACGCCACCCAAAACCATGTTCTGGATGCCGCCCATTCGAAACAATCTTAATGAAAAACACGACGCCACGAAAACCATAGCCGCCAGCAACACCGGCAGCGCGACAAGTTGCTGAAATCGCAAGCGATAGCCGGTCGCGTTGAGGCCGGCGCGCTCGACTTGGTCGGCGAGCGGCGAGAGCTCCCAGAACGAGACGGTTTCGGGTGCGACGAAGGCCTGTGACACTTCGGTCTAGGTAAAGATTGTCGCGCAGCAGAACTTCGCCGGCATCCTGCGCGTCGAATCCCGGGGCGACGACGACCGCCTTGTGCATGTCCCAGTAGCCGTCGCGCAAGCACCGCATCTTCCGCGTCGACGCGCTGCGAGAAGGCGCCATTCGGGTCGAAATTGAAGGCCTGAACGTTCAGGAAGCCGTCCGTCGGGCGCGCGCGCATCGACTCCGATGATCGTCTGCCCGTCGACGCTCTTCTGCCGGAGCCATAAGCCACGTCCGTTAACGAGCCCGGAACCGAAGTATTTGGCGTCGAGCAGGTCGGCGCTGCGCTTCATGTCGGTCGAAATCGGATTGTAGACGGTGATCTCGACAATGCCGATCGCCACGGCGACCACGATCGCGGGGCGCCAGGAATTGCCAGACCGAAACGCCCGGCGGCGCGCGCCACCACGAACTCGAGCCGGCGCGAGAAGTTGAGGAACGCGATCATCGACCCCAGCAGCACCGCGAAGGGCAGAGCCTGCTCGGCGACGATCGGCGTCTGCAGGAAAGCGAGCCAAGCCGTAATCGCCGGGCTGACGTTGGGGTGATCGCCGGAGCGCCTGCAGCGTCTCGACGAAATTGACCGTGAAGATGAGGTTGAACACGCCCAGCGAACACGGAGATGACCGTCAGGAAGAAATCCGCGCGCGAAATAGCGACCGAGTACGCCTGGAATCATCGGCGCGACCGACATTCGGCGAACGCGACGCGCGCTTTCGCGCTAGCCCTGTAGACAGGCCCGCCGAAAATGAGGTCGAGACCGATCAGGGCGGAGCCGACCGGCAAGGCCCAGGCGCTGATCGGGATCCAGATCGGCAGCGGAACGCCGGGCTTGCCGCGCAACAGCATGTTGACCGCGAGCCCGACGAGGCGAACGACCGCGAACAGAACGACGGCGAAGCCGATCGACCAGCCGCGTCCCTGGCGGGTCGTGCGCGCCTCGCCGAGCGCCGCAAAGCCGATCAGGCCGGCCGCGAAGGCATAGAACGGGCTGGTGAAGCGATTGTAGAGCTCGCGCTCTGACCTGTCCGACCTGCTGGGGCTCCAGTTGTTCTGTCGTCGAGCAGCATATCCCAGGTGCCGCGCTCGCGCGGGACGCGGCATGTTATCGCCGGGATGTATGAATTGTTGACAGATCGATAGCGTAGTCTTCGAATGTGACGAGTGAAGAATCGCCAGCTGCCGTGGGGACGCTGCGTGCTGCCCTTGAGCAGCATCAGGTAGGACTTGCCGTCCTTCTCGACGATCGACCCCTTCTCGGCGATGTAGGTCGAGATTTGCTGCGGGTCGCGCCGGTCCTGGATGAACACGCCGCGCAACGACCCGTCGTCGCCGCGCTCCCGATAGTGGAATACGAAGCCGGCCTCGAGTTCGTTGAACACGCCGGGGCGCGCAAAATTGGCGATGAAATCGGCGTGAACCCGTCCCGTCAGCGCGTTGATGGCGTCGAAGCAGCGCGGCATCACTTCGATGTAGAGCACCGCCAAGCCGAGGAACACCAGCACGAACAGCGCGACGAACGGTCGCAGCAGCTGCCACGGCGAGACGCCCGGCGGCGCTCATCACGACGAGCTCGCTGTCGCTATTGAGCTTGTTGAGGCTGTAAAGCATCGCATTGAACAGCGCGACCGGAGCGATCACGGCGCAAAGAAACGGTAGTCCGAGGCCGGTAATCGTCAAAAAGACCAGAATGGTCTGGCCCTTGTCGGTCATCAGATCGAGTTGCCGTAGCGCCTGCGTAACCCAGATCACCGCCGTCAATATCGTCAGCACGACGAAAAACGCCGACATCGCCGTTCGGAACAGGTATCGTTCAATACGCAACATATATCCGAAGGTCTCGCTCCGCCCCGAATCCGGAACCGGGTTGTCCCCTAAAGTTGGGGCCAACTTGAGGCAAGCCCGCACGTGGCTTCGGCGCAGCCGTCGCCATTGACTTTCGCGTGTAAACGCTCCGATTACCCATCCGCGCGAAGGTCCGCGTCGCAGAACCGATTCTGCCGCCACACTGAGGATTGCTGATGAGCGAGGCCGCGAAAATCGAATTCGGTTCCCTGAGCTTGCCGAAGGGGGGAACCCTCGTCGTTTTCGTAGCCGCCGAGCTCAAGCCCGGCGCGGCCGTCGCGGCCTTGATCGCCGGCGCCAGCGGCGCCATCGCGAGCGCATCCGAGACGTTAAGCTTCAAAGGCAAGGCGCTCAGTCATATCGATATTCTGGCGCCCCCCGGCGTCGACGCAGCGCGCCTGCTGGTCGTCGGAGCCGCGCCCGGCAAGGACGGCAAGCCGCTCGATTTCGCTACCCTCGGCGGCTTCGTCGCCGGCAAGCTCGGCAAGTCGAAATCGGCGACGGTTCTGTTTGAGAGCCCGAACGAAGCCTGGGCCGCAGCTTCGGCCGCAGATTTCGCGTTCGGCGCGCGCTTGCGGACCTACAATTTCGATAAATACAAATCCAAGAAGCCCGATGCCGACGAGAGCGGCGGACCAAGGGCTCACGCTGACCGTCGCGGTCGCCGATCCCGCGGCGGCCAAGGAGGCCTATGCGCGTCGCGAGGCGGTCGCCGAGGGCGTCGAGCTCGCCCGCACGCTCGTCAACGAGCCGCCGAACGTGCTGTTTCCCGAAAGCTTCGCCGAGCGCGCCGCCGGCCTGAAGAAGCTCGGCGTCGACGTCGAAATTCTCGACGAAAAGGAGATGGAAAAGCTCGGCATGGGCGCGCTGCTCGCCGTCGGCCAGGGCTCCCGGCGCGAAAGCCGGCTCGTCGCCATGCGCTGGCGCGGCGCCAAATCGAAGAAGGCGGCGCCGGTGGCGATCGTCGGCAAGGGCGTGTGTTTCGACACCGGCGGCATTTCGATCAAGCCGGCGGCCGGCATGGAGGACATGAAGGGCGACATGGCGGGCGCCGCCTGCGTCGTCGGCCTGCATGCATGCGCTCGCCAAGCGCAAGGCGAAGGTCAACGCGATCGGCGTCATCGGACTCGTCGAGAACATGCCCGACGGCATGGCCTATCGTCCCGGCGACATCCTGACGTCGATGTCGGGCCAGACGATCGAGGTCATCAACACCGACGCCGAAGGCCGGCTCGTGCTCGCCGACGCGCTGTGGTGGACGAAGGAAAACGCCAAGCCGAAGTTCATGGTCGATCTCGCGACGCTGACCGGCGCGATCATCGTCGCGCTCGGCACTGAACATGCGGGCATGTATCTCCAACGACGACGAACTCGCTCAGCGGCTGCTCTCGGCGGGGCAGGCGACGGCGAGACGGTCTGGCGGATGCCGCTCGGCGCCGCCTACGACAAGCTGATCGATTCGAAATTCGCCGACATGAAGAACACCGGCGGCCGCCATGGCGGGTCGATCACCGCCGCGCAGTTCCTGAAGCGGTTCGTCGGCGAAGTGCCCTGGGCGCATCTCGACATTGCGGGCACTGGCATGGCTTCGCCCGCGACGCGAGATCAACACGTCCTGGGGCTCTGGCTGGGGCGTGCGCCTGCTCGACCGCCTGGTCGCCGACCATTACGAGGGATGACGCGCTGATTCGGCGCCGGAGGGTATGACCATGCGCTTCGCGCTCGGGTTCGCGCTGCTTCTCGCCTGCGCGTCCGGCTCACGCCGCGTCGAGCGTCGCAGGCTGCGACGCTTTTCTCGAGAAGGTGCGGATCGAAGCCAGCGACCTCGGGGTGGAGTTCACCCACGCGCTGGTCGTTTCGCGCGCCCGCTCGGACACCGGCATGTTCGACATCACCACCAAGTCGGAGACCGACGGCGTGCTGACCTGCCGCGGCGATACGCTGGTGCGCTTCGAGGCCCATGTCAGCGAGCCCGCGTCGGCGCGCGCGGTCACGGCGTTCGAGCGGCTGTCGGCCGCCGCGATCCGTTCCGCGCTCGGCTGGGACACGCCGAAGTCGAAGGAGACGATCAAGGACATGGCGGCGGACGCGAAAGAATTCCTCGCCGCCTCGAAAGAGCGCGGCGACGTCTTCATTTCCGGCAAGACCGAGGAGCATGCGCCCGGCGACGTCAGCCTCGGCCTGATCTACACCGAAGTCGACCGCGCCTTCATCCTTTTCGCGCCTCCGGCCGGCAACAACTGAGCCTCGCTTGCCCGAATTCCGCTTCCATCACCTCGAGCGCCGCCGTCTCGAACAGGCGTTGCCGGAACTCCTCGAGGCGGCGCTGGCGGAAGGAAAACGCGCCGTCGTGCAGGCGGCGTCGAGCGAAGAGATCGAGGCGTTGAACGAGCGGCTTTGGAATTACTCCGACGACAGCTTTCTGCCGCACGGCGCCAAGGGCGACGGCGACCCTGAGTTGCAGCCGGTGTATCTGACCGAAGGATCGGACAATCCCAACGGCGCCGCCGGTGCGCGTTTTGCTTTCCGGCGTCGACGCCGCCGGTCTGGCAGGCTCGGCTTACGAGCGCGTGCTGGTGCTGATCGACGGACGCGATCCCGACGCGGTCGCCAAGTCGCGCGAGCAATGGACCAAGGTGAGAGCCGCCGGCGAGCCGCAAAGCTATTGGCGAGAGGGCGACGACGGCGGCTGGGTGCGAGCGAGATGACGATTTGATTTCCGAGCTGCGGTCGCCGATTGTCGTCGCGCCTTCACGATAGTGTGTGTATAGTGCGAAGAGTCGAACGCGCTAGCTGGGTGGCGGAGTTTGCGATTTTTGGCGACGACCGTCGCGCCAGCGTTCTTCCGCACCGTGAGCTCCCTCCCGGCGACCATTTCCCCTAACATGAGCGCGTGTCCAATATGTCGTTAACGCAAGCAGGCGCCGCAATCATGACGGCGCGCGACTGGGCGAAAGCGCTCGCTCCCTATCGCCGGGCCAGCACGATGCGCGGCGTGTTCGAACTTGCCGTGACGGTGTTGCCATTTGCGGCGATTTGGGCCGCGATGCTGATTGCCGCGCACAACGGCCAGTTGTGGCTCACCTTCGTCCTGACGCCGTTCGCGGCGGGGCTGCTGGTCCGGCTGTTCATGATCCAGCACGATTGCGGGCACGGCGCATTCATGCCCAACAAGGCCGCCAACGACTGGATCGGGCGCGCGATCGGCGTGCTGACGATGACGCCCTACGACCACTGGCGCCACAGTCACGCGATTCATCATGCGACTTCCGGCAACCTCGACCGTCGCGGCATCGGCGACATCGATACTCTGACCGTCACCGAATACTTCTCCCGTAGCTGGCGCAATCGGCTCGGCTATCGGCTCTACCGCCATCCGCTGGTGATGTTCGGCATCGGGCCGGCCTATCTGTTCGTGCTCGAAAACCGTCTGCCGTTCGGCTTCATGCGCAAGGGCCCGATGCCGTGGCTCAGCACCATGGCCACCAACGCCGGCATCTTCCTGGCAGCGGGCCTGCTGATCTGGGCCGCGGGCCTCGCGCCGTTTCTGACGGTCCATCTGCCGATCGTGGCGCTCAGCGCAACCGCCGGCGTCTGGTTGTTCTACGTCCAGCACCAGTTCGAAGGCACGACGTGGGAGCCGTCAGCGGACTGGAGCCAGCCGGAGGCCGCGCTGCATGGCAGTTCGCTATACGAGCTGCCGCCGCCGCTTGATTGGCTGTCCGGCAACATCGGCGTGCACCACGTGCATCACCTGTCGAGCGGCATCCCGTTCTACCGTTTGCCGGAGGTCCTGCGCGATCACCCCGCGTTGAAAAATGTCGGCCGGCTCAATTTCCGCGACAGCCTGTCCTGCGTGCGGCTCGCGCTCTGGGACGAGAAGCGGCGGCAGATGGTGTCATTCCGCGAAGCGCGCGCGATGCGTCGCCTCACGGAAGCCGCCGTCTAGCAGTTCTGCGGTTTCCTACATCGCTCGCGGCGGGTGAAAACGTCGCCATGCGACGAACCCGAGCGCCACAAAGAGCACCAGAACGACGACCTGAGCGACGAGAAATGGCGGCTCTGATTGAGTTGGCGCGAGCGGCTGCAGGAACGGCAGCTTCTGGAACGCTTGCACGACGCCGACGAAGGCGTTGAGGTAAAGCGAGAACACAGCCGTGACGACATAGGCCGTGCGCCAGACGCCTCGCAAATGCTGGCCGTACAGCGCCACGAGGGCGATCGCCAGCGCGACGAGCGAGATGACGCCGACGACGTGCGGCGGCCCGAAAGCCGCGGAATGGAACATGAAGCCGGTGACGCTGGTCGCGATCGTCGTCACAAGAAACAACGCCGTCCAGCCGGCCTGGTATCTGTTGCCGATCATCGCCGCCAGCACGACGAGGCCGGCGAGAATCCCAACCAGAGATATGATGACGTGAACCGCCGTAAAGGCCGACGTCGAAAGCCCGAGGATCATGCGTCCGTCTCTCCATTGGGTTGCAGACAATCTCCGCTGCGTAACTCATAGCACGCGCCACGAATGAGGCGAGTTCGTCATTGCGGTTCCGCCACCGGACCGTAACGTCAGCGATTCTTGACTTTGAAAACCGCCTCCAGATAATGCCCCGGCCGACAGCCTGCGTTCCTGCACTGCAACAGATTATTGCTGTAGGGCCAAATAAAAAGCGAGGCGGGCCGACTGGGGGATGCTGCCATGACCGCTACCGCTACAATGTTACGCCCGTCCGCGCAGGCCCATATCTGGTGGCTGTTTCTCCTGCAGGGCATCGCCGGAATTCTGCTCGGCGCAATGCTGCTCAGCGCTCCCGCCGTCACCATGATCGCGCTGGTCACCTTTCTTGGCTTCTACTGGCTGATCAACGGCGTGCTTTCGCTGGTGCAGATGTTCGTTGACCGTTCGGCGCACTGGGTCTGGACGCTGCTGAGCGGCGTGCTCGGCATTGCGGCGGGCATACTGGTGTTGCGGCACCCGCTGCTTGCGGCGCTGACGGTTCCCACGGTGATCGTCATCGTGCTCGGCGTCGAGGCGCTCATCATGGGCGGCGTCAACCTGGTCCACGGCTTTCAGGGCGGCGGCGTCGCCTCGTTCATTCTCGGCGTGTTCAATATTCTGATTGGTCTGATGCTGCTCGGTTCGCCGCTTTCCGCGGCGCTTGCGGTGCCGTTCGTATTCGGCGTCATCCTGCTCGTGCAGGGCGTGATGCTGGCGATCTGGGCCGTGCGCGTGCGTTCGGCTTGACGATCATGCGCTGGCTTTATCTGGTCGTCGTCGTCGTCTTCGTCGTCGCCATCCTGGTGTTCGCGCTGCAGAACCTTGAGATGGTCACGATGTCGTTTCTCGGCGCCAACATGACGGCGCCGCTCGCGGTCACCACCGTCGTCGCCTACGTGCTGGGCGCAATCACCGGCGGCAGCGCCTATGCGCTGCTGCGCAAGTCCATTCAGGCCGCCCGGACCTGACGGTCAGAACGAGCCGAAGGTCGAGCCCAGCACGATCACCGCGACCAGCGCGATCAGCGGGCCGACGATGCCGGCCATCACGATGTCGAAATAGCTGTCGCCGTGCTTGCATCCGCAGACCGCCAGCAGCGTCACGACGGCGCCGTTGTGCGGCAGGCTGTCGAGCGTGCCGGCGCCGATCACCGCGACGCGGTGCATCAGGCCCGGATCGAGCCCGGTCTGCATGTAGGTCGCGCCGAGCGCGTCGAGCGCGATGGTCAGGCCGCCCGAGGCCGAGCCGGTCAGCGCCGCGAGGATGTTGGTCGCCACGCGCCAGCGACACCAGCGGGCCGCCGCCGATGCCGAGCACCCAGTCTTCACCACCTCGAACGCCGGCAGCGACGCCACCACCGCGCCGAAGCCGACCAGGCTGGCCACGCTGACGATCGGCAGCACCGAGGCGTTGGCGCCGGCGTCCATCGTGGCGCGCAGCGTCGGCAGCGGCTGAAAGTTGGTCGCGATCAGCACCACGATCGCCGCCGCCAGCGCGACGATCACCGACCAGACGCCGCCGACCGCGGCAGAGCGACGTCGACCCCAGCGCGGCTTCGGCGAGGAAAGCGGCGTCCATGTGCGGCAGCACCGCGAACGACATCAGCAGGTTGACCGCGACGACGGTCACCAGCGGCAGCGCGGCCAGCGCGAACGGCGGCGCGACTGCGCATGTTCGCCGCGCGCGATCTCGCGCGGGATCGAACTCGTGCGCCGTGGTGGCGCGTTCGCGCACGATCTCGTCGTCGGCCGCCGCCGCAGCCGGGTCGGCGGGATCGGCATAGTCGTAGCCTTCGCCGGCGCGCCGGGCGACGCCTCTCCGCGCGCAGCAACCAGACATGCCGAAGCCCAGCATGATCGCCGAGGCGATCAGGCCGAGGCCCGGCGCGGCGAAGGCGTTGGTGCCGAAGAACGGCATCGGGATCGCGTTCTGGATCGCCGGCGTGCCGGGCATCGCCGACATGGTGAAGGTCGAGGTGCCGAGCGCGATCGCCGCCGGCATCAGGCGACGCGGGAATGTTGGCGGCCTTGAACAGCGCGTGCCCCATCGGCGCCAGCACGAAGAACGCGACGAACAGGCTGACGCCGCCATAGGTGACGAACGCGCCGGCCAGCACCAGCGCGAGCATCGCGCGCTTCGGCGCCGAGGCTCTCGGTCATGAATTCTGCGATCGCCTCGACCGAGCCGCTGGCCTCCATCAGCTTGCCGAACAGCGCGCCGAGCAGGAAGAGCGGGAAGAACTGCGCCACGAACCGACGCCGCATGCCCATGAAGGTCTGCGTCCAGTGCGCCAGCAGCGGCTCGCCGGCGAGCAGCGCCGCGATCAGCGCGCATAGCGGCGCGAGCAGCAGGATGCTCCAGCCGCGATAGGCGAGCCAGATCAGCAAGCCCGAGGGCGATCAGGATTCCAAGCACGCTCAACATCTCATATCCCCCGGCAATTCACATAAACGGCAATGGGCGCTCAGCATTCCGCCAGCAGCACGTCGAGATCGGCGCTGGAGCGATGGCCGATATCGGCGCCATGCTCCTTGAGGAATGCGTCGGCGCTGTTGCGGCCTTCCTGCTTCAGCATGGCGAGGAATTCCCATTCGGCGTTGAGTTTCGACGACGCGCCGAAATCGGCGAGCTTGTCGGTCATGATCCGGTGCGTGCGCATGCTGGCCCACGCGCGCACCCTCGCCCTTGCCGGGGTCGACGGCCTGGCTGCAGCAGCGCGATCATGCGCAGCTCCTTCATCAGCGGCGAGTTGAAGGAGATCTCGTTGAGCCGGTCGAGGATCTCGCTGGCGGTGCGCGGCGTCTTCGGCCCGCTCGCGCGGATTGATCTGGACCAGGATGGTGTCGTGCGCGTCGCTTTCGCGGACCAGCGGCGTGATCGTCGGATTGCCGGCGTAGCCGCCGTCCCAATAGGGCTCGCCGTCGATCTCGACCGCGTGGAACATCGTCGGCAGGCAGGCCGAGGCCAGCAGCACGTCCGGCGTGATCTCGCCGTTGCGGAACATCCGGCCGCGGCCGGTGCGCACGTTGGTGGCGGTGATGAACAGCTTGATCGGCGACCTGGCGAGGCGGTCGAAATCGATGCTGTCGGCCAGGACCTGGCGCAGCGGATTGAAGCCGAGCGGATTCAGGTCGTAGGGCGAGAACACGCGCGACATCAGGTCCATGCATGAGATAGGCGGGCGAGGAGTCGACGCGTCCAGCGGCCCATCATCTTGTCGAGCGGCGTGCGCTGCAGCGGGCTGAAGCGCGGCGGCCTCGGAGACGCGGCGCCAATAGTTCGTCGAGCGCAGCGCGCGCGCCCTCGGCGCCGCCCGTGGTCCAGCCGTCGGCCAGCACGGCGGCGTTCATCGCGCCGGCCGAGGTGCCCGAGATCGCCTCGATCTGGATCCAGGGCTCTTCGAGCAGGCGGTCGAGCACGCCCCAGGTGAACGCGCCATGCGAGCCGCCGCCCTGCAAGGCGAGGTCGACGAGGACAGTGGGACGCTCCGCAGATGCGGCTTGATCGGGCGCAGCACTCATTGTTGGCAACTCCGGATACGTGCGAATTGTTGTTATCGTTGGCGGCCCGGACCTGGCGTCAGCCGCCGTGCGCGACAGGGCCTGCGATGTAGCGATCGCCAAGGCCGTGCAACTCGATCGCAGCGTCGCGGTAGAGGCGGGAAATCCCTACGCTGTGCCGAATGTCGCGTCAAACCCGGATGAACTCGCCATGCTTCGACAGGCTCAGCACGAGGGGTTGGACCTCGTCCTGAGCTTGTCGAAGGACGCTCAGTCCAGATACGGATACGGCCCCTCGAATTCCTCGACAAACGCCGTGTGAGTGACGAAGCCGTCCGCCTCGCTCCAGATGTGGACGTTGAACTGCGCCGGTTCCTTGACGAACGCCGACGGCGCGCTGGGCGCGAGGTCGAGAACCACCTGCGCCGCCGTCGAGGGCGCGACGATGGCGATCGTCTTGCCGATCGATCCGACGATCTGCCGGTGGCAATGGCCGCAAAGGATGCGTTCGACCTGCGGATGGCGGGCGAGCACGGCGGCGAATTTCTCCGGGCTCATCAGCCCGATCATGTCGAGATGTCCGATGCCGATCCGGAATGGCGCGTGGTGCATCGCGATCAGCGTCGGCGCGTCGGGCTTTTCCGCGAGCGTCGCCTGCAACCATTCGAGCTGGCTGCGGCGCAGCATGCCGGCGTGCGAGCCCGCCATCAGCGTGTCGAGCATCACGATCCGCACCGGCTCCGCCTCGATCACGTAGTCGACGAACCCGGTCGTCGCGACCGGCGGCTTCAGCGCGGCGACAAACGCCTCGCGATTGTCGTGATTGCCGGGGATCAGATGCGCCCCGCCGGGGAGCCTGCGCTTCATGATCTCGAGGAATTCCGCATATTCCTCTGGCAAGCCCTTTTCGGCGATGTCGCCGGTAATGATGATAACGTCGGGCCTGGGTTCCATGCGGGCGACGGCGCGCAGCGCGCGCTCCGCCATCATGTTGGATTCGCCGGCGCGGTTGTACGGGACGCCGCGCGGACAGATATGCAGATCGCTGAGTTGCGCGATGATCATGACGTCTTCGGCTCCGGACGCGCTGACTATGAAGGCGCGCAGCGGAAGTACAACGCTGGCGCCTTTTTTTCCACGGCCTTGGATGGGCGCGCTTTGGAGCGGAAACTCCGTCTCTAGAGAAGCGTTTTAGGGATGACACCTTCGGCGCCCGGAATCGCGCCGGGAGATCGACGATGCAAGCCGATATCGGAGCCAAGATCATCGCGACCGCCCGATCGTATGTCGGGTCGCATTACCTCAACGGAACGTACGGCGTGACGCCAGGCCTTCAGGACGGTCACCCGCATCGACCCGGCGGCGTAGACCTGATTGTTTCGCCCGACCGCCTCGATCCGGTCCGGAACCCCGACCCGCGGAAAAATCTTGCCGTCTACGCCGCAGCGGGGACCGTCACGAAGCAGGTCAAGGATGATGACGGAACCTTCCATGCGGTGGCTCGCTATTGCGTTTGCGCGGGCAACGCCAGCGTCTACAGCGGCGCCCGAGCGACGTCCCCCGACGCCCACGATTTGAAGCTCTACCTCGATCAATTGCGGGCGACTCCCAGACGCTCGGATTGGCCCTACTGGTTGAATCGCTGGACGCCGCGGCGCGCCTTCGGACCCGGACAAAGCGGCGGCGAAATTGGCGGCACGCTGTTATGGGCCGAGCCCTGCAAAGGCATAAAGCACTTCGACGCCGTGGGATTTATTTCCTATTGCATCTGGGAGGCGACCGGCGCGGAGTATGCATTGGACATTGCAGCCTGGCGCAAAAGCCCGCATTCGCTCGGCGCGACCGTCTACGACTTCAATCGAAGCCAGCGACCGTTTTCGCTGGAGGACGCAGACATTATCGTGAAGGCCGATCACCACATCGCCTTCGTCGCTGCGGACGGCGCGATAGTTGAGGCTCAGGATACCGATGTAGGGGTCAGCGACAAGGGCCGTTTCTCATTGCGGGCTCCAGACACATGGAGCCATCTTGTCAGACTGAAGGATTTTGAAGCCGAGTCGGCTGACCAAGGCTAGTCGTGAGGCTTCCAAAACTACTGGCTCCGTCACTTGCTCAGTTTACTTGGCAGCGCCTATCGGGACAGAGGCAGCCATGACCGCATAAGTCGTCGCAGCTCCGTCAGCTTCCGCGATACGTCGAATAGCTCCACGGCGTCGCAACCAGCGGCACATGATAATGCGCCGCCGGATCGGCGATCGAAAAGCGGATCGGCACGATGTCGAGGAACGGGGGATCGGCGACCGGCGTCTGCTGGGCCCAGAAATACGCGCCGATGTGGAAGCAGAGTTCGAACACGCCGACGTGGGCGCCAGATGCGCGGGATCAGCGGCGCGTCGGTGCGCCCGTCGGAATTGGTCGTCGCGGTCGCGATGAGCTTCGGCCGGCCATCCAGAAGCTCAAAAAGCTCGATCTTGACGCCCCCCGCCGGCTTGCCGCGCGTCGTATCCAGCACATGCGTCGTCAGACCTGCCATGCGAAAACCTCACCCCTTCGAAGCGGACCTTCAAGCAATTCCGCACTTTCCCGCAACTCGCAAGCCAATCCGGCCCCACGCCATGCGATTGCCGCATTGCAGCACGACCGCGACGGCATTGCCAAGACTAAGGTCGCATGACATTCCTGAGCGCGCGGCGAAGGCCTGTTTTTCCCAGGCGAAACGTCCGGTTTCAGGGAGGCGCATTTGACCGAGGAAACCACAGCCGACACGGCGGAACTCCAGGAGTGGCTCGAGGCGCTGGACTCGGTCGAAGCGTTCGAAGGTCTCCCCAAAGTCGACGCGCTGCTAGACGCCGTCGTCACCTCGGCCCGCAACAAGGGCGCCAAGCTGCCGTTCGCGGCCAACACCGCCTACGTCAACACCATCCACCCCGAAGATCAGCCCGAGCATCCCGGCGATCGCAAGCTCGAAACCTTGATAAGGCACTACGTTCGCTGGAACGCCGCGGCGATCGTGCTGCGCGCCAACAAGGAAAGCTCCGAGCTCGGCGGCCATATCGCGAGCTTCCAGTCCGCCGCGACGCTTTACGACACCGGGTTCATGCATTTCTGGCGCGCCGCGACAGATAAGTTCGGCGGCGACCTCGTCTATTTCCAGGGCCACTCGTCTCCCGGCATTTACGCCCGCGCCTTTCTGGAAGGGCGGCTCAGCGAGGACCTGCTCGACAATTTCCGCCAGGAGGTTGGCGGCCACGGCCTTTCCTCCTATCCGCATCCCTGGCTGATGCCGGATTTCTGGCAGTTTCCGACCGTCTCGATGGGTCTTGGGCCGTTGATGGCGATCTACCAGGCTCGTTTCCTGCGCTATCTGCAAGGCCGCGGCCTCGCCGACACCACCGATCGAAAAGTCTGGGTGTTCTGCGGCGACGGCGAAATGGACGAGCCGGAATCGCTCGGCGCGATCTCGCTCGCCGGCCGCGAGAAACTCGACAATCTGATCTTCGTCATCAACTGCAACCTGCAGCGCCTCGACGGTCCGGTGCGCGGCAACGGCAAGATCGTGCAGGAGCTCGAGGCCGATTTCCGCGGCGCCGGCTGGAACGTCATCAAATGCCTGTGGGGCTCCGGCTGGGACGCGCTGCTCGCGCGCGACAAGACCGGCATGCTGCGCCAGTTGATGGACGAGTGCGTCGACGGCGAATATCAGGACTTCAAGTCGAAGAATGGCGCCTATATCCGCCAGCATTTCTTCGGCCGCCATCCCGAGACCGCCGATCTCGTCAAGGACTGGACCGACGATCAGATCTGGGCGCTGACGCGCGGCGGTCACGATCCCATCAAGGTGTTCGCCGCCTTCAAGGCCGCCAGCGACAACAAGGGCCAACCGACCGTCATCCTCGCCAAGACCGTCAAGGGCTATGGCATGGGCGCGGCGGGCGAGGGCCAGATGATTGCCCATCAGGCCAAGAAGATTGGCTCCGACGCTCTGAAATTGTTCCGCGACAGGCTGGCCGTGCCGCTGTCCGACGAGGAATTGCCAAAACTTCCGTTGCTCAAGCTTCCCGCGGACGGGCCGGCGGCGAAATACCTCGCCGACCGACGAGCGGCGCTCGGCGGTCCGCTACCGGCGCGTCGGCGCAAGAGCGATCCGCTCATCATACCCGAACTCTCCGCCTTCGAGGGCCTGTTGCAGGCGACGACGGAAGGTCGCGAGATCTCGACCACGATGGCGTTCGTGCGCATCCTGACCACGCTGCTGCGCGACAAGAACATCGGCCAGCGCATCGTCCCGATCGTCCCCGACGAGAGCCGCACCTTTGGCATGGAGGGCCTGTTCCGCCAGATCGGCATCTTCAGTCAGGTTGGTCAGCTCTATCGTCCGCAGGACGCCGACACGCTGATGTACTACCGCGAGGACAGCAAGGGGCAGATCCTGCAGGAGGGCATCAACGAGCCCGGCGCGATGGCCTCGTTCATCGCCGCGGGCACGTCCTATTCGACGTCCAACACGCCGATGATCCCGTTCTATGTCTATTATTCGATGTTCGGCTTCCAGCGCATCGGCGATCTCGCCTGGGCGGCGGGCGACATGCGCACGCGCGGCTTCCTGATTGGCGGCACCTCCGGGCGCACGACGCTGAACGGCGAAGGCCTGCAGCACGAGGACGGCCACAGCCACGTGCTCGCCTCAACCATCCCGAACTGCGTCGGCTACGACCCGACCTACGCCTACGAGGTCGCCGTCATCATCCAGAGCGGCCTCAAGCGGATGTATGTCGATAACGAGGACGTCTATTTCTACATCACGACGCTCAACGAGAACTACGCCCATCCCGCCATGCCCGCAGGCGCCGAGGAAGGCATCCTGAAGGGCATGTACAAGCTCAAGACGGTCGAGGGCGACAAGCCGCAGTTGAAGACCCGTCTGCTCGGGTCGGGCGCCGATCCTGCGCGAGGTCGAGGCCGGCGCGGAATTGCTCGCCAAGGATTTCGGCGTCACCTCGGAAATCTGGAGCGTCACCAGCTTTACCGAACTTCGGCGCGACGGCCTCGAGACCGAACGCTGGAACCGCCTGCACCCCGAAGCGCCCGCAAAGCTCTCCTATGTCGAGCAGGCGCTCGGCAAAGGGCAGGGGCCCGTCGTCGCCGCGACCGATTACATCAAGGCGATCCCCGATGGCATCCGTCCCTATGTCCCGGCGCGTTTCTCTGTGCTCGGCACCGACGGCTTCGGCCGCTCCGACTATCGCCGCGCGCCTGCGCTCGTTCTTCGAGGTCGATCGCTATCACGTGGCGGTCGCAGCGCTGAAGGCGCTCGCTGACGATCAGTTGCTGCCGGCAAAGACCGTCTCAGAAGCGATCAAGCGCTACAACATCGATCCGGAACGACCGAGCGCGACAAAGGTCTGATTGAGCGTCTCATAAAATTCAAAAAAATTCGCGCGAAGGAGAAGCGCCCGTGCCGAACACGCAAGTCAAAGTTCCTGATATCGGCGATTTCAAAGACATTCCCATTATCGAGATTCTGGTCAAGCCCGGCGACAAGGTGAAGGCCGAGCAACCGCTGGTGACATTGGAGTCGGACAAGGCGACGATGGACGTGCCGTCGCCCGCCGACGGCGTGGTCGGCGAGTTGCTCGTCAAGGTCGGCGACAAGGTTTCCGAAGGGATCGCCGATCCTGACGCTTGCGGGCGAGGGTGCGCCTGCCGCCGCAGCCCCTCCTGTAGCCGCGGTCGCTGACCGCGGAGCGCCGAGCTCAGCGAGCTCGGCTACAGAAGTCACCGTGCCTGACATCGGCGACTTCAAGGACATCCCGGTCATCGAAATCCTCGTCAAAGCCGGCGATACGGTGAAGGCCGAGCAGCCGCTGATCACGCTGGAATCGGACAAGGCGACGATGGACGTGCCGTCGCCGTCGGACGGCGTCGTCGGCGAGATTTTCGTAAAAATCGGCGACAAGGTTTCCAAAGGCGCGCGCGTCCTGTCGCTCGGCGGCGGCGCCGCTCCCAAAGCCGCCGCCGGCCCCTGTAGCCGCGGTCGCTGACCGCGGCCAGCCGGGGTCAGCGACCCCGGCTACAGCAGACGCCGGCGCAGCAGCGCCGAAACCTGCGGCGCCCGAGCCCAAGATGGCGGACTTCGCCGGCGTCTACGCAGGCCCCTCCGCCCGCCGTCTCGCCCGCGAACTCGGTCTCGATCTCAACACAATCAAGGGCTCGGGCGAGAAGGGCCGCATCACCAAGGAAGACGTCAAGGCCGCGCTCGGCGGCTCCTCGCCCTCGGGCGTCGTCAGCTGCGGGCGCGGGGCTGCCTGATGTTCCCGTCGTCGACTTCGCCAAATTCGGCCCGATCGAAACCATCGCCGCTTTCGCGCATCAAGAAAATCTCCGGACCGCGCCTGCACGCTTCGTGGGTCAACATCCCCCACGTCACCCACAACGACGAGGCCGACGTCACGGAGCTCGAAGCGTTCCGCAAATCGATCGACGATACCGCCAAGGCCGACAAGAAGGCGCCGTACCGCGTCTCGCTGCTGCCATTGCTGATGAAGGCCTCGGTCGCGTCGCTGAAGGCGTTCCCGCTGTTCAACAGCGCGCTGTCGCCCGACAAGGGCTCGCTGATCCGCCGTCTCTACTGGAACATCGGCGTCGCCGTCGATACGCCCGACGGGCTCGTCGTCGCCGTCGTCAAGGACGTCGAAAAGAAGGGCGTCATCGAACTCGCGCATGAACTCGGAACGCTCTCCGGCAAAGCGCGCGAAGGAAAACTCAGCCCCGCCGACATGCAGGGCGCGACGTTCACGATCTCGTCGCTCGGCGGCATCGGCGGCACGGCGTTCACGCCGATCGTCAATGCGCCGGAAGTCGCGATCCTCGGCGTCGTGCGCTCGAAGATGGCGCCGGTCTGGGACGGCAAGGCGTTTCAGCCGCGGCTGATGCTGCCGCTGTGCCTGAGCTACGACCATCGCGTCATCGACGGCGCCGCGGCGGCGCGCTTCTCGCGCCATCTCGCCTCGACGCTCGAGGACATGCGCCGCGTCCTGCTGTGAATTGCTTGTAGCCGAGGTCGCTGACCTCGGCCGCCGCGGTCGGCGACCGCGGCTACAGTCGCCCGCTTCCTGTCTGTGCTGAGCGCCAAACGCGCGCGGAGAACATCATGTCTGAGATCAGGCTGCCCGACATCGGGGATTTCAAGAACGTCCCGATCATCGAAATCCTCGTCAAACCCGGCCAGAAGGTCGAGAAGGAAGAGGTGATGCTGACGCTCGAAAGCGACAAGGCGACGCTCGACGTGCCTTCGCCCGCCGACGGCGTGATCGGCGAAATCAAGGTGAAGGTCGGCGACAAGGTGAGCCAGGGCGACCTGCTTGCGCTGCTCGATGGCGACGCAGCGGTGGCGGCGGCGGCGGCGAAGCCGGCCGCGGCCGCGCCATCTCCTCCGCCCCCTGCCGCGGCGCCGGCGCCGGGCCCCGCTCCCGGCGAGGGCAAGTCGGATTTCGATTGCGACGTGCTGGTGCTCGGCGCCGGCCCCGGCGGCTATTCCGCCGCGTTCCGCGCCGCCGATCTCGGCCAGAAAGTCGTGCTGGTCGAGCGCCGCGCGACGCTCGGCGGCGTCTGCCTCAACGTCGGCTGCATTCCCTCCAAGGCGCTGCTGCACGTCGCCAAAGTGATCGACGAAGCCGAGCACATGGCCGTCAACGGCGTGAAGTTCGGCAAGCCGGAGATCGAGCTCGACGGCGTCCGCGGCTTCAAGGACGGCGTCGTCAAGCGCCTGACCGGGCGGACTGACGGGGCTCGCCCGGCAGCGCAAGGTGACGGTCGTGACGGGCGAGGGGCAAGCTTCACTTCGCCGCGCACGCTCGCGGTCGAGACGAAGGACGGCCGACGCATCGTCGGCTTCGCCAAGGCGATCATCGCCGCGGGTTCGGAGCCCGCTTGGCCCGGCTTCATCCCGCGCGATCCGCGCATCTGGGATTCGACCGGCGCGCTCGATCTTTCGCTGTCGCCAAAGCGCATGCTGATCCTCGGCGGCGGCATCATCGGGCTCGAGATGGCGACCGTCTACGAGGCGCTGGGCTCCGAGATCACCGTCATCGAGATGATGGACCAGCTGATGCCGGGCGCCGATCGCGACATCGTCGCGCCGTTCGCCAAGCGGGTCGAGAAGCGCTATTCGAAGATCCACCTGAAGACCAAGGTCACCAGGGTCGAGGCGAAGCCCGACGCCATCTACGTCACCTATGAGAACGAGGCGGGCGCCACGACCGAGCCGTTCGACGCGATGCTGGTCTCGGTCGGCCGTCGCGCCAGCGGCGGCTTGATCGGCGCCGACGCCGCGGGCGTGAAGGTCGACGAGCGCGGCTTCATCGCGGTCGACAGGCAGATGCGCACCAACGTGCCGACCATCTTCGCGATCGGCGATCTCGTCGGCCAGCCGATGCTCGCCCACAAGGCGGTGCACGAGGGCAAGGTCGCCGCCGAAGTCGCCGCCGGCCACAAGTCGGCGTTCGACGCCAAGGTGATCCCCTCCGTCGCCTACACCGACCCGGAAGTCGCCTGGGTCGGCGTCACCGAGACGGAAGCCAAGGCGAAGGGCATCAAATACGGCAAGGCGGTGTTCCCCTGGGCCGCGAGCGGCCGCTCGCTGTCGCTCGGCCGCGACGAGGGCCAGACCAAGACGCTGTGGGACGAGGAAACCGGCCGCCTGATCGGCTGCGCGATCGTCGGCCCCAACGCCGGCGACCTGATCTCGGAAGCCGCGCTGGCGATCGAAATGGGCTGCGACGCCGAAGACATCGGCCTGACCATCCACCCGCATCCGACGCTGTCGGAGACGTTCGCGATGTCGGCGGAGGCGTTCGCGGGCACGCTGACGGATTTGTATATGCCGAAGAAGAAGTAGGGAGTTTGGCCTGTGGCCCTGTGCATTCGGGCAAATGGCGCCTGACGGACTCGGTGAATATAGCGACAACGGCGCAGGATCACCTCGGCGGCCGGCGATGGATTGGTTGGCTCCCGTTCATCAAAATGGTTGTTCGGCGCCCAACGCGCCGATCACCGCTGAAACGATTGGGGGCGACGCAAATTCTCTGAATGCCTGTTTTGTTAGATGGATGCCATCAGGCATGGCAGGCGCCTTTGGTCGCCGGTCAGCGCGGACAGGCTATCGCGAAGGTCGATGACGGCGGCGCCTGTTGTCGTAGCAAGTGACAGATGCCGCGCAAAATAGAACGCCAGGAAAGGACGAAGCCAACGTTTAAAGCCATACGGCTGGGGCGTCAGCACGACGAAAATTCGACAGTGAGGGTTCATCAGTCGGAATTGGTTAACGATAGCTCTCATATTCCGGTCGCTTGCCGCCAACGGCATAGCCGCGCGAATGTCTGCATCATTGATTGCGAATTCCAGCAAAACGAGATCGATGCGCATCTTCGCAAGTGAGGTGGCGACACTTACGCCATGGCGCGAATTTGCGCCGCCTTTTCCCCAATTAAGATATTGTATGTCGCCCTGATTGCCCGCTTCGAGCGCAGCCAGCAAGGTCGTCCAATCGCCCTGCGCAGTAAAGCTGGTTCCAAGCGCCACGACCAGCAATTGCGCCCCGTAATATTGTCCGGAGCGGAAAACGGAAATGCGAGATTATACTTCGCCTGAGGCGCCGCTGCCCGGTTTCGATTGAACGGGAAGGGTCTTTTTGCGAGAAAGTCGACGCAATACGACGCGTTGTCGATCACCAGCGAAATTCTCGAGTAATACAAATGGCATATTATCGTCGCTCGGCTCGGCAAAGGACTGCGCCTTGACCCCACCCAGAATACGCCCCTACCGTCGACCCTTGCTACGCAGAGTTAGTTTTGTTTGGCAGAGACATCGCAATTCAGGTTCGCATGTGGCGGTTGCGGCGTCTCCTAAAGATGGATCTTGGGCCCGATGTAAAGATATCGCTCCGCGCCGACCTCGACACCACGAATCCGAGAGGGGTTCATATTGGCGAAGGCACATATGTCGCGTTTCACGCGGTGGTCTTTGCTCATGACATGTCCCGTCTCGTTCACACCCACACTTACGTTGGAAGCAATTGTTTCGTCGGCGCCCACGCGATCATAATGCCTGGCGTCCGCGTCGGCGACCAATGCATAGTCGGCGCCGGCGCCGTCGTCACTAAGGACGTGCCATCGGGATCAATCGTCGTCGGAAATCCTGCCCGCGTGGTTCGATCCGGAATTCGGACATTGAAGTGGGGACTCCTCGAAGACGAGTTTGCCGAGGCGGATGCGCTTTCCAAAACCAAGCATCATGTTCCTGGCTACGATCCCTGACGGCTCGACACGGCCGCTTCAATGTCCTGAAACTCGACCAAGCCGGACCCATGCGCTTTCCGATTTTAGGGCAGCGCGCGAACGACCTGAACCCCTATCTCCCCTCCGGCTCCCCCCGCTTCTCCCGCTCGCGCGCCACCCTTCCTTCCCCGCGCCGCAATCTGGTTGAGCCCCTCGACCACGACCGAAAACCCAATCGCGGCGTAGATGTATCCCTTCGGCACGTCGAAGCCGGCGCCCTCCGCCATCAGGCTCATGCCGATCAGCAGCAGGAAGCTGAGGGCGAGCATTTTGACGGTGGGGTGGCGATCGATGAACCCGGCGAGCGGGCCTGACGCCGCCATCATGATCGCGACGGCGATGATGATCGCCGCCGCCATCACCCAGAAATCCTTGGCCATGCCGACGGCGGTAATGACGCTGTCGAGCGAAAAGACCACGTCGAGCAGCATGATCTGCAAGACTACGCGCACAAATCCCGCTCGTCCCGTCGAGGCCGACGCCTCGGCGGCGTCGCCCTCCATCCGCTCGTGGATTTCCGTTGTGCCCTTGTAGAGGAGAAACAGGCCGCCCCCGGCGAGCGCGATGTCGCGCCACGAAACGGCGCGACCGTAGACCTCGAACAGCGGGTGGGTCAGCCCGATGATCCAGTTGATCGACGCAAGCAACGCGAGCCGGCTGACGATGGCGAGCAGCAGGCCGGTGAAGCGCGCCCGCGCCTGGAGCGCCTTCGGCAAACGACCTGCCTGCAGCGCGACGAACACCAGATTGTCGACGCCCAGCACGATCTCGAGCAACGTCAATGTCGCCAGGCTGGCCCAGATTTCCGGTCGGGTCAGCCAATCCAATGTTGCCGGTCCTCGTCGATTGCGCGTCGGCCTGATTTTTACGATACCGGCATCGTGAACGCGAACGAATTCGAGAGCCGCTGCTCAGGATTGCCGCCGCTCGACTTCCCGCAGTCCCGTCGCCAGTCGACTGCGCTGCGGGCTGGAAGGCCGCGGGCCCGAGTAGGCAATCGGCTTGCGGGCGGCTCCCTCGATCACCACCGGACGACCGAGCAGATAGCCTTGGGCGACGCGGATCTTGGTATGATCGCGCAGATAGCCGAGTTCGCTCTCGGTCTCGACGCCCTCGACGATCACCTCCATGCCGAGCGCGTCGCCGATCGACTCGATCGCCCGCAGCAGGGTCTGGCTGCGCGGCTTGCGATCGATGTCTGTCACCAGAGAGCGGTCGACCTTGAGTTCGTCGGCGGTGATGTCGGCGAGCGTCGCCAGCGACGAAAAGCCGGCGCCGAAATCGTCGATCGAAATTTTGACGCCGATGTCGCGCAGCATCGGCAGCACGCGGCTCTGGAACTGGGTGGTCGGCAGAAAGGCTTCTTCGGTCAGTTCGAGAACGAAACGCTGGGAATGTCCCGTCGCCGCCAGCTGCTCGGCGAACTTGCGCATGAACCGCGTATCGCCCGCCTGATGCGCGGCGATGTTGAAGCCGACGTGCAGATCCGGGACGAAAATGCGCTCGCGACTGTCGTCGAGCGACTCGATCACCGTTTCGAACACGAGTTGCGTGATGTCGTTGGTCAGTGCCGATGCGCTGGGCGATTTCGAGGAATTCGCCGGGCGAGTTCCATTGGCCGTCGTCGTCTTTCCAGCGCATCAACGCTTCGACGCTGTCGACGACGCCGGCGCGGAAGTCGAATTTCGGCTGGAACGCGCAGCCGATGCGCCGATCGCGGATGGCGGACCGCAGGTTCATTTCGATCCGGCCGCGCTTGACCTGGGAGCGCGCCATTTCGGGGTCGAAAGAACGCACCCTCGCGCCGGCTTCGCGCCGGGCTTCGGAGAGCGCGGCGCGCGCCTTGCGCCACAATCCCTCCGGCGTCGCATCATCCGTCGGCCAGACGCTGAGGCCCGCTTTCGCCGACGCGAACACTTCCGTTCCGGCGACCAGATAGGGGTCGGCAAGACGCGCCACGAGCGCGCCGATGCGCTCCTGATAGAATTCGCTTGTCGCCGGTCCGGCGAGAATCAGGCAGAATTCGTCGCCGCCGCAACGTCCCAGCCATTGGTCGGCGCCCAGCGCATAGCCGATCCGCTCGGCGATCCGCTGCAGCAATTCGTCGCCCGCCGCTTCGCCATGGACGGCGTTGATCTCGCGTGAATTTCTCGATCTTGACGATCGCGATCGCGAAGGCTGTGCCGCCCGCGCCGGCGCGGACGAGATCGGCGACCGCCCGATCGCAAAGTTCGCGGTTCGGCAATTGGGTCAGCGTGTCGAAAAATGCGCGCTGGTAGAGTTCGTCCTGCACGCGCCGCTGCTCTTCGGTATTCATCGCCGCGGCGATCCGAAGGCCGCTCCGCCAAATTCGAACTGCGAACGCTCGACAAAAATCGCGCGGCCGTCGAGCGAGAGTTCTTCGCGCGAGGTCGACTCGTGGGAATCGTCGTTGAACAGCTTGCGTCCGCAGCGCCGTCGAGAACAGGCGCTCGCCGCGCGCATCGCGCACGTCGATCGCCACGCCGGCTTTGTCGAGCGCGAACGCCACGAGTTCGGCGCTCGGCGCGCGCGGTCGCCGCCGCATCATCCCGCGGAGCTTGTCGCCCATCAGGATCTGTGCCCGCCGCCTGCGCTGCGTTTGAGGATTTGCGAGCGCAACTGCTCGAGCCGCTGGGCGACAGCGTTGTCGCGCATCCGCGGCGCGGGAACGAAGTCGGGCTCCGGATATTCGTCGTCGTCGGCAGCGGCGAAGGTCGAGTCTCTGACGGTCGAT
Organism: uncultured Pseudomonadota bacterium; assembly: GCA_963771455.1. Classification (GTDB taxonomy): domain Bacteria; phylum Pseudomonadota; class Alphaproteobacteria; order Rhizobiales; family Beijerinckiaceae; genus Roseiarcus. The sequence continues at coordinate 38,802 of CAVYTP010000019.1, forward strand.
TCTGAGAGGCAGACTCCGGGGCGGCCGATCCGCGACGCTCGGCGCGGCGGCGAGTCCGTCGTCGGCGGCTCTGAGGCCGCCGCCGCCCATCGCATTGCGCCAACGCTCGACGACCAGCTTGACGAAGGCGCGCTCACGCCCCTCGGTCGAGCCGGCCTCGGCGCGCTCGAACGTCTCGCTGCGCGGCACCTGGTCGGGCGGCAGTTCGCGGAAGGTGATGCGCGCCGGCAGCGGGAAGCCTTCGCCGACCGCCACGACTTCGCGGGTGCCGAGCGAGGGCACGAAGGCGAGCAGGTTCGCCATCGAATCGGTGACCGTCGAGCGCAGGATCGCCTGGTCGCGTTCGTTGGTGAGGCGCATCGCGAACAGCGTGCTGCACTGGGAAATGATGGTCGGGATCGAGTTCGGACGGCCGCTGGGTGACGAGACCGAGATAGACGCCGTACTTGCGGCCTTCCTTGGCGATCTTGAGCAGCGCGCGCCGCGTCGGCGCAAAACCGACGGTGCGGTCGGCGGGCGCAAAACGATGAGCTTCCTCGCAGACGAACACCATCGGGATTGCGCCGTCGCTCCACAGGCCGAAATCGAAAGCGAGCCGCGCGACGACGCAGACCACAGCGTCGACCACTTCGATAGGCAGGCCGGCGACCTGCAGCACCGTCATCTGCTGGCCGTTCGGCTCCAGCCGGAACAGGCTGGCGATCAGATCGCCCATCGTGTCGCCGCCGACATTGGCGTTCTCGAACATGAACGCGTAGCGGCTGTCGCCGCGCAGCGACTCGATCCGCTGCAGCAGCCGATGGTAATGCATGCGGGTGGCGCGATTTTCGAGCCGGCCCATCCGCTCGTCGATCAGATTGACGAGGTCCTGAATGATGTAGGGCACCGGCGTGTCGACCGTGTAGCCGGTGCGCTTCGGGATCGATCTTGCGGAATTTTGCGCGGTCTTGCGCGAGGCGGTGGACGAGATACATGCCCTTCGCGGTCGGGATGTGCTCGGCGAGAATGTCGATCTCGTCCTCCGGAGCGCCGGCTTGCCGCCGAACAGCACATCGACCAGCTCTTCGAAGTTGAACAGCCAGAACGGCAGCTTGAGGTTCGAGGCGTTGACCACTTGCGCGCGAACTGCCAAAACAGCGAGCGTATTCGTTATGACTGTCGAGCAGGAACACCCGCAGGTTCGGCCGCGCTTCGAGGATCTCGTTGAGAATGATCGCGACCGCGCTCGATTTTCCGACGCCCGTCGAGCCCAGCACGGCGAAATGACGGCTCACCATGCCGTCGACCATCGCCCGCGCCGGTATGCCCGCGTCGGCGTGCAAGGTTCCGAGCGTGATGCCGCCCTTCATGGCGGCCGAATAGATCAGCCCAAGTTCGGGGCTGCTGATGACGCCAACGGGGTCGCCGATCGCCGGATAGTTGGAGATGCCGCGCGAAAAATGGATCGCGCCCGCCTCGTCAGGAAGGAACTCGCCGGTCAGATCGAGCTTGGCGATGGCGCTTTTGCCTTCAGGGGCATTGTCGCTCGTCACTTCCGTGATGACGCCGATCAGACGTCGGCGGCCGGCCTTGATGGCGACGAAGGCGCCGACGGTCGCCCGCACGTCGTCGGTGAGGGACACGCTCGTCAACCCGACGTGCGCTTCCGAGCCGCGCACCGTCATAATCTCGCCAACGGAGGAAAACGCGCCTTCCATCGGACCGGGGCCATACTCAAGAGGCGAGGTCAATCGAATCCGTTCCTTGAGGCTCCCAGGTCGCTCGCGCCAGATTGCGGAGCTTGGGAGCGCTCAACGCGCTATTTTCGGCTGAAAACCTTTGCGCTCTCTTAAACACAAGAATATCCGACATGTCTTCTGCGTGAATATACGCGATGCGCCGTTACTTTGGGCTTCCCGAAGGGCGCCTTCTGAACAGCTGCAGACCATGACGAGTATAGAGCCGCTCAGCTGCCTGCCGGTATTCTTCCGAGCTTCAGGATCGCCGCGTACTGATCGCTGGTCAGACTGCTGGGGTCGCATGGAAGGCGGAATTGCTGGCCGCGGCAGGCGCCGCTGTCACATGGTGCGCTCCTGCGCCTTCGCCCGCGATCGTGGAAGCGGCAGGCCGCTTTGCCGGCGTCGAACTCTGCAGCGCGGCGCTGGAGCGACGAGGATTTCGTCGGCGCAGCGCTCGCCATCCTCGACGCCGAAGACGATGCGGAGGCCGAGGCGTTCCGCGCCGCCGCGCAGCGGGCCGGGACGCCGGTCAATGTCGTCGACCGACCCGCATTCTGCGATTTCTCGTTTGGCTCGATCGTAAACCGGTCGCCGCTGGTCGTTGCGATCTCGACGGACGGCGCGGCGCCCGTGTTCGGGCAGGCGTTGCGCGCCCGCATCGAGGCGATCCTGCCGCCGTCGCTCAAAGCCTGGACCGAAGCCGCGCGCGACTGGCGGCTCCGCATTCGGCCGCTCGGCTGGGATTTCCAGCGGCGACGGAAATTCTGGGAGCGCTTTGCCGACCTGGCGCTCCGCGCCGGCGAACCGCCCGCCCGCAGATGCTGACTTCGCGGCAGCTCGTCGCAGCCAGCCGACCCGCACGCGCCGACGCGCGGGCGAATCGTTCTGGTCGGCGCGGGGCCGGGCGACCCTGACTTGTTGACGCTGAAGGCGGTCAGGGCGCTGCAGGGCGCCGACGTCATCCTCCATGACAATCTTGCCGGCGCGGCCACATTGGAGCTTGCCCGTCGCGAGGCGCTGCGCGTGGACGTCGGAAAAAGGGCAGGGGAGCCTTCGCCGAAACAGGCCGAGATCAGCGCGCGAATGGTCGCGCTGGCGCTCGAGGGCAAGCGGGTGGTGCAGGCTGAAAGGCGGCGACCCCACAGTATTTGGACGCGCCAACGAGGAAATAGCCGCTGCGCGAGCCGCGGGCGTCGAGATCGAGATCGTGCCGGGCGTGACCTCGGCTTTGGCCGCCGCCGCTCAGCTGGGCCGCTCGCTGACCGACCGGGAGCGGGCGCCGCGACTGCAATTCGTCACGCTCAGCGACCGCGAAGGCGAAATGCCGCAGGGCCTGTCGTGGCGTGCGCTCGCCGATCCAGACGCGACGACCGCGCTCTACATGGGCGCGCGCAAGCTGGCGAAGATCGTTGAGCGGCTTGTCGCCGAGGGCGTCGATCCGGCGACGCCGGCAATCTACATGGAGAACGTCAGCCGGCCGGGGGCGCTGCGGATCGAATCGCCGCTTGCTGCGCTTCCTGCTGGCGGTTGCAGGGCAGGCGACAGGGGGGCCTGCGCTCGTGCTCTACGGCCGCGCGCTCGCCGAGGACCTGGAACCGTGAAGCTGTTTGTTTTTGGACTGGGCTACAGCGCGCTGCATTTCGTGCGCGAAAGGGCCGATTTCGAGACTGCGGGAACCGTTCGCTCTGCCGGAGGCGGCCAGCCGTCTGCGCGGTGAGGGCGTACAAGCCCACCTCTTCGACGGCCAGCGCGCCGATGCCGCGATTGCGACGGCGCTTCGCACCGCAGAAGCGCTGCTCGTCTCCATTCCACCCGCGGGCGACATCGACCCAGCGCTCGAAATGTTCGAACCGGCGATCCTCGACGCGCCCCATCTGACCCGCATCCTCTATCTCTCGACGGTCGGCGTTTACGGCGGCTCCGACGGCGCATGGGTGGACGAGACCTCGCCTTTGAACGCGACGAGCCCGCGCGCTCGCGCTCGCGCCGACATCGAAGCGCGTTGGCAGGCGCTCGGACGCAAGCGCGGGACGCCCGTCGACGTGCTGCGTCTTGCCGGCATCTACGGGCCCGGGCGCAACGCGCTCGTCAAACTGCAGGAAGGCACCGCGCGGCGCATCGTCAAGCCGGGGCAGGTGTTCAACCGCATCCACGTCGGCGACATTTCCGGCGCGCTCGGCGCGCTGATCGAGCGCCGCGGACCCGGGGGCATTCTGGAACGTCGCCGATCTCGAGCCGGCGCCGCCGCAGGACGTCGTCGCCTACGCCGCCAACCTGCTGGGGATGGCGCCGCCGCCGGAAGAGCCATTCGAAAGCGCCGATATGACGCCGATGGCGCGCAGCTTCTACAGCGACAATCGCCGGGTCTCGCGTTCGCAAGCTCGCCTCCGGACTCGGCTATGTCTGGCGCTTTCCGACCTATCGCGAAGGCTTGCGCGCTCTGGCCGACGCAGCTCTCGAGTGGATCGCGCCTTGATGCGCTGCGGCAGGCCCGTCGAGCTTGACGCGCGGAAAAATGCCGCGTATCGATGAAACATGTCGCGCCCGCGCCGCCAGAGCGAAGTCACGCCGGAGCTTCTGCTCCGCGCCTATTCGATCGGCTTGTTTCCGATGGCGGAGGATCGCGACGCGGAGCATCTGTTCTGGGTCGAGCCGGAAGAGCGCGGCATATTTCCGCTCGATGCGCTGAAGCTCGCCAGGAGCCTCGCCAAGACCGTGCGTTCGGATCGCTTCGAGGTGCGCGCCGACGTCGATTTCGAAGCCGTGATGCGCGCCTGCGCCGAGCGCGACAAGACCTGGATCAACGCCGAAATCCTGCGGCTGTATTGTCGAGCTTGCATCAGATGGGGCGCGCGCATTCGGTCGAGGTATTCGAGGACGGCGCGCGCGTCGGCGGCCTCTACGGCGTCAGCCTGGGCGCGGCTTTCTTTGGGGAGAGCATGTTTCATCGCGTGCGCGACGCGTCGAAGGTCGCGCTCGTCCATCTCGTCGCGCGGCTGAAGCTCGGCGGCTATCGGCTGCTGGATGCGCAGTTCCTGACGCCGCATCTGGCGAGCCTGGGCGCGATCGAGATTCCGCGCGCCGAATATCGCCGGCGGCTCGCCGACGCGCTGAGCGCACGCGCGGATTTCTCGGTGTTCCCGCCCTCGCGGCCGATGAGCGGCGCGTTGGCGCTTGAACTCGCGTTCGGCAGTGCAAGCCTGGCGCCTACGGCATGAACCTTGCAGACCTGATAGGTGAATTTTCGAACGGTTTTTGCGAACGCGAGCAGGTTAGAGGAGCCACATGACGGTCGCCGTCCCTTTTGACGAAATGGGCTTGGGGGCGGAAGAGATCCGGCCTGTCTATCGCCATATCGCGAAGTGGCTGGAGGAGACGCCGCCGGATGTGTTGGCGTCGCGCCGCGCGCAGGCCGAGTACATGTTTCGCCGCATCGGCATCACGTTCGGCGTCTACGGCGACAAGGACGCCGCCGAGCGGCTGATCCCGTTCGACATCGTCCCCCGCGTGATCGCGCGCGCCGAATGGACGCGACTGGAGGCGGGCCTGAAGCAACGCGTCAACGCGCTTAACCTGTTCCTGAAGGACGTCTACGGCGCGGGAAAAATCCTCAAGGAAAAGATCATCCCGGCGGAGCTGATCCTCCGCAATCCCTATTATCGGCCGGAAATGGTCGGACGTCGCGCGCCCCACGACATCTGGGTCCACATCGGCGGCATCGACATCGTGCGCGTCGACGACACAGCAGTTCTATGTGCTCGAGGACAACGCGCGCACGCCGTCCGGCGTCTCCTACATGCTGGAAAACCGCGAAGTCACGATGCGGCTGATGCCGGACCTGTTCGCGCGCCACCAGTGTCGCGCCGGTCGACGAATACCCCGACGTACTGCTGGCGACGCTTGCGCTCGGTCGCGCCGCGCGCCGACTCCGAAGAGGCGACGATCGTCGTCCTGACTCCCGGCCCGTTCAATTCTGCCTATTACGAACACTCGTTCCTCGCCGACAAGCTCGGCGTCGAACTCGTCGAAGGGCGCGATCTGCTCGTCAACGACGACGTCGTCTACATGCGCACGACGCTGGGCCCGAAGCGCGTCGACGTCATCTACCGCCGCGTCGACGACGAGTTCCTCGATCCGCTGGTGTTCAACCCGGATTCGGTGCTCGGCGTGCCGGGCTTGATGGGCGCCTATATTGGCGGGCAACGTGACCATTGCGAATGCGGTCGGCACCGGCGTCGCCGACGACAAGGCGATCTATTCCTATGTGCCCGATCTCATCAAATTCTATCTGTCGGAGGAGCCTATCCTCCAGAACATCCCGACCTTCCGCTGCCGCGAGCCGGATTCGCTGAAATATGTGCTGGAGCGGCTCGATCAGCTCGTCGTCAAGGAGGTCAACGGTTCCGGCGGCTACGGCATGCTCGTCGGCCCGCACGCGACGCCGGCGCAGCGCGAACTGTTCGCGGCCAAGCTGAAGGCCGATCCCGCCAATTACATCGCGCAGCCGACGCTTGGCGCTCTCGACCTGCCCGGCCTCGTTCGAGTCAGCGGCGTATCGCCGCGTCATGTCGATTTGCGGCCGTTCGTGCTTTCGGGCGCCAAGGGCGTGCGGATCGTGCCGGGGGCCTGACGCGCGTGGCTTTGACAAAAGGATCGCTGGTGGTGAATTCAAGTCAGGGCGGCGGCACGAAGGACACCTGGGTCGTCGACGACGACGCGGGCGCGGAGGCCTGAACCGATGCTCGCCAGGACCGCCGACAATCTCTTCTGGCTCGCCCGTTCGATGGAGCGCGCCGATTTCATCGCCCGCACCATCGAGGCGACGCTGCGGCTCGAATATCTGCCGCGCACCGGCGTCGACGATCCGAATGTCGAATGGGAGAGCGCGCTCAACGCCGCCGGCGCCTACGACAGCTACATCGAATTGCGCGGCGGGATCGACGAAGCCGAGCGCGATCGACTATCTGACTTTCGACCGCGCCAACCCCTCCGCGATCTGCAACTGCCTGGAAAACGCGCGCGCCAACGGCAGGGCGGTGCGCACCGCGCTGACGGTCGAGACCTGGACGGCGATCAACGACGCCTGGCTCGAGCTCAAGCGGTTCGAGGCGACGCGCCGCGCGCGCAAAGAACTCGATCTCGAGGCGCTGACCCGCTTCCTCGACTACGTGAAGAAAGCCTCGCTCGATTTCGACGGCTCCTGCTATCGCACCATGCTGCGCAACGACGCCTATTGGTTCAATCGGCTCGGGCTGTTCATCGAGCGCGCCGACAACACGGCGCGGCTGCTCGACGTCAAATATCATCTGCTGCTGCCCTCGACCGAAGCGATCGGCGGCTCGCTCGACTATTTCCAGTGGGTGGCGATCCTGCGCGCCGTCTCGGCCGCGACCGCCTACCATTGGGTCTATCGCGATCGCGTAAAACCTTGGCTGATCGCCGATCTGCTGATCCTGAAGCCGCAGATGCCGCGCTCGCTGATCTCCTGCTACGAGAGCATCGACCGCGCGCTCGACCAGCTCGCGATCGACGACGGCCGCAGCGGGGCGGCCCAGCGCCAGGCGCGCGCCATGCACGCCAGGCTGGAGCGATCGAGCATGACCGAGATCTTCCAGAGCGGCCTGCACGAATTCATCACCGACTTCATCGAGGACAACGCGCGGCTTTCGAGCACGATCTCGGAGCAATATCTGTTCGTCTGAGCGAGCGAGCGGGGTTGGCGACGGCAATGCGGATCAGGATTTCTCACGAGACGACATATCACCTACGAGCCGCCGTCGCGCTCGACGATCGTGAACCTGCGGCTGACGCCGCGCAGCTTCGAGTCGCAATATGTGCTGCGCTGGCGGGTCAGCGTCGACCTCGATTGCGTGCTGCGGCAAAGCGAGGACGCGCTCGGCAACATCGTGCACTCCTTCTCCACCAGAAGCCGGTGGAGCGGTTCACCATTGCGGCGGTCGGCGAGATCGAGACCACTGACGCGGTCGGCGTGGTGCAGGGCGCGCCGGAGCCGCTGCCGCACGCGAAATGTATCTGCGCGCCAGCCCGAAAGCGGCGCCGTCACCGCGAAGCTGCGCGAGATTCTGGGCGCCACGTTGGAGGGCGCCAGCGACACGCTGGACCGGCTGCATCGTCTGATGGGCGCGATCCACAGCGAAATCGCCTTCGACCCGAGACGCGGCGGACGCGCCCGGAGGCGTCGCCGAAACGCTGGCGCTCAAGCACGGTTCGGCGGTCGACATGGCCATCTGTTTCATCGCGGCGGCGCGGTCGATCGAGATCCCGGCGCGACTGGTGACCGGGTTTTTCGCGCCGGAAGACGGCGAGCAGGCGGGGCGAACTCGACGTCTGGGCGGAAGCTTATTCCCCGGGGCTCGGCTGGGTCGCTTTCGATAGCGTGCGCGATCTGTGCGCCAACGATCGCTACGTGCGAGTCGCGCTCGGCTTCGATTACGCACCGCGCAGCCGATCCGGGCAGCCATGCGGCGGCGGGGCGGACGTCGTAGAAACCATAGTGCGGATTCAGAGCGCCGCCGGCCAGGGACAGTCGCAAAGAAATTCGGGATAGGTCAGTTTGTGTTTTATCCGGCTCAGGTTTCATTAAACTGCTGCCGATAGCTTGACTGCGGAATTAGACGCGGAGGCTGGGCTCGCAATGCGGTTGAAATTGTGTGCCGCTGCTTTCGGGCGTTCGCAAGCATGTCGCGCGCCACCCACGGGCGGAGCGGCCTCGGAATTCGCGCTGACCGTTCCCATTGTGATCGGCGGTCGTGCTGGCGACGCTGCAGGTCGCCATCATGTTCATCGCCAAGGCCTATCTGGAGACGGGCGACCGAGCAGGCGGCCCGCATGGTGTTGACCAACAACGCCACGACGACGAGCGAGCGGCGTGACCGCGCCAATGACGCAGTCGCAGTTTCAGACGGCCGTATGCGCCGAGCTTCCTGCGCTGTTTAGCTGCAGCCAAATCATCGTGCAACTGCAGACGCTGCCCGCTACGGCGACCTCGATGGGCTCGCTGCTTCCGAGCTTCAAATCCAACGGAACGCTGTCGAACCCCGTCACATACACGCGCCCGCACAGCGGGCAATTGATGGTGCTGATCGTCATGTACCAGTGGCCGGTCTACGGTGGCATTCTCGGCCTCAACTGGGGCAACATGGGCAACGGAACCCTGCTGATGACCTCCACCCAGATCTTCAAGGTGGAACCATAAGTCATGGATGAGAGCCGAGGCCGAACTCCTTCACAACGCCGACTCTCGTCGGCGATTTCCTGCCGCGAAGACGGCGTCGCAGCGGTCGAACTCGCGCTGATGTTGCCGGTCGCCTTCTGATGTTGGGTCTGGCCGTGTTCGGCGGCGAGGGCCTCGGCATCCAGCGCAAGATGACGCTCGCGGCGCGCACCATCACCGACCTCGTCGGGCAAACCACCACCACTCGGCGGCGCACCGCTCCACTCGAGCGCCACGGCGCTCAATCAGTCGACGCTCGACTATTACCTGTCGCTATCGTCGCTCGATCGTCTACCCCTACGATTCCTCCAATCTTCAGGCCGTAGTCTCGGAGGTCAAGGTTCATCAGCGGGCTCGACGACGGCGACCGTCGTCTGGAGCGAAGCCTACAATGGCGCAACGGCGCGACCGCAGAATCAAACGATCACCGATTTCCAGCAATATCACAAGTTCCGTCACCAGCGCCGGCGTGACCACGCGCTATCTGCTGCTCGGCGAAACACAGTACAACTTCTCGCCGCCTGGGATTGCCGGCCTGCTTGGCGTGATGACAATTTCCGGCCAGATTTTCATGAGCCCGCGCGCGTCGTCTCAAGTCTGCGGTCAACTGGGGATCCTGAGCGCTACCGCCGACGACGGCGAGCTTGAAATCCTGCGCGGAAATGGCGTAGCGGACGGCTATTGCGTCCGCGCGCCCGCGTGCGCTGACCTCCGTTTTCAGAAACTGGTCGAGCGCAAGTCCAGATAATGCGCAGACGGCTTCCGACGCGACGACTTCGGCGCCGAGCGTCTTGGAGAAATCCTGCAGCCGCGAGGCGACGTTGACCACATCTCCGATGGCGGTGAACGCGGTGTGGCGTTCGTAACCAATCTCGCCGACGATCGCCGGGCCGCAGTGTAGGCCGACGCCGAAACCGGATGGCTTGAGTGAGCTCGTTGGCCAAAGACGTATTGAGTGTTTCGATCGCTTCGCCGATCCGCCAACAGGCTTCGATCGCCTGGCGCGCCGCTTCGTCGCGGTTGACCTTCGAGGCCGAACAGGATCAGCAGACCGTCGCCGAGGATCTGGTTCGGCGAGCCGCCCGCCGCGAGCGCCGCGCCGCTGACCGCCTGGAGAAACCGGTTGATGATGAACACCGTGTCGAACGGCATGCGCCGCTCGGCGAGTTCGGTCGAGCCGCGCATGTCGACGAACATCGGGATCAGGAAGCGTTCGCTGCCGAACTGCGATGGCCGCGGAGAGCGCGTCGCTTCGACCCCGACAAACGGCGGAAGCAGAGGAACGACGGCGATATCTGCTTCGGGATGAAGCTGACAGGCGAGCCTCACGCCGGGCCGGGCGTGGATTCGCGCGAGCACGGCGAGTTCCGTTTCGCTCGGCGGCGGGGCGGCGGCGAAATCGCCGAGCACGCGCACGCGGCAAGTCGAGCAGCGGCCGCGACCTCCACAGACGTGGGCGATCGGGAGGCGATGCAGAAGCGCAGCCTGGAGAACGCTGAGGCCGCGTGGCGCCCGCACCGTGCGGTCTCCAAAACGAAGCACGATCCGGCCGCCATTGAGCTCCTGGTAGCGCCGGCCAAGTCGTCCGATCACGGCGGCCGCAAGGCAAATACCGAAAGCCAGCTGGATCTCCATCGCGATGGCGCCGAGTTTGGCGCGTTGCGCGGGCGTTCCGAGCCGTTCCGGCCAACCGATTTCGCCGCGGTGCTGGGGATCCTGCACTTCGACGCGCGCGACGCGGGCCGCCTGCCACGCGCCGAGCAATGCCAAGGTCGGAAAAAGCCAGGCGAAAGCAAACAGCGATGCGCGCAGGCGCGGATAGATCGGGCTCAGGGACAACGCCTGGCGTAGGCCGAGGCAGCCGTGGATCCAGACCACCAGCACGAGAAGTAGTTGACGGCCGCCGGCGAGCGGCGTGGCCGTGCCGTACTCGTACGCCAGCGAGCCGTAACTGACTTCGATGCCGAACAGTTGAAAGCCAACTCTGGCCGTCACGGCGTGGGCGACGACCAGATAGGGGATAGCGAGTCCTAACGCGAGCTGGGTCGCCTCGCGCAGGCCCGGACGGAAATGCCGGCGCGCGTAAAGCGCATAAAGCCCGAGCGCGCCGTGTACGAAGAGGCTCGTGTAGAGGAGGAGTTCGCCGACCGGGTTTCGCCAGATCGCCCTTTGGGCCTCGAGCCCCGTCTCCATCGCCGCGAGCGAGATATTGCCGAGGGCGAGGTTGCCGATGTGCTGGAGCGCGTAGGCGAGCAGCACGATCCCGGAGGCCAGCCGGACTTGTCGAACGGTCGGCCGCCGTGGCCAGAACTTGAAGCCATCGGCGGCCGTGGGCGTCGCGGGAGGAAACATGCTCCCGCGGTTTAGCGCTAAACGAACGTAGCGACAAACCGCGGGCGGGGTAGGCTTTTACTGGGTCAGGTTTGCGCTTTGCACGACCGCCTGGAACAGCGACGACAGCGCCACTCCGAGATCCGCGCCGATCGCTGCGTCATAGAACAACCCCGGCGAAGCGCAGGCCTGCAGAGCAGGGCCGACCTTAGATTGGATCGGAGCGACATGCGCCTGGTAGTAGGAGTTGACCGACACAGGCAGATACTCGGTGTACAGGATGGCGATCTTGATGCCGCGGTTTTTGATAGTCGTGCAATAGTTTGTCGACGTTCCGGTGTTGATCGGCTGGATCAGGCGTCCGCCGTTGTTTTCGTCTTCGACGCCGTCGGTGACGAAGAACAGCACCTCTTGCGGCGTATCGCCGACTTGATTGGTGCCATTGCCCGGGTTTGGCATCGCCGCGTTGGCCTTGCTCATGGCGTCGTCGTAGTTGGTCGCGACGTCGTTGACGGAGGAATTGCCGGACGAGCAGGCCGCATTGGCGCAACCGACGTCATTGGAGAAATATTCCATCACGCCGAAGTTGCTCGAGCTGGTCGCCCAGCCCGAAATGTAGTTGCTCGTCAGCGGCATTACATTGGTGAAGCCGATCTGCCAGGACGAATCCATCGAGTTGGTTGCGAAGCGATAGGCCGGCGGCGGATTGTACGGCGTAGTGTTGGACGTGTTCTGCGCCGTCGTCATCAGTGTCGAGACTGCGCTGGACAGTTCGTCCAGACGCAACACGATATTGTTGTTGCGGGCGAGCTGATAATTGTCGATCTGCGCCCCCTGCGTGGTGGTGCAGTAATAGCCGCTGCTCCCCGTTGGCGCCTGGCCATTCGCGCAGGTATTGCCCGCAGTGTCGCCATTGTTGGTCGAGGCCTGATGACAGGCGAACGCGCACCCACCCGTCTCCTGCTTGGGCGTCAGGCTCTGCATCAACGTGATGCCGGCCTGGGTGAACGGCAGCGACATCGAAGGGGAATTGTCGAGCAGCAGGTAGAAGTCGATATTCGGCGGTATCGACGCCTGCGCCTGCGCGCAATTGCCCATCGGCAGGGTCGAGGCGCCGAGAATTCCGGCGAAGATCGTGGCTTCCGCCGCGTTATAGCAGACGGAAACCTTGCGGTTCGCCAGGTTGTTGGTCGGGTTGGTGACGGTGACAGTCACCGAGGTCTGGCTGGTTGCAAGACCGTTGACGCCCGTCACTTGTCCATTGAACATCGAGACGGCCGCCGCTTGCGCTGCGGTGTTGCTCTGCGCCATCATCGCGGGGGTGAGGGCGGCCAGCGCAGCGGCGTCGGCGGCGGCGTTAAGCCGGGTGCGCAACTGCGCCGCGCGTCCGAAGTCAACCGCGAAGCCAACGGCCGCGAGCACGATCGGCAGTGCAATCGCATAAATCATTATGACGTTGCCGCTCCGATTTTGAGCGAGGCGGCGCAACATGCCCTGAGACATAGGGTGGCTCCAATTTACATAAAAAGCCGTTTGGACGCACGGCATTCCGGCCATTTAGAACGGCGGGGATTAAACCTGCCTGAACTCGGATACGGAAAAGGAGTTAACGGGTTGAACTTTAGGCATCGACCGCGCGACTGATGGTTAGTCGGACCTGAACAGCGGAAGCCTGGCGGTCCTGGAGGCGGAGCCGTTCGATGCGATCGACCCAGCATTTGCGTTCAGCCCATCGCGCCACCGTCGCCTTTTGCGTGTTATTGCTGCTGGCGGTGCTTTCGGTCGGCGTTCATTTCGCGCGGCAGGCCGCACATTTCGCGACGTCGGCGCCGGCTTGCGCCCGGGCCCCGGCAGCCGAAGCCGCGCACGCGCCGTTCGGCGCATTGTCGAATTGCTGGTCCGGCCGCAATCTGGGCTAGGTCCCCGTTGCCTACCTGCCGATCCGCCGGACTTGTCTAGGCGCGCGATTGCAGGCAAGTTCTGGCCGTTGAGCCGGAGGGGAGCGCCATGGGTCTGTTCGACAGTCTGAAGTCCGAATTCGGCCAGCTTGCCGCTTCGGAAGCGGGCGCGCTGATCGGCCCTGCGTTAAACGCTGCGGGCCTCGGCAGTCTGCAGAATATCATCGATCAGCTCAGCGCCGCCGGGCTCGGCCAGCAGGTGCAGTCCTGGGTCAACGGCGGCCCGGCGCAGCCGATCACGGCCGACGAGCTGAAGGCGATCGTCAATCTCGATCAGGTCAAACAACTCGCCCAGCACTTCGGGGTCGATCCCAGCGTGGCGCTCGACATGCTGGCCAAGTTTCTTCCGCAGGCGGTGAGCGTGGCGAGCCAGCACGGCCTGGTCTCGGCTTCGAGTTAGACGAGCCGAGCCCTGGGCGCTTCTGTCTGAAATGAGAGATCGTGTTCTGGCCCCCGAGCCGGTGCGCACCGGGCGCTCCGCGGCGCTGATTGCCGGCGTTCTGTTTTTTGGCTCGCTCGCGCTGTTTGTCGTCGATCTCGGCTCGCCGACCAAGATCTATTTCGACGAAACCTGGTATGTGCCGGCGGCGCGCGAATGGCTCGCCACCGGCAATATGCTGCATCCCGAGCATCCGCCGCTCGCCAAACTGCTGATCGCGGCGAGCATCGGCCTGTTCGGCGACACGCCGTTTGGCTGGCGGGCGTTCAGCGCGCTGTTTGGCGCGCTCACGCTGACCGGCGTATTCTACTGGACGCTGGCGCTCGCCGGCAATCTCAAGGCGGCGCTGTGGGCCGCCGCCGCGACCTTCTTCAATCAGATCCTCTACGTCCAGGCGCGCATCGCGATGCTCGACGTGTTTCTGTTCGCGTTTATCGTCGCCGCGCTCGCCGCGTTTACCTATTCGCTGAAAACGCCGGAGCGGGCGCGCGCGATTGCCGCAGCGATCGGCGCGGGGCTCGCCTTCGGGCTCGCCGGCGCCTGCAAGCTCTCCGGTTTTTTCGCGCTGCCGGGGCTGATCGCGCTGATGATCATCCTGGCCGCGATCCGCCATCGGCAGGGCGGGGCGCTGCCGTGCGCGCCCGGCGCTGCGCATGTGCTCAATCCGTTTGTCGCGTTGGCGGCCTTCGTCGTTGCGCCCGCCGTCGCCTATCTCGCCTGTTTCATCCCCGGCGCGATCCATGCGGGAACGTGGCTTTATCTGTTCAGCGCGCAGCATGAGATGCTGCACATCATGCTCGGCCATTCGCCCACCCACCCGTACATGAGCACCTGGGTGAGCTGGCCGGTCGAATGGCGGCCGATCTGGTATCTGTTCGATACCGTCGACGCCGGCGACGACTGGGACGAGGACAATCCCGCGCGGGCGGTGTTCGCGATCGCCAATCCCCTGCTGCTGATCGCGGGCGAGATCGCGATCGTCTGGGCGGTCTGGCGCGCGCTCGTCAAACAGGATCTAGCCGCGGCGATCGTCGCCATCGCATTCTTCGCGCAATGGGCGCCGTGGATCGCCAACCCAAAGGGCCTCGAATTCTTTTACTACTTCTTCCCCTCGATCCTTTGTCTGGGGCCCGCGCTTGCGCTGCTATTCTATCGCGGCTCCAGCGTGAGGCGCGAGGTCATCGGCTCCGTGCTGCTGATCGCGGCGGCGGCGCTGTTCGTGTTTTTCCTGCCGACGCTCGAGGCGAGCCTGACGGTCGCGCCCGACGATCTCGACATGCGCACCTGGATTTCGAGCTGGCGCTAGGCCGGTGGGGGATAGCCAAACCGCTGCGCGGGTCGTAACCCTCGAGACGATGAACGCGCCCGTCCTCCCTGCCGCAAGGCCCCTGCAACTGCATCGCGGCGACAAGGGCTTCGCGCGCATCTCGGCTGCGTTCTTTATCGGCGGCTTTGCGATCTTCGCGCTGCTCTACAGCGTGCAGCCGATCATGCCGGTGCTGGCGCGCGAGTTCGATTTGCGTCCGGCGACGGCCTCGCTCGCGCTATCGGTGACGACGCTGACGATGGCAGTCTCACTGGTGTTCGCCGGCGCGGTTTCCGACGTGTTCGGCCGCAAACGGGTGATGATCGCCGCGCTCGCGGCTGCGTCCGCGGCGACGTTTGGCTGCGCGCTTTCGCCGAGCTGGGCTGCGCTGATTGCGTTTCGCGCCCTCACCGGGCTCGCGTTGTCGGGGCTGCCGGCGGTCGCGATGGCCTATCTGGCCGACGAGATCGCGCCCACTTCGCTGGGCTTTGCGATGGGTCTTTATATTTCCGGCACGACGCTCGGCGGCATGTTCGGGCGCATGACGGTCGCCGCGATCACCGACTACGGAAACTGGCGGGTCGCGATTGCCGCGATCGGCGTCGAGGGCGCGCTCGGCGCAGTCTATTTCCTTTACGCCTTGCCGACCGAGCGGGCGTTCACGCGCCGGCCCTTTGTGGCGCGCCAATTCACCGCGACCCTGTTCGGGCACTTCCGCGATCCTGGCCTGCGACTGCTGTTCGCGTTGGGCTTCCTCGGCATGGCCAGCTTTGTCAGCGCGTACAATTATTATGGCTTCCGGCTCGTCGAGCCGCCGTTCTCGCTGAGCGCGACGGTCGTCGGCTTCGTGTTCCTGGTCTATCTGGTCGGAGCCGCAAGCTCGACAATCATGGGAGACCTATCGGGGCGATTTGGCCGCCGCCGCGTCATGTGGACGGCTCCGGTGGTCGGGCTCGTCGGCGTGCTCGTCACCCTGCCGGACCGCTTCGACGCCGCGTTTATTGGCCTGGCGCTGCTGACCTGGGGGTTTTTCGGCGTCCATTCGATCGCCTCGAGCTGGGTCGGGCTGCGCGCCGTCCATGGCCGGGCGCAGGCGGCGGCGCTGTATCTGTTCTTCTACTATCTCGGATCGAGCGTCGGGGGATCGGCGGGCGGGCTGTTCTATCAGCGCTGGGGCTGGGATGGCGTGGCTGCGATGATCGCGGCGCTGCTGTGCGTGGCGTTATTTTGCGCCTGGCGTCTGACCAAGGTTCCGCCGCCAGCCATTCTGGCGAAAAGCTGAGAGGTCCGTGCGGTGGAATGGCGCGACGAAGGCGTCGTCCTGGGCGTCAGGCGGCATGGCGAGAGTTCGGTCGTCATCGAGGCGATGACGCACGCCCACGGCCGCCATCTCGGCCTGGTGCGCGGCGGCCGTTCGCTCAAGCTCGCCGCGCGCCTTGCAGCCCGGCAACAGTCTGAATTTCGTCTGGCGCGCGCGGCTCGACGAGCATCTCGGCTATTTCCAGGTCGAGCCGCTGAACCTGCGCGCCGGACGCCTGATGGCGAGCGCGCAGGCGCTGGCCGGGATCGGCTATCTCGGCTCCCTGCTGCGCACCCTGCCGGAGCGCGACCCCCACGAGGGCCTTTACGAAGCGCTGGCGCTGATCCTCGACCGGATCGAGGACCCGGAGTTGGCGCCGCCGCTTGTCGCCCTGTTCGAGGCGCGCGTGCTCGCCGAAAGCGGCTTCGCGCTCGATCTGTCGGAATGCGCGGCGACGGGAGCGCGCGACGACCTCATCTACGTCTCGCCAAAATCCGGCCGCGCGGTCAGCGCCGCCGCCGGGGAGGGGTGGAGGGACCGTTTGCTGCCTCTGCCGGCGTTCCTGCGCGAGGCGGCGTCGGGAGCGCCCGAACCCGCCGACGTCGCCGCCGCGTTCCGGGTCACCGGCCATTTCCTGCGGCGCGAATTGTTCGCGCCCCGCGGCCTCGAATTGCCGGACAGCCGCCGCGCCTTCCTTGCGGCGGCGGGGATGGGCGGGGGGCGGTAAAGCGCGTCCCTATTCGCCGAGGCTCTCCAGCAATCGCGCGACTTGCGGCTTGAGCGCCTCGCAATTCAGCGCATTCGCAAATCGCTGCACGGCCTGACGCTGCGGATCGGCGCGCAGCTTGACGAGATCGTCGCCTTCTTTCGCGCAGATCGCGCGCTGGTCGCCGGCCGGCGCTGTCGCTCTCAGCTCCGGCGTCACGCCGCGCGTCTGCGAGGGCGGCGTGATCGCCGCCTTTACGCCGAGGCTTTCCATCAGCCGCTCGAGTTGCGGCCGCAGCGCCTCGCAGGCGAGCGTTCCTGCGAACTTGGCGACGGCGTCGGGGTCTTGCGCCGTCCGGAGGCGGTCGAGCGTTTCCCGATCGCGAACACAGGGCGAGATCGCCGCCTGCGCCGGCAAAGCGGTCGCTGCCGGCTTGGGTCGGGGCGGCGCGGCCGCGACCGCAGGCAGCCCCAGGCTTTCCAGAAGGCGGTTCACCTGCGGTCGCAGCGCGGCGCAGGTCATCTGTTTGGCGAAAGCGGTCACATCAGGTCCGGAAGGATTTTTGCGCAGCTGGGCGAGGCGTCCGTCCTCCTGCTTGCAGTCATCGTCCGGGTTGGTCGCAACCGGGAGCTCCGGCGCCGCCATCTCCGGCGTCCTGGTTGGCCCCGGGGGCGGAAGCGCGGCGACTTGAAGCGGCGGCGCAGGCGTCGGATTCCGCGACGGCGAAGCGTTGGAAGCCAACTCGTTTTCCGGCGGCAATTTCGAATGATCAGCCGCCGTCAGCTTATCCAACTGGGCGCGGGCGAGGTCGGCGTAATAGCCGGCGGCGTGGTTGGCG
This sequence comes from uncultured Pseudomonadota bacterium, assembly GCA_963771455.1. Classification (GTDB taxonomy): domain Bacteria; phylum Pseudomonadota; class Alphaproteobacteria; order Rhizobiales; family Beijerinckiaceae; genus Roseiarcus. Next base: position 56,632 of record CAVYTP010000019.1, read on the forward strand.
AGGAAGGAACGCCATGCGTCGGCGGCGCCGATACGTTCCGCCATCGCGTAATCCGTGGCGACCGTGTTGGACGCGTCAGCCGCTCCGCTCGGCGCCGGCGCGGCGGGGGCCAGCGAAACGGTTCCGCCGCCGAGCGACCCGTAGACATAGGGTTCCTGCTTGCCCCACGTTTGCGAAAGCACCTCGTCGCGCACTTTGCCGAGCGCGATGCGGATATCGAGGCCGGGCTCCGTGATGTACTTGACCAGCGCCGCCGTGAAGGGGCCGTTGGGGCCCGTGCCGTCGTAGGAGACCGAGCCGGCCTTGGCGGCATAGGCGATCAGGGTGTCCGCTCCGGTCTGCTGGACGCCGAGCGTATGGGCCGATATGCCGCGCGTCGCGCCCGCGACTTCAGCGGGAGGCGAAAACGGATTCTCGCGACAGGCGTCGAGGATGATGAGGCTGAGGCGACTTGCCGATTGGGTCGCGGTCTGCAGCCTGTCGAGCGCGACCGCCTCGTCGTCGACGTCGTAGACGCCGGAGAGCCGCGCGTCGACCGGAACCAGGTAGTTCGAGCCGCTGACCTCGAGGCCGTGTCCGGAATAGTAGACGACGGCGATGTCGGCCGTGCGCGCGGCGGCGGCGAAATCGCGCACCGCCCGCTTCATCTCGACGACGCCGAGGTTGATCTTTTCGTCGACCAGATCGAAGCCGGCGCCCTTGAACAGCGCCGTCATCGCGTGGGCGTCGTTCAGCGTGTTGGCTAGCACGCCGGCGTGAACGTATTCGGCGTTGCCGATCACCAGCGCCACCCGGCGCTCCGCGTGCGCGGCGCCAAGCGTCAGCACGCTGCACGCAATCCAGGCGCCCAGCGCCAACGCAAGACGAACCGCCTCCCGCTTGCGCCAGAGCCGAAACGCCGCCTGTCGTGGATCGTTGCCTATGACAACCTCCCCGCAAAATCGTTCAGCGGACGCTTACGGTCTGGCCTCGAGGGCCTGCCTGCCGCGCTCACTGGACGTCGCGAGCCACGCGAAAACCGTTGGCATTATAGCGAACGTCCTCGTCGTAACGGAAACGAAAAGACGAGCGCAAGTTCGCGGCCTTGTCGGCGTACGAGCCGCCTCGCAGCACGCGCAGCGAACAATCGCCCGTCTGCCACGCCGAACCGTCCACAGGCGCGCCACGGTAGGAGGGGTTCCAGCAGTCTTCGACCCATTCGGCGGCATTGCCGGCGGTGTCGTAGAGGCCGAATGCGTTAGGCCGATAGGAGCCAGTCGGCGCGCTTTGCGGCGGGGGAGGGTCGCCGCACTCCGCGCATTTCGCGCGGCCGGGTTCGTTGGCCTTTCCCCACCAATAGGAAGTTTCGGTTCCGGCGCGCGCCGCGTATTCCCATTCCGCCTCGGTTGGCAATCGATAGGGCTTGCCGGTCGACTTCGAGAGCCACGCGATGAATTCCTTCGCGTCGTCCCAACTCACGTCGATCGCGGGACGCGCGCCGCGGCCCCAGCCATAATCGGGAAGGGGCGTTTTGCAGCCGCCAGCCGCGACGCATCGATCCCATTCCGCCAAAGTGACTTCCTTGCGGCCTATCGCGAAGGCCTTGTGGATCGTCACGCGATGCGGCGGGGACTCAGTGGGCTTTTCGGTCGAGCCCATCTGAAAGTCGCCGGGCGGGACGACAACGAGCTCCCCGCACTCCGGACAATCCCGCACCACTTCGCCGGGCAATTCCGCCGCTTTTGCGCCCACGCTGACCAGCGAGAGGATCATGACGCCGACAACCAACGCGAACTTTATTTTCACTCTGCGTATCACAAGTCTGCGTATCACAGGAGAGTACGGTCCCAAGCCAAGGTTGCGGTCGCCAGATCCGTTGCAGGCCGGCGATCGGGCGCGGGTCGAAGTCACCCTTCGAACCGGCGAGGTTTCGGCCAACATAGTCGACCGCCTCCCAGCTTTTGAACCGATCGGCCAGCGCGGCCGCAACCCGACTACCCAAATAAAAGCATTGTTTTTCTAACGTAATCTATGAGAAGTATCAAGAAATCGTGTTCGCCAGCGTCGTATGCCAAGTGCCGCATGCCCGCTGGCGCGGGGCCATGCGCTGGCCTGACTGAACTGGGCGGGAGGCTCCGATGAAGCCAACGATTTGGGCGTTGATGGTCTGGTTGATCGCGTTGAGCGCCGGCGCGCTGGCTCCGGCGGCTGCGCTGACGCCCTCGCCTCCGGGCGCCAAGGTCTATTTCGTCGACCTCAAGGACGGCGCCGTCATCCCGCCCACCACGACGTTGCACTTCGGGCTGGAAGGCATGGGCGTAGCGCCGGCCGGCGTCGACAAGCCAAACACCGGCCATTTCCATCTGCTGATCGACACGGCGTTGCCACCGCTCGACGAGCCGATCCCGAACGACGAGAACCACTTGCACTACGGCGCGGGCCAGACCCAGGCGACCGTCACGCTCGCCCCAGGCCCCCATACGCTGCAATTGCTGCTCGGCGACGGCAGCCACGTCCCTCATTCGCCGCCGGTGATGTCCGAGTTGATCCACGTCACGGTCGCAGAGGCCAAGCCCGCCGTGGCCGCGGCGCCGGCGGCGGCTTCGGAGTCGGGGCGCAAGCCCTCTCCGAAAGGCGCCAAGGTCTACATCGAATCGCCCGCCAACGGCGCGTATGTGCCGGAAACGTTCGTCGTGAAGTTCGGCCTGATCGGGATGGGCGTCGCCCCGGCGGGAGTCGATAAGCCGAATTCCGGTCATCATCACATTATCGTTGACGCGCCGCTGCCGCCGTTCGATCAGCCGATCCCGAACGACGAGAACCATCTGCACTTCGGCGCCGGCCAGACGCAGGCCAACGTAACCTTGCCGAAGGGAAAGCATACGCTGCAGCTTCTGCTCGGCGATGCCTCGCACGTTCCGCACGATCCGCCGGTGTTTTCAGACCCGATCACCGTCTATGTCGGGATGACGCCGCCGCCGCGGGTCGCCCCGCCGCCGCATCCGCGCCACCACTATTATTATCGCTATCATCCGCCGGCGCGGAATGGCTACTGACGGGAAAGCGGCGCCTCAAAGGTTGGTCGGATAACCGTGCCGGCGCTTTGAGGCGACAATCATCGCACGCGATTGCGCGTCATGGCCGGCCGTGCATTCCCGCTCGGCTGCGGCGATCTCGTTCTTGATCTGGTTATAGACGGATTGCGCGACGTGGCCCATGGCGAGGTCGTTCTGCTGGATCGCGCGGTAGCGCGAGATTTCGCCGCCGCAGTTTCCACCCGAGGGCAACTGGAACCCCTGCGGCGTCACGGAAATCGAGCCCGGCTTCGGGTCGGTCTGCTGGGCGAGCGCGGGAAAGCCAAAGGCGAGAACGGCGAGGGCTGCGGCGAGGCGTCTCATCGGGATCCTCAGGGGCCATGAGTTGGGGATCGCGACAGGGAAGGGCGGCGCGCAGGCGACGTCAAGGGTGGGCCGGAGGCCGCGCGCGTGGGAGCCCTGGAGACAACGCGGATTTGTCGATCAGGCCCTTCTCTCAAAAACCTTCGTTCTCGAGAGACAAAACTCCTTTGCTTGCGCTTGACCCGCAAGATCGAGCCGCGAAAATGAAGTGCGCATAGGGAGGCGACCATGGCGTTCATCGAGGCGGCTGTGGAATTTTTGCAGGCGCACGGCGCCTGGGTGAATCTGTGAAGTTTCTCGGCGGCGGCGCGATGATCGTCGGGATATTTCTGCTGCTGCCGGGCGCCTGCGCCCTCATCTTTCTACCCTCGGCGCCGGGTTGGATTTCGGGCTTTCTTCTGGCCACCGTATACGGGGGACTATGACGGGCTCGCTGGAATTGTCTGGCTTGTGAGCGCCGCGCTCGGAGCATTAGGGGTAGCGTTGATTGTCTCGAGCAGACGGGTACGCTGAACCTTCTCACTATTTTGTATCGCTGGGCGTCGCGGCGCAATGGACCGTATCGCCTGCAACGGATTTTAGTGGACCGGCTGGAGGAGAAAATATGTCTGCATGGTTCCCTGGCCCTTGACCTCGATCGGCGCTCGCGGCTCAAAGCGCCCATCGTCGCCTGCCGCCTGTACAAATGCCGCGGAGACATGGATACGTCCTGGCAGGCCGTGGAACTCCATGCGGCTGGCGATGTTCACATTATCGCCCCAAAGGTCGTAGGAGAATTTGTTCTCACCAATCACGCCCGCGACAATCGGTCCCGCGTGAATGCCAATCCGTAAGCGCAGCCCTGGATAGCGGGAGGACATCTCTTCGAGATGTGCTTGCATCGCCATGGCCATATCCATCGCCGCCCGGGGATGGTCCACGCGGGGCTCCGGAATGCCTGCGGCAACCATGTAGGCGTCGCCGATGGTCTTGATTTTCTCAAGGCCGAGGCGCTTTGCGGCGCGGTCAAAACCGATAAAAATTTCGTTCAGCATTTCAACGAGGCCGCTCGCATCCATATGGCGAGAGATCTCCGTAAACCCGACCAGATCCGCAAACACGATGCTGACATCAGGGACGCGGTCCGCAATCAATTGCGTCGAGCGTTTCAATCGTCGTGCGATAGATTCAGGAAGTATATTCAGGAGCAGCGCTTCCGAGCGCGCCGCCTCTCTATCCAGGGCTCGCTGCGTCGAGTTTAGAAGCGCCCGATTGTAATATGCGAACCCGATCGTCAGGACGACTACACTGTAGATGGACGTGTTCTCGACTGAGGCGAGAAACGGCGCCAGCGCCGCATCGCCTTCGAAAAAACCCTGCCGCCCCGAAGCGTACCATCCCTCAACGCCCGCAAAGAGGCATAGGCCAAACAACGTGATCGCAATCAGCACGTACAAGGATTCCACATAGTAAAAGCTGATGAGTATCCCGGCGAGCAGCAGCAAATGGTTCCATGAGGCGTGCCCAAGATGCAAAGCGTTGAAGGCGACCGTGCACATCGAGATCGATACCGCGCACAATTGCGCAGTCCGATACCAGCCGCGGGCGTTCAGCACGGGGACAAAACATAGCCCAAGCGCGCAAGCCGCGCTCGAGAGCATGATGCTTCGCACGGTCGGCAAATAGGGGAGCGCGGTCGGAATCACCAGAAGCACCCACACCACGGTGACCATCGCGACGATGTTGCAGGCTTTGATGAAACGCGCCTCGCGGACAGACATCCCGTTACGGACGCCGGCGTCGACGATCACATTCAAGAACCGAAACATTCGAACGACCTTTCCGCTGCAGATCCAATCAGATTCATCCAATTCGGATCGCCACGAAGCCCCTGATTACGCCGGCTTCTGTCACCACGTCCCTCGTCTTGAGCCTGTCGAAGAACGTTCTAGCCAGCACGAAATCCTGCGGCTTGGCGGGGCTCTTCAACAGTCGCCAGTGCAAGCTGCTGCCAACTGAACATCCTTCGACAAGCTCAGGATGAGGGTCATGTGTCGCGGAGACCAAGAAGTGTGAATTTTAAAGCCTACAGATCGGAGCCCGTTGTGCGTCTATCCCGCTTTCAGGTTGGCTATCGCACGCCGCGATCTGTATAGTCGCGATCTTGCAAAAAACGCCAAACGCCAGAATGCGGGTCGCTAACGAAAAGCAGGGCCCGAACTGTTCGCCGCCCAATTGAATCGCCTAGCCAGAAGTTCCGATGTCCTTCACTTCCCTCCTGCTGTTTGCCGGCGTCTACATCGCCGCAGTTGCGACGCCCGGGCCCGGCATTGCGGCGCTCGTCGCGCGCGTCATGGGACACGGCCTGAAGGGCGTGGCGCCGTTCATCGCGGGCTATGTGGCGGGCGACCTGGTCTGGATGGCGTTCGCCTCGACCGGCCTCGCGGTGCTTGGCGCGCGAGTTCGCGGGGGTGCTGGTCGCGATCAAGATCGCCGGCGCGATCTATCTGCTTTACGTCGCCTGGGGTCTGGTGAGGGCGCCGGGCGCAGCTCGAGCCCGACGCTCCGCCGCCTGTGGCGACGACGGGATGGCGCGCCTTCCTGGCCTCGTTCTCGCTCACCATCGGCAATCCGAAGGTCATCGTGTTCTTCCTGTCGATCCTGCCGCTGGCGCTGGATCTCGACAAGCTCGACTTCGTCAATCTCGCCATCGTCGCGTCGGTCGCGGCCGCGATCCTGACCAGCGTGCTGGCGACGTATGCGCTGGCGGCCAACCGGGTGCGCGGTCTGTTCGTCTCGACTTCGGCGGCGAAGCTGGTGCGAAAGGCGACGGCGGGAGTGATGGCGGGCGTCGCGGTCGTGATCCTGACGCGTTGACCGTTGCGCGCCGCGGCGCGGGTCGGTAAACCTGTCTCGACCCATGACGACATCTCCCTTCGTACCCGGCGCCGCGTCGACGCGCGCGGCAGAGGCGCTTGCCGTGCTCGTCGCGGCGGCGCGCGAAGCGGGCGAACTCGCGCTCGCCGACTTTCGCGAGGGCGGGACGACGGCCGCTCGGGTAGAGTACAAAGACGGGGGATCGCCGGTCACCGAAGCGGATTTCCGGGTCGACGCATATCTGAAGACCCGGCTCGGCGCGGCGTTTCCCCGATGCCGGCTGGCTTTCCGAGGAGACCGCCGACGATCCCGCCCGGCTCGATCGGAGCAGAAATCGTCGTGGTCGATCCGATCGACGGCACCCGCGCGTTCGTATCCGGCGATCCGCGCTGGACGGTCGCGCTCGCCTACGTGGTCGACGGGCGGCCGATCGCCGGCGTCGTCCATGCGCCGGCGCTCCGGCAGACCTTTGCGGCCGCGCTCGGGTCCGGGGCGACGCGCAACGGCGCGCGGATTTTTGCCTCGGCGCGGAGCCGTCTTGACGGGGGACGGGTGGGCGGGCCGAAGCCGATGGTCGAAGACGTCGCCGCGCAGGCCGGCGCGACGTTCGTGACCGAGCCCAAAATTCCCTCGCTCGCCTATCGCCTTGCGCGCGTCGCCGAAGGCTCGCTCGACGCGGCGCTCGCTTCGCCCAATTCGCACGACTGGGACATCGCGGCGGCCGACATCCTGCTCCACGAGGCGGGCGCGCGCACTCAGGGATTCCCAGGGATCGCCGCTGCTGTACAATAGGCGCTCCAGCCGGCGCGATTCGCTGGTCGCGGCGCCGCTCGCGCTGGTCGACGAACTCGCCGCGGCGCTGGCTCGCGCGGTCGCCGCCTGGGTCTGACGGGCGGCACGAATTTTGAACCTGCGTGCGCGGGGCGTGCGAGTTCAGTTGCGTTTTCTTGGATTTCGGGGCAAACGCCGCGCAACGCGCCTTCCCACATGCGTCCGCAAGGATGGGCCAGGCAGGAAATCAACCCATGTCAGATCACGAATCCAAACAGCTTTTGCACCTCGTCTTCGGCGGCGAGCTCGCCAATTTCGAGACCTATCGAATTCCGTGACCCGTCGAAGATCGACATCGTGGGGATCTTCCCCAACTACGAGAGCGCGGAGCGCGCCTGGCGCGCCAAGGCGCAGATGACTGTGGACAATGCGCAAACCCGATATTTCATCGTCCACATGCACCGTTTCATGGAGCCGATGGGGCTCAACCGCAAGCTGGCCTGAGCTTTTGACCGATGGCGATCGCGCAGTTCCCACGTCTCGCGGCGATCGCCTATCGGTTGCGCGCCGCGCGCGCGTCGGCGGAACGTCGAGGCGCGGTTTGAATTTCGATCGCTGGCGGGCGGCCGGCGTCGTGATCGCCCACGAAGTGCTGGGCCTGCTGTTCGCGGTCTATATGTGGTTTGTCCGCCGCACCAACCGGTTCCGGATCGAGCCCGCCGACCTCGAAGCGCGCATTTCCGGCCAAACGCCCGTTATCGTCGCAATGTGGCATGGCCAGCACATGATGATCTCCTTCGCCTGGCCGAAGGCGATCAAGCGGATGGGCGCGCTGATTTCGCGCCACGCCGACGCCGGCGCGCAGGCGGTCGCGTTGCGCTGGCTCGGCGTCATCCCGATCCGCGGCTCCGGCGGCCGCGCCGACCGCTCGCGCGAGAAGGGCGGCGCGCCGGCGACGATCGCGCTGAAGCGCCTGCTCGACCAGGGCGTTTCGATCGCCATGACCGCCGACGTGCCGAAGACGGCGCGCGTGGCGGGGCTCGGCATCGTCACGCTGGCGCGGATTTCCGGCCGGCCGATCGCGCCGACCGCGGTCGCGACCTCCCGGCGCTTCGATTTCAGCTCCTGGGACCGAGCGAGCATCGGCAAGCCGTTCGGCCGCGGCGCCATCGTCGTCGGCGAGTTGATCCAGCGTTCCCGCCGACGCGGACGCGCGGCAATGCTCGAGGCGTTGCGCCGAAAGGTCGAGGAGGGACTCGACGAGGCCCATCGGCGCGCCTATGCCCTCGTGGGGGCGACGGACCCTGGCGCCGGCCTGAGGGACGCATGAGCATGCCGCTCTCGCTCAGAGGCTATCGGCTCGCGACCTGGGCGGCGACGCCGATCGCGGGACCGCTGCTGTGGTCGCGCCTGAGCCGCGGCAAGGAGGACAGCGAGCGGCTCGACGAGCGCCGCGGCCTGTTTACGCGCGAACGCCCGCGCGGGCCGCTGATCTGGCTGCATGGGGCGAGCGTCGGCGAATCGCTTTCCCTGCTGCCGCTGATCGAGCGGCTGACCCAATCCGGTCGCGCCGCGCTGGTGACGACGGGCACGGTGACTTCCGCCGAACTGATGGCCCGGCGGCTGCCCTCCGGCGCCTTCCATCAATTCGCGCCGCTCGACGCGCCGAGCTTTACGCGCCGGTTCTTCGCGCATTGGCGCCCGGACCTCGGGCTGATCGCGGAATCGGAGCTGTGGCCCAACATGATCGTCGACGCCGAGCGCGCCGGCGTGCCGCTGACGATGGTCAACGCGCGGATGAGCGAACGCTCGTTCGAGCGCTGGCGTCGCGCGCCAAAATTCATCCGCGCGCTGCTCGGCAGCTTCGACCAAAGCCTGGCGCAGAGCGAGGGCGACGCGGACGCGTCTCGCCGGTCTCGGCGCGCGCGGGGTGCGGGTGATCGGCAACCTCAAATACGACGCGCCGGCCCCGCCGGCCGACCGTCAGGAGCTCGCGGCGCTGTCCGGCATGGTTTCCGCGCGGCCGATCTGGATCGCCGCCTCGACGCACGACGGCGAGGAGCGCATCGCCGGGCTGGTCCACCGTCGCCTCGCCGAGCGGTTTCCGCGCGTCCTGACATTGATTGCGCCGCGCCATCCTTCGCGCGGAGAGGCGATCGCCGACGAATTGCGCGCCGCCGGGTTCAAGGTCGCGCAGCGCTCGCGCGGCGAACGGCCGACGCCTGACGTCGAGATCTATGTCTGCGACACGATGGGCGAACTCGGCCTGTTCTACCGGCTTGCCGGGGTCGTGTTCGTCGGCAAGTCGCTCGCCGGGCAGGGCGGCCAGAATCCGATCGAGCCTGCCAAGTTGGCGAGCGCGATCCTGCACGGGCCGTTCGTCGCCAACTTTCTCGACGTCTACGCCGGCGCTCGATGCGTCGGGCGGCGCCATCGAAGTCCAGGATGCGGAGGATCTCGCGTCCCGGCTCGCGGCCCTGTTCGCCGACCCTGCGCGTCTGCAGCGCGATGGCGCGCGCCGCAGCGGAAGCCGTGGAGCGGCAGTCGGGCGCGGCAGACCGGGCGCTCGCCGCGCTGGGGCCCAGCCTCGCCTCGCTCGCGGCGGCCTGAGCGGAATGCGCGCCCCAACCTTCTGGGGATTCTCGAGACCCAATCTAGCCGCGCTGGCGCTGTCGCCGTTAGGCGCGCTTTACGGCGCCGCCGCGGCGCGCCGCATGGGGCAAGCCGGGACACGGCTCCCGGCGCCAGTCATCTGCGTCGGCAATTTCACCGTTGGGGGCGCCGGCAAGACGCCGACCGCGCTGGCGATCGCGCGCATACTTATCCTGCGCGGCGAGCGGGTCGCCTTCCTGTCGCGCGGCTACGGCGGCGAGCGGCGCGCCGGGCCTCTCCGCGTCGATCCGGCGCTGCATTCCGCGCGCGCCGTCGGTGACGAGCCCTTGCTGCTCGCCGCAACCGCGCCCTGCTATGTCTGCGCCGACCGGGTCGCCGCGGGACGCCTGGCGATCGCGGATGGCGCGACGGTGCTTGTCATGGACGACGGGCTGCAGAACCCCTCGCTCGAAAAGGATTTCCGGATCGGCGTGGTCGATGGCGAGACGGGGTTCGGCAATGGCCTCTGTTTTCCGGCTGGTCCCCTCCGCGCGCCCCTGAAGACGCAATTGTCCCACGTCGACGCGTTCGTCGTCGTCGGCGGAGAAGGGCCGCGCGGGCTCGGCCGCGAGAAGCCGCGCTTTCTCGCCCACCTTCGCCCCGACGCGATCGCGGCGGCGCCGCTGGTCGGACGCAGCGTGCTCGCGTTCGCGGGCATCGCGCGGCCGGAGAAGTTCTTCGCCACTCTCGAGAGGCTCGGCGCGCGGATCGCGATCCGCCGCGCGCTTTGCCGACCATCATCGGTTCAGCAGCCGCGAAATAGCGGCGCTGACAACAGAGGCGGAGCGCCGCACGCTCGCGTTGGTCACGACCGAGAAGGACCTTGTCCGCGTCGCCGCGCAGCAGCGCGGCCCGATTTCGGCGCTGCCGGTGACGTTGGCGTTCGATGACGCGAAAGGATTTGCGGCGTTGCTGACGGCGGCGGTCGCCGAGGGGCGCGCGCGGGCGCTTTGAAACTGGGCAGGCGACGGACGCCTCAACGAAGGCAGAATTTGTGTCACTGGTCGAACATCTCGGTCCGTTTATCACACACTACGGCTATTTCGCCGTGTTCCTGCTGGTGGGCCTGGAAAGCGCGGGCATTCCGATGCCGGGCGAGACCGCGCTGGTTTCCGCGGCGATCTTTGCCGGGAAGGGGACGCTCAACATCGAACTGGTCATCGCGGCCGCCGCGGTTGCCGCGATGGTCGGCGACAATGCCGGCTATTGGGTCGGCCGCGAATTCGGGTTTCCGCTGATCTACCGGTACGGCCACCTCGTCCGGCTGGACGAAGGGCGGCTCAAGGTCGCGCAATATCTGTTTGTTCGCCACGGCGGCAAGATCGTGTTCTTCGGCCGCTTCGTCGCGCTGCTGCGCGCGTTCGCGGCCTTTCTCGCCGGCGTCAACCATCTGCCGTGGCCGCGCTTTCTGCTGTTCAACGCGCTTGGCGCGATCGTCTGGGCGACGGTGTTCGGCGTCGGCGGCTACTGGCTCGGGGTGGCGTTCGAGCATTACGCGAAGCCCGTCGGCTTCGTCGCGCTAGCCTGCGCGGTCGTAGGCATCGTCGCAGCAGGACGCTTCGTCGCTCATCACGAGGGGGCGCTGCGCGAAGAGGCCGAGCGTGCGTTGCCTGGACCCCTCAAGGCGCCGAAGGTATAGCGCCCCTGTAGCCGCCGTCGCTGACCGCGGTCTTTGTCTCACAAACACCGGCTGCGTTCCTGAGGCCTGGGGTCAGGGACCGATGTGCGCGAGATCAAAGGCGCGGCGCGCCTTTGCCTTAGCTCCCGCCTGCCGCCATCGCGAGCCGCTCGACCGCCCCGATCCACAGCCTATGCCGTTCCGAGCGGCGCAGGAAATCGACGCTGACGGCGCGGTTGATCTTCTCGGCGTCGAGCAGCCGCACGAGGTCGGAAACGCCCGTTACGGGCTTGCCGTCGAGTTCGATGACGATGTCGCCGGTCAGCAGGCCGGCCTGCGCCGCGGGGCCGTTCTGGTCGATCTGGATCAGCTGCGCGCCCGTGGCCTGCGCGAGCTCGTGGCGCAAAGCGATCCGCCGCGGAATCTGCGTCGTCGCGGCGCCGACCCCGATGTAGCCCCGGCGCACCCGGCCGTGGCGCGCGATCTCGCCCGCGACGAAATGCGCGGTGTTGGAGGCGACCGCGAAAGCAGATGCCCTGCGCGCCCATGATGACGGCGGTGTTGACGCCGATCACTTCGCCCGCCGAGGAAACGAGCGGGCCGCCCGAATTGCCGGGATTGAGCGCCGCGTCGGTCTGCACGACGTCCTCGATCATCCGGCCGGTGCGCGACTGCAGCGAACGCCCGAGCGCCGACACGACGCCGGTCGTCACCGTCGCGTCGAAACCGAGCGGATTGCCGATCGCAATCGCGATCTGCCCGCGCCGCAGCTTCGAGGAATTGCCGAGCCTGGCGGCCGGCAGCGTGACGTCGGCCTCGACCCGCACCAGCGCGAGGTCGGTGTCGGGATCGTCGCCGAGCACACGCGCGGTAAGACGCCGCCCGTCGAGCGTCGTCAGCTCGACCGTGCGCGCGCCCTGCACCACATGGGAATTGGTGAGCGCGAGACCGTCGGGCGATACGATCACGCCCGAGCCCGAGCCGGCCGGCTTGCCGTTGCGCTTGACGTCGATGCGCACGACGCTGGGTCCGACGCGGTCGACCACGTCAGCGACCGTCCGCGAGTAGGCGTCTAGCAGCGGCCCTTCATCGGCTTCGGAACCCAGGCCTGAGCCTTGGGAAAAACCGTCCGTGTCTAGCACGTCGGCGATCGAGGGGTAGGGGGTAAGGTCTAGCATGCAAGTTACATGGGCGCGCCTTCATATCGCTGCAAGGGCGGCCACAAACCCGTTGCGCCGAGCGCCCGGGACCGCCAATTACGTCCTTGCCCAGGCGCCTAAGCGCCGCGGGAGCGGAGACGGGCGGCCATGAATATTCTGATCCTCGGCGCGACCGGCATGGTCGGGCAGGGCGTGGTGCGGGAATGTCTCGCCGCGCCTGATGTGGAGAGGGTCGTCACGCTGGGGCGGCGCGCGACGGGCGTTTCGCACCCGAAGCTCGTCGATCGCGTCGCGGCAGATCTCGGCCGGCTGCCTGAAGCGCTCGACGCCGATGTCGACGGTCTCGACGCCTGTTTCTTCTGCCTCGGCGTCTCCTCCGCGGGCATGGACGAGGCGACATACCGCCGCCTCACCTACGACCTCACGCTGGGCTTTGCGCGGCCGCTTTCGGCGCGCAATCCGCGCATTACTTTCGTCTACGTCTCCGGCGCCGCCACGGGCGTCGACAGTTCGATGATGTGGGCGCGCGTGAAGGGAGAAACCGAGGCGGCGCTGATCGCGCTGCCGTTCAAGGCGACATATTGCCTGCGGCCGGGCGTGATCGCGCCCGCGCATGGCGAGCGCTCGGGCGTTGCCGCGTATCGGGCGTTCTACGCGCTTGCCGGTCCTGCGCTCGCCGCGTTGCGCACGCTGGCGCCCAACCTGCTGCTGACAACGGAGACGGTCGGCCGCGCGATGTTGAAGCTCGCCCGCGACGGATGGCCGACGCCGATCCTCGAGAAGGCGGACATTTCGGAAGCGGGCGGTTGAAGGTTGAGGCCGAGATTCACGGCCGCTTGACGCCGCGTTTGATTGGTCCACAGATCAGATCGATGGCCCCGGACGCCAGCGCGCTGAGTTGCTGGCGCTCAGCGCCGGCTCGCGACCGAATGGCGAGAGCGTGTAGGGTTGAAGTCGCAAGTTGCGCCAAAGCTTCCGTATTCGCGTCCTGAGCGATCTCGCCGCGCTCGCGCGCCGCTTCGATCACATCGCGGAGAAATGCGTCGGCGCCCCGGATGGAGTCCGGCGAGAAAATCCCGCACGGCGGGATCAACCGCCGCCTGAGCGCCAGCCGTAGCGATGGAATAGCACCCCCGCGCGTAATCATCGCCGCCCAGGTAGATGTCGAGCGCCGCCTCAAAATATCGCCGTAGAAACACCCGCAGTTCTGGCTTGTCGGCTAATAGCTCGACGGCAGTCGCGCGGCTTTGATCGCGATAGCGTCGAAGGGTCTTCAGATACAGATCGCGCTTGTCGCCAAAGCCTGCGTTGAGGCTCGGGCGCTTTATTCCTGTCTCGGCGACAAGATCGTCCAGCGAGGTCCCGGCGTAACCGGCCTTCCAAAATACGCGAGTCGCACTCTCCAGCGCATCGTCAGGGTCGTACTGCCGGGGGCGCCCGCGGGAGCGGACGCGATTCTGTTTTATTTTGTGCCATGTCGCAAACAATCATTGACGCAGATGGTTTATATGCGATATCGCATAAAAATGGAAGAGCCGAAGGACGGCTCTCGCAACGTAGATTGGAGGAGGCCCCCGATGAAAACACACGATCTGGTTCAAAGCTTCGTGGCGATCTGGAACGAGCCCGACCCGGCGGCGCGCCGCGCGGGCGTTGAGACTTTGTGGGCGACAGAAGGGCGCCACCTGATGGGCATCCAGAACGTCTGCGGCTACGACGAACTGGAGCAGCGTGTCACGGCCTCGCACAATCGCAGCGTGCGCGACAATGGCTGTGTCTTCCGGCCTGCCACAGCAATACAGGTCTTGCCGGGCTTCGTGAAATTCCGCTGGGACATGGCGCGGCGAACGACCGGCGAAATGGTTTCCGCCGGCGTCGGATTTATGGAGATCGACGGGTCCGGCAAGATCGCGCGCGACTGGCTGTTTACGGAAATCTAAAGGGAGCGGCTGCCGCAAACCTCTGTAAGTAGGCCCTTCTCCCCGCTCGCGGGGCGAAGGGGCTAACCGGCTAGTTGCAGCTAGCCCAGCCCCATCAACTACCGCCGCTCCCGCGCCATCGCCGACAGCAGGCTTTTCGCGCGCGAGCCGGCGAATATCGTCGCAACGTCAGCCGGGGCGCGGTGGCGCCAGTTGGGCCGCTCCCGGTCGGTGCCGGGCAGGTTCGTCGCGATGGTCATGCCGGCGAGGTCGTCGACCTGCACGCTCGCCAGCGTCGAGCCCGAATTCGAAATGAACACGTGCAGCGCCGCGGCGACGGTGTCCGAGAGCGGGCGGTCGAAGTCGACCGTCGCGTCGCCTAGCGCGCCGGTGCGCCGCAACGCTGCGACCATCACCCGCTTTTCCTCGCTGCGCGACGCGATTTCGCGCTCGGCTTCGGCGAGGCTGAACTGACCCAGCATCAGCCGCTCGCCGACGTCGGCGCCGCTCCACCAGCCCGCCAGCGTCGCCAGATCATGCGTGGTGGCGCAGGCGACCGAAAGGGCGGGATATTCGGCGGGGTCGCGCGGCTCGGCGCCGTCGCGCTCGAACCAGAGCACGCGCATCCCGTAGATATGGGCGCGGGTCAGCTTGTCGCGGAAACCCTCCGGCACCGTGCCGAGGTCCTCGCCGATCACCATGCAGCGATGGCGTTGGCTCTGCAGCGCGATCTGGCCGATCAGGTCGTCGACGGGATAGCCGACATAGGCGCCCTGCGCCGGCTTGGCGCCGTCGGGAATGACGAACAGGCGCGCCAGGCCCATCGCGTGGTCGATGCGCAGCATGCCGGCGTGGCGCATGTTGGCGCCGGCGAGCGTCGAGAGGCCGAGCCAGCCGTCGCGCGCGCTCGCGACCGGGTCCGGCGGCGGCAGGTTCCAGTTCTGCCCGAAGGCCGAGAACGGGTCCGGCGGCGCGCCGACGTTGACGTTGCGCATCAATTCGCCGGCGCGCGACCAGCTCTCCGCGCCGTCGGGCGCCGAGCCGACCGCGAGGTCGCGATAGAAGCCGATCTCGACGCCGCTATCGGCGGCGCGCTTGGCGGCGGCGGCGAGCTGGCGGTCCGCCAGCCATTGGCAATAGAGCGAGAACGCGAAATCGGACTTCAGCCGCTCCTCGGCCGCGGCAAGCGCGTCGCTGTCGGCATCGCGAAGCGCGGCCGGCCAGTGGATCCATTCTTCGAACTGCCGCTCAGCCGACACGGCTTCGTAAAGCGCGAACCGCCGGAGCATCTCGCCGCCCTCGCGGACGAAGTTCAGGTGATCTGCAAACACGGGGTCGGTCGGGCGGGCGGCGCGCACCGCCTCGAACGCCGCGAACCGCGCCTTCAGCGCAGCGAGCTTGGCGTGCGAGACGGGTTCGTAATCGACGACCGGGCTGCGCGCGAGGCCGGCGAAACGCGCGGCGAAATTGGCGCGCGGTCGTGTCCTCCAATCCGGGGCCGTCGCCGTCGGCGAGCACGTCGATCAGCAGCGGATTGAGAAAGCGGCGGTCGGAGGGGTGATAGGGGCTGGCGCGTCCGGGATTGTGAGTGAACAGCGCGTGCAGCGGCGAGACGCCGAAATAGGCGGCGCCGGCCGCGCCGGCGGCGGCGCTCGCTTCGCCGAGCGCGGCAAGTCCGCCAATGCCCTCGTCGTCGGCGCCGCGCCTCAGCGCATAAAGCTGCGCCGAGACGCCAAACCGCCTGCGCCATACGGCCGGGGGGCTGAAACATTCGGGCGGCGCGATCGTCAGCACCGAGGCGACGCCGTCCACTTCGAGCCGATGGCGGCCGATCGGCAATTCCGGCAGCGCGAGGGCGCCCTCCAGGACCGCGCGGCCATCCGGCAATTCGACGCGCGCGCCTTCGCCGAGCCTGGTCTTGCCCTCCAGGATCACGCCGTCTTCGCACACGATGCGGTAATCGGCGTTGCGCGCTGTCTCGCCGGCGCGCTGCGAAGCGGCGCCTGTCGCTGCGCGGCGTCGAGCGTCAGGTTGACCGACGGCGGCAGTCTGCGTGCGCGGGTTTCTTCCAGGTAAGGCGGAGAGCGACTCGCGGGCCTGCGCCTGAGTGCGGGCTGGCAGACGCATCGCGTCGAGCAACGCAAGCTTGGTGTGCGGCGTCACGACAGTCTGTTGGCCAGAGACCTGCCACCACACGCCGGCAATGCCGACCGCGCCGGCGAGCGCGTCGATGTCGGCGCGGTCGGCCGGGCGGGCGCGCGACGCTTCGACCTTTTCTTCGACCAGCAGCATCGTCGCGCGCGGCGCGATCTCGACTTCGGCGGCGAGATCGGTCGCGCCGTCGATCGTGTGTTCATCGTCGGTGTCGAGCTTGATCCGCCAGGCAAAGCCGGACGCGCGGCGCTGGCAACGCGATCTCGAGCCGCTGTCCGCCGCGATTGAAGCGCGAGCGCGACGCGCTCCAGGTCGTCGCCGGCCTCGGCGGTAAAGATGGCGACCAGCGCATCGTCGGGCTGGGCGTTCCATTGCTCGCCGCTGGTCATCGGCCCCCGCGCGTCGCGCCATTCGACGTCCGCCATGTCGGCGCCGGCGATCGGCGCGCCGCTCAGCCACGCGATCGGCCTCAGCGCCGGATGCGCGCTGCGCAGCGCGGTCAGGCGGCCGATGAACGCGGTCAGATCGGCGAGCGACGTTCTTCCAGTCGATCCACGAGATTTCGTTGGGCTGCGCATAGGCGTTGTTGTTGCCGCGCTGGCTGTGGCCGGTCTCCGCGCCCATCGCGAGCATCGGCACGCCGCGCGCGAAAATGTTGAGCGCAAGCAGGTTGCGCATGTCGCGCGCGCGCTTGGCCAGGATTTCAGGAGTCGTCGGTCGGGCCTTCGACGCCGTTGTTCCAGGAATAGTTCTCGTTCGTGCCGTCGCGATTGTCCTCGCCGTTGGCCTCGTTGTGCTTGTGCGAGTAGGAGACGAGATCGGCGAGCGTGAAGCCGTCGTGGGCGACGACGAAGTTGATGCTCTTGGTTGGCGCGGCATCGCCCCAAAACACGTCGCGCGAGCCGGCGAGGCGGGTCGCCAGTTCGCCGATCAGGCCGCGGTCGCCGCGCCAGAAGCGCCGGGCCGTGTCGCGAAACTTGTCGTTCCACTCGCCCCAGCCGGCGGGGAAACGGCCGAGCTGATAGCCGCCGGGGCCGATGTCCCAGGGCTCGGCGATCAGCTTGACCTTCGAGAGAATGGGATCGCCGGCGATCGCCTGCGAGCATCGGCGCGCGCGGATCGAAACCTTCGGGGCGTCGGCCGAGCGAGGTGGCGAGATCGAAGCGGAAGCCGTCGATGCCGCCAAATACCACCCAGCGCCTCAGCGCCGCCATCACCATCTCGACGACGGGCGCGCGGTCGAGCGCGACGCAATTGCCGCAGCCCATGTCGTTGATGTAGCGCTGCGGATCGTTCGGGTTGAGCCTGCAGATAGAGCGCGTTGTCGAGCCCGCGCAGCGACAGGGTCGGACCGAACTCGTCGCTCTCGCCGTCGTGGTTGACGACCACGTCGAGGATGACTTCGAGGCCCGCGGCGTGAAGCGCGTCGGACGCGTTCCTGATCTCCGCCCAGCCGCCGGGCGCAAGCCGCGGATCGGGGCAGCCGTACAGAACCGAATTGTAGCCCCACGCGTTGGACAGGCCCAGCGGCGGGAGGTGGCGCTCGTCGACGTAGGCTTCGGCCGGCATCAGCTCGATCGAGGTGACGCCGAGCGCGCGGAAGTGGGCGATCACCTTCGGGTCGGCGAGCGCGGCGAACCGTCCGCGCGCTTCCGGCGCGATGTCTTCGCGCAGGCGCGAGAAGCCGCTGATGTTGAGCTCGTAGAGGATCGTGTCCTGCCACGGAATACGCGCCCGGCCGGGTTCGCCGGCGACCTCCTTCGACGCCACGCATTTGGGCGCGATCGCGCCGGTGTCGGCGCCGAACTCGAACAATTCCGGCGCGAGCTTGTAGGGCCGGTCGATGCGCCAGGCGTAGGGGTCGACGAGCAGCTTGGAGACATCGAAGCGCTGGCCGCGCCACGGCTCGTGGGGGCCGTCGATGCGCACGCCATAGCGCGCGTCCGCCTTGAAGCCAGGCAGCGCCGGCGCGATGCCAGCCCGAGCCGTCGGCTTCGAGTTTTACGCGCGAAGTCTCCTGCGCGCCGGCGTCATCAAACAAACAGAGAAACGCCTGCGCGCCGCTCTCGGAATAGACGGCGAACTCGGCGCCGGTTTCGGTGAAAGTCAGGCCGGGTTTCACGCTCATGGAGAAACCCCTTGCAACGGCTGCGCCAGCAGCGCCACCTTCTCCCGTAAACGGGAGAAGGGGATTAGTCGCCCGGCTGCGTCGGCAAACTCAAATGCTCACGCCCAGACGCCAGCTCCTTGTAGAGCGCGGCGTAGCGCTTGGCGGGACCGCGCCAGGAGACGTCGGCGCGCATGCCGTTCAGCCGCAGGCGCCGCAGCCCTCCGGGCTCGCGGTGGATCGCGAACGCGCGCCGCAGCGCCTCGCGAAGTTCGCTGGCCTCGGGCGGGTAGAACTGGATGCCGGTCGCGACGCCGGCGCTCATCGCCGCGTCGTTGGCGTCGACGACGGTGTCGGCGAGGCCGCCGACGCGCGCCACGATCGGCGCCGCGCCATAACGCAAAGCGCAGAGCTGGGTGAGGCCGCAGGGCTCGAAGCGCGACGGGACGAGCAGGAAATCGACGGCGCCCTGTATGAGATGGGCGAGCGCTTCGTCATAGCCGAAGAAGGCGCCGACGCGACCCTTGTGGGTGAGCGTCGCCGCGGCAAAACCGTCCTCGAGCGGCCGTTCGCCCGCGCCGAGCATCGCAAGTTGTCCGCCTTGCGCGACGAGGTCCGGCAGGGCCTCGAGCAGCAGGTCGAGGCCCTTCTGGCTGGTCAAGCGCGAGACCACGCCAAACAGCGGCGAGGTCGCATCGAGATCGAGCCCGAGGCGCGCCTGCAGCGCCGCGCGGTTGGCGTCGCGGTGGTCGAGCCGCATCGCGGAAAAGGTCGCCGCCAGCGACTGCGTCGGTCGCCGGATTCCAGACCTGATCGTCGATGCCGTTGAGGATGCCGGACACCACATTGGCGCGCGAGCGCAGCAGGCCGTCGAGCGCCATGCCGAATTGCGGCGTCAGGATTTCGCGCGCGTAGGTCGGCGAAACCGTCGTGATGCGGTCGGCGAGCTGCAGGCCGGCCTTCAGAAAGCCGACGCCGCCGAAGTACTCGACCCCGTCGAGCGCCATGGCGTGCGGCGGGCAGGCCGAGTTCGGCGAGCAGCGCGGCGGGATAGTGGCCCTGAAACGCGATGTTGTGGACGGTGAGCACCGTGCCTGGTCGCGGCAATCCGTCATAGACGAGATAGGCCGGCGTGAGCGCCGCCTGCCAGTCGTGGCCATGCGCGATCTCGGGCGCAAAACTTGTCGCCGCGCCATTTGCGATGTCGGCCCCGGCGCGCGCCAGCGCGGCGAAGCGCTGCGCGTTGTCCGGCCAGTCGCGGCCGTCAGGCCCGAGATAGGGGTTGCCGACCCGCGAATAGAGATGATCGGCGACGAGAACGAACACATCGAGCCCGGCGGCGCGGGCGGCGACGATGCGCGCCGGCCCGCCAAACAGATACGTGTATTCGTGGACTGTCTCGGCGCCCTCGAGCTTGGCCGTCACTGCCGGATAACCAGGCAGCAGCGTGCGCATTTCGACGCCTTCGCGCGCCAACGCCGCAGGCAGCGCGCCCGCCACGTCGGCGAGGCCGCCAGTCTTTATCAGCGGGTAGGCTTCTGACGTGATCGACAGAACGCGCAACCGTTTAAGCTCCCAGCTTGTCGATCATCGGCTGCGTGATCAGCGTGATGCCGCCTTCGGTGCGGCGGAACCGCTTGGCGTCCAGCACCGGGTCCTCACCGACCACGAGTCCGTCGGGGATCCGGACCTCCGCGTCGACGACGACTTTGGTCAGCCGCACGCCGCGGCCGACCCTCACATAGGGCAGGATCACCGTCTCGTTGACCGCGGAATACGAATGGATGCGCGTGCCGGTGAACAGCAGCGAGCGCCAGATTCGCGCGCCGGAAATGATGCAGCCGCCCGACACCAGCGAGGTGATCGCTTCGCCGCGGCGCTCGGGCACGTCGTGCACGAATTTCGCCGGCGGGGTGATCTCGCCGTAGGTCCAGATCGGCCAGGCGCGGTCGTAGAGATCGAGATCGGGCACGACATCGGTGAGGTCGATGTTGGCCGCCCAATAGGCGTCGACCGTTCCGACATCGCGCCAGTAGATCTGCGCCTCGCCGCTCGACACGACGCAGGAGCGTTCGAAATGATGGGCGATCGCTTTGCCGTTCTTGACCAGATAGGGAATGATGTCCTTGCCGAAATCGTGGCTCGAATTCGGGTCGGCCGCGTCGCGCTGCAACAGTTCGATCAGCAATTTGGTTTCGAACACGTAGATGCCCATGCTGCACAGCGCCTTGTCGGGCTTGCCGGGCATCGAGGGCGGGTTCTTCGGCTTTTCGAGGAACGAGATGATGCGGTCGGCCGTGTCGACATGCATCACGCCGAAGCCCGTCGCCTCTTCGAGCGTCGCCTCGAGGCAGCCGACCGTCACGTCGGCGCCGGACTCGACGTGCTGTTGCAGCATCTTCTCGTAGTCCATCTTGTAGACGTGGTCGCCCGCGAGGATGACCATGTAGGCCGGCGCGTAGCTCTCGATGATGTCGATGTTCTGATAGACCGCGTCGGCGGTGCCGAGATACCAGAGCGTCTCGGAGACGCGCTGCGAAGCGGGCAGGATGTCGAAGCTTTCGTTTCGTTCAGGGCGCAGGAAGTTCCAGCCGCGCTGCAGATGGCGGATCAGGCTGTGCGCCTTGTACTGGGTCGCCACCGCCATGCGGCGAATGCCGGAATTGAGCGCGTTGGACAGCGCGAAATCGATGATGCGCGATTTGCCGCCGAAATAGACGGCGGGTTTGGCGCGACGGTCGGTAAGCTCCATCAGGCGGCTGCCGCGGCCGCCTGCGAGCACATAGGCCATCGCATGACGCGCATAGGGCGGCTGCACTTCCGTCGGCGTCATCGTCGAAACCATTACGCTTCCTCCAACGTAGGTAACCTTTTCAGCCTCAGGCCGTCGGCAATTTTGCCGGTTCGTATTCGAGATAGACTACGCCGCAGCGGCGGCAGGGTGACGGAGGCCGAGGCGCCGAAGCCGTGCATCGGCCGCCGCTCCGCTTTGACCCCGCCCAGATTGCCGACATTCGAGCCCCAATAGGCCGAGGAGTCGGTGTTGAGCGCCTCCACCCATCGCCCTTCGCTGCGGCAGGCCGATGCGATAGTCGCGCCGAATGACCGGCGTGAAATTGCAGACGATCGCGATCGGCGCGATCTTCCGGCGCGCCGGTGCGCAGGAAGGCGAGCACCGATTGCGCGTCGTCGTTGACGACGATCCAGCGAAAGCCCTCGGCTTCGCAGTCGCGCACGTGCATCGAGGGACGCGAACGCGTAGAAGCGATTGAGATCGCGGACCAGAGTCTGCAAGCCCTGATGCGGGCGCGTGATCGAGGCAGCCACCAGGGCAGCGGCTTCGTTGCAGTTCCACTCGCTCGTCTGGCCGAATTCCTGGCCCATGAACAACAGCTTCTTGCCGGGATGCGCCCACATGAAGGCGAGATAGGCGCGCGGTATTGGCGAAGCGCTGCCATTCGTCGCCGGGCATTTTGCTGACCAGCGAGCTTTTGCCGTGCACGACCTCGTCATGCGAGATCGGCAGCACGAAATTCTCGGTGAACGCGTAGAGCAGCCCGAACGTCAGCTTGTCGTGGCTCCAGCGCCGGTGGACCGGATCGCGCTCGATATATATCGAGCGTGTCGTGCATCCAGCCCATGTTCCATTTGAACCCGAAGCCGAGCCCGCCGAGGTTGGTCGGCTGCGAGACGCCGGGGAATGCGGTCGAATTCCTCGGCGATCGTCACGGCGCCGGGAAACTCGCCGTAGACGGCCTCGTTGGTGCGCTTGATGAAGTTGATGGCGTCGTGATTCTCGTTGCCGCCGTCGGCGTTCGGCAGCCATTCGCCGGCTTTGCGCGAATAATCGAGGTACAGCATCGAGGCGACGGCGTCGACGCGCAGGCCGTCGACATGGAACCGGTCGACCCAGTAGAGCGCGTTGGCGAGCAGATAATTGGCCACTTCCTTGCGCCCGAAATCGTAGATCGCCGTGTTCCAGTCGGGGTGGAAGCCCTTGCGCGGATCGGCATGCTCGTAGAGCGCCTCGCCGTCGAAATGCGCGAGGCCATGCGCATCGACCGGAAAATGCGCCGGCACCCAGTCGATGATGACAGCCAGTCCCGCGGCATGCGCTCTGTCGACGAAACGCGCAAAGCCTTCGGGGGTTCCGAACCGGCTGGTCGGCGCAAACAGGCCGAGCGACTGATAGCCCCAGGATTCGTCGAGCGGATGCTCGCTGACCGGCAGCAGCTCGAGATGGGTGAAGCCGAGGCCGGTCGACATAGGGGATCAGCTGGTCGGCGAGCTCGTCGTAGGTGAGAAAGCCGCCGTCGGGGCCGCGCCGCCAGGAGCCGAGATGGACTTCGTAGGTCGACATCGGCTTGCGGCGCGGTCGACCTTCCCGACGCTTCGCCATGAAGGCTTCGTCCGTCCACGCGAAGTCCGTCGTGTCGGCGACGATGGAGGCGGTGGAGGGTCTGCAGCTCGCCGCGAAACGCGAACGGGTCGGCCTTCAACGGCATCAGCTCGCCGGAGCGCGACGATGATCTCGTATTTGTAGATCGCGCCCTCGCCGATATCGGGGATGAAGATTTCCCACAGGCCGCTGTCGAAGCGCTTGCGCATCTGGCAGCGCCGCCCGTCCCAGCGATTGAAATCGCCGACGACCGACACGCGCCGCGCGTTCGGCGCCCAGAGCGCGAACAGCACGCCGTCGACGCCTTCGTGCATCGCCGAGCTGCGCGCCGAGCCGTTTGTAGAGCTGGCGATGGGTGCCCTCGAGCAGGAGATGATCGTCGATCTGCGCCGAGCGCCGGACCGAAGGCGTAGGCGTCCTCGGTCGGATTCGACGCCCGCTCGTGCGCGTCACTTCGACACGATAGCGCGGCCGTCGTTGAGCTCGGCGACCAGAGCCTCGAAGAAGTCGCCCTTACGCCGCTCGAGCGTTGGCGATCGGCGCGCCATCGAGGGTCAGCGCCCGCACGCTGATCGCGTCGGGCACGATGCGCGCGGATCGCCCAGCCGCACGGCGTCAGATGCGGGCCGAGAATGGCGAACGGATCTTCCTCCCGCGCCGAAGCGATGGCGTCGATCCGGTCTTCTGGGGCGCGCCAGGTCTCGGGCATTTCCTCGTCTTCCTTTGATCGGTAGTCGTTGCCGTCAGAATCCGACACGCGGTTTGAACGGCGCCTTCCATATTTCCTTGCGCATATTCCGCGATGGTGCGGTCGGAAGAAAACCAGCCGACATTCGCGGTATTGATGATGCTCGAGCTCAGCCACGCCTTGCGCTTGCGCCAGCGGTCGTCGACATTCATCTGCGCCTTCCAATAGGCGTCGAAATCGGCGCAGACCATGAAGTAATCGTGATGCTCTGAGCGTGTCGACGAGGCCCGACATAGCGGTTGCGGTCGTCCGCCGAGAAGGCGCCGCCGCCAACCGCGTCGAGCGCCTCGCGCAAGATCGGGCGACGCCTCGATCTGCTCGACCGAGGAAATGCCCTTTGCGCCGCGACGCTTCGACTTCCGCCGCCGTCAGGCCGAAGATGAAGATGTTGGGATCGCCGACGAGGTCGCGCATCTCGACATTGGCGCCGTCGAGCGTGCCGATCGTCAGCGCGCCGTTGAGCGCCATCTTCATGTTGCCGGTGCCCGAGGCTTCCATGCCCGCCGTCGAGATCTGCTCGGAGAGATCGACCGCGGGAATGATCATTTCCGCGAGGCTGACGTTGTAGTTCGGCAGGAACACGACTTTCAGCAGACCGCGAACGGTCGGGTCGTTGTTGACGGTGCGCGCCACGTCGATCGCCAGCTTGATGATGAGCTTGGCCTGCGTGTAGCTCGCCGCCGCCTTGCCCGCGAAGATTTTTACCCGCGGCGCGAAGTCGATCGTCGGGTTGGCGCGGATCTCGTTGTAGCGCGCAATCGTCTCGAGGATGTTGAGCAGCTGGCGCTTGTATTCATGGATGCGCTTGATCTGCACGTCGAACAGGGCGTCGGGGTCGACGCGCTGGTTGAGCGTCTCCGCGATGATCTGTCCGAGCGTGACCTTGTTGGCGCGCCTCGCCAGCGCGAATCTGCTCCTGCATCGAGCTATCGTCGGCGAAGCGGGCGAGGCCTTTCAGTTCTTCGGCGTCGAACAGCGCTTTCTCGCCGACGGCGGCCTTGATGATGTCGGTGAGGCGCGGATTGCATTCCATCAACCAGCGGCGGAACGTGATGCCGTTGGTCTTGTTGACGATGCGGCCGGGATAGACGCTCGTTCAGATCGTGGAAGACGGTCTGCTTCATCAGGTTGGTGTGCAGGCCGGACACGCCGTTGATCATGTGCGAGCCGACGAAGGCCAGCGAGCCCATGCGCACGCGCCGTCCGCCATGCTCGTCGATCAGCGAGAGCGAGGCCATCAGGTTGGCGTCGGTCAGGCCCTGCTTGCGGGCCGCCTCGAGATGGGTCGCGTTGATGAGATAGATGATCTGCATGTGGCGCGGCAGCAAGCCGCTCCATCAGCGCGACCGGCCAGCTCTCCAGCGCCTCGGGCAAGCAGCGTATGATTGGTGTAGGAGAACACGGCGCGCGTAATATCCCAGGCTTCTGCCCAGGGCAGGCGGTGCATGTCGACGAGGATGCGCATCAACTCGGCGACGCCGATCGAGGGATGGGTGTCGTTGAGCTGCACCGCGACGTAATCGGCGAGCGTTCTGATGTCGCGATGCTGTTTGATGTGGCGGCGCACCAGATCGAGGATCGAGGCGGAGGCGAAGAAATATTCCTGCCTGAGCCGCAGTTCCTGCCCGGCCGGCGTCGCGTCGCTCGGATAGAGCACTTTCGAAATCGCCTCGGCGCGCACGCTGATCGCGCAAGCGCGCCGACGATAGTCGCCGGCGTTGAAGGCGTCGAGCTTCAGCGGGTCGGCGGCGCGCGCGGACCACAACCTCAGCGTGTTGACGTGCTGGCCGGCCCAGCCGACGATCGGCGTGTCGAAGGCGACCGCCTCGACGGTTTCGCCCGGCTTCCAGACATGGCGCACATTGTCGGCGTCGCCGGTCGCCTCGACATAGCCGCCGAAGCCGATCGCATAGTTGACCTCGGCGCGCTCGAATTCCCAGGGATTGCCGTGGCTCAGCCAGTCCTCGGGAATTTCCTGCTGCCAGCCGTTGCGGATGATCTGCCGGAACAGGCCGTTGTCGTAGCGGATGCCGTAGCCGTGCGCCGCGATCGAAAGCGTCGCCATGCTGTCCATGAAACAGGCGGCGAGACGTCCGAGGCCGCCGTTGCCGAGCGCGGCGTCGGATTCGATGCGCCGCAGCGAATTGAAATCGACGCCGAGCTGGCCCAGCGCCTGGGTCATCGGCTCGACGATGCCGAGATTGGTCATCGCATCGACCAGCAGGCGGCCGATCAGGAATTCGAGCGAGAGATAATAAACCCGCTTCTGGTCCTCGTCGTAGATGCGGTTGGTCGAGGCGATCCAGTGCTCGACCACGATGTCGCGCGTCGCGTGGGCGACCGCCACGAACCAGTCGCGCTGGCTGGCGGCGACTGGGTCCTTGGAAACCGTATACTTGAGCTTGTCGAGCACCGACTGCTTCAGCTCTTCCGCGGTGAAGGTCCGAACGCGCGTCGAGGTTCCGATCGGCTGTCTGCGAATCGCGTTCAACTGATCCATACCGTGATTCCCCTCAGATTACGGTGGCCAGTGGGCGTCGCTCTCCCCATTTTTAAGTCCTTTAGTAGCCGCACTTGTGCGGCGTTCACAATTGTTTCTAACCCGAACCGGTCCGGACAACTATCTTGGTTAAGCGAGGTTTTGCATGAAAATTGGCGGCCGCGCCTATCGCACGATCTGGCCCGAGGGCGGGGCCGTCGTGGTCATCGACCAGACCCTGCTGCCGCATCGTTTTCGCGACCCGCCGGCTGACGACTGCGCGAGGACGCGGTTGACGCGATCAGGACGATGGTGGTGCGGGGCGCGCCGCTGATCGGCGCGACAGCCGCCTACGGTCTCGCGCTGGCGCTGAAAAGCGACGCCGAGCGACGAGGGGCTGGAATCCGCGTGCCGCGAGCTGCTGGCGAGCCGGCCGACGGCGGTAAATCTGCGTTTCGCGCTCGACGACGTCCGCGCGCGCGTCGCGCCGCTGCCGCCTTCGCAGCGCTTTGCGGCGGCATGGGCGCGCGCCGCCGAATATGTGCGACGAGGATGTCGAGATCAATGGCCGGCATCGGCGAAGCCGGCTTTCCGAACTCATCGAGGCGATCCACGCCGCACCGGACGACCCGGTCAACGTCCTGACCCATTGCAACGCCGGCTGGCTCGCCACCGTCGACATCGGCACGGCGACCGCGCCGATCTATCTTGCGCACGATCGCGGCATGCCCGTGCACGTGTTCGTCGACGAGACCCGGCCGCGCAACCAGGGCGCGGCGCTGACCGCGTTCGAACTCGAAGCGAACACGGCGTGCCGCACACGCTGATCGCCGACAACGCCGGCGGCCACCTGATGCAGCACGGCCGGGTCGATCTCTGCATCGTCGGGGCCGACCGCGTCACCGCGCGCGGCGACGCCGCCAACAAGATCGGCACCTATCTGAAGGCGCTCGCGGCGAAGGCGAACGGCGTGCCGTTCTATTTCGCCGTGCCCTCCACGACGATCGACTGGCGATCGAGGACGGCCGTCAGGAGATCGAGATCGAGGAGCGCGACGCGGGAAGTGACCCATCATCCTGGCCGGCTCGCAACGGCGGCGCTGTCGCCGAAGTCGGCGATCGGACCGCCGGGCGTGAAGCGCCGCCAATCCCGCTTTCGACGTCACGCCCGCCGAACTCGTTCACGGCATTCTGATCACGGAGCGCGGCCTGATGCAAGGCCGACGGGCCGTCGCTCAAAGCGCTGTTCGGGCGATAGCCGTCGACTGCATAGGCGGCCTTTCGGCTGCGGCTCCTGCGGTCGGGCGGCTGTTGCTGCGCCTGGCCTTGAGGTCGTTCGAGCGTCTTGGTCGCGTCGTCGATCTGGCGCTGCAATCGGCGAGCTGGGCCTTGCGCCGTTCGCCGCCTGCTCGATCTGGCGTCGCCTGCTGCTGTTGCTGCTGCTGCTGCGCGTGCAGGTCGGTCAGCGCCTTGTTGGCGTCGTCGACCTGGCGCTGCATGTCGGCAAGCTGCGACTCGCCGCGTCGGCCGCCTGTTCGGTCTGCGACTTCCTGGGCGGCGGCGTGGAAGACTGCGCCTGGAGATCGGCGAGCCGGCCAGCTCTCGGCCTTGACCTGCAGTTCGGCCGCGTCGAGGTCGCGCCTGAGCGACCTCGGCGCTCGCCTGCGCCTCATGGGTCTGCTGCGCCAGGTCGCGGTCTGGTTCTGCAACTGGGTCAATTGGTCGTTCTCGCCCTTCAGCCGCAGTTCGACTTCGGCGAGGTCGCGCGTCTTGCTCTTGGCCTCCGTCCTGCGCGCCGGAAATGGCGAGTTTCGCCTCGTTGATCTGCCTCGTGAGCTCGGCGAGGTCGTTCTGCGCGGAGGCGCGCGCGGCGACGGCTTCGGCCAGCGCCTTTTGCGCGGCCTGCGCCTGCTTCTTCAGGTCATCCGCCGTGCCCGCGGATTTTTGCAGGTTCTGCAGGTCGCCGGCGAGCGCCTGGCGCGCGACTTCGGCGCGCTTCAGTCCATCGTCGAGCTGATCATGGGCATCGCGACGCCAGCGACCAAGTGTAGGCCGCAAAGAGCCAGCCGACGATCGCCAGCGCCGCGAAGCGCAAGGGGCAGCGGGCGGCGAAATTCGTCGCTGATACTCGGCATGTCAGACTCCCTGGGCGCCGGCCGTCCCGGCCGGCGAGGCCATATTGGCCGATCCCGCGGGCGCGAGCCAAGCCCAAACTGCGCTTCGCTCCGCAGCTCATGAGGGACGCGCATGCCGGATTTGCATGTGCGCGCACGTCCCGCTCGCGCTACAGCGGGGGCTAGTTAGCGCCGTCCGGCGCCCGACGGAGAGATTGCTTGCGCTATTCGTTGCTCAGCCTCTTCCGCAGGCGCTGGCCGGCCACAAGGGCTGGCCGGAGCAATGGCGCCATCCCGAGCCGAAGCCGAGCTTACGACGTCGTCATCATCGGCGCCGGCGGCCATGGCCTGGCGACCGCCTATTACCTCGCCAAGGAGCACGGCGTCGCCAACATCGCCGTGCTGGAAAAGGGCTGGCTCGGCGGCGGCAATACCGGGCGCAATACGACGGTCGTGCGCTCCAACTATCTCTGGGAAGCGTCCGAGGGCATTTACGGCCACGCCCACCGGATGTGGGAGACGCTGTCGGAAGAGCTGAACTACAACGTGATGTTCTCGCCGCGCGGCTATCTGATGCTCGCCCACAGCCCGCACGAGGTGCAGAATTTCAAGCGCCACCTCTACGCCAACCGGCTCGCCGGCATTCAGAACGAATGGGTGACGCCCGAGCAGGCGAAGGAGGTCTGCCCGATCCTCAGCATCTCCCGGCAAGGCGCGTTATCCCGATGCTCGGCGGCGTGCTGCAGCGGCGCGGCGGCACCGCGCGTCACGACGCCGTCGCCTGGGGTTACGCGAGGGCGGCCTCGGCGCGCGGCGTCGACATTCTGCAGAACTGCGAGGTCAAGGCGATCCTGCGCGACGCAGCCGGCGCCGTCAGCGGCGTCGAGACGTACGCGCGGGACCATCGCGACGAAGAAGCTCGGCGTCGTCGTCGCCGGTCAGCACCAGCCACGTGATGAGCATGGCCGGCGTCCGCATGCCGATCGAGTCCGTCACCTTGCAGGCGCTGGTCTCCGAGCCGCTGAAGCCGATCATGCCGCGTCGTCTGCGCCTCCAACGCCGTCCACGCCTACATGTCGCAGTCCGACAAGGGCGAGCTCGTCATCGGCGCCGGGGCCGACGCCTACAATTCCTACAGCCAGAACGGCGGACTGCCTGTGATCTCCGGCCACGCTGGAGGCGATCATCGAACTGTTCCCGATCCTGTCGCGCGTGAGGATGCTGAGGAACTGGGGCGGCATCGTCGACATGACGCCTGACCGCTCGCCGATCCTCAGCAAGACGCCTGTGCCCGGCCTGTTCGTCAATTGCGGCTGGGGCACCGGCGGCTTCAAGGCGACGCCGGGATCGGGCCACGTGTTCGCAAACCTGCTGGCGACCGGCGAACCCAACGCCATCGCCGCGCCTTTCTCCCTCAACCGCTTCCGCACCGGCGCGCTCATCAACGAGGCGACGGCTGCGGCGGTGGTGCATTGAGGGGGTGCGGTCGCCGGAAAGCCCGCCTTCGTCTCCTGAAATTCGTGCGCCACCGAGCGCGTAGCGCAAAAATGCAGAGGGCCTAGCCGTTTTATTCTTGACGAATATGTCTTTGAGTACATATTATAAAAGGCGTTGTCGACCGAATGAAATGGGTGGTGATCTTTGACGACGCGTTTGTCGTGGAGTTCGCAGCATTCCCCCGCGACGCACAGACGGCTTTGCTGGCCAGGGCGCGCCTCCTGGAAACCTTCGGGCCGCAACTTGCGCGCCCTCACGTAGACACGCTGAAGGCTTCGAAGCACGCCAACATGAAGGAATTGCGTTTCGAAGCCGCAGGCGGAGCGTGGCGAGCGGCCTTTGCTTTCGATGCATGGCGTCAGGCCGTCGTGCTCGTTGCTGGCGACAAATCAGGCAAGAGCCAGGCGCGATTTTACCGGACACTGATCGACACCGCCGACAAACGGTTTGATGCGCACCTGGCGCGACAGAAGAAGAGATTTTGAAACATGGCGCGAACGCTCGACGATATGATCGCAGGACTTCCCGTCGACCAGCAGCGCGAAGTCGAAGCTCAGGCGGCGCGGCTCGTCGAGGCGGAGATGACGCTTCGCGACCTGCGCAAGGCGCATGCTTTGAACTCAGGAGCGCATGGCTGAGGCGCTGCATATTTCGCAGGATGGCGTGTCACGGATCGAGAAACGCAGTGATTTTCTGCTCTCGACGTTGCGTTCCTACGTCGAGGCGATGGGCGGTAAATTGCGGCTGGTGGTGGAGTTTCCGGATCGAGAGCCGGTGACGCTTGCCAATCTTGATAGCCTTACAACGGTGGCGAAGCCCAAGGCGCCAAACCGCAGGCGGACGGGTGAACGCGCCACCGTTTAGCCTTTAGCGCGCTCTTGGCGCCGGCTCCTGAATTGCTTACCTCCATTGCCGCCTAACCGCTACGCTGAAGGCCCACCATGCTCCTGATCCGCTGCCCTTATTGCGAGACCGAGCGCCCGGACATCGAGTTCAAATACGCTGGCGAGGCGCATCTCAAGCGGGAGCCGCAGACCGCAACCGACGAGGAATGGACCGACTTTCTGTTCTTCCGCGACAACAAGCGCGGCGAGCAGGCCGAGCGCTGGCGGCATGCTTCGGGCTGTGGGCGATACTTCAACGCGCTGCGCGATACTGTGACGGATAAATTCGTGATCACCTACAAGGCGGGGGAGAAGCGGCCCGCGTCCGCTTGACGCGAACTCGCGCGCGGCCGCAAAGCCAGCAGGAATTGGCCCTTCTCCCATTTGCGGGAGAAGGTCCGCGAAGCGGGGATGAGGGCGGCGCGCACAAGCGGAACCGGCCCTCATCCGGCCTTCGGGCGCCTTCTCCCGCTCGCGGGAGAAGGGCTAAACCGTCAAGGGGGCTATGTCCGCGCCGTTTCTCGCCGTCGAAAGCTCCTTCACCGGCCGCGACTGGCGGGCGCGGCTTGATGCGGCGGGGGAGGCGCGGGCGCTCGCCATCGCGCAGATTTCCGGGCCAGGACGATCTGATGGCGCGGGTGCTGGCGGGGCGGGGCGTCGGCGTCGACGAAGTCGAGCGCTATCTCGATCCCACCTTGCGCGACCTGATGCCCGACCCGTTTACGCTGTCGGGCATGGAAGCGGCGACGGCGCGGCTCGTGCGCGCCGTGGAGGTCCGCGAGCGCGTCGCGATTTTCGGCGACTACGACGTCGACGGCGCGTGCAGCGCGGCGCTGCTCAGCGAGTATCTGCAGGCCGTGCGGCTGCGAGACGCTGATCCATATTCCCGACCGCATTCTCGAAGGCTACGGCCCCAACAACGAGGCCATGGACGGTTTTGCCGCGAAGGGGGCGGGGCTGGTCGTCACCGTCGATTGCGGCGCGGTCAGCCATGGGCCGATCGCGCATGCGCGGGCGCTCGGGCTCGACGTCGTCGTGTTCGACCACCATCAGGCGCCGGAAGCTTTGCCGGACGCGGCCGCGATCGTCGATCCGAACCGCGAGGACGACCTTTCCGGGCTCGGCTACCTCTGCGCCGCGGGCGTGACCTTCATGGGTCTCGTCGCGCTCAATCGCGCGCTGAAGGAGCGCGGCTTTTTCGCGAGCGCGAAGCCGCCGGACCTGATCGCGAGCCTCGATCTCGTCGCGCTCGCGACGGTCGCCGACGTGGTGCCGCTGGTCGGCCTGAACCGCGCCTTCGTGACGCGTGGGCTCGCGATCATGAAGCGCCGCGAGCGGCCGGGGCTCGCGGCTTTGTTCGACGCGGCAGGCGCCGACGGGCCGCCCCGCGCCTATCATCTCGGCTATCTGATCGGACCGCGCATCAATGCCGGCGGCCGGATCGGCGACGCCGCGCTCGGCGCGCGGCTGCTGACCGTGCGCGACGAGCTGCAGGCGCGCGAGATCGCGATGGAACTCGACCAACTCAATCGCGCCCGCCAGCAGATCGAAAAGGCCGCGCTGCTCGAAGCCGAGGCCGAGGCGCTCGCCTCGCTCGGCCTCGAGGAGCGCGGCGCGGCCGTGATCGTCGCCGGCGAAGGCTGGGCGCCGGGCGTGGTCGGCCTCGTCGCGGCGCGGCTGAAGGAGAGGTTCGAGCGGCCCGCGTTCGCGTTCGCGCTTGGCGCGATCGAGACGACGGGGTCGGCGCGTTCGATCCCCGGCGTCGACATCGGCCGGGTGGTGCGAGCCGCCGTCGAGGCCGGGCTTGCGCTCAAAGGCGGCGGCCATGCGATGGCGGCGGGCGTCACCCTGACGCGGGCAAAACTCGGCGACTGGCGCGCCTATCATCGAGGAAAAGCTCGCCGGTCCGGTGGCCGCGGCGCGCGCGGGCGCCTCGCTAGCCATCGACGCCGCGCTGGTGGCGTCGGCGGCGACGCCCTCGCTCATTCACAGCATCGAGGCGGCGGGACCGTTCGGGTCGGGCAATCCGGAGCCGATGTTCGCGCTCGCCCGCCACAGGCTTGTGGATGTGTTTCCGGTCGGGACCGACCACGTGCGCGTTCGCGCCGTCGCAGGCGACGGCAAGAGCATCGACGCGATCGCGTTTCGCGCCGCCGGCAAGCCGCTCGGACAGGCGCTCTCGCAATCGCGCGGCTCTTACGTCCACCTCGTCGGCTCGCTGTCGATCAATCGCTACGGCGGTCGCGAAAAGGCGGAGATGAGGCTCGTGGACGCCGCGAAGGCGGAGTGAAGACTTCCGGCCCCCTCGCGCTTTGTAGCGAAACTCAAAACGACTGCATCGCTCGATACTTATGCTCATTGACTGCAAGCATAGGGTGCATTTTTTGACAACAACACGCGGCCATGCCAGCTTTGTAACGTTGGCGGTATCTTTAAACTGGAGCTGCGACATGAAGACTTTGCACTACTTTGGACTTGCGCTGTTGGGCTGCGTCAGCGCTGTTTCGGCGACCGCGCAGGCCGGAACTATCCCCATCATCAACTATTCGTTCGAATCCCCCACCGTCGGGTATTTCACGACAACCAATGGCGTCAGCGGGGGCCTCGCAACCCCGACGATACCGGGTTGGACGATGACGACGGCGCTTGGAAACATCGGGATTTACAGGCCACCGGCCGCGTCTTACACCCCGCCCGACGGCAGCCAGGTCGGGTACATCGGCGGTGGAACGGCTTTGGCTCCAGACCCGGGTTCCTTCTCGCAAGTCCTGGGCGTGTCCGCGATTGCGGGCGACACCTACAATCTCGGGGTGTATGTCGGCGCGCGCGGCGAAGGTTATACGCTCGGCGACTATACGATTTCCCTGCTGGCCGGTGCGACAGTGCTCGCCAGCGTGACCGATCCGGTGACGCCGGGGGCCGGGACCTTTGTTCATACCGGACTGACCTACGTCGCGCAGGCGGGCGATGGCGCCCTCGGCAATCTGGCGATCGTGCTTTCCGGCGGGACGGATATGCGCGGTCTTGATTACGGGCAGGTGGCTTTCGACGACGTGACCTTGAGCGCCGTCCCCGAGCCTTCGACGTGGGCCCTGATGGCGCTCGGTTTCGCCGGCCTGGGGTTTGTCGCCTACCGGCGCGCCGCCCCGAACAAGCGGATGCTCGCCTCTGCATGATAGCCGCAGCCGTCTGTTGCGACAAAGTTACTGAGAACCCGCGAGCTACGGCATCGCGGGTTTTCTTTTGAGCACGTTCCGTCGCTTTGGCGCGGAGGGCATGCACATATTTTGGACAGCGGTTAAATCGTTGAGCCAGACGGCCGCTTTGCTGCCACGCGCCTCATCCTGAGCTTTTCGAAGGACGTTTCCACATTCGCGATCCGGGCGGGAGCTTGGCTGTGCTGGAATGGTCGCTGACGCGATTGCTCGCGGAAGCAGAGCGGCCAACCGGACGTCCTTCGACAAGCTCAGGACGAGGGTTGTGGGCTGCCGACTCCACATAGCTCTATGTTTCCCCGCGCCTCCGCATTGCGCACTTGCCAGCCGCTCTCGTCGTCTAGATATTGCCGCAGTATACGAACAATTCGCGTCAGAGGAAGATGATCCGGCAATACGAGCTGGTCGATCGGGTGAAGCGTTACAATCCCGAGACCGATGAAGATCTGCTCAATCGCGCCTATGTGTTCGCCATGAAAGCGCATGGGTCGCAGAAGCGCGCCTCCGGCGATCCCTATTTCACCCATCCGCTCGAAGTCGCCGCCATCCTCACCGATCTCAAGCTCGACGATGCGACGATCGTCGCTGCGATGCTGCACGACACCATCGAAGACACAGAAGTCACCCGCGACGACATCGACCGCATGTTCGGGCCGGAGATCGGCGGCCTCGTCGAAGGACTGACCAAGCTCAACAAGCTCGACTTCGCGACCAAACACGCGCAGCAGTCCGAGAGCTTTCGAAAGCTTCTGCTCGCCATCGCCGACGATGCGCGCGTGCTGCTCGTCAAACTTTCCGACCGCCTGCACAACATGCGCACCCTGCATTTCGTGCCGGAGGCGCAAGCGCGCCCGCATCGCGCAGGACACCATCGACATCTACGCCCCGCTCGCCGGCCGCATGGGCATGCAGGGGCTGCGCAACGAACTCGAGGACCTCGCGTTCCGCTATCTGATGCCGGACGCGCGCGCGCTGATCGTCTCGCGGCTCGAAGAACTCAAGACCAAGAACGGGCCGCTGATCGCCCGCATCGCCGACGAGTTGCGCGACCAGTTCGCGCGCCGCGGCATCAAATGCGAGGTCAAGGGCCGCGAGAAGCAGGCCTATTCGATCTTCCGCAAGATGGAGCGCAACTCGATCTCGTTCGAGCAGCTCTCCGACATCTACGGCTTCCGCATTCTCGTCGACACGGTCGCGGATTGCTATGCCGCGGTCGGCGTCGCCCACACGACGTGGCCGAGCGTGATGGGCCGCTTCAAGGATTACATTTCGACTCCGAAGCAGAACGACTACCGCTCGATCCATACAACCGTCATCGGCCCGGGCGATGCAGCGCGTCGAGCTGCAGATCAGAACCCATCGCATGCACGAAGTCGCCGAATACGGCATCGCCGCGCATGCGCTCTACAAGGACGGCCGCGCGGCGATCGAAGGCGGCGAGAGCGCCGCCTATCGCGGCTTGCGACAAATCATCGAAGCGCTCGCGACCGACGATTCCGACAAGTTCCTCGAGCACACCAAACTCGAGCTGTTTCAGGATCAGGTGTTCTGCTTCACGCCGAAGGGGCGCCTCATCGCTTTGCCGCGCGGCGCGACCGCGATCGACTTCGCTTATGCGGTCCACACCGATGTCGGCAATTCCGCGGTCGGCTGCAAGATCAACGGCCGCATCGCGCCACTGATCTCGCCGCTGCACAACGGCGACGAAGTGCTGATCACGCGGTCGTCGAGCCGCACGCCGCCGGCCGCCTGGGATTCGGTCGTCGTCACGGGACGGGCGCGCGCCGCGATCCGTCGCGCGACGCGCGAGGCGGCGAAGGCGCAATATGGCGGCCTCGGGCGCCAGATCATCGAGCGCGCGTTCGAGCGCGCCGGCAAGAAATATTCGGAGGCAAAACTGAAGAGCGTGCTGCCGCGGCTGGCGCGCCAGTCGATCGACGACGTGTTCATCGGCGTCGGCCGCGGCGAGCTCTATTCCGCCGACGTGGTGCGCGCCGTCTATCCCGACTTCCAGGAGGAGCGAAAGGCGGGACCGGCGCTGCAGCCCGGACGAGAGCGGCTGGTTCGGGCTCGCCAAGGCGGCCAATCTCGTTTTTCGCGTGCCCGGGCAGGACGAGCGCGGCCAGTTGCCGTTGCGCGGCATCGATGTGGACACCCAGGTGAAATTTGCGGCCAAGGGCGGCGCGGTGCCCGGCGAGCGCATCATCGGGATCCGCACCCCCGGCGACGGGATCACGATCTATCCGATCCATTCGCCCGAACTCATGCAGTTCGACGACAAGCCCGAACAATGGCTGGACGTGCGCTGGGATCTCGACAAGG
The DNA here is from genome assembly GCA_963771455.1 of uncultured Pseudomonadota bacterium. Classification (GTDB taxonomy): domain Bacteria; phylum Pseudomonadota; class Alphaproteobacteria; order Rhizobiales; family Beijerinckiaceae; genus Roseiarcus. The sequence continues at coordinate 92,903 of CAVYTP010000019.1, forward strand.
CGAAAAAGTCGCTCTACCCGACGCAGATCCTCGTCACGACGCTCAATGAGCCTGGCGCGCTCGGGGTGGTTTCGACCACGATCGGCGAGGCTGGCGCCAACATCGACAATGTCGTGTTCAACCCGACCGGGCCGGATTTCCGCGAGGTGCGGTTCGACCTGGAAGTCTCCGACATCCAGCATCTGAACGCCGTCATCGCGCAGCTCCGCGGCAAGAGCGTCGTCAGCAAGGTCGAGAGGATCAGCGGCTGATGCCTCTCTATTTCGCCTATGGCTCAAACATGGACGTCGCCGCGATGGCCGAGCGCTGCCCGCGCTCGAAGCCGCTGGGTTTGGCGCGGTTGATGCGCCACCGTGCTCGCGATCATGCGCGAGGGATGGCTGACCGTGGTGCGCGATTCCAGCGCGAGGGTGCATGGATTGTTGTGGGAACTGGCGCTAGCCGACGTTCCCGCGCTCGACCGTTACGAGGACACGGATGGCGGCCTCTACGCAAAGATCACGCAGCCCGTCGTGGCGGAAGGCGGTCCGAAGCGCGCGTTGGTTTACGTCGGTTCGAATGCGGGCCCCGGACAAGCGCCGGCCCGACTATATCGCAGGCGTTATCGCCGCGGCGCACGCCGCAAATCTGCCTGCCGAAGGATTGGCGGCGCTAAAAGCGCTCGCGCTTGGCGCCGAGGCGAAGCGGCCGCCGGGCGTTGCACCGCTACGAAATAGCCCACGCTGAGTTTTGTTTGTCAGACAACAGGAACCGACAATGATCGACGCCGCCCAATATCCGATTATGAGCCGCTGGCCGGCGACCAACCCCGACATCCTGCAGCTCTATTCGACGCCGACGCCGAACGGCGTGAAGGTCTCGATCATGCTCGAGGAGATCGGGCTCCCTTACGAGCCGCATCGGGTCAACATCGGCGCCAACGAGAGCTGGACGCCGGAATTTCTGACGCTGAACCCGAACGGCAAGATCCCGGCGATCCTCGATCCCCACGGCCCCGGCGACAAGCCGATGGGTCTGTTCGAGTCGGGCGCGATCCTGGTCTATCTCGCCGAGAAAACCGGCGAGCTGATCTCCGCCGATCCCGCGCAGCGCTACGAGACGCTGCAGTGGGTGTTCTTCCAGATGGGCAATGTCGGCCCGATGTTCGGGCAGGTCGGCTTCTTCTACAAATTCGCCGGCCGCGAGATCGAGGACAAGCGGCCGCTCGAGCGATATCGCAAGGAGTTGCAGCGCCTGCTCGGCGTGCTCGAACAGCGGCTTTCGACGCGACGCTGGATCATGGGCGACGACTTCACCATCGCCGATGTCTCGATGCTCGGCTGGGTGCGCAATCTCATCGGCTTCTATGGCGCCGGAGAGATCGTCGAGTGGGACAGTTTCGAACAGGCGCAGCGCTGGCTCGAGGCCGGGCTAGCTAGGCCCGCCGTGCAAAGGGGGCTTTCGATACCGGCTTGACGCCGCCCTCACCCCAGCCCTCTCCCGCAAGCGAGAGAGGGGGCGATACCCTTCGCCCGCTTGCGGGAGAAGGTGGCGCGCAGCGCCGGATGAGGGTGTCGCGGCGTGCACGGCGCTAAGGCTTCGCCGGCGCCGGGTTCTTGGCGAGCCAGACGGCGCGCTCGTAATCCTCGAATGCCCCAATCATCGCGCGGTAGGTTCGTTCGCCGACGTCGGGCGACAATCCCGCTGCTTCGGCGCTGGCGCGGACCTTGACGATGATCGCCTCGACCCGCGCCGGCGCGCTCACCGAGGCCGGGTCCTTCTTGAAGCGGCCGGCTTCCGTTACGTATTTCTGCCGCTCGGCCATCAGCTTGATCATCTCCGCGTCGATGGCGTCGATGTGTTCGCGCACTTGCGCCAGCGACTGGCAGCACTGACCGCCGTCGACAGAGGGTTGGCCCCAGAATGCAGGCGGTTCCTGCGCCAGCGCGGGCGCCGCGAAAAACACAAGCGCAAACAGTGACAGAAAGGCGCGAACCGTCATCGTCGTCTCCGAATAAGTCGGCTATACGCCTGTATCCGCAAGCAAACACGGGCGCCAGCCCGGCGGCGCGGCGGATCCAAACGGGGGTGTTTCATGACAATCGCTTTCTGGTGCGTGCTGATCGCCGCGCTGCTTCCCTATGTTCCGTTCGCCTTCGTCAAGGGACTCAATCCGAAAATGCCGCGCGTTGGAGTCGACAGCTCGAAGGGTCAGGCGGCGCGCGCGCATGGCGCGCATCTCAATGCATTCGAGGCCTTCGCGCCGTTCGCCGCGGCGGTCATCATCGCCCATGTCGTCGAGGGCGCGAGCGCGTTCATAAACGTTCTGGCGGTGCTGTTCATCGTCGCGCGGGTCGCGCATATGGCGTTCTATCTGCAGGACCGCCGCCGCTGCGCTCGGCTTCTTTCTTCGCCGGCTTGGTGATCGTGATCGTGATCTTCGTCGCCGCGGCGTTTCACTGACTCGCAAATCAGCGGCCGCCGGAAACGTCGAGGATTGCGCCCGTCACATAGGACGCGGTGCGCTCGTCGATCAGGAAGAGGATCGCCTCGGCGACTTCCTCCGGCGGAGCCGGGACGGCCGAGCGGCGCCGTCGCGCCGAGCTTCTGCGGCGCGTTCGGGCTCGCCGCCGCTGGCGTGAATGTCGGTCTCGATCATGCCGGGGCGGATCGCGTTGACCCGCACGCCCTCGCGCCCGAGTTCGATCGAAAGGCCCTTGGTCAGCGTGTCGATCGCGCCTTTGGCGCCGGCGTAGTCGACATAGAGGTTGGGCGAGCCGAGCCGCGCCGCGGCGGAAGAGAGCAGGGTGATCGAGCCGCCGGGGCCGCCGCGGCTTTTCATCATCCGCCGGCGGCCTCGCGCGCGGTCAGATAGGCGCCGAGCACGTTGATCTCGAACACGCGGCGCATGCGCTCGGCAGACATGTCGACGAGCTTCGCGGTCGGCGCAACGACGCCGGCGTTGGCGACGACGGCGTTGATCGCGCCCAGCGCGCGTCTCCGCTTCCTCGAACATCGCGAACACGTCCGTCCTCCTGCGCGACGTCGCCTTTCAGCGCGACGGCGCGGCCGCCGGATCTCGACGATCTGCGCGACGACTTCGTTGGCCGCCTCGTCAGTCGTTGACATAGTTGACGCCGACCGACCAACCGCGGTCGGCGGCAGCAAGAGCGGCGGCGCGGCCGATGCCGCGCGACGCGCCTGTGATGAGAACGGTCTTGTCGGACATGAGTTGACCCGTAGCGCCGCAGCGCGTTCGATAAGCCTCTAGTTCATGCGCCGCGCCGCCGCCAGTTGCACGGTCGCCGCGAAGGCGGCGCCTCGCGCAGTGTCAGGCGTTGACGTAACATCGCTGTGACAAAATTGACTTGATCCATCCCGAATCGGGGCGCATCCTGACCCGTCACGGCCACCTGCAAGGCGGCTTGGCAAGGGAGGTCCACATGAACGTCCAGCATATTTTGCGTGACAAGGGGCGCGAAGTCGCATCCGTGCAGCCTCACCATTCGTTGCGGGACGTCGTCGCCAGATTGGCGGAAAAGCGGGTTGGCGCGCTCCTCGTCATGGATTCGACGCGCGCTCCGCTCGGCATCGTTTCCGAGCGCGACATCATGCGCGTGCTCGCCAGCCACGGCGCCGCGGCGCTGGACGAATCGGTCTCGACCCACATGACGCGCAAGGTTCAGACCGTCGAGGAAGATACCTTGATCGACGAGGTGATGGCGATCATGACGACTGGCCGGTTCCGCCACATGCCGGTGGTGCAGGACGGCGCAGGTCGTCGGCATCGTCTCGATCGGCGACGTCGTCCGCTATCACGTCGAGGCGCTGCAATCACGAGCGCGAGTCGCTGAGAGAGTATATCGCGACGGCGTGACGGGGCGCAGACCTCGTCCTGAGCTTGTCGAAGGACCGGCTGCGCCACGAGGCGTTGTGTGTGAACGATAGCGGCGGCGGCGCGTCCTTCGAAAAGCTCGAGGACGAGGGCCGTGTTGTTCGCCGCCCCACTCACAGATACGGCGCGATGCCCTCGTTGGCGAGCCGTCGGCGCGCTCGTTCATCGGGTCGCCGGCGTGGCCCTTGACCCAGCGCCAGTCGATGACGTGGCGCGCGCGCGCCTCGTCGAGACGGCGCCAAAGATCCTCGTTCTTGACCGGCTTCTTGTCGGCGGTGCGCCAGCCGTTGCGCTTCCAGTTGGCGAGCCACGCGGTCACGCCTTGCCGCACATATTGCGAGTCGGTGTGCAGGAGAACATCGCAGGGCGCGTTTGAGGGCCTCGAGCGCCGAGATCGCGGCGATGAGCTCCATGCGGTTGTTGGTCGTTTCGGGCTCGCCGCCCTTCAGCTCCTTGACCTTGTCGCCGTATTTCAGGATCGCGCCCCATCCGCCGGGGCCGGGATTGCCCTTGCAGCCGCCGTCCGTCCAGATCTCCACCTTCTGGGTCACGCGCGGTAGCCGTAGTCGGCGGCGCTGACCACCGCCTGATGGAACCTGAGCTTGTCGAGATATTCGCGCGGGTCCTTCGGCTTGACCAGCGCGCCCGGCGGCACGTTGAGCCAGTCGACGAGACGGGTCAGCATGAATCGCAACGCCGAGCCGCGCGCCAGGATCGGCAGCGCCGCAAGTTCGCGCGGTTCGAGCCGCCGCACCCGGCTGTAGCCGTCGATCATCGCCATGCCCTTGGAGACGTTGAAATCGCCGTCGGGCTCGAAACACCAGGCGTTGAGGCAGATGGCGAGGTCGTAGGCGAGGAAGTCGTTGCAGGCGAAATAGAAGTCGATCAGTCCGGAAAGCTTGTCTTCGAGGAAGAAGACATTGTCGGCGAACAGGTCGGCGTGAATGACGCCGGCCGGCAGGTCCTTGCGGCCAGTTGGCCTGCAGGAAACGCGAGTTCCGCTTCTGTCTCGTCGCGCAGATGCGGCGCGACTTCGTCGGCGCGCGCCTTTGCCGCCTCAAACAGCGGCGGCCAGCCCGAAAGCGATAGCGCGTTCTCGCGCCGGATCGCGAAATCGCGCCCGGCCTCGTGCATGCGCGCCAACGCCTCGCCGACCTGTCCGCAATGGATGGCCCTGGGACGGCGCAGCCACAGTCCCTCGAGAAAGGTCACGATGGTGGCCGCACGGCCGCACAACCGCCCGAGCGTCGCGCCGGAGCGCGACCGCACCGGCTGCGGGCAGACCACGCCGTGGATCGCCAGATGCTCCATCAACCCGAGGAAGAACGGCAGATCGTCCTCCTTCACGCGCTTTTCGTAAAGGGTCAGGATGAAGGGGCCGGTCTCCGTGCGCAGCAGATAGTTCGAGTTCTCGACGCCTTCGGCGATGCCCTTGAACGACAGCACCCGCCCAAGATCATAGCCGCTGAGGAAAGCGTGCAGCGCCTCGTCGGTGACTTCCGTATAAACCGCCATGCCGCCCTCAGGATGCGCTCGCCCGGAGTTAGCGAGCGGGCCGAAGCGCGTCAATCGAGCGTAGCAAAGCCTTGCGTCATCTCGCGGCTTGGGAGGAAAGTCCGGGCATGACTTACGCGTTCGATTTTCCGGACGCGTCGAATGCCGGCGACGCCGATGCGGCAGTTCGGCCAGAAAAGCAAGATGGCCCCATCGAATCGAGTCAATCCAGAGAGCGTTCGGCTGACGTTGGGCGTTCCTAAGGCAGCTGCAGCTTCACGTGCATGACGGCGCCTTCTTGTCGCGTGGTCATCGCGAGGCCGCTTTGCTTGAATATTTTCAGCATGGGAGCATTTTCCACCAGGACTTCGGCAACGAACTCACCAATCCCGGCTTCGCGGCCGAGGATCGCGAGATGGCGCATCAACGTTGTGCCGACGCCCAGGCCCTGGTGTGAATCTACGACCGCGAACGCGACTTCTGCCTGCCCAGGCTGGACGACAACATATCGACCGCCGCCAACGATCTTCGGCTCTCCGCTATCGATGGACACCGCCACCAAAGCGACGTGGCTGATGAAATCGATATTGAGGAAATAGTCGGTTTCCTTGGCCGAAAACTCGCGCCGCCCTCCGAAGAATCGGCGGTAAAACGACCCGGAGCTTGTTTGCGCGATCGCCGCCTTCATACCTTCGCGGTCATCAGGTCGTTGGGCGCGAATTTCGATGGCGCGGCCGTCCCGCAGGACATCCGTCGAATAATATTTGGCGAGATCCATGACCTTCGTCCACGTCGGGCGCCTACATCGCCCCGGTCTTAGCACGGCAATCAAATTGCAGAGAACTTCCAACGGCCATCACCGGTCCTCTCCAGCGCGCGAGCTGCCTTTTTGGGGCAGTACTGAATGAATGCATTTCGGCTTGGGGACACCTGACTGAATTGTTGAGTTCCCCCGACTTCGATATCAGTAGCGGGATTTGAACGGGGGGGATCCATGGCTGTTCATTTCGAAATACTCCACACCACGACCTACAAATATGCCAAGCCCGTTTCGTTTGGCGTCCATCAGGCCATGTTCCTGCCGCGTCCCGCCATTTACGGACGCCTGCTGGATTGGTCGGCAAGAACGAGCCCCGCGTCACAGATACGTTGGCTCAGCGATCCGCTGGGTAACAATATAACTGTCATGGAGTTTTCCGAGCCCAGCTCGGAACTCGTGTTTACGTTCCAATTTTCGGGAGTTCACTATGGCGCAAGGGCGGTAGCGGAATTCGCCATTGAGCCGCGCGCCGAAGAGCTGCCGATCCAGTACAACCCTGAAGAATGGACAGACCTTGCGGTTTTCAAGCGACCTCACGCCGATGATCCAGATTCCAGCGTCGCCAGGTGGGCGAAGAGTTTCATATCCGGCAATCGGGACCGCACGACCGATATTCTCAAACGCATGCTTGGCGCCTTCCCAGCTGACTTCAGATACGCGGAGAGGGAGGCTCAGGGCACACAGGCGCCCGGAGAAACCTTGCAGACGAAATCAGGCACCTGCCGCGACTATGCCTGGCTGATGATCGAAGCGTTGCGCCGACTTGGCTTCGCTTCGCGTTTCGTCAGCGGCTATCTCTATGACCCCGCGCTCGACCGAGGGGCCGCAGGCGCCGTTGGCTCTGGGGCGACTCATGCGTGGGTGCAGGTGTTCCTTCCCGGCGCCGGTTGGGTTCATTACGACCCGACCAACCAGATCGCTTCCGGCCATGACCTTATTCCGGTCGCGATTGCGCGCCATCCCGCCCAGGCGGTTCCGCTTGCCGGCTCGTGGTTCGGCGACGCCGGGGATTACCTCGGCATGTCGATCAATGTTGCGGTGCGCAAACTCGGCGACGTCTCGGACCTATCGGGGGCATAACCATTTGCGATAATTGGACGCCATAGCCGCTAAAGTCTCATGGCGGCGCCCGAATGCAAAAATAGCTTAACAGCCATGCGTGGTGGCCGCACTCTCCGTCAACTGCCCGACCTTGCGATAAAGCAATCCAGCAAAAAGCCAAGCTAACGAGCGGAACGAATTACGAAAGCAATTCTCCTTTCGTCACTTTTCTTCTGAGGGGCGCCAGAAGACACTGTGCTCGTTTCTTGAACATGTTTGTTTTTGACAGGGTCTGAATTCTTTGTTAGTGTTTTTGCTGCAATGCGGGATAAACAGGGGTAACGGGCGATGAAGAACGTACTTCTAGGCGCTGTGGCAATGGTGGCGATAGGCGTAGCGTCGACGTCGGCAAATGCCGTAACGCCATTGTTTAGTGATGATTTCAACGGTTATGGCAGCGCCGATCAACTCAACTGGGTTCCTTCGGCAAATTGGCTTACGCCCGATCCCGGCTCTGTCGATCTGATCGGGGCGGGGGGTAGCTACGATTTCTACCCGGGCAATGGGCAATACATTGATCTGGCAGGATCGACTGGCGCGCCAGGAACGCTTTCGACGGCGATGATCTTCGGCCCGGGAACGTACACTTTGACATTTGATCTCGGCGGCAATCAACGTTCCGACGGTACGAAGACGACATACGTCAACCTTGGCTCGTTCTTGGCCTCTATTCCGCTTGGGGCCAGCGATGCTCTCACTTTGTACACATATACATTCAGCTCTTCGATCTCGAGCCGACTTTCATTCGCAGACGCGCAGGGCGAGGGTAACGGCAATATCGGCAACATTCTCGATAATGTTTCGGTGACGGCCGTTCCTGAGCCAGCGACTTGGGCAATGATGCTGCTCGGTTTTGCGGCTCTTGGTTTTGCGGGGTACCGTGGCGCAAGCGCCAAAGGCAACCGTGCGTTCATCGCCGGATAGTGTTTGTAGCTTGGCTTTGAGAATTGGTGTGATTAAGGAAACCCGCGCGGCATGGCCTCGCGGGTTTTTTTGCGCCAGCGGGATTGCGGCCTCGCTCAAAGTGTCGACTGTTCTTTTGGCTCGTCACTTTCTCGTATCTATCAGGGACACTTTTGAGGCAGTTTGCCGGCAAGCCTTTTTAGAACTCCGGAGGAAACGCGCGCCATGTCCGTCAATAAGCAGTTCCTGCTCAACTCCCGTCCGACCGGCAAAGTTGCTCCCGCGAACTTCCGTCTCGTTGAAGCGCCGGTGCCGCATGCGGAGGATGGCGAGATCGTAGTCCGCCAGCATTTTCTTTCGCTCGACCCGTACATGCGCGGCCGTCTGAGCGAGGCGAAAAGCTACGCCAAGTCGCAGGAGATCGGCGCCGTGATGGGCGGAGGGTCCGTCGGCGAGGTGGTCGAAAGCCGCAACGCGAAATTCAAGGTCGGCGATTTCGTCGTCGGGCATGGGGGGCTGGCAGCAATTTGCGCGCAGCAAAGGGGCCGGATGGCGGGTCGTCGACGCGAAGTCGATCCCGCTGCAGGCCTATCTCGGCGTGGTCGGCATGCCCGGAGTCACCGCGTGGTACGGGCTGAACAAGATCATCGCGCCGAAGCCGGGCGAGACCGTCGTCGTTTCGGCGGCGTCCGGAGCAGTCGGCGGCGTGGTGGGGCAACTCGCCAAATTCGCTGGCGTTCGCGTCGTCGGCATCGCGGGCGGCGCCGCGAAATGCGGCTATGTCCGCGACGAACTCGGCTTCGACGCCTGTGTCGACCACAAGTCTCCGAGCTTCGCCGACGATCTCGCCGCGGCATTGCCGAACGGCGTCGATGGCGTGTTCGAGAACGTCGGCGGCGAACCCTTCCAGCAATGTCTGATCCGCGCCAACGATTTCGCGCGCTTCGCGATCTGCGGCCTGATCGCTTCCTACGAGGCCGCCCCGACGGCGTTGGCCGACATGCGGGTGTTTCTCGTCAAGCGCATCAAGGTCGAAGGTTTCATCCAGTCCGACCACATGGAGATCTGGCCGCAGGCGCTCGCCGAACTGGGCGCGCTGGTCGCGAGCGGCAAGTTGAAATACCGCGAGACGATCCGGGAAGGGCTCGAAAGCGCGCCGGCGGCGCTGGTCGATGTGCTGCACGGCGGCAATTTCGGCAAGATGCTGGTGAAGCTGGTTTAAGAGCCTTCTAGACAATACTCGAAGGGGCTGGATGCGAAAGCGAAAAACCCGCGAGACTAAGCCTCGCGGGTTGCAGATACGTGTCTCAAGGCAATGGAGGCGTTTAGGCGGTTTCGGAAGCCAACGCGCCGCTAGACTTCGTCTTTCGATATCCTGCAAAGCCAAGGCCAGCAAAACCGAGCAACATCATGGCCCAGGTCGCAGGCTCGGGCACTGCGGTTACCGCCACGTTGCCTATTACCGGGCCCCACTGATTTCCATGCGTGTCAGTGCTGACAAATGACAGGTCATTGAGGCCAGCCTTCAGGTAAACTTCATAATACGCCATGGTATATTCGGGAGCCGCCTTATTCGGCGCCAGCGTTTCAAGGCTGAAGTTTCCCAATGAGCCTATCAGCACTTTAAGACCCTTGTCAGGTGGCGGACCTTGCTCGTTGGCGGCGTAGTCAAAGGTAAGGTTGTAGTTGCCGGCTGTAGCAACCGTAAATAATTGGGTGATGCCACCTGCGGCGTTCACGCCGGAGCAATGACGGCAGTTGTCCAGAGTGCCGTCCAGATCCACGCTGTAACCGCCCGCGGCCGGGCCCGACCACAGTGTCCCGATAAGATCGACGCTTCCGCTGACAGGATCAGACTGACCCCCCGTCACCACCCAGCTTCCGATGTGGCTCAAAAAGGGATAGGTCGTGAAGCTTCCCGCGGTTGACCCCTCTGAAAACTGCCCGTCCGAGATTAGGTTCATACTCGCAGCCGCAGGAGAACCTGCCGCCAGCGTCGCAATTGCGGCGGCCATAACCAAAAACCTACGCATCTGAGACTCCCTGTTTGCGTTCCTGTGATGTCGGAACCCGGCCGCACGGGCACCTTACAGATTAGATGAGGAAATTTACGATTTGTCAATAATTGTTTTACAATTGACAGCGGAGAATGGTCTCGGTTAGCGAACGCTACTGCCGCATCAAGATTTACGATCACAATTTACTAAGCATAGCCTGCCAATCGTAAGTATCATGAAGTATCAACGTCGTTCGCTTTGGCTGAGTGCTTAGGTTGCCGAGTGTCAATCCCGCCGATCGTACGTTGTGGTTCCAGGCGCCAAGTGCAGATCGGTCATTACTCGATGGCTCAACTGTGCTTGCGCGAAGTTGGTCGCCCAGCCACGTATTAATTTCTCCACCAAGTTCCTGTAAATCGATCCGCCGCGGTAGACTGCTTCAAACGCTCGTCGGTTCCCGCAGCGAGCGTGGCAGCGGGAAGAACATCGACTCGTCGACGGTCGTCAGGGTCTCGACTTCGAGGTCGTAGCGCTCCGCAAATCCGTCGAGGATGCGCTCGACGAGGATTTCCGGCGCCGATGCGCCGGCGGTGATCGCCAGCGAGCCGAGGCCCTCGAAAATCGCCCAGTCGATGGCGCTGACGTCGGGCACCAGCAGAGCGATCTTGCAGCCCCTCGCGTTCGGCGACTTCGCGCAGGCGCTGCGAATTCGAAGAGTTGGCGGCGCCGACGACGATGACCGCTTCGGCAAGTCGCGCCGCTTGCTTGATCGCATCCTGGCGATTGGTGGTCGCGTAGCAGATGTCTTCCACCGGCGGATTGGCGATCTCGGGAAAGCGCGCCTTCAGCGCGGCGATCACTTCGCGCGTGTCGTCGACCGAGAGCGTCGTCTGGGTGACATAGGCGAGGTCGACGCCTTCGGGAATCTCGAGCTTCGCGACATCGGCGACGTCGCTGACCAGGGTCACCGCGCCGAAGGGCAATTGTCCCATCGTGCCGACGACTTCGGGGTGGCCGTCGTGGCCGACCAGGATCACGCGCCGGCCGCGCTTGTAATGGGCCTGCGCCTCGCGATGCACCTTGGTGACAAGCGGGCAGGTCGCGTCGATCGTGAAGAGCCGCCGGCGCTCCGCTTCCTCGGGCACGACCGCGCCCGACGCCATGCGCGGAGAAGATCACCGGCGCCGCGCCGGCCGGCGCTTCGCTGAGTTCCTTGATGAACACGACGCCTTTGGCCTTCAGCGAATCGACGACATATTTGTTGTGGACGATCTCGTGGCGAACGTAGACCGGCGCGCCGTGGATCTTCAGCGCCGTCTCGACGACGTCGATGGCGCGCACCACTCCCGCGCAAAAACCGCGCGGCGCGCAAAGGATGATGCGGAGTTTGGGCTTCAACGCGCTTGCCGCCGAGTGTGACTTTTCCGCCATGACTTCGGCAGGCCTGAGGCTTTAGTCAAGCCCGGAGCGCTTTTCAACTGGCGTGTCGACGGCCGAATTCTCTATATGCCGGGACCCCACGAAAAGCCGGATCCTCCCTTGACCGCCGCGCCCGCCCACGCCGCCCGCCGATGCCGCGCGCCCGTTTTCACGTCCGGCTCGCTGATGCGGCACGTCGTCGTGATGACCGCGACCGGCTCGATCGGCCTGATCGCGATTTTCTCGGTCGATGTGCTCTCGCTGTTCTGGGTGTCGCGCCTCGGCGTCGGAATCCTACAAGGCCGCGATCGGCTATGCGGGTCAGGCCTTTTTCCTGATGATGTCGGTGAACATCGGCCTGACGATCGCCATTTCCGCCACCGTCTCGCGCGCGCTCGGCGCCGGCGACCGGCCGCGCGCGCGCCGGCTCGCCGCCTCCGGATCTGGCGATCAACGCGCTGGTCGCCGCGGTCGTGGCGATCCTGCTGCTCGTCTTCCGCGACTATCTGCTGACCAACCTCATGCACGCGCTCGGGACCGGCCGCGGAGGTCGCGAGCAAATTCCTGCTGATCATCGGCGCCCGCCAACATGCCGATGGGCGTCGGCATGGCGCTGTCAGGCGTGCTGCGCGCGGCCGGCGATGCGCGACGGGCGATGTATGTGACGCTCGCCGGCGGCATCGTCACCGCGTTCACCGATCCGTTGCTGATCTTCGGCCTCGGGCTCGGCGTCTACGGCGCGGCGCTGGGCGACGGTGATCTCGCGGCTCGTGTTCCTCGGCGTCGGCTGCTGGGGCGCCGTCCACATCCACAATCTCGTGGCGATGCCGCGTCTGCGCTACCTGCCGCATGACGCCGGCCCGATCATGGGCATCGGCCTGCCCGCGATCCTCGCCAATCTCGCGACGCCGGTATCGGCGATCTACGTCACCCGCGTCTGGTCGGATTTCGGTCAGGCCACCGTCGCCGGCGGCGCGATCGTCGATCGCGTCATCCCGCTCGCCTTCGGCGTGATCTTCGCGCTGACCGGCGTCGATCGGCCCGATCATCGGCCAGAACTACGGGGCGAGGCTGTTTCCGCGGGTCGAAGCGCGCGCTCGAGCGATTCCTTCCTCGTCGCGGTCGGCTATGCGCTGATCGCCTGGGCGGTGCTCGCCGCTGGCGCCGGAATCGATCGCGGCGTCGTTCGGCGCGACCGGCGCGAGCGCCGAATTCGTGCTGTTGTTCTGCCACTGGGGCGCGGCGGCCTGGGTGTTCATCACCTGCCTGTTCGTCGCCAACACCGCGTTCAACAATCTCGGCTTCCCGATGCTCGGCATGGTGTTCAACTGGGGACGCGCGACGCTCGGCACCATTCCGTTCATCACGCTCGGCGCCGCATGGGGCGGGCTGGTCGGCGCGATGCTCGGGTTGATGTTCGGCGCCGCGATTTTCGGCATCGGCGGCGTCGACGGTCGCCTACGTGGTCGTCGGACGCCTCGCCAAGCAGGCGAAATCAGTCTAGCGTGCCGCTAAGTCCCGCGATGGCGCGGCGGGGGAGGCGGCGATGAACCTCTACGACCTCATGATGGGGGCGCAGGGCGGGCAGGGGGTCAACACCCTCGCCAACCAGTTCGGGATCTCGCCGCAGCAGACGCAGGCCGCCGTTCAGGCGATGATGCCGGCGTTCTCGGCCGGCTTCCAGAAGGCGATGTCGGACCCGATGGGCCTCGGCGCGCTGATGACCCAGATGGCCAACACTTCGCACGCGCAGGCCTATGCCAATCCCGCCCAGGCGGCGGCCAACGCGACGGCCGCCGGCGGCAATGTCGTCGGCCAGATTTTTGGCTCGCAGCAGATCGCCCAGCAAGTCAGCCAGCAGGCGGCGCAGGCCTCAGGCGTCAGCTCGCAGATCATCCAGCAGATGATGCCGATCGTCGCCTCGATGCTGATCGGCGGCGTCTCCAACGCGATGGCGGCGCAGGGAATGGGCGGCCTGATCGCTCAGACCGCGAGCCAGTTCGCTTCCAACGCGGGTCTTGCGACGGGCGGCGCCGGCGCGACGAATCCGGCGCTGACGGCGACCAACATGTTCGGCAACTGGATGAACATGGTGAGTTCGCTCATGACCGGCGCCGCGGGCGCGGGCACGCCGCAGGCGGCGGCGATGCAGGCGGGCCTCAACACCATGAATTCCTTGATGCAGGCGGGCGTCCAGGTTTCGCAGGCGCAGCAGCAGGGCGTCAACGACATGCTCGCCGCCATCGGCAAGGCGTCGAAGACCTGAGGGCCACCGCCGTTCATTGCATTGTTGACGCGCGGCGCCTATTTAGGCGCGGCTTGGCTGGGGACTGCCCTCGGCGCTTAGGGGCGAGTGGATGGCGCGCGACGTAGTCGATTCTGCAGCCCGTGGAGTCGAAACGGGATCTGATCGAATGGATTGCGTCCGGCGAGAAGCCGCCGCAGCAATTCCGGGTTGGCTCGGAGCACGAAAAGATCCCGTTCTATGTCGCCGAACTGGCGCCTGTGCCGTACGAGGGCCAGCGCGGCATCGGCGCGCTGCTTCGCGCGATGGAAAGTTCGCTCGGCTGGCAGCCGATTGAGGACGGCGGCAAGCTGATTGGCCTGTTCGACCCTGTGGGCGGCGGGGCCATTTCGCTGGAGCCTGGCGGCCAGTTCGAACTTTCCGGCGCGCCGCTCGAAACGGTGCACGGCACCGCGGACGAATTGGCGGCGCATCTGAAGGCGGCGCATCGCGCAGCGGGCCCGCTCGGAATAGATTTCCTCGCGCTCGGGATGAGCCCGAAGTGGACCCGCGCCGCGACGCCGGCGATGCCGAAGAGCCGCTATCGCATCATGACGCGCTACATGCCGAAGGTTGGCTCGCGCGGGCTCGACATGATGTATCGCACCGCGACCGTGCAGGCGAACCTCGACTTTTCGAGCGAAGCCGACATGGTCGCCAAGCTCAGGGTCGGCCTTGCGCTGCAGCCGATGATCACGGCGCTGTTCGCCAATTCGCCGTTCACGGAGGGCAAGCCGAACGGGTTATTGTCCGCGCGCTCGCATATCTGGCTCGACACCGATGCGGCGCGCACCGGCATGCTGCCGTTCGCCTTCGAGCCGGGCATGGGTTACGAGCGCTACGTCGATTATGCGCTCGACGTGCCGATGTATTTCGTCAAGCGCGGCGATACCTACCACGACGTCGCCGGCGCGAGCTTTCGCGACCTGATGGACGGCAAGCTGAAGGGTCTGAAGCGCGAGCGGGCGACGCTGTCGGACTGGGCCAACCACCTCTCGACGATCTTTCCGGAAGTGCGGCTGAAGCGCTACCTCGAAATGCGCGGCGCCGATGTCGGCGCTCCCGATCGCATCGTCGCGCTGGCCGCTCTGATGGTCGGCCTCTATTATGATGCGAGCGCCCTTTCCAGCGCCGCTGAGCTGACCAAGGGCTGGGACGCCGAGGCCCGCCAGAAATTGCGCGAGGATGCGCCGCGCCTCGGTCTGGGCGCCACGATCGGCGATCGTCGGCTGCGCGACGTGGCGCGCGATGCGCTGCAACTGGCGCGCGCCGGCCTCAAGCGCCGCGCGCGCCTCGACGCCGATGGCCGCGACGAGACGATCTATCTGCGTCCGCTGGAAGACACTGTGGAAAAAGGCCGCGCGCCGGCGCAGATCTGGCTCGATCGATACGAAAAGGCCTGGGGCCGCGACGTCGATCCGATATTCGCCGAAGCGGCGATCTAGCGATCGGAAGGACCCCTTCTCCCGCGTGCGGGAGAAGGTGGCGCGAAGCGCCGGATGAGGGCAGCCGCATCACGAATGCGCGTTTGTCGCTACGGTATTCCGACGCCTGCTTTGTAGGCCTATTCTCGCACCCGGCTCCCGCTCATCCGCGCTTTGCGACACGCCGGGAAGCGCAAAGCGTTTCCCTCGGTCCCTGCAAGCGCGGCGAAGGGCCAGCTCGCGGATGGGCTCAGCGGCTCGGATCGTCGCCGTCGAGGTAGACCCGGGTCGATCCCAGCGCGGCGCCGAGCTCGGGTTCCTGACTGAGATGGGTCGTCGTGAAGCCGGACTCCCGTGGGGCGAACGGGCTAGGGACCTGCGCGGCGCCGACAAAGCGCTGTCCAGCCGACAGATAGCCGCTGATGCGGATGCAGGAAATCGAACCGTCGGCGACGAGGTGGCAGGACGCTTTGCGCGCAGCGCTGTCGGGTTGTCCAAATTCGTCTGCAACGGCCAACCCGGAATATGCCGAAAGCAACGCGGTCAAAGAAAGCAGCTTTGCGCAGTTCATGAGTTGCACATTAATCGACAACGTGGCGGCAAAGTGGCGCCGGCGTCCCGTCAGCGCCAATCTCCGTAACGGGCCTGAATCAGCGCGAGAGCGGCGACTGCCGCGGTGTCGGCGCGAAGGATTCGCGGACCGAGATTGAGCCTCAGCACGCGCGGCCGGCTGAGAATCAGTCGGCGCTCGCTCTCGTCAAAACCGCCCTCGGGGCCGATCAGCAGGCTCACGCCTGCGGCGTCCGGCGCGGCCGCGAGCGCTTCGAGCGGAGAGCTGAGCGGCGCATCCTCATCGCAGAACACGAGCAGCCGCTGATCGGCAACGTGCGCGAGCGCGATCTCAAGCGTCTCGGGCTCGGCGATCTCGGGCAGCCAGATCACCCCGCATTGCTCGCAGGCCTCGCGCGCATTGGCCTGCAGCCGCTCCAGATTTACGCGGCCGACATTGGTGCGCTTGGTGAGGACTGGCGCGAGCCGACGTGCGCCCATTTCCACCGCCTTCTGCGCCATGTAGTCGAGCCGGGCGTGCTTCAAGGGCGCGAACAGATAGTCGATATCGGGCGGAAACTCCTGCGGCCGGGTCTGCGTCTCGATCAGCAGCGCCGCGCGCTTGGTCCGCTCTCCCTCGAGCCGCGCCGCCCACTCGCCATCGCGGCCGTTGAAACACAGCACGCGCGCCCCCGGCGTAAGCCGGAGCACGTTGAGCAGGTAGTTGGCGGCATCGACCTCCAGCGCTATCCGGACGCCCCCGGCGAGGGCGCCATCGACGCATAGCCGGGGGGTGGTGAAATCGGTGCGGGCCATGGCAAGGAAATAGCGCGTCGGGCGCCTCGTAACAAACGGCGGATCACCGGCGAAGGGTCGAAAGCATCAGCTCCCGGGAGGCTCCCTTGCGCCGTTTCGCTTTCGCTTCGCTCGCTTTTCTCGCCGCCGCGCCGGCGCTCGCCGCCGACGCGAGCCATCCGCTCGTGATCGAACTGTTCCAGAGCCAGGGCTGCTCGTCCTGCCCGCCAGCCAACGCCAGCCTGATCGAGTTCTCGAAGCGCCCCGACGTGCTGGCGCTCAATTTTGCCGTCGACTACTGGGATCGGCTCGGCTGGAAGGACACGTTCGCAAGCCCCGCCTATACCGCGCGGCAGTACGCCTATTCCCACACGACGGGCGACGGCGTGTACACGCCGGAGGTTGTCGTCAACGGTCGCGCGTCAGGCGTCGGCGCCTCGGTCGACGAGATGGCGGCGCTGGCGCGGCAGGCCGACCGCGGCGCCAGCGGTCCGAACATCAGGTTCGAGGGCTCCGAAGTGGTTGTCGGCGCCGGCGCCGCGCCCGCCCAAGGCGCCGAAGTCTGGCTGGCGCTCTATGACCCGAAGGTCGTGGAAGTGCCGGTCGCGCGCGGTGAGAACGCCGGCCGGACGCTGCCACATACGCACGTCGTGCACGGACTTACGAAACTCGGCGCATGGACAGGCGCCGAACAACGCTTCCCGCTGCCGGCCAACGCCGGCGGTTACGCGCGGGCGGTGATCGTCCAAGGCGCCAATGTCGGGGCTGTGATTGCGGCGGGGCGGGGGTAGAGCGGTTAAGGCGGCCCTCCGCCACGGCATCATGTCTGACGCCGCAGGCCTAGCGTTTTCTTGCAACTTTGCGAGCGTCCGCAGGTGCCTGCCTTAGAACTGTTTTGAGGGAGCGCTCGCCCGATGACGCTGATGCAACATCGCCGTTAGTGCGCAGGCGCCGGCAGACAAAAAAGGCCGCGCGAGCGCGGCCTCCTCATTCGGTTTCTGCCGTTTCGCTTAGGCGGCGCGCGTGACGTGCTTGCGCGCCCGGAAGCCCGCAAAGCCGAGGCCCGCAAATCCCGCGAGCATCATGATCCAGGTGGAAGCCTCGGGAACGCCCGTAACGGTAAGCGCTACTGAGCCGGTATTGTCGCCATAGTAGGAGTCCCAATACCCGGCATGAACGTCCCCGGTAAGTCCGGATAACATCGTCGGTCCCGCTCCGATCAGGAAAAAAGTACCTCCAACCTCGCCTACGAGGGCCCCGTAGTTGAACGTATACCCTAGCATCGTCCATTGCCCGTAGGAGCCCGGGCCGGTGCCGTCAACAAGCGTGGACGGATCGATGCCATCGGCGTCCGAGGTGCGCGACGTGGTCTCCCCGGCGCTCCAAGTCCCCAAAGCTGTGAAAACTTTAGCAGCCGTGCCCAGCGTGCCCAGGTCGGTCCAGCTCGCCACGGGATTTATTGCGTCAATCGTGTAAGTGTTGGCTTGCGCTTGCGAGCCAGCCAAAAAAGCTGCGACGGAAAGTCCTGCAATAGTTCCAACAGTTTTCATCGTCATCCGAAACCCCTTGTTAAAGTAAACGGCCGATGCTTAACCGCACCAAAAGCTATAGCTACGTTGGATGACGGGCAAGTGTCAACAGTACGACGACCCGCCGGCGGCAGCCAGACGGCGAGCGCGAGCATCCCCCTCACCCCTCAAACCTCTCCAGCGCTCTTCCAAACCTTGCAAACATCTCGTCGATCTCGGCCGGCGTGATGATCAGCGGCGGGCAGAAGGCGATGGTGTCGCCGATGTTGCGGATGATGAGCCCCTCCTCCTGGCAGAGTTCGGCGAGTTTGGCGCCGATCGAGCCCGGCGGATTCGGCGCCGCCTTGGTCGTCTTGTCGGTGACGAACTCCAGCGCGCCGAGTAGGCCGACGCCGCGCGCCTCGCCAACGTTGGGATGTCTCGGCAAAACTCCTGAGCTTTTCCTGAAACTGCGGGCCATGGCGGCGCGCTGCGGTCAGCAGGTCGCGCTCCTCGAGAATATCGAGGTTTTCGAGCGCGACCGCGGTCGCGACCGGGTGGCCGCTGGCCGTGAAGCCGTGCGCGAACACGCCAATCTTGGCGGAATTGTCAGCGAGCGTCTGGTAGATCTTGTCGGTGAACAGCACAGCCGACAGCGGCATGTAGGATGACGTGATCGCCTTCGACAGCACCATGAAATCAGGAGTGATGCCGTAGGTCTGGCAACCGAAGGTTTGGCCGGTGCGGCCAAAGCCGGTGATCACTTCGTCGGCGACGACAAGCACGTCGTGCTTGCGGCACACCGCCTGGATCTTCTCCCAGTACGTCGCCGGCGGCGGCATCACGCCGCCCGCGCCCATCACGGGTTCGCCAATGAAGGCGGCGACCGTCTCGGGCCCCTCGGCGACGATCAATGCGTCGAGTTCTTCGGCAAGCCGGGTCGCGAACTGCTCTTCCGTCTCGCCGGGCTTTCCGAACCGCCAGAAGTTCGGGCAGCTGACATGGCGAACGAACGGCAGCGGCAGATCGAAATCGCGATGGAAGTTCGGCAGCCCGGTCAGCGAACCCGAGACGATGCTGACGCCGTGATAGCCCTTCTGGCGCGAGATGAACTTCTTCTTCTCGGGGCGTCCGAGCGCATTGTTGTAGTACCAGACCATCTTGACGGTGAGGTCGTTGGCCTCCGAGCCCGACGAGGTGAAATGCGCCTTCGCCATGCCCGGCGCCATTTTCACGAGCCGCTCGGCGAGTTTTATCGCGTTCGGGTGCGATTTGTGCGCGAACGAGTGATAGTAGGGCAGCTTCGCCATCTGCTCCGCCGCCGCCTTGACGAGCCGAGGCTCGCCAAAGCCGACCGCGACGCTCCATAGCCCCGCCAGCCCCTCGATGTATTGTTTGCCCTGGTCGTCATAGACATAGACGCCTTCGCCGCGCTCGATCACCATCGGGCCGATTTGCTCGTGGCGGCGCGCATTCGTGGCGGGGTGGAAGTAATAGGCGATATCGCGGGCGGCGAGGGAATTGGGGCGATCGTTCACGGTGCGGCTCCTCGTTCGGCCGCGCATTTGCTCCTCTCGGGCGCCGCTTGTCCAGACGCCGGAGCGTCAGTCGTTGTCCAGAGTGCTGGGCAGGCCGAACGATTCAAACAACGTCGGACCGATCGGAGCGAGGAAAGCCGTCAGCGTCGCCACGGCGGCGCCTTCCAGCCTCAGCACATGCAGCGAATGCGGCGCGAAGCGTCCGTCCGCGCCCTGTTCGTAGACGGCGAACGCCGGGCAGCCATTGGCTTCAGTCGCCAGCAAGCGCAGGCCATGGCATTGCGTCCAGGCGATTGCGAAGAAAGCGTGGATCGCGTCCCGTCCCGCATACCATTCCCGCCACGGCGGCATGGCGAATAGGGCGTCCTCCTTGAGGAGAGAAACGAACCCTTCGAGATCATGGGCCTCCCAGACACTGAGATAGCGTTCAAGCAATTGCTGCTGCGCGGCGTCGGGACGCGGCGCGGAGGCTGGTTGGCCGCTGGGATAGCGCTTGGCGAGGGTCTCGCGAGCCCGCTGCAGGGCGCTGTTGATCGAGGCGGTCGATCCGCCGATCAGCGTCGCGACTTCCGCGGCCGCCCAACCGAGCACGTCGCAAAGCAGCAGAACGGCGCGCTGTCTGGGCGGCAATTGCTGGATGGCGGCGACGAAGGCAAGGGCGATCGACTCGTGGGCGGCGTAGCGCGCTTCCGGCGTCGGGGCCTCGTCGGCGACTTCGTCTTGCGGCGCAGTCGGGAATGGCTCGATCCAGCCGACCTCGATCGCGCCGATGCCGGCGGGCATCCCGGTCGCCGGCGGTCCGATTTCGTCTGGCAACCAGCGACGCGCGCTTTTCCGGCTTTCGAGCGCGTTCAGGCAGGCATTGGTCGCAATGCGATACAGCCAGGCTCGGATCGAGCCGCCTTCAAAACTGTCGAAGCTCCGCCAGGCGCGTAGGTAGGTCTCCTGCACGAGGTCCTCCGCCTCGTGCAGCGACCCCAGCATCCGGTAACAGTGCGCCCTGAGCTGGCGGCGGTAAGGCTCGGCGAGCCGCGTGAACGCTTCGCCGCGCGGCTCAGCTTCTGTCTGCAAATCCAGGATCGACGTCGGATCCTCCTGTCGGGTTCAAGACCGAGAACGTCAGCTTACCGCTTCCAGGCCGGTTCCGGAAACAACGTACAGGTTTTCTTTGAAGCGTCCCGGATGAGTTGCAAGCGCCATGATCGCGCCGGCGACGTCGGCAGCGTTTGGCGGCGTCGCCATCGACTGCGCAAAATCCGCCTCGGAGACGCCGAGATAGCGGGAATAACCGGCGATAGCGTGCCGGCCGAGGTCGGTATCCGCCACGATGCGCGGCGCGAAGGTCACGAACCGCAGGCCGAGCTTCTGGCGGTCGGCCTCTTTCTGGCTGTAGTTGGCGATGAACATCTGGGTGCGTTTCGCGCCGGCGTAGCCGCCGGAAATCGGCGACCCTGCGAGCGCCGCGCCGCTGGAGACGACGAGGACGAGCGAGCCCGGTGCGAGCGGCCGGTTCAACGCCGCCTTGCAGAACTGGAACGTCATCTTCACGTCGGCTTCCCAGTTGACCGCGAAGTCGCGCCAGCTCTGTTCCTGAATCGGCGCCGCGGGCGGCAGAGCCCCACCGCACAGCACGAGCACGTCCGGATTGAGCCGGCCGAAGATTTTCTCCGGCGCGTCGTCATCCGCGGCGTCGATCGCGACAGTCTCGACGCCGGGTGTTTGTTTCGCCAGCCGCTGCAGCCCCTCCCGCCGCCGCGCCGCGGCCAGAACGCGCGCGCCTTCGCGCACGCCAATCTCCACGAAGCGCCTTCCTACATCGCCGCTGCCGCCGATCACGACGATGTTCTTGCCGAGCCATTCGCCCATGTCTTCCTCCAAATTCCCGGGCGGTCGGGAAGACCGCCCCTAATGGTGAAACCGGAGGCAGAGGTCAAACTCATCGGCGTGGGACGAAAAAAGGTGTTCAACTCGCCTTCGCGTTTGGCCGACCCTCGCCTTTGAGGATCAGGTCTCTCAGGCTTTCCCTGATGTAATAACTCCATGCGCCGGCGCAGTCGCCATAGCACTCGATCCGGGGCGCAAGGCCGATATGAGTAAACGTCACGATGGTCTGCCTGCCTTTGGGCTCGATATCGAAAACGATGTCGGTGTCGTTCCATTCCTTCTTATTCGCAACGAAGTTCAGAGTTGCATCGGTTACATGCCAGACAATTCTGCGGCCCGGCTCCAACTCGGCGATCTTCTGCGTGCTGCGATGCATGTCCTGGTAGCGGTAGGTAAACTCGGCCCCGAGGGCGTCCGTGACGCCGGTGATTTCGCCCGACCACCAGCCGCGAACATTGTTGATCGCGGCAAATGTGGCCTCCGGCGAGGCATCGACGGTGAAGGATGTGGTGAAGTTGCACTCACTCATAGCGAACTCTCCTGTGTCGCGAGGCGTGGCCTCTGACGTTTAGGACCGCTAGCCGGGGCGAAAATCATCGGTCAGGCCGAAATTATTTGCCATCCCACGGCGCTATGGGGAATCCCATCAAGCGCCCTTCAGATCATTGCTACCTGATTGATCCGCGGCGCCCGTCAGCCCCTGTGGGCGTGAAAGACGGTCGCGCGGGCAACGTACGCATGTCTTCAGGGA
This sequence comes from uncultured Pseudomonadota bacterium, assembly GCA_963771455.1. Classification (GTDB taxonomy): domain Bacteria; phylum Pseudomonadota; class Alphaproteobacteria; order Rhizobiales; family Beijerinckiaceae; genus Roseiarcus. The sequence goes on from CAVYTP010000019.1 coordinate 115,244, forward strand.
ACGAAAGTCTGCCGCATCAGTTTATGGGACACGGAAATACTCAAGCGGAGGAGTGTCTTATGGGACGTGGAATCTTGCTCTGGCTGCTCGGCGTGCCGATCCCGATCATCATTCTCCTGGCGCTGTTCTATCATTGATCCGCTGAACCCGCGCTCTGATCGAGCGGCGGGATTCGGCCGGCAATAGGGAGAAGGAAACCATGCCGCATCAGGAGCACAACAAGGCCGCGGAACACCACGAAGCGGCCGCCAAGTCGCATCGCACCGCCGCAGATCATCACATCAAGGAAGATCATGCGAAGGGTCACGAGCACTCGATGGAAGCGCAGAAGCACTCCAAAAACGCCAGCGAGCACTCGGATCGCGCTCACGCCAAGAGCGCAAGCAAAATATGAAATTCGCCAACGGGCGCGCCAAGGGCGCGCCCGTCTGATTGCTAGCCTTTGATGAACGCCAACAGATCGGCATTGATGATCTCGGCGTGCGTCGTAGGCATTCCGTGCGGCAAGCCCGGCTAGGGTTTCAGTACGCCATTCTCCAACAATTTGACGCGAACGCGGTTGGCAGGAAGCGGCGCGCAGCGCCGCGCGCCCGACTTTGGAATCCCTCAGAGCTGCTTCAACGCCGCACGGCCCGCGAAGCGTGCGCTGTCGCCGAGCTCTTCCTCGATCCGGATCAGCTGGTTGTATTTGGCGAGCCGGTCGGAGCGGGCGAGCGAGCCGGTCTTGATCTGCCCGCAGTTGGTCGCCACCGCGAGATCGGCGATCGTCGAGTCCTCGGTTTCGCCCGAGCGGTGGGACATGACCGCGGTGTAGCCGGCGCGCTGCGCCATATCGACGGCGGCAAGCGTCTCGGTCAGCGATCCGATCTGATTGACCTTGATGAGGATCGAGTTCGCGGTGCCGGCTTTGATGCCGCGCGACAGGCGTTCGACATTGGTGACGAACAGATCGTCGCCGACGAGCTGAATTTTAGAGCCGAGTTTCTCGGTGGCGAGCTTCCAGCCGGTCCAGTCGTCTTCGGCGAGGCCGTCCTCGATCGACACGATCGGATAGGCGTCCACCAGCTTGGCGAGATAGGCGACCTGCTCTTCGACGGAGCGTGTCTTGCCTTCGCCTTCATAGACGTAGGCGCCGTCCTTGAAGAACTCGGTCGAGGCGGGGTCGAGGGCGATGGAAATGTCGGCGCCAGGCTTGAAGCCGGCGGCTTCGATCGCCTTGACGCAATAGTCGAGCGCCGCTTCGGCCGACGGCAGGTTAGGGGCGAAGCCGCCTTCGTCGCCGACGGCGGTGTTGAGGCCGGCCTTCTTGAGCAGCGACTTCAACACGTGGAACACCTCCGCGCCCCAGCGCACCGCCTCCTTCAGCGAGGGCGCGCCGACCGGCATGATCATGAATTCCTGGAAGTCGATGGGGTTGTCGGCGTGAACGCCGCCGTTAAGGATGTTCATCATCGGCATCGGGAGAACACGGGCGGTCGTGCCGCCGATATAGCGGTAGAGCGGCAAACCCGAGGCCTCCGCAGCCGCCTTGGCGGTGGCGAGTGAGACGCCGAGGATGGCGTTCGCGCCGAGCTTCGCTTTGTTCTTGGTGCCGTCGAGCGCGATCAGCGTCTCATCGATCTTGACCTGGTCCTCGGCCTCGAAGCCTGAGATCGCGTCGAAGATGTCGCGGTTGACCGCCTCCACCGCCTTCAGCACGCCCTTGCCGCTGAACCGGCTCTTGTCACCGTCGCGCAGCTCGACCGCCTCATGCGCGCCTGTAGAGGCGCCGGAGGGCACCGCCGCGCGGCCCATCGAACCATCTTCGAGCGTGACGTCGACCTCCACCGTGGGGTTGCCGCGGCTGTCCAAAATCTCACGCGCGATGATGTCGATAATGGCGGTCATGTCGGCTCCTACAGGAAATGGCGGGCCCGAAAAAAGGCGAGCGGCCCCAACGCTCCGGCGCGTTCTAACGCAGCTGCGAGAAGGAAGAAAGGCGAGGTTCCGGACCGTTCCGACCCTCAGGACGCTGCATTAGAGTAAAAAACGAGCAGACAGAAAAAATTTGCATGGCAGCCCTGCTCAGGATGGTGACACGGCCTTTCCGATGCACTAATAACGAGCCGCTTGTAAAAGGAGGCCGCCGCCCCTGACATACAAAGGGGCGCCGCCGAGCCGAGTCTGTGGGAGGACGGGGAGCCAGTACGATCGAAATGCGCAGGCGCTATAAGCCTTGAGACGCGAACCGGTCGGACAGCAAGCAAGGACCAAGGAATGGCAAGGCCGGGCTCAGCCCGGCCTTGCTGTTTATGGCGGGCCCAGCGTTTTTTACGCGCCCGCGTGCGGGCTGGATCACCCGCCTGTTTTTTCGCCACGCTCCCAGCCGGCTTTCACCTCGGCGATGTAGTCGTCGAGCCGGCCTGCGCCGATCGCCGCCCGCGCTCCCGCCATTAAGTCCTGATAATAGGCGAGGTTAACGGCCGTCAGCGCCATCATGCCGAGAATCTCGCCGTTCTTGACCAGATGGCGCCAGTAGGCGCGCGAAAACGCATGGCCGGCGAGCGCCGAGGAGGCCTCGTCGATGGGACGCGCGTCGTCGGCGAATTTCGCATTCTTGAGGTTCATCCGGCCGTGGCGGGTGAACACCATGCCATGGCGTCCGGCGCGGGTTGGCATCACGCAGTCGAACATGTCGACGCCGCGCCGCAGACCTTGCAGCAGGTCGTCGGGCGTGCCGACGCCCATCAGGTAGCGGGGCTTTTGCTGCGGCAGGTAGGGCTCGACGGTCTCGATCATTTCGAGCATCACTGCTTGCGGCTCGCCGACCGCGAGGCCGCCGATCGCGTAACCTGGAAAATCCATCGCGGCGAGTTCGCGCGCGCTTTCGATCCGTAGGGTGCGTTCCTGACCTCCCTGGACGATGCCGAACAGCGCGCGTCCCGGCTGCTGGCCGAAGGCGGCCTTCGAGCGCTCCGCCCAGCGCAGCGACAGCCGCATGGCGCGTTCCGCCTCCTCGTAGATGCAGGGCAGGCGGACGCATTCGTCGAGCTGCATCTGGATGTCGGAGCCGAGCAGGCGCTGGATTTCCATCGAGCGCTCGGGCGTCAGCTCGTGGCGCGAACCGTCGATGTGAGACTGAAAGATCACGCCGTTCTCGCTGAGCTTGCGAAGCTTGGCGAGGCTCATGACCTGGAAGCCGCCGGAATCGGTGAGGATCGGGTGCGGCCATTGCATGAACTCGTGCAGGCCGCCGAGCGAGGCGATCCGCTCCGCGCCGGGGGTCAGCATCAGGTGATAGGTGTTGCCGAGGACGACGTCGGCGCCGAGCGCGCGCACTTCGGCCGGGTACATCGCCTTGACGGTGGCCGCCGTGCCGACCGGCATGAACGCCGGCGTGCGGATCGAACCGCGGGGCATGTCGATGCGCCCGCGCCGCGCCGCGCCGTCGCGCGCCTCGATCGTGAAGGTGAAGTCGGTAACGGCGGCGTCTGTCATGGCGGGCGGCTCTGAAGCACGCCCGTCTCAGGAAGGCAAACCCGCGCGGGTCAGCAGGCAGGCGTCGCCATAGCTGTAAAAGCGGTAGCGCTGCGCAATCGCGTGCGCATAGGCGCGCCGGATCGTCTCTGGCCCCGAGAAGGCGCTGACCAGCATCAGCAGGGTCGAGCGCGGCAGATGGAAGTTGGTCATCAGCACGTCGACCGCGCGGAACTTGTATCCTGGCGTGATGAAGATCGAGGTGTCGCCGTCATAGGGACGGACGCGCCCTTGCTCGTCCGCTGCGCTCTCGAGCGCGCGCAGGCTTGTGGTGCCGACGGCGACGATACGGCCGCCGTTGTCGCGAACCGCGTTGAGAGCCGTCGCGGTGGCCTCGTCGATCCGGAACCATTCCGAGTGCATCGCATGGTCGTCGGTGTCGTCGGCCTTGACCGGCAGGAACGTTCCGGCGCCGACATGCAGGGTGACGCGATGCAGGCTCGCGCCGGCGACTTGCAGCGCGCTCCAGCAGCGCGGGCGTAAAATGCAGGCCGGCGGTCGGCGCGGCGACGGCGCCGGGCTCGTTGGCGAACACGGTCTGATAATCGTGCCGGTCCGTCTCGCCGGCGGCGCGGCGCGAGGCGATGTACGGGGGCAGGGGGATTTCGCCGAGCCGGTCGATCGCCTCGTCGAGCGTTGCGCCCGAGAAGGCGAACGACAGCGTCACCTCGCCCGCCTCGCCCTTCGCCTCGACCTCGGCGTCGAGCGAGCCCAGCAGGCAGGCGTGGCTCTCTGAAGCATCGCCGAACCGGATGCGCTCGCCGACCCTCAGCTTCTTGGACGGCCGCGCCAGCGCCTGCCAGCGGCTCGGGCCGAGCCGTTTGATGAGCATGATCTCGACGCCGGCGACAGCTTCGCCGCGCACGCGAATGCCCGTCAGCCGCGCTGCGATCACGCGCGTATCGTTGACGACCAGCGCGTCGCCGGGACGCAGGAAGCTCGGAAGTTCGCCGACGGTGCGACCAGTCAGCGACCCGTCCGCGCCGACCACGAGCAGCTTCGCCGCCTCGCGCGGCGATGCGGGCGCGAGGGCGATGCGCTCGGGAGGGAGATCGTAATCAAACAGGGAGACGAGCATTGCGTTTTGCCAAGTCGCGTCGAAACGCCCGACGCGTAGCCCCACATGTCCATTATTTTAGGTTCGCAGGCAGGAACGCAGCCCCGAAAGGCCGGTTAACTCCATGGCTGGGCAATCACGGAGAACCCTTATGAAACCTACACTTATCGCTGCTGGCGCTGCTCTAGCCTTGTTCGCCGGAGCTGCGACCGCCAACGCCGCTAACCCCTCGACAACGAGTTCCCCCACGCCGTCGTATGCGGCTCCAGTCGTCGCCGACGCCGACGCCATGAAGGCCGCCGATCAGCTGCAACACACCAACATGAGGCAGCAATTGCAGGATCAACTGACGAAGGCCGGCTACACCGGCGTCAAGATAACGGCGTCGTCGTTCTTCGTTCAGGCAAAGGACAAGAAAGGCAACCCGGTGGCGATGATCATCGGCCCGGATTCGTTCACCGAGGTGACCGACATCCTGCAGAAACCCTCGAACATGACGGCCCAGCAGACGCCGAACAACTCAATCGCCGAACTCAAACAACTCGACAACCGGCAGCACGACCCAGCAGAAGTGAGCCGGTCGTAAGCAGAGCAAGCGTCCGGACCTCAGCGGTCCGAACGCTTTGTCAAAGAGGCCGTCAGCTGATCGTCGCCTTGATGATCTTGTCGGGGTTTTTCACCGGCTCGCCGCGCTTGATCTTGTCGACGTTCTCCATGCCGGACACCACCTTCCCCCAAGCCGTGTACTGCTTGTCGAGGAAGCGGGCGTCATCGAAGCAGATGAAAAACTGCGAGTTGGCCGAATTCGGGTTGCTGGAGCGGGCCATCGAGGCCGTGCCGCGCACGTGCGGCTCGTTGTTGAATTCCGCCTTCAGGTCCGGGTATTTCGAACCGCCGGTGCCGGTGCCGAGCGGGCAGCCGGTCTGGGCCATGAAGCCCTCGATCACGCGATGGAACACGATGCCGTCGTAAAAGCCTTCGCCGACCAGCTTCTTGATGTGGGCGACGTGGCCGGGCGCGACGGCGGGGTTCATCTCGATCACGACAGGGCCTTGGGTGGTTTCCAAGGTCAGGGTGTTGCCGGGTTCGCTCATTGTCAGAACTCCTTTTAAAAACTTATTCCGCGTCGGGCGCGAAGCGCAGGGTGATGATCTTGTCGGGATGAGAGACCTGGCCGTTGTTTTCCTGCGTGCCGGCCTTGATCTTGTCGATAAACTCCATGCCCTTCGTCACTTCGCCGAACACGGTGTACTTGCCGTTGAGGGCGCTCGCGTCGTCGAAGCAGATGAAGAACTGCGAATTGGCCGAATCCGGGTCGCTGGAGCGCGCCATGCCGAGCGTGCCGCGTTGGAACGGCTGCGGATTGAACTCGGCGGGCAGGTTGGGCAGCTTCGAGCCGCCGGTGCCGGTGCCGGTCGGGTCGCCGGTCTGCGCCATGAAGCCGGGGATCACGCGATGGAATACGATCCCGTCGTAGAACTTCTGCGACACCAGCTTCTGGATCTGCGCGACGTGCTTGGGCGCGAGATCGGGACGCAGCTTGATGATACGTCTCGCCGTACTTGGTCTTCAGGACGAGCGTGTTGGTCGGTTTCATGTCGTCGGCGTTGGCGGAGAAAGCGCAGAAGCGCGGGCGCCGCGAACAGGGCGCGGCGGGTGAGGGACATCATGGAGGCCTCGTGAACTTGTCTCGCGGTCTGCCCGCGGGCGCGGCTAAATAGCAGCTTGGCGCGGCAAAGCAATGTCCGCCTCTGGACAGCGCGCGACGGTCCGCGTCACTAAACCGGCCCATGAGCCGAATCGCTTACGTCAATGGCCGCTATCTTCGGAGAGGCGAAGCCGCCGTTTCCATCGACGACCGCGCCCTCTATTTCGGCGACGGCGCGTACGAAGTCTGCGAGGTCCGCAAGGGCCGCCTCGTCGATGAAGGCCGCCATCTCGCCCGCCTCGGGCGCTCGCTCGACGCCATGCGCATCCGCTGGCCGATCACGTCGGAAGCGCTGCAAGGGGTGATGCGCGAGGTCGTGCGGCGGAATTTGGTCCGCGACGGGCTCGTCTATCTGCAGGTCTCGCGCGGCGTCGCCCCGCGCGACCACGGCTTTCCCAAGGCGAATGTTCAGCCGAGCCTGACCGTCACCGCGAGCGCGATCGACCCCGCGCTCAACGATGCCAAGGCGATGCGCGGCGTGAAGGTGATCACGCGGTCTGATGAACGTTGGGCGCGGCGCGATATCAAGAGCTTGCAGTTGCTTCCCAATGTCCTGGCGAAACAGGCGGCGCGCGAGGCCGGCGCGGAGGAGGCGTGGCTGATCGACGGCGAGGGGTTCGTCACCGAGGGCGCCTCGACCAACGCCTGGATCGTTTCGCGCGAAGGCGCGCTGGTCACCCGCCCGGCCGATCAGGCGATCCTGCACGGCGTGACCCGCGCCACGCTGATCGACGTCGCGGCCGATCTCGGCTTGCGACTGGAACTGCGGCCGTTCGCACTCGCCGAGGCGATGGAGGCCCGCGAGGCGTTCTTCTCCAACGCATCGACCATCGCGATGCCCGTCGTCGAGATCGACGGTCGCGCCATCGGAGACGGGCGGCCCGGCGAGGTCACGCTGACCCTGCGCCGCCGTTTCCACGCTCTCGCCGCCGTGAGTTGAAAGCGGCCTTCGCGCCCAGAAATTAGTCGCTGTCTCAGGGGAGCCTGGCGTTGTTTGCCGGGCGAATTATGTTGAATTTTATTGTAGAACAAAACGAAGAATCCGCGTTTACATCGCCAAACGTTCATGTATGAATGATGTCTTAATGAGAGGCAATCTGCCCAATCTTTAATCTCCCTTCAACCCTAGATAGGCGTACGACCGTGAGTAAGAAACTTCTGTGTGCACTCGCGTTGAGTTCAGCCGCGTTGGCGTTCGGTCCTAGCGCCGCCCACGCTTTGACCGTTACCGTCACCGGCTACGACACGCCGGATAGCGCCGCGTTCGGCGCCGGTACTTTTTCGGGGTATTCATACTACGTCGGCCCGGTGGTCCTGCATACAACGGGCGAGCGTCGACTTCTGGGCGTATTGCGTGGACCTCGCACCACGAACTTCACGGCGATCAATATTCTCGGGTCCTCTCACCGAGACAAGCGGTCCTACTCTTATCTCGCCTGGAGAACTCCTACCGCATCGGTCGGATTGCCCAGCAGGGGTTCCAGGACCAGAAAATGGGTGATGGAATAGGCGCTGCTGCGGCTCAGCTAGCGATCTGGAGCATCGCTTACGGCGTCGCTCCCACTTCTTTCAACGAAGGGCAGGATCCAGGCGTCACTGCGGATTTCAACTACTTCACGACTGAATCGTTCTCTGGCGCCGGCCTCGCCGAAGTCCTGATCCCGACGGACAACTGGCCGACCAACGGTTCGGCCTCCCAGCAGATGGTCATCGGCGTCCCGGAAGCCAAGACGTGGATCATGCTTCTGGCGGGGTTCGGCATGATGGGGGCGATGGGATACAGGAAAGCCCGCGCCGCCATGGCGTAAGTATTCGACCCGCTCAGGTTTCCGTGCTCAACATCTTGGGGCCAGCCATCAGGCTGGCCCCACTCGTTTCTTGCCTCCTGTCGCCTATCGGCTCTTAGTCGAAGCCGGCGCGCTACGGTCGCCGTGGGTCGCTGAACGTCAGAGGCTGGCCCACGTTCGGCGGCTCGTCCCAGGCGTGGGGCTTCATGCCCTTGATTGCCGCCGGTGTGAGCACCTATCTAGAGTGGTCTTGCTTTGTCCTCTCATGCATAGGCCCGGCTCTGAGATGAGCGAAATCACTGCCCCGCCGCGTGTAAAAAACGAAACCAAGACGGAACGGCCGCGCCTCCACAAGGTGCTGCTGTTCAACGACGACTATACGCCGCGCGAATTCGTCGTCCGCGTCCTGAAATCCGAATTTCATCTCAGCGAGGAGCAGGCCTCGCAGGTGATGCTGACCGCGCATCGCAAGGGCTTGTGCGTCGTCAGCGTCTATCCCAAAGACGTCGCCGAAACGAAAGCGGCGCGCGCGACCGAGATGGGCGCGCTGGCCGGCTTCCCGCTCCGCTTCGACAGCGAGCCCGAGGAGTAGCGGCGGCCGCCTCGCGGCCGGTCGCGATAGTTCAGCTACGTCATTCACCGAATAATAAAGGTGCTCGGCATAGTAAATATGCTGCGGCTCCCTATCGGCCGCAGGGGAATCTGCGCGCCGATGATCAAAAATCGTAGCGGCTTGGGTCGTTTCCTAATCTACGTGGTCTTTGTTGCGTTTGAGTTGGTGCGCTTCCGCAACGCAACGACGGAAGATTTGTCGGTTTCGTATCTTGGCTGCCGCCTGCTTGCCGATGGCCAGGGCGCGCATCTCTACGACTACAGCCCAGTTTCCTTTGCGTTGGTGGGTTCAAAGGCGTGGGCGCTTGCGGCGTTGGCTGCGAACTATCTCCATCCCTACCATCCCTATGTGCAAACGCCGCTCTGGGCCTGGAGTTTGAAGCCGCTCTGCCTCGGCATGAGCTACCCCGCCTTCAACGTTCTCTTCATGGCGCTCGAACTCGCCGCGTTCGCGCTGACGGCGGAATTGTTCGCGAGGGCGTGGACTCCGAAGTTGCTCGCGCCGCGCTGGATGGCGGCCTTGCTCGCCTTGCTTTCGCTGACGACGCCGTTCGTCTTTGCGATGTGCCTCGGCCAGACTCACATATTGTTCCTGTGCCTGACCGTCGCGGCGATGTACGCGGCTTCGCGGGATCGGCCCATGTTGGCAGGGACGGCGCTGGCGGTCGCCGCCGCGGTGAAAATCACCCCGGGCCTGCTGATCGTCTATTGGCTCGTCAAAGGCGAGTTCCGCGCCGCGGGCGCCTTCGCCGCCGTGTTCGCGATGCTGCTGCTGGCGAGCTTTGCGGCTTGCGGCCCGGACCTCATGCTGGCCTATTTTGCTTCGATGCGACGTGTGTCCGAAGTCTTGCTGGTCGCGGGCATCAACCAGTCGATCGTCGCCTGGCTTGGCTATCAGACGAGCCATCCGGAAGATCTTTTTACTGTCACGATGTTGCCGATGGCGGCCGCCCTCAAGGGGATTTCACTCGGAGGCTCACTGGCCGGCGTCGCGCTCGCCGGCTATTGGGCGCGCCGGTTCCCGGCTTCCGGCGCGCCGGTATCCGCTGCGCTGATCGCGATCACGGCGCTGAGCCCGATCGCCTGGGCACACTATTTCGTCGTGCTCTGCCACGGCCGCGATGGTGCTGATCCAGGCTGGCGGCCCCTTGAGATTGGCCGTCGGCGACGCTCGTGTTCGCGATGAACGTGACGCCGATTTCGTTCAACCCGATGTCGATCGATCTGTCGCCGTTCGCGATCGTCCGAAGTCAGCTGCTCGCGGCGCTTATTGCCGGTAGGCGCGATGTCCCGGGAGAGCTGGCGAGCGGTCTTGTCGGCGGCGTCCGAATTTGTCCCAACCGGGCGGCGACGCAGCGTCGCCGCTGAATAATTTTGCGCGGACGCGCCCGAGGTCCCCTCGAGCGCGCCGCGCGGCTTTATCGTTTCAAAACGTCGTTCACATCGCCTCGAAGCGTGCCGTGGCCCTTCGGCGTCATCATGTTTTCGCAAGTGCCCTTGGCGACGTATTTCCACGAGGCCGGGTCGTAGTCGACGGTCGAGGTGCCGGCGCAGGAATGGCCGGCGGCGGCGGCGCAATCGTTCTTGCCGGCGATCGCGACGCCGTAGCACTTGTCGGCGCCCGGCTGCATCGGGGCCGGTCCGGCCTTGGCGGCGGTGGCGACGGCAAGCGCCGCGGCAAGGGATCCGGCAAGCGCGGCGGCGGTCAGAATGGTCTTCGAGGACATGGCGTTTTCCCTATTCAGGTCAAAGCGATAGCGTTGAGCGTCAGCGTTGCCGCCGGGCGCCCGCCGGCCGCTCATGCGGCCTTGCATGGGGAGTTCGCGAAGCCGTCGGATAGGTTACTCCGGGCGCCGTTCACGAAATCGTGATCGCTTGTTGCGACTTGCCCTGACGGCCCGCTATAGGCCATTTGGACGGCGCGCGGGCGGCCAAATCCCCTGCGATTCGTAGCGTCCCCTTAATCGTGCGAAGCGAGCCATGCGCCTTTCCCGATATTTCCTGCCGATTCTCGAAAGAAGCGCCCCGGGAAGCGGAGATCGTCTCGCATCGCCTGATGCTGCGCGCCGGCATGATCCGGCAGGAGGCGCGCCGGCATCTACGCGTGGCTGCCGCTGGGCTTGCGCGTGCTGCAGAAGATCAGCGCGATGGTGCGCGAGGAGCAGAACCGCTCCGGCGCGATCGAACTGCTGATGCCGACCATCCAGTCGGCGGATCTGTGGCGCGAGTCCGGCCGCTACGACGACTACGGCAAGGAGATGCTGCGCATCAAGGACCGGCACGAGCGCGACATGCTCTACGGGCCCGACCAACGAGGAGATGATCACCGAGATCTTCCGCGCCAACGTGCGCTCCTACAAGGATCTGCCGCTCAATCTCTATCACATCCAGTGGAAGTTCCGCGACGAGGTGCGGCCGCGCTTCGGCGTGATGCGCTCGCGCGAGTTCCTGATGAAGGACGCCTATTCGTTCGATCTCGACGCCGCGGGCGCGCGCCATTCCTACAACAAGATGTTCGTCGCCTATCTGCGCACTTTCGCGCGGCTCGGCCTGACCGCCATCCCGATGGTCGCCGACACCGGCCCGATCGGCGGCGACCTCAGCCACGAGTTCATCATTCTCGCCTCGACCGGCGAGAGCGAAGTGTTCTGCCACACGCGACTATCTGCAGCTTCGCGCCGCCGCCCGAGGACGTCGATTTCGACGACGTCGCCGCCATGCAGGGCGTGGTCGACAAATGGACGTCGCTCTACGCCGCGACCTCGGAAAAGCACGACGCCGCCGAAATTCGAGGCGATCCCCGAGGCGTCCGCGCATTTCCGCGCGCGGCATCGAGGTCGGCCATATTTTCTATTTCGGCACCAAATATTCGGCGCCGATGAAGGCGGTGGTCAACGGCCCCGACGGCAAGGAGCATCAGGTCCACATGGGCTCCTACGGCATCGGCCCGAGCCGGCTCGCCGCGGCGCTGATCGAGGCCAACCACGACGAGGCCGGCATGATCTGGCCCGCGGCGGTCGCGCCGTTCGATGTCGGCGTGATCAATCTGAAGGTCGGCGACGCCGGCCTGCGACGGCGCCTGCAAGCAGGCGATCGCCGCGCTCGAGAAGGCCGGCCTCGAGACGCTCTACGACGATCGCGACGACCGCCCCGGCGCGAAATTCGCGACGATGGACCTGATCGGCCTGCCGCATCAGCTGATCGTCGGCCCGAAGGCGCTCGCCGACGGCAAGGTCGAGATCAAGGACCGCCGCACCGGCGCGCGCGAACTCGTCAGCCTCGAGGCCGCGATCGCGAAGCTCGGCGGGCAGGCGTGAGGCGACGTCCTGAGTCCGTCCCGTCGCGCCCGCCTCCCTAACCCTCCCGCCACGAGCGGGGGAGGGAACCGGAAACGCACGGCCGCTTGCTCCGCTGCCCCTTCATGCGGCGGAGCGGCGTCGCGGAGCCGGGACTTGCCGCCACCGATCCATTCTCGAAATCGGGCTGTAGGGCCCGGCCATGACGGCCGTGGCCGCGTACGAATGACACGCATCGCCCGTCCACCCGCCCCTTCGCCGCCTTCGAATGGATGATCGCGCTGCGCTATCTGCGCGCGCGCCGCGCGCACGGCTCGGTCTCCGTCATCGCCGGCTTTTCGTTCGTCGGCATCGTGCTCGGCGTCGCCGCGCTGATCGTCGTCATGGCGGTGATGAACGGCTTTCGCCACGATCTGATGGACAAGATGATCGGCCTCAACGGCCACATGTTCCTGCAGGGCGTCGAGACGCCGCTGACCGACTACGAGGCGGTGACCGAGCGCGTCGCCAAGGTGCCCGGCGTCACGCTCGCGCTGCCGCTGGTGGAGGGGCAGGCCTTCGCCTCGTCCTCGCTCGGGGCAGAGCGGCGTGCTGGTGCGCGGCGTGCGCGAGGCGGATCTGAAGCGCCTGCCGGGCGTCGGCGCAGCATCTGCTCGAGGGCACGCTCGACGGTTTCGACGCCGCGGCAAGGTGTCGCATCGGCGCCAAGCTCGCCGAGCATCTCGAGCCTGCGCGTCGGCGACAAGATCACGCTGATCGCGCCGCATGGCGCGCAGACGCCGTTCGGCGTCACGCCGCGCATGAAGAGCTACGTCGGTCGCCTCGATCTTCCAGATCGGCATGGCGACCTTCGACGGCACGTTCGTGTTCATGCCGCTGGCGGAGGCGCAGGCGTTCTTCAACACCAACGGCGCCGGCCAACGTCATCGAGGTCTATGTCGCCGATCCCGACCATATCGACGCGATGCGCGACGAGATCGCGCAGGCCGAGCAGCGGCCGATGATCGACACCGACTGGCGCCAGCAGAACAAGAGCTTCTTCGACGTGCTGGCGGTCGAGGCGAACGTGATGTTCGCGATCCTGACCCTGATCGTGCTGGTCGCCGCGCTCAACATCATCTCCGGCCTGATCATGCTGGTGCAGGACAAGGCGCGCGCGATCGCGGTGTTGCGCACGATGGGCGCGACGCGCGGCGCGATCCTGCGCATCTTCCTGATCACCGGCGCGACGATCGGCGTCGTCGGCACGTTCTGCGGCCTGATCGCTCGGCCTGCTGGTCGCCCACAACGTCGAGCCGATCCGCAAGGGGCTGTCCTGGCTGCTCGGCGTCAACCTGTTCCCGTCCGAATTCTATTTCCTGTCGCAACTGCCCTCGCGCGTCGAACCGCGCGACGTGATGGCGGTCGTGGTCATGGCGCTGGTGCTGTCGGTCGCGGCGACGATCTATCCGTCCTGGCGCGCGGCGCGGCTCGATCCGGTCGAGGCGCTGCGCTATGAATGACGCGCCCGCCCGCGCTGTGGCTCGACGGCATCGCCAGCCGCTATGGTCGCGGCGAAACCGTCATCGAAGTGCTGAACGGCGCCGAACTGCGCTCATGAAGCCGGGCGAGTCGGTCGCGCTGATCGCGCCCTCCGGCGCCGGCAAATCGACGCTGCTGCATCTCGCCGGCCTGCTGGAAACGCCCGACGCCGGCGAGGTCCACATCGGCGGACGCGCGACGCTGCAAAGCTCGAACGACGGCGAGCGCACGGCGATCCGCCGCACCGAGATCGGCTTCGTCTATCAGTTCCACCATCTGCTGCCGGAATTCTCCGCGCTGGAAAACATCGTGCTGCCGCAGATGATCGCGGGCCTCAGCCGCGCCGAGGCCGGCAAGCGCGCGAAAGAACTGCTCGACTATCTCGGCCTCGGCCCCCGCGCCGACCACCGCCCGGCCGAACTGTCCGGCGGCGAACAGCAGCGCGTCGCGATCGCCCGCGCGCTCGCCAACGCGCCGCGCGTGCTGCTCGCCGACGAGCCGACCGGCAATCTCGACCCGAAGACGGCCGATCACGTGTTCGACACGCTGGCGGCGCTGGTCAAGGCCAGCAGCGTCGCCGCGCTGATCGCGACGCATAACCTCGAGCTCGCGGCGACGGATGGATCGACGGGTGACGTTGAAAGATGGGAAAGTGGTGGAGGTGTGAGAATTCACATCGCCCTCGTCCTGAGCCTGTCGAAGGACGCTCGGACGCCGGCGGGAGTCAGGCTTCGACAAGCTCAGCATGAGGGGTGGGAGACGGCGTGAAGCTCACACCGCCAGATTGTACCCGCCTTCCACCGCCAGCGTCCGCCCCGCGACCACGCTGCGGTCGATTGCGCCCTTCAGCGTCTGACTGAGATCGGCGAAGAATTTCGCGTCGCCGAAATACCAGCTGTGCGAAAATGTCGCCTGCGAGATCGGGTTGGGCTGTGCGGGCAGCGTCGCGTAGTGCGGCGCCGCAATTGATGTTGACGGTCGAGTCGGGCGCCCGACCGGCAATCCGACTCGGCCGATGCGCGGTTCGACGCCGGCGCGCTTGGCGTTGGAGATCGCCAGCGCCTCGTCGTAGGGGTTGAAATAGTTGGTCAGCCGGTAGGCGTGCTGCATCAGGCTCTGGGTGTCCTTGTCGCCGGACACGAACGACGAGGCCTCGACGTCGCCGGCCACCAGGCACAATTGCCCGAGCATCCAGTCCTGGCCGGTGAAGTCGCCGTCGTCGGCGTGGCCGAGCGCGGCGCGCATCACGAACGCGCCCATCGAATGGGCGAGGGCGTTGATCCGCACCTGGCAGTTCGGCCGCTGATTGCGCAGGAAGGGCTTGATCGCCGCGTTGACGACGAAGATCGCCGACTTCGCCGCCGTGTCGAGGTCGGGCAGATAGGCGTAGGGCTGGCCGTCCGACGGCCAGTCAAAGCTGATCACCGTCGGCGTGTAGGTCTGGGCGGCGAGACCGACGACCGACGCTGTCGTGCAGCTTGGCGACATCGGCGATGATTTCGTTGAAGCCGTGCACCACGAACAGGATGTCGCCGACGAAAGCTGCGGCCGAGCCCGCAGGGGCCGCCAGCGTCGCGAGGACGGCGGTGATCCAGGCGCCCTGCGGCTGGGCGTGGCTCGGATCGGGAACGGCCCCATCAGGCACGATCAAATAGCGCGGTGTCGATGCGAGCCCGGAGCTGAACGCGCCGTTGGCGGTCGTACGCAACGTGATCATGAAGCGGGACATGAGCGGCCTCCCCGGAGGCGGCATCGGGCATCGCCAATATCAGCGAAGCTTTTGAAAATGCTCCGGCGTCCGAAGGCGCCGACGCCCCGCGCCAACGCTCAAATCATGGCAAATGTCCGCTCTGCCCCGCAAGGGGCGAGCGACGCTATATCTGCTCCACCGCCTTAACTTCCGGCATGAAATGCTTGAAAAGGTTCTCAATTCCATGCTTCAACGTTGCAGTTGAAGAGGGACAGCCGGAGCAGGCGCCCTTCATCGTCAGATAGACGATCCCATCCTTGAAACCTTTGAAGGTGATGTCGCCGCCGTCGCCGGCGACGGCGGGGCGCACGCGGGTTTCCAGCAATTCCTTGATCGTCTCGACGGTCTCGGAGTCGCCCTCGTCGAAAAACTCGGACGAAACCTTCGCCGAGCCGGTCAGCACGGGTGCGCCCGACAGGAAGAACTCGGTCAGCGCGCCGAGCACCTGCGGGCGCAGCTCCTTCCAGTCGCCTTCGGTCTTGGTGACGGAGATGAAATCGGGAGTGAGGAACACGCCGCCGACGCCCGGCAGTTCCATCAGCGCGCGCGCCAGCGGCGACGGCGCCGCCTCGTCGGCGTTGGCGGCTTCGAAGGCGCCGCTTTCGAGCACCTGACGGCCCGGCAGAAATTTTAGCGTCGCAGGGTTCGGCGTGACTTCGGTTTCGATGAACATGGCGCGGCTTTCTTTGTTGGCGACGCAATCGCAATGACGGAGCCAAGACGCGGGCCTCGTCCAAACATCCTCCCTGAGATAGTCCCGCCGGCCTCTCCACGCAAGGTTTTGCGCCGCATCTGATTTATTGCGCGATCAAACGAAAAAGCGGCCTTTCGCATAATGGCGCCGGCCTTGCTACAGCTTGAGAACGAAGCGAGGGGTGGGCTTTCGATGCGGAGTGCGCAGAAATCGCGAGGCGCTCTGTAGCCGAGGTCGCTGACCTCGGCTGCCGAGGTCGGCGACCTCGGCTACAGGGGCGACCTCGGCTGCAGTTGCGGGCGCACCGATGAGTGGGGCGTTCCGCACGCCGTCGGGCGGGCGCATCGATCGCTCCAAGACCCTGAGCTTCACCTTCGACGGCAAGCGCTTCGACGGCTTCGCCGGCGATACGCTCGCCAGCGCGCTGATCGCCAACGGCGTCCATCTGATGGGCCGGTCGTTCAAGTACCACCGGCCGCGCGGGCTGGTCTCTGTCGGCGTCGACGAACCGAACGCGCTGGTTTCGATCGACGCGGGGACGGGCAGGGTGACGCCAAACCTGCGCGCGCCGCAGGTCGAGCTTTACGACGGGCTCGTCGCCCGCTCGCAGAACGCCTGGCCGTCGCTCGAATACGACGTTGGCGCGATCAATTCCGCCGCTTTCGCCGCTGTTTCCCGCCGGCTTCTACTACAAGACCTTCATCGGGCCGCCGGGCGCGTGGGAGCACATCTACGAGCCGCTCATCCGTCGCGCGGCGGGCCTCGGCGTCGCGCCCTCGGACGCCCGATCCCGACAGCTACGGCTTCGCCTACCGCCATTGCGAAGTCGCCATCGTCGGCGCCGGCCCGGCAGGGCTGGCGGCTGCGCTCGCTGCGTCGCGCGGCGGCGTCCCGCGTGATCCTGTTCGACGACCAGCCGGAATTCGGCGGCTCGCTGCTCGGCGAAACGCGCGCGTCGATCGACGGCCTGCCGGCCGCGGACTGGGTTGCGCGGACGCTCGCCGAACTCGAGCGGCGCCCAACGTGACGTTGCTCAAGCGTACGCAGGTGTTCGGCTATTACCTGCAGAATTTTCTCGCCGCCGTCGAGCGGCTGACCGACTGGCGCGCCCGGCGCCTCCGGCCCGCGCGAGCGACTGTGGCAGGTGCGCGCCAAGCAGGTGATCCTGGCGACCGGCGCGCATGAGCGCCCGCTGGTGTTTCCCGACAACGACCGCCCCGGCGTGATGCTGGCGGAAGCCGCGCGCATGCTCGCGACGCGCTATGGCGCGCTGGCCGGGCGCAGCGAATCGTCGTCGCGACCTCGCACGACGCCGCCTATCGCGCCGCGCTGGACCTGAAGGCGGCAGGCGCAGAGATCGCGCTGATCGCCGACAGCCGCTCCGAGGCGAACGGCGCTTGGCCGGCCGCGGCGCGCGCCGCGGGGCTGCCGATCGAGACGTCGGCGCGGCGATCTCGGCACGCGCGGCGGCATGCGCGTCACCCACGCGCTGGTCGCAAAGCTGTGGTCGGACGGGCGCGCCGGCGGCCGCGACGCGATCGCCTGCGATCTCGTCGCGATGAGCGGCGGCTTCACGCCGAGCGTGCATCTGTTTTCGCAATCGCGCGGCAAGCTCGCGTTCGACGAGGCGAGCCGCGCCTTCCTGCCTGGCCGCGCCGCGCAGGCGCAGCTCAGCGTCGGCGCCTGCCGCGGCGCGTTTTCGCTGGCGGCGGCGCTCGCCGACGGCTGGCGCGCCGGCGGCGGCGGCGGGCGAGCCGCCCAGCGTCGAAGAGGCGCCGGAGATGACGCGGCGGCATCGCTCGGCCTCGTCGCGCCGCTGCCGGAGAAGCGAAACTCGCCAAGGCGTTCGTCGATTTCCAGAACGACGTCACCGCGCGCGACATCAGGCTCGCGACGCGCGAGGGGCTGCGCTCGATCGAGCACATCAAGCGCTACACCACGACCGGCATGGCGACCGATCAGGGCAAGAGCTCGAACATGAACGCGCTCGCCATCGCGGCCGAGGCGCTGCAGAAGCCGATCGCCGGAAGTGGGGCTGACGACGTTCCGGCTGCCCTATACGCCGGTCAGCTTCGGCCTGATCGGCGGGCCGAATCGCGGCGCGCTGTTCGATCCGGTGCGGCGCACGCCGATCCATGCATGGTACGAGGCGCAGGGCGCAGTGTTCGAGGAAGCGGGCCTCTGGAAGCGCGCCTCGCGCGTGCCAATGCCGGGCGAAAGCCGCGACGCGACGATTACGAGCGCGAGATCCTGACGACCCGCGCCAAGGCGGGCATCATGGACGCCTCGACGCTCGGCAAGATCGAGGTCGTCGGCCCCGACGCCGCCGAATTCCTCAACCGGATCTACATCAACGGCTTCGCCAAGCTCGCGATCGGGCGCTGCCGCTACGGGCTGATGCTCAACGAGCAGGGCTTTGTCTACGACGACGGCGTCGTGATGCGGCTCGCCGAGCAGACGCTTCCACATCACGACCACGACCTCGGGCGCCGCCCACGTCTGGGCGGTGATGGAGGATTACCGGCAGACCGAGTGGCCGGACTTGCGGCTGCACTTCACCTCGATCACCGAGCAGTTCGCGACCATCGCGATCAACGGCCCGGGGGCGCGCAACATTCTGGCGCCGCTGGTCGACGACATCGACATGTCGGCCGCCGCCTTCCCGCACATGAGCGTGCGGATCGGCCATATCTGCGGCGTCCCGACGCGGCTGGCGCGCGTCAGCTTCACCGGCGAACTTGGCTTCGAAGTCAACGTGCCCGCCGACTATGGCTACGCCGTGCAGGAGGCGATCTGGGCGGAGGCCGAGAAGCGGGGCGCTTGCGCCTATGGCCTCGACTCGCTGCTCATCATGCGCGCCGAAAAAGGCTTCATCGTCGTCGGGCAGGAGACCGACGGCACGGTCACCGCGGACGATCTCGGCATGGGGCGGATGGCGCAAATGTCGAAGCCGGATTTCATCGGCAAGCGTTCGCTGAGCCTGCCGGAGCTGAAGCGGGCAGGGCGCAAGCAACTCGTCGGCCTGCTGCCGGAGACCCCGATTTCGTGGTTGACGAGGGCGCGCAGATCGTCGGCGAAGCGGCGGCGCCGACGGGAACGCCGGCGCTCGGCTTCGTCAGCTCGTCCTATATGAGCCCGACCCTGAAGCGCTCGTTCGCGCTTGGCGCTGGTCGCCGACGGACGCGCCCGGATCGGCGCGACGCTGCATGCGACCGGGCTCGAGGGGACGCGGCCGGTCAAGGTGGTGGAGCCGGTGTTCTACGATAGGGAGGGCGCTGCGCCTTGAGGCCTGAGATGCTTCGTCGCGGCCCGCTCGATCGGATGCGCCCTTTGGAGGCGCCAGGCTGCGCCGTTTGCGCGCTGCCGCCGGCGCAAAAGTTCATTCTTCGCGGCGCCGCCGATGCGCTCGCGCCGTTGCAATCTGTTGTCCCGTTGCCGACGAAGCCTTTGACGTCCGCAAACCAGGGCGCGCGTTCGGCGCTCTGGCTGGGGCCGGACGAATGGCTGCTCATCGATGAGGATCAGGCGGGAGGTCTGGAGGCGGCTGTCGGCGCGGCTTGCGGCGGCGTTTTCCATAGCCTGGTCGACGTCTCCCACCGGCTGGTTGGAATCGAAATCGCGGGCGAGCGCGCCGAAGCCGCGCTCAATTTCGGCGTCGCGCTCGACCTGCATCCATCGGCGTTTCCGATCGGCGCGGTGACCCGTACGCTGTTCGTCAAGTCGGAGATTGTGCTCTGGCGGCGGGGAGAGACCCTGTGGCGGATCGAAGTCGCAAGGTCGTTCGCGGCCTACACGGCGGAGATGTTCGCCGTAGCGCTGGCGGGGATGCCGTGAGCGCCGCTTAACAGCCGCGACAACCTCCCTCGCCCTGAGCCTGTCGAAGGGCGCCCTAACCCGCACTAGCCCCTCTGACATCGGCCGACGCGCAAGCGGAAAAGTGCTTCGACAGGCTCAGCATGAGGGGAGAGGGCGACACGCCCCTTACGTAAACTTGAACAGTCCGCTCATGATGTTGCGCAGGAAGTCCGGCTCGGCGCCGCCGGTCGGGGTGGTGCGGGAAACGAAGTCGAACACCTGTCCGTCCTTCATGCCGTAATTGGCGACGCGCTCGACCTTGCCGGACTTGTTGAAGTAAACCGCGAGCACGTGCTGATCGGACATCTGGACCGGCATGAACGCGATCGCGCGGTGCATCTTCTGCCCAATATAGTACCAGGCGTCGCCGCCGACCGTCGAAGTCGTCGACGGGCGTGCCGAGGATTTGCAGCGCCTGTTCCTTCGTCGTTGCGCCGACCTTGACCTGCGCGACAGAGTCCTCGTCGATCTGATAGCCACGGTCGAAATCGCCGTCGTAGCCGACGCAGCCGCTGAGCGAGGCGCCGATCAGGACAGCCGTCAGGATCGCCACAGTGGGGCGTGCGCGATGTCTGGTCGCGTCGGAGCGGATACCCATGGCTTTCTGCAACCCCTGAACCTCGCGCCGATCTTGCCAAACCGCGCCCGGACGCCTAACCCGAGCGCCGAGCAAAAGGCAAGGCGTTGATGGCGACCGCCCGTTGGAACGTGTTCGATCGTTGGCGCGCCCGACGCGAACTGAAAGCCAAAGTCGAGGATATTCACGGCGAGATCGTGGCGGCGGCGCGAGCTCCCGAGCTATACGCGGCTTTTTCCGCGCCTGACGACCTCGACGGTCGCTTCGAGATGCTGGTCCTGCACGCCGGCATCCTGCTTCGGCGCGTCAATGACTTCGGCGAGCCGGGCCGGCCGCTCGCGCAGGAGGTCGTCGACCGGCTGTTCATCGGCTTCGAGGACGCGCTGCGCGAGATGACCATGTCCGACGCCCGCGTGCGGCGGCGAATCAAGGCGTTCGCCGAGGCGTTCTTCGGGCGCACCGCCGTCTATCAGGCGGCTCTGGAAACGCGCAACGCGCGCACGCTCGCCGAAGCGCTCGCCCGCAACGTCTATCGCGGCCAATTGGGCGCGGAAGCGCTCGGGCCGCGGCTGCTCGCCGATCGCGCGCTCGGCATGGCGAGCGGGTTCGAACAAATCGACCTCGCGGCCTTCTTGGAAGGCCCGTTCCACTACCCCGCGGCGCATGGAGGGACACGATGAGCGTGCCGGTCGAATTCAGCCGGGTCGTCAAGGTGGATACGCTGCCGCGCGACGGCCTGAGGCAGAAGATCTCGGCGAACGAAGCCGAGCGCGCGGCGCTGGCGGTTCGTTTCAAACTGGCGGCCGTCGAGAGCCTCGAGGCCGAATTCGTCGTCTCGAAATCGGGGCGTGGCGTCCGCGTCCGCGGCGAGGTGCGCGCCGACGTGATCCAGACCTGCATCGTGTCGGTCGAGGAGTTTCCGGCCGAAGTGGTGGAAGAGGTCGACGTCCAATTCGCGCCTCCATCGGGCGAGCGCCGAAAACCCTCGGCCGAAGAGGAAATTCGCTTCGAGGCCGAGGACGAGCCGGACCCGCTGATCGACGGCCGGGTCGATCTTGGCGAACTCGCAGCTGAATTCGTCGCGCTCGGTCTCGATCCCTATCCGCGCAAGCCCGGCGTGGAATTCGAGGCGGCAGAGCCGGACGCAAACGAGGAAAGCTCGCCGTTCGCGGGAATAACGATCTTGCAGCCGAAGCGCGAGGGCGAGTGAACCGCTCTGCACAAGTGTGTGTCGCGGGATTGCTATACCAAGCAAAGCGGCTATTTTCTCGCCGCATTTTCGGGCGACACGGCGCTGCGGGGCGGACGGACAAAATTTTAGTATGAGCAGCGACATACGCATTGCGCTCGACGTGATGGGCGGCGATCACGGGCCGAAGGTCGTCGTCCACGGGGCTGAGATCGCGCTCGTGCGGCGCCCCGACATCCGCTTCCTGCTGTTCGGCAGGGAGAGCGAGATCCGTCCGCTGCTGGCAAACCGTCCGAAACTCGCCGAGCGCGCGACGGTGCGGCACACCGAGGTCGCCATCAAGATGACCGACAAGCCGAGCCAGGCTTTGCGCACTGGCCGGCGAGTTTCCTCGATGTGGCAGGCGATCGAAGCGGTGAAAAACGGCGAGGCCGATTGCGCGGTTTCTGCAGGCAACACCGGCGCCCTGATGGCGATGGCGAAGTTCTGCCTGCATATGCTGCCGTTGATCGAGCGCCCGGCGATCGCCGCGATGTGGCCGACGCTGCGCGGCGAATCGATCGTGCTCGATGTCGGGGCGACGATCGGCGCCGACGCGCGCCACCTGTTCGACCTTGCGATCATGGGCGCCGCGATGGCGCGCATCCTGTTCGATATCGACAAGCCGAGCGTCGGCCTGCTCAATGTCGGCGTCGAGGAGATCAAGGGCATCGAGGAGGTCAAGGCGGCGAGCCGGATGCTGCGCGAGACCGAGTTCGCCCACCTGAATTACCACGGCTTCGTCGAAGGCGACGATCTCGGCCGCGGCACGGTCGATGTGATCGTGACGGAGGGTTTTACCGGCAATATCGCGCTGAAGACTGCCGAAGGCACAGCCAAGCAGATCGCCCAGTATATGCGCGACGCGCTAGGCAACAGCCTGATGACCCGGATCGGCTATTGGTTCGCGCGCGAAGGTTTCGAGCGGCTTCGCCAGAAGATGGACCCCGGCCGGGTCAACGGCGGAGTATTCCTCGGCCTTGACGGCGTAGTGATCAAGAGTCATGGCGGGGCGGACGCCGAGAGTTATGCCGGGGCGATCGAGGTTGGCTACGACATGGTTCGTCAGGACTTGCTCGCCAAAATCCGTGAAATGATCGCGCAAACCAACGAAGCTCCAGCCCCTGTCGCCGCCGCGACCCCTTAAGCCCGGACCGCCCGATTCATGTCTTTCAAGTTGTTTCGTTCCGTAGTGCGCGGCGTGGGGTCCGCTCTGCCGGAACGCGTCGTCACCAACGCCGAGCTGGCCGCCAAAGTCGAAACCTCCGACGAGTGGATCCAGCAACGCACCGGCATCAAGCAGCGCTATATCGCTGGCGAAGGCGAGACGACCTCGACGCTCGGAACCCGCGCCGCCCGCGCTGCGCTGGCGCATGCAGGGTTGACGCCGCAGGACATCGATCTCGTCATCGTCGCGACCTCGACGCCGGACTACACCTTTCCCGCCGTGGCGACGCAGATTCAGGCCGAGCTCGGGATCACGCAGGGCGCCGCGTTCGACCTGCAGGCGGTGTGCAGCGGGTTCGTCTACGCCGTGACGACGGCCGACATGTTCCTGTCCGGCGGCGCGCACCGACGCGCGCTGGTCATCGGCGCCGAGACCTTTTCGCGCCTGCTCGACTGGACCGACCGCACGACTTGCGTGCTGTTTGGCGACGGCGCCGGCGCCATCGTGCTCGAAGCGGTTGAGAGCCGCGGCGACCGCGACGAGGCGGGCGTCATCACCAGCAAGCTGCGCGCTGACGGCCGCCACCGCGCAAAACTCTATGTCGATGGCGGCCCGTCGACGACGGGGACGATCGGCCATCTGCGGATGGAAGGCCGCGAGGTTTTCAAGCACGCGGTTGGCATGGTGACGGACGTCATCAAGGCCTGTTTCTCGGCCGCGGACGTCACCGCCGATCAACTCGACTGGTTCGTGCCGCATCAGGCAAACCGCAGGATTATAGAGGCTTCGGCGGACAAGCTCGGGATCGACATGAAGAAGGTCGTCGTGACCGTCGACCAGCACGGCAACACGTCCGCCGCCTCGATCCCGCTCGCGCTCGACGTCGCCGTCAAGGACGGCCGCATCAAGAAGGGCGACCTCGTGATGATCGAGGCGATGGGCGGCGGCTTCACCTGGGGCGCTTCGCTGATCCGCTGGTGAGCCGGCTCGCCGAAATCGAAGCGGGCATTCGCGCGGCGGGGCTTTCCCCGCGGGGCGCATTCAACCTCGAATCGGGGGAACTCGACGGCCTCGCCACGATCGTGCTGATCGGCATGGTGGGGTCGAGCAACTGGCCGGCGTTCGCAGCATCGCCCGAATTCCGCGACCGCGCGCCCGATCCGCTCGACCGCTGGAGCGCGCGGGTGATCGGCGGGCTCGCCGCCGACCTCGACGCCGTCGCGATCTTCCCGTTCGGCGGACCGCCCTATGCGCCGTTCCAGCGCTGGGCCTTGCGCGCCGAGCCGATGTCGCCTTCGCCGCTGGGCTTGCTGATCCATCCCAAATACGGGCTCTGGCACAGCTATCGCGGCGCGCTCGGCTTTGCCGAAGCCCTCGAAATCCCCGCGCGGGAAACCGTCGCCAGCCCCTGTGAAAGCTGTGCCGGCCGGCCTTGTCTGTCGGCGTGCCCCGTCGGCGCGTTCGATGGCGAGGGCTACGACGTGGCGGCTTGCGCGGCGCATTTGCGCAGCCCTCTGGGGACCCCCTGCATGACCGGCGGCTGCCTAGCGCGGCGGGCCTGTCCGGTCGGGCGCGAGCATGCGCAAACGCCTGCGACGGCGGCGTTCCATATGGCCGCCTTCCTCGCCAATCGGCCGGTCTGAGACGCGGATATGGGGGTGGACCTGAAAGCCCAAGCCGCCTAGAGAACCAGCGCCGCCGGCCCTCCGGCGCACTGACTTTGCCCTGGGATGAAAGAGGATATGAGCGCCAGCGAAACCAGACTTGCTTCCGTGCGCGAACTACTGGCGGACATGCACAAGAAGCTCGATCTCAACTTCGGCATCCGCCTCTGGGACGGCTCGACCGTTCCGGCCACGTGGCCCGCCAACGGGATGGCGATCACGATCGCCGACGAGGGCGTGATCGCGAGCCTGGTGCGCGCGCCGAAGATCACCACGCTCGCCAATCTCTGGGCCGCCAAGCGCGTCGACCTCGTCAATGGCACGCTGTTCGACCTGGTGGCCAAGCGACCGAAGGTGCGCACCAAGCAGCTGCTGCAACAGATCGACAAGTTGACGACGCTGAAGACCGCCTGGAATTTCCTGTTCACGCCGCGCGGCGGCCCCTGGCCGCTCGACGCGATCGGCAAGGATCACGAAAGCGACGGCAGCGCGACCGAAAACAAGCAGAACATCGCCTACCACTACGACGTCTCGAACGCGTTCTACGAGCTCTGGCTCGACAAGGAGATGGTCTACACCTGCGCCTATTTCCACGACTGGGATGACGATCTCGACACGGTTCAAATCCAGAAACTGGACATCGCCTGCCGCAAGCTCAGGCTGAAGCCCGGCGACTACGTGCTCGACATGGGCTGCGGCTGGGGGGCGTTCTCCTGCTACGCCGCGCAGCACTACGGCGTGCGCGCCTATGGCGTGACGCTCAGCGAGCAGCAGGTCGCCTACGCCAACGCAAAGATCAAGCGCCTCGGCCTCGAGGATCGCGTGACGATCGAGCTGAAGGATTACGCGCTGGTCGAGGGCCACGAACGGTTCGACAAGATCGCCGCGATCGGCATGCTCGAGCATGTCGGCATCAAGAACTTCCCGACCTATTTCTCGACCGTACATCGACTGCTGAAACGCGGCGGCCTGTTCCTGCACCACGCCATCACCCGTCCCGGCAAGAGCGAGGCGGCGCGCACCGGCAAGAAACGCCCGGAATTCGAGGCGCTGACGCGCTACATCTTCCCCGGCGGCGAACTCGACTACATCGGCCGCACCGTCACCAACCTCGAGCGCCACGGTTTCGAGATCCACGACGTCGAGGGCTGGCGCGAGCATTATCAGCGCACCTGCCGATTCTGGCACGACCGCCTGCTCGCCAACTACGACGCCGCCTGCAAGGAGGCAGGCGAAGTCAACACGCGCATCTGGCTGGTCTATCTCGCCGCCTGCTCGATCACCTTCGAGCGCAACAATTGCGGCCTCTACCAGACGCTGTCGTCGAAGCGCGTGAAGGGGCCTGTGGGGCTGCCTCCGACAAGGGCGGACCTGTACGCGTAAGGTTGCTGGTGATCCCCTGCGCTCGCGTGCGCGAGAAGCTCCGCGAAGCGGGGATGAGTGGTGTTTCAGGATAGGGCGCGGCGTGTGCGGAAGCCCTCATCCCGAGCCTGTCGAGGGACGCGACGGCCCCTTCGAAAAGCTCAGGGTGACGAACCCTTGGAGCATGTTGTTCGCCTCAAAGCGCAGCCTCTCCTAGCGCCGCGAGGTATTCGGCCAGCGTCTCATCGAGCCGTTCGTGCATCAGAGTCTGAAACGGCGCGAGGTCTTCGGAGAGAGAGGCTCGCTCCAGAGCGGTCAGATAGCGATTACGATCTTCGGGGCGCACCGCGACAGGCGGGTATCCGCGACGGATAAGCAGCAAATTCATCAGGAGTCGCGCAGTTCTGCCATTGCCATCGGCAAAGGGATGGATTGCGGTCAAACGAAAGTGGGCCTCGAAAACGCTCGCTGGTTGAGGTCCGACGCCGGCGAGCGCCTCGCCAAAAGTCTCCATCAGCGCGGGAACCTTCGCCGGGTTCGGGAAACACGACCGGAGAGCCCGCAATGCGACGTGGAAACGTGCTGTAAATGCCGGCGATGTCGGGTCGGCTGCGCGCAACGATGCGACGGTGCAACTCGCACACGGTCGCTTCGTCAGGGGTCTGAGCCGTTGCGGCCAGTGCGCGCATCCATTGCAAAGCCGCATAGTGGTCAACCGCCTCCAGATGCTCGCTAAGCGATTTGCCGCCGACGGTGATGCCGTGTTCGATCACCTCCGCGGTTTCGCGCAGCGTCAGCGTGTTGCCCTCGATCGCGTTCGACGTGTAGGTGAGCTCGACGTCGTAGTGTTTTTGAAGCTGACCGAGCGCCGCTGTCGAAAGCGGTCGCAGCCGGTCGAGTTCTGCCTTCAATACGGCAATGCTGGCGAGAAGATCGTCCATGACGACGTTATCGCGCGCAGCCGACGCAATTCGCAACCCGACAGCGACAGTCTCACTCTGTAGCCGCGGTCGCTGACCGCGGAAAGACGAGGTCGGCGACCTCGTCTACAGGTCCGTCAGTCCATCACAGCTGCATGTTCGTCCGGCTTCGGCGGCGCCGCGCCGGGCGCTGGCTTGGCGCCGCGAATCAGCATCAGCAGCGGAAATGCGGCGAGCGAGACGAACGTCATGATCAGGAAGTCGTTGGAATAGGCCATGACCGCGGCTTGCTGCGTGACCATGCCATCCAGCGCGGCCAGCGACGCGGGGTTGTGGATCGAGAGCCGCGCTGCGATCCCCGGCATGCTCAGCGAGTCCGCCCAGGGGGTGAGGAACTGGACGAGCTGGCTGTGGAACACGATCGTGTTGTCAGTCAGTTTTGCGATGATCAGCGATATGCCGACCGACGAGCCGAGGTTGCGGATCAGCGTCCACACCGCCGCGCCATCTGTCCGCCAGACACCGGGCAGCGTGGCGAACGCGATCGTGTTGAGCGGCACGAAGATCAGCCCGAGGCCGACGCCCTGGAACACGCTGTCGATCACGATCGACCGCGCCGAAACGTCGGGCGTCCAACCGACCATCGCGTAGAGCGAACCGGTCGCCAGCACGAGCCCGATGCCGACCAGCATGCGCGCGTCGAACTTGCCGAGCAGCCGCCCGACCGCCATCATCGCGAAGAACGTGCCAAAGCCGCGGGCGCCGAGCAGTTCGCCGCTCGACAGCACCGGATAGCCCATCAGGTTCTGGATGTAGGGCGTCACCAGCGCCATCGTGCCGAGCAGGATGATGCCGATCAGGAACATGAAGATCACGGCGATCGAAAAATTCCAGTCGCGGAAGATGCCGAGCGGAATGAACGGTCGCGCTACCCTGGTCGTCAGGGCGTCGGCGAAGAAGAAGTAGAACCCGACAGCGGACAGGATCGCCTCGACGATGATCTCGTTGGAATCGAACCAACCCTGATCCTGGCCGCGGTCGAGCATCATCTGCAGCGCGCCGATGCCGAGCGACAGAGTTAGAAAGCCCATCCAGGAGAACGGCGTCTTTGCGCACCGGCGTTTCGCTTCAGGAAGGCCGACAGGCCGAGCACCGTCAGGATGCCGAACGGCAGGTTGACGTAGAACACCCAGCGCCAAGAATACTGGTCGGTCAGCCAGCCGCCGAGCGTCGGGCCCATGATCGGCCCGAGCATGACGCCCATGCCCCAGATCGCCATCGCGGAGGCGCGCTTTTCAGGGCGGATAGATGTCGAGCATCACCGCCTGGCTGAGCGGCACCAGCGCGGCGCCGAACACGCCCTGCAGCAGGCGAAAGGCGACCATCTGTTCGATCGACTGCGCGATGCCGCACAGCATCGACGCGACCGTGAAGCCGGCGGCGCAAAGCACGAACAGCTTTTTGCGGCCGAAGCGCATCGCGCCCCAGCCGAGCGGCGAGGTCATGATCGCCGAGGCGACGATGTAGGAGGTCAACACCCAGTTGACCTGATCCTGCGTCGTCGACAGCGAGCCCTGCATATAGGGCAGGGCGACGTTGGCGATGGTCGTGTCCAGCGCCTGCATGATGGTCGCGAGCATCACGCAGGCTGTGATGAGGCCGCGCTAGAAGCGGCGTCATGTCCTCGCTGGCCGCGTCGTTCATGGCTTGGCCGGCAGACGCCGGGGCGATGCCGGTCCACAAGCTCGGCGAGCGAGCGCGTGCGTCCGGTGTCGATCGAGATCACCGCGCTCATGCCGGCGCGCAGGCCATCGATCGCCTCATCCTTGTCGAAGCAGAACCGCACCGGGATGCGCTGCACCACCTTGACCCAGTTGCCGCTCGCGTTCTGCGGCGGCAGGATCGCGAATTGCGCGCCGGTGCCGGGCGCGATCGAGCACACCGTGCCCTTCCATTCGCGGTCGGGGAACGTGTCGATGCTGACGCTCGCCGGCATGCCGGGCTTGACGTAAGTCAGGTCGGATTCCTTGGGGTTGGCGTCGACCCAGAGGCCGGTGTCGGCGACGACTGCGAACACCGGCTGTCCCGCCGGCGCGACGCGGCCGAGTTCGATCGCGTCGACCTGGGTTGCGACGCCGGCGATCGGCGCCTTGATGTGCGCATAGCCTAGGTTGCGCTCGGCGTCGGCGAGCTGCGCCTTGGCCTGGATATAGTCGGGGAACGTGTCGATCGAGCTGTCGGGACCGCCGCTGAGCTTGACCTTGACCGTCGCCTGCATCGATTGGACGAACTCGAGGATCTGCCTCGCCTGCACGAGCGCCGCCGCCGCCGTGTCCTGGTCGGTGATCGTGCCGGACTTGCTGACGGCGAGCTGGTGCTTGCGGTCGTAATCGGTCTGGCGCAGGTCGACCGACTGCTGGGCCATCTGAATTTGATCGACGTTCGACTTGTACTGATCCTGCAGGGTGCCGAATTCGATTTTGGCCGCCTCGACCTTGCCGCGCCAGAGCTGAACGGCGTTCTCATAAGGAGCGGGATCGATGTCGAACAGCGGATCGCCGACCTCGACGTGCTGGCCTTCCTTGACATGGATCGCGACGATCGGACCGGTGATATAGGGCGTGATCATCGCCTTCTGGGCGCCGACATAGGCGTTGTCGGTCGAAATGTAGCGGCCGCCGCCGAGCCACCAATAGAAGCCGCCGACAACTGCTATCACGGGGACTACGACCATCAGCACGAAGCGGCGCAGGCTGCCGGTGCGCGCCGGGGCTTTGACGATCGCCGGGCTGGCGATCTTGGGTTCGACGGCGGCGTCTCTCGCGACGCTCGAAGCTTGTGACACGGACTCAGTCTCCTGATCTCAATTGAACTTTTAAATTCGATTTCATGCGTTCGAGGCCGTCGCGCATGCGCGCCAGAGCATCGTGATCTAACCCTTCCAAGGCCTTACCCATCATCTCCTCACCTATCACGCCAAGCTTTTCGAGCTTCGGCCCGGCTTTCTCGGTCAGATGCAGGCGATGGATGCGGCGGTCTTTCGGATCGGGGCGGCGCTCGACGAGGCCGGCGGCGGTGAGTTTATCGACCAGCCGCGCCAGCGTGATCGGGGTCAGGTCCAGCATCTCGGCGAGTTCGCTCTGGCTCGCGCCCTGGCATCGCTGCAGGCGCGACAGCACCGCCCACTGCGCGCGCGTCGCGGACATTTCGCGGGCGCGCTGGTCGGCGTAGACCTTCAGGAGACGGGCGACATCATACAACGCGAAGCCGAGTTCGCGGGCGGACGAGAGCTGCATTTTTGGGACTGTCGGGTTATTATGAGCAAGCTTATAATATCGTGTCGCTATAATTTCAAGCCTTGCGATGTAACCGGAATGGGGATGGAGAACATTTCCTACGGAGGAGAGCCGGCCCCGGACTCGTCCAAATCGGCGCTAGCACGCGCTTTCTTCCCCCGTCATCCGCTGACCTCCTCCGACAGCGCGAGCCATGCCTCCTCCGCCGCAACGAGCGCCTTCTCCAGCTCGGCGCGCTGGGCGGCCAGCACGGCCGCCTTGCCATCGGCGCCGCCGGACGCGCTGGCCGTGGCCAGCGCCTCGTCGATGCGCAGCAGCAGATCCTGAAACTTCTCCATCCGCGCCTCCAGCGCGGCGATCTCGCGGCTTAGCTTGCCGGCGTCGCGGCGGGGCGGCTTTGGCTCTTCCTTCGGCGCGGGCTCCGATTTGACGCCCGCGCGCGGCGCCGGCGACGATTTCGCCAGCACCTCTTTCGCGTAATCGTCCATGTCGCCGTCGTAGGGCTTCACGGTGCCGTCGGCGACCAGCCAGAGCCGGTCGGCGCAGGCCTCCAGCAGGCGGCGATCGTGCGAGATCAGGATGCAGGCGCCCTCGTAGTCGTTGATCGCCTCGATCAGCTCGGCGCGGCTGTCGATGTCGAGATGGTTCGTCGGCTCGTCGAGGATCAGCAGTTGCGGACCCGAGAAGGTCGCGAGCCCCATCAGCAGGCGCGCCTTCTCGCCGCCGGAGAGCTGGCCGATCGGCGTGTCGGCGCGGCCGCCGGAAAATCCGATCTGCGCGATGCGGGCGCGGATCAGCGCCGTGCGCTCGCCGCGGCATGTATTCGGCGACGTGGCTGTAGGGCGTGCCGCTCTCGTCGAGATCGTCGACCTGATGCTGGGCGAAGAAGCCGACTTCGAGCTTTGCGGCGCGCTGCATCTTGCCGGTCATCGGCGGAAGCCGGCCGCCGATCAGCTTGGCGAACGTCGATTTGCCGTTGCCGTTGGCGCCGAGCAGGCCGATGCGGTCGTCGTTCGACAGGGTCAGGTCGATGCGCGATCAGCACCGTGCGCTCGCCGTAGCCGGCGCTGACCTTCTCCATCGTGATGATCGGCGGGCTCAGCTTGCGCGACACCGCAGGCCAGCGGAACGGCAGCACATCGTCGTCGACGATCGTCGCGACCGGCTGCCATCCGCGCCAGCATTTTGATGCGCGACTGCGCCTGGCGCGCCTTGGTCGCGCTGGCGCGGAAGCGGTCGACGAACGACTGCAGGTGCTTGCGCCGCTCCTCCTGCTTCTTGGCCGCCTTGCCCTGCAGGGTCATCAGTTCGGCGCGCTGGCGCTCGAACTGCGAATAGCCGCCGCTCCATAACGTCAGCTTGCCGCGGTCGAGATGCAGGATGTGGTTGGCGACGTCGTCGAGCAGGTCGCGATCGTGGCTGATGACGAGCGCGGTCGCGGGATAGGTGCTGCAGATAGTCGACCAGCCAGAGCGCGCCCTCGAGGTCGAGGTAGTTGGTCGGCTCGTCGAGCAGCAGCAGGTCGGGCGCCGAGAACAGCACCGCGGCGAGCGCGACGCGCATCCGCCAGCCGCCGGAGAATTCGGACAGAGCGCGCTGCTGCGCCGCTTCGTCGAAGCCGAGGCCGGAGAGGATGCGCGCCGCGCGGGCCGGCGCGGCATGGGCGTCGATGTCGGCGAGCCGGGTCTGGATTTCGGCGATCCGCAGCGGATCGGTCGCGGTCTCGGCTTCGCTGAGCAGCTCGCGCGCTCGACGTCGGCCTCCAGCACGAATTCGATCAGGCTTTGCGGGCCGCCCGGCGCCTCCTGCTCGACGCGGCCGATGCGCGCGCCGCGGGGCAGGGTGATCGTCCCGGTTTCCGGGCCGAGTCTCGCCGGCGATCAGCCGGAACAGCGTCGTCTTGCCGGCGCCGTTGCGCCCGACAAGGCCGACATGCGCGCCGGTCGGCAGCGCGACCGTCGCGCCGTCGATCAGCAGCCGCTCGCCGATGCGATAGGTCAGATCGTTGATATGCAGCATGGCGGGCTTTTGGCCCGCCACGCCGCGACTGGCAAGCTCAGACCTTCCGGGTTTCGAGCGTCCCGTTGCGGAACAGCAGTCCCGCGCCGCCCGCGCCGATCAGCGGCGCGATGATGAACAGCCAGAGCTGAGCGACATACTGCGGGTGCGAGGCGATGCCGACCAGGGCCGGGCCGATCGAGCGCGCCGGGTTGACCGAGGTGCCCGTGACGTTGATGCCGACGAGGTGGATCGCGACCAGCGTCAGGCCGATGGCGACGCCGGCGAAGCCGCGCAGATTCTCGGACAGGCCGCCGTGCGTCGAGCCGAGGATGCGACCAGGAACAGGAAGGTCGCGACGATCTCGAAGACCAGCGCCGAGAACGTGCCGTATTCGCCGAGATAGCCGGCGACCCCAGCCGTTCTGGCCGAGTCCGCCGTTCCAGCCCTGCGCCTTGCCGCTCATGATGATGTAGAGCACCAGCGCGCCGACGATCGCGCCCACAACCTGCGCGATCCAGTAGGAGATCATCTCGGCGAGCGTCATGCGGCCGGCGACGTAGACGCCGAAGCTGACGGCGGGATTGACGTGGCAGCCCGAGATCGGGCCGATGCCGTAGGCCATGGCGACGATCGCCAGGCCGAACGCGGCGGAAATGCCGAACAGGTCGATGGCGGTGGCGCCAGTCCCCATGCCGCCGATGACGGCTGCGCCGCAGCCAAAGAACACCAAAGCAAATGTGCCGATGAATTCGGCGATTGACTTGTTCACGGACCCCTCCGAGGCGAGTTTCTTATTTCCGCATGAGTTTGCGGCAAAGTTAGCGTAGCAGTTGTGCTCCTGTTGCGTAAACCTGCGAATGGCGTAGCGACGCTCGCCACATGCATTGCTTTCGACCCCTCGGCCGCTATATATGCGCCGCCTTGCCGGTCCCTCAGGCAGTTTCGGAGTTTTTCACCCGTGTTCATCACGCCCGCCTTCGCTCAAGCCAGCGGCGCTTCCGCCTTTGGGCTCGACGGACATGCTGATCCAGTTCGCGCCGTTCGCCGTGGTGCTCGGCATCATGTACTTCCTCGTGCTGCGCCCGCAGCAGCAGCGGGCCAAGGAGCAGCGCAACATGGTGCAGGCCGCCAAGCGCGGCGACACGATCGTCACCACGGGCGGCCTGATCGGCAAGATCACCAAGTCGACCGACGACAGCGAGGTCGAAGTCGAGATCGCGCCGAACGTGCGCGTCCGGCTGCGCGCTCGGGCATCGCCGACGTCCGCGCCAAGGGCGAGCCGGTCAAGGAATCGCCGCTAGCCAAGTAAACGCGCCCGACCGCGGCCGTCGCGCCGCGCGTCCACTGAAGATTCGCCTCAAGGATCCCGACCTCAGATGTTACGTCTTGCCGCCTGGAAAGTCGCGTCGATCCTGGCGCTCATACTCGTCGCCGCTGCTGCTGGTCGTGCCGAGCTTCCTGTCCGCGGAGACCGTGGCGAGCCTGGAAGCGAAGCTGCCGAGTTTCCTGCCGGTTCGCCCGATCGTGCTCGGGCTCGATCTGCAGGGCGGCGCGCACATGCTGATGGAGGTCGACAGCGCCTCCGTCACCAAGGCGCAGGTCGAGGCGCTGCGCGACGACGTGCGCGGCAAGCTGCGCGAGGGCAAGATCTCGATCAGCGGCGGCATCGCGATGCAGCCGCGCGGCGTGATCGTGCGCATCGCCGACGCCGCCGAGCGCGAACGTGCGCTCGGCTTGCTGCAAGGCGCTCGACCAGCGGATCGGCGGCGCGCTGTCGGGCGCGACCGGGCACACGCTCGACGTCGCCGACAACGGGCAGGGCGCGATCCAGATGACGCTGACCGACGCCGCGATCACCGACAAGATCAAGCGCGCCGTCACCCAGTCGATCGAAGTGCTCGAACCGCCGCCTGAACGGCACCGGCACCAAGGAGACCAACGTCCAGCAGCAGGGCGCCGACCGCGTGCTCATCGAGGTGCCGGGCCTGCAGGACACGACGAAGCTGAAGGACCTGCTCGGCGCCACCGCCAAGCTCGAGTTCCGGCTCGTCGCCGACGCCGGCGAGGCGCCCGGCGACTACGAGACGCTGCCGCAGACGGACCGTCCGGGCACGATCCCGGTCGAGAAGCGCGTGATGGTGTCGGGCGAGGATCTCGTCGACGCGCAGCCCGGCTTCGACAGCCGCACCGGCGAACCCGACGTCAATTTCCGCTTCAACCTGCGCGGCGGCCAGCGCTTCGGGCAGATGACCAGCGACAATGTCGGCAAGCCGTTCGCCATCGTGCTCGACGGCAAGGTGATTTCGGCGCCGCGCATCCTCGTCGCCGATCACCGGCGGCACCGGCCAGATCACCGGCAATTTCACGGTCGAGCAGGCCGACAATCTGTCCGTGCTGCTGCGCGCCGGCGCGCTGCCGGCCAAGCTGACCGTCGTCGAGGAGCGCACCGTCGGCCCCGGCCTCGGCCAGGATTCGATCGACGCCGGCAAGCGCGCGGCGCTGGTCGGCGGCGTGCTGGTCGTCGTCTACATGCTGGCGACCTACGGCATTTTCGGCGTGTTCGCCGATCTCGCGCTCGGCGTCCACATCCTGTTCATCTTCGCCTCGATGGCGCTGCTCGGCGCGACGCTGACGCTGCCCGGCATCGCCGGCATCGTGTTCACGATCGGCATGGCGGTCGATTCGAACGTGCTGATCTACGAGCGCATCCGCGAGGAGGCGCATATGGGCCGCTCGGTGATCTCGGCGCTCGACGCCGGCTTCAAGCGCGCCTTCGCGACCATCATCAATTCCAACGTGACGATGTTCGTCGCGGCGGTGATCCTCTATCTGTTCGGCTCGGGCGCGGTGCGCGGCTTCGCGGTCTCGCTCGGCCTCGGCATCCTGACCTCGGTGATCACCGCGGTGACGATGACGCGCATGATGATCGCGCTCTGGTACCGCAACCAGCGCCCGAGCAAGCTGCCGATATGAAGACCGAACGCCGCACTCGCCCGTCATGCCCCTTCTCCCCTTGCGGGAGAAGGTCCCCAAAGGCGGGATGAGGGGTCTGCATCCGCGAGGTCGAGGCTGGCGTATCGCCCGGAGGTCGTCGACCTGGCGTCGCGTACCCCTCATCCGGCCTTCGGCCACCTTCTCCCGCAAGGGGAGAAGGGCTTAGCTTTGCAACGGACTGCAATGACAATGAAACTGCTGCGCCTCGCGCCGGAGAACACCAAAATCAGCTTCATGCGGTTCCGCCGCATGAGCTATCCGCTGTCGGCGATGCTCTCGATCTTCGCCGTCGTGATGTTCTTCACCGTCGGCATGAATTTCGGCATCGATTTCGCCGGCGGCACGCAGGTCGAGCTGCGCGCCAAGAGCGGCGTCGCCGATCTCGCGGCGCTGCGCACGCAAGGCCGAAACGCCTGGGCCTCGGCCCCGTCGAAGCGCAGCGCTCCGGCGCCGCGACCGACGTCACGCTGCGCCTCAACGTGCAGCCGGGCGGCGAGCAGGGCCAGTCGGTCGCGATCGCCAAGCTGCGCGACGCGTTCCAGCACGACTACGAATTCCGCTCGCGTCGACGCGGTCGGCCCGCGCGTCTCGGGCGAACTGGTGCAGAGCGGCACGCTCGGCGTCGTCGTCGCGATCCTCGCGGTGCTGACCTATCTGTGGTTCCGCTTCGAGTGGCAGTTCGCGGTCGGCGCGATCATCGGCACGATGCACGATCTGCTGCTGACGGTCGGCTTCTTCTCGGTGACGCAGCTCGAGTTCAACCAGACCTCGATCGCCGCGATTCTCACCATCGTCGGCTATTCGCTCAACGAGACGGTCGTCGTGCTCGACCGCATCCGCGAAGTGATGCGCAAGTACAAGAAGCTGTCGACCGCCGAGATCGTCGACATGTCGGTCAACGCGGTGCTGCCGCGCACGATCATGACGGCGACGACGGTGTTCCTCGCGCTGCTCGCGCTGTTCTTCCTCGGCGGCCACGTCATCCGCTCGTTCTCGGCGGCGATGATCTGGGGCATTTTCGTCGCCACCTATTCGTCGATCTTCATCTGCTCGCCGATGCTGATCTATCTCGGCGTGCGCGCCGACACGCTCGACAAGCCCGAGCGCCAAGGCCGAGACCGCCGTCGAGCGCGAAAGGCGTGACGAAGCCGGGGCAGCGCTTCGACGCTTTCGTCCCCGGCGCCCATCCGATCGACGCCTATGGCGCCGGCGGCTTCCGGTTCGCCGGCATGTCGCATATCGGCTCGATCCTCGCGACGCCCGGCGGCATCAGCGCCGTCGAGGCCGCGAGCCTCGCCGACGTCGACGCCGAAATCGTTCCAGCGCCTGTTCGACGAACTCGCGGCGGCGCCGAGCGCGGTCGAATTCGTCGTCCTCGGCGCCGGCGCGAAGATGATGCTGACGCCGCGCCCGATCGCGGATCTGCTGCGCAAGCGCGGGCTGCGGTTCGAGACGATGGCGACCGGGCCCGGCGTCGCGCGTCTACAACATCATGGTTGGCGAGGGCCGGCGCGTCGCGGCGCTGCTGATCGCCGCGCCGTGAGCGCCTCGCTCGACGAGTCCTACGTTCATTGCGGCGCGCTGACGCGCGAACACATGCGCGACCGTTGGATCGGCGCTTTGTTCGCTCCGGAAGACAAGCGCAAGCATCTGCACGCGATCGCCGCCTTCGCCTACGAAACTGCCCGTATAAAAGCGCTCGCCAAGGAACCGCTGGCAGGCGAGATGCGGCTGACGTGGTGGATGGAGGCGGTTGACGGCGCCCGCGACGGCGAGGCGGCGAGCCATCCGGTCGCCGCTGCGCTTCTGGCGACGATCTCGGCGACGCAACTGCCGAAGGCGCGCTTCGAGGATTGGTTGCTCGCCCGGCGTGACGAACTCTATCGCGAGGCGCCGCTCGATGCGGCCGCCGCGCATGCGCTGGAGTCGCCGTTGTTTGCTCTGTCCGCGCTCGCGCTCGGCGCCGAGGCCGAAGCGGCGGCGCTGCCGGCGGGCGAGGCGCAGGTGGCGATGGACTCTGGCCGCTCGCAAGAAGCGCTGGACGCGAATCGAAGCGGCCGAGGCGGCGCTCAACAATTCAGACGCCCTTCCGGCGTTCGCGCCGCTGGCGACGATGCGGCTCGACGCGCGGCGCGCGCTCAGCGGCAAAGGTCCCGCGCCGGGTTGGCGGCGGCAGATCGCCATCTGGCTTTGGGGCAGGGCGAAGTAACGTTCAACGCGGTCTTGTAAAGGGGCGCAGGCCGCCGCAATGTGCGTCCAACCGGGACTTTCTACTGCCCGGATCCAGGGGGAGCCTATGTCTGGAGCCAGCGACAAAATAATTCATCCGACGCTTCACCACGTCAATTTAAAGACCACGCGCCTGCAGGAAATGATTGACTGGTACGGCGCCGTCGTTGGCGCCAAGCCGAATTTCCAGTTTCCCGGCGGCGCCTTCCTCACCAACGACGCCGCCAACCACCGCATCGCCTTGCTCGGGGTTCCGGGGCTGCGCGAGGACGCGGACAAGTTTGCGCATACCGGCATGCATCACACCGCGTTCGAATACGACAGCTTCGACGATCTGATGTCATCCTACGAGCGCCTGAAAGGCCTCGGAATTTTGCCGCAGGCGTGCCTCGACCACGGCTTGACGACCTCGCTCTATTACGCCGACCCCGATCAGAATTTCGTCGAGCTGCAGTTCGACAATTTCGGCGACTGGGCGAAGTCGACGGAGTGGATTCGCACCTCCGAAGAATTCCGGCGCGATCCGATCGGCACGTTCTTCGACCCCGATCTCGTGCTCGCCGCGCATCGCGCCGGCGTGCCCTCGGAGCAACTGCGCGAGGAGACGCGGGCCGGCAAATATCCCGCCAGCAAGCCGCCGAACCTCGGCCTTCCCCCGATGGGTTGAACGTCCCGGAGAATTTGTTTGATGCTGCGCACGCCCGACGAACGCTTTGCCGACCTGCCCGGATATTCCTGGGCGCCGCGCTATTTGGAAGGCGCCGCCGGCCTGCGCATGCATTATCTCGACGAGGGCCGGCGCGACGCGCCGGTCGCGCTCTGCCTGCATGGCCAGCCGACCTGGTCGTATCTGTATCGCAAGATGATCCCGGCGCTGCTGGCGGCGGACCTGCGCGTCGTCGCGCCCGATTTCTACGGCTTCGGCCGTTCCGACAAGCCGGAGGAGGAGGCGACCTACACGTTCGGCTTCCACCGCGCCTCGATCATTGCGTTGATCGAAGCGCTGGACCTGCGACACATCACCCTGGTCTGCCAGGACTGGGGCGGCCTCATCGGCCTGACGATCCCGATGGACATGCCCGGCCGTTTCGAACGCCTGCTGGTGATGAACACCGCGCTCGGAACCGGCGACGTTCCGCTCGGCGAGGGTTTTTTGGCCTGGCGGGCGTTCTCGAACAGCAAGCCCGACATGGACATCGCCGCCCTGATGAAGCGCTCGACGCCGACGCTGAGCGACGCCGAGGCCGCGGCCTATGCGGCGCCCTATCCCGACGCGCGCTACAAGGCGGGCGTGCGGCGGTTCCCCAACCTCGTGCCCGACAATCCCGACGCCGACGGCGCCGCGCTGTCGCGCCGCGCGCGCGATTTCTGGTCGAAGCAATGGACCGGCAAAAGCTTCATGGCGGTCGGCATGAAGGACCCGGTGCTGGGCCGCCGGCGATGCGGGCGTTGCGCGCCAACATCCGCAACTGCCCGCCGCCGCTGGAGCTCGCGGAGGCCGGCCATTTCGTGCAGGAAGCGGGCGCGGTGATCGTCGAGCGCGCCCTGGCAAGCTTCGCGGGCTGAGGCGGGATGGCCATGTTCAGACGCGTAGCGGTCCCGATTTTACTAGCTTTGACGCTTGGCGTCGCCGCCACTGACGCGCACGCTGTCTACCGCGGTCACAAAAGCTGCGATCCCGACATCAGCGCGTTCGACGATGCGGTTTCCACCAGCGCCGCGCTGGCCAAGCTGATGGCGCACGTCGACGAGGGCTGGCGCCGGCTGGCCGTGCACGGCGATCCCGATATGCGCGCCGCGACCCGCGACCGCCGCTCCGAATGGCTATGTGAAGTCGAGCAGGCGTGCGGCAGCGACCTCGCCGTCGGCCGCCGCTGCATCGCCGAAAAGCTGAAGCAAAGGCGGCGGGTTAATGCGCGGTTGCTGGGGGACGAGCAAACTTCGAACTGATCGCCGCAGGCCCGACCCCGGCCGTGGGCGCTCTGTAGGCGAGGTCGCTGACCTCGCTGGCCCCGCTTGCAGCGGAATTGCAGAATGTGTCGATCGCGCGCCCGCCGAGGTCAGCGACCTCGGCTACAAAAGGAGCCGTCAAGCACGGCGCTAGAGCCGCCCTGCCGTCATCCGGCTCAGGGGTTCGTACGCTGCGCGCCGGTGTAGATCACGACCTCGTCCTTGTAGACGCGGTCGAGGCGGGAATGGGCTTCTTCTTCCAGCAGGTCGCGGTCCACCGATTCCGAGCGCAACGAGTCGACGCGATGCTGCCAGCGTTCGCGTTCCTGATGCAGGCCCGCAAGTTCCTGCTGCAATTCCGTCGTCTCGGCCTCCAGGCCCGCTTTGGCCGCGAGGCCGCGGTCGCCCTTCGACGCGCCCCAAACGAGGAACGTGCTCGCGCCGCCGGCCACGAGATAGAAGAACAGCGGAATGAGGATCGAGCGAATTCGGGTGCGGACCACCATGTCGGCGACAATGGCGGTCGATGGTTAAGGAACGATTTCCGACGAAGCGCGCAAATATTGCGGAGCCGACGCTCTTGAAGTATCGCCATCTGCTAAGCCATCTCTAATCCATCCAACCGGATGGAATTGGAAGGCGCCAATGGCCGACAATGTTCACGAGCTAAGACCAAAAACCGTCGACAGCGAGAAAATCACCGTCAATCTCGGCTTTGTCGACCTCGGCCGGGTCGATCTCATGGTCAAAGACGGTTTTTACGGCAATCGCGCCGACTTCATCCGGACGGCGATCCGCAACCAGCTCGAACGCCACGACGACGCCCTGCGTCAGTCGGTGACGCGCAAGCAGCTTCACCTCGGCCTGTCGCATTACACGCGGCAGGATCTCGAAGCGGCGGTCAAGGCCGCTACGCCGCTTCAGATCCAGGTCCTGGGCCTCGCCAGCATCGCCAGCGACGTCACGCCGGAACTGGCGCGCGCCGCCATCGCTTCCGTTCATGTCCTCGGCGCGTTTCAGGCGAGCTCCGCCGTAAAGGCGGCGCTGGCCGACCGCATCCACTGAACTTCCTGATCAGGTAAACGAAAGATCCGGACCATGAGCGTATTTTCGAAGATCAACATGGCGGAAGTCACCCGCCTGACCCGCGCCGGACGGCTTGCTGAAGCCATGGCGCTGCTTCAAGGCGAGACACAGACACAGCCAGCCGGCGCATCCAGCCAGTGGCTTCAAGAAGGCGGTCTCGCGTCTGTTGCCGGAAGGTCTGTCGGCTCTCGCCGGCGCCAATGGGCCTGCACGCAGAGCCGCCTCGCGATCCGTCACCGTAACGGTCCCGGAGGGCGCCCGGTTCGAAGAGCGAACCTTCACGAATTCGGTCGGCAGCCGCGACTACAAGCTTTATGTGCCGAGCGGCTACACAGGCCAGCCGTTGCCGCTGGTCGTCATGCTGCACGGCTGCACACAGGACCCCGACGATTTCGCCGCCGGCACGCGGATGAACGAACTCGCGGAGGAACAGACGTTCCTCGTCGCCTATCCGCGCCAGCCCAAATCCGCGAACATGAAATTGTGCTGGAACTGGTTCAACACAGCGGACCAGCGGCGCGACGGCGGCGAAGCCTCGCTGATCGCCGGCATCGCCCGGCAAGTCCTCGACGATTTCTCGGCCGATCCCGCCCGCGTCTATGTGGCGGGGCTCTCGGCGGGAGGCGCAGCCGCAGCGATCATGTCCGTCGCCTATCCCGACCTGTTCGCCGCGGCCGGAGTCCATTCCGGTCTCGCCTGCGGCTCGGCCAAAGATATGCCCTCCGCCTTCGCCGCGATGGGCGGTAACGGCATGCCGCCGGCGAGGGCAGGGGGCGCGCCGACCATCGTGTTTCATGGCGACGCAGACCGGACCGTCAACATCGTCAACGGCGAGCACGTCGTCGCGCAGGCGGCCGGTGATTCGGCGCTGACGGAAAGGGTTTCGCACGGCGAATCGGCGGGCGGCGTCAACTACACGCGCATCGTCCAGAGCGACGCGGCCGGCGTTGCGCGGGTCGAACATTGGATCCTGCACGGCGCCGGCCATGCGTGGTCGGGAGGGAGCGCGAATGGCTCCTTCACCGACCCCCGCGGTCCCGACGCCAGCCGCGAAATGGTCCGCTTCTTCCTGCAGCACAGGAATCCCGCCGCGGCGCGAGCTTGACGTCATTGCGAGCGCAATGACAGTCGGGGACTGGCGGAGCGCGGAGCGCGCGGGCAGAATGGCGCGATGACCCTTTCGCTCTACCTCGCCTTCGTCGCCGCCGTCACCGTGCTGATGCTGATCCCCGGCCCCAACGTCGCGCTGATCGTCGCCAACTCGATCCACCACGGCGCCCGCTACGGCCTGATGACCGTGCTCGGCACGAGCGCGGCGATGGTGTTGCAACTGGCGGTGACGGGTCTCGGCATGACCGCGCTGCTCGGCGAACTCGCGCAGGCGTTCGAAATCCTGCGCTGGCTCGGCGTCGCCTACCTCGTCTGGCTTGGCGTCAGCGCCTGGCGCGCGCCGCCGGAAGATCTCTCGCAGACGAGGCCGGAAGCGCGACGCATGACCGCGATCTTCGCGCGGGGTTTCTTCGTTTCGCTGACCAATCCGAAGACGCTGTTCTTCTACGCCGCCTTCTTCCCGCAGTTCGTCGACCCGCACGCGCCGGCGGGCCCGCAGATCCTGACCCTGTCCGTCACATTTGTCGCGCTGGCGTTGTTGCTCGATGGCGCCTGGGCGCTGCTGGCGGCGCGGTTCCGGGCCGCTCTCGCGATGCGCGCGCGGCTGCGTAACCGCTTGACGGGCGGCGTTCTGATGGGCGCAGCGCTCGGGCTGGCGCTGGCCCGGCGTTGACGCGGCCCGGCGGCCACGCTAGGGACTCTCAATGAAGTAATTTAGTAGACTGATCCATGCTGGCCGCCGCGAATTCGACCCTTTCCGCCGTTAATGCGTCCGCCGCGTCCGCTCGGGCGCGGGTTGAAACGTGGGACGCGCTGATGGCGGCGGAGCGACGGTCAAAGGAAGCGGCGCCATGGGACGCGGAATTGTTTCTGCGCTTCGAGGCCGAGCGCTTCTGGGCTGCGCGCGACCTGATCGCCCGCATCGAGATTTCGCCGCGACTCGCGTTCGACCTCGGCTGCGGTCCGGCCGCGAGCACGCGGGAATTGACGCGGCGCTTTCCGCAAGCCGAGGTGATCGGCATCGATTCCTCGCACCGGATGCTCGACGAGGCGCGACGACGGCTTCCGAACGTGACGTTTCTGGAAGAAGACATCGCCCATTGGATCCCGGACCGGCGCCCGGATCTGATCTTCGCCGACAGCGCGCTGCAATGGGTGCCCGAGCACGAGATCCTGTTTCCCCGGCTGCTCGACATGCTGGCGCCGGGCGGCGTGCTCGCCGTGCAGATGCCGGACAACCGGCAGGAGCCTTCGCATGCGCTGATGCGCCTGATCGCGGCGGACGGCCCGTGGGCGGATCAATTGGTGCCGATCGCCAAGACCCGCGCCGTCATCCAGACCCACACCGATTATTACAACTGGCTGCGGCCCAATTGCGAGCGGCTCGAAATCTGGCAGACGACTTACGTCCACCCGCTGGCCGGCGTCGACGCGGTGGTCGACTGGTTCCGCGGCTCGGCGCTGCTGCCGTTCCTCGCGCCCCTGAGCGAAGACGACCGCGCCGCCTTCATCGCCCGCTATCGCGCCGAACTCGCCGACGCCTACACGATCGAGCCGGACGGACGGCTGCTGTTCCTCTATCCGCGGCTGTTCATCCTGGCGAAGAAGCCGGGGTGACGCCCTCACCCCAACCCTCTCCCGCAAGCGGGCGAGGGGGCGATACCCTTCTCCCGTTGGCGGGGGAAGGTGGCGCGAAGCGCCGGATGAGGGCGGCGCCGCCCTAGGAAACCAGAGAACCCATGCCCTCCAAACGCGCCGATCTCCTGCTCGTCGAGCGCGGCTTGTTCGAAAGCCGCGCCCGCGCGCAGGAGGCGATCGCCGCCGGGCTGGTGATCGCCGACGGCAAGCCCGTCGCGAAAGCCTCGGCGATGCTCGCCGACGACGCCGCGATCGAGGCGACGCCCGCGCACCCCTGGGCCTCGCGCGGCGGGCTCAAGCTCGCGGCCGCTCTGGATGCCTTCGAGATCGATCCGCGCGGACTCGCCTGCCTCGACGTCGGCGCCTCGACCGGCGGCTTCACCGACGTGCTGCTCGCGCGCGGCGCGCGATCCGTCGTCGCGGTCGACGTC
This sequence comes from uncultured Pseudomonadota bacterium, assembly GCA_963771455.1. Lineage (GTDB taxonomy): Bacteria > Pseudomonadota > Alphaproteobacteria > Rhizobiales > Beijerinckiaceae > Roseiarcus. The sequence continues at coordinate 158,694 of CAVYTP010000019.1, forward strand.
GGTCGCGACCAGTTCGCCGCGCGGCTGAAGGCCGACCCGCGGGTCCGCAGCCTCGAAGGGTTTGACGCGCGCAAACTCGACCGCCGACGCGTTTTGGTCGAACCGCCCGAGCTCATCATCTGCGACGTCAGCTTCATCTCGCAACGCCTTGTTCTGCCGACATGTTTTGCCTCTCGCCGCGCGCGGCCGCGTTCTACGTCGGCCTCGTCAAGCCGCAGTTCGAAGTCGGGCGCGACAACCTGAAGAAGGGCGTCGTTCGCGACGAAGCCGCGCTGCGCCAGGCCTGCGACGACGTGCGCGCGACGCGTCGAGGCGCTCGGCTGGACAACGCTCGGCTTGATCGATTCCCCGATCCTGGGCGGGGACGGGGCGCGCGAATTCCTGTATGCGGCGCGGCATGGATGACTCCGAGACGTCCTCGATCGAAAAACTGAACGCGCGCGGCGAGGGCGTGGCGGCGGACGGCCGCGCCTATTCCTTCGCGCTTCCGGGCGAGACGGTGCTCCCGCCGTTCGACGGGTCGGCGCTCGAGCTGCTCGTCGCCAGCCCGGATCGCGTCGCGCCGATCTGCCCCTATTTCACCCAATGCGGCGGCTGCGCGACGCAGCATATGGCGCCCGACGCTCTATGCCGAGTGGAAGCGCGACCTGCTCGTCGCCGCGCTGAAGCGCGCCGGCGTCGAGGCGGAAGTCGCGCCGCTGGTCGACGCCCACGGCGCCGGCCGCCGCCGCGCGACGTTCCACGCCCGCTTTCAGCACAGGCGCCACGACGAAGTCGGGTTCATGCGCGCCCGCTCGCATGACATCATCGAGATCGAAGACTGCCCGCTGTTCGAACCCGGCCTCGCCGGGCGCGCTCGCCGCGGCGCGCGCGCTGGCCGGCGATCTGCGCGGCCTCAACAAGCCGCTCGACATCCAGGCGACCGCTACGCTGTCCGGCCTCGACATCGACCTTCGCGGTTCCGGGCGCGCTCGAAGGCGCCGGAGCTGAAGCAAGATCGCCCGCACCGCCGAGGCGCTCGACCTCGCGCGGGTCTCGAACCACGGCCGCACCCTCATCGAGCGCCGCGCGCCCGAAATCCGCTTCGGCGCCGCGCAGCGTCGTCCCGCCCGCCGGCGGCTTTCTGCAGGCGACGGTCGCCGGCGAGGAGGCGATGGCCGCGCTCGCCATCGAGGCGCTGGAAGGCGCGAAGCGGGTCGCCGACCTGTTCTGCGGCGCCGGCGCTTTCGCGCTGCGGCTCGGGCAGTCGGCCGCGAGGTGCGCGCGATCGATTCCGACGCTGCGGCCCTTGCCGCGCTCAACGCGGGCGCGGGCGACGGCGACCGGGCTCGGAGCAGGTCGTCAGGCGAGGCGCGCGACCTGTTTCAGCGCCCGCTGCGGGCCGAGGAACTCGAAGCGTTCGACGCGCGTGCTGTTCGATCCGCCGCGCGCGGGCGCGCTTGCGCAGGCGAAGGAGCTGGCGAAGAGCCGGGTTCCGACCGTGGTCGCCGATCTCCTGCAGCAGTGGAGACGTTGGCGCGCGACGCCCGCATGCTGGTCGACGGCGGCTACGTCCTGGAGCGGGTGACGCCGCTTGACCAGTTCCGCTATTCGCCCCATGTCGAAATCGTCGCCGTGTTCCGCCGCCGTCGCGCGGCGAAGCGTCCGAGAGGAGTGTTCGGGTGAGCGCAGCCAAGGCGCTCGCTGCGATGCAGCGGCGTGGTCGGCGCCAGCAACGTGCTGATCGATGACGGCATGATCGCCGGCTATCTGACCGAGCCGCGCGGCCTCTTTGCTGGACGTCGCTCGCGCTGTCGTGCGGCCGGGCTCGACCGCAGAGGTCGCGGAGATCGTGAAGATCTGCGCCGCCGCGCGCATCCCGATCGTCCCGCAGGGCGGCAATACCGGCCTCGTCGGCGGCCAGATTCCCGACGACAGCGGGCGGCGAGATCGTGCTGTCGCTGCAGCGCATGAAGCGCATCCGCGAGATCGATCCGCTGACCGACACGATGACGGTCGAGGCGGGCCTCACGCTTGCTCGAAGCGCAGGCCGCGGCAGACGGCGCCGACCGGCTGTTTCCGCTCTCGCTGGCGTCCGAGGGCGCCTGCACGATCGGCGGCAATCTCGCCTCCAACGCCGGCGGCACGGCGGTGCTGGCGTTCGGCAACGCGCGCGAGCTGACGGTCGGAGTCGAAGTCGTGCTGGCCGACGGGCGCATCGTCAATGCGCTCTCGAAACTGCGCAAGGACAACACCGGCTACGATCTGAAGGACCTGTTCGTCGGCTCCGAGGGCACGCTCGGCATCATCACTGCGGCGGCGCTGAAACTGTTTCCGAAGCCGCGCTCGCGCGTCACCGCCTTCATCGGCCTTGCACGATCCGCATCAGGCGCTCGCGCTGTTCCGGCTGGCGCGGGAAAAGCTCGGGCAGAGCGTCGTCAGTTTCGAACTGATGAAGCGCATCGCGCTCGAATTCGTGCTCGAGGCACGGCGAGGGCGCGCGCGATCCGCTGCCGGAACCGCATCCCTGGTACGTGCTGCTGGAGGCGGCCGCGCAAGCCGAGGGCGGCCTCGACGAAGCGGTCGAGGCGCGTGCTCGCCGAGGCGCTGGAGCGCGAGCTCGATCGCCGACGCGGCGCTCGCCGCGACGCTCGAACAGCGCAACGATTTCTGGCGCCTGCGCGAACTCGTGTCCGACGATCCAGAAGCTCGAGGGCGGCTCGATCAAGCACGATGTCTCCGTGCCGGTCGGCGTCGTGCCCGAATTTCTCGACGAAGCGACGGCGGCGGTGGAGGCTCATTTGCCCGGCGCCCGCGTCGTCCCGTTCGGCCACATGGGCGACGGCAACATCCATTTCAACGTCAGCCAGCCGATCGGCGCCGACAAGGCCGCCTTCCTCGCGCTCTGGGAGCCGATGAACGAGGTCGTCCACGCCATCGTCGCGCGGATGCGGCGGTTCGTTTTCGGCCGAGCACGGCATCGGCCGCCTGAAGCGCGACCTGCTCGCCCAAGGCCAAGGACCCGGTCGCGCTCGACGTGATGCGGCGCATCAAAGCGGCGCTCGACCCCGACGGGATTGCTGAATCCCGGCAAGATGCTTTGAAATTTGCCCCGTGCACATCAGTTGGCCGGACTTGACCCTTCTCCCGCGCGCGGGAGAAGGTGGCGCGAAGCGCCGGATGAGGGGCGGTCCCACGACGCATAGTCGTTGCGACGCACTTCCGACACACCACTTCGCGGGCCTATTCCTGCGCGAAACTCCCCCTCATCCCGCGCTTCGCGGACCTTCTCCCCGCAAGCGGGGCGAAGGGGCCAATCAGCGCTCGGTTTGCTGCGGGCCGGAAGTGCAGTAACTTCCTCCGCCGCGCAGTCCTCGGTTGATGCGCGACAGTGAGGCTGCAGTGCCCAGCGCCTACGATCGCATACGCTATCCTGGCCAACCCTATGGGCAGGCCCATCCGGCGCTACTGGCCGTGTATGCGCACCTGTTCGGCCTCCCGTACGCGCCGTTCGAGACGTGCCGCATGCTCGAGATCGGTTGCGGAGACGGCGTCAATCTCATCAACCTCGCGCTGCTTGCCCCCCACGCCCATTTCGTCGGCGTCGATCTTGCCGAAGCCCCGATCGCTCAGGCGCGCGCCGACGCGCTCGCCTGCGGCTGCGGCAACATCGAGTTTTTCGCGGCGGACCTGCGGAACATCGGACCGGAATTCGGCGCCTTCGACTATATCGTCGCGCACGGCGTGCTGACCTGGGTCCCCGACGCGGTGCGGATTGCGTTGTTTCCGGTGATCGGGCGACTGCTGGCGCCGCACGGCGTCGCCATGGTGAGCTTCAATTCGCTGCCCGGCGCGCGCGCGTGGCAGGCGATGCGCGACATGCTGAAGTTCGAGACCAAGGGCGCCGCGACGCCCGAGGAAGGGCTCAAGCTCGCATACGCGTTTCTCGAGCGCATGGTGTCGCTTTGGTCCAAGCGAGCAGGCGGATGGCGTCTGGATGGCGGCCGTCGCGAGGCGCAATCCTCGACCGCGCGCCCGAAGTGTTGTTTCACGACGAACTCGGCGAGTTTTACGCGCCGCAGTTGCTAAGCGACGTCACCGCAGCGGCCGCAGCCGCTGGGCTAGGCTATCTCGCCGATTCCCGTCCGAAACTGAGCGAGGAGGCCTGGTTTCCCTCGGAAGCCTGCGCCGAGGCGCGCCAACGCGCGGCGGGCGACTGGGCGACCTTCCAGCAATATATGGATTTTCGCGACCTGCGCGCTTTTCACAGCGCCATCTTCGCGCGCGGCGAGCCCGATCGCCGCCGAGATGCGTCCCGCCTGAAGGGATTGTGGGCGCGCGGCGATTTCCAGGAGGTCGAGCCGGAGGGGGAAGCGGCGGGACAACGCGTCTTCGCGATCGGGGGCGTGCGGTTGACGACCAACCATCCGCAACTCATCGCGTTGTTCCAGACGCTTTGTCAGGCCTATCCGGAAGCGGCGCCGCTAGACGGCGTCGCCGAACTCGAAAGCCTGGAGAGCCAGATTTACCGCCTGTTCGTCAGCGGCGTGCTCAGGCTGTCGACAGCCCGCGGCGCGGCGCGGCGGGAGCCGGGTCTGCGCCCGTTCGCCAACCCGCTCGCGCGCCTGCAGGTTGCGCGCGGGGAGCGCGACCTCGTGACCTATACCCATGCCTCATTTCGCCTCGAGGAACCGCCGCTCCGCGAGCTCCTTCCGCTGCTCGATGGAACGCGCGATCGCGAAGCGATCGCCGACTCCTGGGCGCCAGCCGGCGTTGAAGCCGCGCGCCTGCGAGAGTCGCCGGAGTTGGTGCTGACGATGTTGGCGCAGGCGGGCGTGCTGGGCGAGCAGGGATCGTAGCAAAGGCCCTTCGACGAGCTCAGGGCGAGGACCGGCGCCGGCTCACTCCGCCGCCGCTTTCCGCTTCTTCGGCGGCCGCCGCGCCAGCGTCTCGGCCAGATACCGCCCCGTATGGCTGCGCGGGTTCCTGACGATCTCCTCGGGCGTGCCGGTCGCGACGATTTCGCCGCCGCCGTCGCCGCCTTCGGGACCCATGTCGATGATCCAGTCGGCGGTTTTGACGACCTCGAGATTGTGCTCGATGACGACCATCGTGTTGCCCTGGTCGACCAGCTCGTGCAGCACTTCCAGCAATTGCGCGACGTCGTGGAAATGCAGGCCGGTGGTCGGCTCGTCGAGGATGTAGAGCGTGCGGCCGGTCGAGCGGCGCGCCAGCTCCTTGGCGAGTTTTATGCGCTGCGCCTCGCCGCCCGAAAGCGTCGTCGCCTGCTGGCCGACCTTGATGTAGCTGAGGCCCACGCGCTTCAGCGTCTCCATCTTGTCGCGGATCGAGGGCACCGCCTTGAACAGGTCGGCGGCTTCCTCGACGGTCATGTCGAGCACGTCGGCGATCGACTTGTCGCGATAGCGCACTTCCAGCGTCTCGCGGTCGTAGCGTTTGCCCTTGCAGACGTCGCAGGTGACATAGACGTCGGGCAGGAAGTGCATCTCGATCTTGATCACGCCGTCGCCCTGGCACGCCTCGCAACGGCCGCCCTTGACGTTGAACGAGAACCGACCGGCCTGATAGCCGCGCTGCTTGGCGTCGGGCAGACCGGCGAACCATTCGCGGATCGGCGTGAACGCGCCGGTATAGGTCGCGGGATTGGAGCGCGGCGTGCGGCCGATCGGCGACTGGTCGATGTCGATGACCTTGTCGAGATACTGCATGCCGTCGATGCGCTCGTGCGGCGCCGGCGGCTCGCTCGCGCCGTTCAGATGGCGCGCGGCCGACTTGTAAAGCGTGTCGATGGTCAGCGTCGACTTGCCGCCGCCGGAGACGCCGGTGACGCAGGTGAACAAGCCCAGCGGGATCGTCGCCGTGACATTCTTCAGATTGTTGCCGCGCGCGCCGACGATCTTCAGTTCGCGACCCGGCTGCGCCTTGCGACGCTTGGCCGGCATCGGCACCGAACGCTCGCCAGACAGATAGTGGCCGGTGAGGGAATTCGGGTCGGCGATGATCTCGGCCGGCGTGCCCTTGGCGATCACTTCGCCGCCATGCACGCCGGCGCCGGGGCCGATGTCGACGACGTAATCGGCGGCGAGGATGGCGTCCTCGTCATGCTCGACGACGATCACGGTATTGCCGAGGCCGCGCAGGCGCCTCAGCGTATCGAGCAGGCGCGCATTGTCGCGCTGGTGCAGTCCAATCGAAGGTTCGTCGAGCACATAGAGCACGCCAGTCAGGCCCGAGCCGATCTGCGAGGCGAGCCGGATGCGCTGGCTCTCGCCGCCCGACAGCGTGCCCGACCCGCGCGACAGCGTCAGATAGTCGAGCCCGACGTCGGACAGAAAAGTCAGGCGATCGACGATCTCCTTCAGGATGCGCTGCGCGATCTCGTTGCGCTTGGCGTCGAGTTTCTTCGGCAGTTCGCGCGCCCATTGCACGGCGAGCTTGACGGACAGCAGGCTGATCTCGCCGATGTGCTTGCCGTCGATCTTCACCGCCAGCGCTTCGGGCTTCAACCGATAGCCGGAGCAGGCGTCGCAAGGCGTCGAGGTCATGTAGCGCTCGATCTCCTCGCGCGACCAGTCGCTCTCCGTCTCCTTGTAGCGGCGCTGCAGATTGGTGATCACGCCCTCGAACGGCTTGTGCACCTCATAGGCGCGCATGCCGTCGTCGTAGGAGAGCTTGATGTCCTCGCCGCCGGAGCCATACAGGATCGCCTTGCGCGCCTTCTCCGGCAGGTCGCTCCACGGCTTGTCGAGCCGGAATTTGTAGTGCTGCGCCGAGGCCCTCGAGCGTCTGCATGTAATAGGGCGAACTCGACTTCGACCACGGCGCGATCGCGCCCTTGCGCAGCGATAGCCGCGCATCCGGCACGATCAGCTCGGCGATCGACAGTCAGATGCGAGCCGAGCCCGCCGCAGACCGGGCAGGCGCCGAACGGATTGTTGAACGAGAACAGCCGCGGCTCGATCTCGGGGATCGTGAAGCCGGAGACCGGGCAGGCGAATTTGGACGAGAACATGACCCGCTCGCGGCGCGCCGCCACCCGCCGGCGCCTCGGCGTATTCGGCGATCGCGAGGCCGTCGGCGAGGTCGAGCGCGGTCTCGAAACTTTCGGCGAGCCGCGCGCCGATGTCGGGGCGCACGACGAGGCGGTCGACCACCACTTCGATGTCGTGCTTGAGCTTCTTGTCGAGCGCGGGCGCGTCGGCGATCTCGTAGAACTGGCCGTCGATCTTCACGCGCTGGAAGCCGCGCTTCAGGAATTCGGCGATCTCCTTGCGGTACTCGCCCTTGCGGCCGCGGACGACCGGCGCGAGCAGATAGAGCCGCGTGCGCTCCGGCAGCGCGAGCACGCGATCGACCATCTGGCTGACCGTCTGGCTCTCGATCGGCAGGCCGGTCGCGGGCGAATAGGGAATGCCGACCCGCGCCCACAGCAGGCGCATGTAGTCGTGGATTTCGGTGACGGTGCCGACGGTCGAGCGCGGGTTCTTCGACGTCGTCTTCTGCTCGATGGCGATCGCCGGCGAGAGCCCGTCGATCTGGTCGACGTCGGGCTTCTGCATCATCTCGAGGAACTGGCGCGCATAGGCCGACAGCGACTCGACATAGCGGCGCTGGCCCTCGGCGTAGATCGTGTCGAAGGCGAGCGACGATTTTCCGGAGCCCGACAGGCCGGTGAACACGACGAGCTTGTCGCGGGGAATGGCGAGATCGACGTTCTTCAGATTGTGCTCGCGCGCGCCGCGCACGACGATCGCGCGGCCGTCGAACAGTTGTTCGATCGGCTCCGGTCTGCCCACCGACTTCAGCCCTTTGTTTGCGATGGTCTCTGCCAGCCATGTGCTTTACCTGTGCGCGCACGAATCGTGCTCGAGGGGGCTTGCGCTGCGCGTCGCGTCAAGCTAGAACAAAAATAGAACATGGGGAAGTCCCCCGCTAATGTAGTGCGGCGCCGCACAATGCCCAACTGCCGCGGCGGACCGGGGATTGTGGATAAGCGCATTTGGCGCCGTGCCGCGACGCGGCGGCCGAGGTTTAGGGTAAGCGTCCGGCACGGGCGAGCGATGCCTCGCCCTCCGGCTTTTTGTGAGCGTTTCGAGGAGATCATCATGGCGGGCAGCGTCAACAAGGTCATTCTGGTCGGCAATCTCGGCAAGGACCCGAAAGTCGCAAACCTCAATTCCGGCGACAAGGTCGTGTCCTTCACGCTCGCGACATCCGAGACCTGGAAGGACAAGAACACCGGCGAGCGCCGCGAGAAGACGGAATGGCACAATATCGTCGTGTTCAACGAGAACATCGGCCGCATCGTCGAGCAATATTGCAAGAAGGGCACGAAAGTGTACCTCGAGGGCCAGTTGCAGTCCCGCAAATACACGGACCAGTCGGGCGCCGAGCGCTACACGACGGAAGTCGTGCTGCAGCGGTTCCGCGGCGAACTCACCTTGCTGGATTCGCTCGCGGCGGGGAAGGGCGCGACGAAGCCGGCGGTTCGAGCGAGCGCTCATATGGCAATTCCAACGACCGCTCGCCGGCCTTCGGTCGCGGCGCGCCGGCCGAGCGCCGCCCCGCGCTGGCGACCGGCGGCGGCTCCGCGGATATGGACGACGACATCCCGTTCTGATCGGGAACGGCGCGGCAGACGTCACTCTTTCCGGCTTCCTCTTTTCCCTGCTGTTGCGGGGAAAAGGGGACCATAGGGCGAATGAGGGTCGGTACAGAGGCGCGCCGCCTAGGAGTTGAGACGGGCGCCTGCGCCACTCACGCAAGTCCTCGGTCTTGCTGGCGGCGCCCCCCTCATCCCCGCTTCGCGGACCTTCTCCCGCGAGCGGGAGACGGGCTTCTCCGGTGGCTTCATGCGCACCCCGTCGCGAGCGCGCCCATCGTAAGCCGTACTTAAGTCCTCTCGGCTAAGGCTGAGCGCGGATTTCCGCCGCCGGCCAAGTCGGGTCAATGCTGTTATCGATTTTCTTCTACCTCAACTCGCTCGGCAATTTCGTGTTGCAGATCGTGCTCGGCGGGCTGCTGAGCCCGGCCGAGTACGGGCGCTATGCGACCGTTTCGCTGGCCGCGCTGACGCTCGCGGCTGCGACGCTCGACTGGCTAAAAATCTCCGCGCTGCGCTTCTCGGACCCCACCGGCGCGGATGAACACGTCGGCGCCAGTCTGGAGTTCGCCTATCTCGGAATCGTGCTGGCGCTTGGCCTCGGCGCCGCCGCGGCCTTCGTGTTTCGCTGGCGTTTCGGGCTGACGCCGACGCTGGTCGCGCTGACGCCGCTGCTCGCGGTCAGCTTCAACCGGGTCGATTTCGACGGCGCGCGCTACCGCGCCCGGGAGCAGGAACGCGAATTCCGGATCCTTTACGGCCTCAGGCAGGCGTTCTATTTCACCGTCGTGATCGGCAGCGCCTATTTGGCGCGCGAGGCGACGGCGGTCGTCATCGCCGTGTCGCTGGCGAGCTTCGCCTCCGTCGCGATCGCCCGGACGCTCTTCCGCGACGCCGTTTCCCGCAGCTCGGGCGCGCGCGGCGCGAAGACCTCCGGCGCTTCCTCGCCTACGGCAAGCCGGTCGTGATCTCGCTGATGCTGTATTCGCTGATCTATCTGCTGAACCGCACCCATGCGCTGCACACGCTGGGCGCTGCGGCGGCCGGCAACCTCGCTCTGGCGACCGACGTCGGCAGCCGGCTGTTCGTCGCCGTCAACGCGGTCCCTGAATTCCTGCTGTTCCAGTTCGTGCTGAAGCGCGAGCGCGAGCACGGAACGGCGGCTGCGATCCGGCAGCTGGAAACCAACGCGACGCTGGTGTTCGCGCTGCTCGTCGGGCTCGCGGCCGGCTATGTCGCGATGGCGAACACGTTTACCGCTCTGGTTATTCCGGTCGCGTTCCGCGGCGATTTCGCGGCTTTGACGGTCGCGCTGACGCCGGCGTTTCTGGCGCTCTGCCTGATCATTTCCGCCATCAACCCGGTGTTCCAGCTGGCCGGGCGGACCCTGCCGATCGCCATCGCCGGCGCCGCCGCGCTGCTCGTCGACTTTGCGCTGCTGCAATTCACGTCGGCCGGCGACACGTTGCTGGGGCTCGCCGACGATCAACTCGATCAGCTTCGTGTTCGCGCTGGGCATCGCGACAGGCTGGGCGGCGGCGATCTCGCCCGCGCGCCCGCGCCTGCGCGATTTCGCGGTCACCTGTCTGGCTGCGCTGGCGATGGGCGCCAGCCTGCTGCGGCTCGACGGCCTGCCGTCACACGTGCTCGCCGCCGCGCTGGCGCTGGTGTTTGGCGGCGGTTTCTACGCCGCCGTCCTGCTCGCCTTCGACGTCGGGCAAATCCGCACCCGTCTCGCCGAGGCGCTGAAGCGAAGATATCCGCAGGGGCTCGGGGCGCCCGCCGAGTGAGATGCAGTTTCGGCGCAGCGGCCGAAGAACTCATGGCTAGTCGCTGCGAACCGCCCTCACATGTTCGGGATACCAGCTTGTGAATTTTATCGCTCCGACGAGCGCCAGAATGATGGCGACCATTCCTGCGCGGGGCGGCAGGTCAGGAAGATAGAGCAACGCCAGCTCGGCGACGATCATGACCGCGAAGGCAACCGCCCAAGCCGCAGTAATGACATAGTTGGTGCGAATGAAGGCGGGGCTTTCCCACAAATCGGCAGACACTTGTTCACGCGCATATTGCAAGGTGAACGGACGCCTCGCCGCCATCGATGCGAGGACGATGAGCAGCAGCCCGCTATCCACGCACAGTCTGACGCCGATGACCGACCACGTGGGGTTGAAAATCACCGCGTAGAGCGCGAGGCCGCCAAAAAGAACAAACGTTCCGATCTCCAGAATCTTTGGCGATCGGCCCGGCGTGAGCCGATCGCGGATGAGAAGCACAGCCGAGGCGATCACGCCGGCCACCAGACCGGCAGTCGATCCCATCAATCTGTCGATCAGGGCGAAAACAACAAAGGGCGCGAAGGCCAGGACTATTCCCATCGTCGATCTCCCCTATTGTGATGCCGGACCGCCGCCGATACGGCCGCGCGTCGGTCCTCACCGCGATCCCGGAAAATACTCGACGTGAGTTTCGCCGGTTCGGCCGAAATAGACCGCTCGCTTGCCTGAGAACGAGACCATGTAGCCAGCGCACCCGGCCGCTTTGGCTTTGGCGCAGAAGCCCTTGTAGGTGTAGCCGGGCGCAAGGTTCTGCGCTTCGCGAATAGCGGCGCTCGAGCGCGGAGATCGTCGAAGGCGGCCGCGACTGGATTGGCGGTTTCGTGGGTTTTGAATTCGACGCTGTCGTCGTTCGGCAGGTAGTAGATCGCCGTCCGCCGACGAAAATCGACGCTGTAGCTCTCGAAGCCTGCCTCGATCAGCGCGCCCACGATGGCCGGGAAAGTCATCGTGTTGTCCTCGGCGGCATCCTTGCAACGTTGGGCAATAGTCTTCTGCTGCGTATCCATGCGCATGCTCCTTCGTCAATTTTGATGGCTAGGGCTTAGCTAGCTCGATTGGCATAGTCGTGAGGCCACGCTTTGCGACTATCTCTTTGAGAAGGCGTTCCAGCAGGGAGCGCTCTTCGAGACTCAAGTGATCGAAGAACTCGGCGTCGTTCTGGTCGGCAAGCGCGGCCAGCTCCGGCACAAGCCTGCGCGCCGCAGGGGCGAGGGCGAGCGTCTGCGCGCGTCCGTCGTCGAGATCGGCGGCGCGAACCAACAAGCCCTTGGCGATCAGCCGCTGGGCGAGCTTGGTGATGGCGCCTCGCGTCATGCCCATGTCGTCGGCGATCGCGCTCGGGGCCGCCTCGTCCTTCGTGTAGAGCGACCGCATCAGCGCCCACTCGGCCACGGTGACGTCCTTGGCGGCGAGTTTGCGGGCAAAGGCATGCGACACATGGTTCGACACGTAGCGCAGCCAGTAGCCGAGGTGCGAGGTGAGGTCGGAGGGGGTCATCGGCGCGGGCGGTTTCATTGACTAGGAAACTATATGGGAAAAGTTTCCTTGTCAATCATATTTTTAAAATTTGGTCTCCCTCGCCGGACGGCCTTGATTTGCTACGAACGCAAGTAAGTTGGCCCTTCGCCCCGCTTGCGGGGAGAAGGTGCGCGAAGCGCGGTTGAGGGGGAGTTCGGCGCAAGAACAGGCCGGAGTGGCGATTGACCGAGAGTTCGTCGCAACATCGCCGCCCTCGTACCGGCCCCGCCCCTCATCCGGCCTTCGGCCACCTTCTCCCCGCAGGCGGGGAGAAGGAGATAGTTGGTGAACGCGGTCCTAAGATATTTCGACAGATGTGTGTAAACGTGGGAGCAGGTGGCGCGTAGCGCTCAGCGACAAGCAAGCTTGTCGCGGATGCAGCTTCAAAACGCGTTCTTGCCTCGGACCAGCGCCCACGGCGTCATGGCGAGGATGTAGATGTCGAACCAGAGCGACCAGTTCTCGATGTAGTTGAGGTCGTGCTCGACGCGGTGCTGCAGCTTCTCGGGCGTATCCGTCTCGCCGCGCCAGCCGCTGATCTGCGCCCAGCCGGTCAATCCCGGCTTTACGCGGTGGCGCGCGAAATAGCTCTCGACGACCTGATCGTACTGGCGCTCGGCCGCCTTGGCGTAGACGGCGTGCGGACGGGGTCCAACCAGCGACAGATTGCCTTTGAAGACGACGTTGAACAATTGCGGCAACTCGTCGATCGAGCTGCGGCGCAGGAACCTGCCGACCCGCGTCACGCGCGGATCGGCTGCGCGTCACGGCCTGCTTGACGAGCGGGTCCAGCATGTGCGCGTACATCGACCGGAACTTGTAGACTTCGATCAGCTCGTTGTTGAAGCCGTAGCGCTTCTGCCTGAACAGGATCGGGCCCGGCGAGTCGAGCCTGACGGCGAGCGCGGCGACCAGCATCACCGGCGACAGGGCGACCATAGCCAATAGCCCGATCGACGCGGTCGAACGCGGCCTTCAGAACGATGTCCCATTCGCCGAGCGGCTTGTCGAACACGTCGAGCAGTGGCGCGCGCCCGATATAGGAATAGGCGCGCGGCCTCAGCTTCACCCGGTTGGCGTGCGCCGACAGCCGGATGTCGATCGGCAGCACCCAGAGCTTGCGAAGCATCTCCTGAATGCGCGCCTCGGCCGTGATCGGCAGCGCGAAGATGATCAGGTCGACGCGAGCGGTGCGGGCGAAGGCGACGAGGTCGTCGACATTGCCGAGCTTCGGCAGGCCGCCAACCGTGTCCGGCGCGCGCTCGTCGTTGCGGTCGTCGAACACGCCGAGCAGACGCAATTCGGCGGGTGGGGCGTGGGCGAGATCGTCGAGCAGTCCCTCCGCCTGCGGGCCGCCGCCGACCACGGCGACGCGTCGCTCGAAGCGTCCCGTGCGGGCGAGGCGTCCTACGACGATGGCTAAAGCCAGGCGCTCGATCATCAGCGCCGCGATCGCAACCAGGAACCAGGACGCGAAAAAGGTCGAGCTCGGCGCGAATTCCAGCCCAAGCCAGCGGCAGACGCCCCAGACGATCGCGAATGTCGCCGCCCAGACCGCGGCGATCCGCGACAGCGGCCCGACCGGCGCGCAGAACGCGGCAATGGAATAGACCCGCCGGCTTTCGAACGCGCTGATCGCCGGGGAGGCGACAATCAGCAGCAGCGCGAAATAATGCGGGGCGCCGGCAGAGGCGGGGGCCAGCAGCACCAGCGCCGCGACGCCGGCCACGACAACCAGAAGGGCTTCGGCAACGCGGGTCAATCCGGTGAGGATCTCGCGCGGAAACGGCGGCGGCGTCGGCTGGCTGCGCAGCAGTTCGAGCAGGGCCCGCGAAAGGTCGGCCGTCGCCGGCTCGGACTCCGCATTCGCAGCGGGATCGAGGGGCGAACTGTACGACGAAAGCAGGGCCATATTTTACGCTCGGATCCTGGCGACGTCCCGCGAGGCGCGGGCGCGACCTGTCCCGCAATTGCGCGCGTCCGTTCGCGTCGAGATGTAGCCAAACATCGTTAACGAATACTCAAGGATCAGAGTCGCCGCCGCCGCATCGCCCCGCCCGGGACTGGCGCCCGGGCGCTGCGCTCGCTATGGCGTTGCGCGCAAGGTCTTCGCCTGGAGTTGCCATTGAACCCGCTCAGTCCCATCGCTGTCGTGACCATCGACGGCGAGCCGCGCCAATTCGGCGATTTCGCCAACAAGCTGACGCTCGTCGTCAATGTCGCCAGCAAATGCGGGTTCACGCCGCAATATGCGGGGCTCGAGGCGCTGCACCGCAAGTTTCACGAGCGCGGCCTTTCGGTGCTGGGCTTTCCGTGCAACCAGTTCGGCGGTCAGGAGCCGGGCAACCAGGACGAAATCAAATCGTTCTGCAGCCTGAGCTACGACGTGACGTTTCCTATGTTTGAAAAGGTCGACGTCAACGGCGCGAACACGCATCCGCTCTACAAGGCGCTGAAGAAAGGCGCTCCGGGCCTGCTCGGCACCGAGTCCGTCAAATGGAACTTCACCAAATTCCTGGTCGATGCGAACGGAAACGTGGTCAAGCGTTACGCGCCTACCGACACGCCAGAAGCGATCGGCGCCGATATCGAAAGGATGCTCTGAGGACCGCGCGCGCGCGATCCTCAGCCACTGCGGTGGATCAGACTTTGCCCCAGACTTCCGTCGCGATTTCGACGCAACGCGCCAGCTTGATCCACTGGTCGGCCTCGGTCAGATCGTTGCCATGCGCGGTTGACGAGAAGCCGCACTGGTGGCTGAGCGCGCATTGCTCGAGCGGCACGTAGCGCGACGCCTCGTCGATGCGGCGCTTGACCTCGTCCTTGGATTCCGGCGCGGCGACCTTCGAGCTCATCAGGCCGAGCACGATCGTCGCGGTCTTCGGCGCAAAGCGCAGCGGCGCGAAATCGCCGGAGCGCTCGTCGTCGTATTCGAGGAAGAAGCCGTCGATCTTCATTTCGTTGAGCAGGATCTCGGCGACCGGCTCGTAGCCGCCCTTGGCGACCCAGGCGCTCTTGAAGTTGCCGCGGCAGAGATGCACCGAGATCACCATGTCCTTCGGGCGGTCGCGGATCGCATCGTTGACGAGCTTGCAATAGAGCCGCGTCAGCAGGTCGGGATCGTCGCCGCGCGCTTTGGTGCGCTCGCGGATTTCGGGATCGCAGAGATAGGCGAGGTTGGTGTCGTCGAGCTGCAGGTAGCGGCAGCCGCGCGCCGCGAGATCGTTGACCTCGTCGCGATAGGCGGCCGTCAGATCGTCGTAGAACTCCTCGAGCCGGGGATAGACCTTGGCCGAGATCGCCTCGCGGCCGCCGCGGAAATGCAGCATCGAGGGGGCGGGGATGCAGACTTTCGGCGTCGCTTCGTCACGCCCTTCAGGAAGTCGAAATCGGCGCCCTGGATCGGCGTCGACATGCCTGACCTTGCCCTCGACATGCATGGTCGGCGGCTTGAAGCCGACCTCGGTGCCGTCGTCCTTGCGGAATTTCGAGACGAACTCGCCGTAGTGGGTCTCGACGCCGTCGAGCTTCTCGAGGAAGTCGACGTGGAAATAGGTGCGGCGGAACTCGCCGTCGGTGACGCCCTTCAGGCCGACGTCTTCCTGGCGCTTGACGACTTCGCGGATGCAATCGTCCTCGATCGCGCGCAATTCGGCGGCCGGCAGCGATCCCGGCGAAGAATTTCTCGCGCGCCTCGCGCAGACGCTGGGGTCGAAGGAAGCTGCCGACATGGTCGGCGCGGAACGGCGGTCGAGACATGGATTGCTCCCGGGAGCGTCGAGTTGGGCAGCCTTGTAGCAGAGCTGTCGCCGTCGACAAGCGAGCGGAGCTGACGGCCGACCCGACAGATAACGTTCTGCGCCGAGGGCTCCGGCCGATCGCCGGCGGCCGGTTGCGCTCGAAGTCGCCGCGCAGATATCGCCGTTGCCGGCAGCGTTAACCAGCGCACGGGCTATAAATGACGAATTAATCGAAGAATACAGCGTTAATTGCCAGCAAATCCACGTCATATACCAAAATATGAACGCTTTATTAGGTAATACTAATCCTGCGCCAACATCTATTTATAGAAACAATTAAGGTTATCAATCTTCCACGTTATTCGTCGGTTAACTAAAGCAATGCGCCGTTAAGCTGTTTACCTTACGGAAATAGGGGACGAGGGTTCAATGGCGCGGTGTTACGGTTAGTGAGTTGGCTGGTGAGCGCTGCGCTTGCCGTGCTGCTGTTGGCGCAGCCGGTCAGCGTCGGCGCGCAGGCGGCGCTCGGCGTCGTCGTGATTCGCCCTGCTGACGCTGATCTGGAAATTCGGACGCGGCCCGCTCGCGCGACAGTCTTTCCTCGCGCTCTCCTCGTTCGTCGTCATCCGCTATCTGTACTGGCGGATCAGCGACACGCTGCCGCCGATCTCGGACCCGATCGGCTTCATCTGCGGCGTCGTGCTGTTCGCCGCCGAGATCTATTGCGCGCTCATCCTGGCGATCAGCCTGATCATCAACATCGATCCGCTGCGCCGCAAGCCGCTGCCGGACGATCGCCGACGACGAAGCTGCCGACCGTCGACGTGTTCATCCCGACCTACAACGAGGACGAATACATCCTCGCGACGACGGTCGCCGCCGCCAAGCTGATGGACTATCCGGCCGAGAAGCTCACCGTCTATCTGCTCGACGACGGCGGCACCGACCAGAAGTGCAACGACAAGAACCCCGAAAAGGCCGCGGCGGCGCGAGCAGCGGCGCGCTTCGTTGACGAAGCTCTGCGACGAACTCGGCGCGCGCTATCTCACCCGCGCGCGCAACGAACACGCCAAGGCCGGCAACATGAACGCCGCGCTGCCGCACAGCGACGGCGACATCATCGTCGTGTTCGACGCCGATCACGCGCCCGTTCCGCGCCTTCCTGCGCGAGACGGTCGGCTATTTCCTCGCCGATCCGAAACTGTTCCTGGTGCAGACGCCGCACGTCTTTCTCAATCCCGATCCGATCGAGAAGAACCTGCGCACGTTCCAGACCATGCCGTCCGAGAACGAGATGTTCTATTCGGTCACGCAGCGCGGGCTCGACAAGTGGAACGGCTCGTTCTTCTGCGGCTCGGCGGCGCTGCTGCGCCGCGCGGCGCTGCGAGCGACGGGCGGCTTCTCCGGCGTCACCATCACGGAGGATTGCGAGACCGCGTTCGAGCTGCACGCCAAGGGCTGGAACAGCGTCTATGTCGACAAGCCGCTGATCGCCGGCCTGCAGCCGGAGACGTTCGCGTCCTTCATCGGCCAGCGCTCGCGCTGGTGCCAGGGCATGTTCCAGATCCTGCTGCTGAAGAACCCGGTGCTGAAGCGCGGCCTGAAGCCGATCCAGCGGCTCGCCTATCTGTCGAGCATGATGTTCTGGTTCTTCCCGTTCCCGCGGCTGATGTTCATGTTCGCGCCGCTGCTCTACATCTTCTTCAACGTGAAGATCTTCGTCGCCAACGTGGAAGAAGGCGTCGCCTACACGCTCATCTACATGATCGTGAACATGATGATGCAGAACTATCTGTACGGCCGCGTGCGCTGGCCGTGGGTGTCCGAGCTCTACGAATATGTGCAGGGCGTGTTTCTCGCCAAGGCGATCGTCATCGGTGCTGATGTCGCCGCGCAAGCCGACCTTCAACGTCACCGCCAAGGGCCTCTCGCTCGAAAACGATCATCTCTCCGAATTGGCGTGGCCGTTCTTCGCGATCTGGGCCGCGCTGGTCGCCGGGCTGGTGATGGCGATCTGGCGCTACGCATTCGATCCCGGCGCCAATTCGCTGATGCTGGTCGTCGGGCTCTGGAACGGCTTCAACATGATTGTCGCCGGCGCCGCGCTCGGCGCGGTGGCGGAACGCCGGCAGCCCGATCGCCATCCGCGGCTCGGCATCAACCGTTCGGGCCTGCTGCTGCTCGGCGACGACCAGCGGCTCGTCAACATCAAGAACGTCTCCGCCGGCGGCTGCGCTTTCGAGTTCGTCGGCGAGGCGCCTGACGACGAAGCTCTGATGGATGAGACGGCGCGGCTCTATTTCCGTCCGATGCCCGGGGCGCCGAAGGGAGCGCCGGTTCCGCGTCTGCCGATCCGCATCGGCGACCGTCGCGAAATTGACGGCAAGGTTCAGTACGGCGCCGTTTTCGAGAATCTGCAGCCCGACGACTATTATGGTCTCGCCGAGCTGATGTTTGGCAATTCCGAGGCGTTGCCGAGTTTCTTGCGGAGCCGGCGCAATCACAAGAATCTGTTTGTTGGCTCGCTCACTTTCGTGTGGTGGGGCGTCAACGAGCCGGTGCGCGCGTTCCAGTACGCGGCCAAGTCGTTCAGGGACAAGCGCGCCCAGCAAACGGTCGAGGCGCCAAATCCGGGCCCCACCGCCAACGCCCCGGTCGAGGCGGTTCTGCAGGCCCGCATCGACGATTTGCGCCGGTTGGTCGAGGCCGGCGAACGGCGCGAACGCGCTGTCGCGATCAGCAGCCAGCAGTCAGGGGCGGCGTGATGGTTGAGCGCGCACGGGCGCACGCTGCGCAGTTGATCCGCCTTGGCCTGACGGTCGCGGGAATGGCGATGATTGTCGCGCTGGCTTCGCACGCGCCGCCGGCGGCGGCGGCGGAAAGTCTTGCTGCAGCGCCGGGCATGGCGGCGGCGCCCCCCGCCACTCCAACCGATCCCAAGGCTTCGAGCGCCAAGCCGCTTGGGGCAGAGCCGGTGCTGCGCCATCTGCCCAACAACATCCAGGGCTTCCGGGTCAGCGGCGAGATCGGCGCTTCCGAGTGGCCGCTTTATCTGTCTGAGGCTCAGGCTCATACGCGGTTGAAATTCCGGGTCGGCTATCTGTCCGCCATCTCGGTGATGCCGGAGGCGTCAAAGCTCACGGTCTCCATCAACGACGTCGTCGATCGGCGAGACGCCGGTCATGGCGGCGAATTCGGTGCGGACAATCGAATTCGAAGTGCCGCCGGAACTCGTCAAGCCGGGCTTCAACGCGGTCCGGATCTCGGTCGATCAGCGCCATCGGGTCGAGTGCTCGCTGACACTCGACCTTCGAGCTCTGGACCCAGATCGATCCCCGCCGAAACCGGTCTTGTGCTGCCGGCGTCGGTCGCCGGCCCGAGCGACCCGAGCGAACTCGGCGCGTTGCCGCCGGACGGGCAGGGCGCGCTGCCGGTAAGAGCCGTCATGATGGACAAGGTCCGTCCGGCCGATGTCGAGCGCGCGATGCTCGCGGTTCAGATGATCGCCGCAGGCGGTCATTTCGAACAACCGTCCGTCGATGTCGGTCCGCCCGCCGGCGGCGAATACGGCGTCAATCTGCTGGTTGGACGTTTCGCCGACATCAAGGACGTCGCGGGCGTCGGTCGGCTCGGTCTGGTCGCCGGCCCCCGAGTGGCCGTGCTGCCCGCCACGGATCAACTGCGGGCGACAATCGTCATCACCGGCGAGACTGACGATGACGTCAACAAGGCGCTCGCGCAGTTCGGCGCCGCGACGCCGATGCGCGGCGCCGTGGCGGGCGTCCGCGCCGCGCGCGCCTTTCCCGGCTATCGCGTCAACGCCGGCGAGACCGTGCATCTGGCCGACCTCGGCCTGCGCAGCCAGGAATTCTCGGGCCACTATTTCCGCACCGCTTTCAACATCGTGCTGCCAGCGGACTTCTATTCCGCCGACTACGCGAAAGTGCCGCTCGATCTCGCAGGCGGCTATGGCGCAGGCCTGCTTTCGAGCGCACAGGTGGTTGTCGCCATCAACGGGCGAAACGCCGTGACGGCGCCGCTGCCGCGGTCGGGCGGCGACGTGTTCAAGGAGATGGTGCTTCCGCTGCCGCTCGGAGACCTGAGGCCCGGCCTCAACCGGATCGAGATCTTCGCACAGCTCCCGATGGCTTCCGACGCCAATTGCGATCCGCTCGCGGTCATCAATGCCAAGAAGCGGTTCCTGTTTCTCGATTCGACTTCGATCCAGATTCCAAGCCTGGCGCGCATCGGTCGCGTCCCCGATCTCGCGGTCACGGCGACCGGCGGGTTTCCGTTCGTCGGCGGACAGAGCCGACCGATCCTGTTTGCGCCGTCGCCGGACCGTGACGCGATCGGCGCGGCTGCGACGATCGTGGCGCGCATCGCGGCCTCGTCGGGTACGCCGATCGACTTCCAGTTCACGACGGTGGCCCCGCCGATCGGATCCGGCGCGACGCTGATGGTCGCCCCGGCGAGCCGGCTCGACGATGCGACGCTGACGGCGTTCGCCATCGATCCAGAGCGGTTGCGCAAATCCTGGAGCGACCGCTTTCCGCTCGAAGTCGACGCCGACCGAAGCCAACCTGACGGCGGCCGACTGCGGGCGCGCAACCGTCTCGTTCTGCAAAAGAACCTGCCGGCGGCCTGTCGCCTGAAATGGCGCGTAGACGCCAAATCCGACGCCAAGCCCGAGAACAAGACGGATCACATGACAACCGGCGCGATTGCGCTTCGCGCCGCGCCATCGGGCGCCGAGGCGCCGTCGATCGTGAATTCGGATGCGCAATCGGATCTGTTCGACGAATGGTCGCAGCAACTGTCGTCCCAGAGCGCGATCCGCCGTTGGACTTCCAATGCGATCGACTCTGTCAGCGGCGTCTGGGGCGATCTCGCCGGGCGGGCGCGCAAAGGCGCGGACCAGTTCGCGATCACGCCGCAATCTCCTGGCGATCCGATCGAAAATCGCGACAATCTGTTCCTGTTCGCACAGGCGGCGCTTGGGCCGGGGGTGGATTCGGTGTGGACGCTGGCGACCGCGCCCAATTCGCGGTTGCTCGCCCAGTCCGCGGAATGTTTGTCTGATCCGCGCGTCTGGGCGCAGGTGCACGGTCAGATGGCGGCGCTCGACGGATACGAGGGCCGGATCACTGCGGTCGAGCCGGCCACGATGAGTTTCGTCTCGACGCAACCGTTCTCACCAACCAACCTGCGCCTTGTCGCCGCGAGCTGGTTGTCGCTCAACCGGTTCGTCTACGTCGCGCTGACCGTTCTGGTGGGGTTCATGCTCGCCTTCTGTACGCTCCGTTTTGTCCGCAGTGTGGGCAGGAGCGAGGTATGAAGATAATCAGGCAAGACGCGGCCAGGAAGTACGGCTCGGCGCTGCTCGCGACCCTCTGGCTTGCGGTCGCTCCGGCGGGCGCGGCCGCGCCCGGCGCGCTCGACGCTCCAACAGCGGCGACCTCTCCTCCGGTCCTGGAGCCGCTCGATCTCGACGCGAGTGAAAAGACGCTGGGCGGCTCGCTGCGCGCGCCCGCGCTGTGGGCGGATTTCAAGGGGCGGTTCGTCAGCGAGACCGGCCGCGTGATCGACTTCGCCAACGCCGCGATCAGCCATAGCGAAGGGCAGGGCTACGGCATGCTGTTTGCGGTCGCCGCCAACGATCGCGTCGCCTTCGACCGCATCTGGGGCTGGACGCGCGCCAATCTGATGGTGCGCGACGACGAGCTGCTCGCCTGGCGCTGGGAGCCCACCACGCGTCCCGCGGTCGCCGACGTCAACGACGCGGCCGACGGCGATCTGCTTGTCGCCTGGGCGCTGACCGAAGCGGCGGAATATTGGGGCGACCTGCCTTATCGCGTCGCCGCGCGCCGCATCGCGGTCGAGGTCGGCCGCAAGCTCGTGCTGCTCGGCGACAAACGCGGACCCCTGCTGCTGCCGGCGATTTCCGGCTTCTCCGCCGAGGCGCGCAGCGATGGTCCGATCCTCAATCTGTCCTACTGGGTTTTTCCCGCCTTCGAGCGATTGCCGCGCGTGGCGCCGGAAGTGGATTGGGACGGTCTGATACAATCCGGCTTGTTGTTGATCCGCAACGCGCGCTTCGGTCCGAGCCGCGTGCCCAGCGACTGGGTCAGCGCCCACGACGAGGCGCTGCAGCCGGCCTCAGGCTTCCGTCGCGCGTTCTCCTACAACGCGTTGCGCATTCCGCTCTACATGGCGATGGCGGGCATCGGCGAACGCGACGAATACGCGCCGTTCGCGGCCATTTGGTCGAAGGGCCAGACGGTCGCCGAAGTCGACGTCGACAGCGGCGCCGCCGGTCCCGCCTTCGACGGTCGCGGCTACGCGGCGATCGCGGAGCTCACGCACTGCGTGGTCGACAAGACCAAACTGCCCGGCGATTTCTTCGCGCCGGCGGCGGCCGACAATTACTACCAATCAAGCCTTCACATGCTGGCGGTGATCGCCGCGCATCAAAGGTACCCGTCATGCTGAAGGCAAGCTACTTCGTCAAGCAGCCGCATCCCGCTCGTCTCGGCGCTGGCGCTGAGCGTCGCGCTTGGCTCCGCGACCTGGGCGCGCGCCGATGCGGCCGCGCTCACGCCCGCAGATGCGTCGAAGGTCGCCACGCCGCAGCCGGAAATCGATGTCAGCGCGTTGCGCTATTACTGGGCGAGCGGGCAGACGCAGCGCGTCGAGGCCGAGACGAGCCGGCTCCATCGCCTTTATCCCGCTTGGACGCCGCCATCGTTTCTGCAGGAGAAACCCGACGGCCTGGCGACCGGCGGCGAGGATGAAGCTGACCTGTGGGATCTGTTCGCCGCCGACAAGGTCGACGAACTCGAGAAGGCGATTGCGCAGCGGCGCGTCGAGGAGAAGGGCTGGGAACCCTCGCCGGAACTGAAGACCAAACTCGAGGCCAAGGAGTTCAGGCTCTGGATTGGCGGCAAGGCGAAATCCGGGCAGTATGCGGACATCGTGCGCCGTCTCGAGGCGACGAGCCGTTCGCTCGAAGGCGTCGACCTCGACCTGCTGTGGACGATCGCCGAAGCCTACCAGAAGTCGCGCCGCAGCGACGCCGCGCTCGCCATCTATTCCAGGATCCTGCAGACCGAAACCGATCCGGGCAAACGCATCGCCACCGTGCAGAAGGCGCTCGGCGGCTTGCGGATGGCCGACTTCGAGCAATTGCTCGCGCTCGGGCAGAAGGGCGCCGACGGCAAGTCGGAATTCGCAAGCCTCGATTTCGAAATCGCGCGGGCTCGCCTGGCGGCGTTCCTGCACGACGAGCGCGAGACGCCCGTTGAAGAAACGGACGTGAAGGCCTTTGCCGATTCCGCACGCGCCGCCAAGGACCCGAACCAGCCGGCGATGCTGGCATGGTACTATTACAAGCTCAGGAACTATCCGCAGACCCTCGAGTGGTTCAAGCTGGGTCTGACGCGCGGCGGCGACGCCATGGTCGCGCACGGACTGGCGCTGACGCTGCGATTGCTCGAACAGCGGCGCGAAGCCGAAGAGGTCGCCTACGCGTGGCGCGCGCCGCTCGTCAACAATTCGATCCTGTTCGTCGACACGCTTGAAGTCGATCTCACAAAGCCCGTTCCGCCGCTCATCGAACCGGCGCGGATCGCGCGCTATGCGGAGGTGACGACCCAGACCGCGTCGGGAGAGGGCGCGCAGGCGCTCGGCTGGTACGCCTACAACACCTGTCAGTACGAAGTCGCCTCGCAATGGTTCGAGCGCGCCGTCGCGTGGTTCCCAAAGGAGCAAACAGTCTACGGGCTCGCGCTCAGCCTCAGGAAAATCAAGAAGTCGCGCGAAGCCGACGATCTGATCAATCGCTACGACGGGTTGTTTCCGGCCGTCGTCGGATTGCTGTTTCCCGACAATCTGCCCCATCCGCCGACCCCGTGCGAACAGCAGGTCGTGAAGCGCGTTCAGAAGCCGCGCGAGGCTCCCTTCGTCGGCGACGGGCGCACGCCCTACGCCGCGCCGGTGTTCGATGGCGCCACGGTCACTGCGGCCGGCTGGGGGCGGGTCGCGAGCCCGGAGGCGGTCGAAACGCGGACCGTCAACGCGCGGATGCCAAAAATTCCGCGCAACGTGTTCCCGATCAGCGTCAACGACGAGAACCCCTATCGGTATCAGCCGACCGGGCAGGCGCCGCTCGCCAACGCGCCGGTCGGAACCGACGCGCCGGCCGAGGCCGGGGGCTTTGCAGTCGATCCCGCCTCCCCGATGCTGCCGCTGGTCGCGCGTCGCGTGCCCGGCGTCGGACCGATGCCTTATGAGCGCTACGGCTTTTCGCTGCTGCCCGGCTACAATGGCGTGACCAAGCCAAGCGCCTCGATCGCGGCGGAGCAGACGGCGCCCGCGGGCACGCTATGGGCGCGCGAGCGCGCCCGGCCGATTTCGGCGATCCCGACGGCGGCGGCCCCTGCGAGCTCCTACGGGGCCGGCGAGACGAACTCTTCCTATGGAGCGACGCCCCCGCCGCCGGCATACGGCGTTCGCCCGGGGCAGAGCTGATGACGACACCGGCCATGGCGCGCGCGTTCGCGCTGCTTCCGATCCTCGCCTGCGCCGGCTGCTTCGCCGCAGCGCCGCACGGCGGCTCCGACCTCGACATGCTCGCGCTTTCCGGCCCCACGACGCAGGAGAGCGCGCCAGCCCCCAGCAAGCACGGCGCAGAACAGGCGACGGCCATCTTGCCGCCCGAGGCGGCCACCGTCGCAGGAGTCAGCAGGCGCTCGTCCGACGGCGGTTTCTCCGAACGCATCCGGTTGACGACCGATACGCGCAAGCCCGAGAGCCACATCGACCTTGCGGTCCGGCCGGCCGATCGCACGCCTTCGGACGCCGCCATCCGCGCCGAGCTGACGCGTGAATTTCCTGACGTCCCCATGCAGATCGCGCCCACCGGCGCCTACCAGAACGCCTACGGCGAATTTGGTCTTGCGATCGGCCGTAGCGGCGACGCGCTGCGCTGCATCTATGTCTGGCAATACATCGACGATGTCCGCCAAGGCGGCCAGAGCGGAAGGGCGGCGACGCCGGCGTCAATGCGGATGAAGCTCTGCCGCACCGACATGACCGTCGACCAGCTCGCCGACGCCGCATCGCGAATCGAAATCACGCTGCCAGCCAACGTGGAGACCCACAAGCGTTCCGTCGCCGCGGTCCCATCGGCGACGGTCGACCCTCGGCCCGCTGAACGGATTGTCGAGGCTCCGGCGCGTCGGGTCGCCGCGCAACCCTCCGAGCCGATCGTCAAGGCGTCGGCGCCGGAGGGACAGAGGTTCCTCTCCGCGTCTGTCGCCCCCACCTACGCGGCGGCGTCGGCGGTCGCCCCGCAAACCGCCAAGGCGACCGTCGCCGGCGGATCAGATCTGCCGCCTCAAGCGTTCGCCGGCCCGCCGCCGCATTGAGGCGGCCGGCCGCCTGGAACTCGGAATATTCCGTGCTATAGGCCGCCGCCGAAACGGAGCCTGCCTCATGTCCGACCGCTACGCCGTCATCGGCAATCCCATCGGCCATTCGAAATCGCCGCTGATCCACACGAGTTTCGCGCAAGCGACCGGCGAGGATCTGACCTACGTTGCGATCGAAGCGCCGCTCGGCGGTTTTGCGGCGCGGGTCGATGAATTCCGTCGCGCCGGCGGCCGCGGGCTCAACGTGACGGTGCCCTTCAAGGTCGACGCCTTCGCCTACGCCACCGACTTCTCCGAACGCGCCCGGCAGGCGGGCGCGGTCAACGCCCTGAAGTTCGAGGGCGAGCGGGTCTACGCCGAGAATTTCGACGGCATCGGGCTCATCAACGATATCCAGCGCAACCTCGGTTTCGCCATTGCGGGAAAGCGGGCGCTGCTGTTGGGAGCCGGAGGCGCGGCGCGCGGCGCGCTCACGCCGCTGTTCGAGGCCGGCGCCGCGGCCATCGTCATCGCCAACCGCACCGGCGAGAAAGCGCAGGCGCTGGCGCGTGAGTTTGTCTCTGCAGGCGAAGCGCGCGCGGCCTCGTTCGCCGATCTGCTGCGGGAGCGTCCGTTCGATCTCGTCATCAACGCGACTTCGGCGAGCCTGACCGGCGAGGCGCCGGCGGTCCCTGAAGCGAGTTTCGCGCCCGGCGGTCTCGCCTACGAGATGGTCTACGGCAAGGGCCTGACGCCGTTCCTGCGGCTCGCCAAAGCGGCCGGCGTCGCGCGGCTCGCCGATGGCGCGGGCATGCTGGTCGAGCAGGCGGCGTTCGCCTTCGCCTGGTGGCGCGGCGTCACGCCGGATACGGCGGCTGTGATTGCAAAGCTGTCCGCGCCGCTGGAGTGAGGCAGGCGAGGCCGTTGAAACAGGCCCTGAATTTTCCGAGCTATCCCCTTCGCCCCGCTTGCGGGGAGAAGGTGGCCGAAGGCCGGATGAGGGGCAGCCGCGCCGCAACGGCGTCGTTGTTTCGACGTGCTGCTGTTGAATGATCCAAGGGCCTGTTCCTGCGCCAAACACCCCCTCATCCGCGCTTTGCGCACCTTCTCCCCGCAAGCGGGGCGAAGGGCCAAGTTGCGCCGATGACGTGGGTCCCCGCGACTCGATTGTTCCAATTTCGATCACGGTAGCTAGGCGCCTCACTCTCGTCGCTGCGCTTAAGGCCCCGTAACAGGCTCCGGGCCCTGAAACGACTTACCGTCGTCACAATTCCGGCCCTGATGTGCTACACAGCGCTCTGCCACCCAAGTTGTGTCGTCGCTCCCGAAAAAGTCGCGGCGGGCGGCGATAGCGGGGGACGGGCGCGCTCCCGACGTGCGCGCAGGAGGCGGCGACGCCGCTTTGTCCCCACTTTCCGGCCGGGCTGCCGCAGGGATGATGATGAACGAACTGAGCCCGAATTTCCTCAGCGACATTGCTGTCGTCAACGGCATCGAGGCGGTGCCCACAATCCTTCAAGTCGTTTGCCAGTCGACCGGGCATGGGATTCGCCGCGGTAGCCCGCGTAACGGAAGGGCGATGGATCGCCTGTTCCGTGCTTGACCAGATCAACTTCGGCCTGCAAGCCAGGCGGGGAGCTGCAGGTCGAAACCACGATCTGCCACGAAATCCGCCAGTCCCACCAAGGCGTGGTGATCGACCACGTGGCCGAGGACCCCGCCTATTGCGGTCACCATACGCCGGCCATGTACGGCTTTCAGAGCTATATCTCGATGCCGATCCTGCGGCGCGACGGCTCGATGTTCGGCACGCTGTGCGCCATCGATCCGAACCCGCATCGCCTGAAAACCCCGGGCGTGATCGGCATGTTCAAGCTGTTTGCCGAACTGATCGCGTTTCATATCGATTCCGTCGATCGGCTCGCAACCAGCGAAGCGAACCTGATTGACGAGCGCGAGACCGCGGAATTGCGCGAGCAATTCGTCGCCGTGCTGGGTCATGATCTTCGCAACCCGCTCGCCTCGATCGTCGGCGGCGCCCGGCTCCTCGGCAGAGCTGCGTTGGACGACAAGTCGAGAGAAATTCTCGCCATGATGCAAAACAGCGCGGCGCGAATGGACGAGCTGATCAACAATGTTCTCGATTTGACGAGGGGCCGCCTGGGCGAAGGATTCCAGCTCAATCGCAGGGTCGAAGCCACGTTGCAGCCGGTGCTCGACGAAGTGGCCGCCGAGCTGAAGCTCGCTATGCCGGATCGCGCAATCGAAATGAATTGCCATCTTCGTCGAGCCGGTGAATTGCGACCGCAACCGGATCGCGCAGCTCTTTTCCAATCTGCTCGGCAACGCGCTCAAACACGGCGATGCAAACGCGCCTGTCCGCGTGCAGGCTGAGACTGCCGAAGGCGTTTTCAAGCTATCGGTCGTCAATGCTGGCGAACCCATCGCGCCGGTGGCGATCAAGCGGTTGTTCCAGCCGTTCGCGCGCGGCGCGGGCGCTGGAAACCCGCAAGGCCTCGGGCTCGGGCTCTACATCGCCTCCGAAATCGCCCGCGCGCACGGGGGCATGATGAGCGTCAGTTCGACGCGCGAGGAGACGCGGTTTACGTTTCAGATGCCGCTGAACTAACCGCGAATTGAGATAAAAAGTGCGGGCGAGAGTCGCTTTTCCCACGTAAAACATGTAGGTCTTGCCGGTAATCATATGTTACCGGGAGCGCACGCCTTGCGGTCAGCAACTCAACTCGCCTATCCCGTCAAATCCCGCGAGATGCACAATCATCACTTCAACTCGGAAGTCTGGAACAGTTTCAAGTTCCGCCCCGACGACGTCGTGGTTGTCACCTATGCGAAATCTGGCACGACGTGGACGCAGCAGATCGTCTCGCAATTGATCTTCAACGGCGCGGAAGACGTCGATGTCTCTAACATTTCGCCCTGGGTTGATTTGCGCGTCATGCCGCCGGAAGCGATCTCTGGCCTCGAAAGCGCTTACCCATCGCCGGTTCGTAAAGACCCATCTACCCGTCGACGCTTTGGTTTTCTCGCCGCTGGCGAAATACATCTACATCGGGCGCGACGGGCGCGATGCGGTATGGAGCTTCTATAACCATCACGCGAATGCCAACGAACTCTGGTATGACGCGCTCAACAACGCGCCGGGCCGGGTGGGGCCGCCGATAGACCCTCCGCCGGCATCGGTTCACGAATATTATCGACAGTGGTTTGCGGGCGACGGCTTTCCGATCTGGCCGTTCTGGGAAAACGTGCGCTCGTGGTGGGCGATCCGGGATCTGCCCAACGTCAAACTTTTCCACTTCAACCAGATGAAGGCGGATCTTCCGGGCGCAATTCGAGGGATCGCGGAATTTCTCGAAATCCCGATCGACGAGGCCAGATTTCCGGCCATCGTCGAACATTGCACGTTTGAATACATGAAAGCGCACGCCGACAAAGCCGCTCCGGCCGGCGGCGCGTTCTGGAACGGCGGCGGCGAAACGTTCATCCACAAAGGCACGAACGGACGCTGGCGCGACACCCTCACGGCGCAGGAAAACAGGGATTACGAAGCCAGGGCGGTCGCCGAACTCGGGCCGGATTGCGCGCGCTGGCTTGCTGAGGGCGGCGCAAGCGGCTGAAACACCCAAAGAGTTGCAGGCATTCATTCTCGCAGGTGGAGGATATCTTGGCAAAATTCGCTATCGTCGCCACTGCTGAAATCGCGCCCGGTCGGATGGACGAAATATTGCCGCTCTTGATTGGGCATCGCGACCGCTGCCTTGAGAACGAGCCGGGGACCTTGCAGTTCGAGGTGTTGAGGCCGTCCGATGATGAAAACAAGGTGATGTTCTACGAGGTCTACAGCGATGTCTCCGCCTTCAAAACCCACTGGGACGGACCTTTCGTGGCGCGAGTGCGGGCAGAAACGAAAGACATGATCATCAATATGGTCGGAACGCGCTGCACCGTTCAGGCGTGATCGTCGCATGTGGCGCTAATCCCCCCATTGCCTAGCCTCAACCCCGGCCCTAAGCTTTTCTGCGCCTAGCGCCCAAGGGGAAACGTCAGCCATGATCAAGACCGTCGCGACAACGCCTTATGGCGACCAGAAGCCGGGCACGTCGGGGCTTCGCAAGAAAGTGCCGGTCTTCCAGCAGCCGAACTATGTCGAGAATTTCGTCCAGTCGACGTTCAATTCGCTGGAGGGGTTTGCCGGCAAGACGCTGGTGATCGGCGGCGACGGCCGGTTCTACAATCGCGAGGCGATCCAGAAGGCGATCCGGATCGCCGCCGCCAACGGCTTTGGGCGCATCGTGGTCGGCAAGGGCGGCCTGCTGTCGACGCCGGCCGTTTCCGCGCTGATCCGCTCGATCGGCGCCTTCGGCGGCATCATCCTGTCGGCGAGCCACAATCCCGGCGGCCCCGACGGCGATTTCGGCATCAAATACAACATCTCCAACGGCGGCCCCGCGCCGGAGAAGATCACCGACGCGATCTTCGCGTCATACGAAGACGATAACCGTCCTATCAAGACGCTCGATACGCCCGACGTCGATCTCGACACGCTCGGCAAGAGCCAGCTCGGCGGGGCGACGCTCGAAATCGTCGATCCGGTCGAAAACTACGCCGCGCTGATGCGCACGCTGTTCGATTTCGACGCGCTGCGCGCCTTGTTCGCGGGCGGCTTCACGATGCGTTCGACGCGATGCACGCGATCACCGGCCCCTACGCGCACGCGATCCTCGAGAAGGAACTCGGCGCGCGCCCCGGGCACGGTCGTCAACGGAACGCCGCTGCCCGATTTCGGCGGCCACCATCCCGACCCGAATCTCACCTATGCCAAGGAGCTCTACGATCTGATGATGTCGCCGAACGCGCCCGATTTCGGCGCGGCCTCCGACGGCGACGGCGACCGCAACCTGATCATCGGCCGCGGTCAGTTCGTCACCCCCTCGGATTCGCTGGCCATGCTCGCCGCCAACGCGCAGCAGGCGCCCGGCTACGCGAAGGGTCTGAAAGGCATCGCGCGCTCGATGCCGACGCAGCGCCGCCGCGGACCGCGTCGCCGCAAAACTCGGCATCGGTTCCTACGAGACGCCGACCGGCTGGAAGTTCTTCGGCAATCTGCTCGACGCCGATCTCGCGACGCTTTGCGGCGAGGAGAGCTCCGGCACCGGCTCCAATCATATCCGCGAAAAGGACGGCCTGTGGGCGGTGCTGCTGTGGCTCAACATCCTCGCCGTGCGACAAAGTCTCGGTGAAGGCGCTGGTCTCCGAGCATTGGCGCGCCTACGGCCGCAACTATTACACGCGCCACGACTTCGACGAGGTCGACCTGACCGCCGCCAACGGCCTGATGGCGATGCTGCGCGGAAAGCTCGCGAGCCTGCCGGGCCAGACGTTCGGCTCGCTGACCGTCGAGGCCGCCGACGATTTCGCCTACCACGATCCCGTCGACGGCTCGGACACGGCGGGGCAGGGGATTCGCGTGATGTTCAAGGGCGGCTCGCGCATCGTCTATCGGCTGTCCGGCACCGGCACGGTCGGCGCGACGATGCGCGTCTACATCGAGCGCTATACGCCGCCGGAAGGCGATCTCGGCGAAGACGCGCAGGTCGCGCTGGCCGAGTTGATTGGGCTGTCGCGTTCGATCGCGGAGATCGAGGCTAGGACGGGGCGCAAGGAGCCCAGCGTGGTGACGTGAGCGGCGGGGATTGGCCCCTTCCCCCCTTGCGGGAGTTGGCCCCTTCTCCCCTTGCGGGACCGAGGGAATGCTTTGCATTCCCGGGGGGTCCCCGAAGGGGGGATGAGGGGTCGGTTGCCGCCGGCAATCACGAGGGGACAAATAGCGCTGGTGCGTGGCGGTATGGCGCCGTCGAACTGGCCCTGCGAAACCCCTCATCCGGCCCTCGGCCACCTTCTCCCGCAAGGGGAGAAGGGAGCTCACCGGCTAGCCGCCGCCTCCCGCGCCCTCTCATGCTTCTCCGCAACGTGTGCTGGCCTTTCGCGCCGGCCTGACGCGCCGACTCGCTGAGCTGGAACAGTTCGAGGTTTGCGACGTCGCCGTCGCCCTGCGGGGTCAGCGCGAGGTCGGTGTAGTTGCGCGCCTCGGGATCGCGCTTGATGCGCTGCGCGATCCAGAACAGCCGCCACAACATCGCGCCGAGCCGCGCGTGAATGGTGATCGTGTGTAAGGCGTTGCGCGGGTAGAACGTCAGCGCGCTTTCGATCTTCATCCCGGGCCGACGGTCGCGCCGCGCCCGGCGCCGGATCAGGCCGCTCTCCAGCGGATAGATGCTGTAGAACTTCCAGCTCGCCCAGAACCAGACCATCAGGAACAGCAGCGTATCGACGTTGAAGCCGCTGGCGGCGGCGCGGCGGATCACGGTGATCACGTGCTCTTCGTTGTAGTAGGTGAGCCACGCCTGCTTGTACGCCTCCTGCCATTCGGCCCGCGACATGCGCGGGTGATCGGCGACGACGTGCTCGAGATCGTATTTGTTGAGGTCGGGGTCCATCGCCATGCCGGCGAGCACCCCGTTGCGGTGGTCCTCCGAGCCCGGCAGCGGCGTCAGCACGGAGAATTCGAGGATATCGAGCGGCAGTTCGCGCTTGATGACCTCGACATCGCGCACGATCGATTCCGGCGTGTCGCCGGGGAAGCCGAGGATGTAGCCGCAATAGGTGATGACCCGCACTTTGCGCCACGCCTGCAGCATCAGGCGATAGTCGGCGATGTGGTTCTGTTTCTTCTTGGCGGCGATCAGGTTGTCGGGATTGATGTTCTCGAGGCCGATGAACACGCGCTTGACGCCTGCGGCGGCGGCCTTTTCGATGAAGCCGGGAATTTTGTGGCAGGCGGTGTCGACCTGGATGATGAAGCGGCCCTTTATGCCTTCCTTTCGTAGCGCGATCAGCCGATCAAATATCGCCTCCCAGTTGCGGTTGCGGGCGAGGTTGTCGTCGGTGATCATGAAATATTTGATGCCCTCCTTCTGATAGGCGCGCATCAGCCGTTCGACATCGTCGGCGTCGCGATAGCGCGACTTGCGGCCCTGCACATTGATGATCGTGCAGAACGAGCAGAGGAACGGGCAGCCGCGTCCGGCGTCGAAACTGGCGGCGAAGCCGAGGTTGCGCTTGATGCGGTCGGTGGGCAGCGAGGGCAGGGTCGGCGCCCTGCAGGTTCGGCATGTCGTCGAGGAAATTGTAGATCGGCTTCAAGGCGCCGGCGTAGGCGTCCTGCAGCAGTCCGTCGAACCGTCCTTCGGCCTCGCCCGCAAACAGCGAAATCCCCATGTCGAGCGCCTCGACGAGACTCTCCGGCGGCTTACCCGGGAACATCGCGAGACAGCCGGAGACGTGGAAGCCGCCGATGCAGACGGAGACGCCGGCTTTGCGCAGCGGGCGCGCGATGTCGAGCGCGCGCGGAAACTGGTTTGATTGCACCCCAACCATCGCGACCATGCCGCGGCCGCCCGCAGCGGCGATCTGTCGCGCGATGCGCTCCGGCCGCACGCGCGTGTTGGTCTCGTCGATCGCGAAGATCTCGATGTCGACGTTGGTCGCCGAGCGCGCCGCGCCTGGCCGCGTCGTCGGCGATGCCGTACACGCAGGCCAGCGAATTCGACGGCAGCGCCGAGCGGAACCATTGAATGACATAGCCGTCGTCGTCGTAATGCGACGGTTTGACGAGGAACAGCAGGAACCTGTCGCGCAATTTGGCGGACATGCTGGCTCTCCCTGAGGACGGGCGGCTGCGAGGCCGTATTCACCATAATGACCGCGGGGAAGCCTCGCGTCTACACGTAAATGTGTTCGCCGGAGCTATCCAGCGGCGAGCACGCTACTGCCCGCCTGCATCGCAATGGCGATGCGATCCATGTCGTCCGCTCCGATTTCGATGAGGCCGAAGCGCAGTTTGTAACCCCAGTTGCGGTCGCTGGAGGTGAAGTCCAGCGCCTGCAGCAACGGCTGGATCGGCGTTTCTGCGGCCAACTCCCAATCGACGTCGCGCCGCCAGGGCCGGAAGCCGCCGCCCATGTCGAACGGGTAGGGGTCGCCCTGTCTCACCCGGCCGATCGCCGTGAACGCCTGCAGGCGCGCGCCGCCGCCAAACGCAGATGTCGGCGAATAGTAGACGACGCGGTCGCCCGGCGTCATCCGCCGCAGCGGCCCGGCCTTGCCGTGGCAGACCTGCATGAAGCCGGCGCTGCGCCCGATCCGCACATGCTCGGCGGATGCGACCGCCAACCAGGATTTTTCGTTACGCGAGGTTCGCGCGGTGTGACCGGGGTTGATCAGGTTCAAGCTTGTCATGGGCGCCTCCTTGGTCAGAACCTAAGGCCACGCACTGTCAGGAAATGTCAGCAGTCGCTAAAATGTCCGCGTGTGTCACCGCGTCCTCGTCCTGAGCCTGTCGAAGGACGATTCGGCTGCTACGTGCCGGACGCCAGGTCGACTATGTTTGCGTGAAGTCTTGAACGACTGCCGGCGGATGCGAGTGGCCAACCGAACATCCTTCGACGGGCTCAGGACGAGGCCAACTCGTAGTTGTTATTCTTCAGTTCCTCGCAAGCGCGCGACGCGCCAACTCGGCCCAATAGGCCACGCCCGGCGCGAGCGCGGCATCGTTGAAGTCGTAGGCCGGATGATGCACCGGGGCGCTGTCGCCATTGCCGAGAAAGATATACGCGCCGGGGATCTCGCGCAGCATGAAGGCGAAATCCTCCGAGCCCATGACGGGCTTCAGATCGTCCCTGACATTCTCCGCGCCGGCGACGGCGCGCATCGCCGCGAGGGCAACATCGGTTTCGGCATCGTGATTGATCGTCGGCGGGTAGGGCGGCAGTTCCGAAGGTATCAGTTCGACTTCCATCGCGTTGGCGGTGGCGACGCCGGCGCAGATCCGCTTCAGTTCCGTCTCGATCTTTTCCGCGACGGCGTCGGAGAACGCTCGGAAGCCGACGCGCATCGCGATCTGATCGGGGATCACGTTATAGGCCTCGCCGCCGTGCACCGAGGTGATCGAGACGACGGCCGGCTCCAGCGGATCGATGACGCGCGATACGATGGTCTGCGCCGCGAGGACAATCTCCGCCGCCGCAACGATCGGGTCGCGGGCATTGTGCGGCATCGCGGCATGGCCGCCGTAGCCCTTGACGACAATATCGAACCGCCAGGCGCCCGCCATCGCCGGGCCGCGCGCAACGGCGAACGCGCCGAGCGGCACGCCCGGCCAATTGTGCAATCCGTAGACGCCTTTGACCGGGTACATTTCGAACAGGCCGTCGTCCATCATCGCCTTGGCGCCGGCGCCGCCTTCCTCCGCCGGCTGAAAGCAGAACACCAGGGAGCCTTCGAAATCGCGGGTTTCGGCGAGGTGCTTCGCCGCGCCGAGCAGGATGGCGGTGTGGCCGTCATGGCCGCAGGCGTGCATCTTGCCGGGCGTCTTCGAGGCGTAGTCGGCCTTGGTCGCCTCATGGATCGGCAGCGCATCCATGTCGGCCCGAAACAGCACGCGCTTGTCGATCGAAGCGGCGGGGCCGCTCGCGCCGTGCAGGAGGCCGACGACGCCGGTGCGGCCGACGCCTTCGCGCACTTCGTCGAAGCCGAAGCTGCGCAGCCGTTCGGCGACCAGCGTGGCCGTCCTACTCACCTCGTAGAGCAGTTCGGGATTCTGGTGAAAGTCGCGCCGCCATTCGGTGAGCACGGGGATCATCGCGGAGATCGAGTTCTTGAGGGGCGCGTTCATGAAGGGCTCCCGATCCGAGGCGCCGGGCCTCTCGTCGTGCGGAAAGGGCGAGCGACGGTCGCTTCGGCGCCGCTCGCGGACTGTTGCGGTTCTATAGCGCGAAGGGATGCGGCTCGGCGAGCCTTGCCTGATCGCCCTTTTCTCGCCGACTTCAGGACCGAGGCTGCGGTCTCACATTTTATCCTGGGTTCGCGCGCTTTTGTTGCGGCCGCCCCAAAGGTTCTTGCATGTTTCTGGACTCCGACGCCGAGGCTGCCCTGATCGCGTTCCGGCGCGCGCTGCATGCTCAGCCGGAACTGTCGGGGGAAGAGGAGGGCACCGCGTGGGCGGTGGCGGAATTCCTCACCCCGACGCAGCCTGACGAAGTGATCGCCGAGATTGGCGGCGAAGGCGTAGCCTTCATCTACAAGGGCGCGGCGCCGGGCCCGACGCTGATGTTTCGCGCCGAGCTGGACGCCCTGCCGATCACCGAGCTTTCCAACGCGCCTTACCGGTCCCTGCGCAAAGGGCGCGCGCATCTCTGCGGCCATGATGGCCATATGGCGGCGTTGGCTGCGCTTGGCCTTGGCTTCGGCGCGAAACGGCCGCAACGCGGCCGCGCGGTGCTGTTGTTCCAGCCGGCCGAGGAGACCGGCGCCGGCGCGGCGCGCGTCATCGCCGATCCCAAGTTCGATTCGATCACGCCGGATTTCGCATTTGCCTGGCACAACATGCCGGGCCTCCCGTTGGGACGGGCGGCGCTGCGCCGGGGCCCGATCGCCTGCGCGTCGCGCGGGATGCGCGCGCAACTCTCCGGCTGGACCTCACATGCCTCGACGCCAGAGCTCGGCCGCTCGCCGATGACGGCGCTGTCCCGCCTGATGCCCGAGCTCGCCGCGCTCGGTCGCGGCGGCGCGCTCGATGCCGACTACCAGCTCGTAACCGTGACGCATGCCGAACTCGGCGAGCGCGCGTTCGGCGTCGCGCCCGGTCGAGCCGAGCTCTGGGCGACCTTGCGCACGATGACCGATGACGGAATGGGCGCAATCGTCGACGCCTGCGAGCGCCTGGTGAATAGCGCCGGGGCGGCCGAGGGACTGCGCGTCGAGATCAACTACGAAGATGTGTTCGCGCATTGCGAGAACGCGCCCGAGGCGGTCGACCGGCTCGCCCGGGCGCTTGACGCCGAGCGCATCGCGTGGGGGCCGGAGGGACAGCCGATGCGAGCCTCCGAGGATTTCGGCCGCTTCCGCGAAATTGCGCCGACCGCGATGATGTTTCTCGGCGCCGGCGAGACGCACCCCGGCCTGCACAATCCCGACTACGATTTTCCCGATCCGCTGATCGCCATCGCCGCACGGGTGATGATGCGCGTCGCTCGCGACGCGCTCGGCTGACGGGGGCCGTGCGCGCCCTTCACGGCGCCGTGTAGGCCGTCTTGACCACCGTGTAGAACTCCACCGCGTACCGGCCCTGCTCGCGCGCGCCGAGGCTCGAACCCTTCCGGCCGCCGAACGGCGAATGGTAGTCGACGCCGGCGGTCGGCAGGTTGACCATCACCATGCCGGCTTCGGCGTTGCGCTTGAAGTGCGAAGCGTATTTGAGGCTCGTCGTGCAGATGCCGGCGCATAGGCCGAACTCGGTGTCGTTGGCGAGCTCCAGCGCATGCTCGTAGGATTTTGCGGGGATCATCGCCGCGACCGGACCAAATATTTCCTCGCGCGAGATTCGCATGTCGTTGGAGGCGTCGAGGAACAGGGCAGGGGCCATGTAGAAGCCGGGCGTCTCGCGCTTCACCACGTCGCCGCCGATGGCGAGTTTTGCGCCTTCCTGCTTGCCGATGCCGACGTAGGAGAGATCCTGCTCGAGCTGACTTCTGATCGACCACCGGGCCGATATGGACGCCGGCCTTTACGGCGTCGCCGATCACGAGGCCGCGGATGCGCTCGGTCAGCGCCTCGGCAAAGCGGCCGTAAATGCCTTCGGTGACGATCAACCGCGAGGAGGCCGTGCAGCGCTGTCCGGTTGAGAAATAGGCGCCGTTGACGGCGGCTTCGACCGCGACCTTCAGGTCGGCGTCGTCGAGCACGACGAGCGGGTTCTTGCCGCCCATTTCGAGCTGGAATTTCCGCATCTGCGCGGTGCAGGCCTGCGCGACGCGTTTGCCGGTCGAGACCGAGCCGGTGAAGCTGACGGCGTCAACATGCTTGTGGTCGAGGATCGTCTGTCCAACCACCGAGCCGCGACCCATCACGAGGTTGAACACGCCCTTCGGCGCGCCGGCCCTGACGATGATCTCCGCCAGCGCATGGGCGGAGCCGGGGACCAGATCGGCGGGCTTGAACACGACGGTGTTGCCGTAGGCGAGCGCCGGCGCGATCTTCCAGGCGGGGATCGCGATCGGGAAATTCCAGGGCGCGATGATGCCGATCACGCCGACCGGTTCGCGCGTCACCTCGATGTCGACGCCGGGCCGCACGGAGGCGAATTTCTCGCCGGGAATCCGCAGCACTTCGCCGGCGAAGAAATCGAAGATCTGCGCGGCGCGGCCGACTTCGCCGATCGCCTCCGGCAGCGTCTTGCCTTCCTCGCGCGCCAGCAGGCGACCGAGTTCGTCCTTGCGCGCAGTTATCTCGAGTGAGACGCGCAGCAGAATGTCGTGCCGCTCCTGCGGCGTCGTGCGCGCCCAGCCGTGCAGCGCGGCGCGGGCCGCTTCGATCGCGGTCGATGTCTGCGCGGCGTCGGCCTGCGCGTATTCGCCAACGAGATCGTTGGTGTTGGAGGGGTTGATGTCGCGCGTGACGGAGGCCCCGTCGACCCATTCGCCGGCGATGTAGTTCTTGTGGGACTCGGACATGATGTATTCCTCCGGATGAGATGATTGCTCGTATGCCGTGGGCAAGGCGTTGGCGCCGCCTTCAGGATGGTTCCAACGATGTGTTTTGACGCAGCCATGGGCCGAGCGCAGCAACTGAAAGAGCGGCGTCCGCATAAAGGCCAAGGATGAACGCCTCAGCCTCCTCGGAGGTCGCGGTGAGTCGCATGCTGTTAATGACGAGGAACGTATAGGTCGCAGCGAAGGCTGTGCGCTTGTTGCCGTCTACAAAAGGATGGTTTTGCGAAAGGCTTTCCCACAAGGCCGCGGCTTCCTCAACAAGGTCCAAATAATAGCCCGCTCGCGGCCGAAAAACGGCCGCCTCGAGCAAGCCCTGATCGCGAACCCCCATGGCGCCGCCGTATCTCACAATCTGATCCTCATGGATGGCGAGAACTTCGACGACCGTGAGGTAGTCGGTCACTCCGCGAGCTTCTTGTAGAGCGGCGCAAATTTATCGTTGCTGGCCCTGTACGCCTCCATGACATGACTTCGGGGCTGGCTCCGTTTTCGCTTTTCAATAAGATCCGCGAGCGCCTCCTCGACCAGCGCGTCGACGCGCATGCCCTCGCTCTCCGCAATGGTGCGAAGGTCGGAAAGCAAATCTGAACTCACTTCAGTCGCAAGTTCTTCACGGGTCAGAGAAGCCATGGCGGGAGATCCTTTGCGGCTAAAGGTACCATGGCCGCTAGTAGGCGCTCAACTGTGGCGGCCAGCACGAAACGCGGACATTGCCGTTAGTCATATCAGCTTCCGCCCCGCCAAATTCCTCATCAGCGCCGCCGCGCCGAACGTCCATCTCGGGCACTCGTGCGCGTGCCGCATGCGGTTGACGAGCCGGCCGAGCTTGTCGGCGCTGACGGTGACGAGGTCGCCGGGCTTGTGGGTGAACCCCTTGCCGGGCGCGCCGCGGTCGGCGATCGGCGCGAACATCGTGCCGCAGAACAGCACGGCCCCGTCGGGATAGTCGTGATTGGGGCCGATCATCTGGCGGGCGAGATCGGCGGGGTCGCGGCTGATCTCGGCCATCGACGAGCCGCCCTCCAGCGTAAATCCGTCTTCGCCCTCGATGACGAGCGAGATCGCCATGTTGCGGACGTCGTCGAGCGAAAAGCTGTGATCGAACAGCCGCAGCAGCGGGCCGATCGCGGCGCTGGCGTTCTGGTCCTTCGCCTTGCCGAGCAGCAGCGCGCTGCGGCCTTCGAAATCGCGCAGGTTGACGTCGTTGCCGAGCGTCGCGCCGACGATTTCGCCGCGCGAATTGACGACGATGACAGCCTCGGGCTCCGGGTTGTTCCACTCGGACTTGGAGTGAAACCCGGCCTCGGCGAACGTCCCGACCGCCGACATCGGCTGCGCCTTGGTGAAAATCTCGGCGTCCGGGCCGATGCCGACTTCGAGATATTGCGACCAGGCGCCGCGCGCGATCAGCGCCGCCTTCAGCCGCTCGGCTTCCGGCGAGCCCGGCTTCAGCGTCTTCAGGTCGGTCCCGATGAGTTCGCTGAGTTCCGTGCGCAATCGGTCTGCGGCCGTGCGGTCGCCGCGCGCGCGCTCCTCGATCACCCGCTCCAGCATCGAAGTCGCGAAGGTGACGCCCGCCGCCTTGATCGCCTGCAGATCGACAGGCGCCAGCAGCCAGGGCTTGCCTTCGTTGCGCGCTTCGGGCGGCGTGTTGGCGAGGATTTCGGCAAGGCTTCCGATCCGCTCGCCGCGCACCGAATGCAGCGCCGCGGCGGGATCGCGGGCCTCGCAAAGGTCCCGCACGGTCGGAAACACCGCACTGGCGTCGAACACGCCCTCCGCGCGCACCGCGACGACCGAGGGTCCGGAGACGTCGGGGCGCCAGACGCGGCCGACAAGGGCGCCGGCATAACCATCGACGGGCAGGGTGGCCTGTTCGTTCAGCAGCGTCATTTCCACCCTCCCATTGTGCTTTCGTTGCGCGATGAACCATTTCCTGCTGGCGCGTCACCGTTCTAGCGTCTAACATGCTAGCTGGAAAGCCCGCCCGCGAGCCCTTCAAGAACATGGCCGAACGCGCCAACAGCAAAGCCGATCAGGTTTACTCGGCGATCAAGGAATCGATCCTGTCGGGTTCGCTGGAGCCGGGCGCGCCGATCGACAAAGCCGCCCTCTGCGATCGGCTCGCCGTGTCGCGTTTTCCTGTCTCCGCGGCGATCAGCCGGCTCGCCTTCGAGCACCTCGTGCTCGTCGAGCCGCAGCATGGCTCGTTCGTATCCCGCATTTCGGTGCGCGACGTGCGCGAACGGCTGTTCATTCGCCGCGCGCTCGAGGGCGAAATCGCGGCGGAAGCGGCGCGCCGCTTCGACGCGCCCGCCCGGGAGGCGCTGAGCCGCAACGTCAACGACGCGATCGCGGCGGCGGCGAAGAACGACCGCAGCCGGTTCTATGTCCTCGATCTGGAATTTCACGCCATCCTCACCAGCCGCCTCGGTCTGCTGCGCAGCGCCGAACTGCTCGACGTGCAGCGCGTCCATCTGGAGCGGGTGCGGCGCCTGCTGATGTCCCCGCCCGGCCGCATCGACGCGACGATCGCCGAGCACCGGGCCGTACTCGAAGCTATACTTGGCGGCGATCCCGAGCGTGCGCGGCGCGCCATGGAAACCCATATGTTCATGTTCGGCGCCATCGTCGAGAATTTCTCCAGGACCAGGCCGGACCTGTTTTCCGCCTGACACGGCATTGAAAGGCCACTTTCCATGAGCACACCCCGCGCCCTGCGCCTCAACGCCGACGACAATCTGGTCATCGCGGTCGACGAGATCAAACTCGGCGATCAGCCCGCCAACGCGCCCAAGGCGACCGAACGCGTGATGCGCGGCCACAAGATGGCGACCGTCAAGATCGAGACCGGCGAGCCGATCCGCAAATTCGGCCAGATCATCGGCTTCGCCTCCAAGCCGATCGCGCCCGGCGAGTGGATCCACGAACACAATTGCGTCATGCACGATTTCGCCCGCGACTATCATTTCTGCGAAGGCGCGCGGAACGAGGAGATCCTGCCCGTCGAACAGCAGGCGACCTTCGAGGGCTATAAGCGCGACAAGCGGCAAGACCGGCACGCGCAATTATCTCGGCGTGCTGACCTCGGTGAACTGCTCGGCGACGGTCGCGCGCCTGATCGCGCGCGAAGTCGAGCGCTCCGGCATTCTCGACGACTATCCCAACGTCGACGGCATCATTCCGCTCGTGCACGGCACCGGCTGCGGCATGGCCTCCAAGGGCGAAGGGTTCGAGGCCCTGAAGCGCACGCAATGGGGCTACGCCGGCCAATCCCAACATGGGCGGCGTGATCATGGTCGGGCTAGGCTGCGAAGTGTTCCAGATCTCGCGCATGAAGGAGGAATACGGCGTCGTCGAGAACGACCTGTTCCAGACCATGACGATCCAGGCGACCGGCGGCACCCGCAAGACCGTCGAGGCTGGCGTGGCGCGCGTAAAGGAGATGTTGCCGATCCTCGACAAGGCGAAGCGCGAGACGCGGCCGGCGAGCGAATTGCTGCTGGCGCTGCAATGCGGCGGCTCCGACGGCTATTCCGGCATTACCGCCAATCCCGCGCTCGGCGCGGCGGTCGATATGCTGGTGCGTCACGGCGGCGCGGCGATCCTCTCGGAGACGCCCGGAAATCTACGGCG
Organism: uncultured Pseudomonadota bacterium; assembly: GCA_963771455.1. Taxonomy (GTDB): domain Bacteria; phylum Pseudomonadota; class Alphaproteobacteria; order Rhizobiales; family Beijerinckiaceae; genus Roseiarcus. The sequence goes on from CAVYTP010000019.1 coordinate 200,067, forward strand.
CCGAGCATCTGCTGACGCGCCGCGCGGCGACGCCCGAAGTCGGCCAGAAGCTCGTCGAGCTGATCAATTGGTGGGAGGAATACACCTCGCGCAACGGCGGCGAGATGAACAACAATCCCTCGCCCGGCAACAAGGCCGGCGGCCTGACGACGATCCTCGAGAAATCGCTGGGCGCGGCGGCCAAGGGCGGCACGACGACGCTGACCGGCGTCTATCGCTACGCCGAGCCGGTCACGACCAAGGGCTTCGTGTTCATGGACACGCCCGGCTACGACCCGGTCTCGGCGACCGGGCAGGTGGCCGGCGGCGCCAACGTGCTGTGCTTCACGACCGGCCGCGGCTCCGCCTACGGCTGCAAGCCGACGCCGTCGATCAAGCTCGCGACCAACAGCGTCACCTATCAGAACATGATCGAGGACATGGACATCAATTGCGGCGACGTGCTCGACGGCGTCTCGATCGAGGCCAAGGGCGAGGAGATCTTCAAGCGCGTGCTCGAAGTGGCGTCGGGCGCGCATACCAAGTCGGAGTCGCTGGGCTACGGCGACGCGGAATTCGCGCCCTGGCAGATCGGGGCGACGATGTAGGGCGGGCGGCATGTCGACCGCGCTGCTGTTCGACCTCGACGGCACGCTCGTCGACACCGACCACGTGCATCTCGCCGCGTTTCAGCGGGTGTTCGCGCCGCACGGCGTGACGCTCGATCGCGCCCGCTACAATGCGGAAATCATGGGCGCGCCGAACGATGCGATCGGCCGCGCTTTCCTGCCGCATCTCGCGGAGGACGAGCGCAAACGCACGCTCGACGAGAAAGAGGAAATTTACCGTGCGGAGGTGGGGGCAGTGTCGCCCGTCGCGGGCGTCAACGAACTGCTCGACATTTGCGATGCGCGCGGCCTGCGGCGCGCGATCGTCACCAACGCGCCGCGCGCCAATGCCGAACTCATCGTCGGCGCGCTGGGCCTGGCGAAGCGAATTCCGATCATCGTGTGCGGACAGGAGCTCGCGCGGGGAAAGCCAGACCCGCTGCCCTATCTGACTGGCCTCGAGCTGACCGGCGCGCGCAGCGTCAGCTTCGCTCGCCTTCGAGGATTCGCTGTCCGGCGTGCGCGCTGCCGCCGCGGCCGGCATAAAAGTCATCGGCCTGACGACTTCGCTCGAGCGAGGAAAGATTGATGGCCGCGGGCGCCGCATTTGCGGTGGCCAACTTCCTCGACGCTCGCGTATATGAGGCGCTCGAACAGCGGCTCGCCGCTTAAAATGGGCAGGGAGGGAATTTCGTGAGACTAGCGCAGATCCTCGACGAGAACGGCAAGCGCGCGCTCGTCGTCACCGCGCGCGGCGAGAGCCGCATCGTCAAGGGCGCGCGCACCACGCTTCAGCTCGTCGAAGCCGCATTGGAAAGCGGCGCCGGGCTTGCGCAAGCTGATCGCCGATCGCGGCGTCGGCAAGCCTGTCGATCTCGAAACTCGCCTACAAGGAAAAGCGCGTGCTGGCGCCGATCGATCATCCCGATCCCGCCCACACCTACGTCACCGGCACCGGCCTCACCCATCTCGGCTCGGCCGAGGGTCGCGACAAGATGCACAAGTCGCTCGCCGATCCGGAGACGCTCACCGACTCGATGAAGATGTTCAAGATGGGCCTCGAAGGCGGCAAGCCCGCCAAGGGTCAGACCGGGCGTGCAGCCGGAATGGTTCTACAAGGGCGACGGCTCGACCATCGCGCCGCCCGGCGGCGACCTCGTCTCGCCGTCGTTCGCGCTCGACGGCGGCGAAGAGCCGGAGATCGTCGGCGTCTATGTGATCGACGACAAGGGCCAGCCGGCGCGCGTCGGCTTTGCGCTCGGCAACGAATTCTCCGATCACGTCACCGAGCGGCAGAACTATCTCTATCTCGCCCATTCGAAGCTCAGACCATCGAGCTTCGGCCCGGAATTGCTGATCGGCGATCTGCCGGCCGACGTCCAGGGCGCCTCGCGCATCCGTCGCGGCAAGGAAATCGCCTGGGAGAAGCCGTTCCTGTCGGGCGAGCAGAACATGTCGCACACGATCGCCAACCTCGAGGCGCATCATTTCAAATACGGCCTGTTCCGCCGCCCCGGCGACGTCCACATCCATTATTTCGGCACCGCGACGCTATCGTTCAGCGACGGCTTCAAGACCGAAAAGGGCGACGTGTTCGAGATCGAAGCCGAGGCGTTCGGCCTGCCGCTGCGCAACCGGCTGACGACCGCCAAGGCGGAGAAGGTGAAGGTCAGGGGGCTTTGAGCCGCAGCTCGCTCAACTCGCGAGGGGCATATCACTGTAGGTCGGTCTCCCAATCTCGGCCGCCGTAGAAGATACGCAAGATCACGACCTGCTCTGCCTCCAAGACAAAGGCAATCGTAACGCGCCGCTCAAAGCCAATGATGCGGAGGTTGGGGCGGATGTCGTCCCGATTCTGCCCGCGCTCCGACGCAAACGCCAGACGCTCGCAGAAGGCGCGAATGCGCTGCTCGTACGCCGACGCCGTTCCGGGGCTGCTTGCTTCGGCGACGACGTCGTATATCCAATCAAGGTCATCGCCGGATTCTTCGCTGTAGGTTATGACCCTAGGCTTCACTCGTCGGCTTTCTGGCGCGCCACGTGGCGTCTGCGCATCCTTTCGGCCATGCCCTCAGCCGATATCCCGCCGTCCGGTGAAGCCTTCCATCTATCGTAGGTGGAAGCAACGTCTTCGCGCAGCCAGCGCTCTACCGCGGCGTCGCGCTCCTGCAGGGCGCGCAAGCCCGCACGTACGACTTCGCTCGCGGTCGCAAACGCGCCGGACGCGACCTGAGAGTCTATGAATGCGGCCTGTTCCAAGGGAAGGCTGAAAGTGCGTTTTGCAGCGGCGGCCATAAGCGCTCCTAGGCGACCCATTTGGGTATGAATATATCATACCCGAGGCTTTGAGGAAACATCGCCGGCGTGGAACGCTTTGACTCGCGCTAATCCCTGGACACTCTTTCGGCGAAGGTAGTAGTTCGGCCCAAACCCGGAGGACGAGTTGATTAAGAATGGCGCCAATTCCTACCACCTCGCCGCGAACCTTGCGGCGCTCCAGCGCGACGGCATCACCGCCCTGAAGGGCGCGTTCTCGACCGCATTCGCCGACGCGATGCGCGAGGATATGATGGCGGCGTTCTGGTCGGCGATCCAGCGCCCGGGCGGCGCCGTCGGCAGAGGGCCGCGGCGCTGGTACGTGGAGATCCATCCGCAGGACTTCGGCGGCTTCGTCGATCTCGTCACCCACCCCTGGGTCGCTGCGATGTGCGAGAACGTGCTCGGCCCGGATTATCAGATCGTCGAGATCGGGTTGGACGTGCCGTTCGAGGGCGCGAAGTTCCAACCGTGGCACCGCGATTTCCCGTCGCCGACCGACACCTATGTCGATCGTCGCATCACTTCGCTCGCGTTCAATCTGACCGGCGTCGACGTGACAGAGGATATGGGGCCGTTCGAGATTGCGCCCGGAACGCAATGGGACGACGGCCGCGAATGGAAACACCAGATGTTCCCCGACAAGGAGCTATGGCCGCGGTTCCAGGAACGCGGCGTGCGCAAATATCCAGCGCGCGGCGATATTTCCTGCCGCTCCGCGCTGACGATGCACCGCGGAACGGAGCATCTTTCCCAGATACCGCGGCCCGTGCTGGTGCTCGGCGTCGATGCGCCCGGCGCGGGCCATGCCGCGCTGCACGACATGATGGCGACGCCGGATTATTTCGACGCGTTGCCTGACAGCGTGAAGAAACACCTCGTCTGCAGGGTCGTCGATCAACTCACGCCGATCAGTCAGAAACATGACATCGAGGGTCTGGTGATGGGCGCCGAGCCGACGTGAAACAACGACCCTCATGCTGAGCTTGTCGAAGCACGCTACCGTCGTCGCGGCTGCGCTTCGACAAGCTCAGCGTGAGGGTGGGGCGGCGGTTGCGAGCGCCCGCACCCTCATTTCAGAAACACGTAACTCGCCGAGTACGGCTCCGCGTGGAGCGCACCCTCGGGCGAACAGGCGCCCGCGAACTGGCCGCCCCTTGTGTCAAGCCGAAGCACATGCGTCACTCCTTCGAGGCCGCCCTTGCCGTTCGCGGATGCGACGTCGAGTTTCAGCCACGGGACGTCCTGCGGGCTCGCGCCGGCCGCCTTTGCGGCGACTTTGCCGACGACGGCGCTGAGGTCGGCGAGTTCCCAGGTCGGGCCGGCGAAATGTCGGCCGACAGTCTTGCCTGAGGCGTCGATCAAGGCGGCGACCGGTTCGCGAAAACTCCAGGCGAGCGACCCGTCCGCGGCTTTGGCGCAGACATAGATCTGCGCGCCCACGCCGGTCACGCGCAGGGCTTCGACGGCGCCGGGCGTCTCGAATCCGGGGGGAATAGCGTCAGCCAATGCGGGCGAGCCTGTGATGGCGATCGTCAAGGCGGCGACGCGGATCCGAACCATATGATCTATCTCCGATTGTCTGTTGGCGCATCCGCCGCAACCAGGCGCTTGCTCATAAAATACCGCGCGTGCGGCCCCGCCGCGTTGTCGATCGCGCCGAACATCGTAAAACCCATCTTCTCGTAAAACCCGCGCGCCTGAAAACCGAGCGTGTCGAGAAACAGGCCGCTAGCGTCCGCTCGCCAGCACATGCGCCTCGGCCTCGGCGATCAGCTTTCCGCCAAGTCCCTGGCGGGGCGCGCGGACCCATAGGTGGCTGACGTGCAGCCAGTCCCATTCGAACGCGCCCTGCAGGCCGCCGGCGAGCGCGCCTTCGTCGTCGAACGCGTAGAAGCCGACGAACGCCCAAAGCTCGGGCGGCCCGGCGCGGTCGTTGTAGCCGACAAGCTCCCGGATCAACGCCAGGCGATGCGGCGTCTCGACGCGATGATCCGCCACAATTCTCATAAGGTCATCTGCGTCTGCGTCGTCACCGCGATCAGCCGTCCTTCTTCGGTCTCGATGCGCGTCTGCCAGACGCTGGTGCGGCGGCCGCGGTGAATCGGCGTGCAGGTCCCAATCAAACCGCTTCCCTCAGGCGCAGCGCCGACGAGCTGGGTCTGGCTGCCGAGCGTTGTCGTGCCCTTCGCGCCCTCGGCGAGGGCGAGAAACGCGGCCGCGCCGCCGAGCGTGTCGGCGAAGCTCATCAGGGCGCCGCCATGCGCCACGCCGCCCAAGGTGCAGAGGTCCGGCCGCACGACCAGTACGTCCAACCACCTTGTCGGCCGCGGCGCTCAAATATTCGACGCCGAGCGTGATCGCGAACGGCAGCGGATGAGCGTTGAGCTTTTCGATCGGCGTCATGGTCATCCTCCCTTACGCGCCGCAGATCTCGCGGCGACGGTAATGATAGGCGTAAGCGGCTTCGAAGCCGAGGCTGTCATACAGGCGGCGCGCGACGAGATTGGTGTCGACCACTTGCAGATAGGCCGTTGTCGCGCCCGCTTTGGCGCCCCACGCCATCAGCGCCCGGGTCAACTTGCGGCCGCCGCCGCGCGTCCGCTCGGAAGGCGCAACGACGATGTCGAAAAGGCCGACTGCGCCGCGATCGACGACGCCGAGCCCATACCCGACGTAGCGGCCGTCGACGATCCAGGTTGCGCAGGCCGTCGGCAGCGCGATCGACTTGACGATCATGTCGTGGGCGGCGCGATGCGAGGGCGCGACGCCGTTGGCGGCGGTTACGCCGTTCAGCCAGCGCGGGCTTGCGCCCATTTCGATCCGCACGTCGTCGCTCGGGCGCGCGGCCTCGAGCGTCGCCGTCATGACCGTGGACGGGTCGAGCGCGCGATAGCCAGCCGCCGCCAGTTCCAGGTCGGCGTCCGCCCCCGCGAGTGGCGTCAGCCGGAAAATGGTTGGTAGGCCCTTTGAATCGTAGAGCCGTTCCGCCTCGGCGCGAACTTCCGAGAAGGCGCGCCGAGGCGTCCAGGCATTGATCGAATCCGACCGGAAATCCTGTCGGTCGCCGAGCGCGTTGGCGGAATTGGCGCGCTTCGTGAAGCCACCGCCGATCCGGAACACCCAGCCGCCGAAATAGACGTTCTGCGGCGCGGGCCATGCCGAAAAACCACGCTCCTCCAGCCCCAGCACGTCGACGACGCGGCGACGAAGCGCCGGCCCGGCGAGCAGCGGGGGCGGTACTTCGGGCGTCGCGATCATGAAGCTCTCCGGTGTCGAGACATAAAAAAAGCCGCGCTGTCGGCGCGGCTTCGAGACGTTCGCATAGGCGTGCGCGTCACCGATCCGGCGCCTTTGAAGGCTCGGGGCTACGACGGCGGCGCAGGCGCAAAATTGCGAACATGGAACCTTCCTGCCTCGAATGACGTTTCGTTGTCAAAGCAAACTTCGCAGCCGACGTAGGCGGTAGAGTTGCCGGGAGGTGTGGGCTTGGGCGGCAACGCGATAGCCCGCGCAAAAGACAGGAGATATCCTATGAGTACGATTTTCCGAACATCAGCCGTCGCGCTTGCGACCGCGGCCACCATCCTGGCCTCCGCATTCAGTGTGGAAGCAGCCCCGCGCAATGGCGGCGGCGGCGGACACGGCGGCGGCATGCAAATGGGCGGTCACATGGGCGGTCCGGCGGGCAATTGGCACGGCGGCGGCGGCGGCTGGCACGGCGGTGGCGGCGGTTGGCACGGCGGCGGCACGGCTTGGAACGGCGGCGGCCATTATTATCATGGCGGCGGCGGTTGGGGCTGGGGCGGGCCGGCGGCGGTCCTCGGCCTAGGCGCGGCGGCGGTAGCCGCGGGAGCCTACGGCGCCTACGGATCGAGCTGCTACGCCAATCAGCCGACATACGACAATTATGGGAACTTCATCGGCTATCAGAGCGTTTACGTCTGTAACTGATCTGTATCTGAATCGCAGCGTCTGCCCCCATCCGGCGTAATACCCCCTCCAACGCCGTCTGACGTTGCGCACTGCCCCGGCTTCGGCCGGGGCATTTTTTTGTGCGCCGTCCAAAACGCGTCTGGGCGTCCCGTAAGCGCTGAGCATGAGCGACGAACTCTCGCCGGCTCGAACAGATGGGAACCTTCAGATGCGCGTCATCCTCCGCACTTCCGTCATCGCCGCCCTCGCCGCCCTGACGATTTTCACCTCCGGCATCAACGCCAACGCCGGCGGATGGTATCACGGCGGCGGTTGGGGCGGCGGCTATCATGGCGGCGGCTGGCACGGCGGCTGGCATGGCGGCGGCTGGGGTCCCGGCCTCGGCGTAGGCCTCGCCTTCGGACTTGTCGGCGCCGCGATCGCTTCGCAGGCCTGCTACGTCAATCAGCCGGTCTACGATCCCTACGGCCGCGTGATCGGCTACCGTTCGATCAACACCTGCTATTGATCCGCAACGTCCCCCAAGCGCGACGTTCCCTCCCTCGTCGCCCGATGTTGCGCACTTGCCCCAGCCAAGGCTGGGGCTTTTTTTGTAGCCGACTCCCGGGGGCAGCGACCGCGGCCGCACAGCGGCATGGCTATCCACCAGAACCAGTTGTTGCAACGGGGAATACCCTTACTGGCTGACCGGCGCGGCGCCGCTGGCTGCGGCCGCCGGCGCCACGGTCGCGCCAAGCCGATCGACCCCCGCCGTCAAGGCGTGAGGCTGCGCCTTGGCGAGACCGTCGGCGATCGGGCCGGCGAGTGAATGCGCGAGGCAGGCATAGCCGAGGTCGTTCATGTGGACGCCGTCTCCCGACAGCAGCGAACGAAAGCCCTCGGGATTGCTGGCCGCCAGCGTTTTCATCATCTGATAGCGGCTGATCACAGGCGCATGGAGACGGGCGGCCTCGACTTCGACCATGTCCGCATAGCGGGCGAAGACTGCGTCGTGGGTGCGCGACGGCGGGATTTGCGGGTCGACGAGAATCAGCGGAACGAAACGGGCTTCGGCCGCCCCGATCCCGGCGTCAAGAATGGCGCGAAAGCGGGCCTCATCCATGCCTGTCAGCGCGTCATTGGTGCCGACCTGCCAGATCACCAGGTTTGGCGGGTTCTTCTCCAGCGCAGCCTTGAGGCGGACGAGGGTCTGATCGGCGGTCTCGCCGCCGATACCGGCGTTGTGGACCTCCGCCTTTACGCCATAACGGCGGCTGAGCTCCAGGGCGAGCTGGGCCGGATAGGCGCGGCTAGGCGAGCTCGCAGCGATGCCTTCGGTCGACGAAGAGCCGATGGCCAGGATCGAAAAAGGGTGCTGCAACTCCGCCGCGCGCAAGCCCAGCGGGGCGCCGTTGACCAGCAAGGGCGCCACTGCCGGGCAATCTGCGGTGTCGGCCCGAGCGCTCAGCGCGCATACGATGGATGGGGCGGCCACAAGGCACGCAAAAGAAAGCGCCCGAACGGTTCGCCGGGTGAGGGTGGAGCCTGTTGAGCGCATTCTAGTCGATAGGCCAGGACAAATAGGACAGCGATACTGACTAAAGTATACACTAAACCGAGGGGTGTGGCCAAGCCCGAAAAGGCGCCTTTTGCAACCACAGTCAGCAAAGACTGACCGCCAGCGCTCAAAAGCGAGCCGGCCGCGAAAACCGCCAGGCTGTTCCGTCCGAGCCGCTGCAAGGCCTGTCCAAAACGGCTGCCGACGATCAGGCTGGAGCGCGTGGCCATCAAGGCGAGGTAGGCGAGGGCGAGGAAATTCAGCAACCGCGCCAGTCCAAGGTCCTGTTTGCCGAAGTCGCCGTAAGCTTCGAGGAAGGCTCGCAATCCCATCGCATGCCCAAATCCATCCGTGACGACGGCGGCGCCGACCAGCGCGATCGCGAGACTTGCGGCGAGCCATAAGGGTCGAACCTGCTTCGCCGTGGAAACATCGATCCGCGCCGCCACGACCCCGAGCGTGAACATCAGCTGCCACGCGAACGGGTTGAAGAACCAGCCGCCGGCGTCTGGCGCGGTCGGCAAATTGAAGCCGGTCGCGCGCGTCGCCCCGTAGAGCAGCAGGGAAACGACCAGCGCCCAGAGCGGGCTTGCGACAGTCAGCGCCACCACGACAGGCGCCAGCGCCATCATCGCGACGTAAAGGGGCAGGATATTGAAGTACCCGAGCTGGTGGCTCATCACCAGGATCGACCCGAGCGCCCGCCACGGCGCCTGGAACACAAAAGCGCGCCCATGCGGCGCGAGAAGCTCGGCTGTCCCTGTGAACGCGCTCACCGCCGCATAAATGGCGATCGCCGCCGCGGTGAGGCCGATGTGTACGCTGTAAAGTTTCAACGCGCGCCGCCCGCAGGACCGCGTAACACACCCGATGCCATCGCGTTCGGCGCGCTTGACATACATCGCCCCACCGAAAGGCCGGACAGGAAAACGAACGCTTCCGCGCTGTCCGACAATGCGAAATTGCGAGGCGTGAAGTGTTCGAGCCCGTTGCCGGGAATGTGGTCTATGAGGATGGCGAGCAGGACCGCCCCTCGCCAGAAATCAATTCCGACCCATCTCGCGCTTGTCGGCATGACGCTGCTCCGTCGTCGCGCTCGCGTGTTGCGCTGCACCGCACTCTAACGCCCTAACTGAAGTTCCGGGCGCCGTTAGGGCGCCTCGCGCACATCAAAAACGTGTGTTGCCAAGCAGGAACCGCGCCAGCGATTAAACGATGCGTCGACGACGTGATTTCGCCGCGGCGCGCCGATGGGCGAGAGGTTACGCATGTACCGCGCAAGACCGAAGGATGGGTCGGCCTGGGTGACGGGCGCCAGCTCGGGCCTGGGCCGCGCTGTCGCGCTCGAACTGGCGCGCCGCGGCTATGAGGTTCATGCAACGGCGAGGCGCACCGCCGAACTAGACACGCTCGCCGCGGAATCGGTCGGCTTGCCGGGCTCGATCCTGCCGGCGCCGGGCGACGTCGTCGATCGCGAAGGTCTCGCCGCTCTGGTTGCAGGGATCGAGGCGCGCGGTCCGGTGGCGCTCGCGGTGCTGAACGCAGGGCTCTCAGCGCGCGACGGCTTCGAAACTTCGGCGGCGAGGGATTTCAACAGACGTTCGCGCTTAACGTACAAGGTGTCGCCAACAGCCTTCATCCGCTCTTGCCCGCCATGCGAAATCGGCGGCGGGGTCAGCTTGCGATCGTGGGTTCGTTGACGGGCTATGGCGGCCTGCCCAATTCGGAGGCCTATCCGCCCAGCAAGTCGGCGGTGATCTCGCTCGCCGTGGGTTTGCGCTTCATGGTCGAACGGTTTGGCGTCACCGTTCAGATCGTCAATCCCGGCTATATCCGCACGCCCCTGACGGCGGGCGCCAAATATCGAATGCCGTTCCTGATGGAAGTCGAAGATGCGGCCCGGCGCCTGTGCAACGGGCTCGAGCGCGGTGGTTTCGAAATCCGCTTTCCGCGCCGGCTCGCGTGGATTGCGCGCGCGCTCAACCTGCTCCCGTATCCGGTCTACTTCTGGATCTTCGATAAGGCGCCACGTCGGTAGGAAGCATGCCGCGGACCGTTTTTTAATCGTCATAGCGAGGAACGCAACGACGAAGCCATCCGCGTTTCGTCTGCCGCAAGCCATTGTGAACAAAGACGAGAAGAGAAGCGGCGTGACCGCCGGATTGCTTCGCTGCGCTCGCGATGACGAACCGATCCGATCGCGGAATGCTCAACTACTTTGCGATAGCGGCATTGCTTTTTATTTGATTGTGCGTTCAAATAATTTCAGACTTCGGGAGGATGAGCATGCCGAGCAAGGACATCAGGCGCGTCGTGACCGGCCACGACAGCGCGGGACGGGCGATTGTTCTTTCCGACGCCGCGCCTCCGCATGTGACGCGTCCGCCGCAACAACCCGGGCTCGCCTTTCACGAGATCTGGAATACCCGCGCATGTCCGAGCCTGATCGGCGCGACGGAGGCGGAACCGACCAATCTGCATCGCGACACGGCCCCACCCCGCAACGGGACCATCATCCGCATCGTCGACATTCCCCCCGAAGGCGAAAAGGGGCTCGGGTACGACAAGGAAGCGGCGAAGGCCCTATTCGCGCAAGTCGGGTTGGCGGAAAACGCGGAGCACACGATTCCGGGCCGCCATCCGCTCATGCACCGCACCGCCTCGATCGATTATGGCGTGGTCCTCGACGGCGAGATCACGCTTCTGCTCGACGACGAGGCCGTCGATTTGAAGACCGGCGACGTGGTGGTGCAACGCGGCACGATCCACGCCTGGAGCAATCGCAGCGATCGATTCGACGCGCATGCTGTTCGTGCTCACGGACGCGACCTTCGACCCTGACCTTGCGCGCGCGCAGACCACACACGACGCCCGCGTTCGGGAAAAAGCCAAGGCATAAATCAGCGGCGCGGCCGTCTCATTCAATCAACTGGAGACTTATCCATGAAGTTTGCCACCCTGCCAGACGGAACGCCTGATGGCCGTTTGCATCTCGTCTCGCGCGATCTCAAGCGCTGCCAGCCCTGCGGCGTCCGCCAAGACCCTTCAGGCGGCGCTGGAGGCGTGGGAAGCCCTCGCTCCGAAGCTTGCCGACGAATACGAAACACTGAACGCAGGCGGCGGACAGAGCTTCGATCCCGCGCGCGGCGCTCGCGCCTCTGCCGCGCGCCTGGCAGTGGCTCGACGGCTCCGCTTTCGAAAGCCACGGCGCCCTGATGGACAAGGTGTTCGGCTTCGAGAAGAAGGAGCGCAACCCGAAGCCGCTGATGTACCAGGGCGTCTCGGACACGTTCTATCCGCCCACGCGCGAAGATTCCGTTCGTCTCGACCGAGGACGGCATCGATTTCGAAGGCGAATTCGGGATCATCACCGACGCCGTTCCGATCAACACCGGGCAAGGCTGAGCGCTGCCGCGCACATTCGGCTGATCGTGCAGATCAACGACTGGAGCCTGCAGGAAACTCGCGCCGATCGAGATGAAGACCGGCTTTGGCTGGATTCAGGCAAAGCCCCCGTGCGGCATGGCGCCGGTCGCGGTGACGCCTGACGAACTCGGACGCGCACTGGCGCGACTGCCGCGTCGATCTGCCGCTCAACGTCAAATGGAACGGCGCCCAGTTCGGCGCCGCCAACGGCTATCAGATGAGCTTCGGCTTCGACGATCTCGTCGCCCACGCCGCCTATTCGCGCGCGCTGACGCCGGGCACCATCATCGGTTCCGGCACGGTCTCCAACCCGAATTACCGCGAGATCGGATCGAGCTGCATCGCCGAACGGCGCGGCATCGAAACGCTCGATCTCGGCGCGGCCAAGACGGACTATATGGCGTTCGGCGATACGGTCGCGATGGAAGTCCGGCTCCCCGACGGGACGCCGGTGTTTGGCGAATTGCTGCAGACCGTCGTGCGGGCGTGAACGGACCGCTACTGCTTATCCCCCCAGCGCCGCCAGCCGCAAAATCCGGCACGCTTCGCCCGCCTCCGCCGGCTGGCGCGCCGATCGGGCGGACGATCAGCGCCTCGGCCTGCGCCAGCGTCTTGACCAGCGACGAGTCCTGATCGGGCAGGGGCGTCGCGATCCAGCCGCCATCGGCGACCGCGGGCGAGTGTCGCTCTCGCGTAGTCCTGACGCGGGCCGTTCTTGGCCATGGCGAGGCCGAGCCGCGCGGGCTCGCTCATGTCGATCGCCCGCCGCCGGGTCGCCCTGCAGCGCGCGCAGCAGCGGGCGTAGGAACAGCACGCCGCAGACGGCCGACGAAGCCGGATTGCCCGGCAGGCCGAGCACGCGCATGGCGCCGAGGCGGCCGTGCATCAGCGGCTTGCCCGGCCGCATGGCGATCTTCCAGAAGCCGAGCTCCATGCCGGCGTCGACGAGCGCCTGCTGGACGAGGTCGTGGTCGCCGACCGAGGCGCCGCCGAGCGTCACCAGCACGTCGGCCTTGGCCGCCATGGCGCGCCGGATCGAAGCGGCCAGCGCGGCGGGGTCGTCGCGCGGCGATGCCGAGATCGATCGCCTCGCCGCCCGCGGCCTCGGCGAGGCCGAGCACGCAACAGATTGTTGGAGGCGACGATCTGGGCGGGCCCGATCGGCTCGCCGGGCGACACGAGTTCGTCGCCGGTCGCCAGGATCGCGACGCGCGGCTTGCGCCGGCAGGGCAGCGCGCGCGTGGTTCGCGGCGGCGGCGAGCGCGACGTCGCGCGGCGCCGAGCCGCGTGCCGGCCTGCAGCAGCGGCTCGCCTTCGGCGAAATCGATGCCGGCGTGGCGGACGTTGTCGCCGCGGCGACGGCAGCGACGCGCGAGGGTGACGCGATCGCCGTCTCGCGCGTGACGTCCTCCTGGATCGCGATCGCGTCGGCGCCGTCCGGCACGGCGCGCCGGTGAAGATGCGCACGGTCTCGCCGGCGCCGAACCGCGCCCGCGAAGGCGCGGCCGGCCGCGGATTCGCCGACGAGCCTCAGCGTCGCGCCGGCGCTCGCAGCGTCGGCCGCGCGAAGCGCGTAGCCGTCCATCGCGGAATTGGCGAACGGCGGCTGGGTGCGCAGCGCGGCGAGGTCGCGCGCCAGCGTGCGCCCGGCGGCGTGCGGCGAGCGCGACCATCCTCCGCCTCGAGCGGCTCAGCGGCGGACGCCAGGACGCGCGCGCAGCGCCTCGTCGACGGGGATCAGCGGCTCTTTCATTCCGCGTCTCCGGCGCGCCACAGGCCGGACTTGCCGCCGCGCTTTTCGATCAGCCGACGCCCTCGATCCGCATGCCGCGGTCGACCGCCTTCGCCATGTCGTAGATCGTCAGGCAGGCGACCGAGACGGCGGTCAGCGCTTCCATCTCGACGCCGGTCTGGCCCGCGCGTCTTGCGCTTCGGCCCGCACGACGAGGCCGGGCAGGGCCTCGTCCGGCGCGATGTCGACGCTGACCGAGGTCAGCGCGAGCGGGTGGCAGAGCGGGATCAGGTCGGCGTGCGCTTGGCGGCCATGATGCCGGCGATGCGGGCGGTGCCGAGCACGTCGCCCTTCTTGGCGTCGCCGCGACAGGATCAGCGCCAGCGTCTCCGGCCGCATCACGACCTGGCCCTCGGCGACCGCGACGCGCTCGGTCTCGGCCTTGGCGCCGACGTCGACCATGTGGGCTTCGCCGGCAGACGCTCGAGATGGGTGAGCTCGCTCAAGCGTCCGACGCCGGTCAGCAGCGCCCGCGTCGCCTGCTCGACGTCGGCCTGGCGCATCAGGCTCTCGCCGACCAGGAAGGCGGCGATGCCGTGCTGCGCGAGCCGCTGGCAGTCGGCGTGGGTGAAGATGCCGCTCTCGGCGACCACGAGCCGGTCGCGTCGGCACCAGCGGCGCCAGCCGCTCGCTGACCTCGAGCGACGTCTCGAAGGTGCGCAGGTCGCGGTTGTTGATGCCGATCAGCCGGCCTTCGAGCGCGAGCGCCCGCTCGAGGTCCTGCTCGTCGTGGACCTCGACCAGCACGTCGAGGCCGAGGTCGTGCGCGGCCTTGTTGAGCGTCGCGCGCCGTCTCGTCGTCGACGGCGGCCATGATGATCAGGATGCAGTCGGCGCCCCAGGCGCGCGCCTCCAGCACCTGATAGGGATCGAACAGGAAATCCTTGCGCAGGACCGGCAAGTGGGTCGCCGCGCGCGCCGCCTTCAGGTGCTCGGGCGAGCCCTGGAACGAGGGCCGTCGGTCAGCACCGAGAGGCACGAGGCGCCGCCGCTCTCGTAGGCCTTGGCGAGCGCCTGCGGCTCGAAATCCTCGCGGATCAGGCCCTTCGACGGGCTCGCCTTCTTGATCTCGGCGATCAGCGCGAACCGGCCCTCCTCCTCGGCGCGCTCGATGGCGCTGGACGAAGCCGCGCGGCGGCGACTGGTCGTGGATCTCGCGCTCCAGCGTGGCGCGCGGCACGCGGATCTTCGCCTCGGCGATCTCGCGCCGCTTGTAGGCTTCGATCTTGCGCAGGATGTCGGTCATGGACGCATCCGATCACAAGTTGGAGACGGCGACCAGCCGTTCGAGGGTTTGCGCGGCCGCGCCGCTGTCGATCGCGCGCGCTGCGAGCTCGCGCGCCGGCGGCGAGATTGTCGACCGCTGCCCGCCGACGACCAGCGCCGCGGCGGCATTGAAGATCGCCGATGTCGCGGTAGGCGCTTCGCTCGCCCGCCAGCACGCGCCTCAGCGCCGTCGGCGTTGTGGGCGGGATCGCCGCCCTTCAGCGCCGCCGGGCTCGGCGCGCTTCAGGCCGACGTCCTCGGGCGTGATCTCGAACGCGCGGATCACGCCGTCCTGCAGTTCGACGACGTCGGTCGTGGTCGTCGTGGTGATCTCGTCGAGCCCGTCGCGCGCCGTGCACGACCCAGACGCGCTCGGAGCCGAGGTTGCGCAGCACCTCGGCCATCGGCTTCAGCCAGGCCGACGAGAACACGCCGAGCAGCTGGCGCTTGACGCCGGCCGGGATTGGACAGCGGCCCGAGCAGGTTGAAGATGGTGCGCGTGCCGAGCTCGGCGCGCGCCGGGCCGACATGGCGCATCGCCGCGTGATGGGTCGGCGCCATCATGAAGCCGATGCCGGCCTCCGCGATGCAGCGCTCGACGCCCTCCGGCGGCAGGCCGACCTTGACGCCGAGCGCGCTCAGCACGTCGCTCGCGCCGGATTTCGACGAGGCGGCGCGGTTGCCGTGCTTGGCGACCTGCACGCCGCAGGCCGCGGTGATGATCGCGGCGAGCGTCGAGACATTGTAGGAGCCGGAGCCGTCGCCGCCGGTGCCGACGATGTCGATCGCGTCGGCCGGCGCATCGACGCGCAGCATCTTGGCCCGCATCGCCGAGACGGCGCCGGTGATCTCGTCGACCGTCTCGCCGCGCACCCGCAGCGCCATCAGGAAGCCGCCCATCTGGGCCGGCGTGACGTCGCCCGACAGCATCTCGTCGAAGGCCGCCGCGGCCTCGGCGCGGGTCAGCGAGGCGCCGGCGGCGACCTTGGCGATCAGCGGCTTGAAGGATTCCATTGTCGGGCTTTCGTCGTCAGGCGGGGCGGCGTTCCGCGTTGAAGCGGCGGGCGAGGTCGAGGAAATTGCCGATCAGCACGCGGCCGTGTTCGCTGGCGATGCTTTCGGGATGGAACTGCACGCCGTGCACCGGGCGCTCGCGATGCTCGACCGCCATGATGATCCCGTCGTCGGTCTCGGCGGTGATGTCGAGCTCGGCGGGGCGCTTTCGCGGCGGATGATCAGCGAATGGTAGCGCGTCGCCTGGAACGGGCCGTTGACGCCGCGGAACAGGCCGCGCGCCCGGTGCGAGATCTCGCTGACCTTGCCGTGCATCGGCGAGGGCGCGCGGACCACCTCGCCGCCGAACGCCTGCGCCGATCGCCTGATGGCCGAGGCAGACGCCGAGCATCGGGGTCGTCGGCGCTGGGCTTCGCGGACGAGGTCGAGGCAGATGCCGGCCTCGCTGGGCGTGCAGGGGCCCGGCGACAGCACGATCGCGTCCGGCGCCTCTGCCATCACCTCGTCGACCGATCTTCTCGTCGTTGCGCCAGACCGTGACATCGGCGCCGAGCTCGCCGAGGTAATGGACGAGATTGAAGGTGAAGCTGTCGTAATTGTCGATCAGGGTGACCCGCATGCCCTTCGGCTCCCGTTTGCAGGTCTTTTCCACGTGGGGGAAGCGCGCGTCAAGGCAAGGCGGGTGGCGGAAGACGAGGGGGCGGCCCTAGGTGTCGCTGGGCGCCGTTTCCATCACGCTTTCCTTCATGGCGAAACTCGTCCCAGCCATGACCGCCCGCACTGCGCAAACGCACTTGGACGCTCTGCTAAAGTGGAGCACCATGAAAGCAATATAACGTGCTTATTTATATCGGTAAATGCGCTTCCTTAGCGACAGCGTCAACCATCGCCGTGGCGCCGCGCGCCAGCCAGCGCCTGCCTCCGCGAACCCGCCGCGGCCGCCCGGCCGCATCCGGCGCGGCGTCAAGTCGCCAACTGTCCGCGGCGCCTCGCGCTCACCCAGCGCCGCCGCGATCACGTCGGCGCAATCTTCGAAGCCTTCAAGCGCTCCGGCTTCATAAAGGCGGATGATCGGCGCCGCGAGGTCTGTGACGGAGGCGAGCTCCTCCCGCGTCCAGCCGAGGTGCGTACGGGTCTCAAGGCATTTTTGCGGGGTCAACCGGGCCTCCTGACGAACCAAGGTGCGCAGCGCCCCTGACGGGCGGGCGTTGCATGATGACAAATCCTGAGATCTTCAAATGTTCCACAAGTCGCTTGGCGACGATCATCGACATCGTTTCCGCCGCGTCGTGAACGCGCCGGCGGCCGTCGTAACGCAGCGCGAAAGCGAGCGAATGGGCGACGTCCGAGGCGGTGGCGAGGGTCAGTGTTTCGTCGGCTTCGGACATCTATCTCAGATAACGTAACTTGCCGAACACAACAAGAACAAAATATGCACAGAACGAGCTTGGCGAGGCCCGACGCGCTATGTCCTTGGAAAGGCATAAGTGAGCGCTGTCAGGAAATTTGCATGACGCTCGAACCCTCGTTGCGCGCCAGCCCGATCCTGCAGCGCGCAACCTTCGCCCTCGCCACCCTGACGCCTGGGAGGCGGGCGGATCTTCAACAACGCGCTGTTTGGCCCTTGAACCCAAATCAGCCGCAACCATCTATTGAGCTTCTGCCGCGCTAGTGACCCGTCCTGCGCCCCGCGAATTGCAGCGATGCGGCAATTGGCATTGCCGTTCTGGGCGCGGTGTGGCATTAGCCCGCGCGTCCGCAAGACCGTCCGAGAGAAGTCCGCTAAAGCATGTCGTTTCTGAATTCGAACAAGTTCCAAGACCGTCAGGCCGCCGCAGCCGCCGCACGGAAGACAATGGCGGAGAAATTCGCTTCCCGACCCAGATATGATCCCAACGATCCCGCCGTCGCTGAGGCGCGAGGCTGAACGCCGCGCGATCCTCGAGGCGCGCGAGCAGCGTGAGATCGAGCGGGCGAAGAAGAAGGCCGAGGCCGAGGCGGCCGAGGCCGCCCGCAAGATCGCGACCGAGGCCGAGCGCGCCGAGCAGCTGCGGCTGGAGGCGTTGCGCCTCGAGGCCGAGCAGGCCGCGCACCGCGCCGAGCAGGAGCGCCTCGAGTTCGAGAAGAAGCTCGAACGCGACGCGCGCTATGCGGCGCGCAAGGCTCGCAAGGTAAAGAAGAAGAGCGCGGCCGAGCGCTGGGGCTGACGCTCGGCGCGCGCCTGGTCGCCCGCGCAGGCGTTTGGGGCGTTCGCCCCGGCGACGGCGGATTTGATCTGGGGCCAAGTCGATGGCGAAACCTCTTCGTGTTGGGCTCGCGGGCCTTGGCGTGGTCGGCCTATCGCTGATCCGCCTGCTTCGTCGCGTCCGCGCCGATCTCCAAATTCGCACCGGCCGTGACATCTACGTCGTCGGCGGTGAGCGCGCGCGCCGATCGCGACCGCGGCGTCGACCTCGGCGAGGCGCGTTTCTTCGCCGATCCGCGTCGAGCTCGCGGCGAGCGGCGAAATCGACCTGTTCGTCGAGCTGATCGGCGGCGCGGACGGCGCCGCCCATGATGCGGTGCGCGCGGCGCTGTCGCGCGGCCTTGCCCGTCGTCACCGCCAACAAGGCGATGCTCGCGGCGCATGGCGTCGAACTCGCTGGGCTTGCCGAGGGGAACCGCGCGCCGCTCGCCTTCGAGGCCGCCGTCGGCGGCGGCGTGCCTGTCATCAAGACGCTTCGCGAAGGTCTGGCGGGCAATTCGGTGCGGCGCGTCGCCGGCATCCTCAACGGCACCTGCAATTACATCCTGTCGCGCATGGAACAGGAACAGCTTCCGTTCGCCGTCTGCCTCGCCGAAGCGCAGCGGCTTGGCTACGCCGAAGCCGACCCGACTTTCGACATCGGCGGTTTCGACACCGCGCACAAGCTCGCCATCCTCGCCTCGCTGGCGTTCGGCACCCGCATCGACGCCAACTCCGTCTCGGTCGAGGGCATCGAGCAGATCACGCTCGCCGATCTCGCCGCCGCGGACGAACTCGGCTTCCGCATAAAACTGCTCGGCGTCGCGGAGCGCACGCAAGCACGGCATCGAGCAGCGCGTGCATCCGACCATGGTCGCCAAGTCGCACCCGATCGCGCAAACAATGGGCGTGCTCAATGCGGTGACCATCGATGGCGACGCGGTGGGCTCGCTGACGCTGGTCGGCCCCGGCGCCGGCGGCGACGCGACCGCCTCGGCGGTCGCCGCCGACATCGCCGACATCGCGCGCGGCATCGTCGACCCCGTGTTCGGCCGCCCGGTCGAGACGCTGACGGAAGTCGAGCGCGCCTCGATGCAGCGCCACGAGGGCGGCTATTACGTGCGCCTCGAGGTCGCCGAGCGGCCGGGCGCGATCGGCGTGATCGCCACGCGGCTGGGGGAAAGCCAGATCTCGCTCGAAGCGGTGATGCAGAAGCGCCCTCCGGCGACACG
>CAVYTP010000020.1:0-146245 GCA_963771455.1 uncultured Pseudomonadota bacterium
GGGCGTATCGTCGATTTCCTCCGGCGGCAACAACTCGATCTACGTCACTCAGGGCGGTTATCAGCAGATCAATAGCACAGGAGCAGACACGATTTACGTCGGCCTGACGACAACATTCGATACGATTACGGCCGGTACGGCCGCCGAGACTCCCCCTCAGCCAAGACCTTGGACAAGGGACTTTGGCGGCGGGGCAAAACGGATCGACGATTTTGTCATTCTCCAATGGCACCGCGATCACCTACTCTGGCAACGTACTATCCTTTTGGCCACCAAGACTTCACTTCCTGAAGCCGCGGCGCCGCAGGATGATCGTGGGGGTCCGACGCAGACGCGCCGGGCCCCTGAATTGCGAGCGGGTCGGATTTACCGGTCGCAGCGACGGGCGAGCAGGAATACGTCGAAGCCGTCAACGAACTCTGATGAACACAAGGCTTCAATCGCGCGTACGACCCACGGCGCGATCGTCAACTCTATAGCTGCGACCTCAGCCTCGTCAGTGCAGGCGCGCCGCTCCCTGAAATGAATGCGCCTTGCCGGGCCTCCTCGATGCGCCCCTACTCGACGAAATAGTCCTCGTCGATTTTCTTCAGCTCGTAGCTCGCCTTCACGCGCACGCCGACGCGGTGGCGGATCATCAGGTTGGCGAGTTCGGGGCCGTCGATCAGCACGACGCGCTTCGAGACGCGGGTGATGAACTCATAGGCGGTCGAGGGGAAATAGGAGGTCGTGACAAAGACGCCCTTGCTCGCGCGATGGCCTTCGAGGCCGCCGACGAAATCGCGGACTTCGCGCAGCGGCACGCTCTTTCTCCTCCGCGAAGCGCTTGGCCTGCACATAGACGACGTCGAGGCCGAGTTCGTCTTCCTTGATGACGCCGTCGACGCCGCCGTCGCCGGTGCGCCCGAGCGTGCGGCCCATCTCCAGCCTGCCGCCGCCATAGCCCATCTTGACCAGCAGATCGACGATCAGCCGTTCGAAGAACGACGGGTTTGAAGGAATGAACGCGCTTGATGATTTCGCGCGCCAGCTCCGCGTTGAGCCGGTGATAGTTGGCGACGATCTGGTCTTCGGGATTTTCGATGCAACCGCCGCCCGGAACGGCGCGCGCGCCGGCGCGAATTCCGGGTAGCGGCTGAGCACCGTCGCGTCGATCGCACTGACGCCTTCCGCGAACAGCGCGCGTCCTCGCTGGGTCGCCTGAACGAAGCCTTTGCGGCGCATCTCCAGCAGGCCGGCCTTACAGAGGTAGGAACGCGCCCACGAAACACGGTTCGCGAACACGCCCTTCTTGCCGCCGGGCAGCAGCCGGGCCAACTCGGCCGCGGCTACGTTTGCGCCTTTCGCCACTTCGTTCTCGAGATCGGAAATCGAAATGTCGTCCGCCTGCTCGCAAACGCTGCGCAAAACAGGCAACATCAGGTGCTGAAAAGTCGGCAATGACATGGGGCGCGCCCGCTCAAAAATCCCGATGGGGCCGAACCGCCTTTGATTGCACGGAGGTTCGGCGAAAAACTCTCACGCCGGCGAAAAAGCCGGCTTGCGCGACGCGCTCAACTACCGCCGGCAATGCGACAGCGTCGATAAAAAAGCTCGTTTCCCGTAAGTGCGCCTCGCGCAAAACGGCGAGTGCTGTGTAGGTTCCAACAATCTCTTTGTTATGACCTTGGGTATACTGCACAGATTCTGTAATTAATTGACAATGCGTGGTTGGGCGGTCGCGTTACACCTGCCGCAAATCGTCCGCTAATTCCCCGCGCAAGGGTCCCCCTCAGCTAGAGGCGACTTCCGCGCCAACCGACCGGACATCGTGCACCCGCGCGTAATTCACCCTGCGCGCGCCGTTCGGCTCCAGCGTGATGACATCGACGAATTCGTGGTCGAAGCGCAGATCCTGAGACGAATAGGTTTGCCGCGCCTTCACATTCTGTGCGGCGGACTCGTCGTACCCGGACAGACTGACGAGGAAGGTCAAATCGCTCGCGGCGATCTCGTCCGCACTTCGGCCAAACAAGGGGCTTGCTTCGTCGATCGGGTGGAACAGCGTCCAGGTCAGCGCGAACATCGGATTTTCGCTCTTGGTAAGTCTCATCGGCTGGAAACCGACGATCTGACGCTTCTCCTTGGTGACCAGCGGGCCCAGCATCCACACCTGCGCAGTTGCTTCGGCGATGAACGTGTCGCGCTCGTTGGCGACCCGAAACGCCAGCGTCTGGACCCCATCGTGCAGGGAGACGACGGGATTGCGGGCGAATATCAGGCGGGCGTGGGGGCGGAGAACCGCGCGAACACCAGCCCCGGTCATCAGGGCCAGCGACACCACGCCGACAAAGTTCTCGACGGTAGCGACGATGTGGCCGAACATCGTCTGCGGGTGCATGTCTCCGTAGCCGACGGTGGAAGTCGTCTCCACGCTGAAGAAGAACAGATCGCCCCAACTCCCGGGATGCGCATTGGCGATCGGCGCGTCGCCCAGCCAGTAGACGGTCGCAAAACAGGCGTTCAGCACAAAGAAACCGGCGGCGAGCGAACCGACGAACTGCGCCCAGTTCGCTTCCATCGCGTAATGGTAGAAATCGCTCCACAGCCGGCGCCGCACGCCCTCCGCGATGATCAATCGGCCGCCGAGCGTGCGTTTCACCGTGTGGGAACGGACGCGGCGCCTAGGCGACCTTGTGGGCTCGGCGCTCAAATCGCCTCGTAAGCCGCGATCCGCCAAGGCTCGGCCTCCGCTCCCGAAATCCAGGCCCGCCAGGCGGGCAATGCCATAACTGAAGCCATGTAGGCGCGGGTCTGCGGCCCGACCGGAATGTCGTAGGTATGGAGCCGGCCGACGACCGGCGCGAACATTGCGTCAGCCGCCGAGAACGCCCCGAACAGGAACGGACCGCCCGCTCCAAAGCGCGCCCGCGCATTCGCCCAGGCCTCCTCGATTCTCTTGACCTCCCGTTCGACTTCCGGCGTCAGCGCTATTTTCCGCACCGGCCTCAGGTACTGACCGGGACAATGGTTCCTCAGCGCTGGAAAGCCGGAATGCATCTCCGCGCTCAGCGACCGCGCATGCGCCCTCGCTTTCCGGTCGCTAGGCCAAATCGGCCAAGTCTGGGCGGGTCTCGGCGACATACTCGAGGATCGCGAGCGAATCCCATACCGTGACATCGCCGTCGATCAGCGCGGGCACGCGACCGCTCGGCGAGTAGGCCAGGATCCTGCCGGTCGTTTCGGGTTCGTCTAGCGGGATGACCACCTCATCGAACGCGACGCCGAAATGTGTCAGCAGGATCCACGGACGCTGCGACCAAGTTGAATAGGCCTTGTTGGCGATCACCAATTTTAGCGACGACATGGTTTCTCCATCATGGTTGAAAGCCTCACCCGCGTCTCGTGCTCAAGTCAAGCTCTTGACTTCACGCCCGCGCTTCGCGCACAGCGCGCGCCATGAACGACGCTTCGAACCCGACGCCCACGCTGGAGCAGGTCATCCTCGACCTCTGCGACGAAGCGCGCGCCGGCCGCACCATCTGTCCGACCGACGCCGCGCAGGCGTACGCCGCTGCGCGCAACGAGGATTCGCTGGCCTGGCGTTCGCACCTGTCCGCCGTGCGCGCGACCGCCGTAAAACTGGCCGAACTCCGGCCGGCTGGTTATCTACCGCAAAGGCAAACCGGCCGATCCCCACGACTTCCGCGGCGTCTACCGGCTCGGCGCGCCCTTCTCGGAATAGGTCAGGGCGACGGGAACCAGTTGTCGATCTTGCCGGTGAGATAATAGGCGGTCAGTCCAATCCATTCGTGCGCCGCCAGTTCAAACGGGATCAGCTCCTTGTTGGTGAACAGATCCGGCTGAAAGTCGCGCGCCGTCGCCATAGGTCCGGTAGTCGACGGGAAAAGCGACGACGTCGAAGCCGGATTTTCTGAACAGCCCCATCGAGCGCGGCATGTGATAGGCCGAAGTTACCAGCCACCAGCTTTGCCCCGGCTGTGGCTTCAGAATATCCGCGCTGAAACGGGCGTTCTCGTCGGTATTGCGTGAGTTTGTCTCGAGGCCGATGCGCTCGGGCGCGATGCCGAGGCCGACGAGCAGATCGCGAGCTTCGGCCGCCTCTTTCGATTCGCCGTCGAGCGGATCGGCGGTCCCGCCGGTGTAGAAAACCCTGGCGTCGGGATAGCGCTTGGCGAGCAGCGCCGCCTCGGTCAAACGGGAGGCGCCTTCCTGCAAATCGACCTGCCCGTGCTGCCGGGTCAAATCGTCGGCGATCGCCCCGCCGAGAACGATAATGCCGTAGGGCGCAGGCGCATCCGCAGCGGGTGGCGGAAACCGCATTTCGAGCGGCCTCAAGATCACTTTCCCCGCCGGTGAGAGGTTTATAACCAGCAGGGCGAGGATGGCGACGAACGCTACGATCCAGCCCGTCCGAGGCGCAAACCCTTGCGCCAGCAGGCCCGCCAAAGCGAGCAGAACGCAAAAATTCAACGGCTGGAAAATGAGCCAGCCGAGCTTTGACAGAAAGTAAAACGACATCGACGGCAGCATACCCGTTTTGGCCCCGCAAGGCCACGATCCAAAGCTCAGCGAGCCATATTTCTACACAACGTATCGATTAACTGAAATTTTTCTTAGACCGTTCGCGAATGTATGGTTATGAGAGGCGGCGCGGGTCGCCGTCCGCGCGCCAGGAGAGGAAATATGCCGACGAAGCCTTCCGTGGTCGAAGCCATCGGGCGCACGCCGCTGATTGCGTTGCGACAGGCCTCGGAGGCGACGGGATGCCGGATTCTCGGCAAGGCCGAATTCATGAACCCCGGCGGTTCGGTGAAAGACCGCGCCGCGCTCGCCATCATCAGAGACGCCGAACAGCGCGGCGCGCTGCGGCCGGGCGGCGTCATCGTCGAAGGCACCGCCGGCAATACCGGCATCGGGCTCGGGCTGGTCGCCTCGGCGCTCGGCTATCGCACCGTGATCGTCATCCCCGACACGCAGGCGCAGGAAAAGAAGGACATGCTGCGGCTGATGGGCGCCGAGCTCATCGAGGTGCCCGCCGCGCCCTACTCGAGCCCCAACAATTACGTGAAATATTCGGGGCGGCTCGCCGAGACGCTCGCCGCGACCGAGCCGAACGGCGCCATCTGGGCCAACCAGTTCGACAACGTCGCCAACCGCCGCGGCCATTACGAGACGACGGGCCCG
This sequence comes from uncultured Pseudomonadota bacterium, assembly GCA_963771455.1. GTDB lineage: Bacteria > Pseudomonadota > Alphaproteobacteria > Rhizobiales > Beijerinckiaceae > Roseiarcus. The sequence continues at coordinate 5,188 of CAVYTP010000020.1, forward strand.
GAGATCTACGACGCGCTCGGCGGCCGGATCGACGGCTTCGTCAGCGCCGTCGGGTCGGGCGGCACGCTGGCCGGCGTCGGCATGGCGTTCAAGGAGCGCGATCTCAACATCAAGATCGCGCTCGCCGATCCGCCGGGCGCGGCGCTCTACTCATTTTACACGGAGGGCGTCCTGAAGTCGGAGGGGTCGTCGATCACCGAAGGCATCGGGCAAGGCCGCATCACCGCCAATCTCGAAGGCGCGCCGGTCGATCTCGCCTACCAGATCCCCGACGCGGAGGCGGTTCAAATCGTGTTCGACCTCGCCGAGCACGAGGGCCTGCTGCTCGGCGGCTCCTCGGGGGTGAACATCGCCGGAGCGATCCGGCTCGCAAAGGAAATGGGCCCCGGCCACACGATCGTGACGATCCTCTGCGACTCCGGTTCGCGCTACGCGTCAAAACTGTTCAACCCGGAGTTCATGCGCTCGAAGGGGTTGCCGGTTCCGAGATGGATGGAGCGCAAGGCGACCGCGCCAAACGTTTCGGTTTAGGGCTGGCGAACGTTGACGGCGCGCGCCTACCGCTAACCATACCCATTCCCAAATGGTTAGCGGAGTGTGAATTCGACTTGCCAGACCCAGAGCTTTGAGGCAGCTTCTACGGAATTGCTGGCGGCCGTCGCTTGGGTGGTTTGCTGAGCGAATACAATGGGCAGACGCTCCTTCGCGTCCGTAGGGAGGTGGGTCAAACTAAGCGCAATTGCCGATTTTTCAGCATTAACGGACTCGCCCGTCGGTCCGGCTAGTTACGCGGCCGTTGTGCGTATCATCAAATTGCAGAGGAATTTTCTTTCCCGTCGTTTGCAGCAAAAGTCGCCGCATCCGCAATCCTCATATGCGCGAAACCGCTGTCGTCTCCTCGCCAAGTCCCCGTTGACGGGGAAACCCCAGCGCGTTGACGAAAAGCCTGCTTGATCATCGAAAGCTTGGGAGAAAACATGACAACGGTCGTACAATCGGTTTGGCTCAACGACGTCAGCGACGCTTATACGGTCGCCTCCGACTGGAGTCCCAGTGGCGTCCCGACTTACGATACGACCAACGCGGTCGAATTCGACATCACGCTCGGCGGCTCCGCAACGTCGGGTACGGCCGCCTTCACGGTTACAAGTTCGGCGAACGAGCAAATAGGCTTTGGTTGGGTAAACGCGAACGCGACGCTCGACGTCGCTGCAGGCGTTTTTACCATTTTCGCGAAGACCGCCCCCTACTCGAACTTGTACAACCTCGGCGTGGTTGAGATCGACAGCGGCGCGACCATGAAATTTGGCGCTGCTGGCAGCCCAAGCGCGGATTCCTCAGAAATCTTCAACAACGGCAAAGTCGCCATAAATGGTGGCACTCTATTGCTCGCGGCGCCGTGGTTTGGATTATTCGGCACGGGAAAGGTCAAACTCTCGGGCGGAACGATCCAAAGCGCGACGACCGGAGGCGGCAACACTTTGCAAAACGAAACCGACAAGATTGTGGGTTTCGGCACGATAGGCGACGGCTCGGCCGCGACAGGGGGCAACGGGCTCCATCTGACGAACACCAACGGTGGGACCATAAACGCAAACGCTAGCGCGGCCCTGGTTCTGAATACCGGGAGCAATCAGATTGAGAATGCCGGAACGCTGGAAACGACAGGGACCGGCGGATTGACGATCGACAGCAACATGCAACAGGACGGTCAACTGGACGCCACCGGAACCGGCGCTCTTTTGATCAACAATGCTCTGATCAGCGGAGGCGGCAACGTCAACGTTTCGGCCACCGGCTTGCTCACCCTGAATAACGGGCAGCTTTCGATAGGCGGACTCGTCACCACCGCAGCGGGCGGCACAATCACGACGACATCTGGAAATACGGTCGCGGTTGGCGCGAGCAATTCGTACGCGGGCGACGTGCTGAGCACCACCCTGAATAATGCGGGAACGATCGCTATCGCCGACAATTCGACGTTGAATAGCGATTCCTCTTTTCTCGGCGCTGGCCAATTGCGTCTAGATGGCGCGACGGGCCCGACGACCCTCGAAGCCTTCAATGGCGGATTTACTCTCGATCAGACTGGTGGACTGCTCCTCTCCAATAGCGCTGAAAACTTTGTCGGCGCCAACGGCGCAGGCGAACAGCTTAGCAATTTCAGCACGATCGCTGGAGCTGGGACGATAGGCGACGGCTATCTCCGCCTCTACAATGCTCCGACCGGGGTCATCAACGCTGACGACGCAGTCGGGCTGACAATTGAAGGCGACGCTGCGGCGGTCACGGCCGGGACCGAATCCTCAAATTTCAGTGCCGGTGTGATTGAAACCACGGGCTCCGGCGGTCTCACGCTTACGGGAGTGCTGAACAACGCCGGCTACCTCGAAGCGGCAGGCGCAGGCGCGCTCCTCTTGAACGGCGCCCTCGTCAATAGCGGCGGCGGCATCGTCGAAACGCTCGGGTCGGGATCGATAGTTCTCAAGAACAACGCCGAGATCTACAATCAAGCCTATGTGTGGGTCTCCGCCGCCGACCTACTGAGCACAAGCTCCGGGGACACCTCCGATATGCTCGAAACAAGTGTCTACAATTCGGGCACGATAGCTGTCGCCAACGGTTCCGATCTCATCGCCGACAGTCACTGGCAAAATAGCGGCACGATCAAGATCAAAGGAAACACAAGCGCGACCATGATCGAGATTGCAAGCGGCAAGACATTGCAGTTTCTCGGCGGCGGTACGGTCATTATGAAAGGCGCCGATAGCGCGATCGTCAGTGATGGCGCGAACACAAGGTTGTTCAACAGGGACGGGATCATAGAGGGCGCTGGGGTTGTCGGCGACGCCAACATGGTGGTGAACAACACGACCAATGGCATCATCGACGCGACGGGTGCGACTGGTTTCACCCTCGACGGAGCCGCGTTCAACACCGCTACGGATTCCTCCAATTTTTACAATTCAGGCGTAATCCAATCCGATTCTGCGGGGGGCGTGACAATTGAGACGACGATCTATAGCCCCGGCCAACTGATCGCAAACACTGGCCAAATCAACGCGCAAGACGCCGTATATGGAGCAGGTTCTGCGACCATCAACGGAACGGGTTCGATCTTGTTCGGCGCCGAAGCCGACAGCAACGTTTATTTTGGCGCCGGCGCTACGGGCTCGCTGGTTCTGGCCAGATTCCCCTCAGTTCTACGGCAGCGTGTGGGGTTTCGCGGAGGGCGACACAATCGATCTCAGAGATTTCGCCTATAACAGCGCGAATACCGCACTTGACCCAACTAAGAGCGGCTTCAGTGCGCTGGACGGCGGGATTGTCCTCAACAACGGGTCGGCCCAGAGCGCCGCGATTTATGTGGAAGGCGATTACACATCCACCTATCTCGCCTCACAAAATCTCAAGTTCCAGTTCTCCAGCGATGGTCACGAAATCGGCTCAACCGGGACTTTCGGCACCAACATCAAGATTGTTGCGGCCTAGGCGATCGCTCGCGCGGTGCGACAGGGAGTGTTTCCCTATCGCACCGCGAAGCGCAGTTATTACTTGGCTGGCTCGGTAGCCGCATCGGACCTACGATGTTAGGATCGCCGTGAACGCGTCGGCGCGGTCGCATGCAAAGGCTTGCGTCGCGGGGCCGGCCGTCCCTGAGGTCCGCATGAGTTGGAACCCTGCCCTCGAACCCGGATGCCCGGACGCGGTTGGCGTCGACTCGATCGAGACGCTGATCATCCCTCGCGCCCGCGACCTCGGCGGATTCGAGGTGCGCCGCGCCCTGCCCGCGCCGCGCCGCCGCATGGTCGGGCCGTTCGTATTCTTCGACCAGATGGGGCCGGCCGAGTTCATCACCGGGGCCGGCATCGACGTCCGGCCGCATCCGCATATCGGGCTGGCGACCGTCACGTACCTGTACCGGGGCGAATTCCAGCACCGCGACAGCCTCGGCAACAGCCAGATGATCTATCCGGGCGAGCTCAACTGGATGGTCGCCGGCAACGGCGTGACCCATTCCGAGCGCACCAGCAGGAGACGCGCGAGGCGCCGCACAGCCTATTCGGCATCCAGACCTGGGTGGCCCTGCCGGAGGCGCAGGAGGACAAGCCCGCGAGCTTCGAACACTTCGGCCGCGAAGCGCTGCCCGAGATCGAGGCCGAAGGCGCCAAGCTTCGGATCATCCTCGGCGCCGCCTATGGTGAGAAGGCCCCGGCCAGCGTCTTCACCGACACGTTCTACGTCGACGCGATGCTGCAGCCCGGCGCCCGCCTGCCGTTGCCTGACGACCACGAAGATCGCGGCCTCTATGTCGTCGAGGGCGCCATCCGCGTCGCCGGCGAAGATTATCCGGCCGGCCGGATGCTGGTCTTCCGCCCCAAGGACGCGATCACCATCGGCGCGGGCCCGCAGGGCGCACGTGTGCTGCTGCTCGGCGGCGCGACGCTTTCGGGGCCCCGCTACATCTGGTGGAACTTCGTCTCTTCAAGCCGCGAGAAAATCGAGCACGCCAAGGAGCAGTGGCGCAAAGGCGAATGGGGTCGCGGTCAGTTCGACCTGCCGCCGGACGATCGCGCGGAGTTCATTCCGCTGCCGCCGGATCCCGCGCCTTCAACCCAGGAGTCCGCATGACCGACGTCGCCATTCGCCTCGAGGCTACCCCGCAGGGCGGCCGCTATGTGGGCGTCGTCGAAGGGCGCGAAGGGGAAGCGCAACTCGTATTCACGACGCGCGGGTCTCACCTCATCAGCGCCGACCACACAGAGGCGCCCGACAGCCTGCGCGGCACGGGCGCGGCGCTGAAGCTGGTTGAACACCTGGTCGTCGACGCGCGAGCGCGCGGCTTCAAGGTCCAGCCGCACTGCCCCTATGTCGCGGCGCAGCTGAAGCGCCACCCCGAATGGGCGGATGTGTTTGTCGAGGGATGAGCGCCTGTAGCCGCGGTCGTTCCTCGCGCTGACGTTTGCGGATATGGGGCGCTTGCGCGCCTGCCGAGGTCATCGAGCTCGGCTACAGAGCCAACTTCCCAGATACGGATGAGAAATGACCGAACCGCTGTTTCGCGCCGACGCCTACCTCCGGGAAACGAAGGCGAAAGTCCTCGCTGCGGAGCCGCAGCGCGTCGTCCTCGACGCCACGCTGTTCTATCCGCAGGGCGGCGGCCAGCCGGGCGACCGCGGGACGCTGACGCTCGCCGACGGGCGCAGCCTGGAAATCGCCAATACGATCTACGACGCGGACCGCAAGACGATCGTTCATGTCGCCGCCGAGGGCGCGCCGCTGCCGGCGCCGGGCGAACAGGTGACGCTCCATCTCGACTGGCCGACGCGCTACAAGCGCATGCGCGCCCATACCGCCCTGCACCTGCTCTCGGTCGTGCTGCCCTACCCCGTGACCGGCGGCTCGGTCGGCGATGGCGAGGGTCGGCTCGATTTCGATTCCGGCGAAGTCGCTTTCGACAAGGCCGACATCGAGCAGCGGCTCAACGACCTGATCGCCACCGACGCCGAAGTCTCGACCCGCTGGATCACCGACGACGAACTCGCCGCCAATCCCGGCCTCGTCAAGACGATGAAGGTCAAGCCGCCGACCGGCCAGGGCCGCGTCCGGCTGGTCGAAATCGCCGGCCTCGACCTGCAGCCATGCGGCGGCACGCACGTCGCGCGGTTAAGCGAGATTGGACGCGCCGAGGTGACGGGCATCGAGAAAAAGGGCAAGCTCAACAGGCGGGTGCGGATCAAACTTGCCGACTGAAGCGAAGGTATCGAGATGAGCAATGACGAGCCCGGGTTTTCGACCCTTTCGATCCACGCCGGCTCGCGGCCCGATCCGACCACCGGCGCCCGCATCACGCCGATCTACCAGACGACCGCGTTCGTGTTCGACGACGTCGACCACGCGGCGTCGCTGTTCGGCCTGCAGGCGTTCGGCAACATCTATACCCGCATCACCAACCCGACGACGGCGGCGCTCGAGGAGCGCATCGCCGCGCTGGAGGGCGCGCCCGCCGCGCTCGCCGTCGCCTCCGGCCATGCCGCGCAGGCGCTGGTGTTTCATGCGCTGATGACGCCGGGCGACGAATTCATCGCCTCGACCAAGCTTTACGGCGGTTCGATCAACCAGTTCAACCACGCCTTCAAGAGTTTCGGCTGGAACGTCAAATGGGCCGACCCCGACGAGCCCGACAGCTTTCGCGCCGCGCTATCCGACAAGACGAAGGCGATCTTCATCGAGTCGATCGCCAATCCCGGCGGCGTCGTCTGCGACATCGACGCGATCGCGGCGATCGCGCGCGAGGCGCGCGTGCCGCTGATCGTCGACAACACGCTCGCCACGCCCTATCTGATCCGCCCGCTCGACCACGGCGCCGACATCATCGTCCATTCCGCGACCAAATATCTCGGCGGCCACGGCAATTCGATGGGCGGCGTGATCGTCGACTGCGGCACGTTCGAGTGGATGGGCGACGCGCGCTATCCGATGCTGTCGGCGCCGCGGCCCGAATACAGCGGCATGATCCTCGCCGAGACGTTCGGCAATTTCGCCTTCGCGATCGCCTGCCGCGTGCTGGGCCTGCGCGATCTCGGCCCGGCGATCTCGCCGTTCAACGCGTTCCTGATCCTGAACGGCATCGAGACGCTGACGCCTGCGCATGCAGCGCCATTGCGACAACGCGCTCGCCGTCGCCCAGCATCTGCAGAGCCATCGCAAAGTCGGCTGGGTGTCCTACGCCGGCCTGCCCGACAACCGCTATCACGAGCTCGCGCAAGCGCCTCTGCCCGCAGGGCGTCGGCGGCGTGTTCACCTTCGGCGTCAAGCGGCGGCTATGACGCGGGCATCGACGCTGGTGAGGAACCTGCAACTGTTCTCGCATGTCGCCAACATCGGCGACACCCGCTCGCTCGTCATCCATCCGGCCTCGACCACGCACCGCCAGCTCACCGACGCGCAGAAGACCGCGGCGGGCGCCGGGCCCGACGTGGTGCGGCTGTCGATCGGTCTGGAGGACGTCAAGGATCTGATCGAGGATTTGGATCAGGCTTTGGGCTGACCCCCTGCCGAGAGCCGTCGCATCCACGCGGCGGCTTAGATAGCCGGGACAAGTCCGGCCATGACGAATGCCCTCAGCTTTGACGCCGAAAAGCCTATGTTGCAGCGCAACATAGGCGCACGTAATGGCGAAGGGCTCTCGCTCCATGGGAATGATCAACCACCTATTCAAAGCCTTCGGCGGCCCCGTCGCCGCGCCGCGCTGGCCGCCTCGCAGGCTGTCGCTGGCGCTGCAGGGCGGCGGTTCGTTTGGCGCCTTTACCTGGGGCGTAATCGATCGACTGCTCGACGAACCCGAATTGAATTTCGATGCGATCAGTGGCGCGAGCGCCGGCGCGATCAACGCCACTCTGCTCGCCTCGGGAATGCTGGAGGGCGGGCGCGCAGGCGCTCAGGCCCGACTGAAGCGGTTCTGGAAGCGAATGAGCGCCGCGGCCGCGTTCCTGCCCAGCGTTTCGCTGGCCACTTCGGCGCTGAAGGCCGGCATGGGGCCGTTCTCGCTCGCCCTGTCGCCGTATCAGTTCAACCCGTTCAATTTAAATCCCCTGCGAGAGGCGCTGGAGGCGGAGGTCGACTTCGAGCGCTTGCGGGCCCACTCGCCGATGAAGCTGCTTGTCGGCGCGACACGGGTCAAAGACGGCAGTCTCAAGATTTTCACTGAGACAGAGCTGACGATCGAGAGGGTTCTCGCCTCCGCGTGCCTGCCGCTCCTTCATCAGACCATCGAGGTCGACGGCGAACCCTATTGGGATGGCGGCTACGTCGCCAACCCGCCGCTGATCCCGCTGGTACAGGCCTCAAAAGCCGCAAACCTGCTGATCGTCCAGGTAACCCCGAACCAGTCGGATAAGGCGCCGTCGTCGCCGCGCGAAATCGCCAAAAGGCTAGACCAGATCAATTTCAATTCGACGCTGAGCGCGGAACTCGAAGCGCTGAAGATCGCGCTGATCCTGGGCCTGACGCCGAAACTGAAACAATTGCGGATCGGACGGATATCGGCGGAGGACGAGATTGCGGGACTGGGGAGCGAAAGCGCCGGCGACCTCAATTGGGCGTTTCTCGAACGCTTGCATCACAGTGGCCGTGCTGCAGTCGATCTGTGGTTCGAAGAAGCCCAGCCTCCCGCGCTTTCCCGTTGAAAGTAGGCTTGTGCCGGCCATTCCTTCCGTGACAACGGCAGCGACGTAAATCCGACTGAATTTACGATGAATCTCTCAATTCGTAGACGCGTCGAGACAACGCGAAACAAAGTAGCGTCGAAATTCGTTGTAGTCCTATTGCGAATACTGTCATCGCGCCCTGAAACACCGGAGTCGTCAAATGCGCACTAATTTATTCAAACGCTTGAGTGTTTCGGTGGCGGTGTTGATGCTGGCTTCAGCGCCGGCCCTGGCGGACTGGCACGGCGGCGGCGGAGGCGGCCATGGCGGCGGCGGCTGGCATGGGGGCGGCGGTGGCGGCGGTTGGCATGGCGGCGGTGGCGGCGGCAATTGGCACGGCGGTGGCGGCCAGTGGCATGGCGGCGGCGGTCAGTGGCACGGCGGCGGCGGGCAGTGGGCCGGAGGCGGAGGCCAGTGGCACGGCGGCGGCTATTATCACGGCGGCGGCTACGGTTATGGCGGGTACGGCGGCTACGGCTATCTGGCGCCCGCTATTGGGCTAGGCCTGCTCGGCGGCGCGATCGCCGGGTCGCAGTACGAGAACTATGGTTACGACGCCCCGGTAGAATATCCGCAAGGCGGCGGCAACGCCGTCGCGTATTGCGAGAATACGTACCGCTCGTACGATCCGGCGAGCGGCACCTATCTGGGCTACGACGGCCTCGGCACCCCTGCCCGTAAGCCGCGCTATCGCATCGCTTCGGCCAGAATCTCATAGGAACGCAAGCGCGCGCCGTGATCGTAGATCGCGGCCGCGACCATCAACTCGTCGGCGCCCGTCTCGGCGATGAAACTTTTCAGGCCTTCGGCGACTGTCGCGCCCGTTCCGACGAATGCGCAGCCGAGCATGCGCGCGACCTGCGCCTTCTCGCTCGCCGTCCAATAGCTCTCGATATCGTCGATCGGCGGGCTTAGCTGCCCGCGCGTGCCGCGAAAGATATTGGTGAAGCTCTGCTGGACCGAGGTGAACAGCCGTCGCGCTTCGGCGTCGCTATCTGCGGCGATCACGTTGCATCCCACCATCGCGTAGGGCTTGTCGAGCTGTTCGGACGGCTGAAATCGTTCGCGGTACACCGCCAGCGCCGGCATCAGCATGTCAGGCGCGAAGTGGGAGGCGAACGCAAATGGCAACCCCAGCATGGCCGCGAGCTGCGCGCCGAATGTGCTGGAACCCAGAATCCACAGGGAACGTGCAGGCCCGCGCCCGGCACCGCGCGCACCCGCTGATCCGGACCCGCTTCCGCAAACAGCGCCTGCAACTCGAGCACGTCGCTGCGGAAAATCTTCCGCCGGCTTCGGGCGCCCGACGCAGCGCCCGCAGCGTGATCTGATCCGTCCCCGGCGCCCGGCCAAGCCCCAGGTCGATGCGCCCGGGATACAGCGATTCCAGCGTGCCGAATTGCTCGGCGATGACGAGCGGCGAGTGATTGGGCAGCATGATGCCGCCCGATCCGACGCGAATGCGCGACGTGCCCTCAGCGACGTAGCCGATCGCCACCGAGGTCGCGGCGCTCGCGATCCCCACCATGTTGTGATGTTCGGCGAGCCAGAAGCGCGTGTAGCCCCAATCTTCCGCATGCCGCGCCAGATCGCGGGAGCGATGAAGCGCCTCGCGCGGCGTGGCGCCTTTGGGAACGGGAGCGAGGTCGAGGATCGAGAGGGGCGTTGACATGTCCAGCTAATTTGGCGTCGCGGACGCCATTTGCAAGCGGCTGAAGGTCAGGCGCCTCTCAATGCCTCGTTAACCACAGGCGTTTACACATTCTCAATCGTCGGACGCCTGCGAGGACAGGATGATTGCGGTTGAATCGATCCGCAGAGCGACGCTCTGGACGCTGGTCGCGCTCAGCGCGTTCGTCGCGATCGAACCGTCGCCGTATGAATTCCTGTTCGCAATCGTCGCCGTCGTATTTGCTTCCGGCGGCTTTCGCTTCGATCGCGCGATGATCCCGATGATCCTCAGCGTCGCAGTTTTCAACGCCGCCGGCTTCATCGCCCTGGCGCCGTACGTCGACGTGAGGAAGAGCGTCACCTTCACCTTCATCACCGTCTACATCATGGTGACGATGGTCGCGTTCGCGGCGATCGTCGCCGACAAGCCGGAGAGCCGTATCGCGACGATCCGCTCCGGCTACATTCTGTCCGCCACGCTCGCGGCATGGCTCGCGATCATCGGTTATTTCAACATCGGCGGCCTCGGACCCTATCTGACGCTCTACGACAATTCGCGCGCCGCTGGCCCGTTCAAGGATCCCAACGTGCTCGGACCGTTTCTCGTCGCGCCGATCGTCTGGCTGGCGCAGGACGTCCTGCTCGCCCGCGCCGGGTTGGCGAAGACGTCGCTAAAGCTCGCGCCGCTGATGATTGCGGTGGTGCTGAGCTTCTCGCGCGGCGCATGGATCGACATGCTCGCCTCGTTGGCGATGCTGGTCGCATTGACTTATCTGACCTCGAACAGAGCCGCGGAGCGGCGGCGCGTCATCGGCATCGGAATGTGGACAATAGGATTGATGGTCGCGCTGGTCGCCCTCGCCTTGCTGATTCCGCAGATCCGCGAAATGTTGCTGTCGCGCGCGTCACTGGTGCAGGACTACGATTCCGGCGTAGAGGGGCGGTTCGGCAACCAGATACGCTCGATCCCGCTGCTGCTCGAGCGGCCGCTCGGCTTCGGGCCGCTGCGATTTTCCGATATATTCCCGCAAGACCCACACGAAGCGTTCCTGAGCGCTTTCGCATCATTCGGCTGGGTGGGCGGCCTCAGCTTTGCGGCGTTCTCGGCGGCGACGATCTATGTCGGCTGGCGACTGACGCTGACGCGCTCGCCCTACCAGACACACGCGATCGCGATCTGGGCGGCGTGCTTTCCGCAGATCCTGCAGGGCGTGCAGATCGACACCGGGCATTGGCGCCATCTGTTTCTGCTTTGCGGCTGCATTTATGGACTGGCCGCGGCGGAACGCTTGCATCGGGTCGACCAGCGACGCCCTTCGGCCGGCTCGACGAAACTCGCGAGCGATGCACAAGCTGCGTTCTCAGCCTGACGCGCCTGCCTGAAATTCGCAGTCCCATCCCGTAAGACGTAGGCGGATCGGAAGCTTATTCAAGCGCAAACCGCACACATAATCCGGGCCAGACTTGTGCTTCTCCCGGGCGTCCGTTACGAATATCAAGCCTTTCAAAGCTTAGGCGCCAAAGAAGCGTAACGTTCAGCCTGACGGGGGCGATGAACATGACCGCGTTCAATTGGATCTCGGGTGCGCTAAATCTGCCGGGTTCATGGGGGCCGCAGCCCAACCCGGCGATACCCGTCACGCCGGGCGTCAATGACGCCATCACTGTCACAGGCGCTGGAAATATTATCGGCGCGGTGACGGCGAATAACGCGACGCTCAACGGCGTGTTTAATCTTCAGGGTTCGATCACCAGCGTCAACGGTACAACCGTCAACGGCGTCGTGACCCTCAATGCCGCCGCTAGCGCACTCGGCGCCGGCGCGATCTTCGTTGAAAGCGCGGGCGGTATTCTCCAACAAAACGGCGCCGTGACTGCTGCCAGCCTGCAAGTCGGTTGGGGAGTTTACGATCTCTCGGCTGGCGCGCTGAACGTCGGCTCGTCGAACGAATACATCGGCGTAGGCATCAACGGCGCCTTCAACCAGACCGGTGGAACGAACACGATCAGCGGCTCGCTTCAGGTGGCCTCCCAAGGCGGCGTCGGCGCCTATACGATGAACGCGGGCGCGCTCAACTGCCAATCGGAATATATCGGCGCGAACGGGAAGGGCACGTTCACCCAGTCGGGCGGCGTTGTTCACGACACTGGCCGCGTCGTGCTCGGGATCAATGTCAACAACGGAGCCAACGGAAAGGGTATCTATACCCTGAACGGCGTCGGTTCGCTTTCATCCGCGACCATCTTCGACGGGTCGGATCACGGCTCAACCGGAAAGTTCGATTTCAACGTGGGCGGGGGCGGCGCAACGCTGTCGATCACGCCCACCATCAACTTCCCAGGACTGGACATCGGCGGCGACGGAACGGGCACGTTCAATCAGGGCAATGGCGCAATAAGCACTTCGGTTTCCCTAGGCTTCCATAGCGACGGAAATGGAACCTACAATCTGCTCAATGGAACGCTGTCATCCACCGACGAACGGATCGGCGATGAGGGAACGGGCGTCTTCAACCAGAACAACGGCACCAACATCACCACCGGCGCGCCACTCAGAATTGGCGCCCAGATGGGTTCAACCGGAACCTACAATCTCAACGTCGGCAAGGTCAAAGCCTCCGCCCTGATCGACGGGGACGACGGCGCGGGTCGGTTCAATCAACTCGGCGGGCAGGTCAAAGTCACCGCCGGCGATCTCGTCGTCGGCAACCTTTCGAGCGGCGCCGGGACCTACAATCTGCAGGCTGGTCCGCTCGACATCGTCGCGGGTAGGTTGACGCTCGCGGCTCAAGCGCAATCGGCGGGCACGTTCATTCTGAACGGCGGCCAACTGACGGTGGGCGCGCAACTGATCGACGTCGGCGATGGCGGCGACGGAATCTTCAACCAGATGCTCGGGGCCGTCGATGACGGCCTCGACATCGGCGTGCAAACCGGCTCGACCGGCCAATACAATCTGTTGGGCGGTGCGATCACCGTGACGAGCGACGATGAGATCGTCGGCGACGCCGGCGAGGGCGTATTCAATCAAATGGTCTCGACGAACACGATCAATGTCGGCAGCCTGTTAATCGGCGACGCAGGCGGCAGCGGAACCTACAATCTTGGCGGGACAGGCGCCCTCGCGATCACCGCCGGCAAACTTCAGCTCGGGGTCGGCGGCGGCTCGACCGGAACGTTCAACTTCAATCTTGTCCCGAATGCTGCGGCGACCCTGACAATCGATAGCCAGACGATCCAGGTCGGCGTGCATGGCGGCGGCAATTTTTTCATGGGCGGCGGCGCGCTGAACGCAAAGCTGGTCGTCGGCGCCCAGGTGGGTTCGCTCGGAATCGTCCAGCTGAGCGGGGGAGCGATCAACGCCCTCGGCCAGGTGGTCGGCAACAACGGCGGCGGAATTTTCAACCAGCTTAACGGCCAGAACGCGATCAATGGCGGCGGCGACCTCATCCTAGGGTCGTTCGCCGCCGGCGGCGGCACCTACAATCTCAATGGCGGCCAGCTCTCCGCGGGCAGCGAACTCGATGGCTACGCCGGCAAGGGCGCGTTCTTCGAGACAGCCGGTTCAAACATCCTCGCCGCTCCCAATTCGATCCTGGATCTGGGCGTCCAGACGGGATCCGTGGGGGCGTACACCCTGTCGGGCGGATCGCTCGCCGTCGTGCAGGAAACGATCGGCGACGCCGGGCACGGGACTTTCACGCAGACGGGCGGCGTCGAGACGATCTCCGGCAATCTGACGATCGGCAACGCATCCGGTGGACAGGGCGCCCTCGCGCTGAGCGGCGGTCAGATCACCTTCAGTTCCGCGACGGCCCTGATAACGCTCGGCGCGCAGTCGGGATCGACGGGAAGTTTGAATCTCTCGAATGAAAAACTATCGGTCAACAAGCTGGTTGACGGTTCGAGCGGCCTCGGCTCGGTTGTGGTTGGCGCCGGCGGCGTTCTCAAAGTGGCGACGAGCGTTGTCATGCATGGCGCGAGTAAGCTGAATTCGCTGCTTGGCGCGGTCAGGATCGGCGCGGGTGTCGACCGCGTCGACGGCACGATCGGCGTAGGGGTCGGCGGCGCGCTGCGCGGCGCCGGAACGGTGTCAGGCGCGATCGTTGAAATCGCGGGCGGCTCGGTCGACGCCAACGGTGGAACGTTGCGGATCAAAGGCGCCGTCAGCGGCGGCGGCGAATTGTCGATTGAAAGCGGCGCGGAACTCGAATTGGGCGGCGCCGACGTCAACAAAGTGTCGTTCATGGGACCAGACGCGACCCTTCGGCTCGACGCGCTTTCGGGTTTCACAGGCCATATGGTCAACCTTCAGCTCGGCGACGTCATTGATCTTGGCGGCCTGAAGGCCACTCACGCCGATATCGTCGCCAACATGCTGAATGTCACTTACGCCAATTCGACGACCCAGGCCTTCCACATCGCCGGCGCGCTTGACCGGCAACGAGTTTGGGATTTCGACCAACACTCACGGCGGCGACAACCTCACGCTGGAGAAAATCGCTGCCCCGCTGTGATCTGTTTCATCTGGCGTTCAGGCCGCTTCGAACGCCAGCGTCGCTCCCATGGCCGCCTCTGGCTGCACGATGAGCTGCGTCGCCCGCTCCTCGTAGGCGACGCCGCCGGCCTGTAGAGCGCGGCGGCAGGTCGCAAGATCGCCAACCCGGAAGACAAGACCTTTGAATGCCGCCGACGGGCCGGACCTCACTTCGACGCGCCCGGTTTCCGGCTCGAAATCGTAGCCGCTCGCCGCTGCGAGCGGCGGCGCGTCGAGGAACAGCCGCAGGAATTCGAGGCCCGCTTCGGGGCGCGGATGCTCGAAGCGCACGGCCGCAAGTCCCACGGCGTCGTTGGGATGGAATTGGGCGCGCCGATTCCAGAAATTTTCAGGATAATGCTGCTGGCAGACGAAGAAGCCGGTTTGATCCCAGGCGGGCGAAGCCGCAAACGCGAGCGAAAACGCGACGTTGACTGGATCGCCGTTCGGGCGTCCGTCCCTGGCGGGCGAAATCGAAACGCGAGAAATCGCCGATGCCAAGCCGAGCGAACAGGCCGCGATCGGCCTCCGCGTTGGCGGATTTCAGCACCAGCATGCCAAGCCCTTCGCGCTGGCTGAGGTAGCGCTCGACGAACCCGGCAAACGAGTATTCCTTGGGCGCGATCTCCGGCGAGACGAAGTCCGGTCCAAGCGAAATCAGCTCCAGGAACACGCCGTCGAACTGGACGATATGGTTCTCCGTGCCCCAGGGGTGGCGGTTGCGCGGACCGACCTGAAAACCCAAGCGCTCGTAGAGCTCGGCCTCGGCTTCGAGGTCGTGGGCGGGAATGACGATATGGTCGAAGGCGCGGGGCATTCTGTCTCGGACTGGCGACGTGTTGGAGGGATTGTGCTACGTTGCGGTAACGCCTGCCAGCGGCTTTTGGACGCTACCCGTTGGGACTGCAAACCATGAACCTGCGCATCGCTCCCCGCTCCACCCGCGCCGCCGAGGGCCTGCCGCGGCGGCGGTTCACGGTCGCCGAGATCGAGGCGATGGTCGCAACCGGTGTGATCGACGAGGACGAACGGTTCGAACTCATTGGCGGGGAGTTGGTGCCGATGTCGCCCAAAGGCGCAAGACACGAACTTGTGAAAGTGGCTCTCAACGCACGCTGGGTAAGGGCGTCCCCGCAATCATGCTTCGTCGCGCCGGAAACAACCTTCCGCCTGTCCGACGATACCTTCCTCGAGCCTGATTTCGTCATCTACGCTCGCGAGACCGGTCTGACCGGAATCACCGGCCCCAACATTTTGCTGGTGGCGGAAGTCGCCGAATTCTTCCCTGCGCTACGACGTCGGCCGCAAGGCAAAGCTTTATTCTGGTTTCGGCGTCCGAGAGCTTTGGGTGATCGACGCCGTTAAGTTGACGGCTCGCATCTTTCGTCAACCTTCGCCTGAAGGCTACAAGCAGACCGCCAACTTCCGCGCCTCGGATACGATGACCCCGGCGTTTGCGCCGGAGGTCTTCGCTTTGCGGCTCGACGACCTCGAGCTGATCTGACGTTCGCGTCACGCCGGCTTCTTCAGCTGCACCACGTTGTGCAGCGTCGTCGGCGGTCTCGAAGAAGCGCTTGACGCCGCGCGCGGCCTGCCGGATGCGCTGCTCGTTTTCGACCAGCGCGAGGCGCACGTAATCGTCGCCGTGCTCGCCAAAGCCGATGCCCGGCGCGACCGCGACGTCGGCCTTCTCGATCAGCAGCTTCGAGAATTCGAGGCTGCCGAGGTGGCGGAATTTCTCCGGCACCGGCGTCCAGGCGAACATCGAGGCGCTGGGCGACGTTGATCGGCCAGCCCGGCTGCGGCGAAGCTCTCGACCATCACGTCGCGCCGGCGCTTGTAGATCGCGCGCATCTCCTCGATGCAATCCTCCGGGCCGTTGAGCGCCGCCGCCGCGGCGACCTGGATCGGCGTGTAGGCGCCGTAGTCGAGGTAGGATTTCACCCGCGCCAGCGCGGCCAGCAGGCGCTCGTTGCCGACCGCGAAGCCGATGCGCCAGCCCGCCATCGAAAACGTCTTCGACATCGAGGTGAATTCGACCGCGACGTCGAAGGCGCCCGGCGCCTGCAGGATCGACGGCGGCGGCTCGTCGTCGAAATAGACTTCGCCGTAGGCGAGATCGGACAGCACGAAGATCTCGTGCTTCTTCGCGAACAGCACGAGATCCCGGTAGAAATCGAGCGAGGCGACCATCGCGGTCGGGTTCGACGGATAGCAGACGACCACCGCGATCGGCTTCGGGATCGAATGCTGGATCGCGCGCTCGAGCGCGACGAAGAAATCCGGCGTCGGCTCAGCCGGCACCGAGCGGATCACGCCGCCCGCCATCAGGAAGCCGAAGGCGTGGATCGGATAGGAGGGGTTCGGCACCAGCACGACGTCGCCGGGCGCCGTGATCGCCTGCGCCATGTTGGCGAAGCCTTCCTTCGAGCCGAGCGTCGCGACGACCTGCGTGTCGGGATCGAGCTTCACGCCGAACCGGCGCGCGTAATAGCCGGCCTGCGCGCGGCGCAGGCCCGGGATGCCCTTCGAGGCCGAATAGCGGTCGGTGCGCGGCTTGCCGACCGTCTCGACCAGCTTGTCGAGCACGTGCTTGGGCGCCGGCAGATCCGGGTTGCCCATGCCGAGATCGACGATGTCGGCGCCGGCGGCGCGGGCCTTGGCCTTGAGCTTGTTGACCTGCTCGAAGACGTAAGGCGGCAGACGCCGCACCCGGTGGAACTCGGACATCGCGATCGCTCGAATTTGGAAAGAAAGTTGCCCCCGCCGCCCTATACGACGGGTCGCGTCTGTTAGCAGACGAGGCGCAACCGCGGCAAACGCTAATTCTGGGTCGACGCGCTCGATGAAGCCTTCGCGGAGGAGGTCTTCTTGGCCGGCTTCGCGGGCGCGGGCGGCGGCGGCCGGCGGATCGGCGTCGGTACGCAATTTGCCGGCGTCGTCGCCCGTTTTCTGCAGGTCGTCACCCATGGCTTTCAGGTCGTCCTTGGTCTTCACCTTCGAGCCGGGCTCGTCATACGGCTTGAACACAGGCTGATAGGAAAGCGGTGTTTTCGGCCGGCTTTCGATGACGAAATCGGCGGGCGGCGGCGGAGTTGTCGCAAGGCCCGTAAAGCGCGCCATAGCGTGCAAGGCAGACTCGGCAGGTTGATTGGCTGACTGCGCATTTGCCGCGCATGACATCACGCCGAAAAGGCCCGCCGCACAGACGCAAGAAGCTGCGTTTCTCCAAGACATCACCAGTCCTCGCGCCCTCAAGCTGCGGCGGCGCGCCACGGTCGCCTGCCGAAAGACTTACTAGCTTCGTTGGGAACGAATGGACTAGTATTATGTCGAAACAGGGATGGATACGCGACAGGGGATGCCCGTGGCCAAGCGCAGCACTGTGAAGAACGCGCCGCCTCCAGAAGCGGTCGCGCCCTCCCCCGCCGCCAAGTCAGCGGCGAAGGGTTCGCGCGTGGAAGCGAAGGTCGCCTCCAGGCCGGAGGCCCGCCAGCAAGATAGCGAAGAAGACGACCCCGTCGCCGCAGAAATCGGCCCCAGCCGTTAAGCCCTCTGGGATCGCAGCGAAGCCGGCGCCTGTCCTGAAGAAGGCCGCCGACGTCGCCGCCACGTCTGTCGCCCCCAAATCCCAGCCGGTCATCGCGAAGCCAGCGCCCCTAGTCGCAAAGCCCGAACCTGTCGCCCCAAAACCCGCCGTCGCGCGCCCCAAGTCCGTCACCCTCGTGAAAAGCGCCCCCGCGGTCCCGGCGGCGGCTCCGCCGCCTCGGATGCCAGCGCCCAACGTAGTCCCGAGGAATGAACCCTCAGCGGCCGCCAAGGCGCCCGAACCCGAGGCCGCGGCAAAGCCCGCCAAGCCGCCAGAAGCCGGCCCGTCGCAGACGCCCGTGCCGAATTTCGAGCTGCTCTCGCGCAACATCGCCCGGTATGTCGAAGAAGGCGGCAAGGTGCTCGCCGCCTATCTGAAGCCGCGGGAAACCGGCGAGGCGAAAATCGCGCCGTCCGAAGATTTCGGCCAGATGCTGACCGCGATCGGCCGGGTCGCCGAATACTACGTCTCGGATGCGCAGCGCGCCTTCAAGGCGCAGTCGGATCTCTCCGGACAGTTCATGGAGCTCTGGGGCTCGACCTTCCGCCGCCTGCAGGGCGAAGAGACGAAGCCGGTCGTCGCGCCCGAGGCCGGAGACAAGCGCTTCGCCGACCCCGACTGGCGCGAGAACCCCTATTTCGATTTTCTCAAACAGGCTTACGTGCTGACCACGCGCTGGGCCGACGATCTGGTGCGGCGCGCCGACGAACTCGACCCGCATACGCGCGAAAAGGCGGCGTTCTATCTGAAGCAGGTGACGAGCGCGCTTTCGCCATCGAATTTCCTGGCCACCAATCCCGAGTTGTTGAAGACGACACTCGCCGAGAGCGGCGAGAATCTGGTGCGCGGCCTGCATATGATGGCCGAGGACATCGAGGCCGGCCGCGGCAACTTGCGCATTCGGCAGGTCGACGCCGCCAAATTCAAGCTCGGCGTCAATCTCGCCGTCACGCCCGGCAAAGTGGTGTTTCGCAACGAGCTCATCGAGCTCATCCAATACGCGCCGACGACGCCGCAGGTTTACAAGCGCCCGCTGCTGATCGTGCCGCCGTGGATCAACAAGTTCTATATCCTCGATCTCAACCCCGAGAAATCGTTCATCCGCTGGGCGGTCGAGCAAGGGCTCACCGTATTCGTCGTGTCTTGGGTCAACCCCGACGAGCGTCACGCCGATAAGGGTTTCGAGGCCTATATGCGCGAAGGCATCTTCGCGGCGGTCGACGCGATCGAACAGGCGACCGGCGAGCGCAATATAACCGCGATCGGCTATTGCGTCGGCGGCACCTTGCTCGCGATGACCCTGGCGTTCATGGCCGAGATCGGCGACGACCGCATCAAGAGCACGACGTTCTTCACCACCCAGGTGGATTTCGCCGACGCCGGCGATCTGAAGATTTTCGTCGATGCGGAGCAGTTGAAATCCGTCGAGTCCAAGATGGCCGACACCGGCTATCTCGAGGGCGCGCATATGGCGACCGCCTTCAACATGCTGAGGCCGAACGACCTCATCTGGTCCTACTGGATCAACAATTATCTGAAGGGCAAGGAGCCGATGGCGTTCGACCTGCTGGTCTGGAACTCCAATTCGACCCGCATGCCCGCGGCCAACCATCGCTTCTATCTGCGCCACTGCTACATGCAGAACGACCTGACCCACGATCGCATGACGATCGAGGGCCGCGATATCTCGCTGAGCAAGGTCAAGATCCCGATCTACAATCTCGCCGCGAAGGAAGACCACATCGCCCCGGCGCGCTCGGTGTTCAATGGCGCAAAACATTTCGGCGGCCCGATGCGCTATGTGCTCGCCGGCTCCGGCCACATCGCCGGCGTCGTCAATCCTCCGACCAAGCCGAAATATCAGTATTGGACAGGAGGGCCGCCCAAGGGCGCGTTCGCCGATTGGCTCGCTTCGGCGAAGGAGACGCCGGGTTCGTGGTGGACCGACTGGATCCGCTGGATCACGGAGCAGGCGCCGGAAAAGGTCGCGGCGCGCGAGCCGGGCGCCGGCAAGTTGAAGCCGCTTTGCGACGCGCCGGGCGAATATGTAGGGTCAAGGCCTGAGGCGCCCCGGATGTTGCGACAGGTGATTTACGCGCTGTGCTGCTTCGCCTTCGCGAGCAGCGCATTTGCGCAGCAGACTGCCGACGAGCGCGCCTTCTGGGTGGAGGCGTTTGCGACGGGTCGCTCCTATTCCGCCGACATGACCCTTCTCTCCTATTGCTTTCGAAACGACCCTGACACGTCCGATCTCGTGTATCTCAACGTGATCGACGACCTCCACGCCATCATCGAGATGGGCCGCACCGGCGCTATCACCACGAAGCAGACGGCGACGTACGTGCGCGAGGTGCTCAACGCGACCCATTTCGCCGCCCCTGGCGGAGCCGACCCGGCGCTGGAAAAGGCCTGCGTGGACCGGGATGTCGTCAAGGCCTACGCGTCCATGCAGCCCATCGCGATGCCATTGACCTATCGGCCGCCGTTCCGGAAGAAGTGACGTCGCAGAGGGTCTCACGGGAGACCCGGCCATGACGAAGGGCGATCAACCCTCGCGCGCCGCCCCAACTCCGGTGTATGTAGCAGCGCGAGGAGAGTGCCTATGCTGAAGACGAACCGTTCCGACCCTGCCCCGCGCCTCGACATCGCCCATCGCCCGCGCCGCAATCGCAAGGCCGAGTGGACGCGGCGGCTGATCGCCGAGAACGTGCTGACCACCAGCGACCTGATCTGGCCGCTGTTCCTGATCGACGGGCAGAAGCAGCGCGTCCCGGTCGCCGCTATGCCCGGCGTCGAGCGGCTCAGCGTCGACGAGGCGGTGCGGGACGCCGAGCGCGCGGTAAAACTCGGCATTCCCGCCATCGCGTTCTTTCCCTACACCGAGCCGTCGCTGAAGGACGAGCACGGCAGCGAGGCGTTCAACGAGAGCAATCTCGTCTGCAAGGCGTGCCGCGCGATCAAGAAGGAATTTCCCGACCTCGGCCTCGTCACCGACGTCGCGCTCGACCCCTATACGAGCCACGGCCACGACGGCTTGATGCACGGCGAGCGCATCCTCAATGACGAAACGGTCGCCGCGCTGATCAAACAATCGCTCAACCAGGCGCGCGCCGGCGCCGACGTGATTGCGCCCTCCGACATGATGGACGGCCGAGTCGGCGCGATCCGCGACGCGCTCGACGCGGAAGGCTTCCACGACGTCCAGATTCTCGCCTACGCCGCCAAATACGCCTCGGCGTTCTACGGCCCGTTCCGCGACGCCGTCGGCTCCTCCGGCGTGCTGAAGGGCGACAAGCGCACCTATCAGATGGACCCCGCCAACTCCAACGAGGCGCTGCGCGAAGTCGAGCTCGACCTCGCCGAAGGCGCCGACATGGTGATGGTAAAGCCCGGCATGCCTTATCTCGACATCATCCGCCGCGTGAAGGACGCGTTCGGCGCGCCGACCTTCGCCTATCAGGTCAGCGGCGAATACTCGATGATCATGGCTGCGGTGAACAACGGCTGGCTCGATCACGACAAGGCGATGATGGAGAGCCTGATTGCGTTCAAGCGCGCCGGCGCCGACGGCGTACTGACCTATTTCGCGCCGAAGGCGGCGGAGAAGTTGAACGCGAAGCGGTAGCAGCGATGCGCCGCGACTTGCAGACCGTAGCCCTTCTCCCCTTGCGGGAGAAGGCCTCGACCTCGACGGATATGTTCCTGGGAACCCGCCATGCTCACGTTCTTCTATTCGCCCGGCTCATGCGCGCTCGCTTCTCACATCGCGCTCGAAGATGCGGGCGCGAGCTATGAGGCGCAAGCGCGTCGACTTCAAAGCTGGCGAGCAGCGCTCCGAGGGCTATCTGAAGATCAATCCCAAGGGACGCGTGCCTTGCCTGGTGACGCCGCGCGGCGCGCTGACCGAGAACCCCGCGATTCTGGGCTTCATCGCGGAGACGTTTCCGGCCGCGCGGCTCGCGCCGGAAGGCGATCCCTTCGCCTTCGCCGAGTTGCAGTCGTTCAACGCCTATCTCTGCGCGACGGTGCATGTCTGCTTCGCACATAGAGTCCGCGGTTCGCGTTGGGCGGACGAAGAAACATCGTTCGCCGACATGCGCCGCAAGGTCCCGCAAACGGTGTCGGCCTGTTTCGACGTCATCGAAACGAAATTCTTCCAGGGGCCTTGGGTGCTCGGCGAGCGCTACACGACCGCCGATCCTTATCTGTTCCTGTTCTCGTCCTGGCTCGAAGGCGCCGGCGTCGACGTGGCGAAATTCCCGCGCGTCGCCGACCATTTCGAGCGCATGAAGGCGCGCGACAGCGTCAAGCGTGCGCTCGCGGCGGAGGCGGCATGAGCGCACGATCACGACCACGATCACTCGGAGATGTCGGAGGTCTCCGCCCGCGTGCGCGCGCTCGAGACGCTGCTCACCGAGAAGGGCTACATCGACCCGGCCGCGGTCGATGCGCTGATTGAGACCTATGAGAAGAAGATCGGTCCGCGCAACGGCGCCAAAGTCGTCGCGCGCGCCTGGAGCGATCCCGCCTATCTGCAACGGCTGCGCAACGACGCCTCCGCCGCGATCGCCGAGCTCGGCTATTCCGGGCCGGCAGGGCGAGCACATGGTTGTTGTCGAGAATGGAGCTGGCAGGCACAATCTCGTCGTCTGCACTTTGTGCTCCTGCTATCCCCTGCCGGTGCTGGGTCTGCCGCCGGTCTGGTACAAATCCCCGCCCTATCGCTCGCGCGCCGTCATCGACCCGCGCGGCGTGCTGAAGGAGTTCGGCGTCGAACTGCCGGCTGAAACGGAGATCCGCGTCTGGGACTCGACGGCGGAGATCCGCTATCTGGTCATCCCCGAACGACCCGACGGAACCGAGGGCTGGAGCGAGGAACGGCTCGCCGAACTCGTGACCCGCGACAGCATGATCGGCGCCGGATTGGCGCTTTCACCCGCGAGCGCATCATGAACGGGCCGCACGACCTCGGCGGCCAGATGGGCTTTGGCCCCATTGCGCCCGAGCCGAACGAACCGGTGTTCCATGCCGAATGGGAACGTCGCGTGTTGGGCGTCGCGCTGGCGTTCGAGCGGACGCGAGGCTGGAGCGGCGATGCGAACCGCCACAGCCGCGAACGGCTGCCGCCGGCCGACTATCTGGCGAAGAGCTACTACGACATCTGGATTTCCGCGCTCGGCAACATGGTCGTCGAGCGCGGCATCGCGACGCGCGAAGAGGTTGAGGCCGGCCACGCGAAGGCGCGGGGAGAGCCAGCGGCGCGAATCGCGCGCGCAGAGGCGGTGGCGGCGATCATCGCCCACGGCGCGCCCTATGAGCGGCCTGCCGCAGGCGCCGGCGCGCTTCGCAGTTGGCGAGCAGCGTGCGCACTCGCGTGATGAACCCGGTCACTCACACTCGCCTGCCCCGCTACGCGCGCGGCAAGCGCGGAATTGTCGAAGCCGTCCACGGCGCGCACGCCTATCCCGACTCCAACGCGCACGGGAAAGGCGAAGACCCGCAATGGCTCTACACCGTGCGGTTCGACGGCCGCGAGCTTTGGGGCGAGGACGCCGACCCCACGCTGTCCGTTTCCATCGACGCCTTCGAGCCCTACCTTGACCCCGCCTGAGCCCCCCGCTTTCGCCGAGGCCTGGCAGGCGCAGGCGTTTGCGCTCGCGGTGACGCTCAGCGAGCGGGGGCTTTTCAGCTGGAGCGAATGGACGCAGGCGCTCGGCGCCGAGTTGAAGCGTCAGGACGACTATTTCGAGGCTTGGTTGATGGCTCTCGAAAAGCTGGTGGTGGCGAAGGGAGTCGCAGCGGAGGGGGAATTGCGAACGCTCGCGGAGGCCTGGATGGCCGCCGCCGAGGCGACGCCGCACGGCCAGCCGATTGTCCTGAAATGAAGGTGGCCGGATAAAGCCCTTCGCCCGCTTGCGGGAGAAGGTGCGCGAAGCGCGGATGAGGGCAGCCGCAAAGCGCCGCGCTCTATCCTGAAACACCCCTCATCCCCCCTTCGGGGACCTTCTCCCGCTTGCGGGAGAAGGGGCTCAACATCTTACCTGATTGGCGGAGCGTAAAGAATCCCGCCGTCGCTCCAGAGTTCGTTCAGGCCACGCGGAACGCCGAGCTTCGACTTGACGCCGATGTTGCGCTCGTAGCTCTCGCTGTAATTGCCGACTGCGCGCACAATCTTGACTACGAAATCCTTGTCGATGCCGAGCGGCGTCCCATAGTCGCCCTCGACGCCGAGCAGGCGTCGGACTGCGGGTTTGTCGGACTTCAGCGCGTCGTCGAGCGTCGCTGTGCTGACGCCCAGCTCTTCCGCGTCGATCATCGCGAAATTGACCCAGCGCACGATCTGCGCCCATTGCATGTCGTCCTGCCGGACCACCGGCGACAGCGGCTCCTTCGAGATGATGTCGGGGAGGATCACGTTGTCGTCGGGCTTGGGCATCCGCAGCCGCAGCGCGTAAAGCTGCGAGGCGTCGCTGGTCAGCACGTCGCACTTGCCGGACGTATAGTCGGCGACCTCTTCATCGCCGGATCCGACCTTCACGATTTCGAAGTTCATGTGGTTGGCTTTGAAATAGTCGGCGACGTTGGCTTCGCTGGTCGTGCCGCTGCCGACGCAGACTTTTGAGCCGTCGAGTTCGAGCGCCGACTGCAGTTTGCGAGATTTGGCGACCAGGAAGCCCTGGCCGTCATAGTAGTCGACGCCGGTGAACAGCACCGACGAATCGTTCTCGCGGCCGAGCGTCCAGCTCGAATTGCGCGACAGCAGGTCGATCTTCTTGTCGGCTCAGCGCCTTGAAGCGATCGTCGGCGGAGAACGGCAGGAACGCGACCTTGGCGGGATCGCCGAGCACCGCCGCGGCGACCGCGCGGCAGAAATCGGCGTCGAAGCCGGACCACACCCCCTTGTCGTCCTTCAGCGCGAAGCCGAGCAGCCCTTCATTGACGCCGCAGTTCAGGACGCCGCGAGCGCGTACGTCTTTCAGCGTGTCGGCTTGCGCCTGGGTCGCGAGGGCGCACAGCCCCGCGACCGCGAGCGCGGCCCATTTCGCAATGTTGGCCATGCAGATTTCCCCCTGATCAAAAATTCTAGAGACCGACAGCCTGTTTGATGATGACCTTCGTGCCCACCGGCACGCGGTCGTAAAGATCGATCACGTCGGGATTGACGAGCCGGAAGCAGCCGGACGAAACGGCCGTGCCGATCGTCTCGGGCTGGTTGGTGCCGTGGATGCGATAGACGGTGCCGCCGAGGTACATGGCGCGTGCGCCAAGCGGGTTGCCCGGGCCGCCCGCCATGAAGCGCGGCAGATAGGGCTGGCGTTCAATCATCTCCGGCGGCGGGCGCCAATCCGGCCATTCCGTCTTCTTCGCGATCTTCTGCAGGCCCGACCACGTGAAGCCGTCACGCCCGACGCCGATGCCGTAGCGCATGGCGCGATTGCCCGGCTGAACCAGATAGAGGAAGCGGTCGCGCGTATCGATGACGATCGTGCCCGGCGCCTCGTTGGTGCGGAAGAACACCTCCTGCTTCTCATAGGGGCCGGCGAGAATTTCCTCGTCCGCAGTCGGCTCGCGACCGGGCGTATCGCCGGGATCGGTCGCCTGCTGCGCATAGGTGACGCCCGCCAGGCCGCAACATGCGGCGAAGGCGAGAGCCAGCACCCACCCGCGCGCGCGGGGGTTTGCGTTCCATAATGACATGCTATTTCACCTCAGGATTTCGACGCGCAGCGAACATAGACCATCGTGCCGTAGCGATGCATGCTGTCGGGATCAACCCAGACCGTGGTAAACGATGACGCGTCCGGCGTCACGTTGGTGATTTGGCGATCGTCCGGACCGGCGGGGTCGCCCGCAGGTCCGAGATAGGTGCGGCCGTCGGGCGTCACTTTCAGCACGGCCTCGCTGAGTTCTTTCTGATCGGCGAGGTTGATCATCACGCCGCCGTTCGGGCTCGGATTGATGACATAGGGGTGCCCGCACTGCGACCTGGCTTCCTTCAGGGTGCGATCGCGATCCTTGTCGACGTGATAGGACGCCAGGCCCCATTTTCCGACGAGCTGATCGATGGAGATCGCGGGCTTCACGACCACGGGCGGAGGCGGAGGCTCAAAAGACGCGCAGCCGCTGATCGCTAGCGCGACGAACGCGATAGTCCCAAATGCGCCGTAACGCATGCATCCCTCCTTGAGACCGGCTAGCCCAGTCGTTGCTGCTATCGAAACCGCTATAGCGCCCCTTGTCCAGAACAGGCGAGGCGAAAAGGCAAAAAATCTGCAACCAGCGCACTTATTCTAGTCAAAACGCTACGTCGCGACTTCGCCGAACGCCGCGCGCCGTCACTCGTAGAGCGCCTTATAGGTCTCGCGCAGCGCCGCCTTCTGCACCTTGCCCATCGCGTTGCGCGGCAATTCCTCGACGAACAGCACGCGTTTGGGGGCCTTGTAGCGCGCCAGGCGGCCCTCGAGCGCCTGGAGAATGGCGGCCTCATCAATATCGGCGTCCTTCCGGCGAACGACGACCGCGGTGACTCCCTCGCCGAAATCCTTGTGCGGCACGCCGATCACGGCGCTCTCGATCACGCCGGCGATGGCGTCGATCTCGCCCTCGATTTCCTTCGGGTAGACGTTGTAGCCGCCGGAAATCACGAGATCCTTGGCGCGGCCGACGATGTGGACATAGTCGCGCTCGTCGATCTTGCCGAGGTCGCCGGTGATGAAGAAACCGTCGGCGCGGAATTCGGCCGCGGTCTTCTCCGGCATCCGCCAATAGCCCTTGAACACGTTCGGGCCCTTGACCTCGATGACCCCGACCTCGCCCTTGGCGAGCGGTCCGCCATTGTCGGGGCTTGAGACGCGCAACGAGACGCCGGGCAGCGGAAACCCGACTGTGCCCGCGACGCGATCGCCGTCGTAGGGGTTGGACGTGATCATGTTGGTCTCGGTCATGCCGTAGCGCTCGAGGATGGCGTGGCCGGTGCGCTCGCGCCAGAGCTCATGCGTCTCGGAGAGCAGCGGCGCCGAGCCGCTGATGAACACCCGCATTGACGAAGCAGCGTCGCGCGTAAGCCCCTCATGTTCCAGCAGGCGAACGTAGAAAGTCGGCACGCCCATCAGCGCGGTCGCGCGCGGCCATCGAGGCGAGCACGAGATCGGCGTCGAATTTCGGTTGGAACAGCATGGTCGCGCCGGAGAACAGCGCGACGTTGGTGGCGACGAACAGGCCGTGGGTGTGGAAGACCGGCAGCGCGTGGATCAGCACGTCTTCGGGCGTGAACCGCCACAGATCGACAAGCGCCTCGGCGTTGGAGCTCAGATTTTCGTGGGTCAGCATCGCGCCCTTGGAGCGCCCTGTCGTGCCCGACGTGTAGAGGATCGCGGCGAGATCGTCGCTGCCGCGCGCTACCGGCGGCAATTCCTCGCCGACGGCGCGCACGATGTCGGCAAACGTGCCGTCGCCGTGGCCGCCAAGGCTTTCTACGCGCGGCAGGCCAAGGCGGCCCGCGAGGTCGCGCAACGCCTTCAGATCCCTGGGCCGGCCTAGCGTCAGCGCAGGACCGGCGTCGGACAGGAAATATTCGACCTCGGCTAGCGTGTAGGCGGTGTTCAGCGGCAGCAGCGCCGCGCCGGCGCGAAAGCAGGCGAGCGCGAGCATGATGGCTTCCGGCGACTTGTCGATCTGCGCGGCGACCCGGTCGCCGGGCTCCACGCCGAGATCGACCAGCGCGCGCGCCATGCGTCCCGCTTCAGCAAACAATTCGCCGTAGCTTATCTTTCGGCCGTCCGGCGTCTCCATCGCAATCTTGTCGCCTGACGGCGCGCGCTTGAGCAGGATCTCGAAAATGTTGGCCGAGGACGCCATGGGAAGCGCAACCTTCTGTCAAATAGGTGAGCCCGGCCCTTGGGCGCGAACCTGCCTCAAATATACCGCCCGGCGGGCGACCGCCATATCCAGGTTGTTTGCGAGGGTCGCCGCGTCGCGGCGCGCTAATGGCTTGCACGGCGGGTGCGCGCAGGTACAAGGGGCAAGCGCGCCGAAAACGAGTTGCTGATGACCATCAAGGATAAGGACCTGCGCGTCGCGATCGTCGCCGCGGCGAACGCGATGGAGGCGGCGCAACTCAACGTGGGAACCGCCGGCAACATTTCCGTCCGGGTCGACACGACGATGCTGATCACGCCGAGCGGCGTTCCCTGCGAGTTGATGCGCCCGGAGATGATCGCCGCAATGCCACTCCATGGCGAATACGGGGCCTGGAAGGGACCGCTCAAGCCGTCGACCGAATGGCGGTTTCACCTCGACATCATGCGCGCCCGCCCCGACGTCGGCGCCATCGTGCATTTCCACCCGACGTTCTGCTCGACGCTCGCGATGCTCCAAAAGCCGATTCTGGCTGCGCACTACATGATCGCGCTGTTTGGCGGCGCCTCGGTGCGCTGCACCAAATATGCGCCGTTTGGCACCAAGGACCTCGCCGATCTCGTGGTCGACGGCCTCGGCGACCGCCACGCGGTGCTGCTCGGAAACCACGGCGCGCTGACGACAGGCGCCGATCTCCGGGTCGCGATGCATCGCGCGCGAGAGCTCGAGAACCTGGCCCGCATGTATTATTACGCGATTGCGGCGGGAAAACCGATCATTCTGTCCGACGACGAAGCGATGCGGACAGTCGAACGATTCAAGACCTATGGCGCTGCGCCGGAAGCGCGAAAGCTGATCGTCGCGCCGAAAAAGCGGGCGCGCGGGAAGGCGAAGACGACGACGCGCAAGAAGTCGACGCGCCGCAAAGCGGGAACGCGAAAGAAGAGCGCCGTCGTGCTGTCCTGACGCCTTCGCAGACGCAAACATCACCCTGCTGAAAGCGCGCTTTCACGCTGGACAGCGGGCGCCAGCGTCGCCATAGTCCCGCCGCGCTCGCAGGGGCGCCGCTGACCTCGGAACGGCCATTTCTATGAAAGACCACCTGCTCCGCATCTTCACCTGGTGGAACGGAGCCAACCTCAACACCTGGCTGAACACGCGCTGGCATGGCGAACTGGTCGGCCACGACGAATTCGGCAACACCTATTATCGCGCCAAAGGCGGCAAGATCGATCCGAGCTTGGGCTTTGAGCGGCGCTGGGTGATCTACAACGGCGTCAGCGAAGCCTCCATGACGCCCCCGGGCTGGAACGGGTGGTTGCACCACACGGTGGATATCGCCGCCTTCGGAAGAGGAATATACGGCGCGCGAGTGGCAGTTGCCGCATCGCGGCAATCCCACCGGCACGCCGGCGGCGATTCGTCCTAAAGGGTCGACAATGACCGGCGGCCATCGTCAGGCATCGGGCGGCGACTATCAGGCCTGGACGCCCGGCGGCTGAGCGCCTTGAAACCGCCCGGCTTGCCGGGCATTGGGCGCATGAAAGCGTCAGTTGGCGGTCCTGCAAGCGATATGAAATCTCTCCACTGGCCCCGCGCCCTCCTCCTTGGCGGCGCAATGGCTGCATCCTTCGCCGGCGTCGCCCAGGCGGACAAGATCAAGCACCCGACGGCGGTTTTTTCCGGTCTCGACAAGATCACCGGCCGCATCGTGTCGTTCGAGGTCGCGATCGACGAGACCGCGCAGTTCGGCACGCTGCAGATCACGCCGCACGTTTGCTACTCGCGGCCGGCGACCGAAGCGCCGCTGACGGATGTTTTCGCGGAAGTCGACGAGGTCGAGCCCGACCAGAAGCTAAAGCGGATTTTCGGCGGCTGGATGTTTGCCGACAGCCCCGGCCTGCACGGCATCGAACATCCGGTCTACGATGTCTGGCTGGTCAGCTGCAAAGGCGACGGTCCGCTAATTCACGAAGCGCCCGAGGTCGCCGACATTCCCGAAGACGGCGCCGACGCCGATCCGAATGGAGCGAAGGCGGCGACGGCGCCGACGGACCAGCCTACCCCGGTCGTTTTACCGAAGAAGCCGAAGAAGCCGAAGGTCGAAGCCGTCGGGCCCGCCCCGGCGCCGCTGAACCTTGCGCCTGATTTCGGATCGGGCGGCGGCCGTTCCGGCCCGCTTCGCCGCAACAATCAGGTCGATACGTCGCCCATCCCGCCCGCCAACGTCGGACAATAGCGGCATGGCGAAACGGGCGGACGTTCTGAGCGAGGTCGTGCTCTCGAATCAACGCTTCCGCCTCATTCGCGCTCACGTGGAAATCGAGGAAAGCGACGGGGAGACCCGCCGCATCGACCACGAGATCTACCACTATGGACGCGCTGCGGCCGTTCTGCCGTACGATGCGGAGCGGCGCGTCGTGCTGCTTGTGCGTCAGTTCCGCCTTGCCGCATTTCTGGCTACCGGCGCGCTCGACCTGCTCGAAGCGCCGGCCGGCATGCTCGACGGCGACGCACCGGAAGTCTGCGCCGAGCGTGAGGCGATGGAGGAAACCGGCGTACGCGTGCGGGAGCTCAAGGCCGCGTTCAACTTCATTTCGAATCCTGCCGGGATGACCGAAACCATCGCCTGCTTCCTGGCCCGCTATTCGGCCGAAGACAGGATCGCCGCCGGAGGCGGCGTCGATGATGACGAGCGCATCGAGAGAGTCGAAATCGGCGCCGATGAGGCGTTCGCGATGATGGAGCGCGGAGAGATCGCCGACGGCAAGACGGTGGCGCTGCTGTCCTATGCAAAGGCCAAGGGGTTTATTTGACGAGCGTTCACCGCTCCTCAGGCCTCAGATACAGATAATCAGTCATCGGCGGCCCACGCAGCACAGCGCGTTTGGCCGCGCGCGCCAGAGCGATGCTCGGAAGCTCGATCAGAACACACGCCAGATAGGCGACAAGCAGGCTCAGCGGAATCTGGATATAGGGCGCGAGCGCCGGCCATTGGTAGTCGCAAACGCCCATCACGATGCAATGGGTGAGATAGAGGCTGTAGGAAACTTTTCCGAGCCATTGCGGCAGTTTCGTATTCAGCAACGGGACGTCAAAGGTTCGCGTCGAGAGGAAACTGCCCAGCAGAAAGAATATCCCGTAGGTGAAGCTTCTTTCGCACCAGGCAGCGACGAGGACAGCGGCGCCGGCTAGCGCAACTCTCAGCGGCGAACGGCCGCCCCAGACGATCGCCGGCATCGCGAGCATCGCCCAGGCCTCGACGAACAGCGACCACATCGGCGGGTCGAATTCGAACCGGCTGCGATCGTCGACGAACGGGTACCAGAAGAAATAGGTCCATTGCGGCAGTTCGTGGCGCAACAGTCCGCCCACCAGCAGGCAAGCGGCGAACAACGGCCACAGCCTGAGGAAGCGTCCAATCAGAAAGGCGTCGAAACGGCCGTCCCAGGCGCGCGTCAGGACATATCCGGACATGACGAAAAACGCGAGCACCGCAAGGCGCGAAGGGATGTAGAGCGCGTCGAACAACGGCGAGTAGGGATAGTGGGCCAACATGACGAGCGTCGCCAACAGGCCGCGCAGCCCATCGACAGAGGCTACTCTCGCCGTGTTGGAGGTTCTGCTCATGGCTGCGGGGGCTTCGCGGTCAGGGGTTATCCAGCCGCAGCCTATTCGTAGGGTGTGAATCCATGATTACGCGGGTCGGCAGTGCGGCCGTGGCGCGAGCCCAATAGGCGGCCCTTTCCGGCTTCAGCGCCCGGTCAATCACGTCCGCTTTCGTCATGGCCGGGCCTGTCCCAGCTATCCACGCCGCGCAGCCGCACAAATTCAAGTGAGTGCAGTCGCTAACCAAATCTCCAGGCGAGGTCAGTTCTCCGCCCGCCCGCGCGGATGGCCGGGACTAGCCCGGCCAAGACGGAAAGGGACGTGGAAAGGCTACAGCGGGCGCCCTTCTCCGCGTCAACGCCAACCTCAGTCCTGCGGAACCGCGAGCGGCGTCGGCGGGACAGCGGAGGCGACCGGGCCGGGGCCGGCGCCGTCGCGCTGATAGACGTCGGGGCGGAACTGCACGATGCCATCGGGCGTCGCCCAGGCCGTGATGTAGATCCAGTACACAGGAACGGGCTTGGCGATCTTGACGTCGACGCGCTGGCCGGAGGCGATCGCCTGATCGATCTGGTCGCGGCTCCAGCCGGGCGTGTCCTTCAGCAGCCAAGCGACATAGTCGCGCACGTCCTGAACGCGAACGCAGCCCGAGGACACAAACCGGAAGTCGTCACCGAACACGCCCTTCGACGGGGTGTCGTGCATGTAGACGCCGTAGGGGTTGGAAATGTTGATGCGCACCGAGCCCAGCGAATTCAGGTCCGCGCCGGTGTCCTGGCGATATTTGTAATGCGTCGCCTCGTCGGTATTCCAGTTGATCCGCGACGGAGGCACCTCTTCGCCTTCCTTGTCGAAGACGCGGATTTTTTCATCCGTCAGATAGTTGGGATCGGCCTTCATCTTCGGGATCAGATCCTTCTTGATGAGGGAAGGCGGCACCGTCCAGAACGGGTTGAAGTTGATCTCGGTCGCCTTGGTCTGCATGATCGGCGATTGACGGTCGATCTTGCCGACGCCGGCGATGTGATGCGAGTAGACCTGTCCGCCCTCGACCGTCTCGACCGCAGCGGCGGGAATGTTGACGACCACGAAACGCTCGCCGAGATCGCCGTACGACTTCAGGCGAATGAGGTTGGTCTGCAATTGCGGCGAGCCGCAAATCGGCGCCGATGTTGAGCTCGGTCAGGGTCTCCTGCCCCACCACGCCGGTCGGGCTCAGGCCGTTGCGAAGCTGAAAGCGCTTCACCGCCGCCTCGACGTAGGAATCAAAAGTCGAACCCATCCCTGCTGCAGGATCGAGATCGCCCGACTGCGTGAGACGTTCGCGCAGCGCCTGCACGTTCTTCGACTTTACGCCGACGCGCAGCTCCGCGTTCGCGGGCACGGGGCTGAAGCCGCCGTGCGTGACGATGTCCTGATAGGTCTGGATCGCCGCTTCGGTCGCCGCTACCGTTTGCGGCGAGAGTATCGGCGTGACTTCGCGAGCGACCGACATGTGCGCCGACTGCTCATAGCTCTGACGCCACTCCGCCTGGCCGCTGTCATCGCCATCTGCGAACGCAAACGACGGCGCCAAGACCGCAAACGCGCCCAAAGCGACGCCCGAAAGAAACCGGCGTCTCGTCGCCGTCTGACCCATCACGACCATTGAAATCTTACCCCTGTCACGCGCCGTGCCGCTTGTGCGTTGCTCCCGACCCCCGCAAGGGCGAATCACGTTGCTTTTTCGACGCGCTGAACGCAGCGGAATATCCGCTGGTAATCTTAAAAAGCGGGAACCATCAGGCGATTTTATGACCGCGGCCGCCTCAAAATAGCGTGAAACGGCTTAATGCGCCCACTTCCGCGTGAGCTCTAGCGTGACTGACCCGACGCGACAAGCATGGCGCGCTCCAAAGCCTCGAAGACGCGCAGATCGGCGCTGACCGCGACATTGAAGCGCATGAATCCGCGCCACTGAGGT
This sequence comes from uncultured Pseudomonadota bacterium, assembly GCA_963771455.1. GTDB lineage: Bacteria > Pseudomonadota > Alphaproteobacteria > Rhizobiales > Beijerinckiaceae > Roseiarcus. The sequence goes on from CAVYTP010000020.1 coordinate 38,625, forward strand.
GAAGTCGAGAACATGCGCCCCGGCGCGAACACGACCCGCTCCTGCTGGCCGGCGCGCGCGACATCCGCCGCGTCGAGTCCGTCCGGCAACTCGGCCCAGATGAACATGCCGGCGCGCGGGTCGACCCAAGGCTTCAGTCCCAGCGTTCGCAAGCGCCGCAGCGCGTGGGTGGTCGCTGTCGCGAGCTTGATGCGCATCGCCTCGAGATGGCGGCGATAGCCGCCTTCGGCGAGATAGGCATGGACGGTCGCCGCGGCGAACGCGCTGCCGCCGAGCGTTGTCGCGAGCTTCAGGTCGACGACCGCATCCATCCATTCGGGCCGTCCGATCAGATAGCTGACACGCAGCGCCGCAGTGACCGTCTTGGTGAAACCGCCGATGTAGATCACGCGCGAAAAGCCGTCGAACGCGGCGAGCCGCGGGCTCGGGCTGGTTTCGAAATCGCCGTAGATGTCGTCCTCGACGACCACGACGTCATATTTTTCGGCGAGCGTCAGCACGCGATGGGCGGTAGCCGCTGAAAGTGTCGCGCCGGTCGGATTGTGCGGGCCGGACAGCGCGACGTAGACGCGCGGTCGCCGCTCCGCGAAGATCTTTTCCAACGCGGCGACGTCAGGGCCATCGGGCGTGTAGGGCACGCCCACGAGTTCGGCCCGATGCGCGCCGACCAGCTGCGCGAGGTTGAAATAGCGGGGATCGTCGACGACGACGCGGTCGCCTGGGCAGACGTGAAACCGCAACGCCAGATCGAGCGCCTGTGTCGTCGAATCGGTCAACACGACGCGCGCCGGGTCGACGGGGATGCCGCGCTCGCCCATCCGCGCGGCGATCAGTCGGCGCAGCGGCTCGTAGCCGAACGGCAAATCGTAGCGCAGCTTGTTCTTGACCGACCCGCGCAGCACCGCGCGCACCGAACGATCCACGCCCTCGCAGGGCAGCCAATCCTCGGGCAACCAGCCGGAAGCCGGCTGCAATTCGTCGGGACGCTCCTCCATCGCCGCTCGCACGATGGCGAGCAGATCGACGGCGGGATCGAGCCGGGGCGCTTCGGCGAGCACGAACGGTTGCGGCGGCGAAGCGACGAAGAATCCGGAGCCGCGCCGCGCCTCGACGAGCCCTTCCGCCGCGAGCCGATCGTAGGCCTCGACGACGGTCGATTTGGAGACCGCGAGCTCCTCGCTCAACCGCCGCACCGACGGCAGGCGCGCGCCTTTGGCCAGGGCGCGGCTTTCGATCCGGCCGCGCAACGACGCGCACACCATGCCGACGCGGGTGGTCGTGGTCGCAAAGGGGTCGGCATTCATAGGACTGTCCAGCGATTGTATCGGTACAGTTTGGAAGTATATCCGCGGACCGTGTCTGTCGCCAGCCCCGTTTCAGGGACATTGTGCAAGCAGGAGAAAAACCATGAAGCCCCTGCCCGCTCTCTTCCCCCGGCTGATGTCCCTTCTTGCGTGGCCGTTCCGCGTCGCCGAACACCGCCGCTGCATGGCTGAACTCGCCGGGCTCGACGATCACACGTTGAAAGATATCGGCCTGACGCGTCAGGATCTCCGCGACGTAAGCGCCCTGCCGCTCGCCGCCGACCCATCAAGGTTGCTCGCCGAACGCGCCAACGAACGCGCGGAGGGCCGGCAGCGCGCAGAGCGCCCGCCGTCGCCGCCCACCAAGCGATCGGTGCCGCCGGCCTGGCGAACTGCCGCCGAGTGAGGAACCGCTTTCGTGCAGAGCTTGTCGGACGCCTTCCCGTCGCTCTGAGCCTGTCGAAGGACGTCCGGTTGGCCGCGAAGCGTCCGCGGGCACACGTCGCTAAGGGCTGAATTCCGCAGATGATCGTGCGGAACAACGTCCTTCGACAAGCTCAGGAAGAGGGCTGCGGTGGTGGCCCAAGGGTTCTCCGAATAGCTACGGGGACGTCCAAGGACGTCCCCGCGGAAATCCTGGAAGCGCTAGCTCGGCTCAGAGGCGATACTTGATCTGATCGGTCCAGAAGCGCTCGAGACGCGCCAGCGACTGGTTCAGGCGCTGGAAATCGTCGGCTGCGACGCCGCCGATCTGTTCGACGGTCATCGCGTGCTTCTCATAGAGGCCGACAATGATCTGGTGCACTTCCCGACCCTTCTCGGTCAGGCTGATGCGAACCGAGCGGCGGTCGACCCGCGAGCGGGCATGGTGCAGATAGCCCATCTCGACCAGCTTCTTCACGTTGTAGGAGACATTCGAGCCGAGGTAGTAGCCGCGGGTGCGGAGTTCGCCGGCCGTCAATTCTTTGTCGCCGATGTTGTAAAGTAGCAGCGCCTGGACCGCATTGACGTCGGAGCGTCCACGACGGTCGAATTCGTCCTTGATTACGTCGAGCAGGCGACGATGCAGCCGCTCGACCATGGTCAAAGCTTCGAGATAAACCGGACGAACCGTGGAAATGCGTTCGCCGCGCTGAGCATTCTCTTCTTTTTTTGCAAGGTTAATCATCGTACACCCGTTAGTTCTTCTGCCCTGGCCGAGTTATTATTCGGTCCTCTTATGGTTTTGAACATAGGGCTCACGCCTGAATACAGCTTTAAAAGTCAAAGTGAACGCAACGTGTGCTTATTCTGGTAAAAGCAAAATAAATCAAAACCTTCGTTTACTATAGCGGGATATTAACCACGGAGTCCCGCCAGTTTGCAGGGGCTTAGACTGTGTGAATTTTCGTTAGCGACCAAAAAGTCGTTAGATTCAGCGGTTCTACGGTTGGAAACAAGTAACCAACCCGCGATTAGGTTTTGAAGCGGGCGCTGGAAAATCTCACAAAATCCGCCGCGGTCGCCGCAAACGCCGATTTTTTCCGCCTACAGGGCGAGCGCGGAGCGCAGAGCGGACGGTAAATGCGCCTTCGTCGAAACCGATGAACGGCGGCGCGAGGCTGGTAACGCGATCATGAACGCGGCGGGCCGTCTTCAGCCGAATCGCATTAACCCCATGAAGTCAAAGGGCGCGAACTGACGTTGGGGCGCCCATTAACCGTTGCTCAGCGTCGGAAAGCGAGCGCGTCGCCGGCGAACGGCGCGCCCGACGCTTCTTCGATGCGCAGCATCTCGTTCCACTTCGCCGTGCGTTCGCCGCGCGCGATCGAGCCGACCTTGAACTGCCCGGCGTTCCAGCCCACCGCCATATGGGCGATGGTCACGTCTTCGGTCTCGCCCGAGCGCGCCGAGACGATGGCGCCGAGCCCGGCCTGCTGGGCCGCCCTGAGAGCGGCGAGCGTTTCAGTGACCGTGCCGACCTGATTGGGCTTGATCAGCGCCGCCGTGACCAGCCCGTCGCGGGCCGCGTCGCTCACCCGCGCTGCGTTGGTCACCAATAAATCGTCGCCGACGATCTGCACCTTGTCGCCGACCGCGGCGGTGAAGCGCCGAAACCCTTCGGGATCGTCTTCGGCGAACGGGTCCTCGATCGAGACGATCGGGTAGCGCTCGACCCATCCAGCCAGCATTTCGCCAAGCGCGTCGCGGTCGAGTTCGCGCGCTTCGAGGCCGAGCTTGTAGCGTCCGTCGCGGCCGAACTCCGACGCGGCGACGTCGAGCGCGATCGCGACTTCGTCGCCGGCCGAGTAGCCCGCGTCCTCGATAGCCGCGGTCAACGTGCGCAGCGCGTCCTCGTTGGCGTCGAACGCCGGCCACCAGCCCCCTCGTCGGCGACGCCCATGCGGCGGCCTTCGCGGGCGAGGCGGGCGCCGGCGGCGTGATAAACTTCCGCCGTGCGCTCGAGCGCCTCGGCGAAACTGCGCGCCGACGGGCAGACGACCAGGAAGTCCTGGATGTCGACGCGCCGCCCGGCATGGGCGCCGCCGCCGAGAATCTGGATCTCGGGCAGCGGCAGGCGCACCGGCTGTGCCGCCGGCGAGATAGCGCCAGAGCGGCAGCCCGCCGCAGAACAGCCGCCGCGTGCAACGCCGCCATCGACGCCGCGACGATCGCGTTGCCGCCGAGGCGCGCCTTGTTGGGCGTAGCCGTCAAGCGCGATGAGCGCCGCGTCGAGGCCGGCCTGGTCCGCGGCGTCTCGGCCGATGAGGGCTCGCGCGATTTCGCCGTCGACGTTGGCGACGCGCGCGCGCGACGTCGAATCCGCCCAGGCGCGGCGCCGCCGTCGCGCAGGTCGAGCGCTTCGCCCGAGCCCGTCGAGGCGCCCGCCGGCGCGATCGCCCGGCCCACCGCGCCGTCCGACAGCGTGATTTCCGCCTCGACGGTCGGCCTCGCGCGCGAATCCCAGACGCGGCGGCCTTTCACCCGTTGCGATCGTCGCGGCCATCTCAGTCCTCGCCTCTCAGGCGCGCCCAATCGCCGCCGAGTCGCCTGAGCAAGTCGCGGACGGCCGCGCGAGGCGGGGCAGCGCGAAATCGCGAACGCCCTGCTTTCGCGCCTCGTCGGTGAGATATTCGACCGGCGACTTGCCGTCGACACGCGCCAGCAGCAGCGCCGGCAGCAGCGAGGCCGCGCGCGCCTCCAGGTCTGCCGCAGGCTCCCAGTCGACCCGGCCGAGATAGGCGCCGGCGAGCGCGTCGAAGCAGGCGAGACAGCGCGGCCTGCGCCGGTCGCGTTCCACAGGCACTTCAGCAGCAGGTGGTTGAGGCAGAAGGCGAGATCGAAGGCGGGGTCGCCATACCAGGCGCATTCCGCGTCGAGGAACACCGGCCCGTCGCGGCCCGACGAGAATGTTCTTCGGCGAGACGTCGCCGTGGACAAGCGCCTGCTTGGTCGCCAGCGTCCGGCGCGACAGCGCGAACAGCGTCTCGGCGGCCTCGGGATGGCGTGTCGCCGTGAATTCGAGATAGGGCTCGAGGCGGATGGCGTGGAACGAGCCGTCGTCGTTGAAGCGCGGCGCGAGCTCGGCCGGCCGGCGGTAGCGCGATGGACGGCGGCCAGCGCCGCGCCGACCGCCGGCGGCGAAAGCGGGTCGGCGCGCCCGTCCCGCAGCTCGGCCTTCCAGACCGGATGGGTCGCGGGCTCGAGATAGTCCATGGCGAAGAAGCCATGCGCGGCGATCATGCGCGAGCAGCGCGGCGCGGCGCCCGGCAGCTTCGCCGGCGAGTTCGAGCCAGGCCGCCTCGGAGGCGTTGCGGACGACCGGCACGCGCCAGTCCGCGGCGACCCGCAGCTTGGCGAGCGCGCGCTTGACGACGAAGCTCGGTCGCCCTCCGAACGAGCCAGATGTCGGAGGCGACGCCGCCGGTCAGCGGCTCGAAGTCGGGCGTTGCCGGCGACGAGGCCCAGCGCCCTGAAATGCGGCAGCAGATCGTCAATCCCCAACGGCTCGTCCCTCCCGCCTCTGTCGCGCCAGATTGGCAGCGCTGGCGCTTGCTGCAAGAACGCTCAGTTGCGCTCGCGCGCGGCCAGCAAGCTGATGACGACGTAGCCGAGGATGAGCGACATATTGATCACGACGCCGTAGGTGGTGATGAAACTGCCGCGCGAGCCGAGCAGCGGCGTCGTCGCCTCGGCGGCGGCGGTCAGCAGCCAGAGCGCGCCGCCCCAGGGCGCGGCCAGCCACAGGCCGATCGCGGCGGCGAGGTCGGCGGCGGCAAAAAAGCCGATGCTGATCTGCAGCGCGCGCGGCAGCATGGCGAAATCGCCGAAACGGCTGGCGACGCCGAGCACAACGAACCAGTTGAACACGCCCTTGGCGAGCCAGACCGCGGCCATGGTCCGCATGTACCAGACGAGCGTCACGCCCCAGTGCGGACGCGCCAGCAGCGCCGCGAGGCCCAGTCTGATCGACGTGCGGCGTGCTGTCGACGATCTCGGTCACGCCGTCGCGCCGCTGCTGCATCGTGTATCTCAGGCGGGCTCTCCGAAGTTCGAGTTCCTCGTCCGGGCGGCAAGCGGCGCGAAATAGGCGTCGATGTCGGCTGCCGGGATCGGCTCGCCCGGCGCGGGTCGCCATTGCGGCTTGTTGTCCTTGTCGACGATGACCGCGCGCACGCCTTCGTAGAAGTCGTGGCCGCGGCAGACGCGCGAGGCGATGCGGAACTCGGTCCGCATCGCTTCCTCGAAACTGAGGCGCGCCGCCGATCTGCAACTGCCGCAGCGCTATGGCCTGCGTGGTCGGCGATTTGGTCTTCAGCGAAGCCTCGCGCCTGCGCCGCCAGCGCGGAACCGTCCGGCCGCGGCGCGCGCAACCGCGGCCTCGATCGCGCCGCGCTCCAGCACGGCGAACGCCGGCTCGATCCAGTCGGCCTCCGCAAGCAACGTCGAGGCGGGCGCCGGCGCGGCGAAACGCGAGAGAATGTCTTCGAGCGAGCCGCTGGCGCCTGCCAGCGCCTCGGCAAGCTTCGGCATGTCGGCGCTTGGCGTGAACTGGGTCGCGAGGCCGAGCGCGACGAGGTCGCCGGCTTTCGCCTGCAGCCCGGTCATGCGCGAGAAAGGCGCCGAAATTCCGCGGCAGGCGCGGCAGCAGATAGGTGCCGCCGACATCGGGGAACAGGCCGATGCCGACTTCGGGCATGGCGAACACGGCGCGCTCGCCGACGACGCGATAGCGTGCCGTGCATCGAGAGGCCGACGCCGCCGCCCATCACGATGCCATCGATCAAGCGCGACATACGGGTTTTGGGATAGCGCTTGATGCGGCGGTTGAGGATGTATTCCTCGCCCCAGAAGGCGAGCTGCGCCGCATGGTCGCCGGCCCGGCCGCGCTCGTTGAGCCAGCGGATGTCGCCGCCGGCGCAGAATGCGCGGTCGCCGGCGCCGGCTATGACGACGAACTCGACCGACGGCATCGCGCTCGAACGCGTCGAGCGCGGCGGCGATTTCGCGCACCATGCCGAGCGTCAGAGCGTTGAGCGCGCGAGGACGGTTGAGCGTGATCCAGCCGGCGCGCCCGCGCCGCTCGATCCGACGTCTCCGGCTCGGGCGTCGCGGCGACGCTCACGGCGTCAGACCTTGCGATCGAGGATGGCGTCGATGGCGGCGGCGACTACGCCGATGCTCGCCATGCCGTCGACGTCGTGCAGCAGGCCCTTCGCCGCATAATAGGGCGTCACCGCCGCGGTGTCGCGGAAGTAGGCTTCGAGCCGGGTCTTGAACACTTCGGGGTCGTCGTCCTTGCGCACCGGCAGCCCCGCGGCCTTCGCCTCGGCGGCGCGGTTGACGATGCGCGATGACCAGCTTTTCGGCGTCGACCTTCAGTTCGATCGCGGCGTCGAGCTTCATGCCCTTGTGGGCCAGCATCGCGTCGAGCTCTTCGGCCTGCTTCACCGTGCGCGGAAAGCCGTCGAGGATGAAGCCGTTTTTCGCGTCGGGCTCGTCGATGCGGTCATTGATGATGCCGACCACGATCTCGTCGGAGACGAGCGCGCCGGATTCCATCACCGCTTTCGCCTTGAGCCCGATCGGCGTTTCCGCCTTGACGGCGGCGCGCAGCATGTCGCCGGTAGAGAGTTGAGGAATGTCGTACTTCTCGGTGAGCCGCGTCGCCTGCGTGCCTTTGCCGGCGCCGGGCGGCCCGAGCAGTATCAACCTCATCTCTTCCTCCCCCTGAGCTTCGCCTTGCGGATCAGGCCTTCGTACTGATGCGCCTGCAGATGGCCGTGTATCTGCGCCACCGTGTCCATGGTCACGTTGACGACGATCAACAACGACGTCCCGCCGAAATAGAACGGCAGCGAGGCATAGGAAATCAGCAATTCGGGCAATAGGCAGACGATCGAGAGATAGAGCGCGCCGATGACGGTGATGCGGGTCAGGATCTGGTCGATGTACTGCGCGGTGCGCTCGCCCGGGCGCACGCCCGGCACGAAGCCGCCGTGCTTCTTCAGATTGTCGGCGGTGTCCTGCGGGTTGAACACCGTCGCCGTGTAGAAGAAGGCGAAGAACACGATCAGCGCGATGTACAGCGCGATGTAGAGCGGGCTGCCGCGGCCGAGCAGCGTCGAGATGGTCGCGAGGATGCCGGAGCCCGAAGTCCCCTGGGCGAAGTTCGCCATCGTGGTCGGCAGCAGCAGGATCGACGAGGCGAAGATCGGCGGAATGACGCCGGCGGTGTTGAGCTTCAGCGGCAGGAACGAACTCTGCCCCTCATAGACCTTGTTGCCGACCTGACGGCGCGGATAGGTGATCGGCACGCGCCGCTGCGCCCGCTCCATGAACACGATGAAGTAGACGACCGCGATCGCCATCACGATGACGGCGAGCAGCAGGCCCGGTCGAGATCGAGCCCTGCCGGCCGAGTTCGAACAATTGCGCCACCGCCTGCGGAAGTCGCGCGACGATGCCGGTGTAGATGATCAGCGACGAACCGTTGCCGACGCCGCGCGCGGTGATCTGCTCGCCGAGCCAGACCAGGAACAGCGTGCCGCCGGTCAGCGTGATGACGGTGGAAACGCGGAACAGGATGCCCGGATCGGCGACGATGCCCGGCCGGCCTTCGAGGCCGATCGCGATGCCATAGGCCTGGAACATCGCGAGAATGACGGTGAGATAGCGGGTGTACTGGTTGAGGACCTTGCGGCCCTGCTCGCCCTCTTTCTTGATCTTCTCGAGTTCCGGGATCACCGAGCTCAGGAGCTGGATGATGATCGAGGCGGAGATGTAGGGCATGATGTTCAGCGCGAACACCGCCATGCGCTGCACGGCGCCGCCCGAGAACATGTTGAACATGTCGAGCACGCCCTGCTTCTGGCCGTTGAAGGCGGCCTCGAAGGCGCTGGGAGTCGATGCCGGGCAGCGGGATGTAGGTGCCGAGCCGGTACACGATCAGCGCGCCGAGCGTGAACCAGATGCGCTTCTTGAGTTCCTCGGCCTTGCCGAAGGCGGACCAGTTGATATTCGCCGCGAGCTGTTCGGCCGCCGATGCCATCGATTCCGCTCCGTCGTTCCACCGCCGTCGAGGCCGAGGTCAGCGACCTCGGCTACAATCCGCGCGCCTGCAGCCGAGGTCGCTGACCTCGGCTACCGGAAACGTTACCCAGACGCGAAAGGAACGGCGCTCCCTCCCGGGCGCGCCGTTCGCGTCATATGGTCCCGTCGAGGCCGCTTTTGTCACCCCTGCCCGCCTTCAGGCGGCAGGGCGCGGCTTCCGCGCGCGAGGCGCCTTCACGCTGCCGCCGGCCTTTTCGATCGCCGCAAGCGCGCTCTTCGAGGCGCCGTGGACTTCGAAGCTGACCTTGGCCTTGAGTTCGCCCTTGCCGAGGATTTTTACGCCGTCGCGCGGACGCGCGATGACGCCGGCCGCGACCAGCGCTTCCGCGTTGACCGTCTGGCTCGCATCGAGCTTGCCGGCGTCGATCGCCTGCTGCACCCGGCCGAGATTGACCTCGTTGAGGTCGATCGGGTTCGGCGGGTTGAAGCCGCGCTTCGGCAGGCGACGATGCAGCGGCATCTGGCCGCCCTCGAAGCCCTTGATGCGCACGCCCGAACGGGCGGTCTGGCCCTTGCCGCCGCGACCCGCCTGCTTGCCTTTGCCGGAGCCAATGCCCCGGCCGACGCGGATGCGCGAGTGGGTCGCGCCGTCGTTGTCCTTGATGTCGTTGAGCTTCATGGCCTTGCCTCACTTGCTCTCGACGACCCGCACAAGGTGAGCGACCTTGGCGATCATGCCGCGCGCGGCAGGCGTGTCCTTGACGATAGCCTTGCGGCCGATCTTGTTGAGGCCGAGGCCCTTCAGCGTCGCGCGCTGATCGGCCGGGCGGCCGATGTGGCTGGAGACCTGGACGACGGTGATGCTGTCAGTCATCTCGATCGCTCCTCACGAATCCGACGCGTCGGCTTCGACGCCGATGCGGCGCGACTGCAACGTCGAGACCTTCAGGCCGCGCCGCTGCGCAACGGCGCGCGGGCTGTCTTCACGGGTCAGCGCGTCGAAAGTGGCGCGGATCATGTTGTAGGGGTTCGACGAGCCCTGGCTCTTGGCGACGACGTCATGGACGCCGAGCGACTCGAACACGGCGCGCATCGGACCGCCGGCGATGATGCCGGTGCCGGCAGGCGCAGCGCGCAGGATCACCTTGCCCGCGCCGTGACGGCCGAACACGTCGTGATGCAGCGTGCGGCCTTCGCGCAGCGGAACGCGCATGATGCCGCGCTTGGCGGCTTCCGTCGCCTTGCGGATCGCCTCAGGCACTTCGCGCGCCTTGCCGTGGCCGAAGCCGACGCGGCCCTTCTGGTCGCCGACGACGACGAGCGCGGCAAAGCCGAAACGACGGCCGCCCTTCACGACTTTCGCGACGCGGTTGATGTGGACGAGACGATCAACGAACTCGTTGTCGCGCTCCTCCCGGCGTGTGATCGCGGCCGCGGCCGCCTTCACCTTCACGTGCCATATTCTATCTCATGCCTCACTTGCGCGGCGCCTCGGTCTGCAGGAGGCAGCCGCTCGCTTCGGTTCATTTAGAAGTCGAGGCCGCCTTCGCGGGCGCCCTCGGCGAGCGCTTTTACGCGCCCGTGATACATGTAGCCGCCGCGGTCGAACACGACCTTCTCGACGCCGGCCTTCTTGGCGCGTTCGGCGAGTTCCTTGCCGACGCGGCGAGCCGCCTCGATGTTGGCGCCCGTCTTCAGCTCTTCGCGCAGCGACTTTTCGAGCGTCGAGGCGGCGACCACGGTCACCCCCTTCTCGTCGTCGATGACCTGCGCGTAAATCTGCGCGGAAGAGCGGAACACGGACAGGCGCAGACGGCCGCCCGAGTTCGCCCGGATCGCCCGGCGAATGCGCGCCTTGCGGCGCGCTATGGAATTGTTGGACTTGGCCATGGCGGCGCCCTTTACTTCTTCTTGCCTTCCTTGCGGAAGATGAATTCGCCGGCATATTTGACGCCCTTGCCCTTGTAGGGCTCGGGGCCGCGGTAGGCGCGGATTTCCGCCGCAACCTGCCCGACCTGGCGCTTGTCGATGCCGGCAACGGTGATTTCGGTCGGCTTCGGCGTCGTGATCGCGACGCCGGCCGGGATCGGATACAGCACGTCGTGGCTGTAGCCGAGCGAAAGCTGCAGGTTCTTGCCCGCAACCGCCGCCTTGTAGCCGACGCCGTTGATCTCGAGCTTCTTCTCGAAGCCCTTGGTCACGCCGACGACCAGGTTGTTGACCTGCGCGCGCGCCGTGCCCCACATGGCGCGGGAGCGCTTGTCCTCGCCGAGCGGCGTGACATGCACTACGTTGCCCTCGATCGTGACCGAGACCTCTTTCGGGGCCGTGAATTTGAGTTCGCCCTTCGCGCCTTTGACGGCGATCGATTGACCTTCCAGCTTGGCGGTGACGCCAGCGGGAATGGCTACGGGCTTCTTGCCGATACGTGACATGGCTAAAACTTCCGTTGGCCGCTGGTCGTCAGAAGACGGTGCAGAGCACTTCGCCGCCCACATGCGCTTCACGCGCAGCATGGTCGGCCATCACGCCCTTCGGGGTCGACAGGATCGACACGCCCAGGCCATTGGCGACGCGCGGCATCTTGTCCACCGCCGCATAGACGCGACGACCGGGCTTCGAGACGCGCTCGATCTTGCGGATCACCGGCAGGGTGTCGAAGTACTTGAGCTCGATCTCGAACTCCGTACGGCCGTTGCCGAAATCGGTGACCGCATAACCGCGGATGAACCCTTCCGCCTGCCAACACGTCGAGCACCTTGCTGCGCAACGACGAGCCGGGGGTGGAAACCTTGCTGCGGCGACGCATCTGCGCATTGCGGATGCGGGTCAGCATATCGCCGAGAGGATCGTTGACTGCCATTTTCGTCCCCTCCTTACCAGCTCGACTTGACGAGGCCTGGGATCAGGCCCTTGTTGCCGAGCTCGCGCAGCGCAATGCGGCTCATCTTCATCTTGCGGTAGACGGCGCGCGGACGGCCCGTCACTTCGCAGCGGTTGCGAACACGAATGATCGCGCCGTTGCGCGGCAGCGCCGCCAGCTTCAGCCGCGCCTCGAAACGCTCTTCCATCGCCAACGCTTCATCGTTGGCGATGGCGAGCAGCCGCGTGACGGCGCCCCGCAAACTTCTTGGCCATACGCATCTTGCGCTGGTTATTCTCGATAGCGCTCTTCTTTGCCATCAAAGGCCTCCATTTTCCGCGTCTGAGCGGGTCACGCTCACTGCCGGAACGGGAAGTTGAAGGCGCGCAACAACGCGCGCGCCTCGTTGTCGGTCTTGGCCGTCGTGCAAACGACGATATCAAGACCCAGCATCGCTTCCGCCTTGTCGTAATCGATCTCGGGGAAGATGATGTGTTCTTTGACGCCGAGCGCGTAATTGCCGCGCCCGTCGAATGACTTCGGATCCAGGCCGCGGAAATCGCGAACGCGCGGGAGCGCGATCGTGACCAGGCGGTCCAGGAACTCGTACATGCGGGTCTTGCGAAGGGTGACCTTCGCGCCGATCGGCATGTTCTCGCGCACCTTGAAGGTCGAGATCGCCTTGCGGGCCCGCGTGATGACCGGCTTCTGGCCGGCGATCAGCGCCAGGTCGTTGGCGGCCGACGTCACCTTCTTGGTGTCGTTGACGGCTTCGCCGACGCCCATGTTGAGCACGATCTTCTCGATCTTCGGCACTTCCAGCTTGTTCTTGTAGCCGAACTCCGAGATCAGCTTCGGAACGACCTCGTCCTCGTAGATCTTCTTCAGGCGAACGAGATAGTCCTTCGGCGCAGCCTTGACCTTGCCAGCGGCGGCGACTTCGGACTGCGCGGGACGGCCCTTGGTCTTGGGCTCGACGCCGCCGGCGGCCTTCGGAGTCTTGGCGGACTTTTCGCGCCTTGGGCGCCTTCGCGCCCTTGTCGGTCTTAGCCTCAGCCATCGATCAAATCTCCGGAACGCTTGGCGAAACGGACTTTGCGGCCGTCTTCGAGAATCTTGAAACCGACGCGGGTCGGCTTGCCGTCCTTGGGGTCCACGATCGCCAGGTTGGAGATCTGGATCGGCGCTTCCTTGGAGAGGATGCCGCCTTCGGTCTGCGCGGTCTGGCGCGTGTGGCGCTTGACGACGTTGATGCCGGAAACGACGGCGCGGCCCTCGGTCGGGTTCACGCTGCTGACTTCCCCGCTGCGACCCTTGTCGCGACCGGTGAGAACGACGACCTTGTCGCCCTTCTTGATCTTCGCGGCCATTACAGCACCTCCGGCGCGAGCGAGATGATCTTCACGTGGTTCTTGGCGCGCAGCTCGCGCGGCACCGGCCCAAAGATGCGGGTGCCGACCGGCTCGGACTGATTGTTGATCAGCACGGCGGCGTTGGAATCGAAACGGATCACGGAGCCGTCGGCGCGGCGGATGTCCTTGGCCGTGCGAACCACGACCGCCTTCATCACGTCGCCCTTCTTCACGCGGCCGCGCGGAATGGCTTCCTTGATCGAAACTACGATGATGTCGCCGATCGAGGCGTAGCGGCGCTTGGAGCCGCCGAGCACCTTGATGCACATCACGCGGCGCGCGCCGGAATTGTCGGCGACGTCGAGGTTTGTCTGCATCTGTATCATGGCATGAACGCCTTTCCTATCAGACAGGTTTCCGGCGCCGCAGCGCCGGACTACTTCTGACGGAGGTCTTTAGCCTCCGGTTTCAATGTTCGCTGCGACGTGTCAGGCCGGGGCCTGCTCGTCAAGCACTTTCCAACGTTTGAGCTTCGAAATCGGACGGGTCTCCTCGATGGACACCGTGTCGCCGACCTTGAAAGCCTTGGTCTCGCAATGCGCGTGATAGTTCTTCGACTTGCGCACTGTCTTCTTCAGCAGCGGATGCGTGAAACGGCGCTCGACCTTGACGACCAGGGTCTTTTCCTGCTTGTCGCTGACGACGACGCCCTGGAGAATTCGCTTCGGCATGTTCGTCTCCTCAGCTCTTGTTTTCGGTGCGCTTCTGGGCCGCGAGCGTCTTCACGCGCGCGATGTCCCGGCGGACGACGCGCACGCGCGAAGTGTCCTGAAGCTGGCCGCTCGCGCGCTGGAAGCGCAGGTTGAACTGCTCCTTCTTCAGCTTGAGGGCCTCGTCGTCGAGCTGGTCGACGGTCATGACCTTGAGGTCGGAAAGGCGGGACTTCGACTTCATATCAGCACACTCACTCGGCAATGCGCTGGATGAAGCGCGTCTTGATCGGCAGCTTGGCGGCGGCAAGCGCGAACGCCTCGCGGGCGATCTGCTCGGGGACGCCGTCGACCTCGAACATGATGCGGCCGGGCGCGACGCGGGTCACCCAGAGCTCGGGCGCGCCCTTGCCTTTACCCATGCGCACTTCGATCGGCTTCTTCGACACCGGAACGTCCGGGAAAATACGGATCCAGACGCGGCCGGCGCGCTTCATGTGGCGGGTCAGGGCGCGGCGGGCGGCCTCGATCTGACGCGCGGTGACGCGCTCCGGCTCGAGGGCCTTGAGGCCGAACTCGCCGAAATTAAGCGCAAATCCGCCCTTGGCGTTGCCGTGGATACGGCCTTTGAACGCCTTGCGGAATCTGGTCTTCTTGGGCTGCATCATGGTCGTGAACTTTCAACTCGAGCTTCAGCGTCACGCCGCGTGTTCGCCGCCGCCATCGACGTCGACCGCGATGTTCGCGGTCGCCACGGCGGTCCTGGTCGCGCGCTCGCGGCGCGGACGGTGCGACGGAGAATGTTCGGCTTCGGAGGCGCGGCGCTCCTGAGCCATCGGATCGTGCTCGAGGATCTCGCCCTTGAAGATCCACACCTTGATGCCGCACGTGCCGTAAGCGGTATGCGCGGTCGCCACGCCGTAATCGACGTCGGCGCGCAGCGTATGCAGCGGCACGCGGCCTTCACGGTACCATTCGAGGCGCGCGATTTCCGCGCCGCCGAGACGGCCCGAGCAGTTGATGCGGATGCCCTCGGCGCCGAGACGCATCGCCGACTGAACCGCGCGCTTCATGGCGCGGCGGAACGCGACGCGGCGCTCGAGCTGCTGGGCGATCGACTCGGCGACCAGCGTCGCGTCGACTTCCGGCTTGCGGACTTCGACGATGTTGATCGCGACTTCCGACTTCGTCAGCTTGCCGACCTGCTTGCGCAGCTTGTCGATGTCCGCGCCCTTCTTGCCGATCACCACGCCCGGACGCGCCGAGTGGATGTTGACGCGGCACTTCTTGTGCGGACGCTCGATGACGATCTTGGAGATCGCGGCCTGCTTCAGGCCCTTCTGCAGCGTCTCGCGGATCTTCATGTCCTCATGAAGCAGCTTGCCGTACTCGGCCTTGTTGGCGAACCAGCGCGAATCCCAGGTGCGGTTGACGCCGAGGCGCAGACCGATCGGATTGATTTTCTGTCCCATCGTCTTCTCCTCAGGCCGCCGCGGCTTCGGCGCGCTGCTCGCGCACCACGATCGTGATGTTCGAGAACGGCTTCTCGATCCGCCCTGCCCGGCCGCGGGCGCGCGGGCTGAAACGCTTCATCACCATGTCCTTGCCGACACAGGCCTGCAGCGACGACGAGATCGTCGACGTCGAGCTCGTGGTTGTTCTCGGCGTTGGCGATCGCGGACTTCGAGCGCCTTCTTGACCTCGGTGGAGATCCGCTTGTTGGAGAACTCGAGATCGGCGAGCGCCTTCGAGACCTTCTTGCCGCGGATGAGCTGGGCGAGCAGGTTGAGCTTCTGCGGCGAGACGCGCAGCATGCGGATCGTCGCCTTGGCTTCGTTGTCGGCGAGCCGACGGGGGTTGGCGGGCTTGGACATGACGGTTACTTCTTCGCCTTCTTGTCGGCCGCATGGCCGTGGAACGTGCGGGTCGGCGCGAATTCGCCGAACTTGTGACCGATCATCTCCTCAGACACCGCCACCGGCACGTGCTTGTGGCCGTTGTAGACGCCGAAAGTGAGACCGACGAACTGCGGCAGGATCGTAGAGCGACGGCTCCAGATCTTGATCGACGTCCGAGCGGCCGGAGCCGCGCGCGGCGTCCGCCTTCTTCAGCATATAGCCGTCGACGAACGGCCCTTTCCAAATCGAGCGCGTCATAGGGATCAGCCCTTCTTCTTGCGCACGTGACGCGAGGCGACGATGAACTTGTCGGTCGACTTGTTCGAGCGGGTCTTCTTGCCCTTGGTCGGCTTGCCCCACGGGCAGACCGGATGACGGCCGCCGGAGGTGCGGCCTTCGCCGCCGCCGTGCGGATGGTCGACCGGGTTCATCGTGACGCCGCGATTGTGCGGGCGATGGCCGAGCCAGCGATTGCGGCCGGCCTTGCCGAGCGAAGCGTTCATGTGGTCGGGGTTCGAGACCGCGCCGACAGTGGCGAAGCACTGGCCGTGCACGATGCGCTGCTCGCCGGAGTTGAGGCGCAGCGAAACGTAGCCCTGGTCGCGGCCGACGATCTGCGCGTAGGACCCAGCGGAGCGCGCGACCGCGCCGCCCTTGCCGATCTTCAGCTCGACGTTGTGGACGATCGTGCCGACCGGAATGCTCGCCAGCGGCATCGCATTGCCCGGCTTCACGTCGACCGACTGGCCCGACGACCACTTCGTCGCCGACGCTGAGGCGCTGCGGCGCGAGGATGTAGGCGTGCTCGCCATCCGCATATTTGATCAGCGCGATGAACGCCGTGCGGTTGGGATCATATTCCAGCCGCTCGACCTTCGCCGGCTGATCGAGCTTGCGGCGCTTGAAGTCGACGATGCGATACGACTGCTTGTGGCCGCCGCCGCGGAAACGCACGGTGATGCGGCCGAGATTGTTGCGGCCGCCCTTTTCCGACTTGCCGACGGTCAGAGCCTTGACCGGCTTGCCCTTGTGGAGGTGCGCTGCGGTCGACGATGGCGAGCTGGCGAAGGCCCGGCGTCGACGGATTGTAAGTTTTCAAAGCCATGGTCGAACCCTCAGACGCCGCTGGTCACGTCGATGCGGTGGCCGTCGGCGAGCGTCACGATCGCCTTCTTGACGTCGTGCTGACGCCCGCGCATGCCGCGGAACATCTTGTTCTTGCCCTTGCGCACGAGCGTGTTGACGCCCGTCACCTTGACGTCGAACAGCTTCTCGATCGCCGCCTTGATCTGCGGCTTGGTCGCCTCGCGGCGGACCTTGAACACGAACTGGTTGTTCTCGGACGCGATCGTCGCCTTTTCCGTGATGACGGGCGCGACGATCAGGTCGTAGTGGCGCGTATCCTTGCTCATTTGAACCGCGCCTCCAGCGCTTCGACCGCGGCCTTCGTCAGCACCAGCTTGCCGCGGCGCATGATGTCGTAGACGTTCGCGCCCTGCACCGGCAGCACGTCGATCTGCGGCAGGTTGCGGGCGGCGAGCGCGAACTTCTCGTCGACCGCCGCGCCGTCGATGATCAGCACGTTCTCGAGCGAGGCCTTCTCGAACGCGCCGCGCAAGGCCTTGGTCTTGGCCTCGGCCAGTGTGCGCGTCTTCCCAGACGATCAGCTCGCCGGCCTGAACCTTGGCGGACAGCGCATGGCGCAGCGCCAGCGCGCGCACCTTCTTCGGCAGGTCATGCTCGATGGCTGCGCACGACCGGGACCCATCGCGCGGCCGCCGCCGCGGAACTGCGGCACGCGCGCGGAGCCGTGACGGGCGCCGCCGGTGCCCTTCTGCTTGTACATCTTCTTGCCGGTGCGGTGCGATGTCCGCGCGGCCGAGCGTCTTGGCGTGATCGCCGCGACTGGCGCTTGGCGAGCTGCCAGCGCACCATGCGCGCGATCAGGTCCTTGCGCGGCTCGAGGCCGAACACGTCGTCGCTGAGTTCGAGCGAGCCGACGGCCGCTCCTTCGATCGACGTCACGTCGAATTTCATGGCCGTCAGGCTCCCTTGTCTTCGCTGACCGCAGCGCGCGGGCGCGGCGCGTGCGGAACTTGCCGGGAACCGGCGCATCCTTGTGCGGCGGCTTCTTGACGGCGTCGCGAACCTGGACCCAGCCGCCGGCGTAGCCGGGAACCGAGCCTTCGACCAGGATCAGGCCGCGCTCGACGTCGGTCTGGACGACGCGCAGGTTCTGGGTCGTCACTTTGTCGACGCCCATGTGGCCGGCCATCTTCTTGTTCTTCCAGGTCTTGCCGGGGTCCTGACGGCCGCCGGTCGAACCGTGCGAACGGTGCGAGACCGACACGCCGTGAGTGGCGCGCAGACCGCCGAAGTTCCAGCGCTTCATCGGACCGGCGAAACCCTTGCCGAGCGTCACGCCGGTGACATCGACATGCTGTCCAATCGCGAAATGATCAGCGGTGATCTCGGCCCCGACCGGAATCAGCTTGTCCTCGGCGACGCGGAACTCCGCGAGCTTCAGCTTCGGCTCGACCTGGGCGATCGCGAAACGGCCGCGCTCGGCCTTCGAGACGTTCTTCACCTTGGCGCGGCCGGCGCCGAGCTGCAGCGCGGTGTAGCCGTTCTTCTCCTGCGTGCGATGCGCGACGACCTGGCAGCCCTCGAGCGAGAGCACCGTGACCGGCACATGATCGCCCGCATCGGTGAAGATGCGGGTCATGCCCAGCTTCTTTGCGATAATGCCTGAACGCATGGCGTTTACCTTAAAGAGCGCATTCGACCTGAACCGAAGAGGCGCTCGGCTGAATCCTTAGAGCTTGATCTCGACGTCGACGCCGGCGGCCAGGTCGAGCTTCATCAGAGCGTCGACCGTCTGCGGCGTGGGATCGACGATGTCGAGAACGCGCTTGTGAGTGCGAATTTCGAACTGCTCGCGCGACTTCTTGTCGACGTGCGGCGAGCGGTTCACCGTGAACTTCTCGATCCGCGTCGGCAGGGGAATCGGCCCGCGCACCCGAGCGCCCGTGCGCTTGGCGGTCGAGACGATCTCCTTGGTCGAAGCGTCGAGCACGCGGTGGTCGAACGCCTTGAGGCGGATGCGGATGTTTTGCGTATTCATGTCTCAGATCCCTGCCGTGGAGCGGGCGAGGCGGAATGCCTCGCCCGGCCCCTGTCGCTGCGTCGTCACTCGGTGATCTTGGCGACGACGCCCGATCCGACAGTGCGACCGCCTTCGCGGATCGCGAAGCGCAGCTTCTCTTCCATCGCGATCGGCACGATCAGCTCGACCGTGATCGACACGTTGTCGCCGGGCATCACCATCTCGGTGCCTTCCGGCAGCTTGACGATGCCGGTCACGTCGGTGGTGCGGAAGTAGAACTGCGGACGGTAGTTGGTGAAGAACGGCGTGTGACGGCCGCCCTCTTCCTTGGTGAGGATGTAGGCCTCGGCCTTGAACTTCGTGTGCGGCTTGACCGTGCCGGGCTTGCACAGCACCTGGCCGCGCTCGACGTCTTCGCGCTTCGTGCCGCGCAGCAGGCAGCCGACGTTGTCGCCCGCCTCGCCCTGATCGAGCAGCTTGCGGAACATTTCGACGCCGGTGACGGTCGTCTTGACGGTCGGGCGGATGCCGACGATCTCGACTTCCTCGCCGACCTTGATGATGCCGCGCTCGATACGGCCGGTGACGACGGTGCCGCGACCCGAGATCGAGAACACGTCTTCGACCGGCATCAGGAAGGGCTGATCCTTCGGACGCTCCGGCTGCGGGATGTAGCTGTCGACCGCGTCCATCAGCTTGAGGATCGCGTCATGGCCGATCTCCGGCTTCTTGTTCTCGAGCGCCATCAGCGCCGAGCCCTGGACGATCGGAATGTCGTCGCCGGGGAAATCGTACTTCGACAGCAGCTCGCGTACTTCGAGCTCGACGAGCTCGAGCAGCTCGGCGTCGTCGACCATGTCGACCTTGTTCATGAACACGACGAGCGCGGGAACGCCGACCTGACGGGCGAGCAGGATGTGCTCGCGGGTCTGCGGCATCGGGCCGTCGGCGGCGGACACGACGAGGATCGCGCCGTCCATCTGCGCGGCGCCGGTGATCATGTTCTTCACATAGTCGGCGTGGCCGGGGCAGTCGACGTGCGCATAGTGGCGCTTCTTGGTCTCATACTCGACGTGCGCGGTCGAGATCGTGATGCCGCGGGCCTTCTCTTCCGGCGCCTTGTCGATCTGATCGTAGGCGGTGAAAGTCGCGCCGCCGCTCTCCGCCAGCACCTTGGTGATCGCCGCCGTCAGCGACGTCTTGCCGTGATCGACGTGACCGATGGTGCCGATGTTGCAATGCGGCTTGTCGCGCGAAAATTTTTCCTTAGCCATACCGGGGCTCCTTCTCGTGACTGCTTAAGCTCGGACTCTGTCTGAGGACGTTGGCTTACTTGAACTTTTCGATGATCTCGGTAGCGATGTTCTGCGGCACCTGCTCGTAGTGATCGAACTGCATGGTGAAGCTCGCGCGACCCTGCGTGCCTGAACGCAGCTGGTTGACGTAACCAAACATGTTGGCCAGCGGCACCATCGCATTGATGACGACCGCATTGGCGCGCATGTCCTGGCCCTGCACCTGACCGCGACGGGACAGAAGATCGCCCATCACGAACCCGGTGTGTTCTTCCGGGGTCACGACTTCGACCTTCATGATCGGCTCGAGCAGGACCGAGCCGCCCTTCTGCAGACCCTCGCGGAACGCAGCGCGCGACGCGATTTCGAAGGCGAGCGCCGAGGAGTCGACGTCGTGGTAGGCGCCGTCAATCAGCGTCGCCTTGACGTCAACGACAGGGAAGCCCGCGAGAATGCCGGCGCCCATGACGCTGTTGATGCCCTTTTCGACGCCGGGAATGTATTCCTTCGGCACCGCGCCGCCGACGATCTTGGATTCGAACGACGAACCTGCGCCGGGCTCGGCCGGTTCGAACACGATCGTCACCTTGGCGAACTGGCCCGTGCCGCCGGTCTGCTTCTTGTGGGTGTAGTTGATCTCGGTCTTCTTGGTCAGCTTCTCGCGATAGGCAACCTGCGGCGCGCCGATGTTGGCGTCGACCTTGTAGGTGCGGCGGAGAATGTCGACCTTGATGTCGAGATGCAGTTCGCCCATGCCCTTGAGGATGGTCTGGCCGGATTCCTGATCGGTCGAGACGCGGAAGGACGGATCCTCCGCGGCGAGCTTCGCCAAGGCGACGCCCAGCTTCTCCTGGTCGGCCTTCGACTTCGGCTCGATCGCGATCTCGATCACCGGCTCCGGGAATTCCATCTTCTCGAGGATGACCGGCTTCTGCAGGTCGCACAGGGTGTCGCCAGTGCGGGTATCCTTGAGGCCAGCCAGCGCGACGATGTCGCCGGCGAACGCTTCCTTGATGTCTTCGCGGTTGTTGGCGTGCATCAGCAACATGCGGCCGACGCGCTCTTTGCGGTCTTTGGTCGAGTTGAGCACGGTCGTGCCGGATTCGATCTTGCCCGAATAGACGCGGCAGAACGTGATCGTGCCGACGAACGGATCGTCCATGATCTTGAAGCCGAGCATCGAGAACGGCTCGTTGTCGTTGGGATTGCGAACGACTTCTTCGCCGGTGTCCATGTCGTGACCCTTGATCGCGCCGCGATCGACGGGGGACGGCAGATAGTCGACCACAGCGTCAAGCAAAGGCTGAACGCCCTTGTTCTTGAACGCCGAACCGCACAATACGGGAACGAACGTGATTTGCCTGACCGCCTTGCGGACCATGCGCTTCAGCGTGTCGGTGTCGGGCTCTTTGCCGTCGAGATAGGCTTCCATCACGGCGTCGTCGAGTTCGACGGCCGCCTCGATCAGCATGTGACGATATTCTTCGGCCTGAGCCTGGAGCTCGGCGGGAATCTCTTCGTCATGATATTTGGCGCCGAGGCCTTCGTCTTCCCAGACGACCGCCTTCATGCGCAGCAGATCGATGATGCCCTTGAAGTTGTTTTCCGAGCCGATCGGCAAGCTGAATGCAGACCGGACGGCCGCCGACTTTCGTCTTGATCTCGTCGACGCAGCGAAAGAAGTCAGCGCCGGTCTTGTCCATCTTGTTGACGAACACGACGCGCGGCACATTGTATTTGTCGGCCTGACGCCAGACGGTCTCGGTCTGCGGCTCTACGCCCTGGTTGCCGTCGAGCACGCATACGCGCCATCGAGCACGCGCAGCGAGCGCTCGACTTCGATGGTGAAGTCGACGTGGCCGGGGGTGTCGATGATGTTGAGGCGCTTGTCGTTCCAGAACGTGGTGGTCGCGGCGGACGTGATCGTGATTCCGCGCTCCTGCTCCTGCTCCATCCAGTCCATCGTCGCGGCGCCGTCATGGACTTCGCCGATCTTATGGGACTTGCCGGAATAGTAGAGGATGCGTTCGGTCGTGGTCGTCTTGCCGGCATCGATGTGCGCCATGATGCCGAAATTACGATAGTCCTCGATAGCGTGGCTACGCGCCATGATCTTGGATCCCTGAAAGAGTTTCGCCGATTACCAGCGATAGTGCGCGAAGGCGCGGTTCGCCTCGGCCATGCGGTGCGTGTCTTCACGCTTCTTCACGGCGGCGCCGCGGTTGTTGGAGGCGTCGAGCAGCTCCGACGAGAGACGGTCAACCATCGTCTTGTCGTTGCGATCGCGCGCAGCGGTGATGATCCAGCGGATCGCCAGCGCCTGGCGGCGATCGGGACGCACTTCGACGGGCACCTGATAGGTGGCGCCGCCGACGCGACGCGAACGCACTTCGATGGCCGGCGCGACGTTCTCGAGCGCCTGCTTGAACACGGTGAGCGGATCGCTCTTGACCTTGCTCTCGATGCCGTCGAAGGCGCCGTAGACGATCTGCTCGGCGACCGACTTCTTGCCTTCGTACATGATGGTGTTCATGAACTTCGCGACAACGATGTCGTGATACTTGGCGTCCGGAATGATCTCACGCTTTTCAGCGGAATGGCGGCGCGACATGCCCTGCTCCTAAAACTGAATGTCTTACTTCGGACGCTTGGCGCCGTACTTCGAACGGCGCTGCTTGCGGTCCTTGACGCCCTGCGTGTCGAGCACGCCGCGCAGGATGTGATAGCGCACGCCGGGCAGATCCTTGACGCGGCCGCCGCGGATCATGACGACCGAGTGTTCCTGAAGGTTGTGGCCTTCGCCGGGGATGTAGCCGATGACTTCGAAGCCGTTGGTCAGGCGCACCTTGGCGACCTTGCGAAGCGCCGAGTTCGGCTTCTTCGGGGTGGTCGTGTAGACGCGCGTGCAGACGCCGCGCTTTTGCGGGCTCGCCTCGAGATGGCGCGCCTTCTCGCGGTAGGTCTTGGGTTGCCGCGGCTTGCGGATCAACTGGCTAATCGTCGGCATATCTGCCCTTTCGTCCCGTCCTCGATGGACCCTCCCCCTTTCGGGGGTCAGGCCGCAAAAATTCGTGCCTCGTCAACGCGCGAAGCCAAAAACGCCGCTAAAACCCGGGTCTCGGGTTTCGGGGCGTTCCTTACAACAGAGGAGCACGCAAGCCGCCGGGGCGACTCTCTCGCGCTCTTGTCTCTCTCGCCCACCAGCACAAGGCCGGCGGTATGTTCGCTCGTCGGTGGATCGTCAGCGTTTAGAGCGGATGGGTTTGGGACTAGGCGCCCCAAACAACGAAGCTCTACAGCCTGTCGAAAGCGCGCGGGATATAGTCGGGCTGCAAAATTCAGTCAACCCCCAACCGTCCGCGCCTTTACGATTTTGCAAAGGATTGCGGGTTTCGCATCGCTTCGCGGGGACATTGCACGAAATTCGCCCTGATTTCGCCGCATTTCCGTCCGTCTCGGAAGGCGAATCGCGTGCGTCTCAAGAGCGACCCTCACCAACTCGCTCCCCCGGGGAAGGGGTTCTCGACCCCTCAGGCGCGGCCGATGGGCTCGAATATCGCCACCGCGCGCAACAGCTGGCACGGATCGTCGCCTTCCGAGTCGACCGCCATCACGCGCATGGCGAGCGCTCCGGCCCCGCCGCGCCGCGCCAGGGCGAGCTCGGTGGTAGCGCCCGTCATCAGGGTTTCGAGAATCGCTTCGCGCAGCGAAGCGTCGAGGTGGGAATCGACCGCACGCAAGCGGCCGTTCTCGAGATAAATCTCTTCGCCCAGCATCTCCACGGCGCCGGCGTTCAGATGCAGCGTGTCGCCGCGATCGTCGATCAGCGCCGCAGCAAGGCCGAGCCATTCGAGGCCGTCGGCGAAGCCGCGGGCGCGCGCGCCAGACAGCATCGGCGCCAGCGCAAAGCCCGTCTGCGGCTTGGCGGCGACGGGAGGCGGGAAAACCATTTCGACGGAGCTTCTCATCGTCTTTCGCTCTCCGTTGATGACATTGGCGCAACAAATCGTGAATTGCGGGCCAAATAAGGGCGCGATTCGGGCATTCACGCGCTCGCGCCCCTGTAGCCGCGGTCGCTGACCGCGGGGGTCGGCTTGGCGAACACTCTCATGGGGCGGCTTTGTGCCGGCCGAGGTCAGCGACCCATAGGCGCTAGGTTAAGCAAGGACTGGGTTGGCATCCCGCTTTCCGTCATGGCCGTGCTCGTCACGGCCATCCACGCCGTCATGCAAGGCGCGAACCCATGACAGGCGGAGCGCGCAGCATATGCGAAACCTTGAGCCACAGGGGCAACCGAACAGCGTGGATACGCGGGACAAGCCCGCGCATGACGGCCGAGGGCGCCGCCTCAGATAGCTCCCGACGCCTTCAACTCGGCGATGCGCGCGTCCGACAGGCCCCGCTCGGCGAGAATGGTTTCGCCGTCCGCCCCTGGGCGCGACGCGGGGCGCCGGTCACGGCTTCGGTTCGCGAGAAGCGTGGCGCGGCCGCGGGCTGCGGGCCGCCCTCGCCGTCGACAAAGGTTCGGCGCGCCACATTGTGTGGATGGGTCGGCGCCTCTTCCATATTCATGATCGGCGTCACGCAGGCGTCAGAATTCTCGAAAACCTTCGTCCAATCGTCGCGATTGCGGGCGCCGAATGCCCCCGCGATCGCCTCGCGCCAAGCCGGCCAGCTCGCCGGCTTCCAGCGGTCGCCGATCGCCGAGACGTCAAGCCCGAGCTTTTCCACGAACACGTCGAAGAACTGCGGCTCGAGCGGCCCGATCGCCACAAACTTGCCGTCCGCGCATCGGTAGGCGCCATAGAACGGCGCGCCGCCATCGAGCAGGTTGCGGTCGCGTTCGTCGCGCCAGACGCCGTTGGCTTTGAAGCCATACATCATCGCCATCAGCAGGGACGCGCCGTCGGTCATCGCGGCGTCGACAACCTGTCCTCGCCCGGAACGCTGCGCCTCCCACAACGCGCACATCACGCCGAGCGCCAGGAACATCGCCCCGCCGCCGAAGTCGCCGACCAGATTGAGGGGCGGCAGCGGCGTCTCCCGCGACCCGATGGCGTGCAAGGCGCCCGTCAGCGCGATGTAGTTGATGTCATGGCCGGCCGTATCGGCGAGCGGCCCGCTCTGGCCCCAGCCGGTGATGCGGCCGAACACCAGCTTCGGATTGGCCGCCAAGCAGACGTCAGGGCCGAGCCCGAGCCGCTCCATGACGCCGGGACGAAAGCCCTCGATGACCGCGTCGGACCCAGCGATCAGCTCCAGCGCTAGCGCGACGCCCGCCGGCGACTTCAAGTCGATCGCGATCGACCGCCGACCGCGATCGACGAAGTTCGCTTTCTTGACCGTGTCGAAAGCGCTGGCGGTCCCCTTCGCCCTGGTCAGCCTGTCGATCCGGATGACGTCTGCCCCGAGATCGGACAGCAGCATTCCTGCGAATGGCCCCGGCCCGATGCCGGCCATTTCGACAACTCGCAAGCCCTTCAGCGGTCCCATCCCTGCCTCGCTTCGCCCGCCGCGTTTCGCGCCGTTCGTTCCTTGTTAACTGTTCAAGCTGTACTCCTCCTTAGGTTTCGCGCGCGGCGATGACCAGCCCCCGCCGCGCCGCAGGCATGACGCCGCCGAAACGCGATCCGGTGATCCCGGGATGTCCACATAGCCAGCGTCTTTTCACGCCGGCGCTCGTCCCTCCGTCGCCGAGAACGGCATATGAAGCATCTCAGCATCGCGTCGCGCATCGCGCTCGCCTTCGCGATCGTGCTCGCCTGCGCGCTCGGGCTCGGCGCCGTGGCGATCGACCGGTTGGCGCGCGTGGAGGCAAGCGCCGGCGAAATGCGCTCGCATTGGCTGCCGCAGACGCGCGCGCTCGGCGAGATCCTCTTTTTCGCCCAGCGATTTCGCGTCATCGAGGCCGCGCTCCTGATGGCCCCGCCGGACGGCAAGGCGCCCGAGGCCAAGACCCTCACCGCGATCGCGTCGCAGATTGACAAAGCGCTGTCGGCCGAAGCGACCGTCGCGCGCGACGGTGAAGAAAAGACTGCTGTCGCCAACGTCGCCCGGTTGTGGAAGGTTTATCAGGGCCTCGACTTGCGCTTTGTCTCCGCCGCCAGCGCCGGCGGCGCGGCCGAGGCCGGCGCGCTCTATCGCGGCGAAATGCGAGAGGCCATTCGCAACCTGCAAGACGCGCTCGGCAAGGCGGTCGGCGAAAACGTCGCCGGCGGATCGGCGGCCGCCGATCGCGGCGAGCAAATTGGCGTTGTTGCGTTCTGGACCATTGCCGCGATGTTCGGCTGCGCCTGCGCCTTCAGCCTCGCAGCAGGGTATGCATTGTCGCGAGCGGTCGCCAGACCTATCTCCGCACTGACGGGGGCCATGACCAAACTCGCCGAGGGTCGGCGCGACATCGAAATTCCCGCGCTGGAACTCCGCAACGAGCTCGGCGCGATGGCCCGCGCCGCGGCCACATTTCGCGACGACAGTCTCGCCCGCCGCGACAAGCTCGAACAGGATGCGCAGGCAGAGCGCGCCGCCGCCGACGCCGAACGCGAACGCGCCGCCGCCGGACGGGCCCGGGCCCACGCGGAACTCGTCTCGACCATGGAACGGCTCGGCGGCGCGCTGCGCGACCTCGCCGCCGGACGCCTCGAACGCCGCCTCGACGGCGAATTCAGCGACGAATATTCTGACGTGCGAGACGATTTCAACTTCGCCACGACCCGGCTCGACGACGCGATGACCGAGGTCGTCGTCTCGGCGGCCGCCATCGCCTCCGGCGCCAAACAGATTGCCTCCGCATCGCACGATCTCTCGTCGCGCACTGAGCAGCAGGCGGCGACCTTGGGGCAGACTGCGTCCGCGCTCGACCACATCAACACGGCGCTGCGGAATTCCGCCGCGTCGGTCGACGACGCACGCAATGTCGTCACGGCAACCGACGCCGACGCCAAGCGCAGCGCGCGGATCGTCGAGCGCGCCACCGAGGCGATGGGCGGCATCGCCAGGTCAGCCACGCAGATCGGCGGCTTTGTCGGTCTGATCGACGAAATCGCGTTTCAGACGAACCTGCTTGCGCTCAACGCCGGGGTCGAGGCCGCGCGGGCTGGCGATGCGGGCAGAGGTTTTGCGGTTGTCGCTTCGGAAGTGCGCGGGCTCGCGTTACGCTCGGCCCAGGCGGCGCGCGAAATCAAGTCGCTGATCGAAACATCCAACCAGCAGGTCAAGTCGGGCGTCGATCTGGTCGGCGAGACGGGTCAGGCGCTAGGCCGCATCGTGGTGGAAATCTCGCGCATCAACGCGATCGTCAACGACATCGCGCAGGGCGCCAAGGCGCAGGCGAGCGGCCTCGACGAGGTCAATATCGCCATCCGCGAGATGGATGGCGCGACGCAGCAGAACGCGGCGATGGCCGAACAATCAACCGCGGCGACGCAGAGCCTGACGCTGGAGGCGACGCGATTGAGCGACCTGGTCGGGCGGTTTCAGGTCTCGAAGGCTTCAGAGAGCGCAGAGCCGCCAAATGTCGTACACGCCTCAATGGCGAGACGACGATCCGGCTGAGCAAAAGCCTCACTGCGGATCAACGAACGCGCGCAGCGCCGCGGCGCAAGGATGGATAGTCGGAAATTTGGGCGGTCGGCGTCACGTAAAAACCAAATGCAGAAGCCCCTAGTTTGCCTGTAGCTACCCGTCCTCATCCGAGCTCGATTGTTGACATCGCCCGTCACGTCAACTGCGAGAGCGATCAAAAACACACAGATGAGTCGGCGTAGTGGGCGCCAGTTCGCGGTCGTCTATTGCGTTTGGAGGCCGCCGGCGGGACTACGCTAGCCCGCCGACACACGTCACGCCTCGCTTATTGGCCTTCGTGTCCTTTGATCACTTCCTCGACCTGCCGTTTCACCGCCTCAAGGTTGAAGCTCGCCGGCGCCTGCATCGGCGGGTACTCGATCGCGGATCTGGGCAAGCTTCGCGACCGCCTGCTGCACGAGGACGAAACGCCAGAACTCGCGGGCGTAGAAGTCGTTCATGTAGCCGCCGCCCATGTCGTTGAGGCTTTCGCCGCGGATCGAAGGCGTCCGCTCGAACGGATCCTGGCGAAGGTTGACGATGCCGGGCATGTCGGTCGTCACCTTCTCGCCCGGCCAGCCATAGGGCTGCTGGATGAACTGGAACTTCATGTCGTCGATGCGCAGCGCGCCGAGCTGCGCGCCGCCGAAGTAGAACAGTTCATGCCGCTTCGAAGGCCCCTTGCCGGTCAGCACGTCCATCTGGTCGTAGCCGTCGAGATGGTTCTTGTAAGTGCGGCCGCCGAGCGTCGCGCCCTTCAGAAGCTGATCGGTGATGTTCGGATTGCCGGCGGCGTCGGCAGAGCGTCGGCAGCCAGTCGAGGCCGGAGAAGATGCCGTTCTCGATCGCGCCTGGCTTCACGTGCCCCGGCCAGCGGATGATGGCCGGCACGCGGAAGCCGCCCTCGAAAGTGGTGCCCTTCGTGGCCTTGAACGGCGTCATGCCGCCATCCGGCCAGGTGAACACTTCGGCGCCGTTGTCGGTCGTGAAGATGACGATCGTGTTGTTGGCCTCGCCGATGTCGTCGAGATGCTTCAGGAGATCGCCGACGCTGTCGTCGAGCTGCGCCATGCCGGCTTCTTCGACGCCGTAGTTGCTCGTCGGGTTCATCAGCGCCTGATACTTCGGCGGGAGATAGGTGAAGACGTGCATGCGCGTCGTGTTGTGCCAGATGAAGAACGGCTTGCTGTCCTTCTTGGCCTTGTCCATGAAGTCGGAGCTCGCCTTGACGAGCACGTCGTCGAACGTCTCCATGTCGTATTTGGCGGGCCGGCCCTCCTGCCAGTTCTGCATGTTCTTCATGTCGGGGAACGGCGGCAGCGGGCCTTCGTCGACGATCTTCTGCTTGCCGACTTTGCCCCAGCGCGGCTCGACGGTCGCGTCGTCCGTATCTGTCGCGTAGGCGTGAATGACGATCGCGCGGGCCGTATTTGTCAATCCAGTCCTGCGGATAGCTGTACCAGTAGGGATCGGACATCGCGTCGAGGTGGTAGAGATAGCCGAAGAACTCGTCGAAGCCATGCACGCGTCGGCAGGTATTTGTTGAGGTCGCCGAGATGGTTCTTGCCGAACTGGCCGGTCTCATAGCCCTGCGCCTTCAGTACGGTCGCCAGCGTGACGGCCTGGTCGGGCATGCCGACATCGGCGCCGGCCTGGCCGACCGTCGTCAGGCCGGTGCGGATCGGCAGTTCGCCGGTGATGAAGTTGGCGCGGCCCGCCGTGCAGCTCGCCTCGGCATAATAGTCGGTGAACCGCATGCCTTCGGCAGCGAGCTTGTCGAGGTTCGGCGTCTTGCCGGACATGATGCCCTGATGATAGGCGCCGATGTTGAACCAACCGACGTCATCGCCCATGATCACCAGAATATTGGGCGGCTTCTGTTGGGCTTGGACGGGCGCTATCAGCGCGGACGAAAGCATTGCGACGCCCGCGAGGGCAAAAGTTCGGATGGCGGTTCGCATCAATTTTCCTCCCTGAACGCGTGGAAATCCGCTGACTTTCGGAGGCCAACGCAGTGCCCAGCTGCCAGAATGGCGCCGCACGTATGGTCAGGCAGCACGCATTGGTCTATGCAATTTCCGACAAACTCAGCGCGTGAGCGATGGAAGGATGCTGAGCAGCGCATTCCGGTCGTTTAATGACCCTGACGAGTACGAACAGTCGATCCGCGCGGGCGCCGTTACCAGTCTTCGGCTCGCAAGGGGCCCGTTCCAGGCTAAGTTGACGCGTGTCGATCTCGGCAGCGTGTGGATGCAGCGCTTTCAGGAGAACACTGCGCGGACTTTGCGGGTCGCAGTCGATCCATCACGAAGCGGAATCCTCTTTCGCGTTCCGGGAAGCGTAGCCCCGTTCCGACATCGGGGGATCGATTTCGACGACGACATGATCGTGTTTCTAGGGGCCGGAACGGTCGACCACCAGTCGAGCGGCGGGGCAGTTGAATTTGGGTCGCTTTCCCTTTCGCCCGATGACCTCGCGCGCTTTGGCCCTTTGCTCGCCGAACGGGATCTTAGCTCTCCAAGAACGACGATCGCCTTGCGGTCCAACCCAATGGCGTTGACGCGTCTACGTTCGCTTCACGCGGTCGCGGCAAGTCTCGCCCGGACCGACCCGGCGCGGATCGAACATTCAGGAGTTTCCAAATCGCTCGAGAGTGCATTGATAACGGCAATCATCGGAAGCCTGGCGCGTTCCGAGCCACGTCGCATTTCGCCAGTGGCGGAGCGTCGCGCAGCTTTGATCCGCCGCCTGGACGACCATTTGCAATCGCAAAGCGGAATTCCCGTTTACGTGACCGAGCTTTGCCAAGCGCTCTCGGTCACTGAACGATCGCTGGAACGTGCTTGTCAGGAGCATCTCGGGATGGGACCGAAGCGTTATCTGTGGCTCCGGAGGCTCAATATGGCGCGGCGGGCTCTTATTGAAAGCGATGCTTCGCGGACCACGGTTGCAAGCATCGCGCTTGCACATGGGTTCTGGGAGCTAGGCCAATTCGCGGTCCGCTATCGTCAGGTGTTTGGCGAGTCTCCTTCGTTCACTCTGCGCGCGATTAGACAAGAGCACTTGAAGGTTCGTTGGCTGGGGTTGAGGGCCATGCAGTGAGATACCAACAAAGGCCGGTAAGAGCAGACAATCATCATCGAGCGAGGTTCTCCCTCCAATCACACAAAGTCGTCACTCCCGTTGTTGGACCTTGTGGTCCGCCACTCGCCACAATGGCTGCGGCCGACCTTAGCTTATTCTGGATCGACAAATGCCCGCAGCGCTGCGGGCGATAAAATCGTTGCGCCCCGGTAGCCGATGCCAATCAGGCCCCGTCGTGCGAGCCGGCTCAGCATCGTGCCGACGGAGTTGCGGGACAGGTTGGCCGCGCCCGCCAATTCGGTTTGCGTGACCGGGACCTCGACCGGCGCTGTATCCTGCGGATCCGCGAAGCGTTTTCCGCCAAGCCTCAACAGCACCGCGGCGCAGCGCCGCTCGTTGTCCCGGATCAGGAGATCCGCGGCGACATTTTGCGAAGCGTCGCCATAGATGATCGCGAGTTGCAACAGAAGCCGCCACCATTCCGGCCGCTCAGCGAGAAGAGCGCCGAGCGCCGCCTGCGAGATGCGCGCCAGCCATACCGGCGTCCTTGCGCTTGCTTCAAGCCGCCGTGGCCGATCGGTCAGGATGGGGACGTAGCCAAACCAGAAGACCGGATGGACGAAATGCATGATCGGCGTTTCCACGGGACCAAGTATCGTCCGCATTTCAACAATTCCACGCGCCAGTGCGATCAGCTCGCCCGCCTCTTCGCCGCCGCCCTGAATTGACGCCCCGGCGTCGAGACACCGCCAGGTGCAACGTGACAGAAGCGCGCGCTGGAAATCGGCCGGCGCAGCGCTGAGCCATCCGCTGCCCGTCAGGATTGCCGATCCCTCCTCGCGATCCACGGCGGGCCTCCTATAGCCGCAGAACGTTGCGGCCTTCCCACCTCCAATTACCCAAACTTGGGCGCCACGGAAACAAAGCGCGTGATAAATCGACAGACGCGATCGAACGCTTCGGGCTGCTGGAGGAAGACGTCGCGCTAGGCGGAGGATAGAGATGAAGGCGGACAGGCGAAGGCGGGCGGCGCGAAGCGTCATGACGCTCGGAATCCTTGGAGTGCTCGGCCTGGCGTCTGGCGCGGCGGATGCGGCTGTTCGCATCGACGGCCAGGTTCAGGCGGGCGGCGGCGCCGTCGCGAATTCCACGGTTACCCTTTGGGCTGGCGGCGTCGGCGACGCGAAGCAACTGGGACAAGCCAAAACGTCGGATGACGGGAGTTTTACGCTCAGCGCGGATGAAGCGCCCGGCCCGGAAGTGAGCCTTTATCTGATCGCCAAAGGCGGCGTCCCTTCAGTCAATAAGAGCTCAGGCGACAATCCGGCATTGACGTTTCTGGCAGTGCTTGGCGGCAACCCGCCGACCCGAGTGACCATCAACGAAATGACCACGGTGGCTTCGGTTTGGACGAACGCGCAGTTCCTCGACGGCGCGGCGATCAAGGGGCCGGCGCTCAGCCTCAGCATCGCCGCCGGCAATGCCCCGAATTTCGTCGATTTCTCGACCGGCGGCTGGGGCGGCGACGATCCAGGACCCGCTCAACAGCGGGCAGACGCCGACGATGGCCAATTTCGCCACGCTGCGCAGACGCGCTTGCGGGCTGCGCGACGCGGGTTACCCCCGTCGCTTGCGAAAAGCTGTTCGAGGCGACGAAGCCGCCACAGGGCGAGGCGCCAGCCGACACGCTGACAGCGGCCGAGGCCGTCGCTCGCATATCCCTGGTATCTGCCCGATAGGGTGTTCGGGCTGCTCGACTTTTTCTACCCGGTCCCGTCGGGCAAGAACCTGCGCCCGGTCCCGTTCATGCCCTATCTCAATACCGCGCCGAGCGCCTGGGTGCTGCCGCTCAAGTTCGACGGCGGCGGCTACCGCGCCGGCGGCAAGGCGACCTTCGACAGCGCAGGCAACCTCTGGGTCGGCGACAATTTCACCATCGGCTGGCAGGCGTCGGACGAGCTCTGGCAGGGCCACGCGACCAAATTCGCGCCCAATGGCCGCGCGCTTTCGCCGATCACCACCGGCTTCACCGGCGGCGGCATGGAGGGCGGCACATTCGGCGCGGCGACCGACGCCAACGACAACGTCTGGTTCACCAACTATGGCAGCAAGTCGATCACCGTATTCGACAAGACCGGCAAGCCGTTGACGCCGCCCGAAGGCATCACCTTCGGCGGCCGGCTCGGTCTGATGCAGGGGGTCATCGTCACGCCGAGCGGCGATGTCTGGATCCTGGGAATCGAAAAGCGGCAACTCGTCCGCTTCCCCAAGGGCGACCTGACCAAGGGCGAGATCCTCTGCGAGGGCGACTCGGCTGAGCCCTGCAAGTCGTTTGACGCGCCTTTCCATCTGGCGATCGACCAGCAGGATCGGATTTGGGTTTCCAATGGCGGCGTCGACCACGTCACCCGCTTTCCCGCGTCCGATCCCAGCAAGGTCGAGAATTTCAAGGTCGGCTACAGCGGCAGCGGTCTCGCCATCGACAGCAAGGGCAACGTCTGGGCCACCGACCGGTTCGGCAATGGGCTTGCTCGGCATGTGGCATCTCGCCAACACGGGCGTCCGGCTGAAGCTTCGGGTCTCGTGTCGGCGTCCGATTATTTGACGAAGACGATGTCGGAACAGACGGGCGGCCAGTTCGGCGGCAGCGTGAACCTGCTGAAGCCGGACGGAACGCCTTTTCCGGGTTCGCCGTTCACAGGCGGCGGCCTGCCGGGTCCGTGGGCCGCGGCGGTCGACGGAAACGACAACGTCTGGATTTCCAACTTCGCCATGCCGAGTAGCCCGATCGTCGAGCTTTGCGGCGTCCGCACCGAGAACTGCCCGCCGGGCATGAAGACCGGCGACCAGATTTCGCCTCCCGGCGGCTATGTCGGCGGCGGCCTGGAATTGCAGACCGACATCGACATCGGTCCGGCCGGCGACGTCTGGGTGATGAACAACTGGCAGGACGTCGACAGCTGTTACGCCGAACCCGCCAGAAGCGCTGTCGACCCGCTGCGGCGGCCAGGGCGTCGTGGTGTTCTTTGGCATGGCGAAACCGGTGCGCGCGCCACAGATCGGGCCTGCGCGCGGCTTATAGGACGCCGGGGAAAATCAAACCGATCTTTCGTCTACGCCCTTGGCAGTGAGTTTCGTTACGCTACGATGACCGTCGGAGCGTTCTGACGGGGGCGGAGTTCATGAGCCAGGCGACAGCGACATCGACGGTTGACGCCGCTCCTCCGATCGACCTGCGCAATTTGCTCTATATGGCGATCGTGTTCCTGCTGCTCGCCGGAGTCATCGCGCTCGACAATGTCTGGCTGCTCAACTTCGTGCACGTGATGGCGGGCGCGATGTGGACCGGCATCGACCTGTTCATGGGTTTCGTCGTCGGGCCGATCATGAAAAGCCTGCCAATGCCAACGCGGCGCGCCTTCGTGCTCAGGCTGACACCAAAGACCCTGTTCCTGCTGCCGACGCTGTCGATCGTCACGTCCACCGCCGGCTGGTTCCACGCCAAGCAGATCGGGCTGTTGAATGCGCCCTACCCCGGCTTCTGGTGGGTGATCGCCGCGCTGACGATCGTCGCCGTGCTGACCATCCAGGGCCTGGGATTCCTGCTGCCAACCAACCTGATGGTCTATTTCGAGCTGCGCAAGCCGCAACCGGACGGCGCGAAGATCGGCCGGCTGATGCGCTGGTATTTCCTGGTCGTCGGCATCCAGGGCCTGATGCAACTCGCCATCATTGTCGTGATGGCGAAATTCGTGACCGGGCTCTGACCGGTCACGCCGCGAGGCAGCACTTCTTGTATTTCTTGCCGCTGCCGCAAGGGCACGGATCGTTGCGGCCGACGTCGCGA
Source organism: uncultured Pseudomonadota bacterium (assembly GCA_963771455.1). Classification (GTDB taxonomy): domain Bacteria; phylum Pseudomonadota; class Alphaproteobacteria; order Rhizobiales; family Beijerinckiaceae; genus Roseiarcus. The sequence goes on from CAVYTP010000020.1 coordinate 73,180, forward strand.
AGCGGATTCACGTGCGGTTTCGTGTAGGCAAACGGATCGTAGGCGACTTTCGGCTCCTGGCCCAGGTCCTCGCTTTTCGGCGCCCAGGACCAGCGCGATAGCGCTTCAATTGTCGAGCCGAATGGCTCTACCTGATCAGCATGAAATGCAGCCAACCCGCTTGGATCGTCGAGAGCCAGCCGCAGATCAGCGTGAAAATCCTGCATGCTGCAAAGTTCGGGTTCGACAACATTGCGCGAAATCGCGCGCGCCACGTCTGGCGCCAGATCGCTGTAACCGAGTTCGGCGACGACCATGGCCCAGACCCCGCCAAGCGCGGGATCGTCGGCATCGCTCAGATTCTGTCCGAACGCGCGCAAAAAGTCGCGCATCTCCTCGTCGCTCATCGCGTCTTCTGCGCGCGTCCGCGTCAGATAGCCCATCGCCTGGAGCGCTGCGGCGCGCAGCCAAACGTCGCCGCCGGTGGCTTCCACGACCGCGCGCAGAGGCGAGGGATCGCCGTCATAGAGACTGATGAGGATGCTCTTGATGTTTGATGCAATGGAGTCGCCCAGCCATGATTCGCCGTTGACGGCCTTCGTCATCTCCATGCAAAGCGGCGCATAGGCTCTGACGTCGCGTTTCTCCGCGAACATGTGAATCACGACCAACAGCGCATCGCGATCAGCGCCCGAAAGCTTCGCGCCGCCCGCCATTGCCCGGAGCTTACCGAGGTAGCGGTCGCTGACCTGATCCCAGTTGGCAAGCGAAGTTTCAATCGCCTCGCGGGGAAATACGTCCGAGCGTGAGAGCTCGCGCCATAGTTCATCGACGTTTGCGATCATGAATCCCGTCCTTCACTTGATCCATTCGAGAGAGCGCGCCGCCGCGTAGAGCAGCGCAAGGCCGGACGGCTAGCAACAATGCGAGCACGATGCGCTGGAACACCCGCTCGCTGACGCGGTGGTAGAGCTTCGCGCCGAACCAGGCGGGAATCAGCATCGCCGGCGCGGCGATCACGAATATCCGATAGTCGAGATCGCGAAAACCGCCGGTCCGCGAATAAACGGTCAGCGTGAACACGTGCATCGCGATGTTGTAGACCTGCATCGTGGCGCGGCGCAGATCGCGGCTCCAGCCGCGCGTTTGCGTCCAGATCGCCGGCACGCTGCCCGACATGCCCGCCGAGGCCGCCGAGCACGCCGCCGACCAAGCCGGCGAAGGCGTCGAGCCATGGCCCCGCCCCGCCTGACCCGGAAATGGCCGCTCGCCAGCAGCCCATAGCCGCCATAGAGCGTCAGCAGCACGCCGATGACGAGCCGGAAGCGGGTCGGATCGACATTGTGCAGCGCGAACACGCCGATCGGCACGCCGATCAGGCCGCCCGCGACCAGCGGCGCGATCTTCCTGAGGTCGTAGCCGGCCGCGCACCTGCAGCAGACTGAGGACCTGCCCGATCAGCGCGCCGAACACCGCCAGCGGCGCCGCGACCTGCGGCGAGATCGCCCAGGCCCAGACGCTGAGCGCGATCATGCTGAAGGCGAAGCCGGAGAGGCCCTGCGCAAATCCGGCGACCACGCCGCCGGCCGAGCGAGGATGGCGAACGCCGTCAGGTCTATCCGGCACGAGCGCTTTAAGCGCCCGACGCGCGCTTCAGCGCCGCCTCGCGGATCGCGGTCAGCGTCGTCGTCGGCGTGATCGCTTCCGGATCGACTTTTACGTGCAAGATCGCCGGGCAGGCCGCTCGCCAGCGCGCGCTCGAAGGCCGGCTCGAATTCCTCGGTCGTCGTCGACCGTCTCGCCATGGCCGCCGAAGGCGCGCGCGTAAGCGGCGAAATCGGGATTGCGGAGCTGCGTGCCGACGACGCGGCCGGGATATTCGCGCTCCTGATGCATGCGGATCGTGCCGTACTGGCCGTTGTCGATGACGATCGACGATGATGTTGGCGCCGTACTGCACCGCGGTCGCGAATTCCTGGCCGTTCATCAGGAAATCGCCGTCGCCGGTAAAGCAGACGATGACGCGATCGGGATGCATCAGTTTCGCGGCGACCGAGGACGGCAGCCCGAAACCCATCGAGCCGCCGGTCGGCCCGAGTTGCTGCTCGAAGCGTGCGAAACCGCAGGAAGCGGTTGACCCAGATCGAGAAATTGCCGGCGCCGGTGGTGAAGATCGCGGTCGGGTGGCGACGCCGAAGCGTCAGCATCATTTCGGCGACCTGCACCTTGCCGGGCGTGCGCGGCGGCTGATCGCTCCAGGCGAGATAGTCCTGCGCGCGCTTCGCGGGTCGCATCCGACCAGGGGATTACGTTCGGCGGCTGCACGGCTTCGAGCGCGGACGCAAAGGCTGCGGAAGTCGCGACAATGCCGAGCGTCGGGTGATAGTTGCGGCCGATCTCGCTCGGGGTCGGCGTGGACGTGGACGATCTTCTGCTTCGGCGCGGGAATGTCGAACAGCGTGTAGCTTTGCGAAGCCGCCTCCGACATGCGGCCGCCGATCAGCAGCACGACGTCAGCGTCCGCGATGCGTTTGACGAGCTTCGGGTTGGCGGAGAGGCCGATCTCGCCGGCGTAATTGTCGTGCTCGCCGTCGAGCGCGCTGGCGCGGCGGAACTGCGCGACGATTGGCAACTCGAAGCGTTCGGCGAAGCGCAGCACCGTCGCGGTCGCGGCGGGCGTCCAGCCCGGGCCGCCGACGATCGCGATCGGCCGCTCGGCCGCCCACAGCATCTTTTGCAATTCGGCCATCTGGGTCAGGCCCGGCCAGATCGGCGCCGCTTCGGCGCGGGGCGCGTCGACGGCCTCGGCGAGATCCGTCAGCACGTCCTCCGGCAACGAGATGACCACCGGGCCCGGCCGGCCCTGCATGGCGATATGCCAGGCGCGCTGCAGGATCTCGGGGATCTGCGCGGCGTCGTTGATCTCCGTCACCCATTTGGCGAAGCAGCCGAACACGGCGCGATAGTCCATCTCCTGAAAGGCGCCGCGGCCGAGCATCTTGCGCTCGACCTGGCCGATGAACAGGATCAGCGGCGCGCTGTCGTGCTCGGCGATGTGGACGCCGTGGGCGGCGTTGGTCGCGCCCGGCCCGCGCGTCACGAAGCAGACGCCGGGCCGGCCGGTGAGCCGCCCCTCGGTCACCGCCATGATCGTCGCGCCCGCCTCCTGGCGGCAGATCGTGACCTCGACGCCGGAATCGTAGAGCGCGTCGAGCGCCGCCAGATAGGATTTCCCCGGCACGCAATAGACGCGCGAAACGCCCTGGATCTTGAGCTGATCGACAAGGATTTGCCCGCCGGTGCGGGCGTTCGGGGTCGCGGACAAAGGGCCTCCGGGCGTAGGGTCGGCGCGTGTTTGGCAGGTCGGGGGAAGGAATTCAATGCGCGACGGAGTCGAATGGCCTCTGGAATCCGCCAGGATATAAATCCTTCCGAACGCTTGCCTATCAGACGCCGGGGCTTCACGGCGCGCTCGTCATGGCCGGGCTAGTTGTTCAGCCCGGGGACATACCTGACAGATGTTCGCAGACATGGCTGACACCTGAGGGCATGGTTTTCAGGCTTTATTGGAGGCCTGCGATGCCGTTTGCGGAGATGTCGGTTATGGATCAGCGGCTTGAGTTCGTTCGGTTGGCGTCGGTTGAGGGGGCGAATCGGCGGGAGCTGTGTCGTCGCTACGGAATCAGCGCTGATACCGGCTATAAGTGGATTGGACGGTATGCGGACGGCCAGGGCGATCTTTCGGATCGCTCGCGACGCCCTCTGTACAGCCCGACGCGCAGCTCGTCTGCGCTCGAGGATGCGGTCATGGCGGTGCGGAGCGAGCATCCGGCTTGGGGCGCGCGCAAGATCGCAGCGCTCCTGCGGCGGGAAGGCCTGCAAGCCGGCGCCTTCCACTGTGCACGCGATATTGGCTCGGCGAGGATGCATCGAGCCGCCGGCCGGTGGCGCGCGCGCCACCGGCCGGTTTGAACGCGATGCCCCGAACGCGCTTTGGCAGATGGACTTCAAGGGCTGGGTGCGCACCAGCGATGGCCGCCAATTGCATCCGCTGACGGTCGTGGACGACCATTCGAGGTTTTCGGTCTGTCTCGAGGCCTGCCTCGATCAGACGGCGCAGACAGTCAAATCCCGTCTGGAGCGCGCGTTCGCAGTTTACGGTTTGCCGGAGGCCTTCTTCGTCGACAACGGCTCGCCCTGGGGAGACAGCGGAGGAGGAAACTGGACCCGCTTCGGCGTCTGGCTGCTCAAGCTCGGCATCGATGTTCTGCATTCGCGCCCCTACCACCCCCAGGGCCGCGGCAAGAACGAAAGGTTCAACCGCACGCTCGACGCTGAAGTGCTGGCGCTTCGCCCTCTGCGCGACGCCGCTCACGCTCAGGACGCATTCGACGCCTGGCGTGACGTCTACAATCAGAAGCGGCCTCACGAGGCGCTGGGGATGGAAGTTCCCGCCACACGCTACACCCCCAGTCCTCGCGCCTTGCCTAAGAAACTGCCTGAGCCGGAATACGACAGCCACGAAGTCGTCCGCAGGGTGGGAACGACGAAGGACTACGTCGCCTTCAAAGGTCGACTGTGGAAAGTGCCCATGGCTTTCCGCGGCGAAACCGTCGCTATCCGACAACTTCAGGACGACGAACTCTATGGCGTCTTCTTCGCATCCCACCAGATCACGTCGATCGACTTGACCCAACCCAAAACCGTAAGCCATGTCTCCGAACAGGTGTCGACCATGTCCCCGGGCTGAACACTTGTCCCGGCTATTCACGCGGTCGCGCAAGATCGCCATTCGTCCGGAGTGGTTTCGTAATAAGTGCAGTCCTTTAGCGTTTGTCGGGCGGTACAGCGTGGATGGCCGGGACAAGCCCGGCCAAGACGGCGACGGTCGTCGAATACATTCTGTAAGCCCCCTACCCCAGCTACCCCAGCAGCATATCCTTGGCCTGATTGATCTCCGCCGCCTTGGCGTGCGAGCCGCCATGATCGGGATGGTGCTTCATGATCAGCGCCCGATAGGCGTGATGGATTTCGTCGTCGCTGGCGCCGAAAGGCAAACCGAGCGCCATAAAGGCGCGCTCGCGCGTCATCGGTCCGTCGGTCGGAGGCGGCGGCGGCGCGGCGCGTTCTTCGCGGCGGGCGCGCTTGTCAGGCTCGGCGAATCGACGATGCGCATAGCTTTCGAGGAATTCCGCCGCCTCCGGGTCTTCGGCGCGGCAGATCTCGTGCAGCCGCATCAGTTCGGTGCGGGACAGGTCCTCGAGACGCCGGCCGGAATACGCGCCTTCGACGACGCGGCCCGTCATCGCGCCGCTGGCGACGTCGTAGTAGGTTTCCAGCGTGCGCGAGGTGCGGGTCCAGCCGCGCGAGCCGCCCCATGACGCCTCCGGGCGTCGCGGCGGCGCCTCGCCTGTCGGACGCTTCGGCTTTGAGCGCTTCGGCTTGAAGGTCCGGCCGATGCCGTCCTCCGAAACGGTCTCGAACAGGCCCCGCATCATGTAGATGAAAAACGCGGCCTGAGCGATCACCAGGATGATGCCGAGCGGGCCGGCGAACAGCTTGTCCATTACGCAAACAACTCGCGACCCCAGGCGTTTGAGCTCGCGTTCTAGCAGTCGCGCTTTAAGGACGGATTACTCCGGCTTGCGAAGCGGAGGCTGCCGGGCCAGACTGAGCCCATGATGTCCCCGCCCGAGAAGAACGGAGACCCCAGCCCGCTTTCGCAACTCGACGCGCGGGCGCGCGAGATTTTTCGACGCATCGTCGATTCCTACCTCGCCAGCGGCGAACCGGTCGGCTCGCGCTTGCTGTCGCGCGCGCTGCCGATGTCGCTTTCGCCGGCCTCGGTGCGCAACGTCATGCAGGACCTCGAGGAAATGGGGCTGATCTACGCGCCCCACACCAGCGCGGGGCGCATGCCGACCCAGCTCGGCTTGCGATTCTATGTCGACGCGCTGCTGGAATTCGGCTCGCTGGCGCGCGAGGAGCGTGCACGGATCGAGAGCCAGGCGCGTTCCGCCGCCGACAAGGGCGGGTTCGACGACGCGCTGTCGCAGACCACATCGCTGCTCTCCGCGCTCACGCACGGCGCGGGCGTCGTGCTGTCGAGCAAGGACGATGTCCGGCTCAAACAGATCGAATTCGTACGCCTCGAGCCGGAAAAGGCTCTGGCGGTGATGGTTGGCGAGGACGGCGCGGTCGAAAACCGGGTCGTCGCCATCAGTTCGGACATGTCGGCGAGCGATGCTGACCGAAGCGGCCAACTACATCAACGCCCACGCGCGCGGACGCACGCTGGCGCAGGCGCGCACCGAGATCGAGCGCGCGCGCGAGCAGGCGCGCGGCGCGCTCGACTTGCTCGCCGACGGGCTCGTCGATTCCGGGCTCGCGTCCTGGGCCGGGGTCGGCGGCAAGCGCGACCAGCTCATCGTGCGCGGCCAGGGCAATCTGCTCGGCGGCATGCGCGCCGAAGACGACCTCGAGCGGATCCGCCTGCTGTTCTCGGACCTCGAAACCCAGACCGACGTCATCGATCTGCTGCACGCGCGGAGAATGGCGACGGCGTGAAAATCTTCATCGGCGCGGAGAATAAGCTGTTCTCGCTCTCCGGGTCGTCGATGATCGCGGCGCCGCTGAAGGCCGGGAATTCCGCGCCGGCAGGCGTGCTCGGCGTCATCGGGCCGACACGGCTCAACTACGGCCGCATCGTGCCGATGGTCGAATACGCAGCGCAAGTGCTAGGAGATCTGCTGACCGACATCAAACGCGCACGGTAGGACTTTGCCTGTAGTGGACGCATGCAAACTTGTCATGGCCGGGCTTGTCCCGGCTATCCACGCCGTGCAGCTGGGCAGACGCTAAGGTGTTGTAGTCGCTATGAGACCAAACCGGCGAGGTCGCTCTCTTACCCGCCGACGTGGAATGGCCGGGACAAGCCCGGCCATGACGGAGAATGCGGGGTCGGGCGCCCGCATAAGAACGTGAAGGAGTGCAGGTAATGAGTTTCGGGGCCGGCGGCGGGAGGCCACACAATCTGGGCGCGGCGATCGAGCGGCTGCGCCTGAAATGGGGCGCGATCGTCGCGTTCGGGGCGCTGCTGATGCTGATGGGCGCGGCCTCGCTGGTTTTCGCCTACGCCTCCACCCTCACCGTGGTGACGCTCAACGGCGTGCTGTTTCTGGTCGGCGGCGTGGCGGAAATCGGCGTCGGGATGCACGCGAAGGCGTGGGGACGGTTCTTTCTGTGGGTGTTGGGCGGCCTGCTGTACATCGCCGTGGGCCTGACCTGCATCTTCGACCCCGTCCTCGCCGCTGGCATTCTGACGCTGATGCTCGGCGCGGGTTTGATCGCGGCCGGCGTCGTGCGCGCCGTGCTCGCCTTCGAGCTGCCGTCGAGCCCGCAACGGCCGATGTTGTTTGTCGCCGCGCTGACGACATTTCTGCTCGGCTTGATCATCGTCATTCACTGGCCGCTCAGCAGCGTCTATGCGCTGGGCATATTGCTGGGAGTCGATCTTTTGATCCATGGCGCCGGCTGGGTCTCTTTTGGTATAGGGCTCAGGAAAGCCAAATAAGATCAGCCGCGAACGCTTGGCGCTGGAGTTTTGCATGACGAAATGGGTCTATTCCTTCGGCTCGGAGACGACCGAAGGCCGGGGCGATATGAAGAACCTGCTCGGCGGCAAGGGCGCGAACCTCGCCGAGATGGCCTCGCTGGGCTTGCCGGTGCCTCCCGGATTCACGATCACTACGGAAGTCTGCACTTACTACTACGGGAACAACAATACCTACCCCACTGAACTTGCCGCGCAGGTCGAGGAGGCGATCGCGGCGGTCGGCCGGAAAGCGGACCGAAGCTTCGGCGATTCCTCAAACCCGCTGCTGGTGTCGGTGCGGTCGGGCGCCCGCGCGTCGATGCCGGGCATGATGGACACCGTGCTCAACCTCGGCCTCAACGACGAGTCGGTGCCGACGCTCGCCCGCACCTCCGGCGACGAGCGGTTCGCCTACGACAGCTATCGCCGCTTCATCCAGATGTATTCGAACGTGGTGCTCGAAGTCGACAGCCACAATTTCGAGGAGATCATCGAAGAGTACAAGGACATCAAGGGCTTCACCCTCGACACCGATCTCGCCGCTTCCGACTGGCGCGAGGTCATCGTCAAGTACAAGGCGAAGGTCGAGGAGATGACGGGCAAGCCGTTCCCGCAGTCGCCGAAAGAGCAGCTCTGGGGCGCGATCGGCGCGGTGTTCGGCTCGTGGATGAACGCGCGCGCGATCACCTACCGCCGCCTCAACAACATTCCCGCCGAATGGGGCACCGCCGTCAACGTGCAGGCGATGGTGTTCGGCAACATGGGCGAGACCAGCGCGACCGGCGTCGCGTTCACGCGCAACCCCTCGACCGGCGTCAAGGAACTTTACGGCGAGTTCCTCGTCAACGCGCAGGGCGAAGACGTCGTCGCCGGCATCCGCACGCCGCAGAACATCACCGAAGTCGCGCGCAAGGGCGCCGGCTCCGACCGGCCTTCGCTCGAGGCGATGATGCCGGCCGTGTTCAAGCAGTTCGTCGAGACGACGGAATTGCTCGAGCGGCACTACAAGGACGTCCAGGATCTCGAGTTCACCGTCGAGCGCGGCAAGCTCTGGATGCTGCAGACCCGCAACGGCAAGCGCACCGCGCGCGCCGCGCTGCGCATCGCCGTCGACCTCGCGAACGAAGGGTTGATCACCCGCAACGAGGCGATCAGCCGCGTCGAACCCGCGGCGCTCGACCAGCTGCTGCATCCGACGATCGACCCGAGCGTCAAGCGCGAGCCGATCGCGACCGGCCTGCCCGCTTCGCCCGGCGCGGCGAGCGGCGAGATCGTGTTCTCGGCTGACGAGGCCGAGGCGATGCGGCAGGCGGGCACGGAAGACGATCCTGGTGCGCGTCGAAACCTCGCCAGAAGACATTCACGGCATGCACGCCTCCGAGGGCATCGTCACGACGCGCGGCGGCATGACCAGCCATGCGGCCGTTGTCGCGCGCGGCATGGGCAAACCCTGCGTCGCCGGGCGTCGGCTCGATCCGCATCGACTACGCCAAGCAGACAACTGACCGCCGGCGGCGTGACGCTGAAGAAGGGCGACGATGCTGACGATCGACGGCGCGACCGGCCAGGTGCTCGCCGGCGCGATCCCGATGGTGAAGCCGCAACTACCGGCGATTTCGCGACCCTGATGGAATGGGCCGACAAGGTGCGCCGCATGAAGGTGCGCGCCAACGCCGAGACGCCGCTCGACGCCCGCACCGCGCGCAGTTTCGGCGCCGAGGGCATCGGCCTCTGCCGCACCGAGCACATGTTCTTCGAGGGCGAACGCATCGTCGCGGTGCGCGAGATGATCCTCGCCGACACGGAGGAGGGCCGCCGCGCCGCGCTCGCCAAACTGCTGCCGATGCAGCGCGCCGACTTCGCCGAGCTGTTCGAGATCATGAACGGCCTGCCCGTCACGATCCGCCTGCTCGATCCGCCGCTGCACGAATTCCTGCCGCACACCGACGCCGAGATCGCCGAAGTCTCGGCGGCGATGGGCGTGCCGGCCGAGAAGCTGCGCGACCCGGGCGAACGAGTTGCACGAGTTCAATCCGATGCTCGGCTTCCGCGGCGTGCGGCTCGCGGTGCGCTACCCGGAAATCGCCGAAATGCAGGCGCGCGCGATTTTTGAAGGCGCGGTCGCGGCGGGCAAGAAGACGGGCTTCGCCCGTCACCGCCGAGATCATGATTCCGCTGGTGATGGGCAGGCCGGAGCTCGACCTCGTCAAGAAGATCATCGTCTCGATGGCGGAGACGGTCGCCAAGGAGACCGGCGTGAAAGTGCCCTACCACGTCGGCACGATGATCGAACTGCCGCGCGCGGCGCTGAAGGCCGGCGAAATCGCCGAGAGCGCGGAATTCTTCTCGTTCGGCACCAACGACCTGACCCAGACGACGCTCGGCGTCTCGCGCGACGACGCCGCCTCGTTCCTCGGCCCCTACACCGCAAAGGGCCTGCTGCCGGCCGACCCGTTCGTGACGCTCGATCAGGAGGGGGTTGGCGAACTCGTCAAGATCGCCGCCGAGCGCGGCCGCAAGGTGCGGCCGGACATCAAGCTCGGCCTCTGCGGCGAACACGGCGGCGATCCCGCCAGCATCGCGTTCTGCGAGAGCGTCGGCCTCGACTACGTCTCCTGCTCGCCGTTCCGCATCCCGATCGCGCGGCTGGCCGCAGCGCAAGCCGCGCTCGGCCATTCGGGCTCCGGCCGCACCGCCTGAGGCGCCGTCTGTAGCCGCGGTCGCCGACCGCGGAGGGACTCTCGCGCCTGGGGTCGCTGACCTCGCCGGTTCGGCACGCAATCGAATTGCAAAATAAGACGGTGGGTCCGGCCGAGGTCAACGATCTCGGCTGTAAGACGACGGCCTTGTGGGCGGCTCCGCGCCAGCTGGAACGTCCTTCGATAGGCTCAGGACGATCCTTCTGAGCGGCTCCGCGCCAGGTGGAACGTCCTTCGACAGGCTCAGGACGAGGGGTGCGAGTTTTCCGCGCTCCTCTCAGCCGAACGAAACGCGATACGTCGCCTCGTGTCGGGCCGTTTCGCCTGGCGCGAGTGTGCGCATCGACGGCTTTTCGAAGATATCGCCCGCAAAACCCTCGGGATCGCTGTAGCCGGTCCAGGCCTCGAGACAGAGATACGGCGCGGGCGGGCGCGTCCAGAGCGCGCAATGGTCGAAACCGGGAAAATCCATCGCGATCGTCGCGCCGCCCGGCTGCACGAATTCGAGCGAGCGGCTTGCCGGCGACAGGAAGCACAGCGCGTCATCGGCCGAGCATGGGATCGTTGAGCGGCAGTTCGCGTCCCTGGATCGGCAGCGTCTTCGTCGTTTTGCCGACCAGTCCGCCCGGGACCATGCGCGGAACTTGGTCGCTCTCCGGCTTCTCGAACCGCACCACGGCCCCGTCGCGTTTTCCGCCGGCGAGCGGCCAGCGGAAGCCGGGATGCAGGCCGACTGCATAGGGCGCCGGCGCATCGCCGGGGTTCTCGACGTCGATCCCGATTTCCAGCGCGTTCGCGCTCAGGCGGTATTCGACGACAAGCCGGAACGCGAACGGATAGACCGCGCGGGTGTGGCGATCGTCAACGCAGCGCGAGCCGCACGTAGTCGGGCCCGCGACCGACGACTTCGAACGGCATGTGGCGCGCGAAGCCATGCAGGCCGAGGTCATATTTTTGGCCGTTGACCCTGATGCCGTCGCGAAGCCAGCCGACCACGGGATAGAGGAGCGGACTGATCTCGCGCCAGACCGCCTTGTCGCCGGGCCAGAGCAGGTCGACGCCGCCGACGCTCCAGCGCCGCGCTTCGGCGCCGAGCGTATCGACTTCCAGGCGCGCGCCCGCGGTCTCGATGACGATCGGCGGAATCATGGAACGAGCCCTTCGACGGCGGCGGCAGCGAGAAATTCATCGCGCAAGCCGGGCGCCGCGACGATCAGCGGGTTGCCCGCCGTCAGCCCGTCGTTGGCGAGGAAATCGCTGGCGTAGCCGCCCGCCTCCTTCACCATCGCGATCGCCGCCAGACAATCCCACGAGTTGATGAAATTCTCGGCGTAGGCGTCCCGCCTGCCGGCTGCGACATAGGCGAGGCCGAGCGCGCCCGAGCCGCAGCGCAGGACAGAGGCGCCAGTCGCGCCCACGCGAGCCAGCAAGCCAAGATACTTCTCCAGCGTGGTGCGGCGATTGTAGCCGATCTCGACGCTCGCGACGGCGAGTTCCTTGGCTGGCGACGCCTTCATCGCGACGCCGTTGAGGCTTGCGCCCGCGCCGCGTCGGGCGGCGAACAATTCGTCGACCATCGGCGCGTAGATGACGCCGATCTCGATTTCGCGACCGACCACGGCCGCGATCGAGACGCAGAAATGCGGAACGCCGGTGGCGAAGTTGGCGGTGCCGTCGATCGGATCGACGACCCAGATGGGATGGCCGTCCATCGCCTCGCGCGCCGCGCCTTCCTCGCCAATGAAACCGTCGCCCGGAAACAGCGTTCCCAGCCGGCCGGCGATCAGTTTCTCGACCTCGCCGTCGACCTCGGTCAGGTAATCCTGCGGGCCCTTGAAGCCGACCGTGAACGAAGTGCGATCGAGAAACCGGCGGCGGGCGAGATCGCCGGCCTCGTGGGCGAGCGCCTTGGCGGCCTCGAAACGAAGATCGAGCGCGTGGGGGTCGAAGCTCAATCGGAATCCTTTCAGAAGTGGCTGAACGAGCCGCGTGCGAAACGACAGCTCGCGCCCGGCGAGTATGAAGCGCGGCGCGGCGCCGCCAGCGGTGGCGAAGCCGACCGCGGTTACGGCCACCCCGGCTGCGCGCGCAGCCGCCTCGAACTCGGCGGCGACTTCGGGCGCGACGGAGGCGAGGAGTTCATAGTCGTCGCCGCCGGTGGCCGCAATCGCGAACAGGTCGGGGTCGAGCCGCGATCGCCTCGCGCGCGGCCTCCGATAGCGGCAGACGCGACGAGGTCGATCTCGCCGATGACGCCGCTCGCCGCGCAGCATCTTCGAGAGGTCGCCGACAAATCCGTCGGAAACGTCCATCCCGCCGCTGCGCGATAGCGCTGCATCGCCGCGGCGAGCGCGAGGCGCGGCTGCGGCAGCAGATAGCGATCGAGCAGGTGCGCGCGATGCGCGGCCGAAATCGCCGGCCCCTGCCCCAGTCGCATCTTCAGACCGAGCGCCGCGTCGCCGATCGGTTCCCGTGACGTAGAGGCGATCGCCGGCGCGGACGCCGGTGCGGCGCACCATGCGGCCGCTGGCGACCGAGCCGAACGCGGTGATCGAAAGCGTCAGCGGGCCCGGCGTCTTGACCGTGTCGCCGCCGAGCAGAGGACAGCAATAAATCGCGCGGCGTCGTCGCCGAGGCCGGCCGCGAATTCGGCAAGCCAGTCTCGCCGTCCAGTCGGGCGGCAACGCCAGCGTCAGCAGGAAGCCGAGCGGCTGCGCGCCCTTGGCGGCGAGATCGGACAGGTTGACCCTGCAGCGCCTTGCGGGCGATCGCGCCGGGCGGATCGTCGGCGAAGAAATGCACGCCGGCGACGAGCCCGTCGACCGTCATCACGAGATCCGAACCGCCGGCGGCGTGAGGCAGGCCGCGTCGTCTTTGAGCGCGAGGCCGGCCGCGCCGGCGATCGGCGCGAAATAGCGCGCGATCAGGTCGTCTTCACTTGGCCGATCGGTCATATGCGGTCTTCTAGGCGGCGGAATTGACGGGATTTATCATGGATCGATCGCAGGGTCGTTCGCCGTTGCTTCCACAGGCCAACCGCCCTAAAGGGACGCCCGACCCGAAGAGGCCCCCGTGAGCGACGACTTCAAGCCCAGATCCGAGTTCCTGACCGTGCTGCGCGAGCGCGGCTACGTGCATCAGTGCTCGGACTACGCCGGCCTCGACGCGAAGGCGCATTCCGGGGAGCTCGTCGCCTATATCGGCTTCGACTGCACCGCGCCGTCGCTGCACGTCGGCTCGCTGCTGCAGATCATGATGCTGCACTGGCTGCAGAAGACCGGCGGCAAGCCGATCGCGCTGATGGGCGGCGGCACCACCATGGTCGGCGACCCCTCCGGCAAGGACGAGAGCCGCAAGCTGCTGACCGTCGAGCAGATCGGCGAAAACAAGGCCGGCATCAAACGCGCGTTCGCGCCGTTCATCGACTTCGGCGACGGCAAGACCGACGCGGTGATGCCCGACAACGCCGATTGGTTGACCAAGCTCAACTACGTCGAGTTCCTGCGCGACGTCGGCCGGCATTTCTCGGTCAACCGCATGCTGTCGATGGACTCGGTGAAGATGCGGCTCGAGCGCGACCAGGAGCTGTCGTTCCTCGAGTTCAACTACATGTGCCTGCAGGCCTACGACTTCGTCGAGCTCAACCGCCGCTACGGCTGCACGCTGCAGATGGGCGGCTCGGACCAGTGGGGCAACATCGTCACCGGCACGGACCTCGGGCGGCGGCTCGGCACGCCGCAACTCTACGCGCTGACGTCGCCGCTGATCACCACCGCCTCGGGCGCCAAGATGGGCAAGACCGCCGCCGGCGCCGTCTGGCTCGACGCGGCGCTGCTGAGCCCGTACGCCTACTGGCAATTCTGGCGCAACACCGAGGATTCCGACGTCGAGCGGTTCCTGAAACTGTTCACGCTGCTGCCGCTCGACGAGATCGCCAGGCTCGCTGCGCTGGGCGGAGCGGAGATCAACGAAGCCAAGAAGTTGCTCGCCAACGAGGCGACCGCGATGCTGCATGGCCGCGGCGCCGCAGAGGCGGCGGCGGAAACGGCGCGCAAGACGTTCGAGGAAGGCGCGCTCGCCGAGGATTTGCCGACGGTGGAAATCCCCGGCGCCGAGTTCGACGCGGGGCTCGGCGTGCTGACAGCGTTCGTTCGCGCCGGGCTGGTCGCTTCAACCGGCGAGGCGCGCCGTCAGATCAGGGCCGGCGGGTTGCGCATCAACGACGTCGTAGCGACCGACGAAAAGGCCGCGCTGAGCCGCGCCGACCTGAAGGGCGAAGTCGTGAAGCTGTCACTCGGCAAGAAGAAGCACGTGCTGCTGCGGGCAGTATAGGCTTCGAGGCACGAAGAGGCGCCTCCCTCATGCTGAGCTTGTCGAAGCACGCTTCAGCTTGAACCGCGTTGGGCCGTTCGTCAGGCAGACAGGATGCGCGATCTACCTCCAACAACTTGCCCTGAGCCGCCGTGCAAAGTGAAACGTCCTTCGACAGGCTCAGGACGAGGTCGAGGGTGGCGGCGGCAGAGTCGCTCGCTGCGCTCCTCGCAATGACGATGGCTCCCATCAATCATCAGGCGCCCGGCTTGACGGAAGCGCGGTGCTCGTTCCGTCGAAGGCGCCGAATAGTTTTCGGAAGATGCCGGGCGTCACGCCGGACAGCGGGTTTATCGTCAGGGTCGGCGCGCTGAGGGCGCCGGTGATGCGGAAATTGACGCCGAATATGCCCTCGTGCTCGCCGCCCGCGAGCAGCATGCCGACGACCGGGATGTGGTTCATCAGCGAGTTGACGCCGTAGGCCGGCACATAGACGCCGCTGATGTCGAGCTTGTCGTGCGCGAAATCGATGCCGCCTTGCAGGTTGATGCCCTGGGTCGGGCTGTTGACCGCCATGTCGGTGATGTCGATGCGGCCTGTGCTGCGCATGAACGTCGCAGTCATCTTGTCGAACCGGGTGAGATCGCCCTGAACGGGCGTCGTCGTCTCTTCGGCGACCCGGCCGCCTTCACGGCCCGGCACCGCCGCCTGGATGCGTTTCAGACCCGCTTCGCCGCGCAGCGCGAAATGCTTCATGGTCGCCTGCCCGTGCCCGCCACTGGCGACGTCGCCGAGCGTCAGGTCGAGCGTGCCGCCGTCGAGCCGCTGGTAGAGATCGACGAAGCGAGCCATCGCGCCGGCGTCCGCGGCGCGCACATTGAGCGGACCGCCATCCTCCATGCGCGTCGACAGCTAGCCCTGCCCCATCTTGCCGGTGAGATTGACCGTGCGCATGGCCCCGTTGCGCCGCGCCATCGTAATTTCGGCGCCGCCGAGCGCAGTGTCGTTCATGCCGATCACGGAGGCGACTTTGGCGTCGACGTCGAGATCCTTCAACGTGCTCGCGCCCGCGTCGCGGCTCAGGAACGAATTGATCAGCGCGCGCCCGTCGAGCGAGGCGCCGCGCAAGCGTCGCCTTGATGACCGAGCCGCCGGTGAGGTCGAGCCTCACGTCGTCGGCGGCGGCGAACTTGAGCTGGCAGAGCTTTACGTTCTGAATGGAGCCGTCGGCGGTGAATTGCGCGGTTCCGCGCGCCACGATCGGACTGGCGTCAACGGCGATCGCCCGTGACCGCGACGCCGTCGGAGCCAGATTTCAGCGTGAACGTCGCCTTGCCGGGCTTGCCCGCGGCTTTGACGACGAGCCGTCGAAATTCTGCATGTCGACCTTGCTGAGATCGGCCTCGGCGTCGGCCGAGCCCTGTCCCAGCGGCGCCTTCATCTTGACGCGTCATCGCGCCCGTCATCGGCGGCCCGAAATTGAGCCCGAGCTTGGTGCGCATCTGGTCGTCGAGCGTCAGCTGCAGGTTGATCGCGCCGTCGTCGGTCGCGGTCTTGGCGAGATCGACTTTGGCCGGCACGCCGTCGAGCAGCCCCTGCCCGGTCGCCTTCAGCGCCGCGGAATTCGGCGCTCGAAATCGAGCGCGCCCTGCTCGAAACGCGCATTGCCGGCGTATTTGTCGAGCTGCAGCGCGCGTCAGCGACCCGACGACCTGGAATTTCTGGTCCTCGCGGTTTGGCGGTCTTGCCCATCGGCAGGTTCATCGTCAGTTGACCCTGCGCCTGGCCCTTCACATTGGCCGGGTCGAGAGCGAGCCCGGCAAATTTCCGGATCGCGTCCTGGCTCAGCAACTCGGCGGCGGCGTCGGCGCCGCCGGTGACATGCGCGCCGCCCTCGCCGGCCACGATCGCCGCCGGCGCGGTGTCCGGCACGCGGAAGTAAGACGTCGGTGGCGTCGAGCTTGCGGCCCGAGGCGAAGGTCATCAGCGCCGTGCTGGGCGCGGATGTCGAACACGCGGCCGGTGATATAGCCGGTCGCGTCGAGGCCGGTCAGTTGCGGCAGACCGTCGAGCACGTCGGTCGAGCCGCGCCGATGAAGGTGAAGTCGCCGCGCACGCTGTCGGCGCCAACCGGGCGCTTGTCGTGCGCCGCCTTGAGGTCGGCGGGACCCCAGTCGAGCCTCATCGGTCGCCGCGCCAAGCTCGCCGGCGTGAATGTGGTCGTGGCACCATTTATGCGCGTCCGGGTTGATGAAGTGCGGCCAGACCCTCACCGCCGCGAGCAGGCTCGCTGCGATTCGAGGCTGATGTTCAACTTGAGTTCCGGCCCGTCACCGGACGGCGCGGGCGCCATTTCGGCCGACATTTCGCCGTCAATCTTCGGCCCATGCAGCTTCAGCCGGTCGAGCACGAAGCGCCCGGCATCCGGGAAGACGTGCGCATCAAAGTCGATCTCGTCGAACTTGACCTCGGCGCTTGGCTCGGCCGCTCCGGCGCCAGCACGCTGTCATGCGAGTCCAGATGCAGCGCCCACGGCTCGCTGGCGTCGGCGGGCGGCGTCAGCGTCGCCTGCGAAGTGGAAATGGCTCGCGCCGATCAGCGCTTCCGCGGATTGGATTTCGAAGCTGCGCCTTGTCGCGTTCCAGGCGACGTCGCTCGTCGCCTCGTCAAACAGGATCGGCTTGAAATCGGGATCGTCGAGCTTGAAGTAGCCGGCGCCCAGGCCGAGGCCGGCTTCGAGCGACGCGAGGCCGCCCTTCTCGTCGAGCGCGGCCTCGACGCGCCACGAAATCGGCATGTCGGTGAAGAACCCCGGATGCTGCGAGGCGAACAGCATCAGGTCGTCATAGGACAGGTCCTTGGCCTCGACGGTCAGCCGGCGCGAAAGCCCATAACTCGCCAGCGCCGAAAGGCTCCACGGGCCGGCGGGTCCCCGCGCGGACGCCTTGAGCTCGGCCGAGAACGTGTGGCGGTCGTAGGCGATCGCGAAATCTTCGAAAATGGTCGACTTGCCGAGCAGCTTCATTGACGACCTTGAGCGTTCCGCCGGCGATGGCGAAATGGTCGAGCGGCTGCTCTGCGCCCTCCAACGCCGAGATCGCGCCGCGATGGCGGCCTCGGGCTTGACCTCGGCGCGTCTTGGCCTCGGTCGGCGCCGGTTCGACGACGCTGCTGCTCGCCTCGGATTGACCCGCGCCGATCTCCCAGTGGCCGTCGCTCAGAATGCGCATGTTGAGCACGAGATGGTCGATCTGCACGCGCCGGACCCGGACATTGAGGTCAGCAAGCCCAGAAGGTCGAGGCTCAGCCGGCCGTCCCGGCGCCGACAGCAGCTGGCGCCCCTGCGCGTCGTCGATCTCGATGCTCGCTGAAGCCGAAGCCGAGCCCGAAGCCGTTGCTGGGCTTCACGATGTAGGTCGGAGCCGAGCGAGACGACGGTAGCGATCGCCGAGCCGTTCCTGCAGCGCGGCGAGCAGGCGCGGCTTGAAGCTATCGAGATCGATCGGGCCGTGCGCCAGCAGATAGGTGAAGCCGAGCACGCCGAGGCACGACGAGCGCGACGATGAAGCCGACAACGCCGATCGCCGCCCGCGCCAGACCGCTCGTCGAGCAACGGGCGCCATCTTCCGCAGTTGCGGCGGCTCGGCGCGCCTCAACAGCCGCCGCAGTTTCGCTTTTGCGGAAGCCGCGCGTACTGCAGGGCCACGAACCACGTCCCGATGATCTCCATTGTCAGATGGGCGCTGCGCCCGTCCCAATGACTCTTGACCCGAACGAGAACGCTTGCGTCAATCGCAAAGCCGCCGGCGCCGCAGCAGGGTCCGGTTACAATCGAAATGCGAACAAACGAGGGCGCAGATGTCAACGTATCTGAATAACGGCGACACGGCGCCGGAGTTTGATCTGCCGTCCGACGGCGGCGGCCGAATCTCGCTCGCCTAACTCAAGGGCAAGAAAGTCGTGCTCTACTTCTACCCCAAGGACGACACGTCCGGCTGCACCGCCGAGGCGATCGCGTTCAACGGGCTGAAGGCGAAGTTCGACGGCCGCCGGGGCGGTCGTGTCGGCGTCTCGCCCGACAGCGTCAAGGCTCACGACAAGTTCAAGGCCAAGTACGAACTCGACTTGCCGCTCGATCTCCGACGAATCGAAGGCGATGCTGGAGGCCTATGGCGTGTGGACCGAAAAGAGCATGTACGGCCGCAAATACATGGGCGTGGAGCGCTCGACGTTCCTGATCGACGGCAAGGGCCAGATCGCGAAGATCTGGCGCAAGGTCAAGGTGCCCGGGCACGCCGAAGAGGTGCTCGCGGCGGCGGAAACGCTGTGAACGGCGCATTTGCGAAAGGTTAACCTTACTCGAGGCCTAAATGGGCGCAACCGCCGCGTGTCTCGGGCGGCGAGGAGCGCTCCATGTACGGCCGCCGCAGCCATTCCCAGGCCCAGCTTCCGAGTTCCCATTTCTTCGTTTCGGTCGCGCGCGGCGAGCGGATGCGGACCTTCGCGCTGCGGCCGATCGCGGTATGGGGCGCCATTGCATCGCTTCCGCTGGCGCTCGTCTGGGGCGCTGCGGTGACCGCCTATGTCGCCTTCCACGACGACATTCTCGGCGCGCTGCTGGCGCGCGAGGCGCAGATGCAGACCGCCTACGAGCAGCGGCTTTCGGAAGCGCGCGCCGAAATCGACCGCGTCGCCAGCCGCCAATTGCTCGACCAGACCTCGTTCGAAGGCCGCATGCACGACCTGCTGTCGCGGCAGGCGCGGCTCGAACAGCACGACCACATGGTCGCGGCTCTGGCGAGCCAGCTTGGTCCGACGGCCAAGCCGACCGGCGCCAGCGCGCTCGGCGCGATCGGCGAGGCTGTGAAGGCGCGGCTCGACGAAGCCGCGCCCGCCGATGCGCGCGCCTACGCCCCCGCGCCCGCGGTGCAGAAACCCCACCCGATCGAAGAACCCGGCAAGGGCGAATCGCTGAGCGCGCTGCCGCAGAGCGACAGCCGACCCGCACGCCGCCGAAATGATGGCCGCGGCCGAGGACCCCTCGCTCACCGCTGGCGCCCGGCTCGGCCTGATCGATTTCTCGCTCGACCGCGTCGAGCGCGCGCAGGTGCAGACTCGCTGGCCAGCATCGAGACGCGCGCCCACAGCCAGGCTTCGCGCCTGAGCGCCGTCGTGGCGCGCGACAGGTCTCTCGGCCAGCCAGCTGACAGCGCCTGCGGCGGCTGCCGGCGGCGTAGGCGGTCCCTACATCCCCGCCGACGCCGAGGGCGGCGCTTCGCCGTTCGAGAAAGCGGCCGCTGCGCGCGACGCGCGAAGTGGCGCTCGCCGACAGCCTGCGCCGGCTGATCCGCGCCATGCCGGTGCGCGAGCCGCTCAATGGCGGATCCACCGTTTCCTCGCCGTTCGGCTATCGCATCGATCCGTTCCTCGGCAAGCCCGGCGCTGCATCCCGGCGTCGATCTCGTGCAGCCCTTTGGCTCCGAAATCCACGCGACAGGCGCCGGCCGCGTCGTCCACGCGGGATGGGCGGGCGGCTACGGCCAGATGGTCGAGATCGACCACGGCAACGGCATCGCGACGCGCTACGGCCACATGTCGGAAGTGCTGATCGCCGAGGGCGCCAACGTCAAGGCCGGCGACGTGATTGGACATATCGGCACCACCGGCCGATCCAACGGCCCGCATCTGCACTACGAGGTCCGCCTCGACGGCGAGCCTGTCGATCCGACCCGCTTCATCGAGGCGGGCGTCGATCTGCGCACGATGGAATATTGAAGCAACGCCGGCGTCAGTCCTGGAATTTCGGCGTCCGCTTTTCGCGCTGCGCCGCGAGCGCCTCTTCGAGATCGGCCGAAAACAGCATCGCCGCGTTCCAGGTCGCGACATAGGTCAGCCCGTCGGCGACCGAATGATCCCGCGCGTAGGTGATCATCGCCTTGGTGCCGCGCACCGACAGCGGCGACTTCGAGGCGATCTCGCGCGCCAGATCCCCAACACCCCGCCTGAGATCGCCCTGGGTCGGATAGCAGCGGTTGACGAGCTTTAGCGCCGCCGCCTCGCGGCCGTCGAACCGCCGGCCCGTATAGCAAAGCTCGCGCGCCGGCCCTTCGCCAATCAACCTCGGCAGGCGTTGCAGCGTGCCGACGTCGGCGACGATGCCGACGTCGATTTCCTTGACCGAAAACCAGGCGTCCTCGCTGCAAAAGCGCATGTCGCAGGCGGTCACGATGTCGATGCCGCCGCCGACGCAGGCGCCCTGGATCTCGGCGATGACAGGCTTTCGGCAGCGCTCGAACGCCGTGATGCTATCCTGAATGGCGAGGATGTCGCGCATCGTCGCCTCGCGCGAGCGGCCGCCGCACGTTTCGTCCGCGCCATGTTTCAGTTCGCCAAACATCGTCAGGTCGAGGCCTGCGGTGAAATACTTGCCGGCCGCGGCCAGCACGCCGACCCTGACCTCGGGCGTTCCGTCGAGCCATTCGGCCGCGGCGCGCAATTCGCGCCACATGACCGCATTGATCGCGTTGGCCTTGGCCGGACGATTGAGCTCGATGCGGCCGACCCCGTCCTCCAGAGAGGCGGCGAGCGTGTCGAAGGATGGAACGGATGCGGTCATCGAAGCTCCCTGAACGCCCGCTCTCGCGCGGGCTGACACGTCAGGATGCGCCGCGGTTTGCGAGCGCGCAAGGCCGTGCGGCCGCCTGATTGGCGGGGCGCAAAAACTGAGTTACGCTGTCAAAACAAGGTCCCATTCCGAGAGTGTTTCGGCCCAGAATTACCAACTTGGGGGAAGCCGGATGCAGCCAGATCGTTTCGTTTCCTCCGACGGGCGACCGCCAACCAAAAAACCTCGTACGGTCGTGAGCGCCCCTTATAGCTGGACGCCGTTTCCCGACGACCACGACGACAAGAAAAGCAAGAAAAAGGAAAAGGCGAAGTCGACGCCGGAAGGGTCGAAAGACAAGCCGCCGAAGAAGCCCTCCAAGCCGCAAGGTCCCGAAGGCGGCAAAAAGTCCTGAGTTCGAGTTGGGGCCTGCCAGGCCCCTGAAGCGTGCAGGTGTGGCGCGTACGATGCCCAGCGCGAAGCAATCCCTGACCAAGCGCAAATTCAAGTCCTATTCGGCGCTTTACGGCGCGAACTGGGACATCGGCGACTATTATCTGGTCGGCTTCCGCGCCGATCCCAACAACTACGACGTCGAGATGTCGGTGCGGCCAGGCATGGCGCCGCCCGAGAGCTACACCAAGCTGCAACTCGATATCGAGCACAGCCTGAGCACTCTGAGAGTAATCTACTCGAAGCCGGGCGACGAAAAATCTCCTCGTTTTGCCGAATACCTCGCCCGCCTGAGGAACATCGCGCGCGCTTCGCTCGGGCAGGATCAGGTGCTGCTCGGCGCTCTCGCCCTCGATACGTTCAAGGCGGAAGTGGTGATGCGCGAGGGCAGCCGGATCAAGAACGACTATGTCAAGGAACTCGGCCTCTATGCGGTCCTGTTTGGCGGCGTCGCTGTGGCGCTGTTCGTCGCCTCCGATAGCGGGCAATGGAGCGGCCTGATCCGTGACCGCGCCTTCCTCCTACTCGATTCTCGGCTCGATGCTCGGGGCGTGGCTGTCGTTCTCGATCCGCAAACCTACGCTTGGCTTTGACGATCTCGCGGTGATCGAACAGGACCGGCTCGAGCCCTGGGTCCGACTGCTGTTCGTTGCGGGCCTGACGCTGATCGTCGGCCTGTTCTTCGCGACGGGACTGATCCACATCAAGGCCGGCGGTTTCGGCACCGATTTCCTCGCCAGCGCGCCGGCCGCCACGCTCGCCCAACAGGGCGCCGCGGCGATGCGGGCGATCCTGATCGGCGCCATGTGCGGCATCGGGGAATTGCTGCTGCCGAGCGTGGTCAACCGGCAGGCCAGCGCTTTCCTCGGCGCCCTTGGCGGGAGCGGCTTTCAGCAACTGGCCGGCGCCGCGGCGAACAGCGCGGCGGCGGCGAGGGCCGCGCCCGGCAAAGGCAAGAAATCCAAGAAATCGAAGAAAAAGAAATAGGCGGCAGCGCCCAGTCCGTCCTCCATTGCCCCGTTCGCCCTCGACCGTCTAGAACGAACGGGCATGGAATCCCTTCTCGCCGGCACTATCGCTCTGCTCGCCGTCGCGATGGTCGTCGCCATCATGGCGCGGCGCCTGAACCTGCCCTACACGGTTGGATTGGTGGTGACGGGGCTCGCGC
Source organism: uncultured Pseudomonadota bacterium (assembly GCA_963771455.1). Lineage (GTDB taxonomy): Bacteria > Pseudomonadota > Alphaproteobacteria > Rhizobiales > Beijerinckiaceae > Roseiarcus. The sequence continues at coordinate 95,988 of CAVYTP010000020.1, forward strand.
TGGCGCTGGCGCGGGTCAATTTCGGCTTCGAGCTCACCCACGATTTCATCTTCGATCTGATCCTGCCGCCGCTGCTGTTCGAGGCCGCGCTCAATCTGCCGTGGCCGGAGTTGCGGCGCGATCTGCCGCCGGTGCTCGCGATGTCGTTCTTCGGCGTCGCCTTGTGTGTCGCTGTTGTCGCGCTGGGGCTGATGTTCGGGCTCGGCTGGCCGGCGCTGCCGGCGCTGGCGTTCGGGACGCTGGTCGGGGCGACCGATCCGATCGCCGTGATCGCGCTGCTGCGCGAGAATGGAATCAAGGGGCGACTCGCGCTGTTGATCGAGAGCGAGAGCCTCATCAACGACGGCAGCGCGGCGCTGATGTTCGCGCTGGTGCTGACCGCCATCGAAGGCGGCGCGGCGATCACCCCGTTCGGCATCCTGATCAAATTCGTCGTGGTCGCGATCGGCGGCATCGCCTGCGGGCTCGCCTGCGGCGGGGCGGCGATCGTGATCGCGTGGGGCACCGACGATCACCTGATCGAGACAGCGCTCACCGCTGTGGCGGCCTACGGCTCTTTCTTGCTCGCCGAGCATTTCGGCGCCTCGGGCGTGCTGGCGACCGTCGCCGCCGGGATGACGATGGGCAATATCGGCGTGCTCGCCAATCGCGGGCCGCGGCTGAAATTCACCCCGCGCGGCCGCGCCTTCGTCATCAACTTCTGGGAGTTCGCCGCCTTCCTGGCCAATTCGTACATTTTCCTGATGATCGGGCTCGCGCTCGCCGACGTGCATCAATTGTTCAGCTTCGGCTTCGCTTTCATGATCGTGCTGGCGCTGATCGGCCGCGCGGCCGCCGTCTATCCAGTCGCCTATGCGTTCCGCAATTCGCACTGGCGCGTGCCGATGCCCGAACAGCATTTTCTGTGGTGGGCGGGGCTGCGCGGCGCGCTGGCGCTCGCATTGGCGCTGTCATTGCCGGCGGACATGGCCTACCGCAACGAAATCCTGATCGGCGCATTCGGCGTCGTCGCCTTCTCGACCCTGGTTCAGGGTCTGACGTCGGGATTGCTGTTGAAGGCGCTGGGTCTGGACAAGAAGCCGGAACCAGACGGCGCCGCCGTCGGGTCCTAGCGCTCGTAGAGCGCCGCGACCGCCAGAAAATCCACCGCTTTCAATGCCGCTCCGCCGATCAGCGCGCCATCGACATTGTCGATGTATAGCAGCTGCTTCGCATTGGAAGGTTTGGCGGAGCCGCCATAGAGAATGCGGACCCGCGCGCCGGCCGCACCGTAAATTTCGCCCAGCCAGCCGCGGATTTCACCGTGCATTTCGGACACCTCGGCAGCCGTCGGCGTAACGCCGGCGCCGATCGCCCAGACCGGTTCGTAGGCGACGACGAGCGCGGCCGGATCGGCCTCCCAGGGCAGCGAACCCATCACCTGTCGGCCGACCGCCACGACCGCGCGGCCCTCGAAGCGCTCGGCCCGGGTCTCGCCGACGCAGACGATCGCCGTCAGGCCGGCCTTGATCGCCGCTTCGGCCTTGGCGCGCACCATCGCGTCGGTCTCGCCGTAGGCGGCGCGACGCTCGGAATGCCCGACGATGACGTAAGCGCAGCCCGCGTCCTTCAGCATCGGCGCGGATATGTCGCCGGTGTGGGCGCCGCTCGGCAGGGCGTGGCAATCCTGCCCGCCGAGGGCGACGACGCCGCCCGCGAGCAACGCCGCAGCGGGCCCGATCAGGGTGGCCGGCGGGCAGATCGCCAGTTCCGCCACTCCCGGCGCGTCCCGGTCGGCGCCCTCGCGAATGGCGACAATCTCGGCGAGCGAAGCGGTGAGCCCGTTCATTTTCCAGTTTCCAGCCAGAAGCGGGCGCACGCCGGGAGTCATTGGTTGTACCTTTTCTTGAATGGGCGTCTGTGGTGTTCCGGCGCGCGCATTAACACCGGCCGATGCCTATGCAAAGGGCTGCTATGCAAAGGCCCAGTGTAGGGGTAGATAGGCGCCCGCCGGATAGGCCGGGACGGAACGCAGAAGCAGGTTTTCATGCTCGACGGTATGCGTAAGGCGACGCAGGGCGGCGTTGGCCGTTTCATCATGAGCGTGGTGCTCACGCTGATCATTATCAGCTTCGTCGTCTGGGGCGTGGGCGACATGTTCCGCGGCTTCACCTCCGATAAGGTCGCCGATGTCGGCCGCACCTCGATCACCGTCAGCCAGTTCCAGAACGAATATCAGAACCTACTGTACCAGTATCAGCGCCAATCCAAGGTCCCGTTCACTTCGGCGCAGGCGCACGCCATCGGGCTCGACATGCAATTGCTCGGGCGGATGATCGATGAGGCCGCGCTCGACTCGCGCGCGCATTCGCTAGGCCTCGCGATGTCCAACGACACCATCGCCGACGCCGCCCGTTCCGATCCGAAACTGAAGGGTCCCGATGGCCAGTTCAGCCGCGAGATGTTCGATCAGGCGCTGCGCGATTCCGGCCTCACGGAACGCGCGTTCTTCGACAAGCAGCGCGAAATCTATCTGCGCCACCAACTCGAGTTCGGGCTCGTCGACGGATTGACGCCGCCGAAAGCGCTCATCGAGGCTCTGATCGGCGCGAATGCTGAAACACGCGCGATCGACTATTTCGTGCTGCCGCCGAGCGCGGCGGGCGAAATCCCCGCGCCCTCCGAGGACGCGCTGAAGGCGTTCTTCGACGAGCGCAAGGCGAGCTATCGCGCGCCCGAGTTGCGCACATTCGACATGCTGCTCGTCAGCCCCGAAACGCTGGCCAAGCCGGAGTCCGTCTCCGACGACGACGCCAAGGCGGTCTACGACAAGGTCAAGGACCAGCGTTACGCCGAACCGGAAAAGCGCGAAATCCAGCAGATGGTGTTTGCCTCCGATGCCGAGGCGGCGGAAGCCGCAGCGAAAATCAAGGGCGGCGCGAGCTTCGACGACATCGCAAAGGCTCGCAACCTGAAGGACTCCGACACCAACCTCGGCCTGATCGCCAAGACCGACATTTTCGATCCCCCGGTCGCCGACGCCGCCTTTGCGCTCGCCTCGGGCGCGACCAGCGACGTCGTGAAGGGCCGCTTCGGTTCGCTGCTCGTCCACGCCGGGAAGATAGTCCCCGGCAGCGTGAAACCGTTCGCCGAGGTTTCCGCCGACATCAAGAAACAGATCGCGATCGAGCACGCGGCCAACGCCGTGCAGACGATGCACGACAAGATCGAAGACGCGCGCGTTTCCGGCAAGTCGCTCAACGAAGCCGCGCAGTCGGTCGGTCTCGACATCCGCTCGATCGGGCCGGTCGACGCCGAGGGTCGCGACGCCAACGGCCAGCCGGTCGACATTCCGGAAAAAGCCGCGCTGGTGCGCGCGGTGTTCGCCTCCGACATCGGCGCCGACGATGCGCCGCTCAACACCCACGACCGCGGCTACCTGTGGTTCGGCGTCACCAAGGTCGATCCGGCCCACGACCGCACCCTCGACGACGTCAAGGACAAGGTCACGTCCGAGTGGCGGCAGGAGCAGACCGACAAGGCGCTGAGCGCCAAGGCCGCCGATCTCGTCAAGCAGATCAACGCCGGCAGCGCGATCGCCGATCTCGCCAAGGGTCTGTCGCTAGAAGTGAAGTCGGCGAGCGGCATCACGCGCCGCAACGGCGGCGATCTGCCGCCCGCCGTGGCGTCTGCGGCGTTCGCGGGTCCCGTCGACAAGGGCGGCTCGGCTACCGGTCCTGATGGCCGCATCGTGTTCAAGGTGACCAAGGACGAGACGCCGGCCTTCGATCCCAGCCGCGGCGAATGTCAAAACCCTGTCCGATCAGCTTGGACAGGGACTGCAGAACAGCATCGCCGACCAGTATATCGACGCGCTGAAGCAGCAGCTCGGCGTCTCGATCCACGAGCGCGCGATGCAGGTGGCGACCGGCGGATGAGCGCCATGGACTCCGCCTACGAGACCTTCAAGAGTCGCTACGAGGCGGGCGCCGCAACTGTTCTCGCGACCACGCTGGTCGCCGACCTCGAGACGCCGGTCTCGGCCTATCTGAAGCTCGCCGCCGGCCGCAACGGCGACATGCTGCTGCTCGAATCCGTCGAAGGCGGCGCGCAGCGCGGCCGCTATTCGATGATCGGCCTCGATCCCGACCTGAAATTCCGCTCGACAGGCGCCGGCGCCGAGATCAACCGCAACCCCGCCATCGATCCCGCCGGCTTCGTCCCCTGCCCCGGCAAGCCGCTCGAGGCGCTGCGGGCGCTGCTCGCCGAGTTGCACATCGATCTGCCGGTGGGCCTGCCGCCGATGTCGGCGGGGGTGTTCGGATATCTCGGCTACGACATGGTCCGGCAGATGGAGCGCTTGCCGCCCGCCAAGCCCGATCCGATCGGCGTGCCCGAGGCGCTGCTCATCCGCCCCACCGTGATGGTCGTGTTCGACAGCGTGCGCGACGAGATGGTCGTGGTCACGCCGATCCGACCGAAGTCGGGGGTGTCGGCGCGGGCCGCCTACGAGGCCGCCGAGGCGAGGGTCGACGCGATTGTCGCCGCGCTGGAGAGTCCGCTCGATCATGCGGCGCCGAAGGTGGATCCTCAGCTGGTCGCCGACAAGGCGGTGTCGAACACGACCGAGGCCGAATTCCTCGCCATGGTCGCCAAGGCGAAGGAATACATCGCCGCCGGCGACGCGTTCCAGATCGTGCTCTCGCAACGCTTCACGTCGCGCTTCGACCTGCCGGCGTTCACGCTCTATCGGGCGTTGCGGCGCGTAAACCCGTCGCCGTATCTGTGCTTTCTCGATTTCGGCGGCTTCCAGATCGTCGTCTCCAGCCCGGAGATCCTGGTCCGGGTGCGCGACGGCAAGGTCGCGATCCGGCCGATCGCCGGCACCCGCTGGCGCGGCAAGACGCCGTCCGAAGACGCGGCGCTCGCCGAAGAGCTGCTCGCCGATCCGAAGGAGCGCGCCGAGCATCTGATGCTGCTCGATCTCGGCCGCAACGACGTCGGCCGGGTCGCCAAAATCGGCACGGTGAAGGTCACGGATTCGTTCTTCGTCGAGCGCTACAGCCACGTCATGCACATCGTCTCGCATGTCGAAGGCGAGTTGCGCGACGATCTCGACGTCGTCGCCGCGCTCTCCGCCGGCTTCCCCGCGGGCACGGTCTCGGGCGCGCCAAAAGTGCGCGCGATGGAGATCATCGACGAACTCGAGAAGGACAAGCGCGGCATCTACGCCGGCTGCATCGGCTATTTCGGCGCCGGCGGCGAGATGGACACCTGCATCGTCCTGCGCGCCTCGGTCGTGAAGGACGGGCTGATGCACGTCCAGGCCGGCGCCGGCATCGTCTACGATTCCGTGCCCGTCTCCGAACACCGCGAATGCGTCAACAAGGCGCAGGCGCTGTTCCGCGCGGCCGAAGAGGCGGTGAGGTTCGCGACGCGCGCGAAGCGCGGGCAGTAGCGCCGTTTGTAGCCGAGGTCGCCGACCTCGGCCGGCGCGGAAGCGCATATTCTGCAGATTTTCGCCAAGCTGAGCCACCGCGGTCAGCGACCGCGGCTACAGTGGCGGGCGTCGTTGTCCTCGACTAAACATCACACATGCCCGAGCATCGTCACGTGCGCCGACTGGATCGAGTGTGGATCGAGGCGCCGATTTATTTCGTGACGACTGCTACACGGAGCCGCGTGCCGGTACTTGCTTGTCCGGCGGTCGCAACCGCGCTCCGCTTCGAGTTCGAAGCTGCTCCCAAGCGCCACGGCTGGACAATCGGGCGTTACGTCATCATGCCCGACCACATTCATTTCTTTTGCGCGGAGGGCGGCGACGTCACGCCCATCCCGCTATCTGATTTCGTCGGCCGAACGAAACAATGGAGCGCAAAGGCGATCCTGCCGGCGCTGAAATTGACTCCGCCGTTGTGGCAGCGGGAATTCTTCGACCACGTCCTACGATCGTCGGAGAACTACGAAAGGAAGTGGGCTTACGTGCGCGACAATCCAGTGCGTGCGGGCCTTGTCGCAAAAGCCGAGGATTGGCCTTACCGGGGGAGATTTAGGCGCTCGTATTTTAACAAATTTGTAGCCGAGGTCGCTGACCTCGGCCGGCGCGGAAGCGCATTTTTCTGCAGATTTTCGCCAAGCTGAGCCACCGCGGTCAGCGACCGCGGCTACAGGCGGTCCGCGGTATCGATCGTCACCGACTCGCCGTAGATGCGCGACACGCACGCGCAAAGCTTGTCGTTGCGCGCCTTCTCGGCGTCGCTGAAAAATACGTCGCGGTGGTCGACGACTCCCTCGGCGGACAGAATTGGCAGCGCGCAGAGGCCGCATTCGCCGCGCCGGCAATCGTACATCGTCTCGACGCCCGCCGCTTCGAGCGCTTCGAGCATCGACTGAGTCTCCGGGACGAGGATCTCCTTGCCGAGCCGCGGGATGTTGACCCGGAACGCCTTGGTCGGCCATGCGCCGCTGGCGCCAAAGGTCTCGAAGCGCAGCCGCTCCCGCGGCCGGCCCGCCTCGCTCCAGGCGCGCTTGGCGGCTTCGAGCATGCCGATCGGGCCGCACACATAGGCCTCGGCCGTCGCGCTCAGCCTTGAGAATTCCGACAACAGATCAATATTTTCGCCGGCTTTGTTGGCAAACAACTTCAAGCGATCGCCGAGCGCCTCGGCGAGTTCGTCGCCGAACGCAAAATCCGCTCGGTCGCGCGCGCCATAAAGCATGCGGAAGTTCGCGCCGGAGCGCGCCAGGGCCATCGCCTGGGCGAAAATCGGGGTGATCCCGATGCCGCCGGCGATCAGCAGGCGTTCATGGCTTCCCGGCGTCAGATTGAAATGATTGTCGGGGCCAGAGATCGAAAGCCGAGCTCCGGGCTCGAGCGACCACATGTATTTCGAGCCGCCGCGCGACGTCTCGAGCCGCTTGACCGCGATGCGGTAGACGCCCTCGGCGGGCGTCGAGACTACGGAATACGAGCGCTGGTCAGGCCGATCGCCGATCATGACGGCGACTTTCAGGTGCGCCCCCGGCGTTGGAGCGGGACAGGCGCCGTCCGGCGCGATGTCGATCGCCCGGATGTCCGGACTGAGGTCCCTCAAGGCGACTATGCGCGCGGGGCGCCATTCGACCGGGGTCGCCATGGCCCTACTCCGCGGCGCGCGCGGGGGATTCGCGCGCGATCAGGCGGTCGATCTTGCGGCGCGACCACAGCGCGCCGGCGTCGAAGTTGAGATGATAGAACGGCTGGCGCGGGTTGGCGGCGATCGCCTTCTGCTGCGCTTCCAGCACGCGGTGGTCCTGATCGTAGATGCCCTTGCCGTTGTTGACGTGGCCGAGCGTCAGCGACCTCGTCAATTCTGCGTCTTCGCGCCGGAAGGTGCGGACGAAATTCCAGAAATAGTGACAGCTTCCGCCGCCGGTTTCCGGGGACAGCGCGGCGAGGAAAGCGCCGTTGACGCCCTGGCTGCGGTCGCCCTCGGGCGCGCCCGCGCCGGTCGGCGCCACGCCGACGTCGCCGATCACGACGTTGGGGGCCTGGAACGTGATGATCTGCCAGCGGTCGACGAGGCCGGGCTTGCCGAGCTGCTTGCCCCAGAACGGCGGCGCCTCGTTGGCGATCATCCAGCGCGTCAGCGTCACGCTGCGCTCGCCGTGGGTGACATCGAACGGCGAGTTGAGGATCGCGTCGTGGCCGATGCTCTCGGAATGCACGTAGGTCTCGTGGGTCAGGTCCATGAGGTTGTCGACGACGAGGCGGTAGTCGCATTGCAGGCTGACGAATGTGCCGCCCTCGCCGACCCACTCGGTTCCGTCGTTCCAGTGAAAATCGGGCATGGCGGCGGGGTCGGCGAGCGCGGGATCGCCGGGCCAGACCCAGACGAGGCGGTGGCGTTCGACGACGGGATAGGCGCGCACGCAGGCGGAAGGGTTGATGGTCTGCTGCGCCGGCATGTTGGTGCAGCGGCCGGCGGCGTTGAATTTGAGGCCGTGATAGCCGCAGACGACTTCGTCGCCGATCAGGCGGCCGAGCGAGAGCGGCAGCAGGCGATGCCAGCAGGCGTCGTCGAGCACGGCGATCTCGCCGTCCGCGCGGCGATAAGCGACGAGGTCGCGGTCGCAGATCTTGCGCGCGAACAGCGACCGGCCGATTTCATGGCCCCAGGCCAGCGGGTACCAGGCGTTGAGCGGATACGTCCTCTCCGACATGGCTTCCTCCCATGGGGGCGGGGCTCAAAAGCTCTGCGCGCCCTTCTCGAGCTTATCATATTCAATTAAGTTGAGTTGTCAAGATAACAGTTCGGAAAACCAACTTGCTTTTTGCGGCCGCGTCTTCCCTTACTGCACAATCATTATGCCGACCCCTGTCGGTGGAACTGGATTGATGAAAGCCCCAAGCGCAAACCGCACCGCGCCCCCTTCGAAAGCGCCCGACCGGCGCTCGCCGCACGCGATCGACATGAACGCGTTTGTCCCGGCGATACTGACCAATCTCGCCCAGAAAATCACGACCAGCGCCTCGGCGGCCTATCGGCCGCGCTTCGGCGTCGGCATCACCGACTGGCGCATCATGGCGCTGCTGGCGGCCGAGCCCTGGATTGCGCCGGTAAGGATCTGCGAGGCGACCGGGCTCGACAAGGCGGCAGTCAGCCGCAGCCTGCACGAGCTCACCAAGGCCGGCCTCGCCGAAACGCTGCACGACGGCGTCGCGCGGCGCCGCCTGCCCGTCGCCCTGACGGCGAAGGGGCTAGAAGTTCACGATGAGATCGTCGTGCTGGCGCGCGCCCGCGAGCAAGATCTGCTGAAGGGCTTTTCGGAGCAGGAGCGCGGCCAGTTGCGCGCCTTTGTGCTGCGCATTCAGCGGGAGATCGACGAGACTTTGCCAAAGATCAGCTGAGCGCCGTCAGGCGTCCGCGACCAGGAAACCGGCGCGCGGAAAATGCACGACGATCTCGCCTGCGATCTCGTCGTGGCGCCGGATCGCGATGCGTTGCGCCGACGACATCACGATTTCGCCCGTCACGGCGATGCGGCCATAGTCGTCTGGGCGTTACGCTGACCCGGTCGCCGGGTTTGCGGCCGTTGGGATCGCTTGGGTCGGCCTCCTCCGGAGTCAGGGGCGTCGCAGCCGTGGCGATTGCGAGCGCCTCTGCCGAGGTGATTTCCGAGCGTTCGCCGTGGCCGATGGTCCGCAGGCGTTCGGCCCACGCCCTTAGCCGCGGAAATTCGGCGATCAGCGCTGCGTTCGCTTCGATCCGGTTCTGAGAATACCAGATGTTCATGTACGCGTGGACGTCGGCGAGGCTGTAGGGGCCAAGCAAACCGCCTTCCCGCCCCTCCAGCTGGGTTTCGATCAGCGCTGCATGGGCGCGGAACTGGTCGCGCATCTGCGGCAGCGCCGCCTTCATCTTCGGGATGTCGAAGCGCCGCCGCGCAGTTTTTGGCGATCCTCGATGAAGGCCTGCGGAATGCTGGTCGCCGAATTGCGCCGAACACCAGATTGACGGTGTTCTGGAAGAACGTCTTGTCCGACCAGAGCGCCAGCATCGAAACGACGCCCTCCTGCCCTTTCGGCCACAGCGGCGGCTCCGGCCAGCGCGCCTCGATCTCGGCGAGAATGACGGCGGTGTCGCAGTAGATGTCGGCGCCGATCTGCATCGTCGGCGTACGCCGATAGCCGCCCGTCAAAGGCATCAGGTCGGGTCGCGGCATGATCGGCGAGACGCGCACGCTGCGCCACGCGAGCCCCTTCAGGCCGAACGCCAGACGGATTTTTTCCGAGAATGGCGAAGCGTCGAAATGGTGGAAGATGATCTCGGTAGGGGTCATGGAGGGGTCCAGGCGGCGGTCAAGGATTGGGATTAACACGTCCGGGATCGTCGTGCAGCGCGGGCGCCGATTAGCTACAGCAACCCCAGTTCGCCGAGCTCCCGCCTGAGGGATTCCGGCAGCGCTTCGGCGCCGCGGCCCGCGGCCTGCAAATCCTGCGGCGCGTCCTTCGGCGCAAGGTAGCGCCAGCCCTGAAAGGCGCGGTACGGGCGCGGACTCACGGGCACGACCTTCGGTTCGAGCCACAGCTTGCAGCGACCGATTCCGTCGACGTCGACGAACGGCTCGACCTCGATCAGCCGCTGGCGCGCCGCGACCTGCCCCTTGATCACCCAGTAGAGCGAGCCGTCGTCGACCAGTTCTTCGGCGCGCTTAGGGACCATGCGCGTGACGTGCTGCGAGCGGCGCGGGCCGCCGGACTTGACCCGCTCGCGGACCCGCTGTTTCACCCAATCCTCGAGATCGGCGATCGAGTTGGCGCCGACGCAGAGCTTTATCAAATGCAGGGGCATGGCGAGCTTGTAGAGCCGTTTGACCCGTAAGCGCTAGACTAAGGCTCCCCGTCATCCACGCCAAAGCGCTACGGATAACACCTTCGGAAGTTGCGACTTATTGCATCCGAGCCGCTATACCAGGGTTTCGCTCCCGATCCTCCGAACCGTGCGAGCGGGTTTCCGCACACGGCGCTCCGGTCGCTGTTTCCTTCGGGAATGGCGTGCGCAGCCTGCGCCCTCTACCCCAGCTCGGGAAAATCCTCGAGCCGGAACTCTTCCCCGGCCTGCGCGCCCTCCTTGGCGAGCGCGCTCTCTCGAACGCGAAGTTCGACGCGGCGGATCTTGCCGGAGATGGTCTTTGGCAATTCGCGAAATTCCAGCCGCCGGATGCGTTTGTAGGGGGCGAGGCGTTCTTTCAGGAACGTGAAGATCGACAGCGCAGTCGCGCGGTCTGCGGGAAAGCCCGCGGCCAGCGTCACGTAGGCTTTTGGGATGTTGAGGCGCGCAGCGTCGGGCGCGGGCACGACGGCGGCCTCGGCGACCGCGGAGTGTTCGATCAGCGCGCTTTCGAGTTCGAACGGGCTCAGCCGATAGTCGCTCGACTTGAACACGTCGTCGGCGCGGCCGACGTAAGTGATGTAGCCGTGGCGGTCGCGCTCGGCGACGTCGCCGGTGCGGTAATAGTCGCCGGAGACTGGCTCTATCCTGCCGTCGTCATTCTGATAACCGAGCATCAGGCCGACCGGGCGGGCGTTGAGCGGGATAGCGATTTCGCCAGCGTCGCTCTCAAATCCGTCGGCGTCGATCAGGGCGACGCGATAGCCGGGCAGCGGCCGCCCCATCGAGCCGGCGACGACCCGCTGCCCGACGGCGTTGCCAACCATCATCGTTGTCTCGGTCTGGCCGTAGGAATCGCGCAAACTCAGGCCCCAGTGCCGCAATACCTGTTCGATCACTTCCGGGTTCAGCGGCTCGCCGGCCGAATTCGCCTCGCGCAAGCTCGTCTTCCATTGGCTGAGATCGAGCTGGATGAGCTGCCGCCAGACGGTTGGCGGCGCGCAGAACGAGGTGATCCGATGCGTGACCAGATCGTCGAGCACGGCGCGCGCCTCGAATCGCCGGTTGAGCGCGACGATCGTCGCGCCGGCGTTCCACGGCGCGAAGAAATTCGACCAGGCGTGTTTCGCCCAGCCCGGGCGAGGAAATGTTGAGGTGCAGGTCGCCGGGCTGCAGGCCGAGGCCGTACATCGTCGACAGATGGCCGATCGGATAGCTCGCGTGGCTGTGCAGCACGAGTTTGGGCCGCGCCGTCGTGCCTGAGGTGAAATAGAGCAGCAGCGGCTCGTCGGCCTCCGTCGGCCGATCTGGGGTAAACCGCGGCGAGCCTTTCAGCAGATCGGCGAAAGCCGACCAGCCCGGCGGCGGCGCGCCGACCGCGATCCGGAACGCGGCGTCGGCGCGCCCCTCGAATTTCGGCGTATCGGCGCCGTCGCAGATCACGAATCTGCGCATTGCCGCGTTTCAGCCGGTCGTCGATATCGGATCCGGCGAGCAGCGTTGTCGCGGGAATCACCACGAGGCCAAGCTTCATCGCCGCCAGCATCGCGATCCACAACGGCGCGACATTTCCGAGCATCAGCAGCAGGCGGTCGCCGCGTTTGGCGCCCATCGCGCGCAGGCCGTTGGCGGCCCGGTTCGAAGCTTCGGCAAGTTGTGCGAAAGTGTAGCTCTCTACGGCGTCGCCGAGAATCAGCAACGCCGGCCTGGCCGGCGCTGTCACCCGCCGCGAGTTCGTCGTCGAACCAATCGAGCGCCCAGTTGAAACGCTTGGGACGCGGCCAGCGAAAACCCGAGCGGGCGAATTCGTAATTGTCCCTCAGCGTCAGCAGGAGATCGCGCGCAGCCTTGAAGTCTTCGTTCGCCATGGTTTTGCACCGCCTTGCGGGGAGTTCCGACTTACACCGCACTGGGCGTTTTGCGAAGAGAAGCTTCGGATCGTGTGAAGAAGCGGAGGCAAAAAAATGCCGACCCCAAGGGGTCGGCGAGGTTGGGGTTTGATCAAGCCGCAGGCAGTGGCGTGCCCGCAAACTCGAACGGTTCATATGTAACATTCTGATGAACGTGCCGCCACCGGAAAATACCAAAAATCAGCAAGCGGCGAAAATAAAGCTGTGAATTACTGTCCCATCAGGATGTGCGGCGCAGCGCGTCTTTTTGCGCCGCAACAATCGACCCGTATGTCTTTGGCTGGGTCGACTCCCGAGCCCGACCTACGCGAATAAGCCATTGGCTTTTCTAGCACCCTCGTCAAAGCCATCACCCCGTCGTCCGACCGGATGGCGCCCGGAGTGGTTAGTCGTGGGCGCGCCGGCTTTGGCGACGAACACCGCGCAGCCCCATCGACCAGCGGATGCTTTTAAATAATGCTAAAGTATAAGACAGATTACCATTGACGTTAGCGAATTTTACTTAGGGTTACTGCGCTCGACTTGCGTTTGCTGGGCGACGACGCTTTCTCCAAGTCGACCTCGCCCGAAGCTCTGCCCTGACAGGCTCGCGACCTATTAACCCTGAGGAAACGCCCGCCGCCTAAGGTTGCCGCATATCCGCCGCAAATCGGGAAGCCACCACGCGTGAACCAACTGTCCCCGGTTTGGCGGCGTCGCGCGTTCTGGGCCCTGTGGGGGCTGGTGGCGTTTGGCTGGCTGAATCTGCAGGCGCTGCCTTTGCCCGAAATAGGCGCCGCTCCCGATCCTTCCCGCGGACTTTCGGCGCTGCTCGTCCTGCAACGCGACGACGGCGACACGAGGCGCTACTTTGCCTACGCCAACGCCATGCTCGGTCGTTCCTACGACAGCTATTTCGTGCGGCCGGCAAGCGACGCTGCCGAAACCGTCGCTCCCAAGCATGAACTGGCGATGCCGGCCGGTCCGCTCGTCCCGTGGCGAGACTTCGGGGTCGAATACCCGCCCGGCGTGCTGGTCGCAGCCTTGCCGCCGGCGATAATTACCGACGACTTCCGCGTCTATCACATCCTGTTCGGGCTCGAGATGGAGCTGCTGCTGACGCTGGCCGTCGTACTCGCCGTAGCCGCCGCGGATCATTTCGATCCTGCGCTCGGGACGAGGACGCTCGGACTATCAGTCGCCATGCTGGCGGCGCTGGGCGTCATTGGCGTGCGGCGCTACGACGCCCTCGTATCGCTCTGTCTTGCGTCTGGCGTCTTTGGGTTGGCCATGCGTCAGGCAGGCGTCGCGGGCGTCGCGATCGCGGCGGCGACGATCGCCAAAGGCGCTCCCGTCCTGCTCGCTCCGATCGGCGCCCTGCATGTCGCGCGCACGCAGGGTTTTGCCGGCGTGATACGCGCGCTCGGCGGGGCCGCGGCGCTGCTCCTTGTAGGCGCCTTCGGATATTTCGCCTCGCCGGAAGTCACGGCCTCGACGCCCTCGCCTACCACGCCGACCGGCCGATCCAGATCGAAAGCCCGTACGGCGCAGCGCTGCTCGTCGCCCATCTCTTTGATCCGGCGCTGTTCCAGGTCGTCCATAGTTTTGGTTCGCACAACATCGAGGCGAGCTTCGAGCCCGCTTTGCGCAAGCTCTCGTTCGGCCTGACCCTGCTGGCGTTCGTCGCAATCCTCTGGGTTTACGCGCGCGGGCTGCTGCGGCTACCAGTCACTGGCGAAGAGCGCGCGCAACTCCAGCTGACGCTCGCCGCGTCGGTCGCGATGCTCGCGGCGTTCATCCTGCTCGGCAAAGTGTTCAGCCCCCAATATCTGACCTGGCTGCTGCCGCTCGGCGCCATTGCGTCCGCCCTGGGCTCGGAGCGCAGCCGCGTGCTGCTCGTCCTCGGCACGCTCGCCGGGCAGCTCGAATACCCATTCCTGTATCAAACCGCCGGCCGCTATGCGCTGCCGGCGCTGGGCGCGATAGCGCTGGTCCGATTCGCGCTGATCGCAGCAGCGAGCGTGTCGCTGCTCGCCGACGCCTACCCGCGCCGGGTCTTGTTGGCGTAAGGGTTCGGCGAACCGCCGCGCATCGAAAGCCGGATCGGCACGCCAATCAGCTTGAAAGTCTCGCGCAACCCATTGGCGAGGTAGCGCTTGTAGCTTTCCGGAATCGAATCGACATTGTTGCCGAACAGGACAAAGAACGGCGGCCGCGCCTTCGGCTGCGTCATGTAGCGGATCTTCACCCGCCGCCCCGACACCGCCGGCGGCGGCGTGCCCTCGATCACCGGGGTCAGCCAGCGATTGAGCCGGCCGGTCGAGATGCGCTGGTTCCACGTCTCGTGGGTCTTGACCACCGCCTCGAGCAGCCGGTCGATGTGCGCGCCGGTCAGCCCGGAAACGGGGATCACGCGCACGCCGCGCAATTGCGGCAGCAGGCGGTCGGCCTCGGCGCGCAATTGCTGCGCCATCACGCTCTTGTTCTCGATCAGGTCCCATTTGTTGAGGCCGATCACGACCGCGCGGCCCTCGCGCTCGGCAAGGTCGGCGAGCGTCAGATCCTGCTTCTCGAACGGGATCGTCGCATCGAGCAGCAGCACCACGACTTCGGCGAATTTCACCGCCCGCAGCGCGTCGGCGACCGCCAGCTTTTCGAGCTTCTCGGTGATCGCGCGAACGGCGACGCAAGCCCGCCGTATCAAACAGTTTCAGCTTGCGGCCGCTGCCATTCCGTCTCGAGGCCGATGCAGTCGCGCGTTAGTCCCGGCTCGGGCCCGATCAGCAGCCGCTGCTCGCCGAGGATCTGGTTGAGCAGCGTCGACTTGCCGGCGTTGGGGCGGCCGAGCACCGCGATCCGCAGCGGCTTCGTCAGGTCGAGTTCGGTGCCGTCTTCCTCGTCGCTCGAGTTCGAGCGCGACGCCGTCGTCCTCCTCGTCGGGATCGATCCGGGCGGCGCGCGGCAGCACCTTGACCAATTGCTCGTAGAGGTCCGACGTGCCCTCGCCGTGTTCGGCGGAAAACGGGATCGGCTCGCCGAGACCGAGCGTGAAACGCCTCGTTGATGCCCTCGCGCGCCGCGTTGAGGCTTTCGGCCTTGTTGGCGATCAGCACGATCGGCCGGTCGGCGCGCCGCACCGCCTGCGCGAAGTGCCGGTCGCGACGGCGTGACGCCGGCGCGCGCGTCGATGATGAACAGGATCGCGTCGCAGTCGGCGAGCGCGGCCTCGGTCTGGGCGCGCATCCGGCCGGCGAGCGTGGCGGGATCGCCCTCCTCCAGGCCGGCGGTGTCGACGATGGTGAATTCGAGGTCGCCGAGCCGCGCTTCGCCCTCGCGACGGTCGCGCGTCACGCCGGGCGTATCGTCGACCAGCGCGAGCTTGCGGCCGACGAGCCGGTTGAACAGCGTCGACTTGCCCGACGTTGGGACGGCCGATGATGGCGACCTTGCCGGTCAATGCGAACCCTGCCCTATTTCGCCGGCGCATTGGACGCGACGACGCCGAGCAAAGTCTCGGCGGCCTGACGTTCGGCCTGCGGCGCGGCGGGATCGGCGACGATCGCGTCGAGCTGCTTGCCCGCCGCCGCGTAATCCTTGTCCTTCAGCGCCTGCGCGCCCAGCGCCAGACGCGCGGTGTTGCGGTAGACGCCGGTCGGACCGCTCAGCGCGTCGAGCGCGCCCTTGGCGGCGGCGAGATCGCCGGAATCGAGCCGGGCCAGCGCCGCGCGCAGACGCGCATTCTCGCGAAACAGCGGATCGACCGAGGAATCGTTGGCGATCGCGTCAAAAGCTTCGGCGCCCGCTTTCGGGTCCTTCTTCAGCGTTTCCGACGGCGACCGTCAGCCGCACGATGGCGCGGTAGCCCGCGCCGCCCTCGCCTTCCAGCTTCTGGAACGCAGCGATCGCCTCGTCGCTCTTGCCCTCGATGCTGAGCTTCAGCGCGGCCTGAAATTGCGCGCCGGCCGCTTCTGCGGCGGTCGTGCGCTGATAGTCATAGAAACGGTAGCCGGCGGTGCCGAGCACGATGAGCGCGATCGCCGCATAGACGAAGTTCTGGTATTTCGCCCAAAGTTCGGTCGCCTTGTCGCGCCGGACATCCTCGTCGACTTCCTGGAAAATATCACTCATTCGCTTCGTCCGGACCCGAAGCCCTCAAACCGCCTCGCAGGCGGGGGCTACATTTTGCAGGCCGAGGCCGTTAGCATGGCCGGTTGGCGAAAGCGAGCCCGGGGGAAGCATCCCGCCGCGCGACGATCAGTACGAATAATGCGGCGAGCGGCGTCCATGACCAGGGCATCAGCGCGCCGCGGCCCGCGAGGATCGCCAGCGGCAGCACGAACGCTGCGGCGACGATCAGGGCTTCAATCAGCAGAACCTTCTGCGCAGAGGCCCGGTTCGCGACGACCCAGGCGGCGATCGCGGCCGAAATCATCGGCATGTCGTAGTTGAAGGCGTGCGGCGTGGCGAGAAAGGTCCCTGTCACGACCAGCGCGATGCCCCGCTCCGATACGCCGGCGCGAAATGCGCGCCAGATCACGATGCTCACCAGGATGGCGGCTACGACCTGCAGGCCCATCGCCGCGTGAGGTCCGACGCCGCTGAAATTGGCGGAAATCGTCGGCATGAGGTCGACGACGACGTCATAGCCGCCGGCGTAGCCGCGCAACGATTGCAGCCACGCCGGCCAGAGGTCGAAGCCAAAGGCGAGGCTCGAGGCGATCCCGCACGCCAGCGCCGTCATCGCCGTCGCTGCGATCGTCCGCCACAGCCCGGCTGCGATCAGCGCGATTGGAATGAGGACGCCGAGCTGCGGCTTGAACGTCAGCAGGCCGAACAGCAAGCCCGAAATCCAAGGCCGCGCCGACGCCAGCCGTAGGCCGCCAACCATCAGCGCGCCCGACAGAAAACCACTCTGTCCCGAAACCAGCGTGATGCCGGAGGCGGGAGCGGCGAACGCCGCGCACCACCAGATCGGATCGCGCGCCCGCCCCGCGACCATCGCGGCGACGAACGCCGCAAAACTGCCGGCCATGAAAACCCAGAACGCAACCGCGAGCGGCAAGCGCGCCGAACGGGGCGAGCAGCAACAGGAAAGTGGGAGGATAAGGAAACGGGTTCTGGCGATGGGGATCGATGCCGAACCGGACCTGCTCGGCATGCAGCGCGGCGTCGTCATAGTTGACGAGCGGCGTCCCCTGATGCGCCAGCACGCCGGAAACCCACAGCGCATGAAAATCGGCGAAGCCATAAGACGCAGCGCCAATCAGGACAGCCTTCGCGCCCATCGCAACATAGGTGGCGCCGAGCGCGACGAATACGATGAGGAGAAGCCTGGCGGCTTGCGGGGTCAGCGAGAAACGTCCCCGCCGGCGCTCCCCTGCGCCGATGCTCCCGATAGCCGGTATGCTCATCGCCGATTGCCCTCCACGACCAAGGGCAGTTTAGCGCGGGGGCGTTGGGGAACCGTAAAGGCGGCGCCTTCTCATTCCGCGCGAAAGGCTACGGCATGCAGAGATTTCGGACTGCGGTCAAATCATTGAGCGGATCGCCATCTCACAATCACGGACCTCGTCCTGAGCCTGTCGAAGGACGCTTCGGCCTGCGCGATCTTGGGCGAGCCCGCCTGCGAATGCATGCTACGGCAACTGTTCCTGGCGGAAGCCGAGCGGCCAACCGGACGTCCTTCGACGAGCTCAGGACGAGGACGGCGGGCTGCGCAGCCGAGATGCGGGAATGACAGGGCCAGCCCTGCCTCAGGCAAATTCCATGATGACGGCGTCGACAGCGAGCGAGTCCCCGGGCGCCGCGACGATTTTCGCGACCGTCACGTCGCGCTCGGCGAGCAGCACGTTTTCCATCTTCATCGCCTCGACCATGCAGAGCGCTTCGCCGGCCTTGACCTCCTGGCCAACCTTGACGGCGATCGACTTCACCAGTCCCGGCATCGGGCAGAGCAGGAATTTCGAATTGTCGGCGCCCTTGCGCTCGAGCATCAGGCCGGCGAGTTCCGCCTCGCGCACCGTGTAGACCCGCGCCGGCGCCTGGGCGCCGCCGTGGGCGATGTCGTAGCCGTTGAGAATCGGCCGGACCTGCGCGGCGATCGGCTTGTCGTCGATGTGGCCGCGCCACACCGGCTCGCCCGGCGTCCAGGAGCGTGTTCGACGCGCGCCCGGCGGCCGTCCTCGTAGATGACGTCGATGCCGTGGTCGCGATGCACGATCTCGAGCGGAACCTTGGTGTCGCCGAGCGTGACGATCCGCTTGACGTCGAACGTCACGCGCTCAGGCGCGCGCAACTGTCCGGAGATCTTGCGCTTGCGCATGTTGAAGGCGTGATCGACCTGCGCCGCGACCGCCGCCATGATGCGCGGCGTTCTCGCCGTCGGGCGAGCGGGCGGAAAAGCCCTGCGGGAATTCCTCGGCGATGAAGCCAGTGGAGAGCCGGCCCTCGCGCCAGCGCGGATGCTGCATCAGCGTCGACAGGAACGGGATGTTGTGGCGGATGCCGTCGATCACGAACGCGTCGAGCGCGCGCGCCTGCGCGTCGATCGCCGCGAGCCGGTCGCCCGCGTGGGTGACGAGCTTGGCGATCATCGGGTCGTAGTAGATCGAGATCTCGCCGCCTTCGTAGACGCCGGTGTCGTTGCGCACCGTGACGTCGCCGAACTTGCCCTCCTCCGGCGGCCGATAGCGCACCAGCCGGCCGATCGAAGGCAGGAAGCCGCGCGTCGGGTCCTCGGCGTAGACGCGGCTCTCGACCGCCCAGCCGTTCAGCTTCACGTCCGCCTGGGTCGAGCGTGAGCTTCTCGCCATAGGCGACGCGGATCATCTGCTCGACGAGGTCGATGCCGGTGATCGAGCTCGGTGACCGGATGCTCGACCTGCAGGCGGGTGTTCATCTCGAGGAAGAAGAAGCTGCGGTCCTGTCCCGCGACGAACTCGACCGTGCCGGCGGAATCGTAGCCGACGGCCTTGGCGAGCGCGACCGCCTGCTCGCCCATCTTGCGACGCGTCGGCTCGTCGAGCAGCGGCGACGGCGCTTCCTCGATGACCTTCTGGTTGCGGCGCTGGATCGAGCACTCGCGCTCGCCGAGATAGATGACGTTGCCGTGCTTGTCGCCGAGCACCTGGATTTCGATGTGGCGCGGATTGACGATGAACTTTTCGACGAACACGCGGTCGTCGCCGAACGACGATTTCGCCTCTGACTTGGCGCGCGCAAATCCTTCGGCGACTTCCTTGCGCGAATGGGCGATCCGCATGCCCTTGCCGCCGCCGCCGGCCGACGCCTTGATCATCACGGGATAGCCGATCTCGTCGGCGATCGTCGCCGCATGCTCGGGGTCCTCGATCACGCCGAGATAGCCGGGCACGGTCGAGACTTTGGCGGCGTTGGCGAACTTTTTCGATTCGATCTTGTCGCCCATCGCCTCGATGGCTCTGGGGTTCGGCCCGATGAACACGATGCCGGCCGCGGCGAGCGCTTCGGCGAAAGCCGCGCGCTCGGAGAGAAAGCCGTAGCCCGGATGCACGGCTTCGGCGCCCGTCTCCTTGCAGGCGGCGACGATCTTTTCGATCACCAGATAGGATTCGGCGGCCGGCGCCGGGCCGATGGCGACCTCCTCGTCGGCCATCTCGACATGCAGCGCGTCCTTGTCGGCTTCGGAATAGACGGCGACGGTCTTGATGCCCATGCGCCGCGCGGTCTTGATGACCCGGCAGGCGATCTCGCCGCGATTGGCGATCAGGATCTTGTTGAACATCGTCCCCTCGGTCGCGCGCCGGATATGAGCGACGGACGCGCCTCGGGTTCTTAAGCGAGCGGTGGGACGCCGTAAACGGGGGCCGCGGGCCGCGGCCCTAGCCTCTTAGGATGACTTCAGCTGGCGAGAGCGAGCGCCAGCGCCTCGGCGACGCCGCTCCACCCTTGCGTGGCCCGCGCCCGCACCGCGGCCAGGAACCAGCGCGGCGCGCGATGCGCCTCGCTCAGCACGTTGACCAGCACGGCCAGCGCATTGACCGACTCGCATGCATCGCAACGCTCGATCAGCCATTCCGCCTGCGCCTCGCTCAGGACGCCGGTCGGGCGGGATTCCCAGACGACGTGCTCGGTGATCATCTCGACGAACAGTTCGGTCCATTCGGGACCCCGGGCCACGCCGGCGCGCTCGACCTCGAACAATTCGTCGGCGGCTTCGCGGGTCACTTCCCCGCCATTGAACACTTCGCGCCTGAGCCAGACGACGTCCATGGCGGTCACTTTGCGGCCCAGGATCATCGCGGAGATGATCGAGCGACTTCTATCGACGGTGAACTTCATGACGCAACACCCTGTACGCTGTACTATGCCTCCACGAGGTCTAGCGCCCCGCTTTTGATGAAGCGAAACTGCGCCACAATTCCTGCCGAGCCGTGAATACAAAGCTCTTAACGGGGCTTAGCGTTAAGCAGGGTTAAAGCCGGTGTGTTGAATTTGGTGAATGTGGCTGACAGCTGAAGGCGCTTTTTGTCACCACGCCCCTCGTCCTGAGCCTGTCGAAGGACGCTTCAGCTTGCACGCGCAGTGACGGCGTTCCCGCGCTTTCAGTAGCCGCGGCTTGCGAAAACGCTACGGCGAACGTCCTTCGACAGGCTCAGGACGAGGGGGGCGGCAGGGGCGTAGAATGCGCTCAATCCTCGAGTTCGCCGATGTGCTTCTGCGCATAGAGCTCGACGCCGATCTGCTTGATGAGTTCGAGCTGCGTCTCGAGGAAGTCGATGTGTTCCTCTTCGTCAGACGTCAGCTTCTCGAACAGCATCTTTGACACGCGATCGTTGACCGTGAAGCAATATTGCGCGGCTTCGAGATAGAGAAGGCGCGCCTCGTTTTCGGTGTCGAGATCGGCCTCCAGGATTTCCTTGATGTTCTGCCCGATGCGCAGCGAATTGATGGTCTGGAAATTCGGGTGGCCTTCGAGGAAAAGAATGCGCGCCGTCAGCTTGTCGGCGTGCTCCATTTCCTCGATCGATTCCTTGCGCCACTTCTTGGCGAGCGCCTTGTATCCCCAGTTGTCGAGCATCCGATAATGAAGCCAATATTGGCTGACGGCGGTGAGTTCGTGCCGCAGAGAAGTGTTCAGATACTCCAGCACTTTTGGGTCGGCCCGCATCTGCCACTCCTTTTGATTTATTTAGGCCGCGTCTTTTTCTTCGACTTTGGATTTTCGATCAAGCGCGCAGTCGTGTTTGGCTTTCGCGTCCATCAGCTTTTTGATCATGCCCGCGCATCCTCCGCAAATGGCTTCGCAGCCAAGCGCCCCGTAAACTTCGCGCACGCATCGCGGCGGGCTCGGGCTGGCGAGCGCGCTTTTGATGTCCTTGTCCGTCAGCAGATTGCAGGAACACACAATCATCGTTCGACCTCTGGGGGACCGGATGGCGCGGCGCCGTCTAATCCGTGTTCTGGTTTCAATTGTGGCGCTTTGACCGCGAGCAAATCCCCCGCGGGCTAAATCGTCATCCTCATCAGGGGTTCGCCGAGAAACGATCCGCTTTCGCGAACGCCCGGCAGCGTGAAGAAATATCCGCCGCCGATCGGCTTGATGTATTCCTCCAGCGGCTCGCCGTTGAGACGCGACTGGATCGTCAGGAAGCCCGCACCCAGATCGGCCTGGAAGCAGACGAACAGCAGCCCCATGTCGAACTGCCCCGAGCTCGACAGGCCCCGGGAGTAATTGTAGCCGCGCCGGAGGATCCGGTTGGCCTGGGTGGCGGCCATGCGGGGATTGGCGAGCCTGATATGGGCCGTTGCGGGGATGCGGGCGCCCTTCGGATCCGAAGCGAAATCGGGATCGTCGCGTTCGTGGGGAAGCCCCAGCGGCGCACCGGTGGGCTTGTCGCGGCCGATGATGGTCTGCTGCTCGGCCAGCGCGGTGCGATCCCAGCGCTCGACGAACATCCGGATGATGCGGACCACCTGATAGGAGCCGTCTTGCGTCCAGGAGGGTTCGTCCTGCTGGGGGCCGACCCAGACGATGTCCTGCATCAGCTTTTCGTCGGATGCGTCGAGATTGGCGGTGCCGTCCTTGAAGCCGAGCAGGTTCCTGACCGTCTCCTTGCCGAGCTTACGCACGGTATGAGCCGGCAGGAAGCCATCGATCTTCCAGCGCGCCGCGAGCAGATCGGGCGTGTGCTTCACGATGTCGCGCAGCGCGTGAATGTTGGTCTCGGCGGTGTTCGAGCAGATCTGCAGCAGGATGTCGCCGTGGCACAGGCGCGCGTCGAGCGCGTCGTTGGGAAACTTGTCCATGGCGACGAGCTGGCGCGGCTTCGCCTTGGCGAGGCCATAGCGGTCGTCGAACAGCGAGGCGCCGACGGAGACCGTCATGGTCAGATTGTCGGGGATGACGGTAGGTCCCAGTATGCCGGAGTCCGGCGGCGGGAATTTCACGTCGGCGGTGTCGGCGTCGCCGCCCTTCATCAGAAAGGCGATGCGGTCGGTCAGCACGCGGAACGTCCGCTCGAGCTCGCCGCGATCGCGCGCCAGCGCGTCGAACGAAACGATCAGCGCCGCCGCAGGCTGCGGCGTCAGCACGCCCGATTGATGCTGGCCGTAAAAGGCTTGAGTCTCCGCCGTTCCGTCGCACGATACGCCGGCCGGGACCTCTGCGGCCTTGGCGCCTTGCGCGAATCCGAGCCCCACGGCGCCGCTCGCGAGCCCAAGCAGCAGCCGTCTGCGGCCGAACTCCGGCGCGTCCTGAACAGGCTTCGATCTGGCCTCGTCCGACACTCGTTCCTCCTGCCCCGTCCCCGCCGCGGGCGAATTGTCGCCCGCGGCGGAAACGCGGTCTTATTCCGTGACGCCGAGCGTGCCCTTCAGCTTGCCGAGGTCTTCAGCGAGTTCGGTGATCGGCGCCTTCAAGGCGGTGCGATCCTTTTCGCTGAGGTGGTCGTAGCTGACGAAGCCGCCGTCCTTGGCGCGATATTTGGCGAGCAGCGCGTCGACTCTGGCGAAATTCTCCTTGAAGCGGGCGCTGAGCGCGGCGTCGCGAGGCGTCACCAGCGGGTCAAGCAAGCCGACGATCTTCTGCGCGCCGTCGAGATTGGCCTGGAAGTCCCAGAGATCGGTGCGGCTATAGCGGTCTTCCTCGCCGTTGATCTTCTTCGAGGCGACTTCCTCGATCAGCTCGCCGGCGCCGCCGACCAGAACCTTCGGCGTGATCGTCAGGCCGTCGATGCGCTTCTGCAGGTCGAGCGCGTCGGCCATCAGCTGATCGGCGATCGGCTTCAATCCCGTCGTCGACTTGTCGGTGAACAAGCCTTTCTCGAGCCGGTGGAAGCCGATGAATTTCGGATCGGCGGCCTTCTTTTCGAAATCGTCCTCGCGCGAGTCCATCGTGCCGTCGAGATCGTTGAACAATTCGGCGATCGGCTCGACGCGCTCATAGTGCAGATGAGCCGGCGCGTAGAGTTTCTGCGCTTCGGCGAGCTTTCCGGCGTTGACCGCGTCGACCAGCTTCTTCGTCTCGGTCACCAGCGTGCCGACTTCGCCCTTCACATAGGCCTTGTATTCGGCGATCGGGCCGACGAGGTCCATCGGCGAGGGCGGCGTTGCGGTCGCGCTGGTGGCGGCGACGGTGAGGATGCCCTTGGGATTGCTGAGCAGGCCGCAGGTCATGGCGTAATCGCCGGCGTCGAGCGTGGTCGTCAGAGTCTGCGTGAAGCCCGGCAGGATGTTCTCGCGCTCGTCGACCACCATCACGCCGTGCAGGATTTCCCATTCGAGGGCGCGCGTGCTCGCATTCTTGATCTGGAAAGTCGTCTTGCCCTGCGGAACCGAGATCGAGGAAGGTTCACAGCCGGTGTTGGTGACGGACACCAGCACCGGCGCGGCGGCAACCGGCATCGCCTCCGCCTGTCCGAACGCCTGCGAGGCGAGCGACAGGGCCGGCAGGCCGATCAGCGCCCATTTGGCGTAGGTCCGGCGCGATCCCGGCCCGCTTGAACAGATTACCCATGGTATTCCCCTTCCTATATTGAACGATATTTCAAGCCGTCTGCGGCGCAGCGACAGGGCGCGGCGGCTTGAAGAACAGCGCGAGCATCGGCAGCAGAAACGCGAAATAGACGATCACCTCGCCGACCGTCGGCGTGTCCTGATAGCCGAGCAGGCCCGACAGCAGCGTGCCGAGCACGCCGTCCTGCGGCAGAGCCGAACTGAGATCGAAGGCGGTTTGCTGCAGGCCGTTCCAAAGCCCGGCCTCGTGGAACGCGCGCACGGCGCCGGCGAGCAGGCCGGCCGCGACGAACAGGATGAACACGCCGGTCCAGCGGAAGAAGCGTCGCAGGTCCAGCTTCACCCCGCCCCAGTAGATGAGAAAGCCGACGCCGACCGCGGCCAGCAGCCCCAGCGCTGCGCCGATCGGCATCGCGAGGCCCTCGCTCTGCTGCGCGATGGCGAGCAGGAAGAACATCGACTCGAGCCCCTCGCGCCCGACGGCGAGAAACGCCATCGCGGTCAAGGCGAAACCCTGCCGGCGCTCGGCGCCGAGCGCGTCGTCGACAGAACTCTGCAACTCGCCCTTGATCGAACGCGCCGCCTTGCGCATCCAGAACACCATAGAACTCAGGATGACGGTCGCGAGCAGCGCGACCACGCCCTCGAAGAACTCCTGCTGCCGCTGCGGAAATTCTGCGCTCGCAAACCACAGCCCAAGGCCGACTGCGATGCACAGCGCGACCGCGAGGCCGACGCCCATCCACACTTTCGGCAGCCATTCGGAGCGCCCGGTCTGCGCCAGATAGCCGGCGATGATGCCGACGATCATCGCAGCCTCGACGCCTTCGCGGAGCATGATGAGGAAGGGAACCAGCAACGGGCGATTTCTCGTGTTTACTTAGCGTCGCCGGAAAGTGTCGGAATGCGCTCAGGTTACCGGTCTCGGATTCGCTTGTCGCGAAAGTCTTCGACGCCTATACTTTGAGCTCACCGATCCCGGCGACAACGGCGCGAGGATTAGTAAGCGCGCCTTGCCGAGTCAACGAATGTTTGATTGTTTAGAATGCTTCTATCTTGTAGTTTAGAGCAATTCTAAGCTGTCAGTATGTTTGATGGACGCGCGGGCGGCCTTTCCCGCGTATCCACGCTGCGCCAACAGTTCGGAATGCGCGCTGCTACTGCATGCGCACTTCCGCAGTGCAGCCCACTGCCCTCGCCCTGAGCTTGTCGAAGGGCGTCCGGTTAGCCGCCCTACTCCCGCCAACGTCCCTGCGCACGCGGACAAGCTCCGCCCGGATCGCGCAGGTGGAAGCGTCCTTCGACAAGCTCAGGAAGAGGCCTGGGGGAACGGCAGTCGACTTCAGCCACGTCACAGCGGAATGTTGTCGTGCTTCTTCCAGGGGTTTTCGAGCTTCTTGTTGCGCAGCATCGCTAGCACCCGCGACAGCCGCTTGCGCGTCGCGTGCGGCATGATCACCTCGTCGATGTAGCCGCGCTCGGCGGCGACGAACGGCGACAGGAAGCGGGCTTCGTATTCCTTTGTCCGCTCGGCGATCTTTTCGGATTGCCGATGTCGGCGCGGAAAATGATCTCGACGGCGCCCTTGGCGCCCATCACCGCGATCTGGGCGGTCGGCCACGCAAGGTTGATGTCGCCGCGCAGATGCTTTGACGCCATCACGTCATAGGCGCCGCCGAACGCCTTGCGCGTGATGATCGTCACTTTCGGCACCGTCGCCTCGGCATAGGCGAACAGCAGCTTGGCGCCGTGCTTGATGAGCCCGCCATATTCCTGCGCCGTGCCTGGCAAAAATCCCGGCACGTCGACAAAGGTGACGATCGGGATGTTGAAGCAGTCGCAGAAGCGCACGAAGCGCGCCGCCTTGCGCGAGGCGTCGCTATCGAGCACGCCGGCCAGCGCCAGCGGTTGGTTGGCGACGATGCCGACCGTCGAGCCTTCGATGCGGGCAAAGCCGGTGACGATGTTCTTGGCGTGCGCTTCCTGGATCTCGAAGAAGTCGCCCTCGTCGGCGATCTTCTGGATCAGCTCCTTGATATCATAGGGCTTGTTGGGGTTGTCGGGCACCAGCGTGTCGAGCGACATGTCGATCCGCTCGGGATCGTCGAACGACGGCAGGTTCGGCGGCGCCTCGAGGTTCGAGGCCGGCAGGAAATCGATCAAGCGGCGCATCTGCAGCAGCGCCTCGACGTCGTTCTCGTAGGCGCGGTCGGCGATCGAGGAGCGCGTCGTGTGGACCGAGGCGCCGCCCAGCTCTTCCGCCGTCACCGTCTCGTTGGTCACCGTCTTCACGACGTCGGGCCCGGTGACGAACATGTAGGAGGTTCCGCGCACCATGAAGATGAAGTCGGTCATCGCCGGCGAATAGACGTCGCCGCCCGCGCAGGGCCCCATGATCAGCGAGATCTGCGGAATGACGCCGGAGGCCAGCACATTGCGCTGGAACACCTCGCCATAGCCGCCGAGCGCGGCCACGCCCTCCTGGATGCGCGCGCCGCCGGCGTCGAACAGGCCGATGATCGGGGCCCGGTTCTTCAGCGCCATGTCCTGGATCTTGGTGATCTTCTTCGCATGCTCTTCGGAAAGAGATCCGCCGAACACGGTGAAATCCTTGGCGAAAACGAATACGGTGCGGCCGTTGACGGTGCCCCAGCCGGTCACCACGCCGTCGCCGGGAATCTTCGTCTTCTCGGCGCCGAAGTCCGTGCAGCGATGTTCGACGAACATGTCGTATTCTTCAAACGAGCCGCGATCCATCAGCAGCTCGATGCGCTCGCGGGCGGTCAGTTTGCCCTTGGCGTGCTGCGCGTCGATGCGCGCCTGCCCGCCGCCGAGCCGCGCGCGTTCGCGGCGATGATCGAGCCTGGCCAGCATGTCTTTCATCGCGCGCTCCAAGGTGTCGGCGCCGGACGCTTATCATGCAGGCGGGAGGCGGCGAAGGGGAAAGCCGATCCGACAATGGGATGAGACAAGGGCGGATTGAGCTGGCGACGGGGCGTTGGCCTAGCGGCGAGACGCGCCTGCCGGTGACAGCGAGGAACCTTCGACCGTGATCGCGGTTCTACCCCCGTGGGTGGAGGGTGAATAATGCCTATGACGGGTGCCGAGACGGCGCCGAAGTTCGGGGCTGCGCGAATTCTACTGGTCGAAGATGACCCTCTCAGCC
The DNA here is from genome assembly GCA_963771455.1 of uncultured Pseudomonadota bacterium. Lineage (GTDB taxonomy): Bacteria > Pseudomonadota > Alphaproteobacteria > Rhizobiales > Beijerinckiaceae > Roseiarcus. The sequence goes on from CAVYTP010000020.1 coordinate 123,389, forward strand.
GTTTTACCATGGCCGAGGAGCTACGGGACCTAGGCATATCTGTAATCGAGGCCGCCACGGCGGACGAAGCTTGGCAGTACTTGGTCAGCGGCGGTTTGGCTGACCTGGTTTTTACAGATCATCGCCTGCCGGGTTCCTTGTCCGGACGGATGCTCGCAACACGTATCCAACAACAATATCCTACGATTATTGTCGTGATAACGTCAGCTTACTACAATCAAGGTGAAGGGTCCGAGGCAATCCTGGCGAAGCCGTACAATCTTTTTGAAACAGCGACCGACCTTGCTAGGCGAGCGATCGCCAGACATGAGAAGGAGAGCGACATATGACGGCTTCGTCTTCTGTCGTGCTGCTGGTCGAGGGCGATATCATCGTCCGTCATCCGCTGGCCGAGTATCTGCGCGAGTGCGGTTTCACGGTGTTTGAAGCGTCGAATGGCGAAGAAGCGAAACAGGCGCTCGCGAGTTTGGGCTCGAGTATTGCAGTCGTCCTAGCTGACATGACCACGCAGGGTAGCGGGTTTGAGCTCCGGCAATGGATTCGAACGCAGGGTCACTCAGCGGAAGTCATTTTGGCGGGGTCGATCGAGAAGGCCGTCGATAGCGCGGCTGGCATTTGCAAGGACGGCCAGCGCTAGCGAAGCCTTATGAGCACCACCTGGTTTTGGACCATATCCGCAGGGCTATCGCGCGGCGGGATAGAGGAGCCTCGCGCTGCTTGGGATCGGTGTCTTGATCATCGCGAATGCGGGTAACCTTCAGACGTCACCTATTCGCTGACGAGCTCAAGCGCTAGCTTGCGCCGGAACCGGAGATGGTAGGCGAGGCTCGGACTTGTTCGTACACGCCGGCCGCATTACGGGCGCGAAGACCAACCATAGAGCGATAGAGCCAAGCGCAAATCCGCCCAAAATCAGGAAGGTCGCGCTGTAGCCGATCCCTTGCGCGATCCATCCGCCGATGGCGGGGCTCAACGAGGCGCCAAGCCCCTGGACAGTCATGACGGCGCCCTGTCCTACGTTGATCCGGCCCGTTCCGTTCAGGATGCGCGCAACGAGCGCAGGGACGGCGACGCTCTGCAATCCGGCGCCGACGCCGTCCAGAGCCTGGACGGGATAGACGCCCCAGTGGTTGATACAGTAGGCCGCGATAACGCCACGGATCGGTAGCGCGACAAACGAAATCAACATGACGAGCCACAGGCGATCCCGGGCCCCCATCCGTAAGGCAAGCAGCGATGCGAGGATCATCACGCCTTGGGCAACGACAATCGTAGTTGCGACGAAGGCTGAGGGATCACCCGCCTTGGCCGCAACGACCGCCATTCCGTATAGGGGAAGCATGGCTCCGTTGCCGAGGTGAAAACACGCCAAAGCCGCAGCGAGAATGAGAAGAGGCTTGCACTCGAGCAGTACGCGAAATCCGCTCGGCTTGTCGTCGGACTTGCCATCGTTGTCTAATCCGCGGGCTGCGTTGTCATCGATCGCCTCCCGCGGGATCATCAGGACTGACGCAATCGACAGCGCGCCGAACAGCGCGGCGAGCCAAAACACCGCTGACATTCCGAACTTCCATCCGAGAAATCCAGATAAGCCGGCGCCGACCATGTTGCCGGCATGATTGAACGCCTGGTTTTTTCCATTTTGAGCGTTGAAGCCTTCTTGCCGTACGATGCCAAGGGTGATGCCGTTGACCGCCGGCCCTATCGCCGCCCCAGCGATGGCCGTCGCAACTTGCGATGCGGCGACGGGCCAGAACTGCTGCGACAGGAGGATTATAAAAGACGCTAAGACCGTGCAAATTCCTGGGAATATGACATACGAGCGTTTTCGGGAGGTCGCGTCGATTAGGGCGCCGGCAGGGGCCGTCATGATCATGCCGGCGACGCCGCCGAGCGTCATGACAGTTCCGATGGGGCCGCTTTGCCACCCGTGCGCCAGCAGGAAGACCCCTAGAAACGGGCCGATCCCGGCTTGCATGTCCGCCATGAAGAAATTGAGCGACTGCAGGGCCCAAATTGTGCGCCCGTCCGTGTTCGAATTCGACGATGAGCGGAGCTTGTCGCTTTCGTTTCGTAATGTTGGTTTTCGCCCCCGGATCATAAGGCTTCGCCGCCCTATTGCTGCGAACGAGCGATATCCGCTTGCCACTTCTCATCCTTGGGACGAATTGGTTTAGCGTGCCGAATGTGGCCATCCAACGAAACGTGCAACTCGGAGAAGTCGCCGTTCTTCTGCCCGAGGACCTCGAAGTGCTTTGGCTTCCGCCGCGGAGCGCCAATGACCTCATAGCCTTCGTTGCGGGCCGAAGAAGCGGCGATTTCGGGATCACCCACCTCATTGAAGTCTTCGTCATGCCCGTGTTTTTTGTCGTGCCCGTGTTTTTTCGGGTGATCGATCGTAACGGTCAGGTCGCCGCGCTGCAGGCGATGAACCTTGATCTCGGAGGGCTTCCGTTCGCCTTCGATCGCGATCTTTTCGCCGATCTCAAGCGTGACTTTCTCCGCGCCATGCGGCGTCAGATCCGCGAGTTCGACCCCTCGGCGGTTCGAAGCGTGAAGCGATGGCCGAAGATATTCTCGACCGTCCCGGAAAGATCTTGTTTGTGCTTCATGTCTGCTGCCCTTGAAAAACAGTTCCAAACGCGCACGCGTTCTCGTCCACGCCGAAGGTTTGACGAACGACGCTCCGCGTCCTGCGCTTGTGACTAATGGTAGGTAGACAATGGACCCCGGCGAGGTTTGTTCCGTGCCGACGTAACGGCAGTAACCGGGCAGGATGGCGAGCTGATCAGGCCGCCGGTTGAAAGGGTCTTGTCTCGCCGCCTGGACGCGCTCACAATTGCGACAAAATACAGGAGGAACGCCATGAACGCCCACGTCGAAGCTCCGTCCGCGGTGGAAGCCGTCATCCGCGTCGACCTCGCCGCCTGCTATCGGCTGGTCGCGCTGCACGGCTGGGACGACCTGATTTTCACGCATATTTCGGCCCGCATCCCCGGACCTGAGCATCACTTCCTGATCAACCCCTATGGGATGATGTTCGAGGAGATCACCGCCTCGAGCCTGGTCAAGATCGACATGCAGGGCGCGGCAGTTGGCGCCTCGCCCTACCCCGTCAACCCCGCCGGCTTCACGATCCATTCCGCCGTGCACGAAGTCCGCGAAGATGCGGGATGCGTCATGCATCTGCACACGCCGGACGGCACCGCCGTCTCGACCTCGAAGGAGGGGTTGCTGCCGCTAAACCAGACCGCGCAGCTGGTGACGCCCGACCTCGCCTATCACGATTACGAAGGCGTCGCGCTCGACCTCGACGAACGCCCGCGCCTGCAGCGCGATCTCGGCTCCAAGAACATCATGCTGCTGCACAATCACGGCACGCTTACGGTTGGAAAGACCTGCGCCGAGGCCTTCCTGCGCATGTATTTTCTGGAGCGCGCCTGCACGATGCAGGTTCGCACCCGGATGCTCGGCGGCGAGGATTATCCGACAGCCGCCGACGTGATCGAGAAGAACGCAAAGTTGGCGACTTCACCGGGCATGGAGACGCTGGCGCAGAAGCTGGTATGGCCGGCGCTGCTCCGGAAGCTCGACAGGCTGGATCCTGGCTTCCGGAACTGAACGTGGCCCTCAGACCACGCGCGTTGCGACCAGCGGCGAGTACTGGTTCGAGTTGGCGTTCATCTGGGTTGCGCCAGTCTTGGCGTTGTAGAACGTCTCGACGGTCGCCGGCAGGGCTTTGACCGGGGTCCATTGCAGGATCAGCTGCCCGCTGCCGTCGAAACTGTAGTTGCCCTTGTTTCCCGGCGCTACCGGCGCCGGCGCCGTGGGACTGGTCGGCCTGTTATCCACCCACACCACTTTTCCGGCGTGATCGAAGTAGTAATAGTAGGAATTGCCGTCCCAGACCTGCCACCAGCCGAGCAACCAGCTCAGGTCGACGCCCGACGCGAGCCCCGCATAGGCGTCGTCGTAGTCTCCGCGCTTGAAATCCTTGTATTTGGCAATCGAGGCTGCCGACCAACCGGAGCACAGCGCCGCGAAAGCCGCCGCAAAATCTGCGGGGGCCGCGCTGTCGGCGGAGCTGTTTGTGGTCATCGACATGTCCTGCCCCCTCGCCGGCACGTTCTTGGTCTGCAAGCCCATGCCGTCGATGAAGGTGAACGAGCTCAGCGCCGTCGAGCGTGTTGTCAGGGGGCCGTTGACCCAGTCGATATGGATATGATCCGTGTGCGGATCTCCGTCGGTATCCTCCATGCGCGTCTGCCCGAACACAGTCCGATTGTAGGCCAGCCAGCCGTAGCCGACCGAGCGGCGGAAACGCACGAACAGTTCGACCAGCGCGTTCCCGAAAGCCCGCTGGGCCTCGATGCTGGAGTTGTAAAAAATGTCCATGGCGGCGCCGACGTTATGCGCCGTGACCGCGCCCCTTCCGAAAAACTGCTGGCGCTGTGTTGGGGCCTGCCCGCCCAGAACGACCGCGCGGTCGAGCAACATGCCCATCGTCGTGCACATGGTGCAGAGCGCCGGCGTACGCAGGTGCGTGAGGTCGACCGGTTGCGTCATGTCCGGGCCGTAGTCGGAGCCAACGAGATCCGTCCAGGTGACAGTCTTCATGTTTGAGACTCCAGAATTGCCCCGGTCGCCGGCCGAGAGTTGGACGTCAGGGTCCGGAACGACACGATGACTCTTACGGTCTGGACCTCCGCGGCGGCGGTATTTTACGCGGCCGGCCGAGGCGGATCCGTATTGCGCATGTGATCGGCAAACTTTGTCAAACCGTTGGCGAACTGCAGCGCCGCGGCGCGGTCGGTGAAGGTCGCCGCCAGCGCCTGATAGGCGCAGCGCAGCCAGGCGTCGCGCTCGGCGACGCCGATCGGGAACGGCAGATGGCGGGCGCGCATCATCGGCGCGCCGTACTTTTGCGGATAGACAACCGGGCCGCCGACGAACCCGCTGAGAAAGGCGACGAGCCGGCGCTTCAATTCGTCGAGCCCGCGCCGATGCATCGCCCAGATGCCCGCGGCCTCGGGATCGCTTTGCATGATCTCGTAGAAGCGGTCGACATAGGCGGCGAGGCCAGGTTCCCCGCCGAGGCGGTCGTAGAGGGTGGGTTCAGCCGGGGTTCCGTCGGTCAAGAACCTTTCCCCTTCGGGTTCGCGGCAGCACCCCCTCCCCGCCCTCCCCCATGAAGGGGGAGGGAGACGGAAAGGTACGGTCCTGTCCCTCGCCCCAATTGGGCTGGGAATTAGGAAAACTAGCGGCGTTTCTCCCTCCCCCTTCATGGGGGAGGGTTGGGGAGGGGGTGCTGCCGGCGCCTCAGGTTTCCTGCGGCTCCGGCGTCGTCTTCGTCTCGCCCTCGTCGGGCTCGGACGGACCCTCGACGCGCCTCTTCCCTTTGGTCTTGCGACCCTCCGCCCGCTCGCGGCCGGCGACGACGATGTCGCGCTCGGGGCGCGGCAGGGCCGGACCTTCGGGATAGACGAAGCCCAGCTTCTTCACGCCCGCGTCGTCGGCCGTCACGACCACGCGCACCGCGCCGCCGTTCTTCAGCTTGCCGAACAGCACCTCGTCGGCGAGCGGCGTCTTGATCTGCGTCTGGATGACGCGCGCCATCGGCCGCGCGCCCATCGCCTCGTCGTAGCCGTTCTCGACCAGCCAGTTGCGCGCCTCGTCGGTCGAGCTCGATCGTGACGTTGCGGTCGGCGAGCTGCGCCTCGAGCTGCAGGATGAACTTGTCGACGACCTGCGAGATGACCTCCGCCGGCAGACGCGCGAACGGCACGATCGCGTCGAGCCGGTTGCGGAATTCCGGCGTGAACATCTTGTTGATCGCCTCGACGTCGTCGCCTTCGCGCTTCGTTGCGGTGGAAGCCGAACGCCTCGCGCGCCATGTCGGCCGCGCCGGCATTGGTGGTCATGATCAGGATCACGTTGCGGAAATCGATCTGCTTGCCGTAGTGGTCGGTCAGCTTGCCGTGGTCCATCACCTGCAGCAGGATGTTGAAGAGGTCCGGATGCGCCTTCTCGATCTCGTCGAGCAGCAGCACGCAATGCGGATGCTGGTCGATCGCGTCGGTCAGCAGGCCGCCCTGGTCGAAGCCGACATAGCCGGGAGGCGCGCCGATCAGCCGGCGAGACCGTGTGGCGCTCCATATATTCGGACATGTCGAAGCGGATCAGCTCGACCCCGAGGCTGGAGGCGAGCTGGCGCGCCGCCTCGGTCTTGCCGACGCCGGTCGGGCCGGAGAACAGGTAGCAGCCGATCGGCTTCTCGCGGATCGCGCAGGCCCGCGCGGGCGAGCTTGATCGCCGAGGTGAGCGCGTCGATCGCCTCGTCCTGGCCGTAGACGACGCGCTTCAGGGTCTCCTCGAGGTGCTGCGAGCACCTCGGCGTCGTCCTTCGACACGGTCTTCGGCGGGATGCGCGCCATCGTGGCGATGGTCGCCTCGATCTCCTTGATGCCGATCGTCTTCTTGCGCTTGGCCTCGGCCACCAGCATCTGCGACGCGCCGGTCTCGTCGATCACGTCGATCGCCTTGTCGGGCAGCTTGCGGTCGTGGATGTAGCGCGCCGACAGCTCCACCGCCGCCTTCACCGCCTCGTTGGTGTAGCGGACCTTGTGGAACTCCTCGAAATAGGGCTTCAGGCCCTTCAGGATCTCGACCGCGTCCTGGACGCTCGGCTCGTTGACGTCGATCTTCTGGAAGCGCCGCACGAGCGCGCGGTCCTTCTCGAAATACTGGCGATATTCCTTGTAGGTGGTCGAGCCGATGCAGCGCAGCGTGCCCTGCGCCAGCGCCGGCTTCAGCAGGTTCGAGGCGTCCATCGCGCCGCCGGAGGTCGCGCCGGCGCCGATCACGGTGTGGATCTCGTCGATGAACAGGATCGCGTTCTTGTGCTTCTCGATCTCCTTCATCACCTGCTTCAGGCGCTCTTCGAAGTCGCCGCGATAGCGCGTGCCGGCGAGCAGCGTGCCCATGTCGAGCGCGAAGACCGTCGCGTCGGCCAGCACTTCCGGCACCTCGTTCTTGACGATCTTGCGCGCCAGGCCTTCGGCGATCGCGGTCTTGCCGACGCCGGGATCGCCGACCAGCAGCGGGTTGTTCTTCTGGCGGCGGCACAGCACCTGGATGGTGCGCTGCACCTCGGCCTCGCGGCCGATCAGCGGATCGATCCGGCCGTCCCTCGCCTTCTTGTTGAGGTTGACGCAGTAAGCGTCGAGCGCGCCTTCCTTCTTCTTCGAATCCGGACCCTCCTTGGCGTCCTTGCTTCGCGCGCTTCGCTCTTCCTCGGCGCCGCGCGGCGCCGTGCGACGGCGTCGGACAGGCCGGGCCGCTTGGCGATGCCGTGGCTGATGTAGTTGACCGCGTCGTAGCGGGTCATGTCCTGCTCCTGCAGGAAATAGGCGGCGTGGCTCTCGCGCTCGGCGAAGATCGCGACGAGCACGTTGGCGCCGGTCACTTCCTCGCGGCCGGAGGACTGGACGTGGATGGCGGCGCGCTGGATGACGCGCTGGAAGCCGGCGGTCGGCCTTGGCGTCCTCGCCGGCTTCGACGACGAGGTTTTCGAGTTCGGTGTCGATGTAGCGCGCGACGTTCTTGCGCAGCGCGTCGAGATCGACGGAGCAGGCGCGCATGCACCGCGGCGGCGTCGGGGTCGTCGATCAGCGCGAGCAGCAGATGCTCGAGCGTCGCATATTCGTGATGGCGCTCGTTGGCGATGGCCAGCGCCTTGTGGAGGGATTTTTCGAGCGCTCGGGAGAATACGGGCATCGTCGAGCCTTTCACTTCTTTTCCATGATGCACTGCAGCGGATGCTGGTTCTTGCGCGCGTAGTCCATCACCTGCGTCACTTTGGTCTCGGCGACCTCGTAGGTGAAGACGCCGCACTCGCCGACGCCGTTGTGATGGACATGCAGCATGATCTCGGTCGCTTCCTCGACGTTCTTGTTGAAGAACGACTGCAAGACGACGACCACGAACTCCATCGGCGTGTAATCGTCGTTCAACAGCAGCACGCGGTACATGCTCGGCCGCTTGGTCTGCGTGCGCGTGCGCGTGATGACCGCCGCGCCATTGCCGGGCGTATCGCCGGTGCGGCGCGGCTCGCGCGAGCGCGACGATCGCCGGCCGCGACGGCGACGGCCGGCGCCGTGCGCGAGGCGAAGAAGAAACGCGCCAAGAAACGCCATCCTGCTCTAAATCGCCTGAAGAACGGACGAGGCTCGGCGATCAAGGTCGACCCCTTTTCACGATTGCGCAGCGGCGCAACGCGCCGCTTGCTCCGCCGCTCATCGAAGCCCATGCCGCTACATTTAGGCTTCCGGTTCGCTTCCGCTAGAGGCGCGCCGGGCGTTGCGAGAACATTCGCGACGCGCTCGAGAAGCGACGCGGCGATGAGCAGGATTGCCAATTTGCGAGGTCGCGCAAGGGGCGCGCCATCAACGAAAAAGGGACCGGCTTACGCCGACCCGTTCACGCTAGATTCACGATCAACTTCAGAGCGCCGACGACGCGCCGCAGCCTCGACGCGCTACTAACGCTTACCCTCGACGGGCTTGCCGACCGACGAAAGCGGTTTCGACCGGCTTGAACGCTTCGGTCGCGATCTTCACATAGAGCTCATTGATCTTGGTCGCCTGCGCGACGAAGCCCTCGTAGGCGCTCTTGGCGTAATCCGTCTGGATCTGGATCGCGCGTCTCGACCGACTTGGCGCCGAGCAGCTTCTCGACGACCGCGGAGTTCGCGGCGAAAGCCTTCTTGGAATAATCGGTGAACTCGGCGGCGATCTCCTGCAGACCCTTGGTCACCGTCGAGGCGACGGTGTTCACGGTTTCGAGCTGCTGCTTGGAGAATTTCTGAAAATCTTCGAACTTCGGAGTGGCGGTCATGGCCTGTCCCTCAATTTGGAACCTGGGTCGGCTTCGGCGTCTGGCCTCGGCATCGGGATGCACATATATTGCAGTGCACAATAAAGGTCAAGCTTTTTTTTGCATTGCACAAAAGTCATAGCGACGAGGCGTGCGCCGCCGCATTCCGATAGCGCCCGTACGTGAAGCTTTTACCGTGAATTGGTGACGACGCAGCGCTTTCTGGCAATTTGCCGGGATAATCCCTCCGACATTTCCTCGGCTTGCGCTCAAATCGCGTAAAAATGCCCCGCGCCGTTAACGCCGCCGTAACCGCACCCCCATAACCTTTTCACATGTGGTGTTCCTGCAACGGGCTCCGCCCGCGTTGCGGGCGTCGCCGGTTCCCCGAGTTTTAAGGGCGCGTGATGTTCTGTTCCGGCGTGCGTTTTTCCTACCGTCGTTGGGTCAAGGTCGGCCTGGGCGCCTCGCTCGTCGCCTTGATGGCGTCGCAGGCACTCGCGCGAGGCAATTATGTGCACCCGCGGCCGTTATCGCCAGCACCGGGTCTATGCCGCCGCCGCCAACACGTACGATCCCGCCTTTTCCGCGATCGTCGTCGACGCGAACACCGGGCGCGAAATCTACGGCGTCAACGAGAACGCGCCGCGCCATCCCGCCTCGATCACCAAGGTGATGACGCTCTATCTGCTGTTCGAGCAGCTCGACAAGGGCGAGATGACGCTCGACACGCCCATCCGCATCTCCGAGCACGCCGCCGCGCAGGAGCCCTCGAAGCTCGGCATCGCCGCGGGCGACAGCCTGAGCGTCGACGACGCGATCAAGGCGGTCGTCACGCGTTCGGCCAACGACGTCGCGGTCGCCATCGCCGAGGCGATCGGCGGCGACGAGTCGACCTTCGCCGAAATGATGACGCGCAAGGCTCATGCGCTCGGCATGTCGCGGACGCTCTACCGCAACGCCTCGGGCCTGCCGAACGACGAGCAATGGACGACGGCGCACGACCTGACCGTGCTCGCGCGGTCGCTGGAGGAGCGTTTCCCCAAGTACTTCCGCGTATTTCTCGACGCACGAGTTCGACTACGACGGCGAGGTCATCGGCAATCACAACCACCTGCTCGGCACGGATCGACGGCGTCGACGGCATCAAGACCGGCTACACCCGCGCTTCCGGCTTCAACCTCCTGACCTCCGTGCATCGCGACGGCCGTTCGCTGGTCGCCGTCGTGATGGGCGGCCGCATCGGCGGCGGCGCGCGACCGCACGATGGAAGGCCTGATCGAGACCCACATCGCCGAGGCCTCGAACCATGGCCATACCGCGACGGTGATCGCCGACAACGAATCGCCGGTGGCGACCCCGTCGCGCTCGCCCGGCAGCGAGCCGATCCGCATGGGCAGCGGGCGCAACTTCGTTCCGCAGGGGCCAAACGACGAGGGCGAAGGCGACAGGTCCGATGACGATGGCGCGCCGGTAGCTACGACGCGCCCCGGCCGTTGTGACCAAGGTCGCCTACACGCAGCCGAAGCCATTCGGCGACCTGGCGGGCGCCAAGGACATCAAGGCCAAGTCCGAGAACAAGACCATTGCGGAAACCAAAGCGATGGCGGAGATCAGGGCCAAGGCGACGCCGCAGCTGAAAGTTGCGGACACCCCGCCGGCCGCCAAGCCCGCCGCCTCTAAAATCAGGCCGACGCCCGCCGCGAAGATTTACGCGGTCGCCAGCGACGATCCCGCCGCGCATGGCTGGAAGAAGGGTCCGCAGGCTGCAGGCCGCGCCCCGGCGCCCAGCCAAGCCCCAGATGCCCGCCGAGGAGACCCGCGTCGCGCGCAGCGAAAGCACGAAGCCGTCAGCAGCGCATGACGGCTGGATCATCCAGATCGGCGCCGCCGACGATGCGGCCAAGGCCAACGCCCTGCTCAACAGGGCCAAGGCTCGCAGCCGGGCCCTCGCCGACGCGCGGCCGTTCACCGAGAAATATCACGAAGCGCGGCGACACCTTGTATCGCGCCCGCTTCTCCGGCCTCGATGAAGGCTCCGCCAGCCAGGCCTGCAAGGCGCTGCGACGCAACGGCTTCGCCTGCTTCGCCACCCGCCTCGAGTAAAGCCGGTCGCGTCATTTCCGTTACGCGTCTAAGCGTTGCGTCGGAGTTCAGCGTCAGCCATGCCGGTCCAGCAGAACATCCTTGGCCTGATTGACCCTCGCGGCGAGAGCGGTCGAGCCGCCATGGTCTGGATGAAGCTTCTTCATCAGGGATCGATGGGCGCGGACGATTTCCTCGGCGCCCGAGCCCTTCGCCAGGCCCAGGATTTCATACGCTTCGTCGCGCGTCATCGCGCCGCTCGACCAGACGCCGCCGCCGTCCCGCCGCGCCTGACCCTGACCCTGGTCTGCCTCACGCCATCCGGCGAACCGGCGGTCGAAATATGTCTCTAGCAGTCGCGCGCCGTCGGGGTCCTGGCGCTGCAGAGGTCGAAGAGCTGCAGGCACTCGTCGCGCGACATGCTGGCGATGTCCCGCCCGGCATAGGGTCCGGCGATCGTCTGGCCCACCATCGCGCCGGTGTCGACATCGAGCCGCATCTCGATCCACGCGCTGCGCGCGAGCGTCGACCGGCCCTTGCGGATTACCCGACGTCGAGAAGAAATCGTCGCCGAGCGGGTCCGGCCCGGATTTGCCGAACGGATTCCACATGCCAAGGCCCAACGCGCGCAGCACGCCGAGCGCGCCCCGCAAACACGAGATATCCGATGCTTGCAATGACAAGAAACCAGCCGCCCCGCCGCGCCCACCGCGCCACCAGCGCCGGCTTCATGCGGCCGAACGCCTTGATGGCGTTGAGCACCAGAAACAGCAGCAACAGGCCGCCGATAAACGAAACCATGGGGACGAATTTCTCATCGTTCGAACGCGCCCGCGCTCACTATCGCGCAAACGCCGTCATAGACCGTTCCTAACGTTCGCGCATCTGGCTGAGCAGCCGCCGCGCTTCGGGCGTATGGTCCGCCAGCGCCTCGAGCGCCGGCTGGCCGCCGGCCGCATAGCTCGCGGCGGCCGAGAGCAGCGCGGCCAGCCGCGCCGCGGCGCCCGGCCCGAAGCTTTCGTAGACGCCGCCGGTGATCCGCGCGACTTCCTTGAACGCGTGGCGCGCGCGCGGATCGTCGCCCTCCTGGAACACGAACGCCTTGACGCCCAGCAGCGCGAGCTCGCCGGCCGCCGCGCACAGCCGGTCGACGTCCTCCTCCATGGCGTCGCCGACGTAGACCAGCACTCCCACCTTCTCGCGACGCGCTTCGTCGACGCTGTGTCTCAGCACCTTGCGGATCTGGGTGAGGCCGCCGTGCACCTGAATGCGGCTCATCAGCTCGCCAAGCCCCTGCCCGCCCGATACGAAGCGCGACGCCCGGCACTCGTTCTGGCCGCGGAAATAAACGAGCTGCACGTCGAGACCCGCCGACCTTCGCCGCCGCGTCGAACATTTGCCCCTGCAAGGTCTGCGCGAGGTCCCAGGTCGCCTGCCGGCTCATCGTCGCGTCGAGCGCGAAGATCAGCCGCCCGCGGCCCGCCGGCCGGGCGGCGGTCACAAAACGAGCGGCTTCGACAAAGGCGTCGACCTCGGAACGCGCGACCGACGGTGCGGCGGGCGGCTTGGCGTCGGAAGACATACAGGCTCCGAATGGCGAACTTGCCTCGCGCATAGATCGGAGGTCAGGCCGCGTAAGGCAAGTGCAGGCGCTCCGACTCTAAAATTCTGTGAAGGCTGCAACTGCGTAGCGCTTCTGCGCGTTCAACCTGAAACCGGTTGGCCGGTTATAAGGGAGAACACCACATGAACCGCCTTTCCACGCTCCTGGCGTTGCTGAGTTTGGCCGCCTCGCCCGCGCTGGCGGGGCCTTGCACGGAAGACATCGCCGCAGCGCAAACCAGATACAGCCAGCGCCTCGACGCGGCCGCGGCCAGCGGCCCCACTGCGACCGAAACGACGGCTGCCAAACTGCACCATCAGCCGACGCCCGGTTCCGTTGCTCAGGCCGAAGCCAGGGTCGGGGATCTGAAGCCGGAAGCCGGCAAGCAGTTCGACGCTGCGATCAGCCGCGCCCGCGCGGCCGATGCGGCCGGCGATGCCGCCACATGCAAGGCCGCGCTGAACGACGCCGCGGCGGCGCTCAAGTCCTAAGCGCCGCCCGCACGGGCCGGTTCTCGCACGACCGCCGGCGCCGCGTCGCGCTGGGTGGCGCTGGCGTGCGCGACCGCCATGCCGAACAGGACGAGCGCCAGCGCCTGATGGGCAAGCGCAAGCGGGATCGGTACGACGTATACCAGCGCGAGGACGCCGAGCGCGGCCTGCGCAAGCGCCAGGAGGAGAAGCGCGCGTGTGCGAGCCGCTACTCGCTTGCCCGGTCCTCCCATCGCCGCGGCGGCCACCATCGCGAGAGCCGCGACGACCACGCAGTAGGCGGCGAGGCGATGGTCGAATTGCGCGGTCGCTGCGTCGTCGAGCGCCGATCGGTACCAGGGACTTAGCGCAAAGGCCTCGCCGGGCATGAACCGGCCGCCCATCGACGGCCATTCGTTGTAGATGCGGCCCGCTCGCAGGCCTGCGACCAGTGCGCCCAGGCCAAGTTGAACGAACACCAGCGCCGCGAACGCCCACCCGGCTGCGACAAATCCGCGCGGAACGGCGGCGTCGCGAGGCGCGGTTGTCCCCGACCGCGGCATGGATCAGCGCGCCGAATGTCGCGGCGGCGATCAGCAGGTGCAGCGCAAGCCGGTCCTGGGCGACCTCCGTGCGGTCGACAAGCCCGGACGAAACCATCCACCAGCCGACGATCGGCTCCAGCGCGAGCAGGCCCGTCGCCAGCGCCACCCGCCGCCCGAGCGCGCCCTTCAGCAGGCCGCGCGCCCAGAACCATAAAGCCGGGACGATAAAGGCGACGCCGATGACGCGCGCCAGCAGCCGATGCGCCCATTCCCACCAGAAGATCGACTTGAAGCCGTCGAGCGTCATGTCCGCGTTCATCGCCGCGTATTGCGGGATGCGTTTGTAAGCCTCGAATTCGGCGGCCCAATCTGCGGCGTCAAGCGGCGGTATGACGCCGGAGAGCGGCTTCCATTGCGTGATCGAAAGCCCCGACTCGGTCAGCCGCGTCGCGCCGCCGACGAGCACCATCAGGAAGATCAGCGCCGCCACGCCGTACGCCCAGATCCGCACCGGCGCCACGCTGCGTGCGGAAGTCACTTGCAAACCCATCGCAATTTTCCCAAATGCCGGCGGCCCGTCTAGCAAGTCCGGACGGGGCATCGCAAATCCGGCGGAGACGCCGCTCTGGAGTTGATCATGACGCCTCGTGTTCGCAAGCTCGTCGGCGGCGCCATCATGATCGCGTTCGTAATCGTCTATGCGCTTCTTGCGATGGCCCTCGCCGATTCCCGACCGGTGCAGTCCGTGGGCGGCTTTGTGCAAGTTATCGTCTATATCGTGCTCGGGCTCGCCTGGGTTCCGCCGATGATGCCGCTGATCGTTTGGATGGAAGGCGGGCGAAAGAAGAAAGCGTAGCCGCAAAAGGTGCACGTCTGGTAATCGGCGCCCGTTTTGGCGAGTTCATCCTTTGAGAAATGGCCGGCGGTTCAAGAGCTCGTTCCGGGCATATTGGTACAGCTGGAGATCGTATTTGTTCAATCGCCTGATGCTCGCTTCCGTACGAGCTGACAGTTCGTACGTGGCCTTTCGCTCCTTGGTGACATTCAAGTTCTCGAGATCAAATTTACCCTCCAGGCCAAGAGTGCTGATGAGCCGTGCTATGTCTGCGCCGAGCGTTTCTTGTGTGCCGACCCACGCCGCGGACTCCAACGTGCGCTTTGCGTTCTCGTACGCTTCTTCGTAATCGACCTGCATATTGAGAGCGTGCGCCCCGAGCTGACGAACTTGCCGGTTGATGATGTTTCGGTAGAGCACCTCTTCGCTCGCTTCGAAAAATTCGTCTACGGTGCAGTTTTGAGCGGCAATCACGTCTGAATGCCCCCCGGCGGCGGGTTCGACGTTGTTTTTCGCGTAGAAATACCAGGAGACGCACCGATCGACCGGTTCTCGCAGTATTGTGAGAATGGCCCTCTCAGGGAAATACGCCTGTATATCGACCAGACTGATGTGGCCACAAATAACGGTGTAGTTGTCGAGCTTCTCGGCTTCAGCTTGATCAATCCGGGAGGCCGCGAATCCCGGGCTGACCGCGTCATTGCCAAACAGCGCGCCCAGAAGGGAACGGAAACTCGTGCCGGCTGTCTTTGGCAAATGCGCAAAAATGTACTTTTGCAAGAAAAAGCTCTCCCGGCTCCCGGCAACTTCACGAGACTGCAATTGATTTGGGGAGAGGCTCTATAGCCGCGACACCATTGCGGTTCAATTCCTGGCAAGATTTCCGGCTGGGCTGACACGCCGCACTCCGCGTAGAGGGGAAGTGTCGCAGCCATCTGCAAGCCACGGCCTTGGCTCGACTTCACCCGTCAAAGCTGAAGAGCATCCACCGGCTCTGCAACGCCGAGGTCAACCTTGACGGGCGCGCCACCGCTGCCTAGCGTTTCGCATCTGCGCTGCTTGATCAGCAATTTCAACACGGTTCGGGAAATCGCTCCGTTCCGGGCGAACGATTCGTCGGTAGAGGAAACCGGTCTATGCAAGTCCTCGTGACCACGTCGCGCTCCGTACTCCTGTTGGATACGGATTCCGGAACGTGGCGTCCGATTCACCGCGGAATGGGGCGATATTACGGAATCTGCCGTCATCGGGACGCCATTTGGGTTGCCGCCCGACGGCGCGGCATGAACGATGGCGGGGGTCCAGGAGACGATCGAGGAGGCCTTCTCAGGATCTCACCGCACGGCGCCCCGGAACTCAGAGACTACGGTGTTGCGCTTCTCGATCTCCACGGCATTGCGAGCGTCGACGGCGCGATTTGGTGCACCTGCAGCTATGACAACGCAATCGCCGTATTGGAGGACGGGGAGCCTTCGCTGCATCACCCGCTGGGCTGTCCGGCTGAACGCCCATTCGACAGGAATCATCTGAACACGCTCCTGCCGGTCCCCGAGGGCGTTCTGCTGCTTGCCCACAACATGGGCGAAAGCGAAGTCGCGTTGCTTGATCCAAAAACCATGGCGGTCAAGCGCACGTGGCGACTGGGCGTCCGGGCGCACAACATCTGGTTCGATGGGTCCGCGATGCGCGTGTGCTCCTCCGGCGAGGGATTTCTGGTCGGCGATGACGGTCTTCGCATTCACGTCGGCGGCTTTCCACGCGGTTACGCGACAGATGGCGACAAACGGCTGGTTGGAATTGTCGCCATCGCTGCGCGTCAGTCGCGCGACCAGCAAACAAGTTCACTGAAGCTGCTGGATCACGATTACGAGCAGATCTCAGAGTTCTTCCTTGTCGGGGAAGGTATGGTCATGGACATCCTGCTGCTGTCGGAGCCTGAGATAAAATGGTTGACGCGGCTCGCCGACGCATTTGAGCGCCCCGCGCAAGACTTGGGCTTGTGAGCAGGATTCTTGAGCGCGTCTGCTTTGCAGATGCCCTGCGGCCGCAACCCTCACGCTACATTGAGCCGCCGCCCCCGGTTCCATAGCCAGACCGGCGCGCCGGACATCAGCGCGTCAAGACTGGCCAGGTCCTGCCAGAGGCCGTTGAGAGAAACACGCGGCAGCGCAAGCAAATGCGCCGCGTGCTCCGAAAACAACATGCCTGGACGGGTCGTCACGCCGATCGAAAAGCCGCTCTCCTTCGCGAGCGCGAATTCGCGTTTGCCCGCACTGGCGGCGTCGCCGATTGGATAGCAGAACGCTTCGACGGGGCGTCCGATGCGTTCCTCCAGCGCGGCCTTCGAACCGGCTATTTCGTTTCGCGCGACGGTCTCCGGCCATTGTGCGAGACGGAGGTGGGTCAGGCTGTGCGCGCCCATCGTTATGAGCGGGTGCGCCGCCAGTCGTTCAAGAGCCGGCCAGTCGAGGAAGAGCCCGCCGCGCAGCTCGGCGTCGTCGACCCCTGCCCTTTCCGCTAGCCGCCTGCAGGCCTCCAGCAAGGCCGCTTTCCGGTTCGGCGCGCATCTTCCAGTAGAGGCTTTGATAGGCCTCGGATTTTTCGCGTGCGTCGCGCGCCGGCAGCGGCGGCCCGAATTTCTCGACGGCGACAGAGTCGAGCCTGCGAACGGCTTCTTCGAGTTCGAGCCACCACAGCCGCGCTGTCCCATCGATGAAACCGGGACAGAGGAACATCGTCGCCGGCGCCTGGTGGCGCTCCAGGATCGGGAGCGCGTGGTCGACAAAATCCTGGTAGCCGTCGTCGAACGCGAGCGCGACGAAACGCGGCCCGGAACTCGACAGGCGTCTGACCGCTTCCGTCAGACTGACAAACTCGAACCCCAGCTCTCGGAGCCGCGCCAAGGCCGCGTCGAGAAACTCGGGGGTGATTTCCAGCAGCGCGTTGGGCGCGTATCCCGGCAGTTGGGGGACGAACGGGCGCACCCGATGCAGAGTCAGGATCACGCCGACCCCGCGCACCGCGCGCGGCGCCAGGCGATGCAAGCCGCCGAACGACAACGCCGAAAGTCCCAGAGAAATCGCTAACCGCTTGCGCGACACGTAAGAAGCGCCCTTTCCGTACGGACAGACCTAAGTCGATGAGGCGCCGGTTTTCCAGCGGTGCTCATCCACAGTTTAAGCAAACCGTGAGAATTTCCGGTTAAGCGAGCAGAGTGGCACCTGGAGTTCCCCCTGACTTTCGCCGCCGCCCTTGAACGGCCGCAGCCTACGCCTGAACGCGCAAAAGAGGTCGCGATCAGGATCGAGGTTGTCGACGATTTTGCTGCAGCGGCGCTGACCTGGCGGCGCCTGGAAGCGCTGTGCTGCGTCAGCCCCTACCAGACCCTGGATTTCTGCCGGGCGTGGATGGACACGATCGGCGACGCGCAGGGCGCAACGCCCCTGATCGCGTTCGCGCGCGACGCCCAGGGCGAACCCATCGCCCTGTTGCCGCTCGCCCGCCGGCGTGTCGGACCGCTGCGCATCGCGAGCTTTCAGGGCGGCCGGATGGCGAACTACCAGATGGGGCTGTTCCGGGAGCCCGAACGCTGGACCCGCGCCGATCTCGAGCGACTGCTGCGCAATGTGGCGCGTTTGGCGGGCGTCGATCTCTTCGTGTTCGCGCAGCAGCCGATGGTCTGGCGAGACCGGGCGAACCCGATGCGCGAACTCGGCGGCGCCGCCAGCCCGAGCTTCGCCCATATGTCGCGGCTGGACGGCGACTACGCCCGATGGCTCGCAGCCCATTATTCCGCCGATGCGCGAAAGAAGCGGCGCGCGAAGTCCCGAAAGCTCGCCGCTTTCGGCGAAATCGCCCTCCGGCGCGCGCATTCGCCGCAGGAGCGGCGCGCCGCCCTGGAGACGCTGCTGGCGCAAAAGCGTTCGCACCTGACGTCGCTTCGATTGCCCAATGATTTCGACGATCGCCGCCGTCGAGGCGTTCCTGCTGCGATTGGCCGGAGATGACGCGGACGCGGCTGGCTTTCAGTGGATCGTCGCGACCGTGGCCGATCGGATCATCTCCGTGCTCGGCGGCTTCGAGCGCGAAGGGCGTTTTTCCGGCCTGGTCTTTTCGCATGACGACTTCGCGGACGTCGCGCCCGGCAGTCCCGGCGAATGGCTCGTGCAGGGGTTGATTGAAGACAGCTTTCGGCGTGGACTCAAAGAGTTCGATCTCGGCGTCGGCGAAGCGCGTTACAAGTCGTCTGCCTGCGAGATTGTAGAGCCGCAATTCGATACAGCCTTCGCTGTCACCCTAGTGGGGCGTGCCGGCGCCGTGGCGTTCCGCATGGCGCGCGGGTTGAAGCGCCGGATCAAACAATCGCCGCGACTGTTGGGCGCCGCGCGCGCGCTGCAGCGGCTGTTCGTCAGGCCACCTGTTCGATAACGCCAGGTTTTCTCGTCACCAGTTCCGCGATCTTCACAGGTCGATCGCCGCGCGCCCAGATCAACCGGTCGCGCATGGGCGCGAGCTTGTGCGCGAGCCCGCAGAGAATGATTCCGTCGGCGAGATGCACCGCCAGTTGCCCCGTTTCGTGGCGCCAGTCGGAGAGGTGCAGCACGACGAAATCGTAGTTTTCAACGAGCGCCGAAACAATGGTCGCGAGGTCGCTCGGCTCCAGCGGCTCGACGCCCGGCAGCGCAATGTCGAGCCGGCTGGACCGGTCGCGATGCAGCACTTTTTCGAATCCGACCCGGCCCGCGACGAGATCGTCGAGGCCCGACAATTCCTCGTTCGCGGTCACATCCTCTCGCTCGATGACGTCCGCCAGCCAGGCTTGCGTGGAGCCGAGGTCGATCAGCACCGTGCTCGAACGCCCCGCAAGCCGACGACCGGCCGCCAACGCGGCCTTGAGCGCGCCGCGCGAGCCCTCGCCCGTCACCAGCAGCACGAACGGCGGCGGCGCGCTCTCCTCAACAATCTTCGCAACGGCGGCGTCGAGATCGTTTTCCGCGCGCGCCGGCTGGAGGTCCGGCAGCGCAAAGCCCGGCGACGTTTCCACGACCTCGCCCGTAAATGCGGGCGCCGGCGCCATCGGCCCGACCTCTGATATCATCGCGTCGCTGGGGCGAGGATCCGGTTCTGGCTCCACCGCGCCTTCGCCGTCCATCATCAGGGCGCGAGACGCTGCGACGCCGAGTGACAAGACAAAGCCGGCGAGGGTCATCAACAAGATGGTTGGCAGGCGCTTCGGGAAACTCGGGCTGTTTGACGGGTTGGCGCTCTCGACGATGCGGGCATTGGGAGGCGCGGAGGCTTCTGTCGCGCGGGCGGAGGCTTCACGAAATTTGCTGATGTAGGATTCGAGCTGTTCGCGGGCGGTTCGCGCATCGAGCTCGAGCGCGCGCAGCTTGACCGTATCGCCGTCGCCGGAGGAAACCGCCTTCGTCTGATCGGCGATCTCGGCGTCGATGTTGCGAACCTGATCCGCGGCAATCTGGGCCTCTTCCTCATAGCCGCGCACGGCCTTCTGGGCGGCGAGACGAATCTCTTCGTCGAGACCGGCGAGCTGGCCCTCAGCCGATTTCATCCGCGGATGCTGTGGCCCATAGGTGCGGGCAAGCTCGGAGATTTGCGCCTTCAGCGCGACGCGCGCCTCGGCGTAACGGCGCAACGACTCGTCCTGAGCCGCCTCGGTAATGGAGTCGACCCGTCCCGAGCGGACGATTTCGCGCAGCGCTTCCGCCTTGGCTCGCGAAGCCGACTGCAGCGCCCGTGCAGAGGCGGCCTGCGTCGTGAGTTCCGCCAGTTGTTGAGACGGATTGGTCAGGCCGTTGGCGCCGGTCAGCAGACCCGATGAGCTGCGAAACGACCTCGAGTTCATGTTCGGCCTCGGCGACTTTGGCGCGCAATGGATCGATGCGACCGGCGAGCCAGTCTGCGGCGGCCTTCGCTTCCGCTTTCTTTGCGTCGGCCCGCGAGTCGAGGAACAGGTCGGCGAGTTCGTTGGCGCCGCGCGCGGCAAGCGCGGAATCGCGGCTCGAAAATTCAATCTGCACAATTCGCGAATGCGAGACCGGGAAGACAGTCGTGTGATTCGAGAAACGAGTCGACGACGGGGTCGCCAGCGCTCGGCCGCGAAGTTCCCGTCAGCATCGACACAAGATATTCGAGCCCGGAGGGGTGGAACTCCGCACGGTCGCGAACGCCGAGCGCGTCGATCGCCTTGCGGGCGAGATCGGGCGTGGACACCGTTTCGGCGGCGCTCTGCACCGCTTCGTCGTCGAGCGTCTGGTCGACTTCGTTCGTCGCCTTGTCAGGCCGGGTCAGATAGCTTTCCTGATTTTCGAGCAACACCCGCGCGACGCTCGTGTAGCGCGACGGAGTGACGACGACGAACGCCAACCCGAGCGCCCGCGGCGATCGCGGTCGGGATGAGGATTGACGATTTTGCGGCGCCGAAGCTCGCGCAACAGGCGCGGAGCGTCGACGAAAGCCTTCCGTCTTTTCTGCGCCCGCCGATGCTTCGGGGGGTACCATCCGCGGCTCCTCGTACACGCAACGACCTGTTGTCGCCCAACATGGTTTCCGCCCCGTTAAGCCTCGCAAAGACGCTCGTCGACGTTGGGCTTTCGTTAACCACGCCTAATCTAAATAGAGGAGCGAACTGTTTCTCAGCTTGGGCGCCAATCGATGCGACGTCTTCTGTTCTGCCTCAGCTTTGGACTTGCCGCGCTCGGCGGCTGCTCTGCGCCGCGCTATGCGGACGATTCCCGTTTCCGCGCCGAACTCACGGCGCCCTATCAACTGGCGAGCGGCGACCGACTGCGCATCATCGTGTTCGGGCAGGAGCAACTGACCAATTCCTACAACGTCGATGGCGTCGGCAATATTTCGATGCCGCTGATTGGCGTCGTGCACGCGCAGGGGTCGACGACGGCGCAGATGCAGGGCTCCATCGAGGCCAAGCTGCGCGAGGGTTATCTGAAGGATCCGAAAGTCTCGGTCGAGGTCGAAGCCTACCGGCCGTTCTACGTGCTCGGCGAAGTGACGACGGCGGGACAGTATCCGTTCATCAACGGCATGACGGTGCAGAACGCGATCGCGATTGCCGGCGGCTTCACGCCGCGCGGCGCCAATGACTATGTCGAGATCACCAGGATCGTCAGCGGAAGGCCCGTCACAGCCGCCGCGCCGCTGACATTTCCGGTCCGGCCTGGCGACACGATAACGGTTCGGGAGCGATTCTTCTAGATAGACTGGCGCCTGGATCGGGCGGATCGCGCCTGAAATCAGGGAAACCCTCGCGTGAACGGCTCGCGGCTGAGAATCGTGCATGTCTTTCGTGCGCCGCTGGGCGGCCTGTTTCGTCACGTCGTCGACCTCGCCCGCGAGCAAAGCGCGCGCGGCCACCAGGTCGGCATGTTCTTCGACAGCGGCGGCATGGAAGCCCGGGTCGAGGCCGCGCTCGCGGGGATTCCCGGCGGACTGCCATTGGGCGTCGGCCTCGACGCGCGATATCCGCGCAATCCCGGTCTCTCCGAAATTTCCGCCCTACTGAAATTTTCGGCGATGGCTCGCCAACGTGGAGCCAGACGTCGTGCAAGGTCATGGCGCCAAGGGCGGCCTGCTGGCGCGCCTCGCGGGCGGCTTCCTTCCGTGCGCCGCGGCGACCGATCGTCGCCTACACGCCGCACGGCGGCAGCTTCAACTATCGGGTCGGCAGCCTTGCGCACACGGCTCTACATGGGCGCCGAACGGGCGCTCGCGCGACAAGACGGATCTGTTCCTGTTCGAGAGCGATTTCATCGCCGGACGGTTCGCGCAGTTCGTGCCGCGCGTCACGGGGCTTGTCGCTGCGCGCCTACAATGGACTGCGGGCCTCGGAATTCGAGCGAGTCGCCCTGCAGCCCGACGCCGCCGAACTGCTCTACATCGGCGAATTGCGTGAGGCGAAAGGCGTCGACACGCTGATCGAAGCGGTGTCGCGTTCTGCGCGCTCGTGGCCGAACGGGCCTGCGCCTGAACGTCGTCGGCTCCGGGCCCGACCGCGCCGCATTCGAGGCCCATGCCGCGCGGCTGGGGCTGTCCGGCGCCATTGCATTCCTGGGCCCCATGCCGGCCCGGCGTCGCCTTCGGGCTGCGGCGAACTGCTCATCGTTCCCTCGCGGCAGGAATCGCTGCCCTACATCGTGCTGGAGGCAGCGGCGGCCGCAAAGCCGATCGTCGCGACTTCGGTCGGCGGCATCCCCGAAATCTTCGGTCCGCTCGCCGGGCGGCTCATTGCCCCGGACAACGTCGAAACCCTTGTGGCTGCGATCGGGTCGGCGCTCGACGAGGGCGCTGCTTCGCGGGACCGCTTGACGAGCCAGCTCCAGGCTCACGTCGCCAATCGCTTTTCCGTGGCGGCCATGACGGACGCGGCTTTGAGCAACACGAATTTAACCAGTGACGCACATAACA
>CAVYTP010000021.1:0-63460 GCA_963771455.1 uncultured Pseudomonadota bacterium
CCGAGTGAACGCGGATGTTTTTCGCGCGCCAGGTGCGGCGCAAGAAATTCGCGCAACGCTTTGAGATCCAGTTCGGCGGCGTCGGCCTCGACGATCGCGTGCACGCGCTGGCCGAGATCGTCGTCGGGGCGGCCAACCACGGCGCAGGAGCGAATGGCGGGATGGCGCAGCAATGCGGCCTCGACTTCCGCCGGCCAGACATTAACGCCGCCGGTGATGATGAGATCGGCGCGGCGATCGGCCAGGAACAGATAACCATCAGCATCGAGCCAGCCGACGTCGCCGACCGTTTCCCAGCCATCCGCCGTCGCGCGCGGCTCAGCCCCGATGTAGCGATAGCTGGAGCCGGGTCCGCCGGGCGGCATGGCGTAGATTTCCCCCTCCACGCCTGCGGGCAGGTCTTCGCCCTGAGGCCCAAGGATGCGCACCCTCGCGCCGCCGGTCGGCTTGCCGACCGACCCCGGCCGCTCGAGCCATTCGCGTCCACCGATCCACGTTCTCACCAAGCCCTCGGTCGCGCCGTAGACCTCCCAGATATGGTCGGGCCCGAACGCGTCGATCCACGACCGCTTCAACCACGGCGCCATCGGCGCAGCGGTGTGCGCGACCATTTTCCAGCGCGACAGATCAGGCGGCGGCGCGTTTCCTCGGGCAGCCGCATGATGCGGTGCATCATCGTGGGAACCATCAGCGCCCATTCGAGCCCTCGCGCGCGATCGTCTCCAGGCAGGCTTCCGCGTCGAACCGGTCCAGCGCTGACGACCGTCGAGCCGCGCCACAGAGCAAACACCGACGCGCTGAACGGGGCGTTGTGATAGAGCGGCCCCGCCGCCAACGCTTTGCCATGCTCGGGAATGCCGATGAACTGCATGCCCTCGGCGAAGGCGGCGGGGCGACCGTCGACGATCACTTTCGGACGGCCCGTGCTGCCGCCGCTCGTGCAGGCCTTCCAGCTCTTCGCCACCGGCGCAGGGACAGGCGCCGCATCCGGCGAGCGGGGCGCCGTTGTCGCTCCCGTCCAAAAACGTCGCCGGGCGCATGATGTCGAGAATGGCCTCGCGCTCGCTCGCCGGGAAGTTTCGGCGAAAGCGGGGCCGGCGTCGCTCCGGCGCGATAGATGCCAAAGGTCAGCGCCAAGAAATCCGGCCCGTTGGGAAAGGCGAAAGCGACGAGGTCGTCGGGTTTCACGCCGAGCGCTGCGCAGCCGCGCCGCCCACGCCGCCGAGCGCGCGTCGAGAGCGCCCAAGTCCATCGCTCGTCGCGATGAACCAGGGCGATCCCGTCCGGCGGCTGTCGCGACGGCGCGTCGGCGAGCGAAAGCATCAGAACGCGACCCGGTCGCCGCCCTTGAGCGGAGAATCTCGCGCGCCTCGTCGGGCGTCGCGACTTCCAGCCCAGGCCCTCGATGATCTTGCGCACCTGCGTCACCTGCGCCGCGTTGGAGGGCGCGAGCTGGCCGGCGCCGACCCACAGGCTGTCTTCCAAGCCCGACGCGCACGTTGCCGCCCATCGCCGCCGCCATCGCGGCGACCGGCATCTGGTTGCGTCCCGCGCCCAGCACCGACCAGCGATAATTGTCGCCGAACAGCCGATCGGCCGTGCGCTTCATATGCATGACGTCGTCGGCGATGCGCGCCGATGCCGCCGAGCAGGCCGAAGCAGGTCTGGATGAACAGCGGCGCCTTCACCAGGCCTTCGGTGAAGAAATAATGGAGATTGTAGAGATGGCTGGTGTCGTAGCACTCGAACTCGTAGCGCGCGCCGGTCGCGTTGAGCGTGTCGAGCGCGTAGCGGATATCCTTGAAGCTGTTGCGGAACACGAGATCGTGCGAGCCCTCGAGCATCTTCGGCTCCCACTCGTGTTTGAACTCCTTGTAGCGCTTCAGCATCGGGAACAGGCCGAAGTTCATCGAGCCCATGTTGAGCGAGGCGATCTCCGGCTTCCACTTCTCGGCCGGCCGCACGCGCTCCTCGACCGTCATGTAGGGCGAGCCGCCCGTCGTCAGATTGACGACGACGTTGGAGGATTGTTTGATGACGCGCAGGAACGGCTCGAACGCCTCGGGGCTCTGATCCGGGCGACCGTCCTGCGGATTGCGCGCGTGCAGATGAACGATCGCGGCGCCGGCCTCAGCGGCGCCGAGCGCGCTCTGGGCAATTTCTTCGGCCGTCACGGGGAGATAGGGCGACATGGACGGCGTGTGGATCGAACCGGTCACGGCGCAACTGATGATCACCTTGTTCTTGGCCATAACGTTTCCTCATCGTTTAGAATTTCGCGGCGGTCGCGCTCCAGCGTTCGCCAAGCCGCTCGCGATGCTCCGGAGCGGCAATCGCAATCAGCGAGTGAGCGCGCTCATGATGATCGAGGCCGCGCAGGTCGGCAACGCCGTACTCGGTGACGACGATGTCGGTGTCCATACGTCCGAGCGAGACGGGGCCCACAGCGTCTTCCGGCGCGACGATGCGGCTGATTTTCCCCTTTGCGGCCGTCGCTGCAAGCGCGACGATGCGCACCCCGCCCGCAGCCCAGACTCCGCGCGCGAAATCCGAGGCGCCGCCGGGACCCGACATCAGCCCGCCCGGGCCCATTTCGGCATAGGCCTGACCAAACAGATCGACTTCCAGCGCCGAGTTGATGGCGAAGGGTTTTTCGAGTCCGGCGACGACCTCGCGGCGTGCGTATGCGACACCGGCTCGAAACGATAGGCGCTGCGGCCGACGCGCTGATAGAGCCGCTGCGAACCGATCGCGACCCCGCCGGTGACCGCGACGCCCTCAGCCAGCGCGCCCGCGTCTTCGAGATCGCAGACCGCTTCCGGGATCAATCCCGAATGAATTTTCAGGTTTCGCCGGCCTCGCAATTTCCGCAAAATCCGCCGGGAATCTTGCCGAGGCCAATCTGTATCGTCGCGCCGTCAGGCACGAAGGGCGCGACGAGTTCGCCGACCGCGGCTGAGACGGAATCATCCGCCGCGTCAGGGATTTCGAGCAAATCCTGCTCCGCCTCGACAAAGCCGGTCAGGGCATCGAAGGGAATTTTGCAGGAGCTCGCGACGCGCGGCAGCTGAGGGTTGATATGGGCGACGCGGACGGGAATGCGGGGCCACAACTCGGCGACGAAATCGGCCATCGGCCCGAAGCTGCAATTGCCTGCGCTGTCGGGAGGCGTCGCCATGAACAGCGCAGCGTCGATACGGATCGAGCGCAGGCGCTTCAAGATATCTGCGTAGCAAAGCGGAAGAAACTGCACCCGCGCGCCCGCCGCCTTCAGCTCGGGCGTCAGGAAGAAGGTCTCGACCCGGCATTCCGGGTTCGCGAGATAGGTCCGGGTGTTCAACCCCGGCACAAATATGCCTGTGAAGGTCGTCGCGCCGAGTTGCGCGCCGGCGCTGCGCCACGGCCTCGGCCAGCAGCAAAGATTCGCCCGACGCAGCCCCGATCAGGACGCGGCCGCCCGACGGCAGAACCGTCGAGAGATCGTCGAGATTGAGGCGTCGCGGGGCCATGTCGTTATTTGGCGTGGCTGTGGAAATCGGGCTTGCGGCGCTCCTTGAAGGCGCGCACGCCTTCCTTCGATTCCTCGGTCTCGTAGAACAGTTTCACCGCGCTCAGCATCGCCAGGCTGATGCCGCGGATGTTCTCGCTGTCGGCGTTGAACGAGCGCTTGGCGAGCGCGAGCGCCGTCGGCGACCGCTCGGCGAGAATGTCGGTCCAGGCTTTCACCGCAGCGTCGAGTTCCGCGAATGGCACGACCTTGTTGACGAGACCCATCTCATAGGCCTGCTGAGCCGTGTATTGCTCGTTGAGGAACCACATTTCGCGGGCGCGCTTGTCGCCGATGTGACGGGCCAGCAACGCGGTTCCCCAGCCGGCGTCGACGGAGCCGACCTTGGGGCCGACCTGTCCGAACTTCGCGGTGTCGGCCGCGATCGTCAGATCGCAGAGCGTCGCAAAGACATTGCCGCCGCCGATCGCGAATCCGTTGACGCGGGCAATCACCGGCTTCGGCACGTCGCGGATGATCGACTGGAACTCGTCGATCGGCAGGCCGACGATGCCGCGCCCGTCATATTGGCCCTCGTGCGCGCTCTGGTCGCCGCCGGTGCAGAACGCCTTGTCGCCGGCGCCCGTCAGCACGATCGACGAGATCGACTTGTCGTAGCCCGCCATCTGGAAGGCCTTGATGAGCTCTTCCATCGTCTGGGCGCGAAACGCGTTGTAGAGTTTTGGGCGATTGATGATGATCCACGCAGCGCGGTCATCGCGCTTCTCGTAGAGAATATCTTCGAAGACAGGTGTAGCGGTCATTTTCGGAGGTCCTTTTCGTCAGATCATGTTCATGCCGCCGGCGACCGAAAAGGTCTGCCCGGTGATGAAGCCCGCGTCGTCCGACGCCAGGAAAGCCACGATGCCGGCGTAGTCTTCCGGCTCGCCCATGCGCTTCAGCGGAATGCCGCGCACCATCGCGTCCTTCCATTTGACGGCCTGTTCGCCTTCGCCGAGCACGGTGGCCATCATCGGCGTGTTGGTTGGTCCTGGGCAAACGACGTTCAGCAGCACGCCTTTCGACGCGAGTTCGCGCGCCACTGATTTGGTGAAGCTGATGACGCCGCCCTTGCAGGCGGAATAGACCGCCTCGTTGCTGGTGCCCACTCGGGCCGCGTCGGACGCAATGTTGATGATGCGGCCGCCTCTGCGCTGGACCATCAAGGGGGCGACGACATGATGGGTGTTGATGGGTCCGTAGAGATTGATGCGGATGATCTTGTCCCACAGCGCCTGATCGGTGGAGAGGAACGGCGCGGGCCGATCCCAGCCGGCGTTGTTGACGAGCGCCCAGATCGGGCCGAGTTCGGCCTCCACCTTCGCGACCGCCGCCGCCACCGCCGCGTAATCGCCGACGTCGAGCTCGTAACCCTTCACGCGGCCTTCGGGCGCAAGCGCCTCGGTCTCGCGTGCGGCCTCCGGCTTGAGGTCGAAGATCGCGACCTTGCAGCCTTCTTCGGCCAGGCGCAGCGTGAGTGCGCGCCCAATTCCCTGTCCGCCGCCTGTGACGACTGCGACCTTGTCCTTCAATCCACGCACGACATTCTCCTCTCAGGCTAGGGCGTCGGTGTCCGCCGCCCCGTTGGTCTCCGGCTCGCCGCCGAGCATTCCGAGCAACGTCTCTTTGAGCGTGCGCAGCGTCTCGGTCACTTGAGCGAGCGCCTCATCCGGCACGCGGCTCAAAATATCGAGTTCAACAGTCTCCACGCTTTCTCGGATGGCGATAACCATTTGGGCCCCGGCGCGCGTGAGATAGACGCGGCGCGCGCGGCCGTCATTGCGGTCGGGCCGCCGATCTACGAATCCCGCGGCCTCCATGCGATCAAGCAGGCCGCCGACAGCCACTTTCGTCAGGTCAAGGTCGGTCGCGAGCGCCGTCTGGGTCATGCCATCGCGGCGCGACAGGAATGCGAGCACCCACCATTGGGCGCGGGTAATGCCGAGCGGCTTCAGGGCGCGATCCACGGCGACGCGCCGCAGACGCGAAACGTCGTGGATCAGAAAGCCGAAACGCAAACCGGTATTGAGATCGCGTGTCACGCGCTCAGCTCCGCTTCGCTCGAGGTGTGAGCCGCCCCTTGAACATTTCGCGCGCGATGATCGTCTTCATCACCTCGACCGAGCCGCCGGCGATTTTCACGACACGTGCGTCGGCGTAGGCGCGGCAGATCGGATATTCCCACATGTAACCCCAGCCGCCAAACAACTGCAGGCATTTGTCAACCGCCTCGCAATGCAGCTCCGAAGTGACGAGTTTTGCCATCGCGGCGTCCACGGCGCTCAGCGCGCCCTGCCGAAACAGATCGATGCATTTGTCAGTGAAGACGCGCGCCATGGTCGCTCGCGCCTGCAGGTCCGCCAGCACGAATTGCGTGTTCTGGAAATCGGCGATCGTCTGGCCGAACGCCTTTCGCTCGGCCGTATAGTCGACTGTCCACTCGATGACGGTCTCCGTGACGGTCGCCGATCGGATCGCCTGCGCGAGCCGCTCCTGAGGCAACTTCGTCATCATCAGAGCAAAGCCCTGCCCTTCCGTCCCCAGCATGTTGGAGGCTGGCACGCGCACGTTTGCGAAGAACAGTTCTGAAGTGTCCTGAGCCTTCATGCCGAGCTTTTCGAGATTGCGTCCGCGCGTAAATCCCGGTCTGTCCAATTCAACCAGGAACAAGGTGACGCCCGCTGCGCCGGCGTTCGAATTCGGTCTTGGTCGCCAGCACGATCACGTCGCACAGCTGGCCGTTGGAGATGAAAACCTTTTGGCCGTTGATGACGAAATCCTCGCCGTCGCGCCGCGATTGGGTGCGCACGGCCTTCAGGTCGCTGCCGGCGTGCGGCTCGGTCATGCCGAGCGAGCCGATCGCCTCGCCGCTGACCATTTTCGGCAGCCAGCGCCGCTTCTGCTCCTCCGTTCCGAACGACAGGATGTAGGTCGCGACCAGGTCGGTATGGATGAGAAAGCCGGGACCGCTGGCGCCGACGCGCCAAAGCTCTTCGAACACGATCACATCAAACAGATAGTCGAGGCCCAGGCCGCCGTATTCCTCCGGCACCGTGCAGCAAAGCATGCCCTGCGCGCCCGCTTTGAGCCAAAGCTCGCGCGGCACGATGCCTTCCTCCTCCCACTTGGCGTGGAAGGGGACAATCTCCGTCTCGACAAACCTGCGCACCGACGCGCGCCAGATTTCGTGCTCTTCGCTGAACAGGGATCGCGGGATCATATCAAACTCTTTCGCCTTAGGCGCCAGTGGCGCGCTGCGCTTTGTCGCGCTGGCTCGAGCGCTGAATGGTTTCCCGCGCGTTCCGCCATTGTTCGTCCGTCAAAACGCCGAGATCGGCGAAGGTGGAAGGGCCTGCCAGATGCTGGCCGCCATCGATGGCGATGGTCTGGCCCGTCAAATATTCGCAGGCGTCGGACATCAGGAAGACGATGAGGTTCTGCAACTCCTCAATTCTTCCATATCTGCCGAGCGGCACCGTCTCCGGCCGCGTGGCCGAGGACGTTGCGTCGGGGATCGGGTTCAACTTCTCCCAGGCGCTGTCGGTCGGAAACGGTCCCGGCGCCGTGGCGTTGAGCCGGATGCCGTAGCGCCCCCATTCCACCGCCAGCGACATAGTCATCGCATGGATGGCGGTCTTGGCCATTGCGGAGGGGACGACGAAGGCCGAACCAGTCCAGACCCAGGTGACGAGATTGCTGACGACAGACCCCTTGATCCCTTCCGCGATCCAGCGCTTGCCGACAGCAAGAGTCGCGTGAAAGCTGCCGTCCATGACCGTCGAAGTCACGGCGCGATAGCCACGCGGGCTCAAATCCTTGGTTGGCGCGATAAAATTTGCGGCGGCGTTGTTGAGGAGGCCGGTCAACGGTCCCTCGCTCCAGATACGCTCCATCATCGCGTCGACCTGATCGGCGTCGCGGACATCACAGACATGATGGGACGCCGGCTGCGCGGCATCGCGCGAAATTTCCTCAGCGGCCTGTTCCAACGTTTGCGGACGCCGGCCGCAAATGTGAACCTTGGCGCCTTTCGCGGCGAGCGCCTTGCTGATCTCTTTCCCCAATCCCCCGCCGCCGCCGGTGACAAGGATGGACTTGTCGGACAAGGCGTCGTCACGGAAGATATGGATACTCATGACGGCGACCTCCCCGAATTTCTTGCTCTCAGGCGGCCAGCGGCGCCAAAGTCGTAAAGACATTTACAAAATGCCGCGGACCTGTCAAGTTACCGGTCATCGAGAATGTGGGCGGGAACGTTAAGGCTATGGGAGAGGCGTTGATGCACGGGCGAGGCGTAACCGCCGTGGGAGCGTACGCGCCGCTGTTGCGACTTGATCGCGCCAGCGCCGCAAAAGCGCTGAAATTCTCAGGATTGGCGGGGCGAGAGGGGGGTCGGCGCGCGGTCGCCGGCTGGGACGAAGACGCAGTGACGATGGCGATCGAATCGGCGCGGACCATCCCCGGCGCGCCCGATTGCCTTATCTTCGCCTCGACCTCCGGACCCTTCGTCGAAAGATCGCACGCTGGCTTACTGATTGACGCCCTGGCGCTCGCGCCGAGCACGCGTGGGCACGATGTTTCGGGGTCGCGCCGCTGCGCCGTTTCGGCCTTGCTCGAGGCCCTTCTCGGTTCTGGACGGACCCTTGTGGCGGCAGGCGAGCGCAGGCCCGGGCAGCCCGGCGATGCGCGCCATCTCGCCTGGGGCGAAGGCGGCGCCGCTGCGCTTGCCGCCGATCGGGCTGCGGCAAAGTTGGTCGGTTGGGCAAGCCTGTCGCATGACCTCGTCGACGTGTTCGCCTCGCGCGAGCATCCGACGCCCTATGCGTTCGAAGAGCGTTTCGTGCGCGAGACCTCGGTCGCCGCCGTCATCGCGCCAACAATCAAAGCTGCGCTCGCCAACGCGGGGCTGTCGCCAGGCGACGTCAAACACGCCGCCGTGCACGAACCGCTCAGCGGCTTGTGGCGCGACATCGCGCGCCAGACCGGCATTTCCGCACCCAACCATTCTTCAGAAGTCGCTGCGCAACTGGGCGATCTCGGCGCGGCGCACGCGCTGTTCGCGTTTGCGCTCGCTGCTGCGCGCGCAGCGCCCGGCGATCGCATCCTGCTGGCGGGTTTCGGAAGCGGCTGCGACGCGCTGATATTCGAATTGACGGAGCCGATGCCCGGCGCCGAAGCTGCGGAGCAGGCGCTCGCGCGCGGGCTCGTCTTCGACGATTATGTGCGGTTTCTCAGTCTCAGCGGCGCGCTCGAACTTGATTGGGGGATGCGCTCGGAATTCGAACAGAAGACCCAGGCGACCGTACTCGAGAGATACGGCCGCGATACGATCGGCTTCGTCGGCGGCCGCGACGCCAAGGGAAATGTGCAGTTTCCCAAGAGCCGAATTCCGGTCCGCCCGGACGCGGAGGGGCCCGAGCCGATGACCGACGTACGCCTCGCGGACGAATTCGCCCGCGTCGTCTCGATTACCGCGGATCGCCTCAACTATACGCCGGATCCGCCGTTCTGGTTCGGCCTCGCCCAGTTCGACAATGGCGCGCGCGTCATGATGGAATTCACCGATCCGGACAGTCGCGGCTTCTCGGTGGGCGACCGTGTGCAGATGCGCGCACGCGTCAAGTCGTTTGATCGCCGTCGCGGGTTTCGCACCTATTTCTGGAAGGCGGCGCCAATCGAGCGCCCCGTGCTTGGAGGTTGAGCGATGGCTAGCGGGATCAAAGACAAGGTCGCGATCATCGGCATGGGCTGCACGCCTTTCGGCGAGCACTGGAACAAGGGCGCCGAAGATCTCATCGTCGAGGCGTTCGAGGAGGCCCTGGCCGACGCCGGGATTGAACGAAGCCAGATCCAGGCCGCGTGGATCGGCAATGCGCTCGACGACATCAACGTCGGCAACAGCGCGCTGCCGCTCGCACACGCGCTTCGATTGAAGACCATGCCGGTCTCGCGCGTGGAGAACATGTGCGCCACCGGCACGGAAGCGCTGCGCGCCGCGACGTACGCAGTGGCGGCCGGCGCTGTCGATTTCGCGCTTGCGCTCGGCGTCGAAAAACTGAAGGACACCGGCTACGGCGGCCTGCCGTTGCGCACCAAGGGCCTCGCGAATGATCTTTGGCTGCCCTACGGCTCGTCGCCCGGCGCCTTTGCCCAGCTCGCCGGCGCTTACGCCGCGCGCCATCGCCTCAACGGCGACGACCTCAAGCGCGCGATGGCGCATGTCAGCTGGAAGAGCCATCAGAACGCGGTCGCCAATCCGCGCGCCCATCTGCGCAAACCCGTCGACATCGAGACGATCCTGAAGGCGCCGATGATCGCCGATCCGTTCGGGCTCTATGATTGCTGCGGCGTCTCCGACGGCGCGGCCTGCGCGATCGTCACCACGCCGGAAATCGCGCGGAGCCTCGGATTCGTCGATCCGGTGACCGTCAAAGCCATTCAACTCTCCGCGAGCCACGGCTGGGAGTTGCAATACGGCGAATGGGACGGCGGCTACGTGCGCAACACGCGCGAAGCCGCGAAGCGCGCTTATGGCGAGGCGGGCGTGAGCAGCAAGGATATTTCGCTGACGGAAGTGCATGATTGCTTCTCGGTCACCGAACTCGTGACCATGGAGGATCTAGGGCTGTCCGGCGAGGGCGCCGCGCCGCGCGACATTCTCGATGGACGCTATGACCGCGATGGCGCCCAGCCTTGCCAGACCGATGGCGGACTCAAGTGCTTCGGCCATCCGGTCGGCGCCTCGGGCCTGCGCATGGCGTTCGAGATCTACACACAATTGCTAGGTCGCGCCGGGCCGCGGCAACTGTCCAAGGTTGACCTCGGCCTGACGCACAACCTTGGCGGCGCGCCGTTCAACAGCGTCGCCGCTGTTTCGATCTTCGGCCGGCTACACTGAGGGAGGAAAGCGTGGGCGGGAAATATTTCGAGCAGTTCGAGGTCGGTCAGACCTTCAGCCATGAAATTCGTCGCACCGTAACCGACATGGACAACATCCTGTTCTCTTCGCTGACCTACAATCCTGCTGCGATCCACATCGACCACGAATATGCCAAGACGACGGAGTTCGGAAAGCCCCTGATCAATTCGATCTTCACGCTGGGGCTCGTCGTCGGCCTCTCCGTCCAGGACACAACGCTGGGCACTACGGTTGGCAATCTCGGCTGGGAGGAGGTCGCGTTCCCGAAGCCTGTGTTCGCAGGCGATACGATTCGGGCCGAGACCAAAGTTCACGCGCTGCGAGAAAGCAAATCCCGCCCGACCCAGGGCATCGTCACGTTCGAGCACAAGGGCTTCAACCAGCGCAATGAGACGATCTGCGTCTGCCGACGCGTTGCGCTCATGTTGAGGAGACCGGCATGAGACTGCGCTCGCTGCTATTCGTTCCCGGCGATTCCGAGCGAAAGTTCGTCAAGGCGACTGGCGTCGGCGCCGACGCGCTGATCCTCGATCTCGAGGATTCCGTCGCGCCGCCGAATAAAGCGGGCGCGCGCGGCCGCGTCGCCGAACTGCTCTCGGATTCTTCGCCCCGCAACTGGTCGTTCATTGTTCGCGTCAACGCGTTGGACACCGGCCTCGCGCTCGACGATCTCGCGGCGGTCACCCGACCGGGCCTTGACGCCATCTTGATCCCCAAGGCGAACGGCAGGGAGGATATCGAGCGTTTCGGCCATTATCTCGACGCCTTCGAAACCAAGGCGGGCATGGCTGTTGGAACTGTAAAGATCACCGTCGTCGCCACGGAGACTGCAAAAGCGATGTTCGCGCTCGGCTCCTACGCGCCGGCGCATCCCCGCCTCGCCGCGTTGACCTGGGGCGCGGAGGATCTCGCGGCGGTGCTGGGCGCGACCGACAACAAGGAGCGCGACGGCAGTTGGACGTTCCCGTACGAGGTCGCTCGCGCGCACTGCCTGTTCGCGGCCGCCGCGGCGGAAACGCTCCCGATCGATACGATCCATTCCAACTTTCGCGATCTCGAGGGATTGGAGCGCGAATGTCGACGATCGCGCCGCGACGGCTTTCTCGGCCGCATGGCGATCCATCCCGACCAGATCGAGACCATCAACCGTTGCTACACGCCCTCCGCCGAAGAGGTCGCGCACGCGCGCCGGATCGTCGAGGCGTTCGAGGCTAACCCTGGCGCCGGAACGATAGGGATCGACGGCAAGATGGTCGACATCCCGCATTTGACGGCGGCGCGAAAGACGCTCGCCGCGATCTGAACGGAGGAGGAAACCGCCCATGAACGAACCCAGACATCCGCCTTCCGAAGAGGAGCGCACCGCGATCCGTGAGGGCGTGCGCGCGGTGGTCACCAAATTCGGCGACGACTATTGGTTGGCGCGCGACGACGACGGGGAATTTCCGCGCGAATTTCATCGCGCGATGGCTTCGGCCGGTTGGCTCGGCATCACGATGCCGGAGGAATACGGCGGCGCCGGCCTTGGCGTCACCGAAGCCGCGATCATGATGCACGAGGTCGCGAGCCACGGCGGCGGCATGACAGCGGCCTCGACCGTTCATATCAACCTGTTCGGCCCGCACCCGATCGTGGTGAAGGGGACGCCCGAGCAGAAGGCGCGCTGGGTGCCGCGCCTGATCGCAGGCGAAGATCAATGCGCTTTCGGTTTTACCGAGCCCGACGCCGGCCTCAATACGACCAGGATCAAGACCTTCGCCGAGAAGGTCCCCGGCGGCTATCGCGTGCGGGGACAAAAAGTATGGACGTCCACGGCGCAGGTCGCCAACAAGATCATGTTGCTGACACGCACGACCAAATATGAGGACTGCAAACGGCCGACGGATGGCATCACCATCTTCTACGCCGATCTCGATCGCGCCCACATCGACGTCAAGCGCATTCCCAAAATGGGCCGCAAGGCCGTGGACTCCAACGCGATCTTCATCGACGACCTTTTCATTCCCGACGAAGACCGGATCGGCGAAGAGGGGAAGGGCTTCTCCTACATCCTTCACAGTCTGAATCCCGAGCGCATCCTCATCGGCTCGGAAGCGATCGGCATTGGTCAGGATGCGCTGCGCCGCGCTACGCGCTACGCCAAGGAGCGCGTCGTGTTTGACCGCCCGATCGGCCAGAACCAGGGTATTCAACATCCGCTTGCGGAAAAGTGGATGTATCTGGAATCGGCGTGGTTGATGGCGATGCGGGCGGCCGAGCTTTACGACAGCGGCCAGCCTTGCGGCGCCGAGGCCAACAGCGCGAAATTCCTCGGCGCGCGCGCGGGGCACGACGCCGCGTGGCAAGCGGTCGCAACCCATGGCGGGTTTGGCTACGCCAAGGAATATCACGTCGAGCGGCTCTATCGCGAAGCGGCGCTGACGCGACTGGCGCCAATCACCGAGCAACTGATCCTCAGCTTCATCGCCGAGAAAGTGCTCGAGCTCCCGAAGAGCTATTGAGGAGATCGTCATGAGCATTATGGAAGGCAAGGTCGCCGTCGTAACGGGCGCAGGGCGCGGCGTCGGCCGCGCCATCGCGCTGGAACTCGCGCGCGCCGGCGCTGCTGTCGTCGTCAACGATCTCGGCGTCAGCCTCGCCGGCGAAGGCGGCGCCGAGACCCTGGTGGCCGAGGACGTCGCTCAGGAAATCCGCGCGTTCGGCGGACGGGCGGTGGCCAGCCGCGACAGCGTCGCCTCCTGGGAAGGCGCGCAACGCATGGTTGAGGCCGCGCTCGATTCGTTCGGGCGTATCGACGCCATCGTCAACAATGCTGGAAATCTTCGCGACAGCCTGTTCCACAAGATGACGGAAGAAGAGTTCGACGCCGTCATCGCCGTGCATCTGAAGGGCTCCTTCAACGTGAGCCGCGCGGCGGCGCCCCACTTCAAGACGCAGGCCTCGGGCGCCTATGTGCATATGACCTCGACCTCAGGCCTCGTCGGCAATTTCGGCCAGGCCAATTATGCCGCAGCGAAGCTTGGTATTGTCGGTCTGTCGAAGTCGATCGCGCTCGACATGCAAAGGTTCAACGTGCGCTCCAACGCCGTCGCGCCGTTCGCCTGGACGCGAATGATCGACTCGATCCCGACCAGCACGCCGGAACAGCAGAAGCGCGTCGAGGGCCTGAAAAAGCTGGTCCCCGAGAAGATCGCGCCGTTCGTCACCGCGCTGACCAGCGATGCGGGCGCGCATGTGACCGGCCAGATATTTGGCGTGCGCAACAACGAGATCTATCTGTTCTCGCAACCTCGCCCGATCCGCACCGCGCACAGCTCGGACGGCTGGACGGCGGAGACGATCGCTGAGCGTGTATTTCCGATGTTCGCCAATGATTTCTACCCGCTGCATCGATCAGGCGAAGTGTTCACCTGGGATCCGGTCTGACGATGGCGATCCAACCCGAAGCGCTGCTTGCGCATGCTTTTCCCGAGATCCGCCAGAGCCACACCCGGCGGGACACGATTCTCTATGCGCTGGGCGTAGGTCTCGGCCGCAACGCGACCGATCCCGACGACCTGCCGTTCCTGCTGGAAGATCGCCTGCGCGCGCTGCCGACCTTCGCGGTGACGCTGGGGTCGCCGGGATCGTGGATTCGGGCGCCACAGTTTGGCGTCAACTACGCGAAACTCGTGCACTACGAGCAGGCGGCAGCGTTCCATGCGCCGCTGCCCGCGGAAGGTGACACCGTGAGCCGCGCGCGCGTGCTTTCTGTCAGCGATCGTGGCGAGGGTCGCGGCGCGGTCGTCGTGGTTGAGCGCGAAATACGCGACGCCGCGACGGGGGAAAGCTATTGCACGTTGACCCAGACTTTGTTGCTGCGTGGCGACGGCGGCTTCGGCGGCGCGCCCACGCCGCGCGATGCCTCAGTGATTCCTGAACGCGAGCCCAACGCAGAGGCGGCGTTCGACGTCGACCCACGCGCGGCGCTGATCTACCGTCTGTCCGGCGACTGGAATCCGCTCCACTCGGACCCGTCAGCGGCCGAGGCCGCCGGGTTCGATCGACCTATCCTGCATGGGCTGGCGAGTTACGCCATCGCCGGCGTCGCGGTTTCCCGCGCATGCGGGCTGTCTCCGGAGCAGGTGACGAGTTTGCAATGCCGCTTCGCTGGCGTGGTGTTTCCTGGCGATACGATCACGTTCCGCATTTGGCGCAGCGAGCGGCGGGCGATGTTTCAGGGTTTTGTGCGGGAGCGCAAGGTGATTGACCAGGGCGTGGTTGCGTTCGCCTCCTCGGGCTGAAAGCAACCAGCGCTTGCGTGGAACCGCCCTCACCCCAACCCTCTCCCGCAAGCGGGAGAGGGGGCGCTACCCTTCTCCGCCTGCGGGAGAAGGTGGCGCGAAGCGCCGGATGAGGGCGGCGCCGCTTTATTCGTCCTTGAAGTTCGGCGCGCGCTTTTCCAGAAACGCTGCGACCGCCTCGAGATGATCGGCGGTTTCGATCAGCATCACCTGCTGTCGGTCCTCCAGCGTCAACGCGGCTTCGAGGCTGGGCGCGTCGATCTCGAGGCTCAACGTTTCCTTGGTCATCCGCAATCCCATCGGCGCGGTCTTGAGCATGTCCGCCGCGAGGGCTAGGCCCGTGTCGAGCAACTTATCCTCAGCGACGATTTCGCTGATCAGACCCATGCGAAGCGCCCGATCGGCGTCAATAAAGCGCCCGGTGAGCAGGAACTCGGAAGCGTTGGAAAGGCCAACCAGACGCGGCAGCAAATAGCCCGCGCCCATGTCGCAACCGCCGAGGCCGACGCGGATGTAGGCCGCGTTCATGCGCATGTTGGGCGCGGCGTAGCGCACGTCGGCGGCTAGCGCGAGCGAAAACCCTCCGCCGCAAGCCGCACCCTGCACCAGCGCAATGATCGGCTGCGGACAGGCGCGCATCGCCTTCACAACCCCGGAATAGAGCTTCTGCATCGCCATCTGGCGCTGCGCGCGGCCGGCGCCGCGGTCGCTGAACGCCGACGATTTCGAGATCGGCGCCGGCGCAGAAATGGCGCCCCGACGCGCGCAGGATGACGACGCGCACGTCACGCCGCCGAGGGAGATCGGAGAAGTAGTCGAAAATCTCCCTCGTCAACTCGGGAGAGAGGGCATTGAACGCGTCAGGGCGATTTAACGTGATGATTTCGATCGCGCCACGAGTCTCGCGCGTCAACAGGGATGGGCTCATCTCAGGCTCCACAGCAGATCAGATCGGCGGGTGGTCCTGGACCTCCGCGTAGCGCGCAAATCCCCTGCCCACGCCATATTCGACAATTCCGTAGCCGACTTCGCCACGGTCCGTCACTTCGATCACGTGATCGCTGAGCGTGCGAACGAGCTTTCGCGTCTCGGATTGCTCGAGCGACCAGACCTCGTGCTCGGAATAGAGCTTTCCCTTGTCGTCACCGTGCTGCCAACCTTTCAGGCCGCCGTAGAGGCCGCCCTTGAGGAAGTAGCGAGCCGGCAAGGCGCGGATCTTCACTTCGCGCGATGTACCATCGCTGAAGCGCGCAACGAACGTAGCGCTTTGCAGCGTCTGGCCGAGCGGATCCTTCGCCCATTGCACGTCATGGGAAACATCTTCGAGCCGCAAGCTCTCCTTGCTCTGCACGCCGATCGTGCGCACTTCTTCGCCCGAAATGTATATTTGGTCGCCCGGCGCGCGCTCCTTGAAGAAGATGTGGAGGCCGCGGTCCTTGAACTGCGCCGTCGTCCAGCAATAGAAAAACGGCGGGTAAAAGGTCAGCGGCGGATTGCTCTCATCGGTGCGCATCTCGGCGCGGACGCCCCAGGAATGGTCGCGCTGTCCGAGCCAGTTGGCCTCGTTGACGTCGATGCGCCTGCCGGCGACCTCGATCCAGCCGCGGTAGGCGCCGAGTTGCTGAGCCCGCGCCATGTGCTCGCTGACGCGACCGCCGCGGCGCCGGAAGTGCTCGCCCTCCTCATGCGGGTTCATCGTCGCGACGAATTCGAGCTCGAAGGCCAGCCCGGACTTATTGGGTTTCAGCGACAGCCGGTGCCGGCGCATGCCTTCGATCACCTCGATCTCCAGCGGGCCGATCGTCGTCTCCAGCGGATTGGGCCGCAGGCGGCGCGAGACACGGAAGTTATATTGCTTGCCCTCGAACGCGACGCCGGCAAATCCGTCCATCACGTTGCGGTTCGGATGCCACCCGAGTCCGATGTCGAAGATGAAGTCGCCGCCCGGCTTCGGGTGTCCGGTGTACCACAGCCGCTCCATCCACGCGGGATCGGAGTTCATCACGTGATCGAACGTGGTCGGTAGTTGATGACCGATGAAATCGTCTTGCTTGCTCAGCATGATGGGCCTCAGTTCTTTTCCGCGCCGCCCGACATTTCGACGAACATGGGCTTGGCGCTGGTCGACAGTTCATGACGGAATTGGCGGTTCAGATATCTGTCGATGGCGCGCTCCGTCGCCGCGCGAGTCTCAGGCGGCAGCGATCGACCCTCGGCGGCGAGCCAATCGATGAGATCGGAAAGCTTCTGGGCGCCGGAATTGCGCTCCGCCTCGAGCGCTGCGGCCTCCGGCAGGATCTTGGGCGCGCCCGCGCTGACAAGCGCCGCCTCGGGAAGCTGCTTTGCGAGCGGCTCCAACTCGCGGCCGAGATCGGCGAGGGCGCTTAGTTGCTCGTTGAGAAATGTGTTTGACCACGACGCCCGCAGCTTGAGGCTGTTCAGCATATAGATTACGCCAAACGCCTGGCCGCGCGCATATTCGCCCTCGACATGGGGGATAATCTCTTTTCGCAGCGTCGCGACCATGCCGTCGATCAGGCGGGGAAGACTGTTGTTCAAGCTGCAAGCTCCAAAATCTTGCCTATCTGCCGGAAGACCGGCGCGATTTGCGTCGCCATGGCGGGCATCCGGAGGTCGTTGAAGCGCCCATCCTCGAAGCAGCGCGCCGCCGCCATATGCGTGAAGGCCAGTTTGAGCAGCGAGAAGACGAGATAGAACTTCAGCGCGTCGCGTTCCACCTTCAGGCCGGAGCGCGCTTCATATCGCGAGAGGAAGTCGGCCTCGCTGGCGAGCCCGCAGACCAGCGGCGTCCCTCCCCGATACTGTGGCAGAAACGCCCAGCCGAGATCCTCGACGGGATCGCCGAGATGCACGAGTTCCCAATCGAGGATGGCGGATATTCGCCCGTCTCGTTCGAGGAAGTTGCCGAGCCTGTAGTCGCCGTGAACCAGCGAGACGCGTTGCGCTCTCGGCGCATGTTCGCGCAGCCAGGCGAGCGTGCGATGGGCCATTGGATGAGATCGAAGCGCCCAGCGGCGGTAACGGGCTTGCCAGTCGTCAAGCTGCAATTGGGCGGCGTTGTCGAGCGTGACGTTTACGCCCAGCCGCGCTATTCGGCTGCCGCGCCAATCAAACACGTGCAGCGCGGCAAGCGCGTCAATGAAGTCGGCGGCGAGCGTCTCACGCCTCGCGCCTTCCAGGGCCTGTCCCTGCGAGCCCCAGGGCAACGGCGTGCCGCCCTCCACTTTTTCGCAGAAGAAGAACGGCGCGCCCAAAATGGCGGGATCGTCGCTGGCGAAATAGACCCGCGGCGCCGGTACGCCCGCCCCCTCCAGCGCGCTCAGCGCATCGAACTCGATCATCGCGCTGTAGGGCGCAAACAGCCCGTAAGGCGGCCCGATGCGCAGAATGACTTCACGCGCATTGGGGAAGCCTGTGACGCTGGCCGAATAGGTGATCCACGAAAATCCGGCCGGAAACTTCACCAGCTT
Organism: uncultured Pseudomonadota bacterium; assembly: GCA_963771455.1. Classification (GTDB taxonomy): domain Bacteria; phylum Pseudomonadota; class Alphaproteobacteria; order Rhizobiales; family Beijerinckiaceae; genus Roseiarcus. The sequence continues at coordinate 18,241 of CAVYTP010000021.1, forward strand.
CTCGACGAAAACCGGAGCGCCGGTTGCTTCCGTGAGATACTCGCCGAGGCGGGCGCGAAGCCGGCCCGTATCCTCAAATATGGGCGCTGCGACTTGCGCCTCCAGGGGAGCCTCCACCCGTCAGTCCTCAATCTTTTCCGGCGACCGCTGAGGCCGCTGCGTTGACAATGATAAACTAGCACATTAATTTTTGGACATCAACCGCGATGAGTTATTTCCACGCCTGAACGCGCACCAACGTAATTCTTTTGGCGCTATGAGCAATGGAAGGACTGGCGCTACTGGACATTCAGAATCCAATATGGTACGCTAACTCATCAATAACGATCGCGTGCTTGGCGACGAGTTGGGGAAATGCCGAGGGTTTGTTCGCGCCGCAAGCTGTGGCGGCCTGCGAAACGAGACAATCGGCGATTTCCGTTCTCACGCTCCTTCACCGGGGCGCGCCGCCGTTTCTCGAATGACGGGATTGCCTTATGGAACTCGCGGCCTTTGCGTTCGAAGTCAAAGACGACGTCGCCCATATCACGCTGAATCAACCAGAACGGGGCAATCCCTTCGATCAGCGCTTCGCCGAGGAATTCGATTGGCTCGCGACGGAATGCGCCGTCGCGCCGATGTGAGAGCGGTGCTGATCGACGCCAAGGGCCGCTTTTTCAGCGTCGGAGGCGACCTGAACGCCCTCAGCCGCAGCCGCGAGGATCTGGCCCGCTTCGTTTCCGCCGCGACCTCCGATCTGCACATGGGCATTTCGCGGTTCGCGCGGATGAACGCGCCCGTCGTCGTCGCCGTGCACGGGCTCGCCGCCGGTGGAGCCGTCGCCTTGGCGGCCGGCGCGGATTTTGTCCTGGCCGCGCCGGAAGCGAAATTCTACGCAGCCTTTGCCGGCATCGGCATCATCAGCGACAGCGGCGGAAGCTATTTCCTGCCTCGCCGCATCGGCTCGCGCCGCGCGGCGCAGTTCTACATGCTGAACGAAACGATGACCGCCGACGAGGCGGTTGCAGCAGGCCTCATCAATAAGGTCGTGCCTGCCGACGCCTTGGCCGCCGAGGCCTGGGCGCTGGCGACGCCGGCTCGCCAAGGGCCCTACCCTGGCGTTCGGCGAGGCGAAGAACCTGCTGCTTTCGAGCCCGACAGGAGAGCCTCGAAGGCCAGCTTGAGAACGAGGCGCGCGCGATGGCCCGCGTGACGCGCACGGACGACGCGTTCAACGCCATGCGTTCCGTGCTCGCCAAGCAGAAACCCACATTCAACGGGCGCTAGACCGCGTCGAGGATCCAGCTCCATGTTGTTCAACGAAGACCAGCTCGCGATTCAGGACCTCGCGCGTCGCTTCGCGCGCGAAAAGTCTGGCGCCGCATTATCAGGCGCGCGACAAATCCGGCGTCATGGACAAGTCGCTCATTCGCGAAATGGGCGAACTCGGGCTGATGGGCGTCGATCTGCCTGAACAATACGGCGGCCTCGGCGCCTCCGGCGTCACCGCAGGCGTGATCGCGGAAGAACTCGCCTATGGCGATTTCAACGTCAGCGCCGTTCCGGTCGGCGTGTCTCTGCTGGGCGCCGTCATCATGAGCAGCGCGACCCCGAAACTCGCGGAATATTGGATCCCGCGCATGATCCGCGGCGAGACGCTGATGGGCGTCTGCGTGACGGAGCCGAGCACAGGATCGGATGCGGGGGCGATGAAGCTTCGCTGTCGTCGCGACGGCGATCATTACGTGCTCGACGGCGAGAAGACTTCGATCACTTTCGCAGACTGCGCCGACGCCTTCATCGTGTTCGCGCGCACCGGCGACGCCGGAGAGCGGCGCCGCTGGAGTCACCGCGCTGATCGTGCCCGCCGATACGCCGGGAATAGCGCGCACGCGTTTCAACGATGTCGGCAGCCACATCATCGGCCGCGGTTCGGTGTTCTTCGAGGGCGTGCGGGTGCCGGTCGAAAATCGGCTCGGCGCATGAGAACCAGGGCTTTACCCACGTGATGCGCGGCTTTGACTTCAGCCGCGCGCTGATCGCGCTGCAATGCGTGGGTTGCGCTCAGGCCTCGCTCGACGAGGCCTGGGAATATACGAAGACGCGCACCGCTTTCAACGCGCCGATCGCCTCCTATCAGGGCGTCACGTTTCCGCTCGTCGAGGGCGACAGCCAGATCGCCGCGATCCGCCAGCTCTGCTACCACGCGATCGCCTTGCGCGACGCTGGCAAGCCGCACACCGCTGAGGCCGCCATGGTGAAATGGATGGGTCCGAAGACCGCTTTCGATGTCATCCACCAATGCCTGCTCACCTTCGGTCACTATGGTTGGTCGATGGATCTGCCGCATCAACAACGCATGCGCGACGTGATGGGCCTCGAAATCGGCGACGGCACGGCCGGAATCATGAAGCTCATCGTGGCGCGGGAACGCGTGGGACGCGTCGCCGTGCAATACGGGAAGCGCTGACTAGTGAGGTCGCTTGGTGACGCCGGCGCCGTTCTTTTCTGCCGATCGGACGTGACAGACTAGTTGCGTCGTGCCATATGGCGCCCCGCAATCATCAGGAGCACGTTGGGTGAATACTTCGGAACTCGTAGCCAAGATCGCAGAAGCTCACGACATGAGTAAGGCCCAGGCCAAGCCTTTGATCGACGCGTTTCTGAAAGAGCTTATCGCCGAGGCCACGGCTGGCGGCGAAGTATCCCTGCCCGGTTTTGGCAAGTTCAAAGTCAAATCGACGCCGGCGCGCGAAGGCCGGAATCCGGCTAACGGCGAAAAGATCGCGATCGCCGCGTCGAAGAAGCTCTCGTTTGTGCCCGCAAAGGCCGTCAAAGAGGCTCTCAATGGTGGAGCGCCTTCTGATCGGGCCTCATAAACGCCCCTCGGATCGTTAAATTCAAGCGGTCTCAATGCGGCCGCCGGCCGCCGCGATGCGAACAATCGACGCAGCTTACAGAGGACTGTACGCGGGCCATGGGCAAGCCGTTCGCGGTTCGGCACGGTTTCGGCTTGCCCAGCGGCGGCTGTGGGCGCAGATTGGCTCTGAACCGGCGACTTTAGGGCGGATGCCAACCAAGCGCCGACCAGGGGGCGAATTTCGGTCCGGGAGGCGCAATTGATGAGACGATGCATGGCCCTCGCCGCCATGCTGGCAGCCTCGCCCGGGCAGGCGCTCGATTGCGGAAAGCTCGCTGACGGCCACAGCCCGTTGTCCGGGGCCTTGACGGTGAAGAACGGGAAGACGGGATCGACGGAGCGCTTCGGCGTCGGCGTCGTGCGCGGCGAACATACGCTCTTCAAACTGCGCAGCGCCGCCGCGGGCACTCCGGAAATCGTCAACGAATTCGATCGCGGCGTCCTGCTGGCGACCAGTACTGCCTCCGCGGCCCCGGCGATGAAGTATGAGGTTCAGCCAGTCGACGGCGACATGTGGTCGCTCGCGCCCGGCGCCGTTTCGAGTTATCGCAAGACCATCACGCTGGGCGGGAAGCCATATGGCGTCGAGACCACGACGCAGGCGGTCGGGGCGCACGAAACACGGTCGTTGTTCGGCTGCGATGTAGAGATCGTCCACATTCACCGCGAAAGCGATACGAAAACCCAGAACCAGTACGTGTCAGGATATCGCGCCGTCGTCGATGAGGACTACGCGCCGGCCCTGGGCGTCGACGTCCATTTCGTGAACAACTTCCACAGCCCGACGCTGGATCTGCCCACCGAGTCTACACTGGTGAGCTTGAGCACCGATTGATCGGTCCGGCCATCGGCAATGTGCCACGGTCCTTCGACGGGCTCAGGACGAGGGACGTGGTGAAGTGTGCATCCGATAGCTTGAACGCCGTGGAGACGGCCGCACAGCCACTCCACAACGGCGGCAAGTTGTAGTATTTGGTTCGTCAGGCGCGCCGGGGGCGCACCGGATTTTCAGCCGGGCAGAACCGGCGGGGCGAAATGTCGTGCAGGCGTCCTTGTTTCGAAAGCGCCCATGTCTGCAAACATTGACCTGGCCGTAGACGGTGAAGATCGCCGCGCGCTCGAGCCCTACGCCTCCCGGCTGCTCGCGGACCACGTGCGGACCCGCGCCTCGAACTCGGTAGAGATTGGCGGCGCCATCCTCTATCTGGACATCGTCGGCTCGACTGCGCTGATCCAGCAATATTCCTCTGCTGCGCTGGATGGGGCGGAGCGGCTAGGCAATGTGCTCAGTCGCTATTTCGAGACCGTGTTCACCGTCATCACGGAGCGCGGCGGTGACGTTGTCGCGATGGAAGGCGATTCCGTCATGGCGCTCTGGCGGAGCGACGGCGACGTACCGCAGGCGACGGCGCAGGCTGCAGAAGCGGCAGCGGGCTTTGCGCGAACGGCTCGCCGACGGTCCGATCCAACAACGCATCGTCGTGACGGCAGGAAGGCTCATCGTTCAGGCTCTCGAGTTAGCCGGCGAACGCCGCTTGCTGTTGTTGTCGGGTCAGCCGGTCCGCGCGCTCGCGAAAGTGTCGAATTGCCTGCCTGGCGAAGTGTCGCTTCCGGCAGGCGTCGTTCCCCTGGCCGCCGAACCGGTCGCTACGCCCGAACCGGACGGTCTCGGGCCGCTGCTGACGCCTTTCCTGCCTCGCCCCGTCGTCGACCGGATTTCCGGAGGGCACGGCCGGTGGCCGGCTGAGTTCCGCGATCTCACGGCGATCATGATCCGGCTTCCCGGGATCGAGGCGGAAACGGAGCGAGGCAGGCCGCTCGCGGCGGCTGTCGAGGCCGTGGATTCGGCGTTCCAGGGCGTCGGGATCGGCGTCGCCGAAGTGAGCGAAGGCGACAAGGGCACGTTGCTGCGGGTCGCTGTCGGCATGCCTCCGCATGTGCTCGACGACAACGCGCTCGGGGCTGTGGAGGCCGCGCGGCGGGCGGTGGAGGCGCTCGACAGGATCGGCGTCGCTGCCGGCGTCGGCCTCGCGACCGGCCGCGCGTTTGCGATGGAGGTCGGCCACGAACGTCGCCGCATCCACACGATCCTCGGACCCGCAATGAACCGCGCGGCCCGGTTGATGGAGATGGCGAAGGGCGAGGTTCTCGTCTGTGAGGCGACCGCGGCGGCCGCGGCGAACCGCTTCGACTTCGGCGAACCGACGGCGGTCTACTTCAAGGGCGAAACCGCGCCAACGCAGGTGCGTCGCCTCCTCGGCCGTCGCGCGTCGCGGCCGGCCGGCGTCGCTGGCGTCGAACTGTTTGGTCGAAGCGCCGAAGCCGGGCGGCTCGCGGAACTTTTCGACAGGCCGCTGGCCTCTCAGGGGACGCTCGCAGTCATCGAAGGCGAGCCCGGCGGCGGGAAATCGCGCCTTCTGACTCACGCGGAAACACTGGCGCGCCAGCGCGGCTATGTCGTCTTTCTGGCAAGCGCGCAATCGATCGAGCAAGAGACGACCTATTTCGTCTTTCGTCAGGTGCTCGCACAGCTTCTGGGCGGGGAGCCGGGTCAGGAGCAGGCGCCGCCGGGATCCGAGCAGCGGCTGATCGCCCTGTTCGACGGCGACCCTCTTCTGCAGCGCGCAGAGGCGCTCACCGAGCTGCTGCCGCTGGACCCGGCTGTGCTCGGCGGGACGGAACGCCCGACGGGGGCCGGCCGCCGCACCGCGATCGGCGACATCCTGACATTGCTGCTGCGTCGCTCGGGGTCGAGAGCGGTCTTGATCTTGGACGACGCGCACTGGCTCGACCGTTCCTCGGCGGGCTTGCTCACGACACTGCTGCCGCGCCTGCCGGGCTTGATCGTCGTGGCCGCCACGCGCCCGCTCTACGCCGACGCGTCGCCGGAACTCAGGGCGCTGCTGCGCGCCGGTTCGCTGCAGATGAGCCTCGGCCGCCTCGATCGCGTGGCGATCGAACAGCTCGTGCGCGCAAATCTCGGCGGCGCGGCGGCGACTTCGCGGTTCGTCGATCATGTCGTCGCGCGCAGCGAGGGTCTGCCGCTGCACGCCGAGCAACTCGTGCTCGCCATGCAGGATCAGGGGCTGGTGATCCGCTCGGCCGACGGACGGCGCGTCGACGTCAATCTCAGCGGACATGTCGATGTCGTTACGCTGCGCGACGTCATTCTCAAGCGTTTCGACCTGTTGCCGCCAAGTCAGCAATCGTTGCTGAAGTCGGCGAGCGTTCTCGGCCGCAATTTTGATCCCGCGCTGTTGCCCGCGCTGCTGCCAAACACGCCCGGCGCCTGGCGGCTGCAAACCGAACTGGAAGCGCTCGCCGGAGCCGGATTGCTGGAGCGTGGGCCGCGCGGATGGGCCTTTCGCCACATCCGCATTCAGGAAGCCGTGTACGAACTGTTGCCGTTCGCCCAGCGCCGGACCTTGCACCGCGCCGCGGCAATGGCGATCGAGTCCATTCAGGGCCCGGACCCCGCCGCGTTTTACGCTCAGCTCGCAGCGCATTGGGAGAACGCCGCAGAGCCGGCGAAGGCAGCGGCCTATCGGCTGCGGGCCGCTGCACGCGCGTTGGACACATTCGCACACCACGAGGCGATCGCGCACCTCAGCGCGATCGAGCGCACCGGTGGCAATGAGGCGCTTTTGACGGGGCCCGCCGATCAGGCCGAATTCGCTCGCATGTGGGGCCGCGCCGCGCAGGAGCTGACGGATTTCGAGGCGGCGCGGCCCTGGTTGCTGCGTTGCGCCGCACTCGGCGGCGTAACGGTGCGTCAGGGTCGCGCAAGCCTCGCCGTTGGAATAGCGAAGGGGATCTTCACGCAAATGCTGCTTCGGGCGCGCGTGCTGCGGCCTCGCGCGCCAGGCCGCGCCGCCGAGCGCGACGCGCTGAGCGCCCACCTGCACAATCGGTTCGCAGAGCACGCCTATTTCGACGGGGATTCCCTGCGCCTGCTGAATGATACGCTCGTCGCACTGAACTGCGGCGAGCGCGGCGACAACCGTCGCGATCTCGGCGTGGCGACGGGCGCGGTCTCGATCGGGCTCGGGGTCGCTGGCATGTTGTCGCTCGCGCGTTACTACCAGCGCCGCGCCATTGCGATCGCTGAGCCGATGGAGCCGTGGGATCTGGCGATCGCGAAGATGCAGAGCGCAGTCGTCGCCACCGATCTCGGCGATTGGCCGCTGATGCAGTCGATGGCGTCCGCCGGCGCCGACCTGTTCGCCAGGATCGGCGAGCAGGATCGGTTTGCGACCTGCCAGGCGCTGCTTGCTTACGCGCTGATCGCGATGGGCGATGTCGCGCGCGCTCATCAGGGCCTGACCGAATTCGGCGAGTTCGCGGAGAGGGTCAACCAGCCGCGCGTCTCCGGCTGGGTGCTGACCGCGCGGGCGCTAATCGACCTGATGACCGGGCAATCTCCGCGGCGCGCGCTCGAACGGCTCAACGCGGTGAGCAAAGATCATCTGGCGCCCGGCGAACGGACGCTCGTCACCGGACTGAAGGCCGGCGCCGCCCTTGCGGCGGGGGATCGGTCCGAGGCGAGCGCCCTGGCAGAGGCATGCCTCGGCCACATGCGAGAGGCCCGGCCGATCGGCCTGGCCTATCATGGCGCGACGGCGATGACAGCCGTCTGTCTGGCGCTCGCCGAGGCCGCGCCGGACGACGCCGCCGCGCGCCAGCGGGCGGGCGAGGCGGTGCGCCAGATGCATCGGTTGGCCCGCAGCTCTGTCGTCTGGCAGGGTTTCTCCTTCTGGCTCAGCGGGCGCGAGGCTGCGCTGCACGGACATCAGGCGAAAGCGGCGGCGTTCTATCGGCGCGGGCTCGCGCTGTCTGAACGTCTTGGCGTTCCTTTCGAGGCGGCGCTCTGCCGGCGCGCCCTGGGGGACGCGAAGGGCGCGGCGGCGACGCTCGAGCGTATGGGTTGCGTGCCGTGGCTCGAGTTTGGCGGGGAGCTGAAGACATGACCAAGCAGCGAATTGCGATCCTTGGCGGCGGCATGGGCGGATTGACGACCGCCTATTATCTATCGCGCAAGCCGGATCTCCGCGAGCGCTACGAAATCACTCTCTATCAGATGGGATGGCGTCTTGGCGGGAAGGTCGCCAGCGGCCACGACGATCAGGGCCGCAATCTCGAACACGGGCTGCATGTCTGGTTTGGCTGCTACGAAAACGCCTTCGGGATGTTGCGCGAGATCTATGGCGCGCGACCGCCGGTTCCAGGCAGCCCGTTTCAGACCTGGCAGGATGTGCTGAAGCCGCAGAACTTCACTCCGATCGGCGTCAAGACCGATACGGGCTGGAGTTTCGTTCCGGTGGAATGGCCGCAGAACGGCGGAACGCCGGGCGAAGGCGGCCTGTTTCCCACGCTGTGGGACATGCTGACCGAACTTGCCAATCTGATTGCGATCGTCCTGCGCAGGCTGGATGAACTGGGCGTCAAGACGACGGCCGCGCCTCTCCCGCCCGAGACGGCCGACGCCATGATGACGGCGTTGCGCGGCGCCTTCGAGCCGGGCCACCCCGTGATAGCGCACGCCCAAAGCGTCGCGACTTCGATGGCTCCGGACGCGGACGAACTGGGGCTCGCGCTTCACCGCTGGGCGTTGGCGTATGCGGGCGATCATCTGCGTTTCGGCGCGAACAACCTGCTCGCCTTCGGCCAAACCGCGCGCGCCCTGTCGTCGGATTTCGGCGCGCGTTCCGCGGATCCGACGCTGCCAGCCACCATCAGGTTGATGATGGAGGCGATCGACGTGTTCGCCGCCCAGTTGCGCGGCGTTATCGCGGATATCCTCGTCAAGGACGCCCCGCTGATATCGATCGACAACATTGAATTGCGGGATTGGTTGATCCAGCACGGCGCAGACGCGAGGGTCGTGAGCGAGTTCGAGCGTCGTGCGCATGCTCTACGACACGGCCTTCCTCTACCAGGACGGCGATCCCGGTCGGCCGAACGTCGGCGCCGGATGCGCGCTCGGAGCGGGGCTTCGGTTGGTGGCGACCTACAAGGGCGCCATGATGTGGAACGTACAGGGCGGCATGGGCGAATGCGTGATCGCCCCGCTCTACGAGGCGCTGCTGCGCCAGGGCGTCCAGATCCGTCTCTTCCACAAGGCGGTCGGCATCGAGCCCGACTCCACAGGCAAAGCTATCGCGACGCTGCGGATCGATCGGCAGGCCGATATTCTGTCGGGGGACTATCAACCCACGTTCGAGACCAACGGACTGCGCTGCTGGCGCAGCGAGCCGGACTGGGCGCAACTGCGCAACGGCGCCGAACTCAAGGCCCGCGGAGTCAATTTCGAAAGCCATTGGCGCCCCGAACCGCCGGTCGAGCAACTGACCCTCGTGCGAGGCAAGGATTTCGACGACGTCGTGCTCGCGCTGCCGCTCGGCTGCTACAAGCCGCTGAACGCCGATCCCGGCATGTGCGACGCGCTGATCGCGCGTGGCGGGCGTTTCGCAGATTTCGTTCATAACGTCCGGATCGTGCCGACATACAGCGTGCAGCTCTGGTCCAACTTAGATGAAACCGCGCTCGGCTGGACTTCACAGAAGCCCGCGACTGTCGCGGGACCGCAACCGCTATGCGTCTGGGCCGATATGTCGCCGGTTCTCGCCGTCGAAACGCCGACGCCCGACAGGAACGCCAAGACGCTGCACTATCTGTGCGGCACCTATCCGACCCGGCTCTACGCTGAGCCCGAGGCGGCGGCGGATACGCCAAAGATCGCCGCCGCCGAAATCCGGGCCCAAACGGTGGATTGGTTGACGGCCAACGCGCGCTGGACCTGGCCGAACGTCTCGGACGGGAAAAGCTTCAAATGGGAAGCATTGTGCGCGCCCGCCAACGTGACCGGAGACCTCAGGCTCGACGCCCAGTTTCTGCGCGCAAACATCGACCCTACCGAATGCACGGTCGGCTCGGACGCAGGCACGACCAAATATCGGCTGGGTCCCGCAGACGCTGGATTTCGACGGCCTTTACCTGGCCGGCGAGGGAACGCAGCACGGGTTCAACGCGACCGCCGTCGAGAGCGCCGTGATGTCCGGCATGGCCGCGGCGAAAAGCATCGCCGGTCTCGACTATGAGATTGTCGGCTATGACCTGCCGACCCGCAAGCCGAGCGATTTCCTGCATTGAGGAGCCATCAATGAGCGGACAGCCCCCTTATATCTCGTGGCTTCGTCACGGCGCGGTCGACGCCCGGCCGCCGGCTTATTTTTCGAATGTCACCGGCTACAGCTTCGTGCTCGATGCGTCCCAATCGGCGATGCAGAAGCTCGTCGACGAATTGCTGGCGCCGGCGACGCAGGGAAAGGTCAGCTACACGGTTGCGGGCGCCGCGACGCTCGTCACCTTCATGGACGTGGCGCGCTGCGGCTCCACGCCCGACAATATCGGCTACATTCCGGCGCGCGAGTGTGAGTTCTGGATTCCGCTGGTGGAGCGCCGGGCGGGCGAGCCAGCGCATGATCGGCTCGTGATGTGGGCGCCCTATATCTTCATCGATGATGATATTGGCCTCGTCACAGGGCGCGAGGTCTGGGGCTGGTCGAAGGCGCTCGGCCGCATCACGGTGGCGACCGACGCGCCGACCGCGCCGGCTCGCTTTGCCTGCGAAACCAACATCATGCCGGTCTTCGACCCGAACAAACCGATGCGAAAGGCAGAGCTGTTCAGCGTCACGGGCAGCCAGCCGATCGGCGTCACGCCCACGGGCCCCGCCGGTCTGCTTGAATTCCTGACCGCGTTGTTTGGAGAATTCGCGGCGCTCGCTTTCGAGTTGTTTCATCTTCAGCTCAAACTACCGGCGATCGCACTCAAACAATTTCGCGACTCCGCCAACCCCAACCGGGCGTGCTATCAGGCGATCGTCAATACGCCCTGCCAGGTGACAAAGCTTGAAGGAGGCCACATGCTTGCCGATGCGTTCACGCTATCGGTGACCACCTGCGAGAGCCACCAGATCGTGCGCGACCTGTTCGGCGTCGATCCCTCCCCCGGCGTCACCACGCGCCCGGTGCGCATTGCGGGAACGGTACGCTTTGATATGGTGGCGGAGCCAGGCGATGTCGTAGTCGCGTGGCCCTGACACAACGCCCGCTCAGTGCTCGTCAATAGGAATGTCCGCGCCACTGATGGCGCGCGCGACCACCATGCCTGACTGAATTGCGGTTTCCACGCAGCCGCCGCTGACCGGCAGACGTGTCCAGTCGCCGGCGAGGAAGAGATTGGTGAACAGCCTGGAATCCGGGGCGAGCCGGTAATCGAGACTGCCGGGCGGCGCCTGCACATAGCGTTCCGAACAGTCGACGTTGGCGCGGAAATAACTCGAGATCAGCTCTTCAGTCAGGTCGCCGCTAGCTGGAGCGCCCGGCCAAAGACCACGGATGTTGGCCTTCAACCATGCGAGGGTCTGGGCCTTTGCGGCTCCCGCTGGATCGACCCCGGACCTCACTTTGCTCATCGCCCCGCAAAAATAGGCGATCGATTTCGGCGCGGGCGACGGCCACTGCTCCGCGGATAGCAAGTGCGACATGTCGGCCCAGGTTGACAGGGGTTCCACATAGCCGGAAACCGGCGGCGGCGGCTCGATGGGGAACTGCAAGCCCGAACTCAGCGGCTTCAACCACAACTGAGCCGAGATCGTCGCGACCGACGCGCTTTTGTCGAGCATGTCGGCCCATTTCGGATGGGTCCTCAGTCGTCGCGTCGTTCGCGCCAGCGAGTCCGGCGGCATCGCCAGCACGACCAGATCGAAGTCCCGGCCTTCGAGCAGTTCGACCGGCGTCGTCGGCGTATTGTCGTCGGTCCATTCGAACTGCGCGCAGCTGCTCTGAAGATGCGCTCCGTTCACGAGTTGCGACCAGTCAGGGTCGCTAGGCCAGCAGCGCAATCCCTTGACCGTCACAAACGGCCTGTAAGGAGGCTTGATGACCTCCGCCTGGCGGCGCATCTCGAGTTTTGCGATGTGCTCGCCATCGTCGCCGGGCGCCACGTCGGCGAGCGCATGGAAGAAATTGATGACGACACCCTGATTGATCAGCGCGTCGTAGAGCGGCGTGAATATCGTGTCGCCCATGCCGGCTTTCATCTTGAAGACCGGCGCGTTGCGGTAGCCGAAGACAAGGCATTCCGCCAGACGCAGCGTGACCCCGGCCGCCATCGCGCCCGACAGGGGAGGGATCGTTTCGCCGTCGGGATAAGCGAAAGCCAGATCGTAGATGCTCTGTAGCGGTCCGCACCTCAGGCTGTCGTCCCAGGCCCAATGGGACTTCAGCCAAGCCCTGAAATCCATGGCGTCCAACCGATCATAGGCCTCACGGCTGAAGCCGTATGGCAGGAGATCGCTGAGATAACCGCCAAGGACCGCCAGGCCCAGATTGGCGAGGATCAACAAGCGATACGGCGGATTGCCGACTTGCGTAATTCTGGCTGCGTCGACGGATAACCGCAGTTCGTCGCATCCCTCGCGCGCCTGCTTTTGCAAATCCGCGTCCGAGGCTTCCGGCACGGCCATCGTACCGGGGCCCGGATGCGCGCGGTCATTCTGCGCGGCCAGTTGTTCGGCGGGCGCGAGGCGCGCGTCCCAATCTTTGGCGAGTTGAGGCGGCAGCTGCGGGCCCAGAACCATTTTCAGCCACGCGACGAGCGCCGCGAAACGGGGAGGGTTTCGGCTCGAAGTCGCCGGGCTTCCCGGGCAGAGGCGGAAACCGGACCGGCCAGGGCGTATGGCGGCCGCCGACCTCGTCCTGCTGCATGAAGACAGCGTCGTACACCGGCGAGAAGGCTTCGTCGATGCTCCTGAACGTCCCTGACGAGCCCGGCGCCGACGAGAAAGCCGCGCGCATGGTCGAGAAGGCGTTGTTGTAGAAACCGAGCCACAGATGGAGGCCATGCTCTTCAATGCGCTGGCCAGCCGCCGCGTTACGGCCGCTTGCGCCCTTCCCTCCCAGGCGCCAGCCGCGCGTCCACAACGTCACCTGGTAGCGTTCCTGGAGTTCCTTTGTCGAAGTCAGCCAGAACGCGGCGGCTACGCCGGCGCAACCGCCTCCAACTATTGCGACCCGGGTCCGATTCTGGGGCGAGGCGTTAGACATGGGGCTTCCTATGGTCAAGATCTCACGTTGACTGGCGATCTGGGACATGTCCTCGAGACCGTTCGCCTTGGCGAAGCACTCCGTTGTTCAAGCTCCGAGAAACACGTCTTCGCGATCCGCTTCAGACCTCTGCAGGTTCGTCGCGACGCCGCGCTGCAAATGACATCTTTTTGTCGGATAACCTGTTCTTGGTCGCGCAAGATGTCAATAACGGGTCGGCGACATGCGCTGGTCAGATTCCATAGAGGATTGCTGTTTTCCGCGCCCGATTGGCCTGCTTTTACATCGTCGTCCGACCCTACTCGCGACGCCCGAATTCGACGCAAGGAAAGGCGTTACGCGGACCGCGCTGGTTCGGCCTGAATTGGAAAACCGGGTCAAGGCTTGTCAGTTTGATCGGGCGCCTAACGGCGTTGTCCAACAAAGCGCACGCGCCCGCGTTGGGGCCAGATATCAAACCTTACCGCTGAAAAGACTCAGAATGCGGCCAATCTGATTGATACAGAACCATCAAACGCCCGCTCACCAAGTCCAACCGCTGGCGCGACTGGCAACGATTGCCGCGCATGAAGGCCGCGACCAGAGCGGTTCAACTGGACCTTCGGCAGACCCTTTTATCGGCCGCCAGTCTGGTCGATCACCGGTACTTAGTCGCAGCCGGCGTCCGCAGCGCTGCGCCCGACCTGGGAGCCTCGCGGCTCATCGGGAAATCGGAGCGGGGCCAAGGCCCCGCTCCAAACTTCTTACTTCGCGATGCAGGTGTCTGCCGTCGCCGGCGTGCACACGTCGAGGCCGGTGTAGGTGGGATCGGCTGGCGCCGCCTTGCCTTCGGACATCGCCTGCAGGGCCTGCATGGTCTTGTAGCCCATTTCAAACGGGCGCTGACCAACCTGGCCGAGCGACAACCCTTCCTTCATCTGGTCGATCTGCACCGGCAGCGTGTCGGCGACAACAAGCGCCAGCGACTTCGAGGCGATCTTGTCCTTGTATTTGCCGACCGCCGCGCGGTTCGCGTCGGGAATGAATTGCGGGAAGCCGCCAGTCGGAATGAAGGCGTCGAGATTGGGCGTCTTGGCCATGACGTCTTCAAACTGCTGCACCGAGCGCGGGAAATCGTCGTCGGTGTAAAGCGGGCAACCTTTCAGCTCTGTCCATCCGTTCTGACCCGTGAGCGCTACGCCAGGCGACGCGTCGGATTTCTTGCCCGCCAGCGTGTCGCGAATGCCCTGCATGCGCTCGTTGTGATTGGCCGCCGCGGCGCCGCCCGACTGGATGCAGACCGTGCCGCCCTTGGGCTTGATCTGCATGACGATCTTGGCGAGGTTGACGCCGATCTCGTAATTGTGCGTGCCGATGTAGGCGACGCGGAGATCCTTGTTTTCCGGCAGCATGTCGGAATCCCAGGTCAGCACCGGAATGCCCGCCGCCTTGGCGGCCTGCAGCGCAACGACCATCGCCGCGGCGTTCGACGGCGCAACAGCGATTCCCTTCACGCCTTTGGTCACGAGATCTTGGACGATCGCCACCTGCTCATCGCCGCCGCCATGCTCGCCGGGGCCAATGTACATGCATTCGAAAGCGCCCTTGGACTCCGCCTCTGCCTTCTTGCAGCCGTCGCGCGCCTGGTCGAAATAGGGATTGTTGGTATTCTTCGGCACCAGCGCAAAGACGTTCTTAGCGTCCGCGGCGCTGGAGGCAGCCGCCAGTCCCGCGAGAGCCACGCCTACAGACAATGCATATTTGATCATTCCTGCTTCCTCCGTTTGATCCCACTGTTAACCGGCAGTGAGTTCCGTTTCCGTCAGTGCTTCGTCGGCCTGAGCCTTTCGAACACGGCCGCAAATGGCGACTTGTTGCTTGCGTCGCGCATTCCGATGAGCACTGCGAGAATGATGAGGGCGCCGACAAAAGCGCCCTGCCAATTCGAATCGATGCCCGCCATCAGCAAGGCATTGCGGATCACCTCCAGGAAGGCGGCGCCGATCACGGCGCCGAACGCCGTGCCTGATCCGCCCATCAAGCTGGCGCCGCCGATCACGGTCGCGGCAATGACGCGCAACTCATATCCCTGGCCCATCGCGTTGATCGCGGAACCGTTGTAGCCAAGCAGCAGCAGCGAGGCGATCGAGGCGGTGAACGCCGATATGACGTAGGCCTGGAACTTGATGAAGTCGACCGGTACGCCTGTCATCCGAGCCGCGTGTTCATTGCCGCCGATCGCAAACAGATGGCGCGCCCAGGCCGTAAAATTGAAGACAAACCCCAGCGCGAGCGCAAACAGAACCATCGTCCAGAACTGTGAGGATAGCTGCGGGATCCAGTGCGGCGCCCAACCCGCGGGTTCGTGCAACGGCCACATTCCCTGGCCAATGGCTTTGACCTTGGCTGCGTCCGGCCCGAATTTGTACAGCATCTGATTGCCGGAAAAGACCACCGCCAGCGACCGCGCGATCGACAGCATGCCCAGCGTCACAACGAATGAGGGCATGCCGACATAGGCGACGAAGAACCCGTTGATGGCGCCGCAGATCAGGCCCGTCAGCAGGCCCATGGCGAACGCCACTTCCCACGAGTACTCCCAGGTGAGAAACAGGCCGGCGACGATGGCGACCAGCCCCATCACCGACCCAACCGACAGATCGATGCCGCCGGTGATGATGACGATTGTCATCCCCACCGCCATGATTCCGAACGGAGCGAAGTTGCGGGTCACGTTGGCGGCGTTGTCGGACGTGCCAAAGCTCGGCTCGACGCTGGTCATGACCATGACAAGCAGCGCCAAAGCGATCGCCACCCAGAAAGACTGGCTGGCCAAAATGCGTTGCCGCCAAGTCTGCTCTCGCACCGAAGTGACTTCGTGGAGCGCCGCATGACCAGTTTCAGGCAACGGCTTGGCAAGGACTTCTTGAGTTTCAAGCGGCACGGATCGCTCCTGTGATAAGACCCGTAACTTCCTCCGGCGACGTGTCGGCGATACGTTTGTCCGCCACCTTGCCGCCGCGCCGCATGACGATAACGCGATCGGCGACGGTGAAACACGTCGGGCATGCGATGGCTGATCAACATGACCGAGACGCCCTGGTCCTTCAGGCGGTGAATCAGGGCGAGGACCTCCGCGACTTGCCGCACCGAGATCGCGGCCGTAGGCTCATCCATGAGAACGAGCTTGGCGTTGGATAACCGGGTCCGCGCGATAGCGACGGCCTGGCGCTGTCCCCCCGACATTTTTCTGACCAGGTCCCGCGGCCGCGTCTCCGATTTGAGTTCGCCAAATAGATCCGTCGACCGATCAATCATCGCCTGCTTGTTCAGAATACGGAATGGCCATATGCCCTTTTTGACCTCCCGACCGAGGAACACATTCTCCGCCGCCGTCAAATTGTCGGCGAGCGCCAGGTCCTGATAGACAACTTCAATGCCCTTGGCGCGGGCTTCAATCGGTTTGTGAAAGTGGCAAACCTGGCCATTGACAACCACTTCGCCTTCGGAGGGCGGAAAGTTGCCGGCGATCAGTTTCACCATGGTGGACTTTCCAGCCCCATTGTCGCCCATCAGGCCAATGACTTCGCCGGGCGCCACGGAAAAGCTGATGTCATGAACGGCGCGGATGGCGCCGAAATTCTTGGAAACGCCGCGAATATCCAGCAACGTCACGTGGCTTCCTCCCGCTCGCTCCAGAGCTAATTCGGTTCGCGGCATTTATTCAAGGCGGCTCTGACGGCAGCCCTATTCAGTCGAATGTGCCGCATCGGCGATGCCGGCGCTAGCCCTAATACTTGCTGCTCAAGGCCAATCTCGAAAGTAGCGCTCCAGCCACTGCTGCAAGGGCACCGAGGCCATAGTCCGAGGTCGCCTGCAACACGTAACGAATATCCCTATTGAATGTTTATTGTCAACTACAATCGACTGCAATTTACGTTGCGGCACAGGGGCGCCTTCGTCTGCCATCGCCGAAGCGCTCTGCACGTCAAGACCTCAAACGAGGAGCCGACGATCGGTGACCGGCGCAAGTCTCACCATGTCGGGAGTGGGATGGCGCGGGCGCGGCGGAGTGGAAATCGCCTGAGGCAATCCCGTTGACGCGGCTTTCTCGATGGCGAGCAGCGCGCGCATGTCCGCCAGTCCTTCCTCGCCATCTGCCTCCGGCGGTGTTCCCGCCGCGATGCAATCCGAGAAATAGGCGACCTGCGCCCCGAAATGATCGATTTGCGGAAACTCGCTTTCCTCGATTTTGCCGTCACGCCGCAATCGCATACGCGTCGCGGTCTCGAACCGGAAGCCGGGGTCGAGTTCCAGATCGCCCAACGTCCCCACGACCCGATAGGTGTCGATTTCCGCAGCGCCGAAACTGACGATGAATTGCGCGAGGCCGCCGGAAGGAAATCGCAACATGGCTGCGACCGAGGCGTCGACTTCGGCAAAGCGCGCGTCATCGTCCGGCCGATCCGCCATCGCCATCGCCTCGACCGGCTCTTCGCGCGAAGATGTGGCGCGCGGCGTTGAGGCAGTAGACGCCGAGGTCCTGAAGCGGGCCGCCCCAGGCCGTCGCCTTCAGGCGATGATTGCCGGCGGCCGCCTGGAAGCTGAAGAAGGATTGAAAGAACAAGCGGACGGCCGATCGCGTCGGCGCGGATATGTTCCAGAACGGCGACCGTGCCGGGTTCATTGTGCAGCCGGTAGGCCGACATCAGGAAGACTTTCGCCTCGCGCGCGGCGGCGATCATCGCGAGGGCTTCGTCTTCGGTCTTCGCCAGCGGCTTCTCGACCATGATATGCTTGCCGGCGCGCGCCGCGCGAATGGCGAAATCGGCATGCATGTCGTTTGGAAGCGCGATATACACGGCGTCGATCCCGGAGCTCGCCAGCAGCGCGTCGTAGCCGTCGTAGCCGACGATCGTTTCGACGCCATAGAACTCCGCAAGCCGCGCCGCCTTGGCTCGATCGCCGGTGACGATCGCGGCGACGCGCGAATTGCCGGACTGCGCCACGCCCGGCAGGAACGCGATCTGCGAGATCCATCCGGCGCCGACGACAGCATAGTTGATCATCGGATTGCTCCTGCACAAGGTCTGATGATCACGACCGGCTCGTGGCCGTTCAGTCATAAAGAGTGGGGCGTGGCCGCATATTTGAGCGGAGTCGTTGCCGCCGTCCGCGAGCGCTGCCGCGATCTGCTCGGCGATGGCCGAGGCGACATAGCCGTCCCAGGCGCTCGCGCCGACCGACGTGCCCGCCGCACGGCGCCGACCCAATCCGCCAATTGCCGGCGATAGGCGTCGGCGAATCGCGGCACCCAGTTGTCGGGATAGGTAAGCCCGCCCGAACTGTTCTGGTTGCGCAAAGTCAAGGAAGGCGGCGCCAGCGCGACGGTCCCTCGAACTACCCACCCATTCGGCATGGACGTGATAGCCATAGGCGGCGTTCATAAGACTTCCGTCGAAACGATCTCGTCGCGGTCGGTCCGCATCGTGATCAACAGCGGATCGCCGCCGGGTCCACGAAGTAACATGAGCCGAGATCATTTCCGAGCCAGTCAACCATCGGCTGATGTCGATCTCGTGCACGAATGAATTGGTCACCGCCATCGCTCCGGTGAACCATTCCGGAGCCTGCACGTTTCTGTGCACGTTGTGCAACAGCACCGTCGCGCCCACGCCGCCTTCGTCCTTGAATGCGTTTCATTTCCTGATAGCCGGGGTCGAAACGGCGCATGTAGCCGACCTGGATCAGCCGGCGCTTCAGCGCGACTTCCGCTTCCACGACGCGTAGAGCCTCAGTCGCCGAGGACGCCAGCGGCTTCTCGCACAGGACCGGCTTGCCGGCCTGCAGGCAGGCGAGCGTCCACTCGGCATGGGTCGCGTCGGGCGAAGCGATGATCACGGCGCTGACGCGATCCGAGGCGATCAGGGACCGCGGATCCGAAAAGACCGTCGCGCCTGCCGCGGCGGCGCGAGCGCGCGCGGCATCAGCGTCGTAGACGCCCGCCAGATGGGCGCCGGGCGTCTCGTACTTTAGCAGGCGCGCATGTTCGGAACCCATCACACCCGTGCCGATTACGCCTACGCCGAGGGTCATTTTATTGCTCCCTGATTTGCTCGTCGTCCTCGAAATCAGGAGACCACTTCGTAGCCGGCCAGCGCCATCACGCGCATCAGCTCGACATGACCCTTCTTCGCCATTTCGAGCGGTGGGTTTGCCTTCGGGTCCTGCTCGGCCTCGACAACGAACCAGCCTTCATAGCCGTGGGAGGCCAGCCGTTCCGACAATGGCGGCGAAATCGAGCGAACCGTCGCCGGGCACCGTGAACGCGCCTTTGACGACCGCATCGAGGAAGCTCTCCCTGCTGCGGTCGAGCTTGTCGACGACGCGCGCGGCGGATGTCCTTCGTGTGCACGTGGCTGATGCGCTTGTGATGTTTGTCGATCACGCGCAGCACGTCGCCGCCCGCGAACGCCATGTGTCCGGCGTCAAACAACAGCGGAAGCGCTTCGCCCGAGTTTGCCATCAGGAGGTCGACTTCCGCCTCGGTCTCGATCGCGGCCGCCATGTGGTGATGGTAGGAGAGCGGCATGCCCTGGCTTGCGCACCATTCCGCGAAAGCCGTCATCTTTCGTCCGTACGCCTTGATCTCGTCTTCGGAGAGTTTCGGCTTGGTCGCCAGCGGTGACGAACGCACGCCCTGGATCGAGCGCGCCGTCTCGCCGTAGACGATGCAGGGCGCCTTCGCAGCTACGAAGAAATCGAGTCTGCGCGCGAACGCGATCCTTCTCCTGTTCGATGTCGCCATCGAGCAGCAGGCCGGAGAACCAGCCGCCGCAAACCGAGATGCCGATATCGGTCGAGGATCGGTCCGAGTTCGCCATGTTCATCGGGAAGCGTCGGCCGGTCTCCATGCCGGTGAAGCCCGCAACGCTGGCCTGTCGCAGGCATTCCTCGAGGCTCACGTCGTCGGACAACTCGGCGAGATCGTCGTTCCACCAGGCGATGGGCGCAATTCCGAGTTTGGCTTTCATGTGCTCACACTCCGATGCGCTGCTTTCGCGCGGATGGCTGTTGGCGCGGATCTCGACCTGCTGCTTGCGCGCATTCCGAACCGATTCGCGCGAGGAAACTTCGGGCACGCCGACGTCCCAATCGGCGTCGCCGGGAACCCAGGCATAGGCGTCCGAGGCAATCGACAGGACGGTGGTGCGGTCGTTGCCCTTGGCCCATTCGAGCGCGCTCTTGAAATCGGCGAGGCTCTCGCAATGGCGGGCGGCGGCGCCCATCGACTCCGCGTGCTTCGCGAAATCGACATGCAGCGGCGCGGCGCGATCCACCACGCGGCAATCGGTGAGCAGATTGTTGAAGCCCGGCACGCCCTTGGCCTGCTGCAGCCGGTTGATCACCGCGAAGCCGCCATTGTCGCAGACCACGACGATCATCTTGTGGCCACTGAGCACCGTCGAATAGATGTCCGAGTTCATCATCATGTAGGTGCCGTCGCCCACCATGACGATCGGCGTGCCGCCGAGGCCGCCGGGCGCCGGCGTTCGCCATTGCGTGGCCCCAGCCGGCAGAGATTTCGTAGCCCATGCAGGAGAAGCCGAACTCCAGATCGAACGTGTTGGGCGACTTGACCCTCCACCCCTTGGCGACTTCGCCCGGGTAATCCGCCTGCCGCGGAAATCAGCGTATCGTTATCGCCGGCGTTGGCGCACACGACATTGACGATCTGCGCATAGGTGGGGACCGGCGAGTTGGTCGGCGCCTGATAAGTGTCGAGCAGCGCGTCCCACTCCTTGAACAGCGCCTTGGCGTGCTGCAAATGCGCGGGATCGACGCGCCAGGAACCGAGCGCCGAATCGAGTTCCGTGATGGTCTCGCGGGCGTCGCCAACCACGGCCACCGCGCGATGCTTTACGGCGTCGAAGCGAGCGGCGTTGATCGACACGAACTTCGCCTCATGGCTGAACGCCGTCCATGATCCCGTGGTGAAATCCTGCAGCCGCGTGCCGACTGCGAGAATGACGTCAGCTTCGGCGGCGAGCGCATTGGCCGATGTGGAGCCGAGGATGCCGACCGGTCCGGCGTGCGCGGGATGATAATGGGTCAGCCCGCCTTTGCCGGCGATCGTTTCGACGATCGGAATGCCGCGCTTGATCGCGAACTCCGCGACAATGCTCTCGGCCTGCGAATAGCGCACGCCGCCGCCGGCGATCAGGATCGGCTTTTTCGCGGTTTTCAGCAGCGCCACGGCTTCGGCGAGTTCGCGCCGGTCCGGGCGCGGACGCGGAACTGTCCACACCCGCGGCTCGAAGAACGCCTTGCGGATAGTCGTACGCCAGTTCCTGAACGTCCTGCGGCAGCGCGAGGAAGGCCGGCCCGCAATCCGCGGGATCGAGCATGGTGGCGACCGCCTGCGGCAGCGAAGAGAGGATCTGTGTCGGATGGGTGATCCGGTCCCAGTAGCGCGTCACCGCCTTGAACGCGTCGTTGACGGTGACGGTGGGATCGCCGAAGTGCTCCACCTGCTGCATCACCGGATCAGGCAGCCGGTTGGTGAAGGTGTCGCCGGAGATCAGCAGCACCGGCAGGCGGTTCGCATGCGCCGTTCCCGCCGCCGTCACCATGTTGAGCGCGCCGGGGCCGATCGAGGACGCGGCGATCATGATCTGACGGCGTCGCTGGCCTTGGCGAACCCGATCGCGGCGAGCGCCATCGATTGCTCGTTCTGGCCCCGCCAGGTCGGCAGACGGTCCTGCACGCGCCTCGAGCGCCTCGGACAAGGCAGGTCACGTTGCCGTGCCCAAAAATGCCGAACACGCCCGCGAACAGCGGGACGCGAACGCCTTCGATTTCGGTGAACTGCTGGGTCAAGCCAGCTGCACCAGGGCCTGCGCCATGGTGAGCCGGATCGTGGCGCTGGACATGCAGTCTCCTCCCTAGACGGTATGCGCAAAGCATCTTCGCTCGCATCTGTATATTGACAATTGCATCGGAATGCAACAAGAATTGCAAACAGGAACAGGGAGGAAAATTATGATCCGGATTGCCGTGCTCGGTTGCGGGCGCATTGGCGTCATGCACGCCGCCAATATCGCCGCGCACCCGAAGGCCCGATTGCCGGCGGTGCAGGATATCAATGACGCGGCCGCGCAATCGACGGCGGCCGCGACCGGCGCGCGGGTGGTCGAAGACCGCGGCCGAAGTATTTTCCGTCGCCGGACGTGGACGCCGTTCTCATCGCGACGGCGACCGACACGCATGCCGACCTGCTCGAGCAAGCGGTCGCGGCCGGCAAGCCGGTGCTTTGCGAAAAGCCGATCGATCTCAGCCTGGCGCGCGTAAATCGCTGCGCTGACGTCATTCGCGGCGCCAAGGTGCCGATCCAGATTGGCTTCGTGCGTCGCTTCGACCCCGGCCACAAGGCCGTGCACGAAGCGGTGCAAGAGCGGCGAAATCGGCGACCTGCATCAGGTCGTCATCACCTCGCGCGATCCCGGCCTGGCGCCAGAGGCCTACCTGAAGGTTTCCGGCGGAATTTTCAGGGATATGACGATCCACGATTTCGACATGGCGCGGTTCATGCTGGGCGAAGAGCCTGAGATTGTCACCGCAGTCGGCTCGCGGTTGGTCGCTCCGGCGCTGATGGAGAAGCTCGGCGACTACGACTCCGTGACGGTGGTGATGAAGACCGCCTCGGGCAAGCAGGCCATCATCTCCAACTCGCGCGAGGCGTCCTATGGCTACGATCAGCGCGTCGAAGCGTTCGGCTCCAAGGGAATGGCCATTTCGGAAAATCGACGACCGAACCAGATGATTTTGTCAGGCAAGGGTTTCAGCAACCGTGCGGCGCCGCTGCTGTTCTTTTTCATCGAGCGCTATCGCGAGGCTTTCGATGCGGAGATCGGCGCCTTCGTCGAAGCCATTGAAACGAAGAAGCCCGCCGTCGTCGGTTTCGAGGACGGCCGTCGGGCGCTCGTGCTCGCGGAGGCGGCAATAAAGTCCGTCGCCGAAGGTCGCGCCGTGAAAGTCTCGGAGCTTGATTGATATGTATCAGCGTTTCGGCCTTTTCATAGCGGGCGAATGGCGGCAGGCCCAGGGGGGAGGCAAAGCGGAGATGCTGAGCCCCGTGAATGGCGCTGCTTTGGGCGAGGCGCCTGTCGCCAGCAAAGCCGACACGGAGGAGGCGCTGAACGCTGCCGAAGGCGGCCTGAAGGCCTGGCGGGCGACGCCAGCTTTCAACCGCGCCGACGCCCTGCATGCGATCGCCGACGAGATGATTCGACGCGCGGATGAGGCCGCACGAATGATCTCCAGCGAAACCGGCAAGCCGATCGCGCAGGCGGGGCGCGAATGGGCGCTCACGATCGATCAGTTCCGTTGGTACGCCGAGGAGGCGCGCCGAATCTACGGCCGCATCGTTGAAAGCCGCGTGCCCGGCGGACGTTTCGAGGTCAGCCATGAGCCGGTCGGCGTCGTCGCGGCATTCACTGCGTGGAATTTTCCGGCCGCCTTGATTGCTCGCAAACTGGCGCCGGCGCTCGCTGCCGGTTGCTCGGTCATCGTGCGGCCGTCGTCTCAGACTCCGGGCACGGCGATGGTGATCGTGGACTGCTGTCGCGCCGGAAACCTTCCTCCTGGCGTCGTCAATCTGGTGGTGGGCCCGACCAACAGCACTTACCCGCCCATCATGGCGTCCAAGGTCGTGCGCAAAGTGTCGTTGACCGGATCGACGCGGATTGGCCAGCAGATGATCCGCGACGCGGCGGACACGATGAAGAAGGTTTCGATGGAGCTCGGCGGCAACGCGCCGTTGATAGTCTATGAGGATGCCGATCTGGAATCAGCGCTGAATGTCGCCGTCCCGACCAAATTTGCCAATGCCGGGCAGGTCTGCGTCACTCCGGACCGATTCTACGTGCACGAGAGCCTGCACGACGCGTTTGTGGGCGGTTTTGCTGCGCGCGCCAAGGCGATCAAGTTGGGCGATGGACTGGATCCGTCAGTGGCGATGGGGCCGCTGATCAACGCCGCGCGCCGATCAGAGATCGAGGCGATCGTCGCCGGAGCGCGTGCGCGCAGGCGCCAAGGTCGTCGCCGGCGGCGGCAGGCCCGCGGCGTTTAATGCCGGACATTTCTTCGAACCCACCGTTCTGACTGACGTCACCGACGAAATGCAGGTGATGGCGGAGGAAAACTTCGGGCCGATCGCGGCGATCACACGCTTTCGTACGGATGACGAGGCGCTGCAGCGCGCCAATGCCAGCGATATGGGCCTGTCCGCCTACGCCTTCACCCGCTCGCCGACCCGCGCGCGGCGAACCGTGGCAGAGTTGAAGGCCGGCATGGTGGGCATCAACTCCTTCGCCCTCGCGGCCTCCGAGGCGCCATTCGGCGGCACCAAATATTCCGGCATGGGACGTGAGGGCGGCGCCGAAGGCATCCGCGACTATCTCGACGTCAAACTCGCGCAGGTGGTGTTCTGACATGATCCCGAACAAGCTCAAGCAGCTCTGGTCCGAGGGCAAGCCGACGATCAATGGCTGGTGCTCGATCGGCAATGCCTTCACGGCGGAAATCATGGCCGCGCAGGGCTATGATTCCGTCACCGTCGATGTGCAGCACGGCGCACTCGACTATTCGAGCCTGCTGCCGATGCTGCAGGCCATGCGCGCTTCCGGCGTCGTTCCGATGGCCCGCGTGCCCTGGCTCGAGCCAGGCATCATCATGAAGGCGCTCGACGCCGGCGCCTTCGGGATCATCTGCCCGATGGTGAACAATGCTCAGCAGGCAGCGGAATTCGTCAGCTACATGCGCTACCCGCCGCTTGGACAGCGCAGCTTCGGCCCGACGCGGGTGATCTGTCTCCGCTGGCGCCGACTACGGGGCGTCCGCCAACGACCGAAATGCTAGCGTTCGCGATGATCGAGACGGCCGAGGGCATGGCGAATCTGTCTTCGATCGCCACAACGCCAGGCCTCGACGGCCTCTACGTCGGACCGGCGGATCTCACGCTCGGCCTCACGCAGGGCCGCCTGCCGCCAGGCTTCGATCGCGAGGAGCCTGAGATGATCACGGCGATCAAGGATATTCTCGCCGCGTGCAAGGCCAACGGAATTCGCGCCGCATTGCATTGCGGCACGGCGGACTACGCGGCGCGCGCCATCGGCTGGGGCTTCGACATGACGACGGTGTCGGGAGATACGCGCCTGCTCGCCTCCGCAGCGGCAGCCAGCGTCGCGAAGTTCCGGCAGTTGACAGGCGAGAATGCGTCGAAGTCCGAAAAGGGCGCCTATTGATGCCCCACGTTCTGATAGCGGGAAAGCTCCATCCAGCCGGCATTGCGTTGCTCGATGGCGTCAAGCATATCACCTATGACTACGTCGAGGGTGGCTCGGAGCTGAGCTACGCGCCTCTGATTGGCAAAGCCGACGGGCTGGTCATCCGCACGCAGCCGCTGTCGTCCGCGACGATCGCCGCGGCCCAGCAATTGAAGATCGTTTCGCGCCATGGCGTCGGCTACGACTCGGTGGACGTCGCCGCGCTCAACAAGCGACGGATTCCGCTCTGCATCGTCGGCGACGTGAATTCGCTTTCGGTCGCCGAGCACGCGATGGCGCTGCTCCTGGCCTGCGCCAAGCGCCTGCTGCGAGCCGATCGCTCGGTCCGCGGCGGCCCGTGGGCATGGCGCAACACGCTGGAAGCCGGCGAAATCTCGGGCAAGAACTTGCTGATCGTCGGCTACGGCCGCTCAGGGCGGCACCTCGCGCGGATGGCGCAGGGCTTTGCGATGCAGATGCGGGCGTTCGATCCGTTCCTGATGAAGCAAGGCTGGCCGGACGGGCTCGGCCGCGCCGGTCGCGATTCGTTGTCCGAAGGGCTCGCCTGGGCGGACGTCATCTCGATCCACATTCCCAAGGCGGAGCGAGCCTGCTGCTCGGCGCTGAGGAGTTCGCGCAGATGAAGCCGGGCGTCATCATCGTCAACACGGCGCGCGGCGGAATCGTCGACGAGACCGCGCTCGTCGCAGCGCTGACGGAGGGACGCGTCGCCGCCGCGGGTCTCGACGTGTTCGACGACGAGCCGCCGCCTGGGGATCATCCGCTGTTCGCCTTCGATCAGGTCCTGCTGACGCCGCATATCGCGGGCTGACGTCAACAGGCGGCTGAACGGATGGCCGTATCCTCGGTCCAGAACGTGCTCGATTTCTTCGCCGGGCGGCTCGACCCCAATCTCATCGTCAACAAGGATTTTTGACATGACCAAACCAAAGCTTCGCGTCGGCCTCATCGGCAGCGGCTTCATGGGCAAGGCGCACGCCTTCGGCTACACGACCGCGGCCCGCGTGTTCGACCTGCCTTTCGAGCTGGAACTGCACACGCTCGCCGACATCAACGACGAGACCGCCGCCAAGGCCGCCGCGGCGCTCGGCTTCGGCCGCTCGACTTCCGACTGGCGCGCGATGGTCGCCGATCCCGCGATCGACATCGTCAACATCACCGCGCCGAACGCGCTGCACAAGGAGATGGCGCTGGCGGCGATCGCCGCGGGCAAGCACGTCTATTGCGAAAAGCCGCTGGCGCCGCTCGCAGCCGATGCGCGCGAAATGGCGGACGCCGCCGAGGCGGCCGGCGTGAAGACGCAGGTCGGGTTCAACTATCTCTGCAATCCGATGCTTGGCGCTGGCGCGCGAAATGATCGCCGCGGGCGAGCTCGGCGAAATCCGCGGCTATCGCGGCGCTGCACGCGGAGGATTACATGGCCGACAGCGCCGGGCCGCTTCACCTTCCGGCACGACCCGGCAGGCGGCGGCGCGCTCGCCGACATCGGCAGCCACGCGCTCGCCACCGCCGAGTTCCTGATGGGTCCGGCCGCCGGGCCGATCACGCAGCGTCATGGGCGATTGCGTGACGATGATCGCCGAGCGCCCTGACGGCAAGGGCGGCAAGCGTCGCGTCGAGGTCGACGACGTCGGCCGGGCTTTCCTGCGTTTCGCCAGCGGCGCCACCGGCTCGATCGAAGGCAACTGGATCGCCACCGGCCGCAAGATGCAGCACGATTTCGAGGTCTACGGTACGCAAGGGCGCGCTCGCCTTCAGTCAGGAGCGGTTCAACGAGCTGCATTTCTTCTCGACCGACGACGCGCGCGGCCGCCAGGGGTTCCGCCGCATCGAGGCCGGGCCTGACCATCCGCCCTATGGCTTGTTCTGCGTCGCGCCTGGCCATCAGCTCGGCTTCAACGATCTGAAGGCGATCGAGGTCGCAGGCTATCTCGACGCCATCGCGGGCCGCCGCCCGGAGCCGTTCAATTTCCGCGCCGGCCTGCGCATCCAGACGCTGGTCGAAACGATCCAGGCTTCCAGCCGCGCGGGCGCATGGAGAGGCACGTGTGCGGCGAGGTAGGACGCCTGACGCGTCTATTGTTCGGTGACTGTCGGGATGCGGGGGTTCACCGAATTCTTCTGCAGTCGCGCCGCCAACGCCACGGTCAGCGCCTGCGCAAGGCACATCGGCGCGGCGAGCGACCGTGAGAACGAATATTCGTGTTCGGGCACCGCGAACAGAACGCGTCGCCGCCTTGGCGAGCGGCGACAGCGTGCTGTCGGAAATCGCGATGATCGGAACCTTGCGGCTCGCCGTCTCGTCGACGATGTTGACGACCTCGGTGGCGTAGAAACGGAAGGAAATCGCGAACAGGAGATCGGTCTTGCGGATCGCGCGCGCCATGTGGGTCGCAAGACCCCCGCTCGGATCGAGCAGCACGCAGCGTTTGCCGAGCATCGTCAGGATGTATCGCAGGAGTTCGGCGACCGGCGACGAGCGCAGCTGACCCAGCAAGTAGATGACCTCCGCCTTTCTCCAGTAGCGTCACGGCCCGCTTGAGATCCGGCTTCGGAGATGTCGCGCGAGCAAATTCTGAAGCGAGGCGATGTCGCGCACGATCAGATCTCGCAGAAATCCGCCCTCGCTGCGGTCCTTGCGCGCGCCCAGTTCGCTCTCCAGCGCCTTGACTCTGCGCTTCGAAACCGGGCGCCGCGGTCGTCAAGCGCTTCTGAAACAGAACTTGAAGCGTCTTGAAGCCGTCGTATCCCAGCGCCTGGGCGAAGCGGACGACGTTGGAGGCGTGAACCCCGCATCGCTCTCCGATCGCGCTCGACCGACAGCACGGCCACATCGTTGGGATTTTGCGTCAGATAGACCGCGATCCGCTGATACGACTTGCTCATGTCGTCATGTCGCTCGTGAATGACGCGGATCAGCTCCTCATAGTCGAGAGGGGGCGACGAGTTTGGCGTTTCCTGGTCCCTAACTTTGGGTGGCATTTGCATCCGTCCCTCTAACAAAACCGTCCGATAGCGGGCCAACCTGTCATCTAAGGGCCCCCCAGCCTCATGACGCTCCATCTGCAATTGCAGACAGCTATGGATCAGAGTCTATCTGACGCAAAGCGGCTCAGAGCGACATTTTTCATTCTGGCGTCGGGGGCGCGAACTGATAGGCCGCCGGCTACCGATTGATCGAAATCGATGACGGACCCCGTCATCATGCCCGCATCGTCGGACAACAGAAAGGTCACGGCTTTGGCGACCTCTTCGGGCGCAAGAAGACGTCCGAATGGCCGCCCGGCCGCGGCTTTCTCAAGCCAGTTCTCCTCGGCGCCGTGGTACTCCCGCTGGATGCGGTCTTCGCCATCGGAAGCCATCCAACCAATGTTCAGCTGATTGACCCGAATTCTATTCCGCATGACGGCAAATGCGGTGTTGCGCGTCAGTGTCGCTAAGGCGCTTTTGGATGCGCAGTAAGAAACAATAAAGGGCTGCCCCGCGTGGGCGGACGTAGAGCCGATATTCACTATCGAGCCGGGCCTCTCGTCGCGGATCATTCCGCGGATGACGTCCTGCATCAGAAAGAACGGTCCGCGCGTATTGACGGCAAACATGCGGTCAAACAGATCTTCGTCCGTGTTCAGGATATCGCCCCGGTCGGTCAGACCGGCCGCGTTGACCAAAATATCGAGCTGACCAAAGGCCTTGTCTGCGACCGAGACGACATTCCTGCAGTCTGAGACGCTGCCCAGGTCCGCCGTCACGAAGCGAACGTCGCAGCCGGTCGCCTCGTGAATACGGCGGGCGACGGCCTCCCCCTTCTCACGACTTCTACCGCAGGTGACGAGGCCCTTTGCGCCCGACTGAGCCAGCTGCAGGGCGATTGCCGCGCCGAGCCCCTGGGTTCCTCCGGTTACGATCCCAAACTTTCCATCGACCCTGTTCATGCCCGCCTTCCTCCGTTGCAAAGAAAATTGTGGTGTCCTTCAAAACTCAATTGATATTGAATTTATGATCGAAAGGCAACCGGAATTGCATGCGACGATTATTGGCGGCCGGTTTCGAGAGTGCGACCTTTGATGTCAACCTGCAGTCTCTATGCGCGACAAGCGATACGGCCAGAATATGTTATGCTCGTCGCAAGCCATCTTGGGGAGAGGAAGCCGTGCCAGGTTTCGGCGACTATCAATTCGATATTTATCTCAAGGGTCTCTCGGGCGTGAAGCCGAAGCTGCCGGTCGATTTCAAGACCTTGGAGCAGCGAGCTCGCGCGGCCATGCCGGACGCGGTGTTGAACTATGTCGCGGGCGGATGCGGCGACGAGCGCACCCAAGACTTCAACGTCGAGGCCTTCAATCGATGGGGCCTCATCCCTCGCATGATGGTCGATAGTTCGACGCGGGACATGAGCGTCGAGGCGTTCGGCCTCAAGTTCGCTTCGCCACTCTTCATGGCGCCGATCGGGGTGCTTGGCATTTGCTCGCAGGACGGCCACGGCGACTTGGCAACGGCAAAGGCGGCGGCCGCAACAGGCGTGCCGATGGTCCTCTCGACGCTGTCCAACGATCCGCTGGAAACAGTGGCGAAAGAAATCGGCGGCGGGACAGGCTTCTTTCAGCTCTACACGCCAACCGACCGCGAACTCGCCGAAAGCTTCGTGCGGCGCGCGGAGGCCGCGGGGTTCAAGGCGCTCGTGGTCACTCTGGACACCTGGGTGCCGGGCTGGCGCCCACGCGATCTCAACGAGAGCAATTTCCCACAACTGCGCGGCGCCTGCCTCGCCAACTATTTCTCCGACCCGCGCTTTCGCGCGCTGTTGGCCAAACCCGTGCAGGAGGACCCCGCTGCGGCGATCCGGACCTGGGCAGGCGTGTTCGCCAAGCCGCTGACCTGGGCGGACCTGCCTTGGCTGCGCTCGCTGACCAAGCTGCCGCTGATCCTGAAAGGCATCTGCCATCCCGATGACGCGCGGCGCGCCATCGACGGCGGCGTCGACGGCATCTATTGTTCCAACCACGGCGGCCGGCAGGCCAACGGAGGCGCTGCAGCAATTGACCTCCTGCCCGCAGTGGTTGCGGCGTGCGGCAAGGTCCCTGTGCTTTTCAATTCCGGCGTTCGCTCGGGGACTGACATCGTCAAGGCGCTCGCCCTGGGCGCGACGATGGTCGGAGTCGGCCGGCCCTACGCCTACGGGCTTGCGCTCGACGGCGCGGATGGCGTCGCCCACGTGCTCAAATGCCTGCTCGCGGAGGCGGATCTGCTATGGCGGTGGATGGCTATCCGTCACTGAAAGATTTGACGCCGGCGGCGTTGATGCGGATCTAGCCGCATTTGTGTGGCCTAAGTCGTCATTGCAGCGCAGCGCGGCAATCCAGCGTTCAGCTGCGGCGTTCTTTAATCTTTATCGGTATCGGGTTGGGGCAGACGAGGCACGGATTGCTTCGTCGCTGCGCTCCTCGCAACGACGAGAGTGGAGATCAGTGGTCTCCAACCAACACCTGCTGGCGCTACGGTTTGCCGCGGAATCGAGCCGTCGCTTCGTCCAACCAAAGCCCCTGCCCTGCCGTTGATCGCGGATTGCCGCTTTCAGAAGCATTGCCGCCTCATCGACTTCGTCGATGCTGTGCGAAGCGTTGATCACAAACATCAGCTTGGCGCCCGAGCTCTTCCGGTTACGCGCCAGGAGCGTTTGCACCCCCGCTTCCCGCAACGCGCGATGCAAGGGAGCCGCGCTGACGCCCGTATCCAAGGTAAGCGACTGCACGGGAAAAAGACTGCGGGAAAGAGAGATCCCTGTTCCGTCGATCCGCGTCCGGAAGCGGGTCACAAGTTCGAGGAGTCGCCGCCGAATAGAGTCGCCGCATGTTCTGTTGATCTCCAGGGCATGCCTGGCGGCATGTAGCGTAGCAGCCGAAGGCGGACTGCAATGGACATGCGTTTCGCTTCGTAGCAGGATTTGACTGACGAGCTCAGCATTGCCGCCGAGCGCCGCCAGAGGCGCTCCAAACGCCTTGGCTAGAGAACTTCCTACTATGACGGCGTGCGAATGGATCCCGTGCAGGCGAAGCAGCCTCCCCCGCCGCGTCCATAGGGGTTAGTGCGATCAGGTCGCTCACCGAAAATACCGAGCGCCTGAGTGTCATCCAGAACGACGTATCCGTCATTCGGAACGACGCAGGCCAGAAACGACTGCAAGGGCGCGATGCGACCGCAATGCGCACAATAGCCGTCGGCGAGGATGACAGGCCGCAGGCCGCTCGCGCGGTCCCTAGCTATCAACGCCTCAGCAGCAGCCGGATCGTAGTGGGGAAACGTCCGCAGCCATACGCCGCGCGCCGCTGCGCGTTCCGCGCCCCAGCGAGCGATTGGATACGCGCCGCTGTCGACGTACAGCCTGACGCCTTGACGACGAAGTCCTTCAAACAGATCGAAGAACAGATGCAAAGTCGATGAAAAGAGGCCGACACGCTCACATCCCTGCAGCGCCGCGAGAGACTTGGCGACGCCCTCCGCGGAAGGCGACGATGCCAGCGCGGCTGGCTTGCCTGTCGTGAGCCCGGACCACGGTCCCAGCGAACGGCTGGGGTGGCGGATGCCGAGGTAGAGAGCTGAAGTAAAGTCCAGCATCGCATTGCCGTGTCGCGCTTAACTGTCAAGACAGCTTGTCGATCAACGACGCGCAACGATAGACCATCGCCGCGCGATTATCGACCCCAAGTTTAGCAAAGATACGGCGCAGATAGGTCGATACGGTCCATTCGCTTATTTGAAGTCGATAGGCAATATTCTTTGTTGCGCATCCTTGCGCCACAAGAACAGCAATCTCAAGTTCGCGGCCCGTCAGGCAACTCGCAACATCGTCTGAAGTCCCGTTCGTTGCTTTGCGACCTCGATCCGCCGCCTCGGCGACAACGAGACAACGTCCGTCAAGCACAAAACGACAAATTTCGCCCAGGAATTGTTCGCCCGGAACATCTGAGGCAAACCCTATGTTATACTTGCGCTTGCCGATCGATATGTGTCCGCAAGTATTTTCGATAGCCGGTAGAAACAACTCGCTGTTTCCAAAAATATGTCTGGCTTGCTCCCGCATGGCAATTCGAGCTCCCCTGAGCTACGAGAACTCCCCTGGGCTACGAGAACTGTTACGTTATTATTTATTATTATGGATCCGCATTTATATTATGTAACTTCTGCGCCTGAACGCGTGCGGACAGTATTTATACAATCTGCGAGGGTTTCGTCAATCGGCGCGGCCAGCGACGGAGTCGGCCCGCGGCGCAACGTAATCGCGGCGCTGATAGAGGAAAGCGATGTTGGCCCTGTTGTCGCGCACCGGGCGAAGACACGATGAGGGCCCGGTGAGCAGCGCGGTCACCCGGGGCCATGTCCGCTCACGGTGCTATCGCTGTGCACGACGACCCCGATTGTGACCCGGCCACTGCGCCAAGCGGCGCCGAAGCGCATATCGCTGTCGACGACGGCAACCAGATCCCCGAAGCGAAGCGTTTCGAGTCCATTGCGGCGCCGCGTCGACGCATCAAACAACTGGATGTCAAAATCTCCGCGCCAGACGGAATTCTTGCCTAACCCGGATCCGATGATTGCGGCCGGCACGGTGTGGGTCACCGGCACTTCCAAACTTTCGCCCCGGCGACGCACGCCCCAACGCCGCAGCGCCCTGGGGCGCAATTCGAGATGCTGACATTCGGGAAGTCCAACAAACGCAAGCCCAGTCCGCAGGCATAGATTTGAATTCGGTCGCCGATGTTCAGACGGAGCAGAGTCTTTGCGTCGAAATCAACCAGCACATGGTTGACGCCGCCGTGCTTTCCGCTGACGAGCCCCGTACGCCCGTGGCCGGACCGCTGGCGACGCGGGCGCGGTTGCCGACGCAAGCGCTCGTGAGAAGAGCGAGGTTAGGCCCGTTTCGTCCGCCGATCACTTCCCGGCCGTTGTTATGCAAGGCGACGCCGGGCTCTACGTGGTCCGCCGCAAGGCCCACGCAGGGGTCGCCGATGCGGTGGCTGATGGTGATGCCGCCCGTGCCGGGCAGCACCCGCGGGATGCCATCCTGACCCACGCGATAGGGGTTGGCGCGCCCTACCGGGTGGGCGATTTGCCCCATCACCGTCTGCATAACCATTTCGTCGGAGTTGAGCCGCAACCCCGCGATGTCGACGTCAAGCATCGGCGTCCTCCATTCCCAAGTCGTACCAGACGACGCGTGCGTCATCCCACGGGCTCTTGAGAGGGCGAGGTTCGCCTCCCGAAAAGTCGAGGTCTTCGACGTCGCCCGTAAACGAGCCGCCGTGCTGTATGAGGAACAGATGGGGAGCGACGATATGCGCCACGGCAAGCCTCAGGCCTCCCCAGAGAAAGCCAGCGAGCCCGGCCTCAACCATGAGACGGAGCAAAAGCCCGCGTTCAATCGCGACGAGGTCGTTGGCGATTTCGAGGCGGCGGCAAGGCAGACCCCAATCCTGGAGATGACGGCAAAGCCGGGGCGCCTGATCGGGATCGTCCGCCTCTCGTGCGCAGAGCAACATCGCGTCGGTCAGCACCGCGCAGAGCGCAGCCGAGTCGCGCATGGCGGCGATTCCTGGTCCACTGGTCTCGCGCGAGTTCGCCAGGCGTTCGTCGAGCGCTTGCGCCATCGCTTCCCAGCGCGGCACCAGCGAGTCTCCAATTCCGGTTGGCAGACAGCTCTCTCTCACCGCGTCGCGAACCCAGCACAGCCTTCCATCTGGACGCCCTGCGGTGTCGCGCAATCGTAGCCAAAGGCGCAACGATTGCCTGAGCTCGTCGGGATCGCTGGGGCCGCCTAGCGAGTGCGCCAACAGCTCCGGATGTCGATCGTACAGCATCCAGTTGTCGAGGATGCTGTCGAACTCCGGCGCCATCCAGACTTCGGCGCGAGGCGCGTGGCCCGCGACATGGGCGCCGGCAAGCATTTCAGGAAGGCGGCGCCGTCGCGTGACAGGCACAGCAGCGGATCTGGCACGCAGCGCCAGGGCCGGCTGCTGATCTGTACGGACAGGTCTGGCCAAGCTTCCCGCCCCATCGCGTCCTCGCTGCGTCAGAAGTCCGCCATCGCTAACTCGCTTTCGCGTCGGTTGCGAAAGCCGATCGCGTCCTTCAGAGCCGGCGTCACTCCGACGAAACCTCGTCCCTCCCGCGTCATGCGGTACGCCGCAAGCCAGGCTTCAGCGTGGGCCCCATCGGCCGCATTTCCGACTGGAAGAGCAACGGGTCGATCCCGGTCTTGAAGTCATGGTCGGCGACGAATTGCAGCATCCGGCGTCCGCTCTCGGCCATCTTGGCGCGCTGCGAAATCTCGGCCATGCCGCCGAGATAGCGCTTCGAGACGATCTCGACGACGTTCCATTTCGTGTTGGCGTCGAAGGCCTTCTTGATGTCGGGCGCATCGAGAAGCTGAGGACCTGCTGGAGGTATGCCCGGTTTCGGTCGCCAGCGAAAAGATATTGCCGTAGGTCGATCGATCGAGCGCATAGCGCAGATCGAGCCCGAGGCGCTGGACCGTGCGCGACGCTGCCGAACGGGCGCTGCTCGACCTTTTGTCCGCCGCGGATCACTTCGCCGATCAACAGATCGCGAAAATACTGCGCGAGCCCGACCATGAAGCCGACGAGCTGGCGATGGAAGTTGCGGTTGACCACCGCGCCCGCCGGCGCGGGATTCACGCCGTAGTTGAAGGCGCGCCGATAAGCGGCCTCGCGGTGCCGCTGCGAGTAGCGCAACGGCTGCCACTTCTCGAGCAGATACAGGCCGCGCGCGCCGGGTCCGCGGTTCATCCGCAACCGTCCGTGCTGGAACAGACGCTGGAGCACGTCGACCACCTGGAACACTTTGAGCGCTCGTATTGGTAGATGAAGTAGAGCTCGGCCGCCGCATGCAGCTGACTCGGCACGACGCTGTCGTCGAAATCCGGGCGGATATGCGGATACCTCATCTCCTCGAAAGCGACGGGGCCCTTGCCGCCGAAGCCGAGGAGGTCAAGGAAGCCGTCGCCCGGCGACATCCCGTCCGCATCTTTCTCCACCAGCTCGGCAAAACGATCTTCGAACTGCTGTTCGTATTGACGTCGCTCCTCGAGCGGCAATCCCGCCAGCTGGTCGCGGCTAAAACGCTCCCACAAGCGCTGGAGCGTCTCCGTGTGTTGGATGGTCATTGATCGGCTCCTCGGCTCAATAGGGGAGTTCTCGTATCAAACGTTGCGCCGGTCACTTTTTCTGGCGCCGCTGTGGGGTCGTAGGCCCAGGATCTTCCCAGCGTTGAATGTGTTCAAGAAAAGCCGCCAGCCTTTCCTTCTGATTGCGTCGGACACCGTTTTCTCCAACTGGTCCAGATGCGCCCGCGTCGCTTCGGTGGCGTCTTCCAGCGCGGTAATCTTGAAATATTCGTACTCGCGGCTGACGGACGCGGCCGCAGCAGCAGTTGCCGCTTCGAACTGCGCCCGCTCGAACATCGGGGACAGGCGCTTGAGTTCGATCGTCAGTTCGTCGATTGCCCGAGTGATCCGATGCGAGCCGTCCAAAACTGCGGTCACGAGGCCGTCAATGGCGTTCAGGGTGATTTGGCCGCCAGCCGTCACGGCGTCCTTGACGTGGTTGACGGAGGCCTTGACCTCCTCGGTGCGCTCTGCCACGGCGGTCTGCGCGAGCCCTGTCATCCCCACATCTCAAACACGCTCGTCGCCTTCTTCAACTCGTCGGGAAGGGACGTGACATCGACTGCGGCCGGCATGGGAGTTCTCCTAAAGGTCCGACGTTCGGTGAACCAGAGGCGCCGACTGGCCTAGGGCGTCAACCGGCGTCTCGTTGTTCGTACAAGATCATCGAGGCTCAGCTCGAACTGCGACGGCAACGGACGGAACTCGCGGTCTTCCATCGTCTTCGAGAAGATCTCACAGGCCGCTTGCTCGATCACCAGCTCGAGGAGTTTGAATACCCCTGGCTGCTTGATCGCGATTGTGCTTACGAAGTTTTCTGGCAGCGGGCTTCGAATGTTTTTTTCGAACAAGCAGCTCTTCCTTCAGATAATTACGGTGCTCTACCTTGGGAAATTGAACGCTGAGGTCTGTCAGACTTAATTTTTGATAGTCCTCGAGGGCTCTTCTCAGGCCGGGCACCGCCTGGGATGGCGCTGTAAAAATCGCGCTGGATCTCAATGAGTTCATCATTGAACGGCGCAGGGGGCAACGCCTTGATGGTAAACGGGCTGTTTGGTAGGATCGGCAACCAAAGGGACGGTCCATATCGTCTGTGCCTGCAGCATACCCCGGGGGAAGTGCGGGGAGGGTTGTTGATATAAACACCCGTCACGACGTTCATGATTGTTTGAACTATCGCCCAGCGCGCGTAGGCTCGCCGTTCGTTCGGGCCGCTTTCCCTTCGCCCGAGCTCAGCGCCAAAAGGTCGATGCCGCGATCGAGCTCGAGCAACAGCATGTCGAGCAGCACCTGAGCCTGCACGCCACGCGCGGCATTGTTGGGAAACAGCCCGTCGAAGATCATGGCGAGCGTGCCGCGTACGGCGACCAGCTCGAACAAGGCGTTGTCGTGCTCCAGCTGGCTCGTCCTGTAGAGACCGTAGTACAGGATCGGTGGACGGGCGATCCGCAACAAACGCAGGCCACCCGAGGGTTTGAAGGTCTCGGCGAACAGTTCCAGCGCCTGCAGATACCCTTCGAGCGGCGGCGAGCGGTCAAAGTGGCCGTGCTCGTCGGCTATCGCGCCGGGTGCGACGATGGCCATCCGGCGAAAGCGCTCGATGTCGATGTGGGCGGTCACACCGAGGGCGCGCAATCCCTCCGCCGTCCCGTTTTGCGCCCGGGCGATGAGCGCGTCCATAATCCGCGTGATCTCGTTCTCGAGCAGCAGCGAGCGCAAATCGCCCTGCCCCTGATGCTCGAGCCAGTTGTAGACTCTACGATAGGCGTCGATGCCACGCGGCCAGTCGTTGGAACCGTACGCCTGCTCTGCGCCGCCGGCGAGATTGCGCAGGGCAAATACACAGCGTCGCGCCGTTGTTGCAATTCCGACAGCGACACTTGCAGCAGATAGGAGCCGGTCCCGAAACCGACGCTTGCCAGGGATTGGCGAGCATGACGAGCAGCACAGCGGAGACTACGTCGAGACGTCGGGCGAGGAGGCGAAAATTCCGGGTCATTCCCGGCGACATCGAGCCGACGAACCGCGATGCGGGCGTATTCGCCGAGCTGCCGCCGCATCGCGAACACTTTGTCACGGTTGGTTGGGTCGCTGTCGCCGGGGATGACACAGAATTTTCGTCGTCTGGGGCGCGGTCTCGACGAGGTGTCGGCGGTGCTGCTGGTCATGCTCGGCGAGTTGCTCGCCAGCGTCGGCTTTGCGACCGGCTACTATCTCCTGCAGGTGCCGCTGCCGGAATTGCAACAGCGGCGCGACGCCGTGATCTTCCTGCTGCGCAATTTTTCCGGCGGGGCGCAACAGGCTTACGGGTCCTGACCACTGGCCGCGCGGCATCGACGCCTATCGCAGGGTCTACAACTGGCTCAAGTTGCAAGGACAGGGCGAACCTGCGTTCGCTTCTGCTCGAGAACGAGATTGCGCGGACGATGGACGCGCTCATCACGCGCGCGCAGAACGGATCGGCCGACGGATTGCGCGCCTCGGGGTCACCGCGCAGCTCGACATCGAGCGCTTTCGCCGGATGGTGATCGTCGCGCCGGGCGCGCTGGCCAGCGACCGCTCGCCGCCGCTCGAGGCCTATCCGCAGGCGCTCGGGCTGTTTGCAGAGACGTTCAAGCCCGCCGGCGGCCTTCGGCTGCTGCGGATCGCCGTCGCCAATGTCGCTCGACGGCCTCTACCGGACGAGCCAGATCGAGCACGACACCGCGCTGTTTACCCTTGTCATGGTGCGCGGCACGCTCGCCACAGTCTTTGACGGGTTGTTCCCCAAAACGCTTCGCGCGGCGTAAAGCCGCAGGTGCTGCTTTGACATGCTGCTGTGCGAGCTCGATCGAGGCATCGACCTGATTGCGCTGGTTCGGGCGAAAAGAAGGCGGCCCGACCGAAAGTCGCGCCCTTGCGATCTGGGCGATAGTTCAAACAATCATGAACGTCGTGACAGGGGTCTTATCAACAACCCTCCCGCACTTCCCCCGGGTATGCTGCCGGCGCAACCGATATGGACCGTCCCTTTGGGTTCCAATCCTCCAAACAGCCCGTTTACCATCAAGGCGTTGCCGAATTCGCCGTTCAATGATGAACTCATTGAGATCCAGCGCGATTTTTACAGCGCCATCCAGGATGTGCCCGGCCTGAGAAGAGCCCTCGAGGACTATCAAAAATTGAGTTTGACAGACCTCAGCGTTCAATTTCCCAAGGTCAAGCACCGTGATTCTGTGAAGGAAGAGCTGTTTGTTCAAAAAACATTGGAAGACCGCTGGGAAAAACTCAAGTAAGCACGATCGCGATCGAGGCTGGAGATCAAGAGGAGGGGATTCAAACTCCTCGAGCTGGTGATCGAGCAAGCGGCATATGAGATCTTCTCGAAGACGCTGGAAGACCGCGAATTCTCCGTCCGTTGCCGTCGCAGTTCGAGCTGAGCCTCGATGATCTCTATGAACGACGAGCCGCCGGTCGGCGCCCTAGCGCGCAGTTGACGCGTCTCGCTCACCGAACGTCGGACCTTTAGGAGAACTCCCATGCCGGCCGCAGTCGATGTCACAACCCTTCCCGACGAGTTGAAGAAGGCGACGAGCGTGTTTGAGATGTGGGAGCTGACAGGGCTCGCACAAACGGCCGTGGCGGAGCGCACCGAGAAGGTCAACGCCTCCGTCGACGACGTCAAGGACGCCGTGACGGCTGGCGGCCAAAGCGCCGTGAACGCCATTGACGACGTCATGACCGCAGTTTTCGACGGCCCGCATCGGATCGCCCGGGCGATCGACGAACTGACGATCGAACTCAAGCGCCTGTCGCCGATGTTTGAGCGGGCGCAGTTCGAAGCGGCCGCTGCGGCGGAGGCTGCGTCCGTGAGCCGCGAGTACGAATATTTCAAGATTACCGCTCTGGAAGACGCCACGGAAGCGACGCGGAGGCACTTCGACCAGTTGGAGAAGAAGGTGGCCGAGGCGATCAAAAGCGAAAAGCTGGCGGCTTTTCTTGAACACATACAGCGCTGGGAGGATCCTGGCTCTTCGAACCCACGGCCGCGCTCGAAAAAGTAACTGACAGGCTGCATGAAATGAGAACTCCCCTTTTGAGTTGAGGAGCCGATCAATGACCATCCAACACACGGAGACGCTCCAGCGCTTGTGGGAGCGTTTCAGTCGCGATCAGCTGGGCGGGACTGCCGCTCGAAGAGCGTCGTCAATACGAACAGCAGTTCGAAGATCGTTTCGCCGAGCTGGTGGAGAAGATTTTGAAGACGGGATGTCGCCGGGGCGACGGCTTCCTCGATCTCCTGGGCTTCGGCGGCGCGGGTCCCGGTCGCCTTCAGAAGATATGAGGTATCCGCATATCCGCCCGATTCGACGACAGCGTGGTGCCGAGCCAGCTCCATGCCGCGGCCGAGCTCTACTACATCTACCAATACGAGCGCTGAAAGATCTTCCGGGTGGTCGAGGTGCTCCAGCGGCTGTTCCACCACGGAGCATGCGCATCCAGCGCGGACCCGGCGCCCGCGCCCTCTATCTGCTGGAGAGTGGCAGCCGCTGCGCTATTCGCGCGGCACCGCCATGCCGCCTATACGCGCGCCTTCAATTACGGCGGCAGCACATGCCGGCGGGTGCGGTCGTCAACCGCAGCTTTCATCGCCAGTTCGTCGGTTTCATGGTCGGGCTTGCGCAATATTTCCGTGACCTGATGATCGGCGAGGTGATCCGCGGCGGCCAGAGGGTCGAACAGCGCCCGTTCGGCAGCGTCGCCACGGTCCAGCGCCTCGCCCTCGACCTGCGCTATGCGCTCGATCGATCGACCTACGGCGTCTATGCGCTGGCGACCGAAACCGGGCACTATCTCCAGCAGGTGCTCACGCTGCTCGATGCGCCCGACATCAAGAAGGCCTTCGACGCCAACACCAAATGGAACGTCGTCGAGATCGTCTCGCAGCGCTATCTGGGCGGCATGGCGGAGATTTCGCAGCGCGCCAAGATGGCCGAAAGCGGACGCAGGATGCTGCAATTCGTCGCCGATCATGACTTCAAGACTGGTATCGATCCCTTCGCTGTTCCAGTCGGAAATGCGGCCGATGGGACCGCACGCTGAAGCCTGGCTCGCAGCCTACCGCATGACGCGGGAGGGAAGGGGTTTCGTGGGAGTGACGCCGGCTCTGAAGGATGCGATCGGCTTTCGCAGCCGAGGCGAGCGCGAGTTAGCGATGGCGGACTTCTGACGCAGCGAGGACGCGATGGGCCGCGAAGCTTGGCCAGACCTGTCCGTACAGATCAGCAGCCGGCCCTGGCGTTGCGTGCCAGATCCGCTGCTGTGCCTGTCACGCGACGGGGCCGCCTTCCTGAACACGCTCGCCGGCGCTCACGTCGCGAGCCACTCGCCTCGCGCCGAAGTCTGGATGGCGCCTGAGTTCGACAGCATCCTCGACAACTGGATGCTGTACGATCAACACCCGGAGTTGTTGGCGCACTCGCTGGGCGGCCCCAGCGACCCCGACGAACTTCGCCAATCGTTGCGCCTGTGGCTACGATTGCGCGACACCGCAGGGCGTCCGGATGGAAGACTGTGCTGGGTTCGCGATGCGGTGCGAGAGAGCTGCCTGCCGACCGGAATTGGAGATCCCCTTGTGCCGCGCTGGGAGGCTATGGCGCAGGCGCTCGACGAACGCCTGGCAAACGCGCGCGAGACCAGTGGACCGGGGATCGCCGCCATGCGCGACTCGGCCGCGCTCTGCGCCGTACTGACCGACGCGATGCTGCTTTGCGCGCGCGAAACAGACGATCCGGATCAGGCGCCGCGGCTTTGCCGTCATCTACAGGAGTGGGGCCTCCCTTGCCGACGGCTCGATATTGCGAACGACCTCGTCGCGATCGAACGCGGGCTTTTGCTCCGTCTCATGGTGGAAGCGGGACTTGCTGGTTTTCTTTGGGGAGGCCTGAAGTTGGCTGTGGCGCATATCGTCGCTCCTCATCTGTTCCTCATACCTCACGGCGACTCCTTTCAGGCGATGTGGAGGACCTCGACTTTTCGGGAGGTGAGCCTCGCCTCCTCAACAGCCGCGGGACGACGCGCGCTGTCGTACGATTTGGGAATGGAGGACGCCGATGCTTGACGTCGACATCGCAAGGTTGCGGCTCAACTCCGATGAAATGGTGATGCAGACGGTTATGGGTCAAATCGCTCACCCGGTGGGGCGCGCCAACCCCTACCGCGTTGGACAGGATGGCGTCCCGCGCGTGCTGCCCGGCACGGGCGGCATCACCATCAGCCACCGCATCGGCGACCCCTGCGTGGGCCTCGCGGCAGATCACGTAGAGCCCGGCGTCGCACTGCATAACAATGGCCGGGAAGTGATCGGTGGACGCAACGGACCCAACCTCGCTCTTCTCACGAGCGCTTGCGTTGGCAACCGCGCCCGCGTTGCGACCGGCCCGGCCACGGGAGCGACGGGGCTCGTCAGCGGAAAGCACGGCGGCGTCAACCATGTGCTGGTCGATTTCGACGCGAAGACTTCCTTCGCCTGAACATCGGCGACCGAATACAAATCTATGCCTGCGGATTGGGTCTGCGCTTGCTGGACTTCCCGAATGTCAGCATTTCGAATTGCGCCCCGGGTCTGCTGAAACGTTGGGGCTTGCGCCCTCGGGGTGATAGATTGGAAGTGCCGGTGACCCATACGCTGCCGGCCGCGATCATCGGATCGGGGTTAGGCAAGAATTCCGTCTGGCGCGGTGATTTTGACATCCAGTTGTTTGACGCGCCGACGCGGCGACGCAATGGACTCGGAACGCTCCGCTTCGGGGATCTGGTTGCCGTCGTCGATAGCGATACGCGCTTCGGCGCCGCCTGGCGCAGCGGCCGCGTTACGATCGGCGTCGTCGTGCATAGCGATAGCACCGTGAGCGGCCATGGTCCCGGGGTGACAGCGCTTCTCACAGGACCGGCGTCATGCCTTCAACCGGTGCGCGACAACAGGGCCAACATCGCGTTCCTCTTATCAGCGCCGCGATTACGTTGCGCCGCGGGCGCGAACTCCGCTCGCGGGTCGTGCCCGATTGACGAACCCCTCACAGATTTCGTATGAATACTATCCACGCGCAGTCACGCGTAGAATTTACATAATAAAAATGCGACGACA
Organism: uncultured Pseudomonadota bacterium; assembly: GCA_963771455.1. Lineage (GTDB taxonomy): Bacteria > Pseudomonadota > Alphaproteobacteria > Rhizobiales > Beijerinckiaceae > Roseiarcus. Next base: position 60,878 of record CAVYTP010000021.1, read on the forward strand.
TAATAAGAAATAATAACGTTAAGATTCTTCGAAGCTCAAGGGAGATCTCGTAGCTCAGGGGAGCTCGATTCGCCATGCGGGAGCAAGCTGGAAATATTTTCGGAAGCAGTGCAGCTGTTCCTATCGGCTATCGAAAATACTTGCGGACACATAGCCATCGGCAAGCGCAAGTATAACATAGGGTTTGCCTCAGATGCGCCAGGCGAACAATTTTTGGGCGAGATTTGTCGTTTTGTGATTGACGGTCGTTGCCTTGTTGTCGCCGAGGCGGTGGATCGAGGTCGCAAAGCCACGAATGGGTCATCAGACGAGGTTGCAAGTCGCCTCACGGGCCGCGAACTTGAGATTGCTGTACTTGTGGCGCAAGGGTGCGCGACCAAGAATATTGCCTATAGGCTGCAAATAAGTGAATGGACCGTATCGACGTATCTACGCCGTATCTTTGCCAAACTGGGCGTCGATAATCGCGCCGCCATGGTCTATCGCTGCGCGTCGCTGATCGACAAGCTATCGTAGGAAATCGTGGTGCTATAGTTCTTAGGTACAGCGCTGCCATGCTGGATTTTACTTCGGCCCTCTACCTCGGCATCCAACACCCCAGCCGATCGCTGGGGTCGTGGTCCGGGCTCACGACAGGCAAGCCGGCCGCGTTGGAATTGTCGCCTTGCGCAGAAGGCGTCGCGAGGTCCCTCGCGACGCTGCAGGGATGCGAGCGTGTGAACCTCTTTTCCTCAACGCTGCACCTGTTTTTCGATCTGTTTGAAGGACTTCGTCATCAAGGCGTTAGACTGTACGTCGACAGCGGCGCCTATCCAATTGCTCGCTGGGGCGCCGAACGCGCTGCGGGGCGCGGTGTATTGCTCCGGACGTTCCCCCACTACGACCCGGCCGTCGCGCAGGCGTTGATTGATAAGGACAGCGCGACCGGGCTGCGGCCCGTCATCCTCGCCGACGGCTATTGCGCGCAATGCGGTCGCGTTGCGCCCTTGAAGGCGCTTCTGGACTGCGTCGTTCCGAATAGCGGATACGTCGTTCTGGACGACACTCAGGCGCTCGGTATTTTTGGTGAGAGCCCTGATCGAACGAATCCCGACGGCCGCGGCGGGAGGCTCACTTTGCCTACAAGGTATCCACTCGCGCGCCGTCATTGTGGGAAGTTCTCTGGCCAAGGCGTTTGGCGCGCCTCTGGCGGCGCTAGGCGGCAACGCGGAACTCGTCAGTCAAATCCTGCGCCGAAGCGAAACGCGGGTTCACTGCAGCCCGCCTTCGGCGGCCACGCTTCACGCGACGAGGCGCGCCCTGGCGCTCAACAGGACACGTGGCGACGCGCTTCGACGGCGCCTTTTTGAACTTGTGAGCCGCTTCCGGAAACGGATCGAGGGAATGGGAATCTCTGCTTCCCGCAGTCCTTTTCCCGTTCAGGCGCTGACTTTGGAGCCGGACATCGACGCCGTTCGGTTGCATCGCGCCTTGCGAGACGCGGGGGTGCAAACGCTCCTGGTGCGCAATCGGAATACCTCGGGCGCAAAGCTGATGTTTGTATTCAACGCCTCGCACAATATCGATGATGTCGATGACGCAACAGTGCTTCTGAATGCGGCGATCCGTGTTCAACGGCAGGGCAGGGGCTTTGATTGGACGAAGCGACGGCGCGATGACGCTGCCAGAGCTCTTTGGGTCTCCTCGCAATGACGGTTCAAGTCCAACGCGAAACGCTCTAAACCCGCATCAAGGCCGCCGGCGTCAAATCCTTCAGGGAAGGATAGCCATCTACCGCCATCAGCAAATCCGCCTCGGCGAGAGGCAACCGTAGCACATGCGCGACGCCATCGGCGCCGTCGAGGGCGAGGCCATAGGCGTAAGGCCGGCCGATTCCGACCCGCGCGCGCCGAGCGCCAGCGCCTTCACGACGTCGGTTCCCGAGCGCACGCCGGAATCAAACAGCACCGGCGACGCGCCCGCCGCCTCGACGACCGCGGGCAGGAGCTCGATCGCCGCCAATCCGCCGTTCGCCTGCCGGCCGCCGTGGTTGGAGCAGTAGATCGCGTCGACCCCGGCGTCGATCGCGCGCCTGGCGTCGTCGGGATGGCAGATGCCTTTCAGCGCCAGCGGCAGCTTGGTGAGCCCGCGCAACCACGGCAGATCGGCAAAGGTCAGCGGCTTGGCGAACAGCCGCGCCCACGTGCGCACCGCGTTAGCCGGGTCCTCCTCCGGCGGCTTGCCGCATAAAGCGCGGAAGCGCGCGTCCGAAAAGTAGTTGGCGAGGCAGGCGCCGCGAAGCTGCGGGAAATTGGCGTCGTTGAGATCGCGCGGCCGCCAGCCGGGAACCCAGGTGTCGACGGTGACGATCAGCGCCTTGAACCCCGCCGCCTCGGCGCGATGCACAAAGCTCTCGGCGAGTTCACGATCGTTGGGCGTATAGAGCTGAAAGAAACCCGGCGCGTCGCCGAGCGCCTTCGCCACCGCCTCCAGGGGATCGTTGCTCAAGGTCGAGAGCGTAAATCGGCGCGCCGGTGATCGCCGCTGCGCGGGCCGCGGCGAGGTCGCCGTGGCCGTCCTGCGCGCAAATCCCCAGCACAATAA
>CAVYTP010000022.1:0-329673 GCA_963771455.1 uncultured Pseudomonadota bacterium
TGAATGCCGTGCACGACGCCCATGACGTTGACATCGAGAAGCCGGCGCCAGTCTTCGATCTCGCAGTCGACGATCCTGCCCGCGTGCGCGATGCCTGCATTGTTGATCAGGATGTCGACACGGCCGCCGCCGGCAAACAGCGTATCAGCCAGCCTCTGCACGGCGCCCGCGTTGGTCACGTCGACCTGATGGCCGACGCCCTTTCCGCATTCCCGGGCGACGGCGTCCGCATTGTGCATGTTCAGATCGATGCAATGAACGATGGCGCCTTCGCTCGCCAGCCTCAACGCGATGGCGCGGCCAATTCCTGAACCGGCGCCGGTCACGACGGCGACTTTGTCGGTGAAATCTTTCATCGGTTTTCGCCTAGGCCGCGAGCGCGACGTCAAGAAAAGGTCAGTGCGCCGTCGTCGAGCCTACCGCCGTAAATCTTCAACCGGTCGCGCAAGTATTGCTGGTAGAGCTTCCACGGCGCGCGATCGCCCTGACGGGGCAACAGATCCGCGGCGCGCTGAGCGTAGCCGGAGGAAATATTCATCAACGGAGTCGCGGCCATGGCCTCGTCCTCGCTGACAGGCTCGCACGAACGATATCTGTGGCGATCCATGTAGAGCAGCAAACGGCTCACATAGCGATTGACCATGTCGGCCTTGAGCGTCCAGGGCAGATCGGTGTAGCCGACGACAAACGCAAAATTCGGGACGCCACTCAGCATCATGCCTTTGTAGACGAAGGCGTCCTTCACCGGATGTTCGACGCCATCAACAATGGGCGTCAAACCTGCGAGCGGCAACATCTCGAAGCCAGTCGCCGTGACGATTATGTCGGCGTTCAGATGGCGCCCGCCGGTCAATTGAATGCCTGTCGGCGTGATATTCTCGATCGTGTCGGTGACGATCTCGACGGTCTTCTTACGCAGGGCGCGGAACAGGTCGCCGTCCGGCATGAAGCAGACGCGCTGATCGAAGGGATTGTAGCGCGGCTTGAAGTGGGTATCGACTGGATAGTCGGGGCCTAGCACGTCGACCGCGTGCTTACGCAGCATGGCCCGAACTTTGTCCGGCTGCGTGCGGCTCTTGTGAACGATCAGCATCGCGACGGCGATCTGCTTCCAGCGTGTCAGATAGTACGCCCAACGCCGCGGCATGATGCGCGACAAGGCGCGGTCGAACCCGTCTTCGCTCGGAAGACTAACAACGTAACTCGGCGAACGCTGCAACATCACGACGCTGGCCGCCTGTTTGGCGAGGTTAGGCGCCAGCGTGACAGCCGTGGCCCCGCTGCCGACCACGACGACGTTCTTGCCCGTATAGTCCAGGCCCTCGGGCCAATATTGGGGATGGACCAGCGTCCCCTTGAAGGATTCCTCCTCGGGGAAATGGGGGCGGTAGGCTCGGTCGTAGCGATAGTAGCCGGTGCAGCAATGCAGGAAGCCGCACTCGTATTTGCGTTCCTCGCCCCCGGAAAGCCGCGTCGTTACAAGCCATCGCTTGGTCTGGCTGCTCCATTCCATGCCGATGACCCGGCAGCCGTACCGTATCCATTTGTCGACGCCGTATTTTTCTGCGGTGTCGCGAATGTATTGCAGGATGTCGGCGCCATCGGTTATCGACTTGCGTCCCGGGAACGGCTCAAAGCCGTAGCCGAGCGTGTACATGTCCGTGTCGCAACGGACGCCCGGATACCGAAAAAGATCCCATGTGCCACCAGATGTTTCCCGGCCTTCGAGGATGACCACGGACTTATCCGGGCAATCCTTCCGGAACCGGCACCCGGCGCCGACGCCGGACAGACCGGCGCCGATGATGATCACGTCGAAATATTCAATCATCGCCCGCCGTCGGGTGTTATTGACAAAATGTATTGTCAGAATAATATCTGACAATCGTGAATGTCAAGATTGATTTTCATGACCCAAGATTGAATCTCATGACCGAAACGAGATCGCACAGCCGCGCCTATAGGGGCGTCAGCGCCGAGGAGCGGGTGAATGCGCGCCGGCAGCAATTTATCGATGCAGGCAAGGCGGTGTTTGGCGGCCTGGGGTTTCAGGCGGCCAATGTAAAAGACGTATGCGCCGCGGCGGGGTTGACCGAGCGATACTATTACGAGGCCTTCGGCAGCCTGCCAAAGCTGTTCGAGGCCGTGTACCATCAGGCGGTCGACCGGCTGCGACAGGTGCTGGACGAAGCCGCTGCCCAATCGCCGCAGGATTCCCGCGCGCAGCTTCGTTCAATGATCCGCTCCTACTTCGAGCTGCTCGAGAGCGACCGGCACCTGGCGCGCATTCTCATTCTGGAAATCTATGGCGCGGCGCCGGCGGTCAGCAATTTGTATGAATACAGCGTCCGCCAGTTTGCGGCGCGCATCGAAAAACTGGTCGCCGCTCCCGACGCTGAGTTTGGCCCGCAGCTGAACAGCAAGCTCGTGGCTGTTGCGCTGGTCGGAGCGACGTCGGGCCTGGCCATGCATTGGCGCCTTGGCGGCTACAAGGAACCCGTGTCGGTGATAACGGACAATTGCTTCGCCATATTCGCCGCCGTCCTCCAGAAAGGTTGAGCGATCGCGGTCGGCGCAGGTCCCCTTTCCCGCGCCTGGGCGCATGGCGGCGAATCACGAGGCGGTGGCTCTAGACAAGAGACTTCGCTTGGCTTTGAATCCGGGCCGTGAAACGAGACGCCCGTTCAGGCGTCAACTGCGTTCCCAGGTTGCTTCTGGACCCTGCGCGAAATCGAGAGGAGCGCCTCGGGTCACTGCTATTGCAATGCTCCTCTAGGCTTTTCAAGATTCCTTGGGGCTAAAACCAGTTAGACGTAAGCCACGAGTTAAGTACCGGCCCGTTCATGTGCAGTCTCCCTTCAGGAGCCGGTCTAGCTTTGGCTTGACTAGCGACGCAACTCGCGTCCAAGTGGTGAGTAAAGGCTTGTAGGGGTCACTCCGATCGTCGGAAGTGCGTACTATATTGTCGGTTTATTTCTCGAGTTGGGGCTCGAGCTATGGGGAACTGGGGCAAGCGACCAATTCGTGCCGGCGCCGCCGTGTGGGCGCCGCTGGCGGTCGCGTGCTGTGTAGCGTCCGCGCCCGCCATCGCCGAAAACGTCTCCCCCTCACAGATCACGCCGAGCCAGCTGCGCCCGGCGGCGCCCCCGACAGGCGGCGTCACGATCGCCACGCCCGCCGGCGCCCCGGCGCCGGCAGGGGCCGACAAACTGTCGATCAGCGTCTCCAACGTCATCGTCGAAGGCGGGTTTCCGCAACTGCAGTCTCAGACCGACGCCATCGTTGCGACGATCCGAGGCCACCGTGTAACTCTGAAAGCGATCTACGACGCAGTGGCTGAGATCGAGCGCGCCTATGCTGCGCAGGGCTGGGTGCTCGTGCGCGTTTCGGTTCCGCCGCAGAAGCTCGACAATGGCGGCGCGCTGCGTCTCGTCGTCATCGACGGCTTCGTGGAATCCGTCGATGTCTCCGGCATTCCGGAAAGGCAACGCGCCCTCCTCGCCGCGCGCCTCTCGCCGCTGATTGGCCAGCGGCACATCAAGCTCGACGAAACCGAACGCCGTCTGCTGCTCGCCGCCGACAATCCCGCGCTTTCCGTAACTTCGACCTTGACGCATCGGCAATGCCCCGGCGGCACGCGGCTCGTGCTCGACGGAACTCAGAAGCTCGTTACAGGCTCGCTCGGCTTCAACAACGAACTTCCGAGTTCGCTCGGGACCTATGAATGGAATGCGGCGCTCTCGATCAACAGCGCGCTCGGCTTCGGCGAGCAGTTCTACGCGACCGCTACGACCGGCTACAATCTCGGCGAAACGTTCCAGGGCGACTCGCCGGTCGCCCTCGTCGGCGCAGGCGCGTCGATCCCGCTCGGAACCGACGGTTTCAAGATCAACCCGGAATACACATATTCCGTTACGCGGCCAATTCCCTCGCCCGGCGCTCCTCCGACTGTTGGCTATTACCAGCGCTTCGACCTGCGCGCGTTGTACCCGTTGATCCTCACCCGCGCCCAGCAACTCAATTTGCAAGCGACGGTGGAATGGGCGGAGGAAAGCCTGCAGGCGGTCGGGTTCGAACCGGATCTCTATCTCGATCGCTACGCCGTTGCGCGGTTTCAGGCCGAGGATCGGCTGCAGCTGCCGTTCGGCGCGCTCGCGGATGCGACGCTCATCTTTTCGCAAGGTCTCGGTGGCCGCAACGCCAGTGATGCCGCTGCGTCAGGGGTTCCGCTCTCGCAGCAGGGCGCCAGCCCCACCTTCAGCAAGCTCGGATTCAATGGTCGCTGGACGCAGTTTCTGCCGCAGGGATTCCAGGGCGTCCTGATCGCGTCGGCGCAGGCAAGCTTCGGCAAGCCGCTGTTCATCGCCGAGCAGATCGGACTCGATGGAGGAAGCGCGGCCTCCGGCTATCCTATCGGCACTTTCACTGTCGACCAGGGCGCAACGTTGCGCGGCGAACTCGTGCATCCGTTCTCGCATTTCGGACCGGGCGCCCTGTCGCTCTCGCCCTATCTGTTCGGCGAAGGCGGGACGGGGCAAATTTTCCAGCCCACCTTTGGACAGCAGAGCACGATTGACGCCAGCTCGTTCGGCGTCGGCGTGCGCACGGGCTTCGACATTGCCGGCGCGCCGGCCAATGGCACGTTCAGCATTGAACTGGCCCGCGGCCTCTCGAACGTGCCCGGCGAATTGCAGGATTATCGATGTAACTTTGCAGTGGGCTTGAATTTCTAGCTGGAGACGGGGACCGGAGGGTGCGGATGGCGCGTTCGATTTACGGAGCAGCGGCGAGGCGCCTGGCGACTGTTTCGGGGCTCGCGCTGACGGTCGCGGCTTCTGGCGCATCGGCGCAGGGTCCGCTCCCGACCGGCGGGTCCGTGGCTTCGGGCGCCGCGTCGATTGGCGTGTCCGGATCGGCGATGACGATTACGCAATCGTCGCAACGGGCGATCGTGAACTGGAACGGGTTCTCGATCGGACAAGGAAACAGCGTCAACTTTGCCCAGCCGAATTCGAACTCAGCAATCCTCAATCGGGTCACCGGAACGACCTCGACAGCGATCGCGGGCAAGCTCAACGCCAACGGCCAGGTCTATCTCGTCAACCCCAATGGGATCGCGATCACCCCAACCGGCGCCGTGCAGGTTGGCGGCGGCTTCGTCGCCTCGACGCTCGGGCTGTCGAACAATGACTTCAACAACGGCAACTTCAATTTCAAGGGCAACGGCGCCTCGAAACCGGTAAGCGTCGACGGATCGATCAACACCGGCCCCGGCGGCTTCGTCGGCCTGATTGGCGGAACAGTTTCCGTCCCCGGCGACATCGTGGCGCCGCTGGGCAAGGTCGCGCTCGGTTCGGGCGAAGCGGCGACGCTCGACCTCACCGGCGACAATTTCCTGCGCGTCGCCGTCCCGACCGGCGCGACGACCTCAGATGGTCAAGGACTCGTCGACGTATTCGGCAAGGTGCGGGCGGCCGGCGGCGCCGTGGTTGTGAAGGCGGCGACCGCGGCGAACGCGGTGCGCAATGCAATCAACATTCCCGGCACGCTTTCGGCGACCTCCGCGCACGCGAGCGGCGGCTCGATAATCCTCGGCGGCGGCCCCGGCGGCGATGTCCATGTAACCGGCCACGTTGCGGCCTCTGGCGGCGCCCGGGGCGGCTCCGTCCGGATCGCCGGACGCGACGTCAAACTGAAACAGGCGACGGTAGCGGCCAACGGAAAGGCGGCCCAAGGCGGCTCGGTCACGATCACCGCTGACAAGAATGTCGCATTGGCCTCGACCCTCGTTTCTGCGAACGGCGGGACGAGCGGCGGCGCGATTCGCGTTGGAGGCGATTTCCATGGGGCTCCCGATATTCACGCCGCCCAGCAGGTCGTTGTCGACGCCCATTCAGTCTTGAGCGCGAACGCAGGCGCTTCAGGCGACGGCGGCACGGTCGCCGCGTGGTCTAACGACTATACGAGCTTCGCAGGCATCATCTCCGCGCGCGGCGGAGCGACAGGCGGAAATGGCGGTTCCGTCGAAGTCTCAGCGAACCCCTTGAACCACGGCCTGCTCTCCTATGCCGGGCTTGCCGACACCCGCGCCCCAGCCGGGACAACGGGATCGCTGCTGCTAGACCCCTTCGACATTGCGATCTCCGCGGGAGCAACGACCAACATAGCGACGTCCGGCGCGACGACCTACACCTCGTCAGGCACGCCCTCGGTCCTCAATGCGACCCAGCTCGGGACACAGCTCAACATTTCGAACGTGACGGTCTCGACAGGCGCCGTCGGCAGTCCGGGAGGCGAAGCCGGCAACATCACAATCACCAGCGGCGTGACCTGGACGTCCGCCAACACGCTGACCCTGGACGCCGCAGGCTATATTCATATCGATACGCCGATGAACGCCAGCGGCGGCGGCAATCTGACGATGACCGCCACCAACGAGATCTACCAGCAAGCCGGCTTCGGCATAACAGGCAACGCCGTCAGCGCCACGTCAACCGCGAGCGACGTCGTGCTCACCGCGTTCAACGGCGTTACCACGATCTCAGGCTCGGGGCAGACGGGGTTCAGTTTCGCCAACTACGGCAACATCGCGGTCGGCGCCCCGGCGTCAGCGCGCCCGCTGGATCCGTCGCCCTGATCACTTACTCCGGGGGCATCACCCAAACCGGTCCAATCACGGGGCTGTCGCTGTTCGCGAGCGCTGTCGAGGGCGACGTCGTGCTGACCAATCCCGCCAATTCCGTGGCGACGGTGTCGGCAGCCGTGACCTCATCCGGAACAGGGGACTTCTTCTACGCCGGGACCAACGCGTCGACGACGATCGGAACGGTCACCTACAACACTTCAGTGACGGGCGCAGACGTAAGCGCTCCCGTGACGAGCACTCCAGGCATTTCCGCGGGCACGGTGAGCGTCACCAATCTCGGCGGCGACCTTATCGTCGATGGCGCGGTCACCACTTCAAGTTCAGTCGGCGGCGCCGTCACGCTCGCGGCTACGGGCGTCTTCACCAACGATGTCGGCGCTGGCGCGATCACGACCTCGGGAGGCAGCGCCTGGCAGGTCTTTTCCGATGCGCCGGCCGGCGATACGTTCAACGGCCTCGTCAGCGGCAACACGGCCGTCTGGGACACCCCCGTCGGCGGTACTGTCACTGCTACTGGCAATCGATATATCTTCGCCTTCCAACCAACCATCACGGTCACCTCAACCGACGTCGGCAAGAATTACGGGACCGATGCGACCGCGACAGTCGCCGCGGCCTATACGATTACCGGCCTCCAGCCCGCCGACCCCGGCGGAGCCTATCTAGGTGACACGGCCGCTGGCGTGTACTCCGGCACGCCGAGCGTGACTTCGCCGGGCTCCGCCGCCACGGCTTCCGTGGCGGGCAGTCCCTACGCCACTACAGTTGGCGCCGGATCTTTCGCCGTGACCGACGGCTACGCGACGGCGTTCGCGTCGCCGGGTGTCGTGACCGTAGCGCCGCTCGCTCTGACGTGGAGCGTCGCCGACGCGAATTCGACATACGGCACGACGGCCGTCCTCGGCGCGGCAACGCTCAACGGGGTGGTCGCCGGCGACACGGTCACGCCAACCGTAGGCGCGTTCTCGGGCGCAACGCCGGTTACGCTGGTTCCAAAGACGCCGGCCGGAACCTATTCGGAACAGGTCACGGCGATCACCAATCCGAACTACACGCTTGCGACTACGGGAAATACGCCCGGGGTGTTGACCATTTCGCCGCTCGCGATCACCTACGCGGTCGCGGACGCGAATTCGACCTATGGCACAACCGCGGTGCTCGGCGCCGCGACGCTCAACGGCGTCCTCGCTGGCGATACCGTGACGCCGACGACAGGGGCCTTCTCGGGCGCCACGCCGGTCACACTGGCGCCGAAGACTCCCGTTGGAACCTATGCCGAAGAGGTCACCGCGCTCAGCAATCCGAATTACAGGCTGGCGCCCAGGGGCAATACGCCCGGCGTGCTGACTATTTCGCCGCTGGCGATCACCTACTCGGTCGCCGACGCGAATTCGACCTACGGGACGACCGCAGTCCTCGGCGTAACGACCCTCAACGGCGTGCTGGTTGGCGACACGGTGACGCCGACGACAGAGGCCTTCTCGGGCGCGACGCCGGTCACGTTGATCCCCAAGACCCCGGCCGGAACCTATTCTGAACAGGTCACGGCGATCACCAATCCGAATTACACGCTGGCGACCACTGGCAATACCCCGGGCGTGCTGACCATTTCGCCGCTGGCGATCACCTACGCGGTCGCCGACGCGAGTTCGACGTACGGAACGACAGCGGTCCTCGGCGCAACGACGCTGACGGGAGTGCTCGAAGGCGACACTGTGACGCCGACGACGGCGGCTTTCTCCGGAGCGACGCCCGTCGCCCTGGTTCCCAAGACGCCGGCGGGGACGTATTCGGAACAGGTAACAGCGCTCAGCGATCCCAACTACACGCTGGCGACCACAGGCAACACGCCGGGCGTGCTGACGATTTCGCCGCTGCCGATCGCCTACTCAGTCGCCAACGCCAATTCAACCTACGGGACGACCGCTGTGCTCGGCGCGGCGACGCTAACTGGGGTGCTCCCGGGCGATACCGTTACCCCGACGGTGGGCGCGTTCTCGGGCGCCACGCCTGTGACATTGGCTCCCAAGACGCCTGTCGGGACATATTCGGAACAGGTCACGGCGCTCAGCAATCCGAATTATACGCTGGCCGTCACCGACAGTACGCCGGGCGTGCTGACCATTTCGCCGCTCGCCATTACCTACGCGGTCGCCGACGCGAACTCGACTTATGGAACAACAGCGGTCCTCGGCGCCGCTATGCTCAACGGCGTGCTCCCCGGCGACACCGTCACGCCGACGACGGGCGCGTTCTCAGGGGCAACACCGATCACGTTGGCGCCTAAAACCCCGGTGGGAGCGTACTCGGAACAGGTTACCGCGATCAGCAATCCCAATTACACTCTGGCTACGTCAGGCAATACGCCGGGCGTGCTGACGATCTCGCCGCTGGCGATAACCTATGCGGTCGCCGACGCGAATTCGACCTACGGCACGACGGCGGTGCTCGGCGTGACGACGCTCAATGGGGTGCTCGTCGGCGATACCGTCACGCCAACCACAGGAGCCTTCTCGGGCGCCACACCGGTCACACTGGCGCCGAAGACCCCCGCCGGGACCTATTCGGAACAGGTCACGGCGCTCAGCAATCCCGATTACACATTGTCCGCCACGGGCAATACGCCGGGCGTGCTGACGATTTCGCCTCTCGCGATCACTTACGCCGTCGCCAACGCGAACTCGACCTATGGAACGACTCCGGTGCTTGGCGCCGCGACGCTGACCGGCGTGCTCGCTGGCAACTCCGTCACGCCGACCACGGGCGCGTTCACCGGCCCAACGCAGATCGCGCTGGCGCCCACGACTTCGGTGGGAAGCTACTCGGAGCAGGTCACGGCGCTCAGCAACTCCAACTACTCGCTGGCGGCTACCGGCAATGCTCCGGGCGTTCTGACAATTTCTCCGTTGGCGATCACTTATTCGGTTGCCGACGCGAATTCCGTTTTCGGGACGACGCCCGTTCTCGGCGCTGCGACGCTGAACGGAGTGGTCCCCGGTGACACGGTGACCCCGACCGTCGGGGCCTTCTCGGGCGCCGAGCAGGTCGCGTTGTCGCCATCGCTCGCAACGGGTGTCTACGCGGAGCGCGTCACGGCGCTGTCGAGTCCGAACTATCTGATCGCCGCAAACGGCAACTCGCCTGGCACGTTGACTGTCTCGCTATACGAGAATTCGGGTCTTCCCCCCGCATTGATAAATTGGTCCCCGCCAACGGCAGGCGGCGGCATAGATCTCGGCATATTCGAGAACCAGCTGGGCGCCGTGCCAAACAGTTGCAACTACGGCGCGGATCTACCCGATCCCAATCGCTTCAGCGACCCGAAGGCGGCTTTGCAGGCGCTGTCGAATGCGCTCGAAAAGATGTTCGAGCTTTGCCAGAACATGACGCCGTCAACCATCGCCGACGCGCTCGACGCCTACGCATCCCGGCTGGAAGTGCTTGCCCCACGGTTGCCGCCTCAGCTGCGTACGTTGCCCCAAATCATCCATAAGGCGGCGCAGAATATCCGAGACGCGAAGACCCCGGCAGAGGCGGTCAAAGCCGTCGGCGCCGCTCTGGCCGAAGTTCACAAGGCGATCGCCCTGCTCCGCGCGACCAACCCGGACGTCGCGCGAGCCGGAGCCGAGGAGAGCCGAAGCGTCGACTCGGCCCTGAACGCCGCGCGAATCTCGCTGCTCCGCGCTTCAGCGCTGTAGGGCAAGCTTCGCACAACTAAAATCGCCCTCACCCCAACCCTCTCCCGCAAGCGGGAGAGGGGGCGATACCCTTCGCCCGCACGCGGGAGAAGGTGGCGCGAAGCGCCGGATGAGGGTGGCATAGCTTCAACTTATCTGCAGATTGCTAAGAGCCGTCAGCTCTTGCCCAGCACCGCGTCCGCCTTTTTATCGATCTTCTTTTCCTCGCTTTTGGACAGGCGCCCGGCGTTCGCCGCCTGGCTGGCGCGAGCCTTGGCGTTACGGGCGTGCGCCTTGTCCTCGATCGGATAGGCGTGCTTCTCGGGAAGCGCGAACTTCTTCGCGGGGATTTTCTTGCGGGTCTTGGTCGTGAGTTCCGACATAATCAAACTCCCTGTTATCCCGCCCTAACGCTGAACCCGAACATTGGTTCACGGATCTCATCGGCGATGCGCGCCCGGCAATGGCGGCGTCCGGCCGACCCCGATGATGTCGGCGAGCCGAACAGCCTGACTATCAGACAACAACAGGGCGTCGGCGCGCGCCCAGATCGCGACGCAGAGGATCAGCAGCAACGTCGCCGCGACCCGCGCCAGTTCGAGATCGGAGCCAAGGTTCGCCGCCAGCGACAGCACCGACGGCAGCCGGCTGACCAGGGGCATGACCTTCCAGAAAGCTCGCCTCTCGTCGACCGCGCTGCCGAGCTTGCCGGCTGTATGGAGCAGGCCGCCGCAAAGCGCGGCGAACACGCTGGCGTTCGAGGTAGCCAGGCCCGCAACACCGATGGCGACCAGCGCGGCGCCGACGGCGGACAACAAGTGTCCCTCGCGAAGGCTTCGCGCGTCGGGGGCGCCCGCGATGCGGAACGCGTGGTCGTAGCGGGCGCCGCCCAGAAAGAACGCCAGCGACCCGGCGCTTACAGACAGTGCGGGGGCGCTTCCCACGAAGGCCGCGCCCAGGTTCGACAGCATCTCGCGCCGGTCCGCCGCGTCGAGGGCGCCTAGCAGAGCCGCTAGCAACGCGATCCAGTTTCCGGTGTTGTACGTTGCGCCCGCGTTTCCAAACATCCAACTCAGCACGCGTCGCTTGTGCGGCCTCAACGGCAGTGTCGCGTCAGCCATTGTCAGCCTCCCGCGAAGTTGGATTTGGCAAATTTCGGAGCGGACAAAAGTAGTCCTCATGGCGCCAGCTCTCGAGCGAGGTCTCGTTCAACAAGGCCCGCGGCGCGTTCCGCTGTTCGGCGGCTCTGTTCGCCAAGAGGGCTGACGAGTTCGTCAACTCGGCGATTGTCTCTGCGATGTCGCGAGTGACAACGATCGCTTGAAGTTCCCGCGGGGTTGAAAATCCGCGCTCCGCCATATGTTCAAACAGCGCGACAAGCGGCCGCCAATAATTCGCGACGTCGACGAGCACAACAGGCTTGTCGTGTCTTCCCAATTTTGCCCAGCAAATCTGTTCCGCGAGTTCCTCCAATGTGCCGAGCCCGCCTGGCAGCACCACGAAGGCGTCCGCGCGCGCCGCCATCTCGCGCTTGCGGGCGGCCATGTCGTTCACGACAACCAGCTCGTGGCTCTCCAACAGAGCCGCCTCGCGATCCAGCAGGAAGTACGGAATGACGCCCGTTACGGTCCCGCCGGCTCTCAGCGCCGCGCGGGCCACGATCCCCATGAGACCGGCCCCGCCGCCGCCATAGACGATATGCAGTTTCGCCCGCGCGGCCGCGCGGCCGAGTTCGGCGGCGACCCCTGCGAACTCCGGGTTGTCACCGCTACGGGCGCCACAGAAGACGCAAATACGCGTGATCTGTCGCCGACTTGATCGCGTTGCAAATTGCCGATCCACGGTTTCCTCCTCATATTCGCGCTTTGGTTTGCGATCCTCAGTTTGCGATTGCACAGCAGGCGCGCAGGGCCGCCCTCAAGAACGAAGCGCGAGGGAGCCGCGCAACTCGACGGCCATTCTCACAATCAGCGGCAGAGCCAGGACCGGGATGACGCAGGCGGCGACATAGGCTTCGGTCAACGGCGGCAATCCCACACCGGCGGCGGCCCAGGCCAAAGTGACGTTGCGGTTGCCGCTGACGAGGCCAACGGTCCCAGCGAGGCGTGGACCGAGCCGCGCGAAGATCAGCGCCGAGACTGCGCATAGCCCGAAGTTGACAATCGTCGCAGCAACCAGCATCGCCGCAAATTGTCTCGAATGCTCCGGCCCCTGCGCTTGGATCGCCTGCGAAGTGGCCAGCCCGACAATCACCAGCCCGACGACGGCGACCCCGGTCGCGGCGCGTTGATCCGGAAGCACGCCGGTCAGCCGCCGACGAAATTTTATGGCCCCGCAGGAAACAAGGGCTGCGGCGCCGACAATCAGGAAAAGGCGAAGCGCCAGCGCCGAGATCCTGAAGTCGATGCCGAGCCCCAGCATCGTCGAGTAGGCGGGAATGGTCAGCGGCGCCGACAGCGTCAACGTCAAGGACACGATCAGCGCGACGCGTGGACGCAGGCCCATCATCGCGGCCATCGCTGCTGCGCTCCCGACCGGAGGCGCGAGTAACGACAGCATAATGCCGGCGTGCAGGGCCGGATCGAGCGGGAGCAACAGAAGCACGCCCGCCGCCAGCAACGGTAAGGCGACACCCACCCACAGCAGCGCGATCCCGACCAGACCCAGACGCAACCTCGACTCCGCGGGCGAAAGCGAAGCGGTGAGGAACGAGCCGAGCGTGAGCAGGAACGCCGATATCGGGAGCAGCTGATATCCGATCCGAGCCAGCGGATGAAAGGCGAAGCCAACGCAGAGCGATGCGACCAGGAGTGTTGGACCGCGCCTGCCGAACTGGGATAAGAGTTCTCCAATCATCGGACGCATCCTTGGCTTGGATTGCAGAGCCGCAATGCGGGCTCGACAACGCCCGCATCAATCTTGTCGATTTCGGAGCAGACCATGAGGGCGCCCAACCCGAGCGAGCGCGGCCGCTCACGCGTATTCAGGGTCCGGTCATGAAATCCGTGTCCATCGGACCCACGCCGTGATCCGTGGCTCTGGGATGGTCGAAGACGAAAATCTTGTCGCCTTCCCGACGCACCTCGATCACCGTGGTTGGTTCGCCAATTGACACCGGGGTCGAAAGCTCCTCGCTCTGCCCCGGCCGTAGCGAAACAACGAAGCGTAACGCATGTGTATCGCTGTTCAGCGTCGTTACGACCTCGTCCTCGCAGCCATTCGATGTGAAATAGATCGTGCCGCGTGCGGATTCCAACGAGATGTTATGGGCGGCATAGGGCAAGACCTCTTCACCCCAGGCCAGCCCGGCGCCCGCGGCGAGCCACGTTGTTGCGACAACCGGCAATGAGAGTTTTAGCGTCCTACGTACAGGCATTTTCGCCTCCTCGAATTGGTCAGACCTATGGAATCCCCCGGGCGCTGCGGGTTTCCCGCGTGCCCGGTCCGGGATGAGGCGAGGCTAAGTCCGCCCGCGGCTGAGGTCCTTAGGCGCGCCTTACATAAAAATTATTATTCCCTTAAGCTCGCAGGCTGGCGGGAGGATCGGTCACGTGAAGACTGACGAATTTGCCTTTGGCCCGTTTCGGTTGGATCGCGGCAATGCGCTGTTGCGACGCGGCGTCGATCGGGTCGCGCTGACGCCGAAGCCGTTCGAGGTGCTGTGCTATTTCGTTGAACGTCCCGGACAATTGGTGACCAAAGACGAGTTGATGACGGCCATCTGGCCCGATCTGCATGTCAGCGAGTTCGAAGTCTTACCGTGGCCATCAACTCACTGCGTAGCGTTCTGGGGGACGATCGGTCGTCGCCAACCTATATCGAGACGGTGACCCGGCGGGGCTACCGCTTTGTCGGATCCGTCGAGATCGTCAGGCCCGTGTCTCACGATCGGTTTGTTGCGGACGACAATTCCGAGGTCGTCGATGGCCGCCAGGCGTGGGTCGGACGGGAAGACGCCTTGGAGATCGTAAACCGCGCGCTGCGAAGTGCGCAGTCTGGGCGCCGTCAGGTCGTCTTCGTGACGGGAGAGGCGGGCATTGGCAAGACCACGCTGGTCGAAATGGCGCTGAAGTCGATCGCGGGAGAAAGCATCGGGGTCGTGAGGTGCGGGTGCAACGAAATGTTTGGAGCGCATGAGGCGTTCCTACCGCTGATCGAAGGCTTGCAGGAGGTCTGCGGCGCAGCGACTGACAAGTCGGTGATGAAATCGCTCCGGGAGCACGCGCCGACCTGGTTGGCGCAAATGCCATGGTTGCTGATCGAACAGGAGCGGACCGAGATTCAGAACGAGGTGTTCGGCGCCAACCGCGAGCGGATGCTTCGAGAATTCTGCGACTTCATGGAAGATCTCGCCAGCAGGCGACCGTGGGTGATCGTGCTCGAAGACATGCACTGGAGCGACCCGGCAACCGTGGACGCCCTGTCGCGTCTCGCGCGGCGCGATCGTCACGCTCCGCTGATGATCCTCGCCACCTATCGGCAAACGGACGTCGCCGTACAAAATCATCCGATATTGAACGTGCACCGGGATCTAAGAATTCATGGGCGCTGCCTTGAGGCGAGCCTCGACCGGCTGAATTTGTCCGAGGTTGAGCGGCTGCTGGCGTTGCGCTTTTCCTCCGGCGCATTGAGTTCGGCGATCGCGGCCCGCGTCTTCGCTCGAACGGAAGGTCAACCCTTGTTCGTCGTCGCTTTGGTTGACCACTTCGTTGCGCAAGGAGCGATCGTCAACACCGATGGCGAATGGCGCATTGCGGACCAAAGCTTGCAATTGGAGGCGACTCTGCCCGGCGACATCCGCGAGATGATCCTGCAGAAGGTCGCTCGGCTCAGCACTGTTGAGAGGGCGCTGCTCGACGCGGCGAGCGCGGCGGGGCCGACCTTTTCAGCCCTGTTGATTGCCGGCGCGATGGAGCGCGATGTTCTCGAGGTCGAGCAGATATGCGAAAATCTGGCGAACTCCGTCCGCATCCTGACGGTGACCGGCGCGGCCGAATGGCCGGACGGGGCCGTGTCCGGTGATTACGCGTTCATCCATGCGCTGTATCAGCAGGTCCTTTACGAACAGCTTTCGCCGGCGCGCAAATCGAACGCGCATCGGCGTCTGGGAGAAAGCCTGGAGCGCGGTCAAGGCGCCCGCGCCGTCGAATTTGCGCCAGCATTGGCGCTGCACTTCGAGCAGGGGAGGTCCTTCGCCAAGGCGCTGCACTATCTGGGCGCGGCTGCCGAAAGCTCGGCGCGTCGCTTCAGCATGCGGGAGGCCGCGGGTTACCTGACCCGCGCGCTGGAGTTGCTGGCGATGCTGCCGCCGCAGGCCCAGACTGAGCCGCGGATTCGGCTGCTGCTGCAGCGGGCGTGGGCCTGGCGCGCCGGAGGCGAATTCGTCGCCGCGCTGAATGATCTGAACGCCATGGTGACTTGCGCTGCGGAAGCGGGGAACGTTCGGGAGGAGGTCAGCGCGCTGGTCAACCTCAGCCGTTTTCAGTTGTATGTGGACCGGCGTCAGTGCCTCGAAGTCGCCGAACGCGCCGTCGCGCGTAGTCTCGACATCGATAATTTTGCCGTCAAGGCCTTGGCGGAGGGCAATCTCGCCAACCTGCATCTGATGCTCCGGCCCTGGCGTGACATCGATGCGGAGGTTTGTGTTCGCGCCATGGAATTGATCGACGATTCCCAGGATCTGAGTGCGCGGGCGCGCCGTCACTCGATGGAGATGACGCTCGCGCTGCTGTCGTCCCGCTATGCCGAGTGTTGCGCCGCCACGCTTCGCGGTCGCGAATTGGCGCGCGCGATCGGCGACGTTTATCTCTATGTCATCTACAATTTTGTCGAGTTCGATTGCTCTGTTCTACGCGGGCGAGTGGGGCCGCGTGAGGGATTTGTCGACATCGGCCCTCGCCATCGCGGACCGGAATTTCAACGCTCAAGCCAGCGCCTTGTGCCGGCTGACGATCGCGTGGCTGCATGTCGAGGCGCAGGACTTCGAAGGCGGCGCGCGGCAGGCGATTGACGCGCTCAACCCGTCGGTCGAAGCCAATCCGTTCAGCTTTTTCATAGGCCGGATCGTATTGGCGAAGGCCTATCTCGGCTTGCATGATCTGCCTTCGGCCCTGGAACAGATAAATATGATGGCGCGGCGCGTCGAAGACGAACGCATCCCGATGGAGACGCCCATCGTGCCGCACTTTGTCTTGAGCCAATGTGACTACTGGCTCGAAGCTGGCGATCTGGATAAAGCGCAGCGCGAGGCGGACCGCCTGCTCGCGTTGACGGTCATCGCGCCTGACTTGCAATTCGTCGCCTACGCCCACGAGGCGATGGCCAGGATCTCGTTAGCCAGCGGTGAAACCGCCGTGGCGACGAGGCAACTGGCCAAAGCGATCAGGCTCGTGCGCGGAGGACGTTTTCCGCTTCCCGCCGTGAGGATCTACGCGACCGCGGCAAATGCGCTGGTCGACCGCAAGCACTATGTCGCCGCCCATGCGTTGCGAGACCGTGGCCGGAAAGCCATACAATCGCTCGCCAACTCTCTGGAACCGAACGACCCTCTGCTGCCAGCCCTGAAGGCTGCTGGGACGCGCCGCGGTTGATGAGGCCCCGCCCTCATCCGGCGCTTCGCGCCACCCCCCGGGAAACGCGTCGCGTTTCCCTCGGTCCCGCAAGCGGGAGAAGGGTATCGCCCCCTCTCCCGTTTACGGGAGAGGGCCGGGGTGAGGGGGGCTCTAGGCGCGCACCTGGTAGTAGCGCATCTATTCCGGGAGCTCGGAGATATCGTGCGGCTCGATGAGCTGTTGTTTATTCGCTTTGTGCCGCAAACTGGCCGACATCTGGTAGGCGTCCTTGCGCAGCCGCATGATCGACCCGAGAGGGCGATGGTCAGCGAGGCAGCGCCACGGGTTGAACGACAGGACGTCCTGCGCGTAGTCGCGCCGCGCCTGATTGTCCGCCGACTGCGCAGGAATGACGATCTTGCCGAGCGGTTGGAAGGGCGTGAGTTCCTCGGGCCAGTCGACCGAAGCATCCTCGATGGGCGTGCGGTCCAGATCGAAGCCGAGCTGGGCGCGAATTTCATATTCCGCCGAATTCGTCCGAAAGAACTCAACGACTGAATTTCGCAGGACATCGTCACCGCGTGGTCGGGCTTGCCGGTCAGGGCTACTGCGGCTTCGGAAACGGGCGCCGCCGACAGGCGGGCGACATAGTCGCCAAAGCGAAGGGCGCCTTCAGAGTAAAAAGTCTCGCCAATTATGTTGTTGCCGGTATCGCCGAGCGCATAGAGCAACATGGGAAGTTTGAAGTCGCCAATTCTGGCGAGACTGACTAGCCCGCGCGCTGCGAGACCTGACACTCGCAGCAGGAAGTCATTGAAGGAGGGTTGCATTTCAAATAGCCGCTGCGCCGACAGATAGGCGGAGGCGTCTGCGAAGTAGCTCTTGTGGTTGACGAGCAGAAAGTCCTGATTGGACGATTGGTCGTCCGCAAGCGCTTTGGGCCCTTCGACCCCCAGGACCTTTATCGCCATTCCCCGCGGCACGCGGATGCGGTCGCTGCGGAGGTCGCCAAAGGCGGTGGAGAGGCGGACAATGATGTCGTAGGAGCGTGCGACGGCGAACATCCCCTGCCGCAGATGCCGCGGCAAGTCGTCGTAGACCTGCAACTCTCCCCTTAGGAACCCGTGGCCTTTGGCATGTTGCTGACGGATTCCGTGGCC
Organism: uncultured Pseudomonadota bacterium; assembly: GCA_963771455.1. Lineage (GTDB taxonomy): Bacteria > Pseudomonadota > Alphaproteobacteria > Rhizobiales > Beijerinckiaceae > Roseiarcus. The sequence goes on from CAVYTP010000022.1 coordinate 18,035, forward strand.
GTGCGCCACGGTGCTGGTCGCGCTCGTCCGCTCGATAGAGTCGACGATCGCTTTGAAAGTTTGAGCTTCGTCCGGTCGAGGCTTTTCTAGTTTCGCGTCGTATCGGAGATAGTGCTGCTGAGCCACGGCGTCCCTCCTCGCGTGGGGAGTTCCGCAGCAAGATGGGCGAACTTGCGTCCGGGCGCAATTGCAACGGCCGGCGGTCGGACGCCAACCCCTCTCACACGGCGGGGCTCGTAAATCCCAAAGCGCGGTCCATTTGAAGGTCCTCGGCCGCGATGTCCCTCCTTATCCTGGCGTGTAGGCGCTCGGCGCGCGATTGGGCGGCCTGCCTCAACAATTGCGCCGCCCAGGATCTCGTCATGAAAAGCGGCAACGCCGCGATGAGCGCGGTGAGAGCCGGCGCGAAACGACAAAACAGATCGTCGTCCAGAGCGACGATCTGCTCGAAACTGCCGGGATCGCCCTGCCGGCCCGCGCGGCCATAGAGTTGCCGGTCAATCCTGGGCGTTTCGTGAAACTCGGTGAGGATGACATGCAGGCCGCCCGCCGCGCGGCTTTCGTGCGTCAGAACAATATCGGTGCCTCGACCGGCCATGTTGGTGGCGATCGTGATGCGGCCGCCGTGGCCGGCCATGGCGATGATGTTGGCCTCTTCACTGTCCTGCCGGGCATTGAGCACGACATGAGCCGCGCCCTTTTGGGCAAGCTGCTGAGAGACCTGCTCGCTGACGGCGACCGACCTCGTTCCAACCAGAACGGGCCGACCCTTTTCCGCCATCGAGACTGCGCGATCGGCGATGGCTCGCAACTTGCTGTCAGCGGTTCGGCAGAGCCGGGCGCCGTAATCGACCCTCCGCAGCCGCTTGTTGGGGGGAACAGGCGCCACCGAGATCTGATAGACCGAGCGCAATTCTTCGCCGACTTCCTTCAGGGTGCCGCTCATGCCGGCAAGACGGAGGTAGCGCCTGAAGAACCGTTGATAGGTGATGCGGGAAAGCGTGTCGCGCCGTCCGCTGATCGGCAGGCTCTCCTTGATCTCTATCAGCTGCTGCAGCCCGCGCTCCCAGAAGCGGTCGGCCATCACGCGCCCGGTGTTTTCATCGATGATGCGGACGGCGTCCTCGGCGACGATATAGTGCACATCGCGATCGAACAGATACAGCGCCGTCAACGCCTGACGGACCAGCTCGAGCCGCGCCTGCGGCGTGCGCCAAGGTTGAACTGTGGGCAGTTCCGCCTTGTCGACGGCTTCGGTCCCCGCTCGCGTCAGCTCGATCTGCCGCTCCTCGTTGCGAATTTCGAAATCGCGGCTTTCGACGAGGCTGCGGGCGAAGTCGAGCGTCGCCTGGTAGGCGGCGGTCGCGTCGTCGGCGCCGGTGTCGTTGGAGATAATGAGCGGCGTGCGAGCCTCGTCAATCAAAACGCTGTCGGCCTCGTCGACGATCGCAAAGTACAATCCACGCAGCAGCAACGCTTCCGAGGTACGCCCGCCGCCGAGCAATTCGTCGAGCCGCAAACGGTTGTGACCGCGGATGCGTCCGAGCGCGATGCGGTCGCGCAAATAGTCGAACACCAGCTCCTTGTTGGTGCAGTAGGTGATATCCGCCGCATAGGCCGCCCGTCGTTCCCTCGGCGACTGGCCGTTCTGGACGAGACCCACCGAAAGCCCAAGCGCACGGTAGATCGGCCCAGAGGTCTCGGCGTCGCGTTTGGCGAGATAGTCGTTGACGGTGACGATATGGACGGGATTGCCGGCCAGCGCCGCGGCGACGGCGGGCAGCATCGCTGTCACGGTCTTGCCTTCGCCGGTGGCCATCTCGACCATGGCGCCATTGAGCATGACGGCGCCGCCGAGGATCTGGACCGGGTGGTGGCGATATCCGAGCGTTCGCTGCGTCGCCTCGCGCGTCAGCGCAAACGTTTCGGCGACGAGGGCGCGCGTAAAACCGCGCGACAGCAACAGCGAACGCAGCGCATTCGCGCGCTCCAGAATGGCGGCGTCGTCGAGGGCGCGCAGGCGCTCTTCCCATCGACACACCCGGCGAACCAGGCGATGGGCGTAGCGCGGCATGGCGTCCTCGGCGAGGCCCAGGCGTCCCGTCCAGCGCTCCCACCTCACATCCCACGAAGACGAGGCGAGGTCGCGACGCTCCGCGCGCGGGCCGCCGAGTTCAGACAGATCGATGCTCTCACAAAAAGCGCGATCAAACATCGAGGCGGGCGAGAAACAATTGCCGAAGGCGGCGGTAGATCTGCGCGCCGAGCGGCTGCGGGGCGAAGTCGAAGCGGACGTGCGCCCTGCCCCCAAACATCATCGGCGTCGCCGCTTCGGCAAGTTCGACATCGAACTGGAACAGGCGCTGCAAACTCTTGGTGCCCTTGGGGTCGCGCGGGTCGGATATGAACGAGCCGCCGCCCGCCGCGCCGAACGATCGGCTCGGCAGCTCCTCCTCGGCCTCGGGGACTTCGCGCGCCAGCGTGGCCGCGAAAGTCCGGTTGGGCCAGTCGCTGAGCCTGACTTCGATGCGCTCGACCCGATTTCGCACCAGGTCGATGTCGGACTGGTTGACGAGGACGCGAAGCGTCCGCGTCGAGTGCGGCGCGACATAGCCCAGCACCGCGCCTTCGCGCGCAAAGCGGCCGACGGCGTCAGCGGCGGAGGGAAACACGAACACGCCGTCGCGCTCGCTCAGCGTGGTGGCCTTGCGAATGCGCGCCTCGGCGCGTTCGAGCGCGGCGCGCTCACGCTCGAGTTCCAGAGATACGATCTGCGCCTGTCCCGGGTCTTCGAAACGGGCGGCCTTGTAGCGCGCGTCCAGCTCTTCGAGACGCGCGCGATGGGCGTCGGTTTCGGCCTTCCATGCGGGGTCCGTGACATCGAGCAGCGGATCGCCGGTCTTCACCGGCGCGCCTGGCTCGGCCGTCAGAGAAGCTATGAAACCGTCCGCGCCGGCCCTGACCGAACTGCCTGACGGCAGCCAGACGACGCCCTCGGTAGTCGCGTGCTGCGGCGCCGGGACGAAACCGATGACGAGCGTAGCGGCGACCAACCCGCCGCCCAGAAGCGCCAGCGCGCGCGCCCGCTTGCGCCTTAGCCTTGGACCCGTCGCGACCTGCATGACGATCCGAGCAAGCGGCGCGACGAGGCCGGTCGCCCAGCGACCAGATCGCAAGCAACACGCCGAACACGAAGAACTGGCTCATCAAGAGGAGGCCGAGGCCGAGCAGCACAAAGGTTCGATAGAGCCAGCTCAGCGGCGCGTAGAGGAGAAACAGCCAGCGCTCGCCGGCGGTCAAATCCTGAGGCTCCGGCTGCGGCAGTCCGAGCAGACGCCGTTCTGCGAGCCGGCCCCAGAAAGCGGTGGCGCGCTGGCCTAGGTTGGGCGTCTCGGTGAGATCGCAGAGCACGTAGTAGCCGTCGAACCGCATCAACGGGTTGCCGTTGAAGACGAGCGTCGACACGCCGCCAATCAGCATCACGTCATAGAGGAATGCGCGCGCGAGACCGGGCTCCACTCTCGTCCAGGCCAACGCAGCCAGCGCGGCGAGCATGAGTTCGACCGCGACCCCGGTGGCCGCGACCGTCGCGCGCCGCCATTTGCTGCGAAAGGCGTTGGAGGCGGAGGCGTCGACATAAGGCACGAAAAAGAACACCAGCGCCATGACGCCGATCTCGCGCACTTCACCGCCAAACGCCTTGACGGCGTAGGCGTGGCCCAGTTCATGGACGGACTTCACAACGATATAGGCGACCGCCAGCAACGGCAGATTTGCGAAGGAGAACGCCCGGTCGAGAACATCCTGCGAGAGTTCGACGCTGTGCGAGACGGCTGCGACGATCCCCGCAATGACGATCGCGAGCCAGACAAAGAAGCCGAGGCGGCTGAAGCAGGGCGTGAACAGGCCGCTCGTCAAATTGAGCCATCGGGTCGGATTGAGCAGTGGAAGTTTTATCGACAGCGGATTGCGCAACTGGCTGAAGACCGCCGACCGCTTTCGGCGAAGGCGAGCGTCCTCGAGCAAAGTGACATCAGGCGCCGCGTCGCTCAGCAGCAATTCGTTGGCGTGAAGTTGGGTCAGCAGTTTTACGATGTCGCCCTGACCAAACGCTGGCGCGTCAGGCTCGGCGGAAATCTGATCAAAAATCTCCTGCACCGTGCGCCGTCCGTCCAGGCGCCCGATGAACAGATAGGCCGCGAGGCTGACGCGATGTGTCGAGCCCGCGACAGGATCATAAAGCGCGTACCAGGTCCGGCCCCGGTAACGCTGCCGCGACACTTCGACATCGGCCCGCAATCGCGGCCTCAGATCCGCCAGACGATACCAGGAGGGGGAAAGAAAGGGTTGATTCACAGCGGTTTCCAGATCCACCACTGGAGCTTCAACCAATCGGTCAAACTGCGCGTCCAGATCGGGATCAGGCCGTCGTGGCCGAGTTCGATCTTGGCGACCCCCTCCATGCCCGGCCGCAACGCTTCCGGCTTCGCGTCGAGGTCGGCCTCGACGCGAAAGAAGTTGCGGCCGTCCTCCGAAGTCGCGACCGGTATGATGCGCGGCGACCGTGATCGGCAACGGCCGATCCGGCAGACCTGCGAGCAGCAATTTGCCTGTTTGCCCGACGGCAACCCGCCTCACATCGCGCTCGTTGACCTGAAGCACGACGCGATAAGTCGACAGCGGCGCGATTTCGAACAGCGTCTTGCCGCGCTCGACCGGCGACCCCAGAAGCTGCGTAAGATCGCCGGAGACGACGAGCCCATCGATCGGCGACGCGATGCGGGCGCGCGAAATTCGGTCCTCGGCGAGCGCCAGTTGGGTTTCGGCCTCGCGCGCTTCGGCCGCGTGCGCAGCGAACTCGGCGCGTTCGTGCTCGGCGGAAGATTCGCGCATCTTCTGGACGGCTTTGTCTTTTTCCGTCTGCCATTTCTGCTGATCGAGCAGCAGGTCCTTGTCGTCGAGCTTCGCCAGGAGATCGCCTTCCTTGACGATGTCGCCGGCCCGAACCGCCGCTTCGGCGATGAAGCCGTCGAACGGCGCGACCGCGGCGCGCTGTACCGACGCCTCCAGCACCGATTTGGCCGAGACACGATCCGGCCCGTCAGAAAGCAGCAGAAGGCAGAACGCCAGACACGCGGCGAGCGCGGCGAGTTTGATGCCCGCGTGGCGCGGCCCGAACACCGCCCGCCAACCGAACGCAATCCCATCGGGAATCCGGCCTGCCAGCCAGCGCTCGCCGGCCGCCTTCTGCTCCAGAAACGGCCCGACCAGCAGGGCGGCGCTTTCCGCCAGCCGAAGCGTATCGGCCTCGAACGGCGCCCCTTCGCGCCGCAACGCCAGTATGACGCCGAACGCGCCTTCGCGGCCGGGCATGACGACGGCGAGCGCGGACGCGTGACCGTGCATCTTCGCCAGCGACCGCAGAGCGACGGCGACGCGGGGCTCGGTTTCGGGCAGCGCAGGCATCGCGAGGCTCGCCCTCTGATCGAGCGCCTCGTCCATTGCGTTGGCCAGCGCATCGATGAACTTGGCTTTTCGCTCGACCCGCGTGGCGTGGGAAATGACCCGCACCCGCAGCGCGCCGCCGCGCCGCCAACCCAGCGCAACGCGATCGCAGCCGAGCCGAAGAGTCAGTTCGTTGGCGCAGGCGAGAGCCGCGGCTTGAGCTGACGGCGGCTCCTGGGTCGCCGCCAGGGTGTCGAGGGCAATCGTCAACCGCTCGGAGCGGCTCTCGAGCTGGCGCGCCTGGGTGCGCCAGAACAGCGCCTCCAGCCACCCCACTCCCCAGTGCAGGCGACGCCATACGGCTTTGATCTCTTCCGGCCCCGGCGCGTTCACATGCACGACGACGGCGCCGTAGAGGCGGTCGCGCACCACGACGGGGTAGCCGATATGCACATCCGAGGCGTGGGCCTGGGACCCGGCTTCCCGGTCATCGCCGACATGCAGCGCGACGCCGGCGCGCTTCTGCAGCGTCTGCTCGGCCGCACGCTTCAGATAGCCGACGTCAGCGTCGAGGCGCGGCCAGATCGCCGCGGGCGCGAAAGACCCCTCGTCGTCGATCAGCAGCAGCGCTGCTTTCGCTCCCGTGATGGCTGCGCATTGCAGCGCCAGCCAGGCGCGGCAATAGGCGGAGAGCGACTCGGCTTCAGCGAAATTCGTCCAAAGCGCGGCTTCGTCCGGCGCGGCGCTGACGCGCGGACGCTCGGCTTCCACAACGCGTTCCGAAACGCTGTCCAACCCATTCTCCCCCACTGGCGCCCGGGCCGTGGCGACGCACAGGCGTCCCATCGCGAGCACACGAGGCGCCGCGCAACCCCGAGGTTATCGCCTCCGCGCCGCAAAACATATGGGAAATTATACGGTTCGTCGCTTCGCACTGCTTAGCAGTGGGCCCGCCGGTCTGACGGCGCAGTCGACGGGCGTGCGCGCTTATGGTGTAAGAGGCGCCTTTGGTCAGCTGAGTATCGGGAGTTAGGTGTGGGGCGAGCTCGTACCGCGGCGGCGCACCTCCCTGTCTATGCTCTGGCGGGTTGGGTCTCGGTGGCAGGCGCGGCGGCCGACGAAAAGCCCGAGCGGTTTTTCGACCAAAAGTTCGAATGCCTCATGGAGCCGAGCCTGATCGTAAAGCTCGGCACGCCCGTCGAGGGGATCGTTTCAGAAGTGCTGGTCGATCGGGCTGATCGGGTGAAGGCCGGCCAGGTGATCGCCAAAATGGAGGCGCGCGTTGAAACCGCGCTGCTCGCGTTGGCGCACGCGCGCGCCGCAAACACTTCGCAGATCTCTTCGGCCAAAACCCGCTACGAGTTTTTGTTGCGCAAGGCGGAGCGGCTGAGCGGCCTGCTGGAGAAATCCGTCGGCTCAAAAGCCGCTTATGACGAAGCGCGTTCCGAGGCCGACGTCGCGCTTCAGCAGTTCAATGAAGCCAAAGACAACCAGGAATTGGCCAAGCTCGACGAGGAACGCGCCGACGCCGTTCTGCAATTGCGCACGATCGTCAGCCCGATCGACGGCGTCGTGACCGAGCGCCTGATGGCGCCGGGAGAGTACCGCAACGGTCAGGCCCACCTGGCGACCATCGCCAGGACGGACCCGCTGAATGTCGAAGTCGTCGTGCCGGAAGCCTATTTCGGGAAGATCGAGAAGGGCATGAGCGGGCGCGTCGAACTCGATGCGCCGGTCGGCGGGGTCTACAGCGGCCTGGTAACCGTGATCGATGAGATCCTGGACGCCAAGAGCGGCACTTTCGGCGTCCGGCTGTCGCTGCCAAATCCCGATCACAAGGCGCCCGCGGGCCTCGGTTGCCATGTCCAGTTTTTGGCCCCCGGGACGAACGGCTGATTGTTAGTGAGTTTCGAGATTGTCGACACTTCGCATTACATAGCGTTCGTAATCGACACGACGTTGCTGTCCTTCAACCGCAAGTAGGCGATTACCTTCGATCCGCGCGCAATCAATACATTTTCTGGTTGCACTCACAGAGATTTGAAGTCAATCTGCTGTGAGGCGGTTCCGGAAATCGGAACCGACCCACGTTCGACTTTGCCGAGCGTCTTTGCGTTTACGCTTTGCTTATCAATAGGCTGAGCGGCCGCATTGTTATTTAGCTTTGGGGCGGGGCGATGGGTCATGAAAACTCGCGAAAGATGTTCCGCGCCGGCCGCCGAGGCCGCGCGCCGCCGATAGATATTCTTTTCGAAACTTTGGAACCGCGCCTGCTGCTTTCGGGCGACGTGTTGCTTGGGCTTGTGGGGCAAGACGCCGCGGCGCGCAGCGGCGACGCGGAACTTCACTCCACCTTGCTCTCTGACAGTCCGCAAATCTCTTGGGCCGAGGCGTCGCAAAATGCGTTCGCCACCCACGGTCAAGGCATCGCTAGCGCGCCGTCTGCCACCGCGACAGGCACTTTCCATGTGGCTCTCGCCGGCGAAGCGACCACGACGGGAAGCTACGAATATTCGCTGAACGATGGCGATAAGGCCGCAACGACCATCCATAAAGCTGTGGCCTATGTTGACGCGGCGTTGCCCGACTACGCGTCGCTGGTGGACGCCCTGCGAACGGCCTCGACGAAATCTGCGTCGCTGAGCCTCGACGTGGTGCTGATCAACCCGGGCGCCGATGGGTTGAAACAAATTGGCGCGGATCTGGCGGGCCGCAAGGACCTGTCTGCCGTCTACATATTCTCCCACGGGTCGGAAGCAGATCTGGTCGCTCGGCTCCACCGTGATTGACGCTCAGGCGCTGACGACGCGCGCTGGCGAGCTTGCCAGCTGGAAAGCCTCGCTCGCGCCTGGGGCAGATATTCTCCTCTACGGCTGCGACGTCGCCGAGGGCGCGGACGGCGCCGCCTTCATCAACCGGGTCGCGAGACTCAACAGGCGCCAACGTCGCCGCTTCGACCAATGCGACCGGCGCCGCGGCGCTCGGAGGCGACTGGCGCCTGGAAGCGAGCACCGGGCCGATTGATGCGACGGCTCCGGCTTCGCTATCGGCGTTGAATGCATATCCCGACCTGCTATCCGCAGTCACCTGGACCGGCGCTGGCGACGGAACATCGTGGAGCGACGCCGCGAACTGGAGCGGGAGCACGTTGCCGGGCGCGGGCGACACTGTCGTTATTTCTGCGGCGTCTGGAAATCCCACGATTACGATCTCGGCCAGCGCCGGAAATGTCGACATCCAGAGCCTGGACTCCGCCCGACCGCTAACGCTCGCCGCCGGCGCGACCCTGCAGGCGGATAGCCTGCAGATCTCGCAGAACTTGACGCTTTCCGGCGGGGTGCTGAAGGGGGCGACCGTCACCGTTTCCCAGGGCGCCAAAATCGTCGCCACATCCGCGGGAGGCACGCTGGACGGGGTGACTCTGGCGGGGGACGCAACCTTGCCCTCCGCGCTGGAAGTGTCCGGCTATAACGCCAGTGTCCAGATCAAGAACGACCTGACGCTCAATTCCGCGACGGTCGGCATCGGCGCCTATGGGCGCCTGGACTTCCTGAGCGCGACGGCGAACCTGACCGGCAGCGGCAAGATAAATTTCGAGACCGACTCCTCGGGCAACAGCCTGCGCGAGACGGTGAGCGGCGGCACGCTGACGATCGGTTCGGGGATAACCGTCGCCGGGTTGGGCGGCTCGCTCGGCTATAGCAGCTACTGGGGCGGCCCGAGCGACGTGACGCTCGTCAACCAGGGAACGATCGGACCCGACCAGGTCGGGACTTTCTACCTCAGCGGCGCAAATGTCCTCAACAAGGGTACGCTGGAGGTCAGCGCCGGCGCGACGCTAACCTTGCAAACGACGACCTGGACGAACACTGGCGTCATTTCGGCGCCAGCCGGAATTCTCAATCTCGGCGGCTCAATTGCTGTCGCCCAGCTTGGCTCGATCCAGAGCGCAGGGGCCACGGTCTACCTCAACGGAACGATAGACGTTACCGGCTCGACCCTCGCGCTCAACCAGACGACAGGCTCCTGGCTGCTGCACGGCGGCACGCTGAAAGGCGGAACGCTGACCGTCGCTGACGGCGCCCAGTTGCTCGCCAGCAATTACGGCGGCCTGCTCGACGGCATCGTACTGAAGGGCGACGCCAGTCTGCCCACCGTGCTGGAGCTCTCGGGCTACAACGCCTATGTCCAGGTCAAAGGAGATCTGACGCTCGATTCCGCCACCGTCGGCTTAAATAGTTATGCCCGCGTCGACTTCCTCGCCGCAGCGGCCTCGATCGCCGGCGCCGGCCGAATAAAATTCGAGACCAACTCGTCCGGCAACAGCCTGCGCGAAGTCACGAGCGGCGGCACGCTGACGATCGGTTCGGGGATCGCCGTTGTCGGCTACGGCGGTTCGCTCGGCTACAGCAACTATTGGGGCGGCCCGAGCGACGTGACGCTCATCAACCAGGGAACGATTGGCCCCGATCAGGTCGGGACGTTCTATTTGGGCGGCGCGAACGTTCTCAACGAGGGCACGCTCCAACTCGTCGCCGGCGCGACGCTCAACCTGCAAACGACAACCTGGACGAATACGGGCGTCATTTCCGCTCCGGCGGGAACGCTCAATCTCGGCGGTTCGGTTACAGTCGCCCAGCTCGGCTCCATCCACAGCGCCGGCGCCACCGTCTACCTCAACGGAACGATCGACGCGACCGGGTCCAGCCTCGCGCTCAACCAGACGACAGGCTCCTGGTTGCTGCACGGCGGCACGCTCAAAGGCGGCACGCTCACCGTCGCGGACGGGGCCCAATTGCTCGCCACCAATTACGGCGGTCTGCTCGACGGCATCGTTCTGAAGGGCGACGCCACTTTGCCCACCGTGCTGGAAATTTCCGGCTATAACGCCTATGTCCAGGTGAAGGACGACCTGACGCTCGATTCCGCCACCGTCGGCTTAAATAGTTATGCCCGCGTGGACTTTCTCGCTGCGGTTGCCTCGATCGCGGGCGCCGGTCGAATAAATTTCGAGACCGACTCGTCCGGCAACAGCCTGCGCGAAGTCACGAGCGGCGGCACGCTGACCATCAACTCCGGGATCTCCGTCGAAGGCTTCGGCGGCTCTGTAGGCTATAGCGGCTATTGGGGCGGCCCGAGCGACGTGACGCTCGTCAACAAGGGAACGATTGGCGGCACCGCAGCCGGCACCTTCTATCTCGGCGGCGCCAATGTCCTCAATGAGAGCACGCTGAAGGTCGGCGCCGGCGCGACGCTCAACCTGCAATCGACGACCTGGACCAATACGGGCGTCATTTCGGCCCCGGCGGGAACGCTCAATCTCGGCGGTACGGTTACGGTCGCCCAGCTTGGCTCCATCCAGAGCGCCGGCGCCACCGTCTACCTCAACGGAACGATCGACGCAACCGGGTCTACGTTTGCGCTCAACCAGACGACAGGATCTTGGCTGTTGCACGGCGGCACGCTGAAAGGCGGCACGCTTACGATCGCCGATGGCGCGCAGCTGCTCGCCACCAACTACGGCGGCCTGCTCGACGGCATGGTGCTGAAGGGCAATTCCAGCCTGCCGACCGTGCTCGAGATCGCGGGTTACAACACCTATGTCCAGGTCAATGGCGACCTGACGCTCGATTCCGCCACTGTCGGTTTGAATAACTACGGCCGCGTGGACTTCCTCGCCGCGGCCGCCTCAATCGCGGGCGCCGGTCGGATCAACTTCGAGACCGATTCCTCGGGCAACAGCCTGCGAGAAGTGACGAGCGGCGGCACGCTGACCGTCGACGCCGGGATCACTGTCGCAGGTCTCGGCGGCTCGGTAGGCTATAGCGGCTATTGGGGCGGCCCAAGCGATGTGACGCTGATCAACAAGGGAACGATTGGCGGGACGGCGGCTGGGACCTTCTATCTCGGCGGCGCCAATGTCCTCAACGAGAGCACGCTGAAGGTCGGCGCCGGCGGGACGCTCAATCTGCAGGCGACAACGTGGACCAATACCGGAGTCATCTCGGCCCCGGCAGGTACACTCAATCTCGGCGGTTCGGTTACGGTCGCCCAGCTCGGTTCCATCCAGAGCGCCGGCGCGACGGTCAACGTCATCGGAACGATCGATGCGACCGGTTCGAGCCTTGCGCTCAACCAAACGACGGGATCGTGGTTCCTGCGCGGCGGCACGCTGAAAGGTGGTAAGCTTACGATCGCCAACGGAGCGCAACTGCTCGCCACCAACTACGGCGGCCTGCTCGACGGGATTACGCTGAAGGGGGATTCCAGCCTGCCGACTGTGCTGGAACTCTCGAGTTACAACACCTATGTCCAGGTCAAAGGCGACCTGACGCTCGATTCCGCCACCGTCGGTTTGAACAACTATGCCCGCGTGGATTTCCTCAACGCGGCCGCCTCCATCTCGGGCGCCGGGCGAATAAATTTCGAGACCAACTCTTCAGGTAACAGCCTGCGCGAAATGGCGAGCGGCGGCACGTTGACCATCGGTTCCGGCGTCTCGGTCGCCGGTTTCGGCGGCTCGGTAGGATATAGCAACTATTGGGGCGGCCCGACCGATGTGACGCTCGTCAACAAGGGCACGATCGGCCCCGACCATGCCGGAACTGTTTATGTGGCCGGCGCGAGCGTCACCAATCTCGGCACGTTTCAGGCGTTGGGCGGCGGCGTGCTCGACGCGCGAAGCGCAACTCTCACAAACCTGACCAATGCCGCCCTCACTGGCGGCGTCTGGTCCATTGGCGCCAACAGTACAATCAAGGTCAATGCGCCCTCGCAGATCAGCCTGCTACAGGCATCCGTCATTCTGGACGGTTCCGGCGCTAGCCTTACCGCCTATATAACCGATAGCTCCGGAGTTCATGCGCTGCCTTTGCTGGCGCCGCTGTCCTCGATCGGCGCAAATGGCCATTTGACGCTGACCGGCGGCGCTCAGTTCACGACCGTAGGAGACCTCGCGAACGCGGGAACGGTCACCGTCGGGACAAGCAGCCAACTGGCTTTGACCGGCGCCTTCAACCAGAACGGCGGCACGCTGGATCTGCAGGGCGGGACCATCGGCGCCAAGCGTCCGCCAACCGACACGGCGGCCGAACTCGACGGCGTCAACGACATAATTTCCGTCGCCGCTAGCCCGTCGCTGAACACCAGCTCCGACGTCACCGTCAGCGGCTGGTATAAGGCGGATGGCTTTCCTCGCTATTGGCAAGTGTTGTTCTACAAGGGCCAGACGACCGGCACGACCAGCCTCAGCCAATATAGCCTTTGGCTGCGGTCCGACGGCGCGCTTTATTTCGGCTCGACGCCCACCAATCCTGCTAACTCCTCGGAATTGTCGATCACGTCAGCGGCCGGCCTGATCCAATCCGGACACTGGTATCAGATATCGGCGGTCATCAATTCCAACGACAATTCCATGAAACTCTACGTCGACGGTCAGGTCGTCGCGCAGGGCGCCTATGATGCGAGCGGGATCCGATCGTCAACGGCTCCGCTGTTGTTCGGTCAGACCCCGAACTACGACAGCGCTTTTCACGGCTCGATCGCCGACGTAGCGGTCTATCAGACGGCCAAAGACCAGTCAGCGATCCAGGCCGGCATGTATCGCGTCCCGAGCGCGACGGACTCAGGCCTCGCCGCGGCCTGGCGTTTCGACGGCTCGTCGAACGTCATCAAGGATGTCAGCAGTCAAGGCAACGACGCTTATCTTGGTTCTGTCGCCGAGCGTTTTCCGCAGCGCACCACCGATCAGGCGCTCGGTTTCGATGGCGTCGACGACACCGTCGAAATCCCCGACGCGCCGGCGCTGCGCCCCGCGACAGCGTTGACGGTGGAAGCCTGGATCAACCCGACCGACACTCTGAGCGGCACGCGCTCCATCGTCGCCAAACCGGTCGGCAATTCCTATCTCAATTCGTACGCGATCTGGTATGAGGGCGGTCAATTGCGCGGCGGCGCCGCCAACGCCGCCAGCAGCTCAAACTACGTCGCCTACACTTGGAATCCGACGCCCGGCACGTGGCATCACGTCGCTTATACGATCAACTCCTCCGGCCAAAATCTCTATCTGGACGGCCAGCTCGTCGCTTCCAACACGTCCACGACGACGCTGGGCTACGACAGCCATCCACTTGTGATCGGCGCCGACTACAACAATGAAGTCTGGGGTCTACCGTGGAACGGCAAGATCAAGGACGTGCGCCTGTGGAGCGTGGCCCGGTCCGCCGCCCAGGTCCAATCGGACATGTCGACCGCCGTCAATGGGACTGAAACGGGCCTTTCGGGCGCTTGGCGCCTCGACGATGGTCAGGGAGGCGTGATCGCCGACAAGACGGCCCATGCGAACAGCGGCGTCCTCGGACAAAACCTGAATTCTCGCCCGGCATGGACGAGCGATTCCGCGCTCGCGTTCGACGGCGTGAACGACTTCGTCGATATGGGGTCGCCCGCCGACAACAGGCTCGATCTCAAATTCAACTCGACGATCGAAGCGGACGTGCGTTTCACCGCGCTGCCGAACGGCAATCTGGCGACCATCGTCGGCAAGGACGTCGGCTCCGGCAATCAGAACAAGTGGATTTTTGCGTACGCCTCCAACTATGGCGGCGTGGCGAGCGGCCTCGTCATGCTGGTCAACAACGCCAGCGCCAACCAATATTCGCTTGTCGCTTCCGACGCGTGGACGCCCACGGTGGGCGCCTGGTATCATCTGGCGGTCGTCAAGACCGGTTCGACCTACGCATTCTATGTCAACGGCTCGGCGATGGGCTCGGCCGTATCCGTCGCCAACGCCAATTCAAATTCCGGTTCGCTGGTTGTCGGGCGCGCAGAATCTCAATTCGGCTTGAACGGAGCGATCCGCAACCTCAGTCTTTGGTCGACCGCGCTTTCCCCGGCAGAGCTTCAATCGTCTTCCGTAGCCCCTCCGAATGGCGACGAGTCGGGGCTTGTTGGCGCGTGGCGGTTCGACGAAGCTTCGGGCGTGGTCGCCCGAGATCGCACCTCCGCCGGCAACGATGGCCTGCTGGGCCTCGCGAAAGCCGATCGCCCGAACAGGGTCGACGTCAACCAGATTGCGCCGGTGACGACCTCGCTGGCCTTCGATGGCGTCAACGACGTCGTCCACATCGGCGACATCGGCGCACGACCGCCGCAGGGCGCGCTCTCGTTCTGGATGAATTCGACCTCGGTCGACAATTATCGCAACGTCCTGACAACGGGTCCGCTTCCTACGAGTGGCTCTGCAGGCAATGGCGCAATCCGGTTCGAACAATCGTCAAATGGCGCGCTGGCGGTGCTCATTGGCAGCCCCGACGGAACCACTTTCACAAGCCACCTGTTCACGCCAAGCCTTTCCAGCGGTGCGTGGGTTCATATAGCGCTGGTCTGGGATTCCGCCGCCGGGCGCGTGCAGGGCTACCTAAACGGCGAACTCGCCTTCGACGACGCCAACACGACCTGGCCAGACGAGTTCAGCGATCTCAATCTCGGGGATGGCTATACGGCGGTGGACAGCGGCCCAAGCCGTCATTTCCTCGGTCAACTTGCCGAAGTGCAGTACTGGAACATAGCGCTCGACGCGGCGGGCGTTGCGGCGACCATGACGGCAAAGACCGGTTCCGAAGCCGGACTTGCCGGCTACTGGCCGCTGTCCGCAGGCGCGGGAACCGTGGCTGCGGATCTGACGTCGGGCGCGCACAACGGGACGCTCGGAACCGGCGACGCTTCGACGCTTCCGTTATGGTCGACACAGCACGCCGTCGTCGTCGACAACGAAGGCGGGTTGATCAGCGGCTCGGGAGTGATCAGCGGCGACGTCGTCAACGCCGGCGTCATCGCGGTCGGCGGCGCCGGAACGGCGGGCGAACTCAGCATTACCGGCGCCTATCGGCAGACATCGAGCGGCAGTCTCCAACTGGATATTGGCGGCCTGGATTTCGGCTCGGCATTTGACCGGCTCGACATTGGCGGCGCGGCCGTCCTCGCCGGTCAGCTGACCGCGACCTACATCAACGGCTTTGCGCCAAATGTCGGCGACGCGTTCAAGGTGCTCACCTTCGCCAGCGCAAACTCGACCTTTGACGTGATCGGCGGTTCGGCCAGCAATCTCGTCGCCAACTACGAGACCGACGATCTCGTCCTGCTCAACGAAGTCGGCGACATCATCGTATCCCCGACCAGCGGTTTGGTGACGACGGGCGATGGCGGCCAAGCGTCGTTTACGGTCGTGCTGGGCCGCGCGCCGACCGCCGACGTCACCATCGAAGTCGACACCTCCGACCCTTCCCAGGGTACGGTCTCGACCCAGGAACTCGTGTTTACCGCGCAGAACTGGAATGTTCCCCAAACTGTCACGGTTACCGGTCTCGACGACCTCATCGTCGATGGCGACATCGCCTATTCCATCCTGCTGAAACCGGCCGTCTCGAACGATCCCCTGTTCAACGGCGTGGACCCGAGCGACGTCTCGCTGGTCAACAAAGAGGTGGATCACGCCGGGATCGCGGTTTCGCCTGCGACATTGACGACGGCGGAAGGCGGAGCCTCAAAGACATTCTCGGTCGCGCTGACCTCGAAGCCGACCGCGAACGTTACAATCAAGCTACGCTCGAGCAACACGAAGCAAGGCGTCATCGACGTCTCGAGCCTTACCTTCACCCCGCAGAATTGGAATGTTCTGCAGGTCGTAACCGTCAGTCCGATAGACGACGGAATCGTCGACGGCGACGTCGCCTACACGATTATCTTCGACCCGGCGACCAGCGCGGACCCCACCTACAACGGCCTCACCTCCAGCGGCGTCGCCGTCACCAATCAGAATACCGATTTGCTCGATCTGCAGATCGGTAACTTTTCGATCAGTCCGTCGAGTGGGCTGCAATCGGGCGATCCCGTGGTTCTCCACTGGGCGATCACCAATGTCGGAACCGTCGCTACCGCCGCGTCCTTTTCAGATCAGTTGGTGGTCCGAAATAAGACGACGGGCGTCGTCGTCGGCACGATTTCAGTCCCCTACGACCCGTCGGCTCAAGGAGCCGGCTCCATTGCGCCGGGACAGACGAAGACCAGGCAGACGACATTCACCCTGCCCGATGGCCCCGATGGCGCAGGCGATCTCGAATTTTCAATTACCATCGACGCGACCCGCGACGTCGCACAATCAGACTACACAAACGACACGGCGACTCTGACGGTCCCATCGACGCTTCCTGACTATCCCGACTTGCAGGTGAACAACCTGCGGTTCGATTCGGCGCAGCCGCTCGTCGCCGGAGGCCAGGCCACCTTGCGTTGGGACGACGCAAATTCGGGCGCGGGGACGGCATCGTCGGCATGGAACGACCACGTCAAAATTACCAACACAACGACCGGCGAGGTGCTGGTTGACACGACCGTCGCCTATGATCCGGCCGCCCAGGGCGCAAGCGCCCTCAATTCGGGACAATCAGCTCCCCGTTCGTTCGCGTTCACGCTGCCTGACGGCTCGCGGGGAATCGGCTCGATCCAGGCGACCGTAACCGTCAACTCCGGCGGAACCCTCTACGAATATGCGCCGGGCGGGTCGGCAAGCGCCAACAACACCGCAGATATCACGTCGACCTCCTCATCAGCGCAGTATCCAAACCTCACGCCTAACGATTTGAAGGTCTCTGCGGTCGGCGGCGCGCTGGTTTCCGGCGCCACGCTCAGCATCGGATGGAACGATCGCAATATCGGCGGCAAGGCGACTTCAGGCGGCTGGGTCGATGCGGTCACGATCGACAACGTGACGACCGGCCAAACCCTCGGACATCTCTCCATACCGTACGACGGCTCCGCCTCAGGAGACGGTCCCCTGTCGCCGGCCGGAACCTCCGCGCGAAGCGCCCAATTCACTTTGCCTGACGGAGCCAACGGCAGCGGCGACATTCGCGTCACCATCAATGTCGATTCGGGAAACGCCATTTTCGAGGACGACGGCGCGGGCCACGGCGAGAGCGACAATTCGCTGTCCGCCACCGTCACCGTCGCCTCGGCGCCCTACCCCGATCTCACAGTAGCCAACGCGTCAATCGACAATGCGGCCGCCCTGAACTCGGGCGACTTGATGACGGTGCATTGGACCGACGTCAACCTCGGCCACGCGCCGGCAAACCAAGCCTGGTATGACACCGTCGTCTTCCTGAACACTTCGACGGGAAAGACGCTCGGCACGGTTACAAGCCTCTACGATCCGGCCGCGCCTGGCGCGGGCGCACTGGCCGCAGGGGCCACGGTGGCGCGTCAGGCGTCTCTGCAACTCCCGAAGGGCAGTCCTGGCGCCGGCGCCATCAGCGTCACCATCACGACGGATGCCTACAACCAGGTGTTCGAACAAAACGACGCGGGAACGGGCGGCGCGAGCACCGCCGAAAGCAACAACAGCGCGAGCGTCACAACATCAGTCGCTCTCGCTCCCTACGCCGACCTTGCGGTTAAGAACGTCACCGCGCCCGCGCTTACGGTCGCCGATCCCGCTTACGTCACCATTGGCTGGACGACCGCCAATGTCGGGACGGCCGACGCCACCGGCCCCTGGGTCGACACGATCATCGCGTCGCCGGATTCGGATCCCACGCATGGCGTCGTGCTCGCGCAGTTCACCCGCACCAGCAATCTGGCGGCCGGCGCTTCCTACACTCGGCAAGAGACGATCCTGCTTCCTCCCGCCTATCAAACCGATTCACATCTGTTTGTTAAGAACGGATAGCGCCGGCGCGGTGTTCGAGAACGGCCGCACCGCCAACAATGTCGCGGAAGCGCCGAATCTGTTCGACGTCTCGCCAGCGCCCTACGCCGATCTCGCCGTCACCGCCTTCACGGCGCCGAGCGTCGGCGCCAGCGGATCCTTCATCGATCTCTCGTGGACCGTCGTCAACCAATCGCCGCACGCCATCGGCGCGACCAACACCTCATCATGGTCGGACACCGTCTATCTGACGAGCGACGCTGCCGGAAAGAACGTCGTCGCAACGCTCGGCCAGTTCAGTCATGTCGGCGCGTTGGCGATCGGCGGCAGCTACACGCGTGACGTCCAGGCGCCGATTCCGATCACCCTCTCCGGCAACTACTATGTTGTTGTGAAGACGGGCGGCCCGTACGAGTTCATCTACACCGACAATGATGCGAGAGTCAGCGGCCCGATCGCGATCTCCCTTTCGTCGGGGCCGGATCTCGTCCCCACCCATATCGCAGCGACGGCGCCCGGCTCGACGCAGGTGCTGACAAGCGTCACGGCCGGCGACAGCATCGACATCAATTGGACTGTGCGCAACGTGGGCGGGGACGCCACCGATGCGTCCTATATCGACGCCGTGATCCTGACCCAGCTCGGAACCGGGCAAACGACCGTGCTCGGGGGGTTCACTTCGCCCGGAACGCTCGGTGGCGGACGGCAGCTTACCCGAACCGAGCAGGTGACGGTGCCCGAGACCCTAAGCGGTCAGTTTCAGCTCTCGATCGAAACCAACGCCGGCTTCTTTCCCATCTACGAAACGGCGACCAACAACGACTCGCTCGTCGACGCCGACGAGCTGACGGTTGTCGCCCCGAAACGGCCCGATCTGCAGGTTGCGTCGATTGACGATTCTCCGTTAACGACGAACTCTGGCGGCACGGTTTCGCTCAAATACAAGGTCATCAATCAGGGTAACGCCGAGGCCAGCGGCCACTGGCAGGACGCCGTCTACCTTTCCTATGTCGATCATTTTGACAGCAGCGCGATTCGGATCGGGACGATCGATAACCCCGAGGCGCTCGCGGTCGGCCAATTCTACGTTAAAGACACCGGCGACCTCGCGGTTCCCAAGCGCCTCGGCGGCGCCGCCTATCTCATCGTCGTCACCAACGTAAACGCTTCAGTCGATGAATATCCGCATGGCGACAACAACACGTTCGTCAAGCCGATTACGATCATTGCCGAGCCCCCGGCCGATCTCGTCACCAGCAAGGTCATTGCGCCTGACCAAGTTTACGATGGCGCGACGCTGACCGTGACCTACCATGTCGACAATCTCGGCCTCGAGCCGACAGACAAGACGACGTGGACCGACAGCATATGGTTGACGCACGACAAGACGCGACCCAATCCGAGCAAGGGCGACGTGCTGCTGACGACGGTCGTTCACAACGGCGTCATCGGCAACGATCCTTCCGTGGTTTCGCCGCCTACCGGCTACGACGTCACAGCGACCGTCACCCTGCCCGTACATATCAGCGGCCAATATTATATTACCGCCTGGTCCGACATGCTGGACGCGGTCTATAAGTCGACCCAAAGCACGAACGTAAACCCGGACGATCCGACACAGGTCAACAACGACAATTACAAGGCGCGGCCGATCACGGTGCTGCTGACGCCGCCGCCCGACCTTGTGGTAACGTCGGTCACACCGCAGGCGACCGCAGTTGGCGGCGACGATTACACCGTCAGCTGGACCGTGCAGAACCAGGGCGCCCACGGCACCGATATCGGTCCAATCTTTGATCAGGTCTATCTGTCCGATACGCCGGTCTTCGTTCCGCCGAACACAGGCAAGGACGTCGGAAATCAATGGCTCCTCGGCTCCGTAGAACATGACGGCGGCCTTACTTCCGGATCGTCCTATACGGCCTCCGCGCTGTTCCACCTCGCGCCGGAAATCTCCGGCAAATATATCATCGTCGTCGCAAACACCGGCGACCAATATCATGCCCCGACGTGGGAAGGGCCTTACACGGACAATGACATCGCGACGGCGGTGACCCATGTCACGCCGCTGCCGCTAGCCGACTTGCGGGTCGTCTCTGTCGTCGGCAGCGCGCCGAACTATTCGGGCGAAATGGTGACGGCCACCTGGACGGTGCAGAATTTCGGAGCCCCGGTTTGGTCCGGAACGCAATATTGGCAAGACTCGCTCTATTTCTCCCGCTATCCAACATTCGATCCGAACAACGCTAAGTTCGTCGGCAACTTTGCGCACGCCACCACAACTTCACTCGCGACTGGAGACAGCTACACAGCCTCGGCGACTTTCACGCTGCCGCAGGGAATTGGAGGGACTGCCGACGATCCGCAGACCTACTATCTGTATGTGATTGCCGACTTCGGCGGCGCCGTCAAATCCAACAGCCGCGTCAACAGCGACGCCTACAATTCGTTTACGCGCCGCGGTTATGAGGACATCACCAACAACCTCGGGTCGGGGCAGCTTCCCGTCATTTACCGTGAGCCGGACCTCAAGGTCTCGGATCTTCAGATGCCGACCGCGCCAATCAAATCAGGCGATTTGATCACGCTGTCATGGACGGTGAAAAACATCGGCAACCGCGACACGCGGAACGGCGGTTGGTTCGACCGAGTATTTCTTTCCCAGGATCCTTCGCTTGATTCGAGCGACACCGAACTGGATGAGGTTCGCCACGACACGATCCTGAAGACTGGCGACGAATATACGGTCACGAGGACTTTCCAACTGCCTGATGGGTTGGGCGGCGACTATTACCTGCTGGTGTTTACGGATTCGATCGCGGGCGGCCGCATCGGCTATCAGGGCGTGTACGGGGTTGGCAGCGATTCCATGGGAGCCGTCGCCGAATTCCAGGGCGAAGGCAACAACATCACCAGCGCGCCGATGACGATCGCGGCGGTCGCGGCGCCTGATCTCCAGGTAAAGTCGGTCGCCATGCAGGGCCCCGATGCGTCGGATCCGGACCACGTCCTGGCGGGCGAAACTTATTCCGTGACCTACACAGTGGTGAACGCGGGACAAGGCCCGACCGCGCCGCGGCAGTCTAAATGGTCGGATTACGTGTATTTGTCGCGCGACCAGGTGTTGAGCGATAGCGATATCTTCCTCGGCGAGGAAACTCACGAAGGCGGGTTGGACGCCGGCGCCTCCTACATCGAAGACGCTGACCGCAACGGCCGACAGCGATCACACGGGCCCGTGGTACGCGATCGTGGTCACCGATCCGCTCGTTACCGATAAACCTTACGGAAGCGTCTACGAGGCGGGCCAGGACACCAACAACACCCGCGCCTCTGATAAACCTCTGCTGATCGACCAGCCGCCGCCGGCAGATCTCACCGTCGGCTCCGTCGTCTCGCCACAGTCTGCGATGGCTGGCAGCACCATTCAGCTAACTTGGCAAACGATCAACGCCGGCGTCAATCCTGCCGTCGGCAGCTGGACGGATATCGCCTATCTGTCGACCGACAATGTCTGGGACATCAACGATACGCCGATTGGCACGTACAATTTTACGGGGCCTCTGGCGTCAGGCGCCGGTTATACTACCCCTCCCGTCAACGCTATTGTGCCTGCTGCGCTGCCTGGGACTTATCGTATCATCGTGCGCACCGATGTATTCGACACAGTTCCGGAATTGCGCGAAGACAACAATTCCGGCATTTCGTTAGGAACCCTCCAGGTCGAAGTGCCGCAGCTCACGCTCGGCGTCGCGCAAACAATAGTTCTCAACAGCGGCCAGGATCAGCTCTTCAAGGTCGTTGTTCCGCAAGGCGGCACCCTGCGCGTGGACCTCACTTCGCCCGACGCCACGTCGAGCAACGTGCTGTATCTGAGATACAATGATCTGCCGAGCGGGGCCAATTACGACGCGTCCTACGCCAATACGCTGCAGGCCGACCAGTACGCCGTGATTCCCTCGACTACGGCGGGGATCTACTACGTGCTGGCGCGCGGAGAGGCGAACCACGCGGCCACCGCGACGCTGCTCGCACAATTGCTGCCGTTCCAGATCACCGACATCAGCCCGGATGCGGGCGGCGACAGTCAGTTTGTCACGACGACGATCACCGGCGCGCAATTCGACCCGCAGGCGATCGTCAAACTGGTGCGGCCGGGTTACGCGGAATACGAGCCGGTCAGCTATAAGGTCGAGGACCAGACCCGCATCGTCGCGGTCTTCGATCTCACCGACGCGCCGCACGGTCTTTACGACGTCGAAGTCATCAACCCCAACGGCGACGATCGCGCTGGCGCCCTACCGCTATCTGGTGGGCGACACGATCGCGCCCGACGTCAGCGTTTCGCTCGGCGGGGCGCGCGTCATCTGGGCCGGACAGAGCGCGCAATACGGCTTTACGATCACGAACCACAGCAACGTCGACATTCCCTATGTCGATTTCAGCTATGGCATCCCCACGACGCCCAGCAACGAAGGCGTCGCCTATCTCGGCATGACGACAAGCCTGTACGGGCTCCCCCGACGTCTCTGGCGTCGATTGGTCGAGCGTCTCTCCGGTCACCAACATCAATGGTCAGACGCTGACGACCGGCTATGCCATCGACCTCAGCGACTACGGAACCGCCAATTTCGATTTCCAGGTTCAGACCTATCCCAACGGATTGCCGCCCGGAGCGTACAGCGAGAATCCCGGCGTCACCGCATTCGCCTTCAATGTTCAGGCCGCGGCGACGCCTTTGACGCGCGACGAATATATCGCGCAGCAGACGCAGTACGCGCAGACCTTGCGCACCAATATCCTCGCCGACAAGACCGCCTCCTCTTCGCTGCAAGCTTTGGCTGCCGACGAAACCAACTGGACTGCGCTTTATTTGCAGGCCCTCACGGAGGCGGGCCTGTTGCGCGCCGTCGACGAGCCGCCGGCGGTTCGCGACAATCCGTTGATCGTCGGTCTCGAGGAAACGCTCGCCGCGGGCATCCTCGCCGGCCCCGCAGGCAAACAGATTGTCACCGGCGGCGACCTGCCGACTTTCTTTGCGCAAGTCGAGAGCTGGTATGCTCCCGCATCGACAGCAACGACGCCTTATGTCTCCCAGAAGACTGACACGGTCAGTCCTCACGAGCCGACCACCTATTACAGCTTCGATCCGCCGCCCGCGGGCTATTACAATCTGAATGCGTCGGCGGCGACCCAGTACGAGGGCTTCTACGTCTACGTGCCCTGGGCCAACAGCTGGGATTACCCCTGGACGTTTCACAGCAACGACCAGACCCATCCCGAAAATCCGAATTTCGTAAACGTCCAGCCGACCGACTACAGCGCCTATTTCTCGGCGGCAGGCCATGCGGGCGCGGCGGTGATGACGGGCCCCCTCGCCTCGGGCGCCGACCAGTTCGTGCCGTTGAAGCAGGCCGAGCCCTATACGATCGAATTCGGCAACAGCACCAGCGCGACTTCTGACGTTGGCCAAATCACCATCAACAGCAAGCTCGATTCCAGCCTCGATCCCCGCAGCTTCCGTCTTGGCGACATCACCCTCGGCGACATCTCGATCCACATTCCCGGTTCGGTCGGCACGTTCGAGCATGACTATGATTACACTCCGAGCAAGGGATACATCCTGCGCGTCACCGCCGGCATCGACGTTTCTTCGGGTACTGCGAGCTGGTTGCTGCAGGCGATCGATCCGCTGACGGGGCAGGTCATCCATGATCCGTCGAAAGGTCTGCTGCCGCCCGACAATGCGGCCGGGGCCGGCCGCGGCTACGTTAGGTATACGATGACGCCGAAGGCCGGGGTGGCGACAGGCACACAAATCACGGCCAGCGCGCGCGTGCTGTTCAATGGGCAGGCGCCGCTGGATACGCATACGCTGACCTACACGCTGGACAGCGAGCCGCCGACCACGACGCTCAGTCGTCACCAAGCTGGGTACAGTCGGCGCCAGCTACAATCGGTGCAATGGACTTCTCAGGACAACGATGGCGGCAGCGGTGTAAAAAGCGTAACTGTGTTTGTTTCGACCGACGGCGGGGGCTACCAGCGTCTGGAAGTCGCAGACGACCGAGACGTCCTCTATCTACGACGGCGCAGTCGGCCATACCTACAGGTTCCTGGCGCTGGCTACCGACAATGCTGGCAACAGCGAGACGCCGCCCTCGGGCTTGTCGGTTCCCGACGACGGCCAATCAGTCAGCATCGGCGATCTGCCGACGGTGACTGGCACGGCGCGAAGATCTTGGCACGCCGCCGGCGCCGAGCACGACGCCGTCGACCAATCGCGCTGTTCGTGTCCGCCGAAGCGGAAATTCCCGGAGTCGCTTCGACGAAGCACCCGGCCGAATTCTCAAGCGTTCTTGCGCCCTTCACTTCGCAGAGTTTTGCCACCGGCATCGCTCAGAGCGACCCCGATATTGGTCCGCTCGCCCTGCTCGCGCTGCCGGACGGAAGCGTGCTCGTCAGCGGCGGCGCGTCGCGAAGCGAGCTCTATCTGATGTCAGCCGGCGGCGG
This sequence comes from uncultured Pseudomonadota bacterium, assembly GCA_963771455.1. Lineage (GTDB taxonomy): Bacteria > Pseudomonadota > Alphaproteobacteria > Rhizobiales > Beijerinckiaceae > Roseiarcus. The sequence continues at coordinate 42,699 of CAVYTP010000022.1, forward strand.
CGCGGTGGGCGCACCGTTCGCCACTTTGCCCGAGCCGATTTACGGTCTCGCCCTCGACGCCTCAGGCAAACACATCTGGGCGGCGACCGGCGGCGGCCCGCTCTACGAACTCGACGCGACGACGGGCGCGGTGCTGGCGGAGTTTCGGCGACGGGTTGACCCAGAGCCTCGCCATCGAGCCCGTCACGGGCAAGATCTACGTATCGTCCGGCAAGGGCATCGAGGTTTTCGACCCGACGAGCCACTCGTTCTGCCATTTCAGCGACATCAGGGTCGGCAGCCTTGCTTTCGCGCCCGACGGCACGCTGTGGGCGGTGACGTGGCCGCACAACGCGACTCAGGTCATTCGGTTCTCCGGGCGAACCTACGCCGGAAGTGATGCTGTACTTCGACGACGACGTCGGTTCGATCGCGTTCGGATTGCCCGGCTCCGAGCTCGACGGGCTGTTGTTCGTGTCGCATACCGACGCGGCGAAAGGCGCCACAGGGTCGACGCTTTCGATGGTCGATCTCGCCACCTTGCGGATCGTCGATATTGCCACCGGCGGAACCCGCGGCTACATAGTCGCCACCAGTGCCAATGGCCGGATATTCGTCAGCCAGTCGCATCGAGGTCGACGTGTTGGGCACCGTGCGGGCGCCCCATGTCGTGGCACCAACCCGCCGAGCGGCGCCTCCATCGGACTTCCGATGTCGAGCCTTACGGTCACATTCGACGCGGACATGCTGAGTGACGACGACGTCGATCCCAACTCGGTGCTCAATCCCGCCAACTATCGACTGGTCGGCTCGTCCGCCGGGCGCATTACGATCAGCAGCGTGATCTACGACGCCGCGAACCGAACAGCGACGCTGAACTTCAATCCGCTGTTCGGCGACAAATATGAACTCGATGTGCTGGGCAGCGTCGAGAATTCTCAACGCCTCAAGCTCACCGATGTCTACACGACGCACTTCAAGGCGGTCGCGGACCTGACAACGGTGCTCGACGTCGTGTTCACCAACGTCCGGAGCGACCGCAAGACCAACACCATCTCCTACGATGTCAACATTACCAACACGAGCGCGCACGAGCTTCTGCTGCCTCTGGTGCTGAGGTTGACCCCGCTTTCGGGCTTCAAAGGCGTACCGGACGGCGTCGACGGTCGCGCTGCGGATGGCTCCTGGCTGATTGACCTGACCGACAATCTGCCGGCGAACCATATGCTCGCGCCCGGGGCATCGGTGATCGGCCAGACGATCACGGTCTATTCGATCGATCACACGCCCGTCACGTTCGACCCGACCCTGACCGGCCTGTTCCTGGCGAATACGCCGCCGAAGATCTTGAGCCAGCCCGTTCTGACGGCCGCCGTCGGCGCCAACTACAGCTACTCGGCCTCAGGCTACGATCCGGAGGGCGGCAAACTCTCCTGGGTGCTCGCCAAAGCGCCCAAGGGCATGACGATCGACGCGCAGACCGGGGTCATCTCGTGGAGCCCCGGCGCCGACAGTCCGATGACGGCCAATATCGTTCTGCAGCTCTATGACGATGGCGGCGCGTTCAACTCGCAGACCTTCGCGGTTGCTGTGAGCGGAACGGATCAGGCGCCCGTGTTCGCCACATTGCCGGCGATTACCGGCACGGAGGGCGCGCCGCTCAAGGTGAACGTGCAGGCGACCGATCCCGAGGGCGACCTTCTCACCTACTGGGCCGACAGCCTGCCGGCCGGCGCGAGTTTCGACGCCGCCGATCATGCGCTTGTCTGGACGCCGGGCTCGAACGCCGCCGGAACGTATACGGGGGTGCAATTCTACGTCAGCGACGGCATCCGGACCGTATCCGAGACGACGACGATCACAATCTCGCCGACGCCCCAGCCGCCTGTCTTCACGCCGATCGCTGACACAAGCGCGCAGGAAGGCGAGACAATCCGCATCGCGCTATCGGCCACCGACCCCAAGGGCTTGCCGCTCTCCTACACCAGCACGGCCCTGCCGCCGGGCGCGACGCTCGATCCGTTGACGGGCGTGTTTGTCTGGAACACGGATTACACGCAGCACGGGCTCTATCAAATCACCTTCACGGCGGACAACGGCGTCGCGAACTCGTCGCAAACGGCCGTCATCCAACTCCTCAACGTCAATGCCGCGCCTGTCTTCGCCGATCAGGGTCAGTTCCAGGTCGACGAAGGGCAGCTCCTGAGCTTCTCCGCCTCGGCGCTGGACCCGAACAACCCGACCTACGTCGCTCCGAGCCGAGCCGCCGACGGCTCCTTGGTTCAAAACGACGACGTCAAGCGCACGGTCACGTATCAGGTCGAGGGTCTGCCCTCCGGGGCGACATTCGACACCGACACGCTGATCTTCAACTGGACCCCTGGTTTCAAGCAGGCGGGCGTTCACACGTTCACGATCGTCGCCACAAACGATGGCGACGGAACAGGGGTAGACGCCAAGACCTCACAGACCGTTACAATCAACGTTGTCAACGTCAACCGTCCGCCTGCTGTCGTCGCCATTCCCGATCAGACTCTTTCGGCCGGGAAAGGGCTTACGCTGCCGATCCAGGCGACGGACCCCGATGGCGACCCGCTCGCGTTGTCGGTCGTCGGGTTGCCCGACTTCGGCAGTTTCGTCACTGACGGCAGTGGCAAAGGCCATTTTGTCTTCAATCCGACCGCCGACGATCGCGGCAATTACACGATGACCGTCTCTGTGGCGGACGACGGCGACGGCAACGGCGCGGCCGCCAGCCTGTCGGCGTCGCGCTCCTTTGTGCTGTCCGTCGATGCGCCCAACGCTCCGCCGCATTTCACCTTCATCGGCGACAAGGTGTTGGTTGTTGGCAAGAAGGCCCAGTTTACGATCTCGGCCACCGACGCAGACCAAGACCCGTTGAGCTTCACACTGGACGGTCTGCCCGCCGGGGCGACGCTCAGCAACGGGCCCGGCTTCGGTCAGGCGACGGTGGCCTGGACCCCGACGGCCAACGATATCGGCAGCTATTCGATCGTGGCGCATGTCGCCGACGACGGAAATGGCGACCCCAGCCAGGTGCTCACCGACCGACAGAACTTCGAACTCACGGTGCGGACCAGCGATGCCGCGCCAGTGTTCCCGAACATCGGCGATCTCACCATCCCACAGGAACAGACACTGGTTGCTGATGTCGCCGCCGTCGATCCGGATAAAGACCCGTTAACCTATTCGGCGAGCGGCATGCCGCCAGGCGCCGCCATCGATGCAGCGACCGGGCAACTCAGCTGGAACGTCGGGAAGGCGCCCGCAGGAACCTATGACGGAATAATTGTAACGGCTACCGACGGCGCCCTTACGGCGACGACCAGCGTTCGCATCATCGTCACGCCCATCAATCATGCGCCGAAGTTCACGCCGCTGGGCGCGCAGTCCGGTCGCGAGGGCGCCGCGCTGCAATTCACGCTGATCGCCGAGGACCCCGACAGCAATCCGCTTACCTACGCCGTCACCTCGGGCCTGCCGGATGGCGCCGTTTTCGATACGACCAGCGGCCGGCTGCAATGGACGCCGAACTACGATCAGGCAGGCGCCTACACCATCGGCTTCACGGTAACCGATTCGCTCGGCTTGACGGACGCGACCTCCGTCTCGATCCATATCGACAATACGGATCGGGCGCCCTCATTCGACATCGCCAATCACGCCGCCGTCATCGGCAAACCCGTGGTCATTGCCCCGACAGGCAGCGATCCCGACAGCGGGACCAAATTGACATGGTCGGCGACCGGCTTGCCGGACGGCGCGGCGCTCGACGCCGCCACGGGCCGCTTGACCTGGGTTCCAGGGCCGACGCAGGTCGGAGATTTTTCGATTGCGGTTTCGCTGAGTGACGGCGAGCTTGCGGTCACGCATACGTCTGTCATTAGGGTGACGCCGGAGGTTGTTCCGCCGTCCGTCCTGATCGAGCTGACCCCGAGCTTCCCGGGCTTGCCGGAGTTGCCGGTCGTCATCCATGCGGCGGCGACGTCGTTCGCGTCGATCGCTTCACTGACGATGACCGTGGATGGGCAGAGCGTCACGCTCGACGACCACGGCCGGGCGACGTTTACACCCACGACCCCTGGTCGCTATCAGGTGATCGCGACCGCTACCGACGCCGATGGGGCGATAGGCACAGCCACGATCGCACTGAAAGTGCGCGATCCCGACGATGTCGATGCGCCGGTCGTCGCCTTCGAGGGACTCGGGCAACCGCGACGGCGACGGCAGCCTTCGACGTCAAGGGCAGCGTCGTCGATTTCAACCTCGACAAGTGGGTCCTGCAGCGCGCCTATCTCGGCAGCGACGCGTTCGTGACCGTGGCGAAAGGCACGACGCCCGTTGATGGCGTTCTGGCGAACTTCGACCCAACCACACTTCAGAACGGCGTTTATCGCCTTCGCCTGACGGCGACCGATATCAGCGGCCGCAGCAGCAGCGTCGAAAGCCTGGTTGACGTCGACACCCCGGCCAAGACGCAGCGCCTGCTGCAAACCACAGATGATGCAAATTTGACCCTGAGCGGCGGCGGTAGCATCGCGCTGACCCGCGTCTACGATTCGCAAGCCAGCGGCGCCGACGGTTCGTTTGGTTATGGCTGGCGCCTGGCGGCGACGGATTTCGCCATTCAGGTAAGCGTCCCGCCAACCGGTTCCGGAAGAATACGGCGTCTACAATCCATTCCAGATAGGGAGCCGCATCTATCTGTCGACGCCCGACGGACAGCGGATCGGCTTCACCTTCACCCCCGTGCGTCATGACCAATCGGGCGTCACCTGGTACACAGCCGCTTTCACGCCCGATGCCGGCGTGGCCTATACGCTGATCGCAGGCAACACGAAACTCAGCCCATGGCGACGGTGGCTTCTACGATCTCGCAACGGCGCTTCCCTACAATCCGACCCGCTCGCAAAACGCCGTAGCTTTCCGGCTGACGGGACCGGACGGCGTCGTCTATAGCCTCGCAGGAGACGGACAGTTGCTGCAGGAGGACATGCCTGACGGCGTGCGCCTCTACGCCTCCCGAAACGGGATTGTGAGTTCGACGGGCGACTCGGTCGCCTTCGTGCGTGATGCGCAAGGCCGCATCACCGACATCGTGACGGATTCCGGCGCGCACGTCGTGTATCGCTACGACTCGAACGGCGACCTTGCTTCGGTCCATGACACTTCAACCGGCGACACGACCAGGTTTGGTTATTCGCAGGGCCAACCTCATCTGCTGGAGCTGCGAACTTCAGCGGGCGCCGACGCAGGCGTAGCGGCGATCTATGGTCCGACCGTTACGTTGCAGCCGCTTGCCGCCGATCTTGGCGGGGCCGATGGCTTCGACTTCAAGACCTACCAGGGTCAACTTGCGGCTGGCGCTGACGACTACGTCGCTTTCAACATTCGCGCCGCCGAAATTGCCTCGACCCTCACCGGGCATGTGCTGATCGGCGTCGATGTGCGCTCGAGCGATCCCGCGCACCTTGTGCTGTCCGCCCCGGTTCTCGACGACCTCACGCCGATCGCCACGCGCACTGACGCCGACGGAATCTACCAACTCTACGCCATTGACACGGCGGGCTTGCAGCGGCTTCGCATCGCCTCCGCGAATGGCGCCATCGGCGGCTATAAGCTCAGCGTCTACGTGGTTGGCGACACCGACGGCAATGGAACCGTCGACGGCCTCGACTCCAAGGCGTTGAACGATGCGCTTGGGGCCAGCGTCGGCGGCGCCAAATATCGCGCGGCGATCGACGCCAATCGCGACGGAACTATCGACGCCTCAGACGCCGAGCTGCTGGGGGCCAACTACGGCTTCCACGCGGTGCCGCCGCCGAGCGCGAAGGATTTCGAGACGCTCACGCACAAGGATCTTCCCGTAGTTGTCGATCTCGACGCCCATGCCGTCGATCCAAGCGCCGAACCGCTATCGTTCACGCTTGGCGCCGCCTTGCACGGCCATGCGGTTCTCAACCCCGATGGCCACACGGTGACCTTCACGCCGGACGCCGGCTATGTCGGCGCCGCAAGCTTCAGCTATCAAGCCGACGACGGCTTCAACCGCTCCAACGTCGCCGCAGCGACGTTCAACGTCAGCGACGCCGCGCTCGTACGTCTCGATTTCGTTCAGCGCGAGCCGCGCCTCGACGCCGTCGGCTCGAGTTACACTGTCGAAGTCATCGGCGACTTTGCCGATCAGACAGGCGTGACGCTGACATCAGGCTATGTGAATTTCCAGTCGCTCGATCCCTCCATTGTCACTGTAACAGCCAACGGCGAACTGCTCGGCGCAGGCCTCGGCAGCACTGTGCTGACAGTATCGAGCCATGGCCTGGAAGCGGCGACGGCGGTCACCGTCGGTGCGCCAAGCGGCGGGCTCGCGAAGTCCATCTTCGATGACGGCCTGAACGTCTACCCCGGCGTCGGTCGCACTGAGTTCTTCGGGGAACGCGCCAGATCGACGTCCATGCGACCGACGACATCGATCTCGCCACCGATCTTTCGACGGCGGCGGCTGGCGCCCATTACTACCTCGACCATCAGGGCGTCGTCACCGTCAGCGCCGACGGTCTGATCCACGCCGTGGCCGCCGGCCGCGCGGAAATCACAGTCATCGACGGCGCTGCGGAGTCGGTCATTTCCGTGCTGGTGGAAGCGCCAACCGTGGGGCCGAGCACGATCGGCGCTACGGGCGGCGTAGTCGAAAGCTCCAGCGGCGCGGTCGCCGCCATCGCGCCGGGCGCCGCGCCCGCTAACACGATTGTCAGCATTGTCACCAAGACGCAGGCCGATCTGCCGATGGCGATGCCGGATGGCTTCACGTTCGCCGGCGCTTTCCAACTCAACACCGGCGGCGTGCATCTTTCGACAGCGGTGCAGCTCTCCATTCCCGTCGCGCCGGGAACGCCGGTGCGGAGCCAAGGTCTATCTGTATCGCGCCGGCCTCTATCTGAACGACGACGGCAGCACGCGACCGATCTGGTGGCAGGTGGAGAGCGGCATCGTCGGCGCCGACGGCGTCGCCCACACGATGTCGCCGCCGCAGCCCGGCGTCACCGACCAGGGCACGTATCTCGTCGGCTACAGTCTGCAAGCGCTCGCCGATTTCCGGTTCGAACAAGCCAACGCACAACTCCAGCAGGCCAACAACGGGCTGCTCGGCGTAACCTTGGCGATCGCGGGCGCCGGCGGCACGCTGACGGGCGCCATGGGGGTTGTCGGCGCCATCGACGTCATGGCGACGCTCGCGGTTCCCTCCCAACCGCAACCTCAGCCGATCCGGATTCAGGTCATCCCGCAGTCGGGCGCGGCCTACACCCAGATCGCCAACGTTCAGTTGCTGCCGGATTTCGATCAACCGCTTTACAACGCCGATCACGCCGCCGAGCTCTTCTACCGCAAACGTCACGGCGCCGACCATCACCTCACTGTCGATCGCCACGCCGGACGCCAACCAGACCGGCCCTGTGCTCGTCATCAGCGGTTCCAATTTCCTCTGGGCGGCGCCGAACCAGACAGCGCCGGACGTCACAAAGCTGGTCATAGGCTTCACGCAGGCCAATGGTCGCTCGTTCACGGCCCATCCGCTGGCGGGCGGTAGCGATAGCGAGCTGCGCGTAGCCATTCCCGACGGCGTCGTGCTTGGCATCAGCCAGATCACCGTCACACGTCCGGACGCCGGTTGGATTCCGACCCCGGGCGTCGGCGACGGGTTTGCCCCGACGACGCGCTACACCATCAGCAATACGGCGCAGATCAATCCGGAAAACAGCTATGTGTTCGTCGCGGTGCCGGAAGCGCAGTACACTTCGCAAGGCATCGAAGGCGATCTCGACGTCATCGACGGCGATCCGACCCACCTCGGCACGAGCGGTTCGCCGGGATCGTTCGGGTCAGTCGTCGCAAAGGTCCAGCTCTCGAGCGCAGCCGCCTCCCCGCTGCCGCGCGACGTCGCCGTCACGCCTGATGGCACGCGCGCCTATGTCACGTTGCGCAACACCGGACAGGTCGCCGTCGTCGACGCGCTGACCTTGCAGGAGGTCGACGTCAATGCGGCCCTGACTACGGATACGTCCGCGCCGACCGGTCCGATCGTCGCGCCGAGCGGCGTACTCATCGACCCCGCTTTGCGGCTCGCGCGGCTCAGCAGCGTCACTGACATTCGCGGAACCATCAGCCTTCCCGGCGTCACTTCTTGGAAGCTCGAACTCGGCGCCTGGGAATTGCCGTTCAGAACGCTCGCAGTGCTGGGTCAGGGGACGAAAGATCAGGACAGCGCGGTCCTTGGCCAGGTCGATCCCACCCAGTTCGACAACGGCGTCTATCTGCTGCGCCTTACAGCGACGATCGGCAACGACACCTTCACCGACATCACCTGGATCGGCCTCTACGCCAAACCCAAGACCAACGAGATCGATCTGCCGGTGGGCGCGCTGCCGTATGACATCGCCATCGACCCCACCGGCTCCTACGCCTACGTCGCGGATTCGCGCCCGCATCGCGCCGGCGGCGAGCACGTGCAGGCCGGCCAGTCGTCGGAGCAGTCGTCGTACGTCTACGTCATCGACATCAACCCCGCGTCCCATACCTACAATCAGGTCGTCAACACGATCGAGCTGCTGCATTCCGATCCGTTGGCCGACGGCTCGATGCCGCAGCTCGCGAGCGCCGACCGGCGAGATCGCTCCCCACGGTCTCAGGGACATCAGCGTTTCGGCGGACGGGTTGCACATCTACGTCGCCGCCCCCAACGAAATGGACGATCCGAACGCGGGATCGTTCGATCTGCTGCCCGGCAATATGATCGAAATCACCCTGACGCCGCAGTCCAATGGGCTGCCGCCGAAAGTGGCGACGATCCGCGCCTATCCTGCCAGCCGCGCGACCTATGGCGTCACGACCGTGACGGTTCCCTCAACGAATGCCACCCAGCCTCCGGCGATCGACTCCATCGTCACCAACGCCGAGACCGATGGCGTCGCCATTGAGGTGATCCATTCCGACACCGAGCAAAAGGTCACGATTCCGCTAAGCCTCGACCCCGCGGATTTGCCGGCCGACGATCCGGTCGCCCAACTCTACAACTCAAACCGCTCGGCTTTCCAAACGCCATGGTTGTCGGTTCACAACGCGGGCGGCATCGTCCTGACCCCCGACAACAAGTTCGCCTTCGTCGCGGGCCGTTCCGACATCGTGGAGTTCGACCTATTTCGATCAATTGCAGGATCCGATCTACGAAGACGGCGATGTTGGCGTCATCATCAACCCCCTTGGCGATCCCAACGACCCGAATCCCGACAACCGGCCGAAACTCGTCGCCGCGACCCGACCCATTCCCTACGGCTTCCCGACGGATCTCACCCTCGCGCCGAACGGTTATCTCTATGTGAGCTATCAGGGACTTCCAACACTGGACGGCCAAGGCGTCGAGCGCGACGGCGGCGTGATGGTGTTCGACACCAACGCGATCATCTCAGTGGTCAACCAATATCTGAAGACACCCGATGGCGCGTTGGAATTGCGCAGGACTCCCGTCGACGATCTGCCAGGGGTAAACGGATATCGGTCTCCAAACCTGCAAATCGATGTGAAGGCCGATTATCGGTGGAACTACCTTCCGGACGATCCGGGCCACAACATCGAGACGACATTCGGCGTCTTCGATGGACCGTTCAACGCGCCGATCGCGACCGGCGGTTTCCCTGGCGGGATCGCGGTCAGCAATCCGGTTCCGCATCCCGTCGTCTATCAGCGGGTATCGCCGGCGAGCGTAGTGGCGAGCGCCAACAACGATCTGTTCCCCGGCGTCAATCTGCAGCCCTCGGCCTCGCTCGATATCACCGCGACGCGTCTCGACCCCGTCGATGACACGCTCAATTCTGAAGGCGGCGATTTCTATTTCTCGGTCGATGTGCGCTCCAAGGTCTCGCTGACGATTGACGGCGTAACGGCGAAGAACGTCTCCGACCCCAACGATTCCTCAAAGACGCTGGCCGCGTTCAAAGACGTCCTGTTGATGCCCGGCGTCTATCGGGTCCGGCTGTCGATCGTTGATTCGTTCGATCCCTCGATCCCGACTTACAAGTTCGTCCTCACCGCCGTCGCTCAGGTGCAGAGCGTCGCGCAGGACGGGACGGTCACTTATGTCGACGGCGCCTCGAGCTCGACGAAGGGCGAGATCGTCACCCATATCGTCGAAAACGAAATCACACCGCCCGGCCACACCTTGGTCGACGGCGTCGATCTCTGGGATGGTCATCTCGTCCAATCGAGCACGGATGTCTCGATTGCTGGCCGCGGCCCGGATCTGACCTTCACGCGAACCTATTCGAGCCAGGGTTCTTCGGCGGACGGCCGGATGGGCGCAGGCTGGACGGACAACTACGACGCCCGCATCATCCAGGACGACGGAGGCAATCTGATCGTCATCGGCGTCGATGGCTCTGCGACCGTGTTCGATCCCGATGGGCAGACCAACGCGAGCCTCGCCGCGCTCTACGATGTGCCGTCGGCGCTCGCGGCGACCGCCAAGTTCTACACGCCGCAGCCGGGCGCGCACACCGTTCTTGTTCAGGCCGACCCCAACCAGGCGGCGTTCGACTATTTCAGCGCCGACCACACTCGCTACCATTTCGAGCTGGAGCCCTATGCGGCGCCCTACGGCCGCGTCTTCACCCTGCGTTTCATCCAGGATTCGGACGGCAACCGGATCGACCTCTACTATACCAACGATGCCACCCAAGACCCACGAGTCGCCTCGCTGCCGCAGCAGATCCGCGACAAGCTCGACGCCGATCCGACCACGCTCGACGCGGTGGTCGATCAATCAAACCGCGCGCTGCTGTTCCAATATCAGGTCGTGTTTGGCCAGAAGCGCATCACCGAGCTTACGGGCTACGACCCGGTATCGCCAAACCATGATCTGCTGGGACTGGACATCGTCTACGGCTACGACGCTTTCGGCAATCTGACCTCCGTCGTCCGCAGCCCCACCGACGACGCCAAGGACGATGGCAAGACGCAAGCCTACACCTATACGCAGGGCGACGGGCCAACTTCTCACAACTTGCTGACCTACACGGATCCGAGCAACCACACGACGACTTACGTATGGGGTTCAACCTCGGACACCGATGGCGGCGTCAATCCGTCGCCCGGGCTCGATCCCCGCTATGACGCGTTCTACAAAGTCATCAATATCGCTGCCGAGCGGGTCAAGGAAATCGACGAGCCCGGCGGCCAGACCGACAAGTCCGAAGTTTCGGTCAGGACCTTTTCCTACAATTTCGGCGAAGGCGACGGCAACACACGGACCGTCTCCGACCTGCGCCCCGGTGTCGCTGCGACCGTCTATACACTCGACAGTTACGGCGCCGTCACCAAGATCGAGGCGCCGGAGGGCGCAACGACGACGATGGTCTGGGCGACGCCCGAAAGCCCGCATCCCGAAGCGTTCGTTGATGGCGGACGCGACGGCAAGGACATCGTGCTGGTCTCGCGCACCGATGCGCTTGGCCAGACGACTTCTTACAAATACGACAAGAACGGCAACGTCGTCGAAACCAACATCACGTTCGCGCCAGGGCTTGGCGTCTGTCTATGACGCGTCGGGCGCGCCCGTCTCCAGTGTAAAGACCAGCGCCGCTTTTGACCCGGTGTTTGGAACGGCCACCTCGACCACAGACGCGGACGGCAATACGACCACCTATGGACTCGATCCGGCGACCGGTCATATCCTCAACAGCGTCGACGCGATGCAGGATAAGACCGCCTACGAATACGCCAGCGTCGAAACCTACGACGGGACCTACGGCCCCGGCGATTTGAAATCGATCACCGATCCCAACGGCAACATCACGAAGTTCCTGGCCTATAACGCCTTTGGCGAAGCGACCAGCATAATGAACGCCGTCGGCGTCTTGACGACCCGCGTGTATGACGCCCGCGGACGCCTCACCGAAGAGAGCGACAACGCGGGCCACAAGGTCACCTATACCTACGATGGCCTCGACCGTGTACTCGAGACAATCCACTACGACGACGTCAACAACGCCTCGGAGCCGGGCGGCGAAGGCGCTCAGCGCGTGACCTACACCTACAAGCCAGGAGGCCAGGTCGCCTCCGTCGTCAACGGCCTCAATCAGCTGACGGAATATGAATACGATTCCGCTGGCCGTCTTATTTCGCAAAAAAATGTCAACGTCGTCCAGGCCGACGGCAGCCATGTCACGATTACAACGACTTTCGGTTACGACGAGGCTGGCAATATGGTCAGCAAAGTCGATGGAGCCGGCATCGCCTACGCTTATGCGTACGATGGGCTCAACCGGTTGACGACCACGACCGTGCTGACGGGTCCCGCCGACGGGCCAAGCAATCTCGACTCCAGTTCGACCTACAATGCAGTTTACAAGCTTACCGATACCGATATCCACAACAACGTAGTCAAATACGAATACGACGGTCTCTATCGGATCGCCAAGACCACGTTGCCTGTTTCTACCAATCCCGAGGGCGGCACGCCCGCAGTGGTTACGTCCAAATATGACGCCACTGGCGATCTGCTGTTCCGCTCCGACGCCAACGGCAACGGCTCGACCAACACCTACGACGGCGCGCACAGACTGACGAGCGTGACAGACGCGGTCGGCAACAAGACCAGCTATACTTACGACAAGAACGGCAATGTAACGAGCGAGACGCACTCGAACTCTGGTCTCAAGATTGTCTATTCCAATTTCGATGGACTCAATCGCGCCGGGCTTGTCACCGAATTGGTGCGACAGGGCGGCGCCTCGGCGGCCGTCGATACGCTCGTGACAAAATACGAGTACGACGATCTGAAGAATACGGTAACCGTGACCGATCCGCGCGGGATCGTGACGGAGAGCTGGAAGGACGGACTCGGGCGCACCTTCAAGGTGACAACGAAGACGTCCGATGGCGACGCCACCAGCAACTACACTTACGATCCTGACGGAAATCTCGCCACTGTCAGCGATGCGCAGAACGACGACATCGACGTCACCTACACCTATGACGGCCTCGATCGAAAGATAAAGGCCGTCTACGTTTCCACGCCGGACGACCAACATACGCCGACCGAGGAGTTCTACTACGACGGCGACAATCGCCTCATCGCCTATGTCGACATGATGGGCGCGAAGTTCGAGACCAAATACGACAATCTCGGCCGCGTCATCGAACAGACGGTTCCCAACGTCGCTCCGGGCGATCCCACGACCGTCACGACTTATGCCTACGACGATTCCGCCAACACGATGACGGAGACGAATGCCGACCACAGCGGCAGTACGAAGACAGAATATGACGCGCTCGGCCGTGTCCTCAAGATCACCGATCCGCTCGGCAACACGCTCGAGTACAAGTACGACGGCGTCAATCTGCGCGTGAAGATCGACAAGGCGGGCGCGGAAACGGACTACACCTACGATGCGATCAATCGGGTGACGAAGACTGAGTATCGCGAAGATGAAGGCAGCGAGGTCCTCCAGACGATCGAAACCGCCTATGACGACAAGGCTGGCACGACGACGACGACAACCGATCCGCTCGACATAAAGACCGTCGATCAATACGATTCGCTGGGGCGGCTCGTCAGCGAGAAGGTCAGCAATGAGGATTTCGTAAACGAATACAAGACGCTGGAAATCACGACAACCGCCAGGACCTACGACAAGGACGGCAACGTAGCCAGCGTCACGGACGCCAACGGGCATGTGACCAAATACGAGTACAACGATCTCAATTATTTGGTGAAGATAACGGTGGCGGCCGATACTCCGGACGAAGCCGTCACCCAATACACCTACGACATGGTCGGCAATCTGCTTACGGTGCAGGGACCGAGGGATCACGACTTCGGCCCCGACACCACCAACACCTACGACGCGCGCTATCGGTTGACCTCGACAGCCGACGCGCTCGACGACACGACAACCTACACGCATTACGAGAACGGCAATCTGAAGAGCGAAGCCGACGCGCGCGATCCGAGCCACAAGACCGTCTACGCCTATGACGCGCTCGGCAATCTCGTCTCGGTCGACGAGCGGGGGCGACAAGGCGGCTTGACGACCTACACCTACGACGCCGATCGCAACTTGCTGAGCGAAACCATCGCCGGCGTGCTGCAGGCGACCTACACCTACGATGCGCTCGATCGTCTGCAGACCGAAATGCAGCCTGACGGCGGCGTGACGCGCTATTTCTACGATGAAAACGGCAACGTTTCGCAGATCATCGACGCCGAAGGTCAGCAAACGCTGATGACCTACGACTACAAGAACCGGCTGGAAACCGTCACTTACAGCGCGGCGCTAAATCCGTCACTCGACTATCAGCCGCTGTCGGTCAAATACGACTACGACGACGACAACAACGAGGTCGACGTGACGCGCGTCGAACTGGTCGGCGGCGTCCAGACATCGCAGGACTGGGAATACAAATACGACAAGCTGGACCGGCTGCTGTCAGTCAAGAACCCCGACGACAAGACCATAACCTACACTTACGATCTGGTTGGAAACCGCGCGTCGATGACCGACCCGGACGGCAAGACCACGACTTACAAATATGATGCGCAGAACCGCATTCATATCGTGACCACGGCGGCCGGGAAGACGCGTTACGAATACTACCCCGATGGATTGCTGAAGCTGCAGGTCGATCCCAATGGCGCGGTCGCCGACTACGGTTTCGACGATTCCTACGATGCCGTGGGCAGACTGACGAAAGTCGTTAACCGGCAGAGCGTGCTGAGCGATCTCGACCTGGAGACGGCCGGCGTCGATCCCGGACCGGAACATACGATTTCGACTTTCGAATATACCTATGATGCAGACGGAAACCGCCTGACGCAGACCGAGACGCATCAGGCGATTGCGGGCGGCGCCGAGCAGACGACCACCTATGAATACGACGCGTTCGATCGGCTGAGTAAAGTCTCCTACGACAATGGCGCGAGCCTCGCCTACACTTACGACGAAGCCGGCAACCGCAAGAGCGAAATAGGCACGGATCCAAGCGCTCCCACTGCCGCAGTGAAGCGCTTCTACACCTACGACGTGAACGGCCGCTTGACGAAAATCGATGACGCGGCAAACCCCGCCAACAGCGTCACCTACACTTACGATGAGAATGGCAATCGTCTTTCTGAAACGACTGCCGGCGTCACCGTAAAATATCAGTACAACATTCTCAACCAATTGGTTTGGACAACCGATCAAAGCGGCAAACCCGTCACCTTCGATTACGACCTCGATGGAATCAGGATCGCCAAGAATACGTCGACAGCGCAGACCAACTATCTTATCGACGATGGCGCCACCCTTATCGAGTACGACGGGACCAGCGGCGCCACGCTGCGCAAATACGATTACGGCCGCGGCCTGATTTCGCTTACCGACACCGACCCGAAGACCCAGGTCAGTTCGACCGCATTCTACGTCGTCGACGGGCTAGGGAGCACGTCGGAGCTGATGACGTCATCAGACGCCGTGCAGATTACGTACCAGTTCGACGCCTGGGGCAACATCTTCAATACGGTCGGCGCTTCAGATAACTCCAAGCTCTACACGGGACAGCAATTCGACTCTGACGACGGGACTGCACTATTTCGCCGCCCGCTACTACGACTCGAAGACGGGAACGTTCCTCACCCAGGACAGCGTCGCCGGCCAATTGGACTCGCCGCCGAGCCTCAACGGGTACACCTATGTGTTCGACAATCCGCTTCGTTACACCGATCCAACCGGACATGACGCCAGCGGAGTGGTCAACGCCGCCAAGGCGGTCGGAAGTTTCTTGTGGGACTTTGGCGCGACCGAACTGAAGTCGCAGGGCGGCGTCGAGGGCATCATCAATGGTCAGTCTGTCAGCGGGCGGGGAATCGAGGCCGTGCAGTTCGCCGTTGGCACGGCGAGCACTTTCTACGCGCGGTCGAAACAGGACAGCGTGGGCTACGCGGTGCTCTCGCTGGCCGGCGATCTGACAGGCGCCGTCAGTCTGTACAACGCGGTCGAAGGTCGCGATTACGATACAGGCGATCAACTATCCGCAGGTCAGCGAGCGGGCTATCTGGTTGCGGCCGCGTATCAGATCGGTTCCTTTTTCTATAACCCCGAGGGGGGTGGAAAAGGCGGCGCCGGAATTGGCGAGGGCGTCGGCGCAAAGGTATTCGAGGAGTCGGGCGGTCGATCCGGAGCGACATTGGCGGAGGCGAAACCGTCGGAATTTGCGCGGCCGTCCGTCGGCGAGCCCTCATTCGAGCCGCCCGTGGCCGACAGCCCCATCGATCTCGATGCTGCGCCGGACACCATCCGAGATCTCAATGAACCGACATTTGACGACAATTCGCCAACGAGCGTTGAACCCGGCGACAGCGCCCGGCTCAAGATCGCGGACGACATTGCTTCGTCCCTAAAAGAGGGGGCCAAGCAGTTTAAAGCATTTGAGCTGTCGGAATATTTCGAAGGCAGAACCGTTGAGCCGTTTACGCCAGATCGGATCTACGTCGATATCACGAGGGACACCTTCACGCCGACATACCTGGACAAGGAGTTCTATTTCACTGACGCGGAAGGTAGCAGGGGCGTCTTTACGGACGAGGGAACCACGAACTACCAGGAGCCCCAAGACAAATTGCGCTACGAGAGGGTGGAAAGACACGAGGCCAGTCATCAAGGCTTCGCGGGCGATTTCGAGTATATCCTTGAAAAGGAAAGAGCGCGTGCGACGGGAGTTATCTCGCCGCGCCTGGCCGAACTCATCCTCCTCGACGAGGGGATCGCCTACGGTCGGGAAGGCGTTGATCGGCCTTTTGCGCGTGCCCTCATCAGCATGGAACCAGAGGAGCGCGCCGCACTCGACAAGAACGGCACATACTATGACTTGACCAAGGAGCCGGCCAGTAGCCTGCTCGTGCAAAACACGCTCGAAGCGCTGGAGGCTCAATACCGCAACATCCTCCCCACCAAGCCGATCCCCTCGGCGGGTGGGGGCGCCGGCGCGCCGGAAACCGGGGTGATCGCCACGTCGGGACCCTCGACCTCCGCTTCTCTCGATGCCGCGTCCGTGGCGCCGGTTCTCGCGCAGGCGCTGTCGCTCTGGAAAACCGCGCTGGGAAGGGCCTCGCTTCCGCAAGTATCGATCGTCTTTGCCGCCCTGCCGAACGGCGAACTGGCGGAGACGCGCATCGACGCGCTCAACGCTCACGGCGCGCCGAGCGCCGGCACGATCACCATCGACCCCACCGCCGCCGGCGTCGGCTGGTTCGTCGATGCGACGCCGGCGGGAAATTCCGAGTTCGATACCGCCTACACGGCGACCGCGATGCATGCCGGCGGGTCCTCGCCGGCAGCCGGCAAATACGACCTGCTGACGGTGCTGACCCACGAGATCGGGCATCTGCTCGGCTTCAATTCTTCCGCGCCCGCCTATTCCGCGCATGTCGGCGTCGTGGCGGGTTCGGAGCTGTTCGTCGCGTCGGGCGTCTCGGCCGAGTTGGCGAGCCCAACCGACACCAACCACCTCGATGCGACCGTCTATCCCAACGACCTGATGAACCCGACCCTGTCGCCTTCGACGCGTCGGCTGCCGACTGCGCTCGACGCCGCTATTGTCGAGGCGGTTCGAGCCGCTGCGAATACATCCGTCGGCGCGGTGACCGCGCCCGCCGCTGCGAACGTTGCGCGCCTGTTTGGGCTGTCGCCTTCGGCATGGACGACGCGTGGCGACGTTCAGGTCGGCACGACGTCGGTGACGCTCGCCGAAAGCGCCAGCCAGCTCGCAGGCGCCACGCAGACATTCACGCTGCCTGCGGGAACGCAAACCCTGACCTTCACCATTCAGGCGCCAAACTTCGTCACGAACGGCTACGGCAATCCCGACGACGCCTTCGAAATGGCGCTCATCAACTTGTCGACCGGCCTCCCGGCCGGCGGCGCCGCGGTCGGGCTCGCCAATACCGACGCTTTCCTCAACGTGCAGGGGTCCGGCGCGATCTTCTACGGCGCGGGCGTGACCGTCTCCGGCCGCACCGCCTCGGGTCAAACAGGCGCCCTCTCCCAAACCATCACGATTACCAAAGACGTTTCCGCGCTGCCGGCGGGAACGCAGCTCACGCTTTACCTCGACCTTCTCGGCTTCGGTCCTTCGCAGAGCTCGCTCACTGTCGACGTCGGCGGCGTCGCCGCCAACACGGCGCCCGTCGCGACAGACATCGCCATCCAGGTCTACGCAAACGATCCGGCCAAGACCATTAGCGCGCGCTACACAGACCCCGATGTCGGCGACGCTCACAGCGTCTCGCTCAATACGACGGGGACGCTGGGCGTCGTCACCAACAATGGCGACGGCACATTCAGCTACGCTCCCGGCGTGGCGTTCCAGCATCTCGCGCTGGGCTCAAAAGCGTTCGACGGATTCGATTACACAGTCACCGACGCCGCGGGCGCAAGTTCGACGGCGCATGTCAGCGTAACCGTGCTGGGCGAGAGCGCTGTCATCACCAATCGGCCGCCGGTCGCCTCTGATATCGCCATTCAGGTTTACGCCGGCGATTTCGCCAAGACGATCTTCGCGCGGTACACAGACCCCGATGCCAGCGACGCCCATAGCTTCTCGATTGATACGACGGGGACAGTCGGCGCCGTCGTCGACAATGGCGACGGCTCGTTCAGCTACAGCCCTGGCGCAGCGTTCCAAAACCTCGCGGCGGGCGCAAAAGCTGTCGATGGCTTCGACTACACCGTCACCGATGCGGCGGGCGCCAGTTCGACCGCGCATGTCACCGTAACCGTGGTTGGAGAAAGCCCGGCCGCCGCCAATCGACCGCCGGTCGCTTCCGACATCGCGATCCAGGTCCACGCCGACGATTCCTTCAAGACGATCCTTGCGCGCTTCACTGACCCCGATCCGAGCGACGCCCACACGTTCTCGATCGGGACGACGGGGACACTCGGAATTGTCGTCGACAACGGCGATGGCGCGTTCAGCTACAAGCCCGGTTCCGCGTTCCTACATCTCGCCGTGGGCGCCAAGGCGAGCGACGGGTTCAACTACACGGTCACCGATGCGGCGGGCGCCAGCTCGACAGCTCACGTCACAATTACAATCGTGGGCGAAAACATCGTTGCCGGCAATCGGCCGCCCGTCGCCTCTGATATTGCCATCAAGGTCCATGAAGGCGACGCCGCCAAGACGATCGTGGCGCGCTATACCGATCCCGATGTCGGTGACGCCCACACAATCTCCATCGACACAAGGGGGACGCTCGAAATCGTCGTCGACAATGGCGACGGCACGTTCAGCTACACAGCTGGCGCCGCTTTCGAGCACCTTGCGGCCGGCGCAAAGGCCAGCGACGAATTCAACTACACGGTCACCGATGCCGCCGGCGCCAGTTCGACTGCGCATGTCCTCGTCACAGTGCTGGGCGTGAGCCCCGGCGCTACGAATTGGCCGCCGGTCGCGTCCGACATCGCTATCCAGGTCCAGGTCGGCGATCCCGCAAAAACGATCAGCGCGCGCTACACCGACCCCGACCTCGGCGACAAGCACAGCTTCTCCGTCGACACGACCGGCACCCATGGCATTGTCGTCGACAATGGCGACGGCACGTTCAGCTACACGGCCGGTTCGGCCTACCAAACGCTTCCCACAGGCGCAAAGGCCAGTGACGGCTTCAACTACACGGTCACCGACGCGGCGGGCGCCAGTTCGACGGCGCATGTCACCATCACGGTGCTGGGCGAGATTCCGGTTCCCGTCGATCAGCCGCCCGTCGCCTCCGACATCTCGGTTCAGGTCCACGCCAACGATGCCGCCAAAACTATCGTTGCAAACTATGTCGATCCCGATGTCGGCGACACGCACACATTCTCGATCGACACGACGGGAACGCTTGGCATTGTCGTCATCAACGGCGACGGCACATTCAGCTACAGCGCCGGCGCAGCCTTCAGGCTCCTCGCCTCCGGCGCCAAAGCCAGGGACGGCTTCACGTATACCGTCACCGACTCGGCGGGATTGAGTTCAAGCGCCAGGGTGACGATCGTTGTGGCCGGCGTGGCTCAGGGATCGACGGGTACGTCAGGTTCCCCGGGGACGCCGAACCAGCCGGGGAGCGGGGCTTCCGGCCAGGGCGCGACGCCGCCGACACAACCCACGGGGACTTAAGTCTCGCCGCCGGCCGGCCCGACGACTTCGGGACCGGGTCTGCACACGTCGCCCACGGCGTCGATTGTTGCGACCCCCATAACGGCGCCGGCTGCGAGCAGCGGTTCACGAGCGATCGCCGCGGTCACCGAAAGCGCGCCGGCGACGCCGGAATCGATTTTCTCCGGGCTCAACCCGGTCGCGCCGCCGGCCGTCACGACCGGCCCGGTGGAAGGATTGGGAGCGGAGCCCTCTTCGGGGTTGCCGCCACGTGAAGGCGAGACGGTCCATTTCCCGATCGCCGTCGACCGAACCGAGATTGCTGACGCGCGCTCCATCACGGTCGACTGGGGCGACGGGACTATCGAAACGCTGACGGATATGGCCAGCATCGCCCAGGGCCTGCCGACCCACGTATACGTCGATGATAGCGGCGATGGCGCCTATTTGACGCGTCTGACGATCGTCCACGGCGATGGTTCGGAAACGGTGCGCGAAGCCAAGTTCAAGGTCGCCGATGTCGCGCCGCGACTGATCGATCTCGGCGGCGAGATCGATGCAGAGACCGACGGCGACCGGATCGTCGTCACGGGCCGCATTGTCGATCCGGGCATTCTCGACAGCCACGGCGTGACCGTACGTTGGAGCGATGGTACGACCACGGAAGCGCGGATCGAACGCAAACAGGGTGAAATCCGATTTATCGCGGAGACGACCCGGCAGGGTTCGCCGGTCGCAACCGAACATGTGACGCTGACCGTACGGGATCTGGCGAGACCGACAAGCACGAGCCAGCAGAGGTTCGAAATCAAGGCGCATAGACCGGCGCAGGTCTCCAACCAGCTGCGGCCTCACGATCATCAGACACATGCCACACGACACATCGAGGCTGGGCGAGCGGCGAGCTTCGCGGAGATGGCGTTTGCGGGAATGATCGCGCTGGGAACGGCGCGTCCGCGCGCAACCGAAAGTTCACGGGACGCGCTGCTTCTCCAGCGTTCGAGAGCGCCGGGGCGGCGAGGCGGAAAGCTGACGCAGGACCGCGACCTGCAAACACACCGTCACACGCTTCCGGTGAGCTTCCGGAGCCAGGGCGGCGTGCGCGCGATTGTGTTTACGCTCGACTACGATCCGCAAGTCGCGACACTGATCGACGCATCTCCCAGATTCCAGTCGAACGGATCGACGCCACGACTGTCTCTGGAGGTTACTGCTGATGAGGCCGGACGCGGCAAGGCGTCGATAGCCCTGCATGCAGATCATGCGCTGGCGCGCGGGACGCTCGAACTCTTCGACCTGATCGTCGAAGGCGGCCCAAATCTGACTGAGACGTGGTTGCGCCTGACGGTCGATACGATCAACGGCAAGAAGCCCGGCTCGAAATCCACCGCCAAAGTGGCGCTTGCCTCTGAGGCCGCGGGGGCGCCGGCGATTGCTTGGGAAAGAGAGATCAAGGACATCGGGCTTGGGTCAGGCAACGCGGCGTGGAAACGCGAGGTGCTCGCCGACGGGCGCAAGATTGATCTGGAGCAGCTCAGAATACCTGCGTTCCCGCCTGGCGAGCCGAAGAACCTGGAGCAGTCACTTCCATTCGGCCCGTGAAGTCAGAGCGTGGCCGCTGGCGCGCGGCTAACGCGGGCGGCTTGGCGGACGGTTTGCGGCGCGCCTGTCGCCCTGGTGCGGGTCGCTAGGACGACCGCCTGCTGCACATCTCAATTGTTAATTTTCAATCCATAACTTCATTTTTTGGTTCAAATATTCTAGAAATCTTCGATTTTATTTTGCCGCGTTGCGAGCAGGGTCGACCGCGGCCTCCGATCCGCTCACGAAGCCTTCTTCTTCTCCGCCGCACGTCGCTTGTCAGCGACCGCGACGGCGAGCACGGCCGCCAAAGTCATGGTGGCTGCAAGGGTCCGAAATCCCTCGAAATCGCTTTCGACAATTTCAAACCAAAGATTTGTAGTCGTGACGAGGGGGCTGAACGGGCTGTCGGTAATCGCGACCAGCGGCGTCTTCTGCAGGGCGACCTGGCGCGCATATTCGATCGCGGCTGGCGCGTAAGGCGTAAAGCTGATCGCCAGCGCGGCGTCCCTGGGGCCGGCGAAAGACAGGGCCTCACGATCCACGCCGCTCGGCGAGCCCGCGAGCACTGTCTGCACGCCGAGCGTGCCAAACGTGTAGTTCAGGTAGGAAGTTACGGGATAGGAGCGCCGAAGGCCAATCAGATAGACAGTATTCGCACGGGCCAAGATCTCGGCGGCCTCGTCCAGCGCCTGCGCCTCGATGCGCTCTCGAAATCTTTCCACCGAGCGGATCGAGGCCTGACTGAACCCTTCAACCAAGGCGGCGACTGGCGAGAGACCGGCGGTGCGCGCGTCCAGCGCGTCCAACCGCGCATCATACGGGCTCGGTCTGTCGCGCAGCCGCCGCTGAAACACAGCCTGCAGTTCGCTGAAACCGTCATAGCCGAGCGCCTGAGCAAAGCGCACAAGCGTTGACGGGTGGACTGTGGCCTGCTCCGCGATGCTACCCACCGTGCCGAATGCGATGTCGTCAGGGAATTCCATTGTGAATGCGGCAACCTGCGCCAGCCGCTTCGGCAGCTTGTCGCGTTTGTCCATGATCAAATCGCGCAGGTCGTTGAACTCTCGCGGGGCGGTTGGCGTTTCCACCGTGATAAAACCCTCGAACGGAATGACTTTCCTCTATACCATCGCTGGGCGCACGACAAAACAATTCGATTGACGAGTTCTACAATTGGAATGATAATTCCACAGCTATTCGCAACGGCCGCTTGGCGCCGGCCTCGGTGAGAGGAAACAACAGTGCCCCCATTGCTCCTGAAACCGCGAATCGCCGAAGGCCTCGTAAGCGAGGTTACGCCGGAAATCGCAAACTGGACCTATGTCGGTTTCGCCCTTCATCGCCTCAGCGCGGGCGAAATCTTGTCTGACGAAACGGGCTCGCGCGAGGTGTGTCTTGTGCTCGTTTCCGGCAGGGCTTCCGTCGAGATCGGCGGCGAGGGTTTCGCGATGATAGGCGAGCGCATGAGCCCGTTTGAAGGGCCGCCCTGGGCGGCTTATGCGCCATCGGAAACCCATTATGTCGTGCGCGCCGAGACGGCGGTCGAGCTGGCGGTCTGCTCCGCGCCAGGCGGCGGCAGCCATCCCGCGAGATTGATCCCGCCCGGCGTCCATCCGCAGATGGTGCGCGGCAAAGGATCCAACACCCGTTATGTCACCAACATCATGCCTGAGGACGACGGCGCGGCCAACGCGCTGCTCGTCGTCGAAGTCATTACGCCCGGCGGCAACACATCTTCCTATCCACCGCACAAACACGACCAGGATGATCTTCCCCGCGAGAGCTATCTCGAGGAAACCTACTATCACCGGTTAAAGCCGCCTCAGGGCTTCGCGCTTCAACGCGTCTACACCGACGATCGTTCACTTGATGAGGCGATGGCCGTCGAAGACGGGGATGTCGTGATGGTGCCGAGGGGCTATCATCCCGTCGCGACCGTGCATGGCTACGACAGCTACTATCTCAACGTGATGGCGGGACCGAAGCGCGTATGGAAGTTTCACAACGAGCCGCAGCACGAGTGGTTGTTCACTGGCGTGGGGTCGGCGGTGGCGCGCAATTGAGTTGAAGCGGCGCCGGTGAGCGCCCCTCAGTTTGCGCGCCTTGTCGAGCCCCGCTTCGCGCGCCATCGCCTTGAGGCTTTTCAGCCCCATGTTCTGATAGTAGAACGGCTCGCGCACCTTGCTGTCTTGCTCGGCTTCGATCACCAACCATCCGGAATAACCATGCGAGGCGGCGGTCTTCAAAACGGGCGCAAAGTCGACGCAGCCTTCGGGATCGCCGGGAACGGTGAACACCCCTCGCCGCACGCCTTCGAGGAACGAGAGTTTTTCGGCCCGGACCTGCTTCATCAATTCAGGGCGGATGTTCTTGGCGTGGATATGCGTGACGCGGTCCATGTACTTGGCGGCGACCTCGGCCGGATTCGTTCCGCCGAACGTGCAATGGCCGGTGTCGAGCAGCAGCTTCGTATAAGGTCCCGCCATCGACATGAAGCGGTCGATGTCAGCGCCGCTCTCGATGATCGTGCCCATGTGATGATGATAACCCATCTTCACGCCCTGCTCGGCTGCAAACTTCGAAAGCGCTTCGTAGCCTTTGGAGAAGCGCTCCCATTGCGCGTCGTTCATGATCGGACGGTCATTGACGGGAATGCCGTCGCTGCCGTGGACGGTGTTGGAGCATTCGCAAGCGTTGATGTGATCACCGCCCGCCGCCTTCGTCATGTCGATGAAGCGCTGCAGCGCCGCCTTCTCGGCGGCGATGTCGTTGACGAGAAGATTGGTGGAATGCCAGCCGGCGGCGAAGCGCAGCCCGTAGGCCGCGAGGCAGGCCTTCAACGCGTTACCTTCGTCCGGCATCTTGTGGCCTTTCTCGATGCCGTCGAAGCCGATCTTGCGGCAATCGGACAGGCAATCGTCGAGGCTGAGGTGCGCGCCGATCGTGTGGTCGTCGTCGTTGGTCCAGGCGATGGGGTTGGTGCCGTAAAGGATCATGGGTTCAGACTCTCTTGGTTGGAAAAGTTGGGGTTGAAGCGCCCTCACCCTAGCCCTCTCCCGCAAGCGGGAGAGGGGACAGAACCCTTCTTCCGCCTGCGCGAGAGGTGGCGCGAAGCGCTCAGCGACAAGCTCGCTTGTCGCGGGGATGAGGGCGGGCTACGCGTCAATCAAAGGCGCGCTGCAGCGCCGCACTCTCGTCATAACCCTTGCGCGCCGCGCGCAGGGCCTCGGTGTCGCCGACTTCGGGAACAACAACATCCCACCAACCGCCGCCGACGCCAGCGCCCGTCAGCGCTTCCGTGTCAACGACGAGAATGCGCGGTCCGCGACGCGCGGGCCTTCGCGCCAGTTCGGCTTCGAGCCCCTTTATCCCGTCGACCTTGATCGCCTCCGCGCCCATGGCCCGCGCGTGCGCGGCAAAATCGATCTCGGGCGGCGTCTCGGCGAAGCTGTCTTTGTACATGTTGTTGAACTCGACACCGCCGCAGGCCTGCTGGAGGCGATTGATGCAGCCGTAGCCGCGGTTGTCTGTGAGGACGACCGTGAAAGGCACGTTCATCATCGCGGCGGTCACCAGTTCGGAATTGGCCAACATGTAGCTGCCGTCGCCGACGAAGCAGATGACCTCCTTGTCGGGCGCCGCCATCGCGATCCCCATCGCGCCGGCGAGCTCGTAGCCCATGCAGGAATAGCCGTATTCCATGTGATAGCCGCCGGGCGTCGAGCGCCACAGCACCTGCAAGGCGCCGGGCATCGTGCCGGCGGCGCACATCACGATCGTGTTCGGGCCGGCGTGGCGTTGAACGGCGCCGATCACCTGCGCATCCGATGGCAGGGCATTCGCAGCCTTGTCCGCCGGCGCGGCCATCGCGCCGTCGCTCGTCTTGAACCAGGCCTCCCGGCTGGCGAAATCCGGATCGGCGGCGCGGTAGGAGCCAAGCGCCTTGCTGAGATGTTCGATGGTGACCTTGGCGTCGCCGACAATCGGCGTCGCGCCATGTTTGGCGGCGTCATAGGCGGCGAGATTGATCGAAGCGAGCTTGCGCGCAGGATTGGCGAAGGCCGTCCAGCTTCCGGTGGTGAAATCCTGGAAGCGCGTGCCGACGCCGATGATCAGGTCCGCCTTCGCGCACAAAGCATTGGCGCAATCGCTGCCCGTCACGCCCGGCGAACCGAAGTTGAGAGAGTCGCGCCAATCGTTGGCGCCCTTGCCCGCCTGAGTTTCAGCATAGGGAATGTTGTGGCGTTTGGCGAAGGCCGCGAGTGTGGCTTCCGCGCCCGCGTAGATGACGCCGCCGCCGGAGATCAGCACCGGCGATTTCGCGCTGCGGATTGCCTCGGCGAGCTCCGCCAACTCGCGCGGATCCGGATGCGGTTGGCGAATGCGCCAGGTTTTCGGCTCGAAGAAGCTTGCGGGATAGTCGTAGGCTTCCGCCTGCACGTCCTGACAGAAGGCGAGCGTCACCGGTCCGCAATCCGCGGGGTCGGTCATCACGCGCATCGCGCGCGGCAGCGCAGTCAGCAAATGTTCGGGGCGACTGATCCGGTCGAAATAGCGGCTGACCGGGCGGAAGCAGTCGGTCACGCTGAGCGTGCCGTCGTCGAAATCCTCGATCTGCTGCAGCACCGGATCGGGCCTGCGGTTAGCGAATACGTCGCCGGCGATCAGCAGCACAGGCAGACGGTTGACATGGGCGAGCGCCGCCGCCGTCACCATGTTGGTTGATCCGGGGCCGATCGACGAGGTGACCGCCATCGCCCTTCGGCGCTTCATCGTCTTGGCGTAGGCGATCGCGGCGTGAGCCATTGTCTGCTCGTTCTGGCCGCGCCAGGTCGGCAGCCTGGCGCCCATACCGTGCAGCGCTTCGCCAATCCCGGCGACATTGCCATGGCCGAAAATCGCCCAGACGCCTTCGATGAAGCGGTCGCCGTCTTCAGTCATCTGCACGGACAGAAAGCGCATCATCGCCTGTGCGGCCGTCAACCGGATCGTTTTCATCAATTCGCTCCGTCGCGAGTGTTTGTGGGGAGACGGGCTTCGTCCCAGACCTTGCAAAGCCGCTGATAGCGCGCGGCCATCGCGTCGATGGCGTCAGCGTCGCCCATTCGCCCCGCGAGCCATTCGCGAGCAACCTGGCCGAAGATGGTGCGGCCGACAGCGAAACCCTTGACCAGCGGAAAGGCGGCGGCGAGGCGGAACCCTTCGGCGAGCTCTTCCTCGGGAGCGTCGAGACCCAGCATCACGATGCCGCGGGTGTGCGCATCGTTCTCAATCACCGCTGCGCAGGCTTCGCTCCAGGCGCGCTCGGTCTTCAAGGGTTCGAGCTTCCACCAATCGGGATAGATCCCCATGCCGTAGATGCGCCGGATAATGTCGGCGGTGGTCGCGTCGTCGACCGGCCCGACCTTGGAGGGGATGACCTCGAGCAGATATTCGAGCCTGTTGCGACGCGCGGCCTGAAACAACCGGGTCAGGACCGCGCCTTGCTCCGCCCACATGGCCTCGGAATCGCTGGGATGGCAGAAACACAGGACTTTTACGACGTTCTCGAGCGGCCATTCCTCGAGGCCGCCGAAATCCGGTCCGAGTTCCGGTTCCAGCGTCAGCGGCCGCGACCCCGGCCATTCGACCGGCCGCCCGATCCAGAGGCCCGTCCCGCTCGCTTCATAGAGCGCGTTACGGCCGAGGCGGGAATCGCACAGAATGCCGTAGCCCGTCTGACCCTTGGCGACCTTCAGCGCCGCCGCGAGGCACAGTTGTTTGAACGCTCCGATCTTGTCCGGCGTGGCGCCAACCATCTCTTCCAGTTGCATGCGGTGGTCGAAAGCGAAAATGCGGACATGGGGCCATTCGCCATGTCGATTGGTCGACCAGTGCAGTTGCTCGAGCTCCTCGTCCTTGCGCAAGGCCTTCTGCTTCACCCCTCGCTTGAGGAAAAAGGCGAGCTCTTCAGCCGAGGGATAGGCCGGCGTGCAGCCATGTCGGCTGACTGCGAAGGCGCCGCACGCATTGGCGTATTCGAGCGCCCGCGGCCAAGGCGCGTCCTCCAGCCATCCCTTGATGAGACCGGACATGAAGCCGTCGCCGGCGCCGAGCACATTGAAGACCTCGATCGGAAAGCCCGGCCCTCTTTCGCCGGCGTCGAGGCTGCCGGGTATCGCGCCGACAAACACCACGGCGCCTTCCGCGCCTCGCTTGCAAACCAGCGTCGCCGGCGAAACGGCGCGCACCGCCCGCAGCGCCGCCAAGGTATCGGTCGAGCCGCCGGCAATGTGAAATTCCTCTTCGGTGCCGACAATCAGATCAAACAAGCCGAGATGGCCTTGCAGCTTCTTGGTGACGGCGGCGCTTTCGATGAAGCGGCTCTCACCATCCCCGTGGCCCGCGAGCCCCCAGAGGTTCGGGCGATAGTCGATGTCGAGCGCGGTGCGCGCGCCATGCTTGCGCGCCAGATGCAGGGCCTTGACGACCGCCGCCTCCGTGCGGGGATGGCTCAGATGCGTGCCTGTGGCGACGACCGATCGTGACTCCGCGATCATCGCCTCGTCGATATCGTCTTCGCACAGCGCCATGTCGGCGCAGTCGGTGCGATAGAAGATCAGCGGGAATTGTTTCTCATCGCGAATGCCGAGAAGCACGAGCGCCGTCAGGCGCTCGGGGTCGGTCTTCACGCCGCGCACGTCAACCCCTTCCTTCGCCAATTCCTCGCGAATGAAGCGTCCCATGTGCTCGTCGCCGACGCGGGTGATCAGCGCGGATTTCAGCCCGAGGCGCGCGGTTCCCGCCGCCATGTTGGTCGGCGATCCGCCGATATATTTGCGGAACGACGCCATATCCTCGAGCCGGCCGCCAACCTGCGCGCCGTACAGATCAACCGAGGATCGGCCGATGGTGATCACGTCCAGAGGCTTATTCATCGTCCCGCTCGCATTTTCCAGCGCCGCTTGGTCGAGCGGCGCTTTTCTCACAATGAACTCTCGACGAAGTCCATGCTCTTCTTTGCCGCCGCCATCGGATCTGCAAGGGCATGAACCTCGCTGGCGAATGGCTCGAAACTGAAAGGGCCCGTGTAGCCTGCAGCGATCAGGGCGCGGATCTGCGTCAGATTTTCCAGGCGATCCGTTCGGTCGATCAGCACGCGATGCCCATCCAGCATATCCGCCACGGAAACGGCCGGATCGGAGACGCCCGAAATATGCACCAGCCCCGTCCATTCCGGGTAGTACTGCGTCTCGCTGGCGAGATGGTGATGGAACGTGTCGTGGACAATCTTGTAGACGTCCCGGCCATCAGCAGCTTCGATCGCGGCCATCGCTTCCTTCTTGGTGCGCAGCGAGGAGATTGGAAAGCCGAGCGGCTCGACGAGTCCCGTCAGCCCGCGCTCCCTAAGGATCGGCTTGAACGCCTTCAGCGCCTCGATCGCGCCTGCCAGAGCTACGGGTTCGCCCTTGTTCAAAGGGCACATCACGATCGCCTTGGCGCCGCACTTCTGGGCGTAGTCCGCCAGAGCCGCCGCGCGCGCCGGCAGGTCGCCCGACCAGACGTTGAACGGATAGAGCGCATTGATCGTGATGATCGTGACGCCCGCCTTCGCTGCGGCGTCGCGAACCGCCTCCGGACTGGTGGTCCCGACCACGTCGGGCAGGTCGTTGCGAATCTCGACCTCGGTCGCGCCGAGCGCCTTCGCCTTGGTGAAGAACGCCTCGAGCGAAAGCTTGGGCGCCAGGATGTGGTTGAATGCAAAGCGCATGATGGGTTCCGTTCAGTTGTAGAGCGCGGGTTGAGCCGGCAGCGTGATCGCGACGGCCTCGCCTTCGCGCTCC
Source organism: uncultured Pseudomonadota bacterium (assembly GCA_963771455.1). Taxonomy (GTDB): domain Bacteria; phylum Pseudomonadota; class Alphaproteobacteria; order Rhizobiales; family Beijerinckiaceae; genus Roseiarcus. The sequence continues at coordinate 72,272 of CAVYTP010000022.1, forward strand.
TGGGCTGCAACGCAAGCGTCCGAAGTGATCGCCGCGACATAGCCGTCCCACGCGGTCGGGCCGGAAACGCCGCCCTTCGCGGCGGCTTTGAGGAAATCGCGCAACTCGACGTCGTAGGAGTCGATAAACCGGTCCTTCCAATCGGTCAGGATGGGATTTTGCAGCTTGGCGTTTTGGCGCACCTTGACAGCGATCGGCTCGGGTAGCTTTGCAATGCCGTCCTCGCCGACGATCTCACATTGGATGTCGTAGCCGTAATGGCAATTGACGAAGATTTCGACGTCTATCAGCACGCCCTTCTTTGTTTCCAGCAGCACGACCTGCGGATCGCGCAGCTTGGCGTGGCTTCTGGCCGCCTTGCGCGGGAACAGGACGCGAGCCGAGACATAGTCGTCGTCGAGCAGCCAGCGCAACACGTCGATCTCATGGATCAGCGTGTCGTGAATGGCGAGCGGCGTCACATATTGCTCCGGCACGGTCGGGTTGCGATGCGCCGCATGCACCATGATCGGCGCGCCGATCTCTGCCTTGACCGCCTGCTTCAGCGCAACGTAGCCGGTATCGTAGCGGCGCATGAAGCCGACCTGCACGAGACGCTTGCCGTGCTTGACCTCGGCTTCGACGATCCTTTTGGCGCCCTCGGCGGTCGTTGCAAGCGGCTTCTCGCAGAAGCACGGCTTGCCCGCGGCGATGGCGGCGAGCACATATTGTTCGTGCGTGGCGCCCCAGGAGGTGACGAGGATCGCATCGACCTTCGGCGAGGCGATCAGCGCTTCGCCAGTCTCGAAGATCTCGGCGGCGGGCGCGACCTCCGACTTGACTTTCTCGGCGGAGGCCCGATTGACGTCGCTGAGCGCGACGATCTCGCCGCCGGCAAGCACCTGGTTGATGCGACGGGTGTGGTCTCGACCAATGGCGCCTGTGCCGATAACGCCGATACGAACAGTCATGTCTAGTCCTTCATGTCGATATTGAACGATCTGGAAGATGTTTCTCACTTCCGGTGCTTGTCGATGTAGCGCTGCATTTCCGTGCGCATGAACCGGCTCGATTCGTCGGCCTTGTCTTCCCAGGCGAATACGCAGGCGGTCATGACGCCGTCGAACTTGATCTCGGCCAGAGTGCCGAAGAAATCGTCCCACGGCACTTCGCCCTGGCCGATGTTGAGATGCTGGTGAACGCGGGCGTTTGTGCCAGGCGGATTGAGGATATAGCGCAGGCCCGACGATGCCCGATGATTGAACGTGTCGCCGACATGGACATGGGCGAGCACGTCGGCGCATTCGCGCAGCATCGCCTTGGTGTCGTCGCCGAAATAGAACGTGTGCGGCGCGCAGTACAGGAACTTCACTCGCTTCGAATTGACCGTGCGGATGATGTCGACTGCAGGTTGAATCGTCTCGCACCAGTCCTCGGGATGGGGCTCGATATGGAGGGTGATCTTCTCGCGCTCGAAGATCGGTACGAGTTCCTCCATCGAGCGCCACCAGGCATCCTCGCACGCCTCGATCATCGAGCCGGTATGGCAGCAATAGCAGCCGCCCTTGTCCGGATGGGGACCGCGGCCAAACTCGGAATTCATCGTGTCGACTTCCATCTCGACCGCGATCTCGATGGCCCGCTTCCAATGACGGACGGCCGCGACGCGCTCGACCTCGTCGTTGCTGGCCCAGCGATACATCGGCAGCAGCGAGGCGATCTTTACGCCTTCGGCTGCGAGAGACTTGCGGAACGCCTTGATGCGCTCCGGGAAGACGCGCGGCGCCTTGAACCATTCGAGAAAATCGCCGCGCGGGCTCATTTCGATCCAATCGTAGCCGAGCTCGCGGACTTTCCGCGGCAGCTCCTCCAACGAAAGATGGCGGTGCATGAAGGGATCGAGGGCGATACGCATGGGGGTTCTCCATGACCGCGCCGTTCGGAACGGCGCGTCGGCTTTTGGCGGTGTTCTCTTCAAGCAGCGCCAGGCATATTCGCTCAGACGGACTTGCGACGGCGCTGTCGATACTGGTCGGCTACGACGGCTGCGATGATGACGCCGCCCTTGATGATTTCCTGATAGTGCGCGTCGACATTCAGGAAGGTGAACCCGGAGGTCAAAATACCGAGAATGATCGCGCCGATGACTGTGCCGGTGATGCGTCCGACGCCGCCGGAGAGCGAAACGCCGCCGATGACCGACGCCGCAATCGCGTCGAGTTCGAATCCGACGCCGACGCCTGCTTGGCCGCTGATGGCGCGGGCGGTATGGACGATTCCGCAAAGGCCGGAAAGCAGGCCGGCGATAGAGTAGACGAGCACCATGTGACGTTCGACATTGATGCCAGAAACGCGCGCCGCCAGCGGATTGGCGCCAATCGCATAGGTGAATTTGCCGTAGCGGGTGAAACGCAGCGCGATGTGGAACACGAACGCGACGCCGAGAAAGATGATCACCGGCCACCAGCCTGAACCGATCGCGGCGAACGAAATCGTCGAGGTTTCCGATCGGTTGGCCGTTGGTGTACCAGTCGGCCACGCCGCGCGCCGACACCATCATGCCGAGCGTCGCGATGAACGCCGGGATTTTCGTGAAGGCGATCAGGGAGCCGTTGATGAGGCCTGCCGCAAGCCCGCACAATAGGCCCGCGGCGACGGGGAAGATCGGATTGAGCCCTGTCAGGCTGGGATAGATCGCGTGGGTATATCCGGCGACCTGCGCCAGGCTGGCGGCGATCATCGCCGACATCCCAACTACCGAACCCGACGAAAGATCGATGCCGCCCATGATGATGATCTGGGTGACGCCGACGGCGATGATGCCGATCTCCGCCTCCTGCAGGATCATGATCTTGAGCCGCAGCGGATTGGCGATGAAGCTCTGACCGACAAATAGCCAGCCCAGGATCTCGAACAGCAGCATCATGCCGATCATGACGCCGAGAATGCTGAGTTCAGGGGGCAGCCGGCGACCCGACTTTCGCGGAGCCTCGGTCGTTGGCGAAGCAGTAGAAGCGTTGGTGGCCATGGGGTTCGTCCTTAAATTTGCGGCTGCGAGCTTCAGCGCGAAGCGAGCTCCATAATGCTGACCTGGTTGGCGTCCTTGCGATCGAGAATCCCTGTCATGTGACCTTCGTGCATGACGAGCACGCGGTCGCTCATCCCCAGCACCTCGGGCAATTCCGAAGAGATCATCAGGATCGCGACTCCCTGCCCGGCGAGTTCGCTGACAAGCTTGTGAATCTCGGCCTTCGCGCCGACGTCGATGCCGCGCGTCGGTTCGTCAAGAATGAGGATTCGCGGCTTGGTCATCAACCAGCGGGCGATCAGCACTTTTTGCTGGTTTCCGCCCGACAGATTGATGATCGGTTCGTGCAGATCGGGCGTGCGGACCCGAAGCCGCTGCTTCTGGTCCTGGCAGAGCTGCTCGATTTCCTTTTCGCGCACGAAGCCCGCGACCGAATGGCCATGCCTCAGCAGCGCGACCTGCATGTTCGAGGTGATGTCGAGCACCAGAAAGCAGCCGGTGTCCTTGCGGTCTTCGGTGAGAAAGGCCATTCCGGCGTCCATCGCGACGCCCGGATTTTTCATCTCGACTTCCTTGCCGTCGATGAAAATCTGCCCCGAGGTCTTGGGCGTAACGCCGAACAAAGTCTCCGCGACATTCGAACGGCCAGAGCCGACCAGGCCCGCGAATCCGAGGATTTCGCCCTTGCGCAGATCGAATGACACGTCGTGGAATCGACCTTCAAGCGAGAGGTTGCGGACTGACAGCACGACGTCGCCGATCGGCACGATCTCCTTCGGAAACATCTGGGTGATCTCGCGCCCGACCATCAGGCGGATGATGTCGTCGCGCGTCACTCCGGAAGCCGGATGCTCGGCTATGAACCGGCCGTCGCGAAACACCGAAAACTCGTCGGCGATCTCGAACAGCTCGTTCATCTTGTGCGTGATGTAGATGATCCCGGTGCCCTGCGCCTTCAGCGTTCGGATGATGCGGAACAGATGCTCGACTTCGCGATCAGTCAGCGCAGAGGTTGGCTCGTCCATGATGAGGATGTCGGAATCGTAGGAGACGGCCTTGGCGATTTCGACCATCTGCCGGTTGGCGACGGAGAGATCGCGGACTTCGGCTTCTGGATCGATGGGAATGTCGAGCCGGTTGAACAGCTCCTGGGTCCGACGTCGCATTTCGTCGTGGCGCACGAAGCCGAACGCGTTGAGCGGCTCGCGGCGGATCCAGATATTCTCCGCGACCGTCATGAAGTTCATCAGGTTGAGTTCCTGATGGATCATCGCGATGCCATATTGCAGGGCGTCCAGCGGCGAAGTCAGGCGGATCTCCTGACCCTTCAGCTTGAAAGAGCCGGAGTCCGGCGTGTAGATGCCGGCGATGATCTTCATCAGCGTCGACTTGCCGGCGCCGTTCTCGCCCATCAGCGCATGCACATGTCCGCGCTTCAACCGGAAGGACACATCGTCCAGCGCGAGCACGCCGGGAAAAGCCTTGCGGACGCCTTCCACTTCAAGAAGGTATTCGCTGCTCGGAACCGCGCCGCTCTGCCGCACCGCTTCCGCCGTCGTAGGACTCAAAGCCGCCATGACCGCCTCTCCCGTGTTCAGGGAAACGCCCCTTCCCGTTCAGGAAGGGGCGCTTTCGATCAGTTCTTCTTGATGAACTGGTCCATGTTGGCGGGCGTCACGAGTTGGAACGGGACGTTGACGACTTTGTCCACCGTCTTGCCCGCCGCAAGCGCCAGCGCCGCGTCGACGGCGCCCTTGCCCTGCCCTGCCGCGTCCTGGAACACGGTGACCTTGAGGTCGCCGGCCTTCATCGAAGCAAGCGCGTCCTGCGTGGCGTCAACGCCGCCGACGATCGCCTTCTTGGTGTCGACGCCGGCTGATTTCATCGCCTGAATCGCGCCCACCGCCATCTCGTCGTTGTTGGATACGACGGCGTCATACTGAAGCCCTTTCGAGAGCCAGTTGGTCATCAGGTTCTGGGCCTGCGTGCGATCCCAGTTGGCCGTCTGCTCGGCGATAATCTTGATGCCGCTGCATTCCGGAGTCTTCAGCACGTCATGCACGTCCTGGCTGCGCTGCACGGCGGCCTGATTGGAAAGCTCGCCCTGAATGATCAGGATGTTGCCCTTGCCGCCCAGAAGCTTGCAGATTTCCTTGGCTTCCAGCGTGCCGGAATCCTTTTCGTCGGAGCCGACGAAGGCCGCCTTCGGGCCCAGCTTTTCGACGTCGGCCGGCAGGCGGTTGACATAGACGAGCGGCACGCCGGCGTCGGCCGCGGCCTTGGTGATCGCCGCCGTAGCGCTGGTGTCGACGGGATTGACGATGATGGCGAGACGCCGTTGGCGATGAAGTTCTGCACCTGGCTGATCTGTTTCGAGACGTCGTTCTTGGCGTCCTCGATCTGCAGCGTCACGCCTGACTGGGTCTTGGCGTAGTCCGCCATGCCGTTGCGCAGGACGGTCAAAAAGTTGTCGTCGAACTTGTCCATCGACACGCCGATCTTGGCCGCGAAAGCGGCGTTGGAAAGCAGCATCGCGGCGGCAAAACCGAGCACTAAGCGTTTCATCGTTTCCTCCCTGTGTGGCGCATTCAGAGCGCGCCGTTCGATCATCAAAGCCTGCGGGGCATTGCCCCGCAAGGGTGAAACCTAGAATTTATCTCACGTTGGCGTGTGTAATGAATTTTCCATATCATGTCAATAACAGAATATTCATTTCATTTTTTCGAGAAAATACGCCTGATTTTCGAGAGCCTTGGAAGTTGACAACCGGCCGCCCGCCATTCTGCTCGATGGGAATTGGCTGCGAGACGCCCGCTCCGCCCAGCATTCCATTGAAGGAAAGTCGTTGAAATAGGCTGAGAATGTCGAAAGGCGGAGCTGTTCCCAGCATCGGAATTCGGCTCGGCGTTGAAGCTAGCCTTGGGCGCCGACGCCCGATCCCACCAGGGGCGAGCTTCGATCGAATTGACGGGTCGTCATCAATCGAAGACACCGCCGCACGGCCGACATCCCGCCGGGTCAGCTTCCGGCAGAAATCGATCGGCGCCCTCTCATGAAGGCCTCCAGGCGAGCCGCTACCGCCTCAAGGCGTGCAGTTGTTTCAGACAGCGGTTCAATCGGCGCGCTGTTGGCGAGCCCACGAAAGATCAACTCCGTGATCCCGTCGGCCGTTTCTTCCGCGTCGAAATCGCCTTCATTCCTGAGGAACGCCCAGGTGCGATGCTCGACCGCGCCATAGATCATGTCTCGCACCAGCGACGACGAAGCGTCGGAACGAAACTCGCCCGACGCCATCGCCGCCTTGACGATATCGACGATCCTGTGAGTGTATGCCTGGTTCAGCTGGAACAGCCGGGTCTTGCGGTAGTCAGGGTCGGGCCTGAGTTCCTGGAACACCAATCGGCTCAGGGCAGGCTCGCGCCGTATCGTCATCAGATGATGGTGCACCATGAACCGAATGCGGTTCCACGTCCCGCGGACGCCTTGCAATTGGGCCTCGTCATGGGCCAGCAGGTCCTCATACCAGTGTTCGACCGTCTTTATCAGCAGGTCGCGCTTGTTGTGGAAGAAGCGGTAGATGCTGCCCTCGACGACTCCGGCGCGTTCGGCGATTTCGGATATCAGGGCTTCGTTGTAACCGCGCTCCGTAAACACGTCCTTGGCCGCACGCAAAATGTCGGCCACTCGCCGTTCCGGAGGCAGACGATTGACCTGACGTCGCGCCATGCACGCCTCCTGTCATCAGTTGCGGCCGCCGGGGCGACAACGCTTATCCCTTGAAATAGTCGGGCTTGCCGGTCGTCCAGGTCTCGCCCCAGTGCTGGCCGCCGCCATCGACGGTCAGCAACTCGCCAGTGACGTAGCCGGCGCCGCGCCCGCCGATGTAGGCGCAGGCCTCGGCGATGTCCCAGGCGCTACCGACGCGCATCATCGGGTTGGAGCGCGGATAGGCGGAGCGCGCCTGCGGCGTATAGACCTTCCAGCCCTCGGTCTCGATCGCTCCCGGCGCGATGCAATTGACGCGGATGCCGAGCGGCGCCCATTCAACCGCGACGGCGCGGGAAAGACCAATCACTCCGGAGCGCGCCGCTATCGTGTGGGCGACGCCATGCAGCCCGTGGCTCGTCACGACCACGATATTGACAATGCTGCCCTGCGCGCGTGCATCGCGCCAGCGTCGCGCCGCCGCCTGCATCATCTGCCACGTTCCGGTCAGGTTGGTGTTGATGACGGCGTTCCAACCCCTGAGGGAAAAGTCGATCGCTGCCTGCGGGAATTGGCCACCCGCGCTGTTGACCAACAGGTCGAGTTGGCCGTGATCGGACCATACGCGATCGAAAAGGGCTGATACTTGTTCGGGTTCACGAATATCTACAGCATGGCTTGACGCGCTGAGTCCCCGTTTTGCGAGCGATGCGACCAGCGCATTGACTTTCACTTCGCTGCGGCCGGCGACGACGACGTGCGCGCCGAGACGCGCCAGCAACCAGGAGATTCCACGCCCGATGCCGCCCGCGCCGCCGGAAACAAGCACGACCTGACCCGCGAAGGCGTCCGAAGCGAACACCGTGAGATGGGTTGCGAGAGCCTCGTCGTCGAGGCCGAACGAAGCCGCATCGTCGCTCATTGCGGCATATCCCTCAGTAACTCGCCGGCGATGATCAACTTTCGCACTTCGGTCGTGCCGGCGCCGATCTCCAGCAACTTGATGGACCGATACAGCCGGTTGATCTCGGACTCCCAGATATATCCGGAGCCGCCGTGGATCTGCATCGACTTGTCGAGCACGGCATGTACGGAATCCGCGGCAAACATCACCGAAGCCGCCGTCAGCTTGTGGATGTCGCCGCGACCTCCGTCGCCGATTTCCACCTGCGCGGCCGCGGCCAGCGTCCGGTAGGTGAAGGTGCGCATGGTCTCGACGAGCACATAGATGTCGGCCAGCATGGATTGCACCATCTGGAACGATCCGATCGGCTTGCCAAACTGGCGGCGCGTCTTCGCGTAGTCGAGCGAGAGGTCGAACGCGCGCTCGGCGATGCCCAGACAGAGCGGCGAGATCATCGCCCGCTCCAGATCGAGCCCGCTCATCACGACCGCCACGCCGCGATCCTCGACGCCCACCAGATTTTCCGCCGGCACGCGGCAGTCCTCAAACACGAGTTCCGCGGTCTGGCTGCCGCGATAGCCCATTTTCTCGAGTTTTTGGGCGACGCGGAAGCCCGGGAAATGCTTCTCGACGATGAACGCGGAAATGCCGTGCGCGCCCTTGTCCCGATCGGTCTTGGCATAGACGAGCAGAACGTCCGCGACCGGGCCGTTGGTGATGTAGATCTTCGTGCCGTTCAACACATAATGGTCGCCGTCGCGGCGCGCGGTCGTGCTCATCGAGCCGAGCGCGTCGGAGCCTGCGCCAGGTTCCGTCAATCCGAGCGCGCCAATCTTCTTTCCCGCACACAACTCAGGAAGATATTTGCGGCGCTGAAACTCGTTGCCGTTACGATAGATATTGTTGAGGCACAGGTTGTCGTGCGCGACGCAGGACAGCGCCATCGCATGGTTCCAGCGGCCGAACCCCTGAGCAACAAGCCCGGCTGCAACAAGATCCATGCCGGCGCCGCCGTATTCCGGCGGCGCCGTGACGCCGAACAAACCCTGTTCGCCGATCTTCGCGAACGCATCTTCCGGCCACCACTCTTCGGCGTCCATGCGCGGCGCCAGCGGATAAAGCTCCTTGCGCGCGAAACGGTCGGCCTGATCGAGGATGAGTTGCTGATCGCTGTCGAGTTCAAAGGCTGGCGGCCGGTTGTCGCCGATTGCCTGCGAGTCGCGAGATGTCAAACTTAACCTCCCTGCCCGGCGCAATTGGCGCTGCCGCCCCCTAGCCGTTTCCGGAACGTCGCGGACGTCGTAATGAATATACTTCATTAGCAATCGCTTTCAGCTTGTCAATCCTTGTCTTGTGGCGGCCGGATCGGCGCGGCACTCGATTGTGCTCCGCAGCATGAATGCAGAGAGAATATTGGGACCTGTCGTACTAACTCTTGGTTCAAATGGGAAGGGTTGACAGTGTTACTGAATTAACATCATTTATGACCGAACTGGTATGACCGATGAACGGGGGGACGCGCACGTGGCCGAGAGCACGGCTTTCCTGAGACGCAATCCAGAATGCAAGGCGCCGATGGATTTCCCGACCGCCGCGATTAGGCGGACGGAGATGCTGCCGCCCGTCGAGACCCCATTGGGTATATGCGCATGAGCCGGTTCGGCCCGATAGACGCTGAGACGGACCGCGTGTTTCCTTTTCGCAAGGTGCTGATCGCCAACCGCGGCGAAATCGCCTGCCGCATTCAAAGAACTCTGCGCGGGCTCGGGAATAGGCTCGGTCGCGATCCACCACGCCGTGGAGGCGCGCGCGCCGAACGTGCGGATGGCGGACGAAGCGGTCGAGATCTTCGGCGACACGCCGGTCGCAGCCCATCTCGATTCCGCACAGATCATCGAAGCTGCTTTGAAGACGGGCGCCGAGGCGATCCATCCAGGCTACGGCTTTCTGTCCGAGAACGCCCGTTTCGCGGCGGCGGTGAAGGCCGCGGGGCTGACCTTCATCGGCCCGGACGCCGAGACGATCCAACTGATGGGCGACAAGATCTCCGCGCGCAATTTCGCGCGCGCCCACGGCGTGCCTGTCGCGCCCTCGGTCACTCCGACCGGCGACATCGAGGCGTTCCGCGCCGAGGCCGAGACGATCGGCTTCCCGCTGTTGGTCAAGGCCGCGGCGGGCGGCGGCGGCAAAGGCATGAGCATCGTGCGCTCGGCGAATGAGCTTGGCGAGGCGGCGCGGATCGCCGCCAGCGAAGCGCAGCGCTATTTCGGCGACAGGCGCATCTATGCGGAAGCCTACGTCGAGCGTCCGCGCCACATCGAAGTTCAGGTTGCGGGTGACGGCGCGGGCGGCGCCATCCATTTGTTTGAACGCGAGTGCTCGGTGCAGCGCCGCTTTCAGAAGATCATCGAGGAAGCGCCGGCGCCGAACCTGCCCGCCCATTTGCGCGATGAAATCTGCTCTGCCGCGGTGCGGCTCGCCGCCGCCTCGCGCTATCGCAATCTTGGCACGGTCGAATTCATTCTCGGCGCCGACGGCAAATATTTCTTTCTCGAGATGAACACGCGGCTTCAGGTCGAACATCCCGTCACCGAGATGATCACTGGGCTCGATCTAGTGCGCATGCAGCTCGAAATCGCCGCTGGCTTCGGCATCGGCGTCAAACAAAGCGAGGCCGCGGTAAACGGCCACGCGATCGAGTGCCGCATCTGCGCCGAGGACCCCGAGCGTGATTTCCTGCCTGAGACAGGCGTCCTCAAGGTGCTTGAGACGCCCTCTGCGCCGCTATCTACGCTTTGAAAACGCGCTCGAGGCGGGACAGAATGTAAGCGCCGATTTCGACCCGATGCTCGCCAAGCTCGTCGTGCACGGCGCTGACCGCGCGCAGGCGATCGGGCGCGCGATCGCGGCGCTCGACGATCTCACCATGCTCGGGGTGACCACCAACATCGACTATCTCGCTCGCGCCCTCGCCCATCCCGCCTTCCGCGCCGGCGACTTGCACACCGGATTTGTCAAACAGCATGCAAGCGATCTCGCGCCGCCACCCCTCGACGCAACCTCGACGGACGCCGCGCTGATTGCTGCGGCGCTCGGATTCCGGACCTTCCGCAATCTGGTCCAGGACGTGCCCGAGCCCCACGCATCCATCGGTCAGTGGAGAAACTGATGATGGGTTTTACGATCAACCTCGCTGGCGTCGCGCATGACGTGGAAATCCTTGCCCGCCGGCCGCATTTGCGGCTGCGGATCGACGACCGCGAATATGAAGTTACGTCGATTGGAGAAGAGGGCGACGGCCGGCAGATGATTTCGATTGGTGGCGCGGAACTCCGCTTCGTGCGAGCCCATGTCGGCGACCGGCAAATCCTCCGTCTCGCGGGACGGACCCTTGGGGCTGCGCTCATCGATCCCCGCGACGAAGCTGCGGGCGCAGGCGGCGACCACGATCACGTGCGCGCGCCGATGCCGTGCAGCATCATCGAGATCCACAAGCAGCCCGGCGATGAAGTTGCACGCGGCGAAACGCTGGTGACGATCGAGAGCATGAAACTGCAAATTACGTTGCTCGCGCCGCGCGACGGGCGGCTTTCGCGCGTAAGGCGCGGCATTGGCGAAAAATTCGACAAGGATGAGGTCGTGGCTGAACTCGAACCGCTGGGTAAGGCCTGAACCATGCGCAAGATCCAGTCGATGATCAGTGTTTCGAGCGTAGAGTTCCGCGCCAACGAAGCTCACAATCGAAGGCTTGCCAGTGAATTCCGAACCAAGCAGGAGGCGGCGCGCCGCGAGCGGCCCCAACGCGATCTGGAGCGGCTTTCGCGACAAGGCAAGATGCTGCCGCGCGAGCGGATCGAGAAGCTGCTCGATCCGGGGACCCCGTTCCTGGAATTGTCGTCGCTCGCCGCGAACATGGCCTACGACGGAGACTCTCCCTCCGCGAGCACGATCGTCGGCATCGGCGTCGTCTCCGGGCGCGAAGTGATCGTGCGGGCCGACGACCCCACCATCAAGGGGGGCGCGTGGTATCCGCTCTCTGCCAAGAAGATCGTGCGCGCGCTCGACATCGCTCTCGAAAATCGCCTGCCTGTTATCCATCTCTGCGATTCCGCCGGCGGCTTCCTCCAACTGCAATCAGAGGTTTTTCCGGACCGCTACATGGCCGGCCGCATTTTTCGCAATCAATCGTTGCTGTCGAAGATCGGCGTCAAACAACTGGCTTTGGTGTTTGGCCATTGCACGGCGGGCGGCGCCTATATCCCCGCACTCTCCGACTATAATGTCATCGTGCGCGGCACGGGCGCGGTGTTCCTCGGCGGCCCGCCGTTGGTGCGTGCGGCGACCGGAGAAGACGTCAGCGTCGAAGAACTCGGCGGCGCCGAGATGCACACCAGTGTCTCCGGCGTCTGCGACTATCCGGCGTCGAGCGAGGCGGAGGCGATCCACATCGGCCGCGAAATCGTTTCGCAATGGGATCGCGCTCGCAAGTGGGACTGCCAGCGTGAGGCGATCGAGGCGCCCGCCTATGACGCGCAAGAGATCTACGGCATCCTGCCCAACGACACGCGCAAGCAGTTCGATATGCGCGAAATCATCGCCCGCATGGTCGACGGCAGCCGGTTCCACGAATACCAGCCCAATTACGGCGCGACGCTGGTGTGCGGCTACGCCAACATCTGGGGCTTCAAGGTCGGCATCCTCGCCAACAATGGCGTGCTGTTCAACAATTCCTCGCTGAAGGGCGGACACTTCATCGAGCTCTGCAACCAGAACAACACGCCGCTGGTCTTTCTGCAGAACATCACCGGCTACATGGTGGGCCGCGAATACGAGCGTCGCGGCATCACCAAGGACGGCGCCAAGATGATCATGGCGCAGGCCTGCTCGCGCGTGCCGAAGTTTACAATCATGTGCAACGGTTCGTTCGGCGCGGGGAACTACGGGATGTGCGGACGCGCGTTCGACGCGCGGCTGCTGTTCGCGTGGCCGAACCACCAGATCGGCGTGATGGGGGGCGACCAGGCCGCCAACACGCTGGCCGAGGTCAAGCTCAACCAGATGCGGCGCAATGGCGAGACGATCGACCAGGCCGAGATCGACCGCGTCTGGGAGCAGACTCGCAGCGCCTATCAGGAGCAGCTCTCCGCCTACTACTCGACATCGGAGCTCTGGGACGACGGCATCATCGATCCCGTCGATACTCGCAACGCGCTCGGCATCGCGATCTCGGCCTCGCTGAACGCTCCGCTCGGCGATCCCGGCTATGGCGTTTTCAGGTTCTGATGCGCCGTCGTAGGCGCGACGCATTGGAAAAGGTCTCTCATTTCCGGCTGCTTTCCGTCAGGAGACTTGATTGTCTTATAGATGGCGCCCTAGCATGGCAGCAAATGAGCGCCATGGATTTTTCCGGCGACGGACATAGTCGCTGAGAGGCGCAACGGCGAGCCGCAGGCATCGCCGAAACGGGAGGCAACGAAATGGATCAGACGATCGGTCGCAATCTGATTGGAAGGGTCAATGTCGGCGACATGCTGGTGCGCAGCGCGGCGCGCTATCCGGACCGGCTCGCCTTAGTCGACCGCGAGCGCCGGCTAAACTATCGGGATTTTAATTCGCTCGCCAACCGGACGGCCGAAGCCCTCGCCTCTCTGGGCTATCGCCGCGGCGATGCAGTGGCGCTAATGTCGACAAACAATATCGAGTTCCTCGCCGTCTATTATGCGTGCGCGAAGCTTGGGATCATCTGCGTGCCGATCAACCTGTTCTGGCGCCACAAGGAGCTCGGCTACGTGCTTTCGCATGCCGGGGTCAAAGCCGCTGTGGTCGAGAGCGAACTGATCGAGCAGCTCCGCACGGGGCTCGACGACGCGCCAGCGCTCAAGGACATCATCGTAATCGGCGGCGCCGCGGCGGAAATCGACGGGCGACGAACGCATGGTTTCGCGAGCCTCATCGAAGGCCGCTCGGCGGATGAGCCTGTCGCGCTCGTCGAGGATCGCGACCCGCTCTCCTATCTCTACACCAGCGGCACGACCTCGGCGCCCAAGGGCGTCGTCAGCAGCCATCTCGCGGTCTATCTCGAATCGCTGGGCGTCGCGCTCGACGCGCAGTTGAGCGCGAAGGACCGCATTACGGCGCTGATGCCGCTATTTCATACCGCGCAACTGAACGCCTTCGTGACGCCCGCGATCGCCGTCGGCGCCGCGATCTTCATCGAAAAAGGGTTCGACGCGGCGCGCCTTCTGAACCTGGTCGAGACCGAACATCTGACGCTCACCTTCGCGCTGCCGATGATGTATCGGGCGATGCTCGAGCAGATGGACGTGCGGTCCCGCGACGTCTCGAGCCTGAGGCTCGCGGTCTATGCGATGGCGCCGATGCCGACCCACGAGCTGAAGGCCGCCATGGAACGGTTCGGCTGCGAGTTCTCCCTGATGTTTGGTCAGACGGAGATGAATCCGCTCGCGGTCTATTTCCGCCCCGAACATCAGTTGAGCCACGCTGGCGCAGTCGGCACGCCCGCGCCCAACGCCGAGGTGGCTATCATGGACGCGGCCGGGACGCTCCTGCCTCAAGGGCAATCCGGCGAGATCGTCTATCGCGGTCCCCAGGTGATGACGGAATATCTGCGCGACGCCGCCGCCACGGACGCCGCCTTTCTGCACGGCTGGTTTCACTCCGGAGATTGCGGCCATTTCGACGCCGACGGCGTTCTCTGGTTCGAGGATCGGTTCAAGGACGTCATCAAGACCGGCGGCGAAAACGTCGCCTCGATAGAGGTCGAGAAGGCGCTCTATGCCGCGGATTCCGCCGTTCAGGAAACCGCGGTCGTCGGACTACCCCACGACAAGTGGGGAGAAGCGGTCACCGCAGTGGTTGTCGTGAAGCCGGGCCACCGCCTCGACGAAACAGAGTTGCTCGACAAGGTCCGACAACATCTCAGCCCGTTCAAATGTCCGAAGCGGATCCTGTTCACGGAGGCCATGCCGAAGACGGCGACCGGCAAGATCCAGAAAGGCAAGTTGCGCAGCCAATTGGCCGAGACGTACCTGTCATAGTCAGCCCTCCTGTTCGCTGTTTGGCGAGGTTGCCGGAAAGGCGCCGTTCCGGGCGCCGCCGAGAAGAGGAAACGGACCCAACCTGATGGCGAAACAACCGGGAAATGGGCGCGCACCCGGTGGAGACACAAGCGCCATCGCGGTAGGGCTGCGGCCGCTGCTTGCGATGATGGGGCGCGCCTTTCTCGGCTCTCCGCAGATCGTGGTCCTGTTGTTGCTCGGCGGCGCGACCTTTGTCGTTGTCGGCGCCACCGCCTTTGGCCAGATAAGGTTGAACGCCTGGAACAAGCCTTTCTATGACGCTTTGGCGAGAAAGGATCTTGCCGAGTTTCTCCGACAGCTTTTCGTGTTTCTGGGGATCGCGTCGGGACTTCTGGCCCTCAATGTCGCCCAGACATGGCTCAACCAGATGATAAAGCTGAAGTTGCGACAGGGGCTGTTGGGCGACCTGCTGAACCTTTGGCTTGAGCCCGGCCGCGCTTTTCGTCTCGCCGGAGAGGGCGAGATTGGCGTCAATCCCGATCAGCGCATCGATCAGGACGCACAGCATCTGACGGAACTGTCAACCGATCTGGGCATCGGGCTTCTTCAAGCTTCGCTGCTGCTCGTCAGCTTCATCGGCGTGCTCTGGATGCTGTCCGACAATGTCAAGTTTACGTTTGGCGGCGCTGCGTTCTCAATTCCAGGCTACATGGTCTGGTGCGCCCTGCTCTATTCGACCATCGGTTCAGGCTTGAGCTGGTTCGTCGGGCGCGCGCTGATTCCTCTCAACGCAGAACGATACGCGCGCGAGGCAGATCTTCGGTTCGCCTTGGTGCGCGTCAACGAACATTCCGACAGCATTGCCCTTCATGGCGGCGAAGCCGACGAGAAGGCGCATCTGGAGGCGGACGTCGACAACCTTTTGGACGTGATGCGCCGGCTGGTGATGAGGTTGACGCGACTGACCTGGGTCACCTCGGGATACGGTTGGCTGGCGATCGTGGCGCCGATCCTGGCCGCTTCGCCCGGATATTTCGGTGGAGACCTGACGTTTGGCGGCTTGATGGTCGCGGCGGGCGCATTCACCCAGGTGCAGCAATCGTTGCGCTGGTTTGTCGACAATTTCAACACGATCGCCGATTGGCTTGCGACTCTTCGTAGGGTGGCGTCATTCCGGTTGGCGCTGGTCGGCATGAGCGAGCGCGCGCCCGGAACCGACCAGATCGAGCGCGTCGCCACCAACAGTGCAAAGATCACTTTCGACGACCTGAGCATCACCTCGCCTGCGGGGTCGGGAGCGCTGGCCGAGGCGCATGTGGAAATTGCGCCGGGCGAACGCGTCCAGGTCACGAGCGTTTCGAGGGCGGGACTGACGATATTGTTTCGCGCCGTTGCGGGTCTGTGGTCGTCCGGTAGCGGGCGGATCAATTTGCCTGCTTCAGAGTACGTAGCGTTCCTGCCGCAGCGTCCTTACATGCCGCCCGGCCCGCTCAGGGACACGTTGACTTACCCGTCTGCGGCGCACGCGTTCCGTGACGACGAATTGGCCGCCGCCTGTTGCGAGCGTCGATCTGGCGCGCCTGTCCTCCGAGCTCGATCGGTCCGCGAATTGGGACAGCGAGTTGACGAGCGACGAAGCCCAGCGTCTGGCGTTCGCAAGGCTCCTGCTGCACAAGCCGCGCTGGATCTGCATCGACCAGGCCTTCGACGGGCTCGACGACGCGGAACGCCAGAAGATCCTGGCGATATTTGGCAGGGAACTCGTCCACGCGTCGGTCGTCACCTTCAGCGCTGTGGACCTTTTTGCAGGGTTCTCTACCCGTATCCTCCATCTCGTTCCGACGGTGGGAACGCCGCATGACGTTCCTCGCTGAGCGGAGCAGCGTGACGCGGGGCGTCACGACGAAGTGAGAATTTCCTTCGCTTTCAGAACAGCGTGGTGTCCCCGTCGCAACGTGACACCGCGCTCGACGTGTTATAGATCTGGCGGCGCCCACGGTCAGGGGCCCCTCTCGACCTGAAGCACTGCGTCGATTTCTGCGTCCCGTTGGCCGGATTCCCATTTGCCGACCGTATCCCCTTCAAGGCGGTCTTGATGCGAAAAAGGAAGAGATTGGGCGCTTATCTGCCCATTGTCGTCACAGCCTTCGCCCTGATGCTGCTCGCAAATGCGGCAGCGACGCGGTTTCAAAGCAATCTCAAGAATTTGGTATTTGATCAGTTTCAGCGCTGGCGACCTCGTCCCTACACTTTCGACCAGCCGATCCGGATCGTCGATATCGATGACAAGTCCATCCGGCGTATCGGCCAATGGCCTTGGCCACGCGAAAAGATGGCGGAACTGGTTGACAGCCTGCACCGGGCCCATGTCGCCGCCGTCAGCCTGAATGTTCTTTTCTCAGAGAAGGAACGGGCCTCCCCTGGCGCGGCGGCCGTTCCCGACGGCGTGGTCAAAGGAGAGGCGGTTTACACAACAGCCTCCGTGCGTCCCGACGACGGCGACGCCGTGTTTGCGAAATCGATCTTCAACAACAAGGTGGTGCTCGGAAGCATTCTCACGCCCAGAGTGATGGGAAGCGTATCGGACGTGAAGGGTGGCTTTGCGGCCAAGTGCTTCAACCCCGCCGACCGGGTTCCCCCTTTTGCTGGCATGCTGTCGCCGGTGGCGACGCTGGCCGACAGCGCGACCGGCATTGGCTTCATGAACTGGACGCCAAACTCCGACCGCGTCGTCCGCCGAATGCCGCTGCTCGCTTCCGTAGCGAGCCAGTTGCAGCCTAGCTTCATCCTGGAATCGCTGCGTGTCGCCCAAGGCGCCTCAACCTATCTCATCAAGTGCGACGACGGCGACGGCAGGACCGAAGCTGGCATTGCCTCCATTCGAGATGGCGATGTTGTCATTGCAACTCAACCCTCCGGCGATATTCGCGCCTACTTTGCGCCCGCCGACGCCCGTCGATCCATTCCCGCGTGGGAGTTGTTTGAAACGGGAGCCGATCTCGGCGATCTCGAGGGCAAGATCGCCGTGATTGGAGCCAGCGCCTCTTTGCTAGGCGACGTCGTCGCGACCCCGCTCAATCCTTCGACGCCCGGCGTCGAGGCGGTGGCGCAGGTGCTCGAGCAGATCCTGTCCGGAGTGACGCTACGCCGCCCGGACTGGGCGCCGGGCGCCGAATTGCTGGCTGCCGCGACGCTGTCATTGGTGCTAGTATTCGCAATGCCTGCCATTCCCGCATTGTGGAGCGCGCTGCTGGTCGCCGTGGCGGCTGCTTTCCTGTGCGGCGCCAGTTGGATCGCTTTCACTCAACACGGGCTATTGCTCGATCCCGTGGTTCCCAGCGTGTCCTCGGCGGTCGTGTTTCTGGTCGGCATTCTCACGCTCTACAGCCAGAAGTTGAAGCAGGTCACCGAAATCCGTTCGGCCTTCGGACGCTATGTGTCGCCGGCCGTGGTGGCTCAACTCGCGGAAAATCCCGAGCAACTGAGGCTTGGCGGACTGCAGCGGCCGCTGACCGTGATGTTTTGCGACATCCGGTCGTTCACGACGATCTCGGAGGGGTTCTCCGCGACGCAGCTTACCCAATTCCTCAATGAATATCTCACGCCGATGACCACAGTTATTCTCGACGAGACTGGCACCGTCGACAAATATATGGGCGACGCGGTCATGGCGTTCTGGAACGCCCCGCTCGATGATCCTGAACATGCTGTGCATGCGGTGCGAGCCGCGCTGCGCATGCGCCAGGCCTTGATCGACCTGAACCGAAGATGGGCCACGCGCGCCGCAGACGGCGAAAGTTCATTCGGACCGGTGCGGTTCGGCATCGGCCTCAACACCGGCATCTGCAGCGTAGGCAACATGGGCTCGGACCAACGCTTCGACTATTCTGCGATGGGCGACGAAGTGAACATCGCGTCGCGCCTGGAGGGCTCTTCCAAGTTGTTTGACGTCGACATCGTGGCGAGCGCATCGACCAGAGACGAGGCCGCCGATTTCGCTTGGCTCGAGATAGATCAGGTGCTGCTCAAGGGCCGCACGCGGACGACGGCGACCTACGCACTGGCAGGAGACGTCAACTACGCCGCAAGCATCGGCTTTCGCGCGCTTTCCCAACAGCACGAAGCGATGCTGGCGGCCTACCGTCGTCGTGATTTCGGCGTCGCTCAACGCCTTGCGACCGAAGCGGCGGATCTGGCCCCTCCCGAGGTCAAGGGGCTTTACGCCTTCTACGCCGGACGGCTCGCGAAGCTCGCCGCGAGCGATCTGGCGGAAACATGGCGGCCGATGATTGCGCTGACTGAGAAGTAGAGGATCGCGGCTGGAGTCGCAGGGCTCGTGGCGATATCTGAAATAGCCGCCGCCCTCATCCTGAGCCTGTCGAAGGATGTTTGGTTGTTGGCGCGGGTGCCTTGAAGTCAGCGGCGCTACCCGTGAAAACTGAAGCGTCCTTCGACAGGCTCAGGACGAGGGCATCAGGCAGTGGCCTTTCCGTTCCGGTGACGCCAATTAGAGCGTTCCCCGACTGATCTGAATCGATTTTACGGATTCCATTTTCCCGTTCGCGGAGGGATTTTGAGGCTCCCCTGATTCGGAGGTGGAGATGTCGCGGGGCTATTCGCTTGATCTGCGTGAGCGTGTAGTCGCGTTGGTGGCCGAGGGGATGTCGAAGAGCGCGGCGGGCCGGCATTTGCGGATCGCGGAATCGTCGGCGATCAAGTGGTGCAAGCGGCTTGAGGAGACGGGAAGCCTGGCCGAGAAGCCGGGAAGAAAGCTGGTCTACTCGCCGCTGGAGGCGCACGCGGATTGGTTGCTGGCATTTGTCGAGCGTCGCAAGCGACGCGACCCTCGCCGAGATCGTCGCTGCGATATGGGGAGGAACGGGGGGTGTCGATCACGGACAGCTCCATCGCGCGGTTTTTCAAGCGTCGAGGCGTAACCTATAAAAAAAACGCTGCACGCCAGCGAGCAACTGCGGGCCGACGTCGCCGCGGCGCGTGAGGAATGGCGAAAGGCGCAGCCCGCGCTTGACCCGGAAAAGCTGGTTTTCGTCGATGAGACGAGCACCAACACGCAGATGACGCGGTTGCGGGGACGCTGCAAGAAAGGCGCGCGGCTGATCGACTATGTGCCGCATGGCCATTGGAAAACAACGACTTTCGTCGCCGGACTGCGCAATGACGAGATCGTTGCGCCGCTCGTCCTCGACCGTCCGATGAACGGAGCGGCCTTCCAGGCCTGGCTCGAGCAAGGTCTGGCTCCAACCCTCTCGCCTGGCGACACCGTCATCATGGACAACTCTGCCAGCCCACAAGGTCGCGGGCGTACGCGCGCTCATCGAGGCGACAGGCGCCAAACTCCTTTATCTCCCGCCGTATTCGCCCGATCTCAATCCCATCGAAATGATGTTCGCCAAACTCAAGGCCTTTTGCGCAAGTTCAAAGAGCGCGCTATCGGCGCTCTTTGGGATCGGATAGGCGCCGTCCTTGACGAGTTTACCCCAGAGGAATGCTCAAACTATCTCAGACACGACGGATACGGTTCAGGTTAGCCGGGGAATGCTCTAGAAGGCATACCTGAGGCCGAGGCCGCCGTGGATCGTATGGCCAGCGATTTCTCCGGTCGTCCCCAGTACGAACGCGTCGATGGCCATGCGATCAGACAGGCGATATCCGACGCGACCGCCGTATTCCAACCATGTGCCAGGTCCGGGGACGGAGGCGGTGATCGGCCCGAATCCCGTGATGGTCGTGACAGGGCCCGCGGTGCCTGCAAAACTATGGGCGAGCGCGAGATTGCCGTTCAGTTCGATATTGGAGAGCAGCAGGTGGGTGTATTGGCCCCCGACGCGGGCGACCGACAAATCGTCCACCCCGGCGCCTTGTGACGCCGGAAACGGATTGTTCGGGCCATACAATTCCGAATATCCGTTGGTCGCCTGCCAGCTTTCCGAGACATCGGCCAAGATCGCCGCCTCATCGATCGGCGTCAGACGCGCAACGTATCCAACCCTGGCAAATAGCGTTGCGTTATGGTTGATCGTAAAGCTGTCGCCGGTCGCGGTCCCATTGCCGTTGGCATAAGCGCGCGAATAATTGGTCGGCTGATAGGGCGTCAAACCTCCGCCCGCTTCGATAAAGGGTCGGCTGCGACCCAGATCGGTGAAGTCATAAAGCAACGATGCGGCGACGGTTGGTGAGAACCCAACCGACACACCCTGATTCTGGTATTCGCCGAACGAAAAGCCGCCGAGCAAGGTCAGCTTGTCCGTGATCCCCCATCGCCCATGCGCGCCGAGCGCGAACGATCCGACCGAAGCGAAACCAGAACCGCAACTCGAGCAACTCACTTGTTCGTTGGCGCCCAGGAGGACCGAACCCAGCACGCGGCCCGTGATCATCGAGGCTTGCTTGCTCTGCTGCAGAGTCTCAACCGAGCTTGTCGCCTGGGCAGGCGTTGTCCCTGGTAGTGACACAAGCGAAATTTCATTCGCGCTCGGGGCGTCGAGATTGTAAGTATACCCACCGGCAAAAACCGGGCCGCCGAGCGCGAAAGCGTTCGGCGCGATGGATCCGCCGTTCTTGGCGACGATGACAGGAATTCCGGCGCCGGTTGTCTGCGCGCCCGCGCCGCCGACGTTTCGGATCGTCAACATTGTCGCGCCCGTCGCTGTGCCGCCATTGATGATCAGTTGGTCGGCCGGCGAGTTGTTGCCGCCCAGCGCCGCGTTGAGCGTCAGCCCCGCGCCGCTGCCGACGTAGTTCCCCACCGTCAGCGTCTTGAACGCGCCGTTGGCCGGCGGGCTAAACAGCACCGAACTGTTGGTGACGGAAAGGTCTGGTCAGCGTCGAAGAGCCGGTCATCGTCCAAGTCGAACCATTGGACATGGCGAGCGTACTCGTTGAAGTCGCGTCTGTCTGAATGGCGCCAGTGAGCGACGTCGAGCTCGCATTGACGGTCAGAGTGCTTCCGCCGACTGTGTTGAAGAGATTGCCTGAACCGGCGTCAAGCGTCGAATTCGTATAGTTCATCGTGACATTTGACGGATCTACGAAGACGAGATCGCCGATTGAATTTGTTATGGTGAAATTGTCGAAAGTGGCGACCTGATTGGCGCCTGAGGTAAACGAGATCGCCGTGCCAATCGCGGAGATCGAGCCGCCGGCTTCAGCGTCGATCGAGGCGCCGTCCCCCACGAACGCCAGACCTGTGGCCGTCGAAGAGGTTGCGGAGATCGTCAGCTGGCCAGTCGGATTGTAAGTCGATCCCGAAATACTTGACTCCGACCGCGCCCGGCGCATCGGCCGTGATGTTTGTCGCGCCGCTCCCCGTAACCAGGCCTCCGCCGACGATGGAAAGGCCGATCCCATTGGGAGCGACGATCGCCAGGGACAACGGCGCCGACACGTTGATCAGCGAGCCGACGCCCGTCGCCAATATGCCGCCGCCACTCCCCGCATTGTTGATGGTGAGGGGGCCTCCGACGTCAATCACGCCGCCTCCGGTCGCATAAAGCGCGTACGCTCCGCCCTTCATCGTGAACGTGTTCGTTCCGTTCAGCGTAATTTGCGATCCTGCGCCCTCAGCCCACGCGCCGTAAGCCGTCGCGCTGGAGGTCGTGACATTCAAGGAACCGTAGCCTTTGATGACGCCGCCACCGGTTGCGTAAAGCCCGGCGGCGCCGACGCCCTGGGTCGCAAAAGCATTGGCGCCGGTGAGAGTCGCCTGAGCGGCGGCGCCAGAAACGAAGAGGGCGTGTGAGCCGTCGCCTGATGTCGCGACGCTGCCGCCAGCCAGATTGACGCTGGCGCCCGTGTTGACGAGCACGCCATAGGCAGCGAGGCCCGAGGTTGAGATCGAAGCGCCCGAGGCGCTCACCTTCGAACTGCCATTGACGCCAATTCCGCCGGACCCGTCGCCCGACGCGGCGATCGTGGTTCCGGTCAGGCTGACGACCGCTCCGGCGTCGGCGCGAAAGGCGTAGGAAGACGGGCCGGTGGTGGTAACCGAGCCGCCGGTGACCGTCGTCGCGCCGCCCGCGCCGGTAAATACACCGGTGACGTTGGGGCCGCCGGTGACAATCGTCGAGTTGACGAGAGTGAAGTTGCCTCCGCTCGCGTCGGACCCTCCGGGGCCGTTGTAGGCCCCATTGGCGTAATACCCCGTTCCTGTATCGATGCCGCCGATTGTTTTTACAGCGACCCGCGTCGCGGTCAGGTTTGACGCGGCTCCCGTCACGACGAGGCCTTGTGCCCCGGCGCCGGTGGTCGTGATCTGGGCCCCTGTAACTTGGGCAGAGCCGCCCTGGGCAACGTCGATCGCATTGGCGCTGCCGCCCGTCGTCGCGATGGTTGTCGCGCCGAGGGCACTCGGGCCGATCGTCGTGGCGCCGACGCTCGCGAGAACGCCGAACGCAAGGGCGCCGCTCGTGCCGATCGAACCGCCCAAAATTGTGGTCGACCCGCCGGCTCGGGTGACGACGCCGTGCATTTGCGTTCCGCTGGTGGCGATCGTCGCGTCGGTAAGTTTTAGGACGCCGCCAGTGAGATAACTACCATCCGGGCCGTTGTAGGCGCCGTAGGCATGCTGGCCGGTGGTCGAAATCGGCCGCGCCGAGTGTCGTTATATGGACGCCCGTTGCATCGATCTCCGAGCCGGAGCCGTTGACTGCCAAGCCACCGGCGCCGTTGCCGGTTGTGCCGATGGTGGTTCCGTTGATCTGGCTCAAGCCGCCGCCCGTTGAGGAGATTGCGTAGGCCGCTGCGCCGGTAGTGGTCACCGTACCGCCCGACACGAGTGTCGAACCGCCGGCGTTGGTTGCGACGCCGGTTAAATCGAACCCGTTGGTCACAATGGACGTATCGATGAGTTTGAGGATTCCGCCCGCCACGTAAGAGCCGGCCGGCCCGTTGTAGGCGCCGTAGGTATGCTGCCCGGAGGCCGAGTCGTACCCGCCTTGCGTCACGATCACAGCATTCGTCGCGTCGATCTCGGTACCGGCGCCATTGACCGCCAATCCGCCGGATCCGTTGCCGGTCGTTCCGACAGTCGTACCGCTGATCTGGATCAGGCCGCCACTGGTCGCGCCGATGGCATATGACGCATTGCCCGTGGTGTTGACCGAGCCGCCTATAATCGTTGTCGTTCCGCTGTTGCCGGTTTGAACGCCATCCGCGTAGTCGCCATGCGTCAAAGCGACGACGTTGTTGAGCGTCAGCGTTCCGCCGTCAGGATATATCGTCCCCGAGGTGCTATTGCCGTTATAGATGGCGTAGGCGTGGTGGCCGTTGGCCGAATTGATCGTGCCAGTGGTCGTAACGCTGAGGTTGGAGGCATTCAGGATGGATCCGGCTCCCAGCAGCTGCAATCCCTTCGAGCCGTCGCCGGTCGTAGTCACGTTTGTGCCCGAGACCGTGGCCTGGCCGGCGCCCTCGACATCAATGCCTGGCGCTTCGAGGCCGGTCGTCGCGACAGAGCCCCCGGTCAAATTCGTCGTTGAGGCTGCGTCGCTGAAGACGCCTGCGCTATTCAGGCCCGACGTAGTGATCGTATCGTTCTGCAGGGTCGTCACGCCGCCATTCGCGGTGTAGCCGCCAACCGAATTCGTTCCGGTGGTATTGATGGTCGAATTGCTCAGATTGAGGACGCCGCCCCCGGGGTCGTTAGGCAGGAATGACTGGTTTGTGTAACCGGCCGGCCCGAACCTATTCGCAACGTCGTAATTTCCTTTGATCTGAATGGTGAGACCCGTCGCGTTTAGAGTTGATCCCGATCCATTGACGGCTAGGCCGCCCGACCCGTCGCCGGTGGCGGTGATTGTCGACCCTGTTAGAGTGATGGAACCGCCGCCCGTTGATCCCACGACATACGCGTCTGTGCCTGTCGTCGATGCCGAACCGCCCGTGAATTGAATCGAGCCCCCTTTGCTGGCCAGGATGGCGTTCGCGTTGGCAAGTCCGCTCCCGGCGGTAGAAACAGTTGTATTTGTCGCGTTGATCTGAGATCCCGCGCCCGTCGCGTAAACGCCGAACGAGCCTGAACCGCTGGTAGTTATTGTTCCCGCCCCCAAATTGAGCACGCCCCCGGAATCAGCTTCAGCGCCAGGAGAATTTGACTGCAAGGTCGTTATGGTCACGCCATTCATGGTTGTGACGACCGAGCCGGCGCCAGCGGCATAGACGCCTCTCGAATTCGCCCCTTCTGTCGTAACGGAGCCGCCGTCGATGGTCGTGGAACCGCCAAGCTCACTACCCACGGCCCCCGTAAAAGAACTCGCTCCTTTCACATCGATAGTGTCGTTAGTCAGCGTGGTGACGCCGCCGTCCCCGGAAACTGCGCCGAATGCTTGAGCGCCTGTTGTCGTAATCGATGAAGCAGACAGAGATAGGGTTCCGCCGCCAAGAATTACTCCGTAGGAATAATTGCTGACGCCGCCAGAGATCGTACCCGTGTTTGAGTCGAGATTTCCAGTCGAGGTGATCGTGAGGCCGGACCCTGTAAATGTAGAGCCGGCGCCGCGCACGGCAACACTGCTGGACCCGTCCGCGGTGGAATTGAAAGTCGTTCCTGAGATGTTAAGGGAGCCGCCTCGCTGAGCCACGGCGCCGACGTCGTTGGATGAGACAGATCCACCGGTGAGGGCAATGGAGCCGGACTGATCCGCCATGAGTCCGGCAGCCGAGTAGCCGGCAACAGAGGTCGAAACGTTCACGTTGCCCGCCGTGACCGACGAATTGACGCCCGTCGCATAGATGCCGTAGGCGCCTACACCTGACGTATTGATCGCGCCCGCGCCAAGAACGACGGCGCCGCCAGAATCCGCAGCCACCCCGTAAGCATTGACGCCCGAAGTCGAGATCGTTTCGCCGAAACTCGTCGAAATCGAGGAGCCGGCGCCGCTGCTGTAGATCGCATAAGCGCCCGTATTGTTCGGCGTGGTGATCGTCACCGCGCCGGTGGCGTTGACGACGCCGTTGCTGAGGCCGACAAAGCCGAAGCCGGGGTCATTGATCGGCAGGATGGTCGTGCCCGTAGCGATGGGGTTGTACGATCCTGGCGCTGCGGAACAAACGTCGTCCGTGAGCGCAAATACATGAGCCCCCGCTACATTGCTCGTGCAGGACGCCTGCGCGGGCCCTATTGCTGCCAAACCCGCAAGCGCCGTCGAACCCAGGAGGATGCTTGTCAGGGAGCCCTTAAGGTTCACCGGTCATCTCCCGCACAGCACGCCGCCGCCCCAGCCTGGCGAATTTGACGACGAAGCGGGGCTCGAAAAGGGAGCGTTGCTCGCCAGCTGGGCGCCCGAGCAAAGGCTGGGGTCTGCCCCGCACAGCGAGGCGAATTGAACGGGCGCCCCTGTCTGCGTGGCGATTGACCCTCCCTTCGCTTTCACTGACGTTGCGGTCTGGCCCGGATTCTCCAATTCGACGCAGTCGCATTTGGGCGCCCCGGCGGGCGCGCCCTTGGCGCAGTTGGCCACCTGCTGCTTGAAGGTCTCATCCGGACGCCGCGGGCAGACCAAAGCTTTGCCTTCGACCAAGGTGACGCGGCTTCGGCTGTTCTCCACCTTGATGTCGAGCACGGTGCCGCGCACGCCAACCGTGGCCGTCGGCGTCGTGATCGAATAGGCGCTCTTGTCCAGGACCCCAGTGGTGAATCGAAATACGCCCACGCCCAGCTTGATGACGACCGACTGTGAAGCCGGCGAAGGATCGTAGACGAACTTGTCGAGCACGACATTCGAAATTGGGCCGACGGCCAACGCCGTGGAATCGATGAAGACGAGCTTGGCGGTTGATTCCGCGCCTGTCCGCACGCCTTCATCGAGAAATACAGAATCCCCGACCGCCAGCTTTCCGCTGTCGCCCGCCAAGTTGCGCGTGACGACGTTATGCGTCGAGGCCGCCGACCCGATGTTTTGTTGGGCGAACCCAACGGACGGCAACATGCAAATTATGGCAACGAAAAGCGGCGCTAAGAGACTGCGGTTCCAAGCCGGCATGAGGTCTCACAAAAGCCACTAAAAAAACAATAAATTTGAACTAGCACGTTGTGTACCGGGACTCAACCGGTCGGTGTGGCAGGCCACGAGTTTTTCCCTCATTCTAGACAGTAGTGGTGGGATCGGAGAGGGCAATTATAGTTTTATGTGTCAGTAATCCCAGGTATAACTCTCGGAAAACCTCACGGTCTAAAGGTGTTCAATCTGCAGCTGCGATACCTTCTTACAACCTTTGATCGGCGCCGGCCCAAACGCTTCTGCCGCCGCGGTCGCAGGCGGCGTGGATACCGCCCCGTAGCGCTGCGGCAGGAAACCTGGTTGACAATAGCTATCGAACGCCCAGCCCGACCGCCCGCGCCGCGCTGACCCAGAGCGGCCCCATTCACGTCAAGGACTTCATGCCGGTCGGGATTTATTTGCTCATCGGTCGCGACATCGTCGCCAGCGTCGAGCCGAAGGCGCCGATACCAGGGCGCTTGGATGCGGAGGTCACTCTTATCGATCCGGTCTTAGACACTGCTAGCGGCGCCATCGGCGCGCGCCTCGCCTTGCCAAACCCTGATGGCGCGTCGCCTGGCGGGCGCGGATGCGAGGTTGTATTTCCCTTCAACGAATCCTGATCGAATAAAACGCGACAGATTCACGAACGCCAATGTCCAAGCCGGGAGCATCTTGATGCCTAACGACGCTGCGCCGCTTCCGCTGTTCTACCGAAATCCGCGCGTGCTGCAGGCCGCGGCGCACGCCGGATGCGGGGTCAAACCGATTTTCGATTTCGGATTCGCGACGCAAACGAACTCCGTGCCCATTGGCGCCGAGGAATTCTACGAGGCGCAGGCCTACTTTCCCATCGTGTTTACCGCGGTCGAGCCGGTGACGGCGATCGTCGTGCTCGGGCTCGAGCAGAACCGCAACCTGTTCGTCGACAGCGAAAACAGGTGGCGCCCGGGTTTCTACATCCCCGCCTACGTGCGCCGATATCCGTTCGTTTTCATCGCCGCCGGCGAAAGCAACTTCATTCTCGGCGTCGACGAAGGCGCCGAGTCGTTTTCGCGAGAAGAAGGCGAGCCGCTGTTTCAGGGGTCGGAACCGGCAGCCATCACCAAGCGAGCGCTCGAATTCTGCTCGGCCTTCCAGGCGCAGGACAAGATCGCCCGCGAGTTCTCCGCCGCATTGAAGGAGCATGACCTGCTCGTGCCGCGCCGCGCCGACATTCACGCGACAGGCGACGTGACGCAAACCCTGTCAGGCTTCACGGTCGTCGACGAGGAACGGCTGGCGGCGCTCCCCGACAGCGTGATCCTCGACTGGCGCCGCAAGAACTGGCTGGGGCTTGTCTACGCCCACCTGTTGTCGCAGCGCCGTTGGAACGCTTTGGCGACCTTGCTGCACCCGCTGAACTAGCAGCGAGCGCAAAATCGGGCGCCTACCATTTTCATTGGCGGCCTTCAGCGACGGATCGATTGCAAATCGATACGAGACTACTTACAGCGTGGCTGTGATTTTGGAGGGCGTCGAATCGCCCAGCGGAGGGCTAGATATGGCTAAAGCGGCAACCAAAGCGACCAAAGCGGTCGCTGCTAAAAAGACGAAAGTTTCTGCGCCCACTTTGATTCGTCCAGTCAAGGAGACCATGACGAAGTCAGCGCTTATTAATCACATTGCCGAGCAGAACGAACTGCCGCGCAAAACTGCAGTAGCGGTCTACGCTACTATCGAAAGCCTGTTTCTGGGTTCGGTGCATCCGCGTGGCGCCGGTGAGTTCACGTTGCCTGGGCTTATCAAGGTTTCGCTCCGAAAGGTGCCCGCGCGCAAAGCCGGAACCTTGGTTCGTAATCCCGCCAATGGCGAAATGATCAAGGCGGCGGCGAAGCCGGCCAGCGTGCGCGTGAAGATTCGCGCGTTGTCGAAGCTGAAATCAGCTGCGACGTCGTAAAGCTTTTTGACGGCGCGCGTTCGATAGTTGGTCCGGAAATCGGGCCGGCAGCGCCCCGGGGCTTTCGCGGTACCGCGCTCCCTCTCCCGCACGCGTGAGAGGGGCAAAGCCCTTCTCCCGCCTGCGGGAGAAGGTGGCGCGAAGCGTCGGATGAGGGTTCTCGCCGCTTCCCGCAAACTGCGGAATGCTGCACGCCTCTGACTGTGAGGCGCTTCAGAGCCTCACTCGCTAAAATTCACGCCCAGATACACCGCGGGAATGTTGCTCGCCCTCCCAAACAAATCGCCCCCGAGCACCTCTCCGTATTGCGTCGCAACGATGCGCGCCTTGACCGCGTCGACAATGTGATTGTTTGATATATTCGTCGAAGGCCCCGCTGGCGCCAGCGCTGTGAAGGCGATGCCGTAGTCCGCGCCTGAGATCCTGTTGTCTCGGCAGATCACCGCTCGCAAGGCGGCTCCGAACCCGCACTCGATCCCAATGCGAAGCGGCCCAACAATCGTGTTGCCTTCGACAAGTATGTCGCCTTCGGCCTCGATGCCGACTTTGGCGGCGTTGGCGGCGGGATTGGCCGCCCAGTCGCTGTCGGGAGCTTTGTCGAGCAGATGCGAGATCTGGTTGCCGACTGCGCGTCCGCCACAGCCGACGTTGCGCTTTCGATCAAAATTCGTGAGGCTCAAGCCAGCCGCGGAGGACGTGATCGTATTGTTCTCGAAAGTCGCGTTCTTGAAGTCAAATTCTGCATACATCGCCCGCTCGCCTGAGTTGGAGCAGCGATTGCCTCTCGCGACGAAATCCTTCCCGCTATTGTTGCGAACGGCCGAGAAGGCGCAATTGTCGATCGTGTTATTCTCGACGACTACATCTGCGGCGCGAAAAATGTTGACGCCATTGCCGTTTTGGCCGTCGCCGCCGCCGTCCGCGCGAATTGCGGAAATTTCGTTGTTGCGAACTCGTGATCCGTCGAGTTTCCAGGCGGCGGAAGTCCAGATGCGCACGCCCGCATTGCCGCAATTGTGGACGCGGTTGCCGTCCCCCGACCGGCCGAACTCTACGCCTCTTCCGTCAAGCGAATGATAGCCGGCTTCACCGATATCGTGCAGCGAGCAACCAAAGACCTCGCCTCCCGAGCCGGAATTGAATATACCGACGCCACCGGCTCCGGCGATCTCCAATCCGTGCAGTTGGAACTGCTCGACATCCTCAAAATAAAGAAGCCCGGACAGAGGATCGGCGGGTCTCGCATTGTTGCCGTGGAACACGATTGTTTCAACCAGCGCCGACCGCAGATTTTTGCCGACCAGAACGGGCATGTCTCCCACAGATCGCAAAATCGTCTTACCCTGCTTTCCCACCAATCGCGCCCCTTCGGGGAGTTGTAGCGGGTAGACCGTTAGAATTCCGGCTTCGGGAACATACGCCGCGCCCTTCCTTGCCGCATCCACGCAACCCTGCTGAATCGTCAGGGTTCGCGCCGCCACGGGGTCTGAACTCGCGCGAGCCTTCAACCAAGAAGCGCTGAGCGCCGCCAACGAAAGCCCGTTCGCGAGAAAGCCGCGGCGTGTAAGTCTGAGTTTTCCGCTTTCGACATGAATCAATAATTTTCCCTCGGCAAATGGCGGTCGCAGGCCTCTGCCGCGATCGAGCCTATGCCACGTCGTTGGTCGCAAACAGATTGCGGCTGACGGTGTCCAGGTGCGTGCGCATGGCGCTCGCCGCCGCGTCGGCGTCACGCCGCACAGGGCGTCGACGATGGCCTTGTGCTCGTCGCAATAGGCCTGCCTTCGCTGCGGACTGAAAGAACGCCGTTTGATATCGCGCCATAGGTCCTGATTGCGGATCAACCGCAGCACCTCGTGCAGATGATTGAGCAGTTCGTTTTTCGATCCGATGAAAATGCGTTGATGCAGCTCGGCGTCCCAGTGCTCGAACGTCTCCATTTCGACAGCTTCAACGGCGGCGGCATGGGCGAGCGCGACTTCGCGAATGTCGCTGGCGCTGGCGTTGGTCGCGGCGAGCGCTGCAGCGCGCGGTTCAAATATTTGTCGCACCGCCATCATGTCGATCGGACTGACGCCCGTCAGCTTCTGAATGACGTTCATAAAATCGAGGCGGCCATCCGCCGCGCAGAAACGTGCCCCGCCCGACTTCGCGGCTCACGGCTCCGTCAGCGGCGATCTTGTCGATCGCGCTGCGCACCGTGTTGCGCGCGACATTGTATTCGGCTGCGAGTTCGCGTTCGTTGGGAAGCCTGCGCGTTTCGCTCCATTCCCCGGAATCGATGCGATGGCGAAGCGATTGTTCGACTTCTGCGGCGACCAATTTCGGCATCGATAGCGACCGTTGTGAGCCAATTCTAGACCAATTACCATGGCGGCCGCCGTGTCTGTCGAGCCGTGGCGGACGAACTCCGGTTACGCGCGCTAGCGCGCACGGTATTTTGGGACTATTCGGCTCAGGCGCCTGGACGACGGTGAGAAGATCCATTTTAAATTTGCCTCTTGCATTTTGAACCAGACTCGCACTTCAATGGTTCAAATAGCGGGAGGACGACCGAGATGAAGATTGCGACCTACCGCGTCGGCGGGCGAGCGCCGCGTCGGCCTCGTCGACGAGGCGCGGCAGACGGTTTCGCGCATTCGATATCCCCGAGTCGGAAGCGCAGTCCGGCGTGCTGGCGCTGATTGATCGCCCTGCCCTTCCGCGCCTGCTCTCGCCGATGCCGCTGAAGGAGGCCCTGCTCGAGGCGCCGATTCCACGGCCGCGGCGCAACATCTATTGCGTCGGCAAGAACTATCACGAGCACGCGAAGGAATTCGCCTCGAGCGGCTTCGATTCCAGCGCCGGCGCCGGCGCGGTCCCGAAGCATCCGATCATCTTCTCCAAAGTGCCTGAAATGCGTGATCGCGCATCGCGACCCGGTCTCGATCGACCGCGAAGTCTCGCAGGCGATCGACTACGAAGCGGAACTCGGCGTCATCATCGGCAAGGGCGGGCGCGGCATCACGCGCGTCAAACGCGCTCGATCACGTCTGGGGCTACACGATCATCAACGACGTGACGGCGCGCGATCTGCAGGGCCTGCTACAGCCAATGGCTGATCGGCAAGTCGCAGGACACGTTCTGCCCGATGGGCCCCTGGGCGGTCACCCGAGACGAGATCGATCTCGGCAATACGAAGATCAAGTGCTGGATCAACGGCGAACTGCGCCAGGACGCCAACACGCGCGACCTGATCTTCGACGTGCCGACGATCATCGAGACGATCTCGGCCGGCGTGACCCTGATGCCGGGCGACGTGATCGCCACCGGCACGCCGGCCGGCGTCGGGATCGGCTTCAAGCCGCCCAAATACCTGATCCCCGGCGACGTCGCGCGCATCGAAATCTCCGGCATCGGCGTGCTGGAGAACGACTTCCGGGAGTATCGCGCGTGACAGGCGTCGCGGTCGGGCGGACCCAGATCGAGATCGACGGCGCGGGCTCGCCGATCGTGTTCGTCCACGGTCTCGGCGGCGACTTCGAACTCGTTCCAGATGCTGCTCGGCGCCCTCGACGGCTTTCGCTGCATCCGCCCCGACCTGCCCGGCTCCGGCCGCTCGCCGCGCCCGTTCGACGCCCTCTCGATCGAGCTGTTTGCAGACACGGTCGATCGAGATCATCGACAAGGTCGGCGGCGGCCCCGTTCATCTCGTCGGCCATTCGATGGGAACGCTGGTTTGCCAGCACGTCGCGGCGCGCCGCCCCGAATGTGTCAAAAGCGCTGCGCTGTTCGGGCCGATCGTCGACCCAGCCGAGGCGGCGCGGCAGCGGCTGCGGGAGCGTGCACGCGACGCGCGTCAGGATGGTATGATCGGCATCGCGGATGCAGCCGCGGTGGGCGGCACATCGTCGACTTCGCGGAACGCCAACCCGCTGCTGGCGCCGTTCGTCCGGGAAAGTCACATGCGCCAGGACCCGGAAGGATTTGCGCAGACCTGCGAGGCGCTCGCCGACGCAACGGCGGCCGATCTCCGCTTTCTGCGCTGCCCGACCTTGATCGTCACCGGCGACGAAGACGCTGTCGCGCCGCCGAGCGCGGCGCAGGCGCTTGCCGACAGGATCAAGGGGTCTAAGCTGAAGATCCTGGAGCATTGCGGGCATTGGACGCCGTTCGAGCGCCCGCGGCGATTGCGCGCGGCTGCTTTCGGAACACGTAAGGGCGCACGAAACGGCTTGACGGCCCGAGGGCTGCGACCAGCCCCTTCAAGGGGCGGTCTGAGGAAGAGGAGGAACGCCATGGCGGACGAGTACAACGGAACCAACGGCTCGGGCGGCGTCGTCTTCACGAACGTCCGCATTCTCGATGGCACGGGCGAATATCCCTACACCGGCGAAGTCACGGTGCAGGGCAATCGCATCAAGCAGGTCACCAAGGGCTCGTCCCGTCTCAGCGGCGGCTCGTCGGCATGGCGGCCAGAACGGTGATCGACGGCATGGGCGCGACGCTGATGCCCGGCCTGTGCGACGCGCATCTGCATCTTTCCTGGAACAACGCGCCGGGCATCGACCCGATCCAGATGATGCCGCCCGAGGAGCATACGCTCGTCACCGCGCAGATGGCGAAGCTCGTGCTCGACGCCGGCTTCACGATGGGATGCGGCGCCGCGGCCGCCAAGCCGCGCCTCGACGTCGTCGTCCGCAACGCCATCAACAAGGGCATGATCCCCGGCCCGCGCTATCGCGCGGCGGGCCCGGAAATCACCACGGTCGGCGGCCTCGGCGATTCCGCGCCGTCGCACATCCCGCACGAGGGCCTGAACCTCGGCATCGTTGTTTCGGGGCCGGAGGAGGTGCGACGCGCCGTGCGCACGCTGATCAAATACGGCGTCGATTCCATCAAGCTCAATCTCTCCGGCGAAGAGCTCACCGGCATGAAGGCGGAGGAGACGCCGATGTCGGAGGAAGAGGTCGCGATGGCGGTGAGGGAGGCGAAGGCGCGCGGCCAGGTGCTCGCCGCCCACGCGCGCTCTTCCGGCTCCGTCATGCAATGCGTCCGCCACGGCATCCAGAACATCTATCACGCCTCGTTCGCCGACGAGGAAGCGCTCGACATGCTGGAGGCCAACAAGGACAAGCATTTCGTCGCGCCGGGCCTCGCGTGGCTGATCAACACCGCCCGCCATGCCGGCGAGTGGGGCATCAAGCCGGGATCGCCGGTCACGATCGCCTATGAGCGCGAGCTCGAGCACGCCGTCGAGACCTGCAAGAAGATGCACCGGCGCGGCATCCGCCTGCTGATCGGCGGCGACTACGGCTTCGCCTGGACGCCGCAGGGCACCAACGCCAAGGACCTCGAGACCTTCGTCGAGCTGCTCGGCTTCTCGCCGATGGAGGCGATCCTCGCCGCCACCAAATACGGCGGCCAGATCATGATGCGCGGGCGACGAGCTCGGCCAGATCAAGCCGGGCTATCTCGCCGACATGCTGCTGGTCGACGGCGACCCGATCGCCAACATCCGCGTCCTGCAGGACAAGACGCGGCTGCTCGCGATCATGAAGGACGGCCAGTTCCACAAGGCGCCGAAGATGAACGAACAGCGCCGCCGGTTGACCGCGTGAGCCTCGCCGCGACCAGACCCGCTGAAGGCGTAACGGCCCGTCAGGTATGGATCGGCCTCGCCCTGCTTTGCGGGCGCGATCTTTCTGTGGATGGTGTTCGGCGATCTGGCCGGCTTGGCTGAACTGGCTGCTGGACAGCAAGAAGGCGTTCGTCAGCGCGGTGCTCAACGGCGTGACGCTGGCGGGTCTCTATTTCCTCGTCGCCAGCGGCTTCACGCTGGTGTTCGGGCTGATGCGCAACGTCAATCTCGCGCATGGCTCGCTCTATCTGCTCGGCGCCTATGTCGGCTACGACGTCACGCAGTGGACGGACAACTGGTTCCTCGGCGTCCTCGCGGGCACGCTCGTGCTCGGCGTCGTCGGCGCCCTGCTGCAGATCTTCATCTTCCAGCGGCTCGCGGGCGACGAACTGCGCCAGACGCTGGTGACGATCGGCATCTCGATCGTCGCGGCCGACCTGATGCTCGCGGTCTGGGGCGGCAAGACCTACCAGTTCACGATTCCCGCCTGGCTCGACGGCGCCGTCGCGACCCCGATCATCACCGCGATCAAGTCGAACGGGCAGATCGTGACGATGCGCTATCCGCTCTATCGGCTCGTCGTGCTCGCCGCCTCGGTCGTGATCGGAGTCGGGCTCTGGCTGGCGCTCAACAAGAGCCGAGGTCGGCATGATGATCCGCGCCGGCGTCGACGACCGCGCGATGCTGTCGGTGACGGGCGTCAACGTGCGGCTGCTGTTCGTCGGCGTGTTCGCCATCGGCGGCATGCTCGCCGGCTTCTCCGGCGTGATCGGCGGCTCCGCGCTGTCGATCGCGCCGGGCGAGGACGTCCGCTATCTGCTGGCCTCGCTGGTCGTCGTGATCGTCGGCGGCATGGGCTCGATCACCGGCGCGGCCATCGGCGCGCTGCTGATCGGCCTCGCCGAGCAGATCGGCCTCGTCTATTTCCCGACCTACGGCGTCGTGCTGACCTTCGTCATCATGGTCGTCGCGCTGGCGCTGCGGCCGCAGGGCATGATGGGCAACGCGCGCACGCGACAGGCCGACCCGCCGCGCGTCGCCTCGCCCGGCGATATCGTCTCGCCGGAATTCACGCCCGCGACGGCGTGGCTGGCGCTCGTGCTGATCGTCTTCCCGCTCGTCGCTTCGCCCTTCTTCGCCTTCCAGATCGGCGCGCAGACGCTGATCCTCGGCATGATCGCGCTCTCGCTGATGGTGCTGGCGGCTACGGCGGCATGGTGTCGCTGGCGCAGCTGACGGTCGCGGGCGTCGCCGGCTATAGCGGTCGCGATCCTCGGCCCCAACGGCACCGGCGTGCTCGGCCTCGGCTGGCCGTGGTGGCTGTACGTGCCCGTCGCGATCCTGATCGCCGGCGCCGTCGTCGGCGCTGATCGGCATGCTCGCGGTGCGCACCGCCGGCATCTACACGATCATGATCACGCTGGCGGTCGCGACCGCGTTCTTCTATTTCGCGCAGCAGAACTACTCGCTGTTCAACGGCATTCCGGGTTTCGCGGCGTCGCGCCGCCGACGGTGTTCGGCGTCGACTGGCGCGAGCCGATGCCGTTCTACTATCTGACGCTCGGCGTCGCCGCGCTCGCCTACAGCGCCGTCGTCTATTGCGCGCGCTCGACCTTCGGCCGCGCGCTGATGGCGATCCGCGACAACCCGCGCCGCATGCGCGCGCTCGGCTTCGACGTCACGCTCACCGCGTCGCCGCCTATTTCTTCGCCGGGATCATCGCCGGCGCCGGCGGCGTGCTGATACGTCTGGTTCAACGGCCGCATCTCGCCGGGCACGGTCGGCGTCGGCGAAGTCATCGGCATCCTCGTCGTCGCCGTGATCGGCGGCATGCGCCACCCGATCGGCCCCTTCATCGGCGCGGCGCTCTTCGTGCTCCTGAAGAACTTCGCCATCGACCTGGTCGGCGCGGATCGCTTCAACACGTGATCGGCCTGGTCTTCTCGTCATCGTCTTCGCGTCGCCCGACGGCCTGCTCGGCCTCTGGCGTCGGCTTGCGCCGCGCCTGGCCGCCAAACCCCTGCGCGAATCCTCGGGGTCGGCAAGCGTTCAACAATTCCCGCAAGGGACAATCAAACGGAGGAAACGATGAAGGGTTACAAGAAGAAGTCTGCTGACGGCGGCCCTGCTGGGCGGCGTGGCGTTCGCGCCGGGCGTGGCGCTCGCCGAGGACACGATCAAGATCGGCCTGCTCGCCACGCTCGAAGGGCCGTTCACGGTGCTCGGCCAGGACGGCGTGCGCGGCGCGGAACTCGCGCTCAAGGAGGCCAACTACACGGCCGGCGGCAAGAAGATCGAGGTCGTCAAGGGCTCGTCCGACGCCTCGCCCGACAGCGCCGTCAAGGCGGCCCGCAAGCTCGTCGAGCAGGACGGCGTGCAGATGCTGATCGGGCCGCTGTCCGGCGACGAGGGCATCGCGGTCAAGGACTACGCCAAGACGCAGCCGAACGTGACCTTCCTCAACGGCTCCTCGGCCGCGCAGGACACGACGCTGCTCGATCCCGCGCCGAACTTCTTCCGCTTCTCGACCGACGGCGCGCAATGGATGGCCGGCCTCGGCGACTACGTCTACAACGTGAAGAGCTACAAGAAGGTCGTCATCGTCGCCGAGGACTATTCCTTCCCCTACAGCCAGGTGGACGGCTTCATGGCCGGCTTCTGCAAGCGACGGCGGCCATGTGCCGTAGAAGTCCTGGGTGCCGATCGGCAACAAGGACTTCTCCTCGGTCATCGCCGCGATTCCCGACAATGTCGACGCGATCTATGTCGCGCTCGGCGGCGCCGACGGCGTCAACTTCCTGACCCAGTACCAGCAGGCCGGCGGCACGGCGCCGCTGATCGGCGGCTCGATCACGGTCGACCAGACCGTGCTCGGCACCAAGGGCAAGCAGCGCGAGTACGTCGTCGGCACGCCCTCGGCCGGCCCGATCGCCGACAATTCCGACGATCCGGCCTGGAAGAAGTTCGTCGCCGACTACAAGGCCGCCTACAAGGACGGCTTCCCGTCTCCCGTCGCTGTTCGCCGCAGGGCTATTACATCAACACCAAGGCGGTGCTGCTGGCGCTGGACAAGGTCAACGGCGATCTCTCGGACGGCGAGGGCGAAGTTCCGCGACGTGCTCGGCAAGCTCGAGTTCGACACGCCGACCGGCAAGGTCAAGCTCGACAAGAACCGCCAGGCGATCGCCGACAACTACCTGACCGAGGTCGCCAAGGCCGACGACGGGCACCTCTACAACAAGGTCATCAAGGTCGTGCACGACGTCAACCAGACGCTGGGCATCCCCGAGGCCGACTTCCTGAAGCTCGGCTCGGCCAGCCGCGACAACCCCGACTGCAAGTAAGCCGGCCGATCAGGGAACGAGACCGCGTCATGGCAGCGCAACAAGGCCGCTGAGCGTCTTTCCTCCAACAGCGTCCATGCGCTGGAGCTGGAAGGCGTCGGCCGTCAGTTCGGCGCGCTGGTCGCGCTCGCCGACATCAACCTCAGGGTCGGCGCCGGCGAGCGGCGCGCCATCCTCGGCTCGAACGGCGCCGGCAAGACCACGCTGTTCAACGCGATCACCGGCGACTTTCCGCCGACCTCCGGGCGCGATCCGCTTCTTCGGCGAGGACGTCACCGACTTTCCCGTCGCAGGAGCGGATCCGGCGCGGCCTGCGCCGCACCTATCAGATCAGCCAGCTGTTCGGCGGCCTGACGGTGCTCGACAGCATCTTCGTCGCCTGCCGCGGCGTCTCGCGCGGCCGCCTCTCGCTGCTGCGTCCGTCGGACCGCGACGCCACGATGGCGCAGGCGCGACGCGATCGCCCATTCCGTCCATCTCGACGACATCCTCGAGACGCCGGTGTCGGTGCTGAGCCACGGCCAGCAGCGGCAGCTCGAGATCGCGCTGGCGCTCGCCGGCGCGCCGCGCTTCATCCTGTTCGACGAGCCGGCCGCCGGCCTCTCGCCGTCCGAGCGGCGCGATCTCGTCGCGATCCTCAACGCGCTGCCCGCCCATATCGGCTACATCATCATCGAGCACGATCTCGACGTCGCGCTGCGCGTCTCGAGCATGTGACGATGATGCACAACGGGCGCATCTTCAAGGAAGGCACGCCGGAGGAGATCGAGAACGACCCGCAGGTGCAGGCGATCTATCTCGGAGCGCGGGCATGGCTAGAGCGAGCCGGCCGCCGCGCGCCGCCGGCTCGAAGCCGATCCTGCAGATCCAGGATCTGCAGGTCTATTACGGCGAGTCGCACGCGCTGCAGGGCGTTCGCTGACGCTGGAGCGCGGCGTGCTGTCGGTCGTCGGCCGCAACGGCATGGGCAAGACGACGCTGTGCAACACGATCGTCGGCCTGATGCGGGCGCGCTCCGGCGGCGATCGGTTCGACGGGCGCGACATCTCGCAGCCTGGAGCCGCACGAGATCGTGCGGGCCGGCATCGGCTACGTGCCGCAGGGCCGGCGCCTGTGGCCGAGCCTCTCGGTCGACGAGACGCTGCGGCTCTGCGAACGCGCAGGCGCGCGGCCATGCCTGGACGGTCGAGCGCGTCTATTCGACCTTCCCGCGCCTCGCCGAGCGGCGCAACAACGGCGGCGGCCAGCTTTCCGGCGGCGAGCAGCAGATGCTGGCGATCTCGCGCGCGCTGCTCGGCAATCCGCGGCTGCTGGTGATGGACGAGCCGACCGAGGGGTTGGCGCCGGTCATCGTCGACGCAGGTGCGCGACCTGCTGATCCGGCTGGCGAGCGAAGAGGACCTCTCGGTGCTGCTGGTCGAGCAGAACATCGGCGTCGCGACGTCCGTCTCCGACTCCGTCGCCATCATGGTCAACGGCCGGATCAACCGCATCATGGATGCGGGCG
This sequence comes from uncultured Pseudomonadota bacterium, assembly GCA_963771455.1. Lineage (GTDB taxonomy): Bacteria > Pseudomonadota > Alphaproteobacteria > Rhizobiales > Beijerinckiaceae > Roseiarcus. Next base: position 111,334 of record CAVYTP010000022.1, read on the forward strand.
AGCTCGCCGGGACCGCGAGCTCCAGCAGCGGCTGCTCGGCGTCGGCCGGCACGCCGAGGAAGCCGAGCGCCGTCGGACGAGATCGCGCCGAACCGGCGCCAGCAGCGGCGAAGGCAAGCTGTTCAGGGTTTCGCGGACGGGCGCGAGCGAGCAGCGACGAAGACGCGCCCGTCTATCGGGCCGGAGCGATTGCCGAACCGCTGGGGCGTGCGCGAGCGCGCCTAGTGACGCACGACGCCGCAAGCGAAGCGACGACCGGCGCCCGGCGCGGTGTTCGCCATTCCGTTCGCCGAGCGCGATCGGCCGCACGGCGCTGGTCGTCGGCACCTTCGACACCAAGGGCGCGGAGCTGCGCTTCATCCGCGACCGGCTGCGCGCGCTGAACATCCCCGTGCGCACCGTCGACCTCTCGACCTCGGGCAAGATTTCGCGCGCCGACGTGACGCCGCTGCAGGTCGCCGCGATGCATCCGCGCGGCTCGAGCGCGGTGTTTTCCGGCGATCGCGGCGAGTCCGTCGCCGCCATGGCGGAGGCCTTCGGGCGCTGGATCGAGCGCGAGCGCGGCGATCGGCGGCGTCATCTCGGCCGGCGGCTCCGGCGGCACCTCGCTCGCGACCGCCGGCATGCGGCGCCTGCCGGTCGGCATCCCGAAGATCATGGTCTCGACCGTCGCGTCCGGCGAGGTCGGCCGCTATGTCGGCGCCGCCGACATCATGATGATGCATTCGGTGGCCGACGTTCAGGGCCTCAACCTGATCACCGAACAAGTCCTCGGCAACGCCGCCCACGCGCTGGCCGGCATGATCTCGGGCCTGCCGACGGCCGAGGCGCGCGAGGCCCGCCGGCGCCTGGCGCGCCCCGCCATCGGCATCACCATGTTCGGCGTCACGACGCCTGCGGTGCAGGCGATCACCAAGCGGCTCGAAGGCGACTTCGACTGCCTGGTGTTCCACGCCACCGGCACCGGCGGCCGGTCGATGGAGAGCCTCGGCGATTCCGGCCTGCTCGTCGGGCTTCATCGACCTCACGACGACGGAGGTCGCCGACATGCTGGTCGGCGGCGTGTTCGCGGCCGACGCCGACCGCTTCGGCGCGCCGATCCGCACCGGCCTGCCCTACGTCGGCTCGGTCGGCGCGCTGGACATGGTCAATTTCGGGCCGCGCGACACGATGCCGGAGAAGTTCCGCAACCGCCGCCTCGTCGTCCACAATCCGAATGTCACGCTTGATGCGCACGACCCGCGACGAGAACCGCGCGATCGGCGAATGGATCGGCGCGCGGATCAACCAGATGCACGGGCCGGTCCGGTTGCTGCTTCCGCACGGCGGCGTCTCGCTGCTCGATGCGCCCGGCAAGCCGTTCCACGACCCGGAAGCCGACAACGCGCTGTTCGAAGCGCTCGGAGACGACGGTTCGGCAGACCGCGCGACGCAAGATCGAGCGCATCGACGCCAACATCAACGACGAAAAATTCGTCGCGGCCGTCGTGGACGCCTTCACGTCGATCTTGCCGCGACGCGAGAGGAGAGCCTGATGCCTCGGATCGAACGCGAGACGATTCTCGCCAAATTGCAGGCGATGAAGCGCGCCCGGACGCCGATCATCGGCGGCGGCGCGGGCACCGGCCTGTCGGCCAAATGCGAAGAGGCCGGCGGCATCGATCTCATCGTGATCTACAATTCCGGCCGCTACCGCATGGCGGGCCGCGGCTCGCTGGCCGGCGTGCTCGCCTATGGCAACGCCAACGAGATCGTCCGCGAGATGGCGCATGAGGTGCTGCCGGTCGTCAAACACACGCCGGTGCTCGCCGGCGTCAACGGCACCGACCCGTTCTGCCTGTTCGATTCCTTCCTCGACGACCTGAAGCGCCTCGGCTTTTCCGGCGTCCAGAACTTCCCGACCGTCGGCCTGATCGACGGATTGTTTCGCGCCAACCTCGAAGAGACGGGCATGTCCTATGCGCTCGAAGTCGAGATGATCGCGCTGGCGCACGCCAAGGGCATGCTGACGACCCCTTACGTGTTCTGCGCGGCGGAGGCGGAGGCGATGGCGAAGGCCGGCGCGCGACGTGATCGTCTGCCATCTCGGCCTGACGACAGGCGGCGCGATCGGCGCGCAGAGCGGCCGGAAGCTCGCCGATTGTCCCGCGCTGGTCGATGAATGGGCGGCGGCGGCGCTGGCGGTCAACCCCGACGCGATCGTGCTCGTGCACGGCGGCCCGGTCGCCGAGCCCAGCGATGCCGAATTCATCCTTCGCAACACAAAATTCTGCCACGGCTTCTACGGCGCCTCCTCGATGGAGCGCCTGCCGACCGAGCGGGCGATGACGGAACAGACGAAGACATTCAAGGCGGTCGCCTTCGGGTGATCGACCGCATTGGGAGCTAGGACAATGGCTGCGGAAACCTTGGGATCGCTGATCCTCTGGCTGATCGTTGTGGCGATCGTCATCGTGATCGCCGTCTATCTGCTGCGCTGGCTGTATCGGCGCTCGACCAAGGAGACCGCATTCGTGCGCACCGGCTTCGGCGGCGAAAAGGTCGTCGTCAGCGGCGGCGCCTTCGTGGTTCCGGTGCTGCACGACATCACGCCGGTCAACATGAACGTCATGCGCATCGAGGTCGAGCGGCGGCGAGACGCAGGCGCTGATCACCAAGAACCGCATGCGCGTCGACATCGCCGCGGAATTCTTCGTCAAGGTTGGATCGTCGCGCGAGGCGGTCAGCTTCGCCGCGCAGACGCTGGGCCGCCGCGACGCTGCAGCCCGAAGGCGCGCGCGACCTGCTGGAAGGCCGCTTCGCTTCGGCGCTGCGCACCGTGGCCGCGCAGATGACGCTGGAGCAGATGCACGAGCAACGCGCAGGAATACGCCCAGCGCGTCAAGACGGTCGCGCTGGAGGGCCTTGTCGCAGAACGGGCTCGAACTCGAGAGCGTCGCGATCGTCGACCTCGATCAGACCCATCTCGAATTCTTCGACAGCTCCAACGCCTTCGACGCCGAGGGCCTGACGCAACTGACCGAGACGATCGAAACGCGCCGGCGGATGCGCAACGAGATCGAGCAGCGCACGCAGATCGAGATCCGCACCCAAAATCTCGACGCCCAGCGCAAGGCGCTCGAAATCGACCGCGAGGGCGAATATGCGCGGCTCGCGCAGGAGCACGACATCGAAGTGCGCCGCACCGCGCAGCGCGTCGAACTCGCCCGCGACCGCGCCCTGCGCGATCAGGAAAGCGAGCAGGCGCAGATCGCCGCGCGCGAAGAGGTCGAGAAATCGAGATTCGTGCAGGAGCGCAATCTCGCCGAAGCGCGCATCCACAATCAGCAGGAGATCGAGCAGCGCGAGATCGCGCGCCGGCGCCAGATCGACGAGGTCGAGATGAAGACGCCGCGAGACTGACCGAGCGCGAGCAGATCGCGCTCGAACTTGCGCTCGAGAAGGCGCGGATCGAACGCGAGCGCGAGCAGAGCGAGCTGGAGGTCGAGCCGCCGCCGCGTGCTCGAACTCGCCGAGATCAACCGCCAGATCGTCGTCGCCGCCAAGAACGCCGAACTGGCGCAGGCGCGAGGCCGAGAAGAAGCGCGCCGAGATCGTCGCCAACCAGGACGTCGAGACGACGCCGCATCGCGCAGGAGCGCGCGCTGGATCAGGCGCGACTGGAGCGCGAGCGACTGCTCGACGCGCTCAACATCGCCAAGCGCCAAGCCTTCGAGGAGGCCGAGATCAGCTCGGGCGAGGAGATCGAGCGCGCGCGCATCGCCACCGAGCGCGGCCTCGCCGAGGCGCGCTCGCGCGCGACGGCGATCTGCGCAAGCTCGAGGTCGAGCGCGACAAGGCGGTCGAGCTCGCCGAAATGCAGAGCGCGATCGAGATCGCCAACAAGATCGGCCGAGCGCTCGCGGCGATCGCCGCCGCCGAAGGCGGCGCGAGCGCAAGGCGGTCGCGGCCGAGGAGCAGGCGATCACGGTGCGCGAAACGCGAGATCGCCGAGCGCCGCAAGGTCACCGATCTGATCGCCGCGCCGCGCGAGACCGAGCGCGAAGCGCTGCGCCTGACCGGCAAGGCGGAGGCGGAGAAGACCGCGGCGGCGAGCTTCGCCGAAGCGCCGAAGATCGCCGCGCAGGGCGAGGCCGAGGCGGAGAAGATCAAGGCGCTCGCCGCCGCGGCGCGCTACGAGGTCGACGCCAAGGGCGCGCATGCAGCTCAACGAGGCCGAGAACACGCTGTCGCGAAGCCGCGCGCGCTGTCGCGCTTCCGCGGCAAGCTGCTGGAGCAGGATCGAGGGCATCGTGCGCGAGAGCGTGCGGCCGATGGAGAAGATCGAGGGCATCAAGATTCTGCACATCGACGGCGCCAACGGCGGCGCGCGCGGCAATCGCAACGTCACCGACGAGGTGATCGATTCGGCGCTGCGCTACCGCGTCCAGGCGCCGATGATCGACAGCCTGATGAAGGAGATCGGCATCGAGGGCGGCAGCCTCGGGCGCATGACCGAAGTGCTGCGCGACGCCAAGGACATCGCAGAGCCTGAGCGCGAAATCGCACCAAGACCGGCAACGGCGGCGCCGCCAACGGCGGCGACCGACGACCGCGACGACGATCGCTGAGGGCGGTAGGCAATGGCGAAGGTCTACGCTTCCGCCGTCGATCCCGGCGACCGCCAGCGCGGTCTGGGCGGTCATGCGCGACTTCAACGCGCTGCCAAAATGGACGCCGTTCGTCGCCGAGAGCCGCATCGAGCAGAACGCGCCGTCCGACAAGGTCGGCTGCATCCGCAATTTCCGGCTGAAGAACGGCGGCCGCATCCGCGAGCGGTTGCTGGCGCTGTCCGACTACGAAATGTCGTGCACCTATTCGATTCTCGAAAGCCCGATGGGCGTCGAGAACTATCTCGCGACGCTGCGGCTGATCCCGGTGACGGACGGCGATCACACCTTCGCGGAATGGAGCGCGGAATTCGACGCGGCGCCGGAGCGCGAGGACGCGCTCGTCGACGAAATCGGCCGCAACGTTTTCGCCGCCGGATTGAGGCGCTGAAGACCCGATTTTCGCGCTGACCGATGGTTGAAGTTCGGCGCAGCGTCGGTCGTGGACGCGCCGGTCGAGACCGTCTGGGCGCTGCTGCGCGATTTCAACGGCCACGAGCACTGGCATCCCGATCGTAGCGTCGAGCACGATCGAGGACGAGCCTCGAACCCGATCAGGTCGGCGCGGTGCGCAATTTCAGCTTGCCGACGGCGGACGGATCCGCGAGCAGTTGCTTGCGCTGTCGGACCTGCGACCAGAGCTTCAGCTATTGCATCCTCGAGGCGCCGGTGATGCTGCGCAACTACGTCGCCCACGTCCGGCTTCGTCCAGTGACGGAAAACGATACCTGACTGTGGGAATGGTCGGCGTCGTTCGACCCGCCGCCCGCGGAACGCGAGCGATTGAAGCGGTTCGTTGCGGAGGACGTCATCGCCGCCGGATTTCGGGCCGTTCGCGAGGCTCTGGTTGGCCGGGTTGCGACGCCGCCCACAAGAGCCCAAGGCTTCTCCGCAGCCGACGGGCAAGAGGCCACCGCCGTCATACTGACACGCTACGGCGGCCCCGAGGTCTTGGTCGCGCAAAAGATCCGAGTTGCCGGCGCCGGGCCTCGGCGAGGCGCGCATTCGTCAGACTGCAATCGGCGTCAATTTCATCGACGTCTATTGCCGCCGAGGCAGTTTCGACATGGTGCACCCACCCGGCATACTCGGCATGGAGGCGGCGGGCGATCGTCGAAAGCGTGGGCCCGGGCGTCACCAACGTGAAGCCCGGCGACCGCGTCGGCTACGCCTGCGCGCCGCCGGGATCCTACGCCTCGCTGCGCACGATGCGGGCGGAACTGCTCGTCAAACTGCCGGAGTATGTTTCCGATCAGGCCGCAGCGTCGATGCTGTTGAAAGGCATGACCGCCGGATTTCTCCTGCACGAGGTCTACGCCGTGAAGGCCGGCGACGTCGTGCTCGTGCATGCCGCTGCCGGCGGCGTCGGGCTAGCATCTATGCCGTTGGGCCAAGCGGTTGGGCGCGACAGTCATCGGCTCGGCTTCCAATGACGCCAAGGCGGAGCTCGCAAAGCGCGTCGGATGCGACCACGTGATTGTTTCCTCGCGTGAGGACATCGCCGTCAGCAGTCATGCGGTTGACAAACGGGGGAGGCGCGCAAGTCGTCTACGACGCCGTCGGGAAAGACACCTTCGAGGCTTCGCTGCGCTCCCTCGCGCCGCGCGGCCATCTCGTGAGCTTTGGGCAGGCTTCCGGCGACGTAGGCGCCTATTCCATCGATGCGCTCGCCAGCCGTTCGGTTACCCTGTCGCGGCCGAACTATGGCCACTACACCGACACACCGCAGAAGTTGAAATTGCAATCTGACCGCCTGTTCGCGGCTCTCCAGGCCGGCATTCTCGTCGCCGAGCGGCCGAGATTGTATGCCTTGTCGGATGCCAAGGATGCTCATGCGGATCTGGAGGCCAGACGAACGACGGGCGCTCTCGTGCTGGTCCCGTAGACTGAAAAGTCGGACGCGAGGCCTTACTTAGGCTGAGCGCCCGCCGGCGCATCGGACGGTTTCGGCGCCGCGACAACGTTGGGATCGCCGGTAGCCGGCGCAGGCTTTTCGATGGCGGGATCTACCTCCTTCGGCTGGATCACGCCGTTCGATTGCTCTAGCTTCTTGGTGAGATTTTCTGTCGGTTCGGCTGGCTTCGCCCCTGGCGCGATCTTTTCCGGCACAGAGTCTACAGGCGGAGCGCCATTCGGCGCCGCCGAAGGCGCAGACTGCGTTGTTTGCGCAGCAGCGCTGTTCGCCAGCAGAATGACCGCGCCAATAATCGACAAGCATGCGTGTCTGTTCATAACGATTCTCTTCTCACTAAAAACAAAACATCGCAGCGCTGATGGTGTTCCAAGCGCGCCTGGAATTGAAGTCGGCAAGAATCCGAGATCAAGCAAGCACGCCATCCCGGCTGACATTCTTGTCTTCGATGGCGAACGGGTCCAAAGTGCAGAGCGGCCGCTGGCCATGCCCGGGACGTGGACCAAAAGTTCAAAGGGAGTCGACCATGCGTCGCCTATCGATCGTCACCGTTTTGCTATGTCTATCGTCCGCCGCCTTCGCAGGCGCCAAGGAGGATGGTCAAGCCATTGTTGATAAGTTTGTCGCCGATTTTAGCGCCGCGAACGCGGACGACATGGCCGCCCTTTTTACGCCCGACGCCCTATTCTGGGGTTCGCGCGGGTTCGATCTCATCACCACGTCCGAAGGCGTTCATCAGTACTTCGCCAACGCGTTCAAGACGCTTCCCGGGTCTAAAGCGACACTCGTCGGTCCCGCCTCCGTCACCGCACTTTCTGATGATGCTGTCGACGTTGCGGGGATCTGGGAGGTGACAGCGCAGGTGGCGGGCAAGCCGGTTGTCGTGCAACTCCGGTACAGCATGACCGCGGTCAAACGTGGCGACCATTGGTTGATCGCCTCGTTCCACACTTCGCCACGCCCGACGCGGTAACAGTCCCTGGCGGGGAATTCGCTGTCAGGTTCTGATCTGCAGTTGTGCGAACGGCGGAGCCGTTATGAGATCGCCCTGAATTTCACAGGGCTTGCCATCCGACTTTGCCGACTTTGCGCCCGGATAGCGAACCAGGATCCGCTCCGGAAGCGGACCCGCTAGCTCAAGTTTGATTGTCGCTCCTGACTTCGAGCGCGATGCCCGGAGATCGGCCCTGCCAAACGCGGTCGGGAGATCCGCCAGTCGAATGCCTTTGCCGCCCCACCAACTGTCGGGAACGGCGCGGAACAACTCGAGCGTCGTGTCGTCCTCGCGCAGCAGCATGCGGCGAATGGCGGTCACGAACTCCGCGCCAATCCATGTGTGCGGCATGTCGCCGATATAATCTGCCGCCCGGTAGTCGCTCCATACGACTTCGGCCCAGTGCTTCCAGCCAGATGGGCGTCGACTCCGCATGATTCCATCGAGGATCCGAAACGCATCTTCAAATCGGTCTAGCGCCACAAATGCATTGATGTTGCGGAGCGCATAAGGCGTGAAATTGCCGTTGAAGCCTGGAGACATCACTTCCGCGATCCGGTTGGCCGAAAGATCGTAGGTCGCCTTCAGATATTCGGCGGGAAGTACGTCTTCGACGCGACAGGGTTCAAAGGCGATCGAAGTCGAGGTTGGATCGACATCCTCGCGATCCGCCGAAGCAGCGAGCACTCCGCGGTTGAGCGCCTGGCTGGCGAGACGCACCGAGCGCGACAGATGGGAGGCGAACGCAACTCCGCCGCTGCGCGCCCACGCAGCTGCGCTTGCGTCGCCCTTTTGGTTGGCGAGATATTCGCAGTTCCGCCATGCAGCGAGCGCGAAGAAATCGTCCCAGTAGGAGTAAGAGGGCTTGCTGTAGCCCTCATGGCTAATCGAGGGAGCGAGAATGCCAAAAAAGCGCGTTTCCGGGCCATGTAGCGCGTTCGTTCGCTCACACAGGACTTCGAGAAACTTTGTCGCACGCACCACGGGTTCAAAGATTGCGTCCAGGAAGGCACGGTCTTTCGTGATGCGATAGACCTCCGCGGCGATGAGCACGAACTCGCCCTGCGCGTCAAATTCTATGTCACTGCCATACCCGTGGTTGACGCCGCCATCGATATCGAGAATTGGCGGCACCAAACCTAAGTCGTATATGCGCTGGGCGTACCAGAGCACATAGGCCTTGGCCTCGTCGATCAACCCTGCCCAAAGCAACGCCATCGCCTGCGACGAGCCATCGCGAATCCAGGTCCGATCGTAGTTGCGGGGCCCCGGCTTGAAGGCGAGACGGGTCGCATTGACGAGGATGAGGCCCAATTGGGTTTCGATAGTGTCACTAAGGTCGACATCGCCGACCGACAGCTTCCGGGCGCCGAGCTTGCTTCGCCACAGCTTCTTGACCTGCTTAAGCGCCCGCGCGAACTTGACGCTGGCGTCAGGCGCGACGCCTTCGCGCATGCATGCCGCTACCATGTAGGATACGCTGCGGCCGGGCTTTAGGTCGAACTCGAATTCACAGGCCGCGCTGACAAGCCCGGAGCCGGAGGCGACCTTTCGAGCCGTTCGAGCGGTCTTGGACTCTATGCGCCTGATAACATCGCCAGCATCGAAATCGACGATGGCGACAGCATCGGGCTTGACTGAAAACGCCGCAAACGGCTGTTCGTTGAGCGACAGCGAAGTCCCGTCAATTTCGATGGTGTTGATGACCGCGTGCCCGCCATGCTGCCAGTAGGGATTGATTTGGACGGGACGAACGGCAAGCGTGAGCGAACCCTTGCGTCGGCTTCGGCTCCGGTTGGTCAGACGATACTCGACGCAGGCCTGCCCTTCGTGCGCCAGCGCTGTCACGCGCATTTCGACCCGCTTCGCGGACCACATAACCGTCGGTATCGGCAACGATCCATCGGCAAGCGAATGATCGATTTTCTCGCACGCCGGCGCGGCGTGAAGCCTCTTGCCGAGCCGTAAAAAAGGCATGATCTGGGGCGAACCGCGTCTGGGCTCGAGATTGCCGAACTCATCGAACAGCGCCTCGTCATCATCGCCAGGGTCGCCGAGCGCCGTCCAGTAGATCTGCTTGCCGAGCAACGATTGTGGGTACAGATCACCGCGACCGTTGAGGGCAGCGGCTTCGAGCTGCCCAATCGGCATGCGGTCCTTGTTGAGTACACGCAGCTTCAATTGTTCGATGACGGCGCCTTCCGGCGCGCTGGCTTCGTGCACGGTCAAGCGGAAGAAACGCGCCTTGGTCGAACGCCACCAGAAATTGTCGCTATCGCCGTCGCCGGTTGAGATGCGCCCAAGCTCGCGAAATTGGGTTCCGTCGTCGGAGAGATGAACCGAAAAGATCGTCCCATAGTTTTTGCCCCACGCGATCAGCGCGCCGAGAGGCGAGCGTTCGCGCCGCAAATCAACTGTTATGCTTTCGCCCGGTGGAATGGTGATGGGCGTACAGCCGAGCGCGCCGATCCGACCCGCCTCAATCACATTCGCCGCGGTCTCCGGGTCGTATAGATTGACTTCGACAATTTCAGGCGCGGCGCTGTCGCCCGGATCTTCGCAGATCCAGCGAACGTAGCGGGCCAATGTGGCGGAGAATGCGAAGACGTCCTGGCCGCCTTCGCCATAACGCGTCACACAGAGCAGCGTCCACGCCTGCCGGTCCGTCGACGCCTCGATGCGAAATGTCTTTGAAAATCGAGTGCCCCAATAAACTTCCAACCCGCCCAGCGTGCAAGACTCACCGAGGTCGATCTCAAGCCATAGACTGCCGCCCGCGTCAGGGGTCCAGCAGGTCGAGTAGAGATCATCGACAGCGAAGTGAGCCTCGCTTCCGCTCCCTGAAACGCGCCAGCGACTTTTGCTCGGGACGGTCATGAACGTTTCGATGCTCACTGGGGCAATATTTGCTGCGACCTTGTGTTCGGTCGCCTTTCTGCTCGATGCATTCTAGGCGACAGCCATCACCCCCGCAATGGGCCGCTGCGAGGGTTGGAAATGATGCGGTGCAGCGCAACCATTTGTTTTAGCGCTCATCCGAAACGGGACGAACAGGATGGCTTCGGGCGCGGCAAACGCGATCGCCATTTCGCCCATCGGTATCTTAAGCTAGTCTTGAACGGCTCCCGCGCGTCGTCTGTCGCGTCCACGCGAACAGGGCATTGCGGAAGACAGGGCAATTCGCTCGATCGTCGGAAGGGGAGGAGATGTCGACGGACGGAATACCGCTGCGGGTCACAATACGGCGGCTCTTCGTGGCGGTCCAACGCATCAACCGTTCCTCGGACGGACGTCCGGCGCGCTGGATGTTTGCCGCGCTGGTCGTCCTGCTGTGTGGCGCCAATGGTTTGAACGTCCTCAACAGTTACGTCGGCCGTGATTTCATGAATGCCATCACCGATCGTAACAAGTCGGAGTTTCTTTGGCAGGCGGTGCTCTATATCGGCGTGTTCGCGGCGTCGACTTTCGTTTCGGTCATCGCGCGATTCTTCGAAGAGCGTTTGGCGCTGCTCTGGCGCGCGTTCATGACAAGGCAGGCGATTGGCTCGTACCTCGCCGACGGAACCTACCAGACCCTCGACGTTTCCGGTCAGCTCGCCAATCCCGATCAGAGAATATCTGAAGACATCAAGGCCTTCTCCGCCACCACCCTTTCGTTCATTCTGATGGGGTTGAACAGCCTTCTCACAATTCTCGCGTTTTCGGGTGTTCTCTGGACCATAAGTCCCGCGCTCTTCGGCGTATCGGTGCTATACGCCGCGGTCGGCTCCGTCGTGACCGTCGCCATGGGTCGTTCGCTTGTCCAGTTGAACTCCAGGCAGCTCGACAAGGAGGCGAGCTTTCGCTCTGGCCTCATTCACGTCCGTCAGAATGCGGAATTGATCTACGTCGGGCGAAGCGAGGGTCGCCATTCGGAACGGCTGCTGGCGAAGCTCTCTGACCTCGTCGACAATTTCCGAACCATCACGTCGATAAATCGGAACGTTGGATTCTTCACGACCGGCTACAATTGGCTGATCCAGATCATACCTGCGCTGATTGTGGCGCCCGGCTATATCGCCGGCCAGATCGAGTTCGGCGTGATCACCCAGTCCGCGATGGCGTTCTCGACGCTCGTCGCGGCCTTTTCGCTGATCGTCACCCAATTTCAATCGCTGTCCAACTTCGCCGCTGTTGTCGCGCGGCTGAGCTCTCTGATGTCGGCGATAGAGGGTTCAAAGGGCGGACCTGAAGCGGCCACGATCCGAACCGAAGTCTCTACCGGGCGCCTCGCGTTCGAGAGCCTGACGCTGCTCGCCTCGGCTGACGGCGGTCGGGTGATCGAGGATCTATCGCTGGAAATCCCTCGCGCCTCGCGCGTGCTGGTCGGCGGCGTCAATACCGCAGCCGGGGTTCTGCTGTTTCGCGCGCTGGCGGGGTTGCCGTGCTCAGGGACCGGCCGGATTGTTCGACCAGACGTGGAGCGAATGGCGTTTCTGTCGCAACGGCCCTACCTGCCGCCCGGCGAGCTGCGGCGCGTAATCGCGGATGGCGACGTCTCTGACATTTCGCGAATACAGGACCTGATTGGCGAGCTCAAGCTTCAGTCCACCGTGTCGCGCGTCGGCGGCCTGGAGGCCGAGCAGGATTGGCAGGCGGCGCTCTCGCTGCGCGAGCAGCATGTTCTGGCGATCGCGCGCGCTATTCAGCGCGCGCCGGACTTTGTGGTGCTTGACAGGCTCGGCGCCCAGTTGGGGCGCGACCAGCTCGCCCTGATCCTGCGGATGTTCGCCGAAAGATCAATCGGCTACATCAATATCGGCGAAGTCGGCGAGCCCGCCGATCTCTACGACGCCAAGCTCGCCTGTCTTGAAGGCGGCCGCTGGCTCTGGACCGATGTTCGCGCCGCTCTGTGAACTTGATATCTCCTACTTTGGTTTCCGATCGCGTGGAGACGATAGCGCAAGGCCGCGCTGGGAAGGCGGCAGCTGGGGCTTGAGGGTGCGCTTGCCGAGCCAACGACGTTTTCCGAGCGCGTGCTGAACGATCATGTTGATGTAGAGACCAGGGCCGCTTGAATAAATCCGCCACCCGCCGTCGACCGCGACTTCGCCACGCTTCAGGCGCGCCCATTCCGCGTCGGCTTCGTACCGATCGGCGAACGCAGCGTCGCTGCTGCTGAAATAGGTATTGCGCTGCCTCAACGAAGCGTGCGCGATTTGATCCGTGACAGCGATGGGATTGACGGCGCCGAGCGCTTTCCACAAGCCCCCCGCGTCACCCCTCGCGCTGAGCGTTTCCGCGTAGCGCAGATGCGAATGGACGTACATCAAGCCAATCTCTCGACCGAAGAAGGCGGCGGACTCGGCGCGCTGGAACAGTGTCTCGACGCCGCCCTTGTATCTCACTGGCCTGTCCATCAGACGGGCGCCGTCGGCGAACAACAGATGTTCGCGGATGATGTCGAGGTGCGTCTGCGTCTGCTCGGGAGTGAGGAGTTCGCCGAGAATGGCCTGTGTCATAGGGATCAGCGAATAGCGGACGCCCGTGTGCGTGTCGGTGGGGTGGAGCAGCAACTGCTCGACCGCTCCTTTTGAGTCGAAGACCGCATAGCCGGCAATGATCCCGTCGCGAATCAGATGCTTGTCGAAGTCGGCGCGGATCGCTCCGGCAAACTTCCTCACGACATCGCCGGCGCGTTTGTGACGGGCGTGAGCCAACAGCGCGGCATATCGACTGAGTTGCTGGTAGAGCAGCGCAACGGTCCAACTGCTGACCATCGTATCCCGCTTGGCCGGATCAATCGGCTGCAAAAAATCGTTCCAATCGCCGTTGCCGTAGCGGATCAACGATGTGCTTGGAATTGCGCGGTCTCGCACCACGGCCAGCAACTTGTCGATATGTTCCGATATCGGAGATTTGTGCTCGGTTCGTGTCAGGTCTGTCTCGCGTCGCCACGCGATGGGTTCGGCCAGGAAGTCCCAATCCCCGGTCGCCTCGAGATAGTCGCAGAGCGCCTTGAGCGGCCATATGATCACGTCGCCGTGCGAGGTCAGATCCTGGATGGCGGAATAGGGCTCCAGCATGAACCATTGCGGCCAATCGCCTTTGTCGACGTACTGCTGCGCGAACACGATGCGCAGAATTTCCTTGACCTCCGCGTCGTGCTCAAGGGACAGCAACGCTTCCACGGGTCCCTGACAGACATCGCGTGTCCCCCAGGCGGCGCCGGTATATTGCTCGAGACCGTGAGGCGCCTTCAGATGGACGATGGCGTCATGGGCGAGCCACGCGAAGCTCGTGTCGAGGGCGCGCGCCGCGCCATCCGGCCGCGGCCGCTTGATGCGTTGGCCGTTCGTGACCTTGCGCCAGAAGCGATCCCCGCTGATACGCAGGCTCCGGTCCGTCACCGGCGAGCTATACTTTTTCGCCAGCGCATCGGCGAGACCCGGGTCGGTCAGCGAGCCCGTCACCGCGAACGCGAACTCGTGGGTCGGCGAGGTGCGCATCGCAACACAACCCACCCCGCGACGACGGCCATCAAGGTAGATGAGTTCGTCTCCCCCGATCGCTTCGACATGATCGGGCGTCGACGTCACTAGCCGATACGAGGCGTTCGGATATCGGCCTCCCCAGAGGCTTGCCGGATCGGGCGCAAAGCGGGCCTGCTTGTTTCGCGCATCGATTTCGATGCGGCCAGCGTGAACGAATTCCTGTTCGTCGAGCACCAGCTGGCCAACGATCAGCAATCGGCACGGGGCGCCCTCGGTGACGACGCGCCACTGCATGGCGGGTTCGCTGCCCGAAACTGCCGCGGTGACGGTAACCGTGCGCACCCCAAGCTGATAGATCCATCGGCAATCGGTCAAGCCGATGTCAAACGCGGAGGGGACGCCCAGCAGCTCCCACCCTGTCTCCAATTCGATCAGAATTCGAAGCCCGCTGCCGCGCATGAGATTGTAGGGATCGCGGGACACGGAAAAGAGCTTGTGGAATGAGGTATTGCCAATCGTCAGCTGCGCGCCAAACACGCCATGCATCCAGCACGTCGCGGAAAACGTGGTGTCGCGAGGCAGCATGTCGTCGTCGCCGCCAATCAGCAGCGCCCCGTGACGGCGCGCAACGAGCAGCTCCTTGCGCTGCAGGACGACGTGGCGGTCGTAGGAGGCGCCAGGAGTGAAGAGCGACAAGATCTGTTTGTCTGATCGCTCGACATGCAGGCGCTTGGGAAACAGCGAACGGAGCGCAGCTTCGTTCAATTCCTCCGAAGGCGCGCAGCGGGCCTGCTAAATCACGCTGCGCGCAGGAGGCGACAGCTTGATGTCGCGCGGTTTCCAGTCCCGGCTTGCGGCTTCGACCGGGGCGAGCCTATCCAGGTCGACATCGGACATGCGCGCCGGGATGATCAGGCAGGTAGAGGCCAAAGAAATTGAAAACCTTCGTGGCGCCTGGCGCGAGAATGCAAGCTGGCGATTGCAGCGCCGCGCAAGCTGTCTCGTATTGCAGGCGTCGGGACGCCAGGCGGGATGCAAATGGCATGTGCAGACCATCAGCGTCGCGGTCCGCGGGGCCGAGAACATCGCGGAAATCGGTGGCGAAGCCCTGGGCGCCTTCCAGGCAGCCGTGTGCAACCCAAGGGTGCGCGCCTCCCTGTGACAAGTTCTGGCGCGTCATGATTACGTGACCGAGCCGGTCGCTTTGCGCGGGAAAATGGTCGAGATATTGGCTCGCGTAGGCTTCGTTGTTCATGAGGAAGCCGGGACTGCCGAGGCCCAGATCCTGGAGCAAGATCAGGTCGACCGCCGTTTCGGCGGCGCGGCGATTGACGATCGCGACCCGCCAGAACCAGATGGACAGTGTCGGATGCAGCCAAAGCTCCACCCGCGCCTCGAGACCGGAAACCTCTGACGTCCAGACAAACCGATCTTCCGCGCCGCCGATCATAACGACGGCTTCGGGAGCAATGAGGGCGAAATTTTCTGCCGCTACGCCACCCGTCCGCAGATACAGCCGCCCCATCCCGCCGGTGACTGGCGAACCGAGAACCTGATTGATCATGATGCTGCGATCGCCGTCCACGCGCTCGATCGCGAAAATCGCACCGTTGGGGAGCCGGCTCAGGCGCAATCCGGATTTGTTGGCGATTTCCGCAAGGCCGAGATCGCCGCGTCTCGGTGTGGACATGACCTCGGTCGTCGCATGCGACACGGCGTTCCCCCTATGGACGCCCTCAGCTTAACTTGGGCGTTATCCAGACAGTTTCGCATGCAACGTGGTCGTCGTACACTTCCAACGCGTCGGATACGTTCTGGAGCTTCGGCTCCTGCCGTCAAGGTCCTAAACGTTGTCCCCAGCGGTCGAACTGGCTCCCCGTGCGCCGCCGCCTGCTCCGCCCCAGGTCCAGTCCTTGATTTCGGGCATGTCGTCGCCGTACTGCCGGATGTAGTGGTGGTGATCGATCAGTTTGTCGCGCAGCGCCTGTTTCGCGTATGCGGCGCGCTCCGCAAGACCCGGAACTCTATCGATCACGTCGCCGACAAGATGAAATCGATCGAGGTCGTTCATGACGCACATGTCGAACGGCGTGCTGGTTGTTCCCTCCTCCTTGTAGCCGCGCACATGGATGTTGGCGTGCCCCTTTCGACGATAGGTCAGGCGATGAATGAGCCAGGGGTAGCCGTGGAACGCGAAGATGATCGGCTTGTCAGTTGTGAACAACGCATCAAAATCCCGGTCGCTGAGGCCGTGCGGGTGTTCGCTCGCTGGCTGTAGACGCATCAGATCGACGATGTTGACGACCCGGATCTTCAGCTCTGGCGTATATTTGTGCATGATCTCGACCGCTGCGAGCGTTTCCAGGGTGGGAACATCGCCGCAGCACGCCATCACAACGTCGGGCACACTTCCGCGATCGTTGCTCGCCCAATCCCATATCCCTAGGCCGGCCGTGCAGTGCTTGATCGCCTGATCCATGGTCAACCACTGGGGAGCGAGTTGCTTTCCTGCCACCACCACGTTGACCTGGTTGCGGCTGCGCAGGCAATGGTCAGTGACAGACAGCAGGCAATTTCCGTCCGGCGGCAAATACACCCGAACGACTTCCGCTTTCTTGTTGACGACATGATCGATAAATCCGGGATCCTGGTGCGAGAACCCATTGTGATCCTGTCGCCAGACGTGGCTGGACAAAAGGTAGTTCAGCGAAGCTATCGGTCGACGCCACTCGATCTCATTGCACACCTTCAGCCATTTGGCGTGCTGATTGAGCATCGAGTCGACGATGTGAATAAATGCCTCATAGCAGGAAAAAAATCCGTGCCGACCGGTGAGGAGATAGCCCTCTAGCCATCCCTGGCACTGATGCTCGCTCAGCATCTCCATGACCCGCCCGCCAGGCGCCAGATGGTCGTCGTAGTCAAATCTCTCCGCCACCCACGCGCGGTTGGTCACCTCGAGCGCGTCCTGCCAGCGGTTGGAGTTGTTCTCGTCGGGACTGAACAGGCGGAAATTGCGCGCCTCCAGATTGAGCTTCATGACATCGCGAAGATAGCCGCCCATCATGCGCGTAGCCTCGGCCGATTCGAGACCCGGGGCGGAGACCTTCACCGCATATTCGCGAAAGTCCGGAAGTCTCAACTCGCGCAGCACCTCGCCGCCGTTGGTATGCGGGTTGGCGCTCATCCGCCGAACTCCGGAGGGCGCAAGAGCTGCAACTTCCGGCACAAGCCGGCCGTTGGCGTCGAATAGTTCTTCCGGTCGATAGCTCTTCATCCAGGTTTCGAGGATCTTCACGTGTTCGGCGTTGTCGTGCATTTCGCCCATCGGAACCTGATGGGACCGCCAGAACCCTTCCGTCCTTTTGCCGTCAATTTCTTTTGGGCAAGTCCAGCCCTTAGGGGTCCGCATCACAATCATCGGCCACGCCGGCCGCTCGGTGAAGCCGTCCTTGCGCGCCTGAAGCTGAATTTGTCGAATCTTTTCGATGACCGTCTCCAGTGTCGAGGCCATCAACTGGTGCATGGTTGCTGGGTCGTCGCCTTCGACAAAATAAGGCGTGTAACCGTAGCCCCGCATAAGCGCGTCGAGTTCGTCGTGCGGAATGCGCGCCAGGATTGTCGGATTTGCGATCTTGTAGCCGTTCAGATGCAAGATGGGTAGAACCGCGCCGTCGCCAACCGGATCAAGGAACTTGTTGGAGTGCCAGCTGGTCGCCAACGGCCCGGTCTCGGCCTCGCCATCTCCGACGACACACGCCACGATCAAGTCGGGATTGTCGAACGCGGCCCCGTAGGCGTGCGAAAGCGCATAGCCGAGCTCGCCGCCCTCGTGCATCGATCCCGGCGTTTCCGGGGCGACGTGGCTCGGAATTCCACCGGGAAACGAGAACTGCTTGAACAGCTTCTTCAGCCCCTCCTCGTCCTGGGAAATGTTGGGATAGACTTCGCTGTATCTTCCTTCGAGATACGCGTTCGCAACCAGGCCCGGGCCGCCGTGGCCAGGGCCGGTGATGTAGATCATATCAAGGTCGAGTTTCCGGATCAGGCGGTTGAGATGGGCATAAATGAAGTTCAGCCCCGGCGTCGTGCCCCAGTGGCCCAATAGTCGCGGCTTGATATCTTCCTTCTTCAACGGAGACTTCAGCAAGGGATTGTCGAGAAGGTAGATCTGCCCGACTGAGAGATAGTTGGCGGCGCGCCAATAGGCATCTACAAGCGCGCGTTCGCTGGTCGACAGCCCGATCGAGCTCATAAATGGCCTCCCCGCAGTTATTCCCTGGAGAAATCTGTATACCTCCGCGTAGCCGGCTGCAACAAAGTCAGCGGTGTCGCGATGGTTAGCGGTTTCCAGCACGCGGTCCACCGGTGATACGAGGTTGCGGGTATGACAGCCGTGTGACCGCCCGATCGAGCCAAAAAGTCTCGCGACGCTCATTGCAGGGAAGTGGTTTGGTTTGCGAAAGTCAACGAAAGCGCCTTGCTCCGTAGCGATGACCGGGATCAGGCGCCGTGGTCCCTTCGGACGCCGAAATGCTATGGTGTCTCGATGCGGCGGTCATTGGAGGCGACGCTACGGTGACGGCCTGCTCGGCCAAAGAAACGGAATTTCAACCATGAAACCAATTGCTCAATTCATACGAACGACGATTGTCGGCGGACTCTTTTTTCTCGCGCCGATCGTTGTGTTGATCGTCATCCTCGCCAAGGCGCTCGACTACGCGAAGAAAGCTCTGGACGCCTTGATTGTTCACATTCCCGCCGCCTCGGACCTGAGCGGCGGCGCCGCGACCGCAATGGCGGTCGTGTTTATCGCGCTTGTCAGTTTTCTTGCCGGGCTCGTCGCCCGAACGGTGACCGCGAAACAGATAATCGACACGCTAGAGACTTCGATTTTGTCAAAGATTCCCGCGTACGATTATCTCAAACAGGAAAGCGCAAGCGCGCTCGGCGTCGCGGAGATCTCGGAAAGCCCGGTCGTTTTTGTGCAAATGGAAGGGGGATGGCAGCTCGGCGTGCAAACGGAGACGATGCGCAACGGCCTTGTCTCGATCTTCGTCCCTGGCGCGCCCGATCCGCATTCCGGTTCGGTGTTTTTCTTCTCGGCGAATGACGTGCGGCCTGCGGGAATCAAGTTGGTCGACGCGTTAAATTGCCTTAGGCGATGCGGCTCCGGAACATCGGCAATCGGCGCCGCGTGGCCAGCCGGGGCCATTGGCAATTAGGCCCCGCGGTTTCTCGGCGCTCCCGGCCACACGGTTCGGATAGCCTTTATCTCCAATTTCGAGTAAGCCGGGCTCTGCTACCCACTAGGAGGAAGTCATGTCGTCTAAAATTCTATCTGGTCTGACGGTCGCAGCGCTTACGGGCGTAGCGATGCTTGCGCCGGAAATGAGTCCTGCAACGGCGTTTACGCTTTCTGGCTCGGCCGAGCGACCCACTGTTTCAGCGAACATCGAGCAGGTCTATTACCGCGCGGCTGGCGCTTATCACGGGACCTACCATGCTGGGGGAGTCTACCACGCTGGCGGCGTCTATCACGGTGGCGGGTATGTATACCACGGCGGCGGGTACGGGTATCACGGCGGCTATGGTTACCACCCCTACGGATACGGCTACGGCGGCGCCGCTGCGGTTGGCGCAGCGGCCCTTGGGGCCGCGGCGGTTGGCGCTGCGGTCGCTGCGCCCCGTTGCTGGATCAATAACTACGGCGTTCAGGTCTGCAATTGACGTCTTGATAGCAAAAACCGGCCGCCGTCTCATAACGGCGGCCGGACTTTGTCATCGCTGAAGGTTGGGTAGCGTGTTTGCGTCTGCTCGGCTGGCTATCGCTTCATCAGTAACGGCTGCAGTCGCCCAATTAACTCGTCGACGCGGTACGGTTTCCTGACGAATGCAGCGCCGGCGAAAGACTCTGAAAGCTGTTCGCGACTGTACCCGGACATGACGAGAAACGGCTTCCCCTGCAGGGTGAGCGCTTCGGCCGCGGGCCCTGCGCTCGTACCAGCCAGATTTGCGTCAACGATTGCGACATCAAAGTCGACCTCTGCAATCAGTCTGAGCGCCTTCTCCAAGCGATGCGCCACATCTGCGACCTCGAAGCCGGCATAGGACAGATCCTCGCTAAGCGCCTCGGCGATCAGCGGTTCGTCCTCGATCACCAGCACCCGGCAGCGCTGAGGGGATGTTAGAGCTTGATTGCTAGTCATCGAATGATCACTGTATCCTCTGCGGGCGCGGACAATTGCCAATACGCCCCGCCCTGCCGCATGTCCCACTCGACTATGCCGCCCAAAGCCGACTCGGCAATCTTTCCAACCACCAAATGACCAAATCCCTTGCGTGTTTGCGGCATTACGGGAGGGCCGCCCTCCTCGATCCAGCGAATGGCGAACAATGGCTCTTCTCCGCTTCTGAGTTCCCACGAAATCATTACGCGGCCTGTCTCGTTGGAAAGCGAGCCATATTTGGCGGCATTGGTCGCAAGTTCGTGCAAAGCCATGCCCATCGCTTGCGAGCACGCCGCGGTCAATCGCACCGCAGGGCCTTTGAGAAAGATTCGCGCCCCGATAAGATCCGAAAAGTGAGATAGCTGCGCCCGCACGAGTTCGGATAGCCAGATACCGCTCCAATCGTTCTCTATCAACAGGTCCTGGCTGGCCGACAATCCTTGCAGCCGGTCGGAAAGGTGGCGCGCGAAAGCTTTGGGATCGGCGCCGCGGGCGCTTTGCGTCGCCATCGCCTGCACGACCGCAAGGAGGTTCTTGCTCCTATGATTGACCTCCGCCATCAGGAGTTTGCGCTTCTGCTCGGACCGCCTGCGCTCGGTGATATCGAGGTTGACGACGAAGGCCCGCGCCGGCCGGCCATCCTCCCCCGTCTCGACATGCCATTCGCTCTCGATCCACCGTTCCGTTCCGTCGTCGCCGACTACGCGGTACTCCAACTTTCGGATAGCGTCGTCCGCCGAGACGTCCATGGCGGCGACAAAGCGTTCGCGCTCGCTCGCCGAGACGCGCTCCGCGAACACACGGCAACCGCCAGCGATCGCGTTCGGTCCCTCAAGCCGGGTTGGCAACGCGAACCCCATGATGCCAGCGAAATTGTCCGCGACCTCCATGCGCTCGAGCCCGTAGTCGAGGCTCACGTAGGTTAGCCGCGCCAGGTCCGCCGCGCGCCGCAACCGAGCCCGGCTGTCAAGCAATTCCGCGGTGCGCGAAACAACTCTCTGTTCAAGGGTTTCGTTGAGTTCGCGAAGTTGCTCGTCGGCGCGACGCCGTTCGTCCACCTCCGCCAGCAGCGCCTGCGCGCTGAGCTGCGCCTCGCGGCTCTTCCGATAGAGCTCCGCGAACACGGCCACCTTCGAGCGAAGAATAGCCGCGTTGACCGGCTTCTGCAAATAATCGACCGCGCCGGCGCCGTAGGCATCGAGGACATGCTGGTCCTCGCCGTAATACGCGCTGAGGAAGATGATCGGCACCTGCGAAGTCTT
Organism: uncultured Pseudomonadota bacterium; assembly: GCA_963771455.1. Taxonomy (GTDB): domain Bacteria; phylum Pseudomonadota; class Alphaproteobacteria; order Rhizobiales; family Beijerinckiaceae; genus Roseiarcus. Next base: position 132,854 of record CAVYTP010000022.1, read on the forward strand.
CTTGCGTTCCTTTATGATCTGGGCGAGCTCGAAACCGCTCGTTCCCGGCATCCGCACATCGAGGATCAAAAGTGCGAACTGATCGGCGATCAGCGCCAGAAGCGCTTCGTCCGCCGATCCGGCGCTTACCAGCCGATAACGTGGCGAGTCCAGAATTGAACTGAGCACCGTCAGATTCTTCGGCTCGTCATCAACAATCAGAATATTTATGGGGTCGACAGGGTCCATCACGGTGCGATCCTGGCGCAACGCCGTTGCCGCGGGTTCGGACCCAGTATGGCTCATCTCGGACGTTTCTGCCGCGTGACTTTGCCCGCTCATCGGAACAACCACACTCGCATCAGGGATAGCAGTTGATCGGTGTTCACCGGTTTGGCGATGTAATCGCTGGCGCCGGCGTCGAGGCATTTTTCACGGTCGCCTTTCATCGCCTTGGCGGTCAGGGCAAGAATGGGCAGCGTGCGGAATTCGGGTATCCGACGGATCTCCCGCGTCGTTTCGTATCCATCCAGATCGGGCATCATGATGTCCATCAGCACGATGCTTACGTCACGCTGGCTCTTGATGATCTCGATCGCGCTTTGTCCGCTGGTCGCGCTGACGACATCCATGTCCTGGTTTTCCAGCAAAGAAGTCAGCGCGAAAATGTTGCGCGCATCGTCGTCGACCACGAGGACCTTGCGGCCCCGCAAAACCTCTGTCGAACCGTGCAGGCGATCCAGCATCTTCTGCTTTTCCGACGGCAGCTCGGTAATGACGCGGTGCAGGAACAGCGACGTTTCGTCGAGCAATCGTTCAGGCGAACGGACATCTTTCAGGATGATGCTCTTGGCCATCGTTTTCAGTTGCGACTGTTCCTGCTCGCTCAGGTCTCGCCCCGTATAGACCACGACCGGAACTTCGACGAGTGCAGCGTCTCGCCGCATGCTTTCGAGCAGTTCGAAGCCCGACATGTCGGGAAGTCGCAGGTCCAGCACGACGCAATCGAACCTGGTCGGACAGCATCGCCAGCAACCCCTCGGCGCCCGTCCCGACCGTCTGAATTTCGATGTCGGCGTGCCCTAGCAATTGCGCGATCGCGCTGCGCTCGATTTCGCTATCTTCGATGATGAGCAGGCGCCGGGCGCGCGCCTCCGTGAATTGCTTGAGCCGGTCAAACGCGGCCTCAAGCCCCTTCGTCGTCGGCTCTTTGACGAGATAGGAGAAGGCGCCGTGCGACAGACCGTGCTGCCGCTCTTCCTCCAGCGAGATGATCTGCACGGGAATGTGTCGCGTCGCCGGATCCAGCTTCAACTGGTTGAGAACCGTCCAACCCAACATGTCGGGAAGAAAGATGTCGAGAGAAATGGCGACCGGATGATACTGCCGCGCCAACGTAATCCCCGCCATGCCTTTCGAAGTGACGATACCCTTGAAGCCCTTGTCGCGCGCCAGCCCCAGCAGAATTCTCGCGTAGTGCGGGTCATCCTCGATGATCAGCAGCACCGGTTCGCCCGCCGTGATATAGTCCCGATCGTCCTCGATCTGCACGTCGCGCACCGGCGGCGGGGCGAAGGTTACCGATCGCGTCACGCTGGCCGACCGATTCGCGGCTTTCGGCTTCGACCGGGCTGTGGTGGTGCAACGGCAGGAACAGCGTAAACGTGCTGCCCTGCCCATGCACGCTCGCGAGCTTGATCTCGCCTCCCAGCAGCATCGCAAGTTCGCGGCTGATGGCCAGACCGAGCCCCGTGCCGCCATATTTGCGCGAAGTGCCGGCGTCCGCCTGCTGGAACGCCTCGAATATCAGCCGTTGCTTTTCCGGCGCGACGCCGATGCCGGTGTCCTCGATTGCGAACGCGAGAACCTGGTCGGCGTCGCCGAGGACCGGATGATCGGCGGTCCAGCCCTGCGTCGCACGGAATACGCGCACCTCGACGTGGCCATGACTGGTGAATTTGACCGCGTTCGACAGCAAGTTCTTCAGGATCTGCTGCAGGCGCTTCGGATCGCTGCTCATGCTGGTCGGCAGATCATCGGCAAACCAGACATTGAACGGCAGGTTTTTCGCCTCCGCGACGTGGCGGAAATTGCGGTCGATGGTCTCGCGCAGTCCCGCGAACGGAATGTCCTCGACGTCGACGGTCACCGTGCCCGGACTCGATCTTGGAAAGATCGAGGATATCGTTGATGAGGTTGAGCAGATCCGAGCCGGACGAATTGATGTTGCGGGAGAATTCGATCTGTTTGGCCGAAAGGTTTCCAGCCGTGTTCTCGGCGAGTTGCTGGCTGAGGATCAGAATCGAGTTCAGCGGCGTTCGCAGTTCATGCGACATGTTCGCCAGGAACTCGGACTTGTATTTCGAGGTCAGCGCAAGTTCGGCCGCCTTTTCTTCGAGCGCGTGACGCGCCTGCTCCACTTCGGCGTTCTTGCGCTCGACCTCGGCGTTCTGCTCGGCGAGCAATTGCGCCTTCGTGCCCAGCTGCTCGTTGGTGTTTTGCAATTCGCTCTGCCGCGCCTGCAGCTCGACCGTGAGTTGCTGCGACTGCTTCAGCAGGCCCTCGGTGCGCATCGTCGCTTCGATGGTGTTGAAGACGGCGCCGATGTTCAGCGTGAGCTGCTCGAGGAAGGTGATGTTGACGACGGTCAACGGGTGCAGCGAGGCCAGTTCGATGACGGCTTTGGTCTGCCCCTCGAACAGCACCGGCAGCACGATGATGTTGACGCGGCGCGCTTCGCCGAGGCTGGTCGAAATATTGAGGAAATCCGGAGCGACGTTGGTCAGCAGAATGCGCTTCTTCTCCAGCGCGCATTGGCCCACAAGCCCTCGCCGGGCAGGATGTTTTCCGGCGCCGCGCGACGCCGCCGTGAGCGTAGCTCGACAGCAGCTTCAGCGCGCTCTCGCCGTCGTTCGACGTGAGATGGTAGATCGTCGCCTGATGCGCGTTGACCAGCGGCGCGAGCTCGGACAGCAGCATCTGGCCGACGGTCTGCAGCTCGCGCTGGCCCTGCAGCATGCCGCGTGAATTTGGCGATGTTGGTCTTCAGCCAATCCTGCTCGCGATTGCGCTCCGTGGTCTCGCGCAGGTTCGAGATCATCGTGTTGATGTTGTCTTTGAGCTCGGCGACTTCGCCGCGCGTCTCGACCTGGATCGAGCGCGTCAGATCGCCCTTGGTCACCGCGGTGGCGACCTCGGCGATCGCGCGCACCTGGTTGGTGAGATTGGCGGCGAGCAGGTTGACGTTGCCGGTGAGGTCCTTCCAGGTGCCGGCGGCGCCGGGAACATTGGCCTGGCCGCCGAGCCGGCCGTCGACGCCGACCTCGCGCGCGACATTGGTGACCTGATCGGCGAAGGTGGCGAGCGTGTCGGTCATGTTGTTGATCGTGTCGGCGAGCGCGGCGACCTCGCCCTTCGCCTGCACGGTCAGGCGCTGGCTGAGGTTGCCGTTGGCGACCGCCGTCACGACTTTGACGATGCCGCGAACCTGCTCGGTCAGGTTGGAGGCCATGAAGTTGACGTTGTCGGTGAGGTCCTTCCAGGTGCCGCCGACGCCGGAGACCTGCGCCTGTCCGCCGAGCTTGCCCTCCGTGCCGACTTCGCGGGCGACGCGCGTCACTTCCGAGGCGAAGCCGTTGAGCTGATCCACCATCGTGTTGATGGTGTTCTTCAGCTCGAGAATTTCGCCCTTCACGTCGACGGTGATCTTGCGGCTGAGGTCGCCGCGCGCGACGGCGGTCGTGACGTCGGCGATGTTGCGGACCTGCGCGGTGAGGTTGGCGCCCATGGTGTTGACGGAATCGGTCAGGTCCTTCCACGTGCCGGCGACGCCGGGAACCACGGCCTGCACGCCGAGCCGGCCTTCGGTGCCGACTTCGCGCGCGACGCGCGTCACTTCGGAGGCGAAGGAGCGGAGCTGCTCGACCATCGTGTTGATGGTCTCCTTGAGCTGCAGGATCTCGCCGCGCACGTCGACCGTGATCTTTCGCGACAGGTCGCCGTTGGCGACCGCGATCGTCACCTCGGCGATGTTGCGGACCTGGCCGGTGAGGTTGGAGGCCATCGAGTTGACGTTGTCGGTCAGGTCCTTCCAGGTGCCGGCGACGCCGGGCACGGCGGCCTGGCCGCCGAGCTTGCCTTCCGTGCCGACCTCGCGGGCGACGCGCGTCACTTCGGAGGCGAACGCCGAGAGCTGCTCGACCATCGTGTTGATGGTGTCCTTCAGTTGCAGAATTTCGCCGCGCACGTCGACGGTGATCTTCTTGGAAAGATCGCCGCGCGCGATCGCGGTGGCGACGTCGGCGATGTTGCGGACCTGGCCGGTCAGGTTGGAGGCCATGAAGTTGACGTTGTCGGTGAGGTCCTTCCAGGTGCCGCCGACGCCCGGCACCTGCGCCTGGCCGCCCAGCCTGCCTTCGGTGCCGACTTCGCGCGCGACGCGCGTCACCTCGGAGGCGAAGGAGCGCAGCTGCTCGACCATCGTGTTGATGGTCTCCTTCAGCTGCAGGATTTCGCCGCGCACGTCGACGGTGATCTTGCGCGAGAGGTCGCCGTTGGCGACGGCGATGGTCACCTCGGCGATGTTGCGCACCTGGCTGGTCAGGTTGTTGGCCATCGAAGTTGACGTTGTCGGTGAGGTCCTTCCAGGTGCCCGCGACGCCCGGCACCTGCGCCTGGCCGCCGAGCTTGCCCTCGGTGCCGACCTCGCGCGCGACGCGGCTGACTTCGCCGGCGAAGCCGTTGAGCTGATCGACCATCGTGTTGATCGTGTTCTTCAGCGCGAGGATTTCGCCTTTCACCTCGACGGTGATCTTCGAGGAGAGGTCGCCGCTGGCGATGGCGGTCGCGACGTCGGCGATGTTGCGGACCTGGCCGGTCAGGTTGTTCGCCATCGAGTTGACGTTGTCGGTCAGGTCCTTCCAGGTGCCGCCGACGCCGCGCACCTCGGCCTGACCGCCGAGCTTGCCTTCGGTGCCGACCTCGCGCGCGACGCGCGTCACCTCGGAGGCGAAGCCGTTGAGCTGATCGACCATGGTGTTGATGGTGTTCTTCAGCTCCAGAATCTCGCCGCGCACGTCGACGGTGATCTTCTTGGAAAGGTCGCCGCGCGCGACGGCGGTGGTGACGTCGGCGATGTTGCGCACCTGCGAAGTCAGGTTGTTCGCCATCGAGTTGACGTTGTCGGTCAGGTCCTTCCAGGTGCCGCCGACGCCGCGCACGTCGGCCTGTCCGCCGAGCTTGCCTTCCGTGCCGACTTCGCGCGCCACGCGGCTGACTTCGGAAGCGAAGCCGTTGAGCTGGTCGACCATCGTGTTGAGCGTATTCTTCAGCTCCAGGATCTCGCCCTTCACGTCGACGGTGATCTTCTTCGACAGGTCGCCGTTGGCGACGGCGGTGGCGACGTCGGCGATGTTGCGCACCTGGTCGGTGAGGTTCGACGCCATCGAATTGACGTTGTCGGTGAGGTCCTTCCAGGTGCCGGCGACGCCGGGCACTTTGGCCTGTCCGCCGAGCTTGCCTTCCGTGCCGACTTCGCGCGCGACGCGGCTCACTTCGCCGGCGAACGCGTTGAGCTGATCGACCATCGTGTTGATGGTGTTCTTTAGCTCGAGAATCTCGCCGCGCACGTCGACGGTGATCTTCTTCGACAGGTCGCCGTTGGCGACGGCGGTGGTGACGTCGGCGATGTTGCGGACCTGACCGGTCAGGTTGGTCGCCATCGCGTTGACGTAATCGGTGAGGTCTTTCCAGGTGCCGGCGACGCCGCGCACTTCGGCCTGCCCGCCGAGCTTGCCCTCGGTGCCGACCTCGCGCGCGACGCGGGTCACTTCGGAGGCGAAGCCGTTGAGCTGATCGACCATCGTGTTGATGGTTTCCTTCAGCTCCAGAATTTCGCCCTTCACGTCGACGGTGATCTTCTTGGAGAGATCGCCGTTGGCGACGGCGGTCGTCACTTCGGCGATGTTGCGGACCTGCCCGGTGAGGTTGGAGGCCATGAAGTTGACGTTGTCGGTCAGGTCCTTCCACGTGCCGGCGACGCCGCGCACTTCGGCCTGACCGCCGAGCTTGCCCTCCGTGCCGACTTCGCGCGCGACGCGGCTGACTTCGCCGGCGAAGCCGTTGAGCTGATCGACCATCGTGTTGATGGTGTTCTTCAGCGCGAGGATTTCGCCCTTCACTTCGACGGTGATCTTCGAGGAAAGATCGCCTTTGGCGATCGCGGTCGCGACGTCGGCGATGTTTCTGCACCTGCCCGGTCAGGTTGGAGGCCATGAAGTTGACGTTGTCGGTGAGGTCTTTCCAAGTGCCGGCGACGCCGGGCACCGCCGCCTGTCCGCCGAGCTTACCTTCCGTGCCGACCTCGCGCGCGACGCGCGTCACTTCCGAGGAGAAGCCGTTGAGCTGATCGACCATCGTGTTGATGGTCTCCTTCAGCTCGAGAATCTCGCCCTTCACGTCGACCGTGATTTTGCGCGAGAGATCGCCGCGCGCGACGGCGGTGGTGACGGTGGCGATGTTGCGGACCTGCGATGTCAGGTTGGTCGCCATCGCGTTGACGGAATCGGTCAGATCCTTCCAGGTGCCGGCGACGCCGGGCACGACCGCCTGGCCGCCCAGGCGGCCATCGGTGCCGACCTCGCGCGCGACGCGCGTGACTTCGGAGGCGAACGAGCGCAGCTGATCGACCATCGTGTTGGTCGCTTCCTTCAGTTGCAGGATCTCGCCGCGCACGTCGACCGTGATCTTCTTCGAGAGATCGCCGTTGGCGACGGCGATGGTGACTTCGGCGATGTTGCGAACCTGCGCCGTCAGGTTGCCCGCCATCTGATTGACGGAGTCCGTCAGATCCTTCCAGACGCCGGAGACGCCTTTGACCTGCGCCTGACCGCCGAGCTTGCCCTCCGTTCCCACCTCGCGCGCGACGCGGGTCACCTCCGAGGTGAACACCGAGAGCTGCTCGATCATGGTGTTGACGAGCTTCGCGGATCGCAGAAATTCGCCCTTCAGGGCGCGTCCGTCGGCTTCCAGCTCCATGGATTGCCCAAGATCGCCCTTGGCGACGGCGCCGATGGTGCGGGCGATTTCGGCGGTCGGCCGCACAAGGTCGTCGATCAGCGTATTGATCGAATTCGACTTTCGACCGCCCATTGGCCGATGGCGCCTGGCAGCGACATGCGCTGTTTCAGCCGGCCGTCGCGGCCGACCGTTACGCTCAGCCTCTCCACTTCGCGGGAAATGCGGTCTTCGTGCGCGATGGCCTGATTGAAAGCCAGCGCGATCTGTCCCTCCACTCCGGCCCAGTCGGTCGGCAACCGGAACGAGAAATTGCCGTCCCGGAACGAGTGCATGGCGCCGAGCAGCATCTGGGAGCGCGACTCGCCGTCGTCGGCCAGCGAACGCAATTTGGGTTTCCGTCCGTTGCCCGTTTCCGCACGCCGAAGTGACTTTTGGTTGAGGGAAGCTGTCGCTGCGTCGGTCATGTTCGCCTACTTGAGGGAAGCGGATCGAGAGAAAATGTGCGGGCCCAAACGCCCTGCGAAGAATTGCGGATGTTTGCGATTCCGCGGCGCCTGCCGAAAAAAGGGGGCCGAACGCGACCAAGCGGGCACACGCCGCTTAGCGCCCCTAACGCCTTCCAGGCGATGGCCAAATGCGCTGATGTCCCCGTTCCCCGCATTGCTCCCCAGAAATGGAGGCACAATTTTGGAATGAACGCGCTGCCTTGAGTTCGGTTCCCGAGAATTATTTCGGAAATTCCGTGTAGCTTCGCCTCCCGGGCAAGCGGGCGTACGGCAACAATGCTAGAAAGGAGCGGGTTGCTTCATCCAGGGCATGGCTGCGCACATATGTTGAAGCTCTATCACTGCATCGACGCCCGCTCTTTCCGTCCCCTCTGGATGCTGGAAGAAATGGGGCTTGAGTACCGATTGATAATGCTGCCCTTTCCACCGCGGGCGTTCGCCAAGGAGTATTTTGCGATCAATCCGCTAGGAACAATTCCGGCGTTTTTCGACGGCGAAATGCGCATGACGGAATCGTCGGCAATCTGCCACTATCTCGCGACGAAGCATGGTCCCTCCCCGCTCGCCGTCGACGTATCGGACCCCGAATACGGGCCCTGGCTGAACTGGCTTTATTTTTCCGACGCGACGCTGACTTTCCCGCAGACGATCTTCCTTCGGTATTCGTCGATGGAGCCGCCGGAGCGCCGCAATCCGCAAGCCGCTGAGGACTACAGGAAATGGTTCTTCGGACGACTTCGCATCGTTGAGTCGGTTATGTCCGATCGCGATTACCTGGTGGCCGGGCGCTTTACTTGTGCGGACATAGCGGTCGGCTATGCGCTGATGCTGGCGGAATCGATAGGGCTTTCCTCCGACTTCGGACCCAATGTCACGGCATACTGGGCTCGTCTGAAGGACCGCCCGAGCTTTCGCAAGGCGATTGATGCGCAGAACGAGGAATTTCGAAAGCAGGATGTCGAGGGGCGTTCGGTCCGTAAATAGAGATTGCGAGTCGAAGCGGAGACCGCCTGGGTCCCGCAGGCGGGAGAAGGGTTTTCAAGCGGGGCGAAGGCGACAATCACTTAACGCTGCCCCAATTTCAGCAATCTCGATAGGATACGATTGGGTGAGGGCGCTTCCCGTACAGGTCTTTACTTCGGCGCTTCAGCACTCTCCGCCTCGATCTCTGCGATCACGCGGCTGGCGAGCGCCTGATCGCCGACGGCGACGTGCAGGGTCTTCAGCAGTCCGGTTATTGGCGATGTATGGACATGCTCCATCTTCATCGCTTCAAGGGTCACCAACGGCTGACCCCTTTCAACGCGGGCGCCTGCCGCCTGGAAGACGGCGACCACCCGGCCGTTCATCGCGGCGCGCAGTTTGCCGTCGACAGCGCCGCCAGCATCCCGCCTGACGCTGGCCGCGCGTGTCGTATCAACCACCTCGAAGGACTCGCCTCGGTAGCCAATCCAGAGGCGGGCGCCGTCGCGAAAGTAGGCCGCGCTTTCGACGACGTCGTCGCACAGAAAACGGACTGCGTTGTCATCGATCCCAACGATTTCCAATTGATGATTTCGCTCTTCGATAGTCGCCTGATGTCGCCCGCCGCCGAGATCGGTCAGCAAGACCTGAACCTTTTGACCGTTGAGATCGAACCTCAATGCAATCGGCAACGCATGCGACAACCTGCTGGCTGGGCCCTCTTGCGCTGCGCCGAAAAGCAACACCGCCACGAGCGCGCGTACCCTCTCCTCCCGGTCTTCATCCGCGCTCAGCAACTGATCGAGGTTGTCGCCCAGGAAGGCCGTCGTCGCATCGCCATTGCAGAAAACGGGATGGCTCAGGCAACGCGCCAGGAAGGCTTGATTGGTCCGGACGCCGAGCGCCGCCGTATCTTCAACTCCGCGCAGCAGCTTCCGACGCGCCTCCTCGCGCGTCGCGCCATGGCTGATGATCTTGGCGATCATCGAATCGTAGTAGGGCGAGACTTCCGCGCCTGAGTGGAGCGCCTGCTCGACCCGAATCCCTTCGGCCGGCCGCCAAAACTCCATCAGGCCGCTCTGGGGCAGGAAAGACTTGTTCGCGTCTTCCGCGCACAGACGGGCCTCGATCGCGTGGCCCTGAAACCGAACATCCTGCTGGCGCAGCGGCAATGGCTCGCCGGAGGCGACATGAAGTTGCAAGGCGACGAGGTCCAGGCCGGTGACGGCCTCGGTGACAGGATGCTCGACCTGCAGCCGCGTGTTCATCTCCATGAAATAGAAGCGGCCATCGGGGTCGAGAAGGAACTCCAGGGTGCCCGCGCCCTCATAGCGGATGGCTTTGACGGCGGCGACCGCGATCGCGCCCATGCGCTCGCGCAGTTCCGGCGACACCGCCGGCGACGGGGCCTCTTCAATCAACTTCTGATGTCGCCGCTGCACCGAGCAATCGCGCTCGCCCAAGTGGATGGCGTCGCCATGGCGGTCGCCAAACACCTGGATCTCGATGTGGCGCGGATTTGCGATCGCGCGCTCCAGGATGACCGTCGAGTCGCCGAAAGCGCTTTGCGCCTCCGACTGCGCGCTGCGCAGCAAGGGGACGAAATCGCCGGGCGCTGTGACGAGGCGCATGCCGCGTCCGCCGCCGCCCGCCGTCGCCTTCACCATGATGGGAAAGCCGATCCGTTCCGCTTCCTCGGCTAGCCGTTGTTCGCTCTGATCTTCGCCGAGATAGCCGGGCACGCAGGGCACGCCTGCGTCCATCATGATTTTCTTGGCGCCGGCCTTGTTTCCCATCGCCAGGATCGATTCGGGCGAGGGGCCGATAAACACCAGGCCGGCGTCCCGGCATGCCTGCGCGAAGTCTGCATTTTCCGCGAGAAAGCCATACCCAGGGTGCACGGCGTCGGCGCCGGTCGCGCGAGCCGCCTTCAGTAACGCTTCGATGTTCAGATACGATCGGGACGGCTGCGCCTCTCCGATCCACACGGCCTGATCCGCCTGCTCCACGTGGGGCGCGCGCGCGTCGACGGTGGAATAGACGGCGACCGTGCGATAGCCAAGCGCCCTCGCGCTGCGAATGATCCGAAGCGCGATTTCTCCCCGGTTGGCGATCAGGATCTTGGTGAAGGGACTTCGGGTCGTCATTGGGATGGGGCTTTCGCTGCCGTGAGGCCAAACGCACGCGTCGACGCCACTCAAGGCCGCGCGACGGAGAACTGCATCTTCTGTGGTTGGCGCGCCTCCGATTCCCGGCAGATCGCCAGCAACAAACCGAGCACCGCCCGCGTATCCCGGGGATCGATGACGCCATCGTCGAGCAGGAGCGCGCTGGTGGTGAAGACGCTCATCTGTCCGTCGAAACGATCGATGATGCGCTGCTGCATATCGTCAAGCTTTGTTTGGTCGATCTCGCCGCTCCGGCGCATCATCGCCGCTTCGGTGACGATCGCCATGGTCCTGGCGGCCTGTTCGCCGCCCATGACGGCCGTCTTCGCGTTGGGCCATGCGAAGCAAAACCTCGGATGAAACCCGCGCCCGCACATTCCATAATTGCCTGCGCCGAACGACGCCCCGCAATAGATCGTGATCTGCGGCACGGTGGCGTTGGTCACCGCCTGGATCATCTTGGAGCCGTGCTTGATCATGCCCGCCTCCTCAAAGCTGCGCCCGACCATGTAGCCGGTCGTGTTGTTCAGGTAGAGCAGCGGCGTCCGTGACTGGCAGCAGGCTTGAATGAAATGTGTGGCCTTGTTGGCGCCGGCGACGTCGATCGGGCCGTTGTTGGTGATGACGCCAACCGGCCAGCCTTCAATCTTGAAATGCCCGCAGACGGTCGCCCCGCCGTAGTTCTCGCCGAATTCCAGAAACTCGGAATCGTCGGCGATCCGGGCGATCACCTGCTTCATGTCGACCGGCCGCTTGTAATCGATCGGCATGATTCCGAGCAGCTCTTCCGCGTCGTAGCGGGGAGGCTTGTGGGCGCGCGTCGACAGGGACGGCATGTCGCGACGCCAATCGATCTGGGCGAGGATTTCGCGCGCGATGCGGATCGCGTCACGGTCGTCTTCCGCGAGGTAGTCGCCGAGACCCGAAATGGAAGTGTGCATGACGGCGCCGCCGAGGTCCTCCTCGGTGGCGACCTCTCCGGTCGCGGCTTTCAAAAGCGGGGGCCCGGCGAGAAACGCCCGCGAACGACCGCGGACCATGACGATGTAGTCGGACAACCCCGTCTGGTAGGCGCCGCCGGCCGTCGAGGACCCGTGGGTCACGGTGACGACAGGCAGGCCGGCGGCGGACATCCGCGCCAGGTTGCGGAACAGGCTGCCGCCGCGAATGAATTCCTCGACGCGGTAGGCCATCAGATTGGCGCCGGCGCTTTCGACCAGTTGCACGAAGGGCAGCTGGTTTTCCAGCGCGATCTCTTGAATCCGAAGCTGCTTGTCGAGGCCCATGGGCTGGAGCGCCCCGGCGTCAATGCCGGAATCCGAGGCGCTTATCATGCAGCGAACGCCGGATACGATACCGATGCCCGCGATGACGCCGCCGCCGGGAGCGCTCTTGTCGAGATCCGGATTGTCCAGCCCGAGCCCGGCCAGCGACGAAAGTTCTAGGAACGAAGCGCCCGGATCGAGCAGCAAAGCCACCCGCTCACGCGGCAGCAATTGTCCACGCTTCTGGAAGCGAGGCAGCGCCGCGGCGGACTTGTCCGCGGCTCGCCTTTCGTAGGTGCGCACGCGCTCCAGCAACGCCAGCATGCTGTCCCGGTTCGCTCGGAAAGCTTGATCGTTCGGGGACACGGAGGAGTCTATCTGGGCCATGTCACTCGAGCTGGCAGGTGGAGATTCGATCGTGGCCCCGTCTTCCCCCGAACGCAAGGCGTAGGAGAGGGCTTAGCTGGTAAACCGTCATGGCCGGGCTAGTCTCTGGGCCGACGACCTCGCCTATCAAGTGGCGCCGCCCGGGAATTTGCTCCGGTTACCCTCGTCGCGCATAAGTCTTTCCTACGATTGCGCTTTAACGTAAGTAGCAATGATATCGTTGTAGTTTTCCGCTGTACCCCTCCTTGGACGCGCGATGGCCAGGCCAATCCAGATTCCGTGGATGAAGCGCGTCCTGCTGGGCGTGTTCGCGTTCAGCGTCGTCTTCAACGCGCTGCACCTGACCGGCTCGCTGTTCATGCTGCAGATCTACGACCGCGTGATCCCGAGCCGAAGTCTGCCGACTCTGGTCGGCCTGATCGTCCTGACCGTAGGCCTCTATCTGGCCCAGGCGCTGCTCGATCAGGTGCGTTCGCGCATTTTTGTCAGGCTGGCGCGCGCTTTCGATCTGGCGGTCGGGCCGGCGGTGTTCGACGCCGTCGTGCGTCTGCCGTTGTCCACGCCGCGCCTCGGCGACGGGCTCCAGCCGGCGCGGGACATGGCGACCATCCGCGGCTTTCTCGCCGGCGGCGGCCCGATGGTGCTGCTCGATCTGCCCTGGCTGCCGTTCTTCCTGGCGATCTGTTTCCTGTTTCATTTTCTCATCGGCCTCACCGCGACGATCGGCGCGGTGGTGCTGATCGCCATCGCCGCGGTCAGCGAATGGCTGTCGCGGGACAGCGTGCGGCGGCAGAGCGTCACCAACTCCCGGCAGCTCGCACTGCTGGGCGCCGCCTCGCGCAACGCCGAGGCGCTGATGTCGATGGGCATGGTCGGGGCGATGTCGGAGCGCTGGCGGAAGGCGAATGAGGATCAGGCCGCGGTACAGGCCCGCGGCGCCGACATTGTCGGCGGGCTAGGCGCCTTCTCGCGCGCCTTTCGCATGATGCTCCAGTCCACCGTGCTCGCTGTCGGCGCCTATCTCGTCATCAACCAGCAGGCGACCGGCGGCGTCATCATCGCGAGCTCCATTTTGACCGCCCGCGCGCTCGCGCCGGCCGAACAGGTCATCAGCCAGTGGCGCGGGGCGATCGCCGCGCGTCAGGCCTGGCGGCGGCTGAGCGACCTCTTGAAGGGGATCGCGCAGCAGGGCGAGCGCTTCGCGCTGCCGGCGCCGCGAGAATCTCTGGTCGTCGAAGATCTGATCGTTCGGCCTCCCGGATCGGCCAAGGCCGTCGCCTCGGGGGTGCGCCTCAAGCTGGAAGCTGGTCAGGCGCTCGCCATCATCGGCCACAGCGGCTCCGGAAAATCGAGCCTGGCTCGGGCGCTGGCAGGCGTATGGGCGGCCTCCAACGGGGCCGTGCGGCTCGACGGCGCGCCGCTCAGCCAATGGGACCCGGCGCGGCTGGGCGCCCATGTCGGCTACATGCCGCAGGATGTCGAACTGTTCGCGGGCACGATCGCCGAGAACATCAGCCGCTTCGAAACGGCCGCCGAGTCGGCGGCGGTGATCCAGGCGGCGCGTCTGGCCGGCGTTCACGACATGGTGCTGCGGTTTGAAAACGGCTATGAAACCGATATCGGCGAGCGCGGCGCGATGCTTTCGAAGGGCCAGAGCCAGCGCATCGCGCTCGCGAGGGCGCTCTACCGCGAGCCTTTCCTGGTGGTGCTGGACGAGCCCAACTCGCATCTCGATCAACAGGGCGAGGAAGCCCTGACCGAGGCGATCGTCGCCATCAAGGCGCGCAAGGGGCATCGCAATCGTGGTCGCGCATCGCCCCAGCGTCGTCTCCGCCGTCGATCTCGTCCTCGTCATGCACGAAGGGCGCATGCTCGCCTGCGGGCCGCGCGAAGAAATTCTCCAGCGCGTGCTCGCCAAGCCGCGCATGCGCGAGATTCCCGACCGGATGCCGACAGTCGCCAAATTCGGAGGCGCTTCGTGACCATCGCGATCGCGGGAAAAGCGCTCAACGGGCCCTACGATCCCTTGGCTTCGATCCGTCGCTGGATGCTGGCGGGCGTGTTGATCGTCATCGCTCTGGTCGGCGGCGTCGGCGGGTGGGCCGTCTACACCGAGATTGCCGGCGCCGTGATCGCGCCGGGCCGGATCGTCGTCGAAAGCAACGTCAAGAAGGTTCAGCATCCGACGGGTGGCGTGGTCGGCGAATTGCTCGTCCGCGAAGGCCAGCACGTGGAGGCGGGCGAACTCCTGCTGCGTCTGGATCGAACCCAGACGATGGCCAATCTCGACATTATCCGTCAGAGCATCGATGAGTTGAACGCCCGCAAGGCGCGTGACGAGGCGGAACGCGACGCCGCCGGCGTCGTGACGTTTCCCGAGGAATTGACTTCGCGGAAGGCCGATCCGCGCATCGCCCGCTTGCTAGCGGACGAACAATCTTTGTTCGAGGCGCGCACCGCCGCTCGCAACGGTCAGAAAGCCCAGTATCAGCAGCAGATCGACCAACTGGACGAGCAGACTCGCGGCATCGAAGCGCAAATCGACGCCAATGCCAAAGAGATTTACTGGAACGGCGAAGAGATCAAAGGCATCGAAGAATTGTGGAAAAAGAAGCTGGTCGAGTTCAACCGGCTCACCACTCTGCAAAGGGAGGCGGCGCGCCTTCAGGGCGAGCGCGGCCGACTGAATTCGGACCTCGCCGAGATGCGCAACAAGATCGCTGAAATACGATTGAAGGTGCTGCAGATCGACCAGGACGCGCGCTCGGAAATCGGCAAGGAGCTCGGTGACATCAGGGCCAAGCTCGCCGAGCAGCGAGAAAAGCAGATATCTGCTGAAGACCAGTTGAAGCGCACCGATTTGCGATCGCCGCAAGACGGCTTCGTTCATCAATTGGCGATCCACACGGTTGGCGGCGTGGTGCAGGCCGGCGAGCCGATCATGCTGATCGTGCCTGATGGCGAGGCGCTGGCGATCGAGGCCCATGTCGACCCCAAGGAGATCAATCAAATCCATATGGGCCAGAAGGTCGTCGTCCGCTTTCCAGGCCTCGGCCAACGCACGACGCCGGAGATTGACGGCGCGGTGACGCTGGTCTCCGCAGATCTTACCCAGGACGAAAAATCCTCGGCGCCCTACTACATGATCCGGGTCTCACTGCCGGCGGATCAGGTCGATCGGCTCGGCTCCGTCAAGCTCATGCCGGGCATGCCGGTCGAGGCCTTTGTGGAAACCCCGCAGCGGACCGTGCTGTATTTCCTCGTCAAGCCGATGCAGGACCAGATCGAGCGCGCGTTCCGGGAGCGGTAACGTGGCTATTTGCTGGTGGCGAAAGTGACGCCCGTCCAATCTTCCGCGGGCGGATTGACTATGTGGTCCTTTATGCGCTCGCGATAAATTTCGTAGAAACCTCGCAGCGCGAAGGGGCGCGCGAGATCGAAACAGCGTTCGAGCGCGACCGTCGCTATTTCAAAATCACGATCGCGATAGGCGCTCAACATTGCGTCGTGAGCTCCGCGCAAAGCCACAAACCGGGCGTCGCCGAGCACCACTTCGTCGCCGAGCAGCGTCCAGATCCGCTTCGGCTCGCTCTTGCCCTTCACGACCAGCAGATCGAGCTCCAGCAACGCGAACGATCCGTGGGCCTTCGCGGCGGTTTCATCCCCCAGTATGATGGTTACAGCGTAGTTCTTCGACTGGCCCTCAAGGCGAGAGGCGAGGTTCACGCTGTCGCCGAGGACGGAATAGTCGAAACGCACGTCGGAGCCCATGTTGCCGACGACGACGTCGCCGGTAGTCACGCCGATGCCGATGAATATCGGCTTCGGCTCTTTGCCTTCCGCGGCGGCTTCCGCTGCGCGCACCTGGTTCAGCGCGCCCAGCCGCCCGAGCATGTCGAGCGCAGCGCGGCAGGCGTTGCATTCGTGGTTGGCGTCGTCGAGCGGCGCATTCCAGAACGCCATGATGGCGTCGCCCATGTACTTGTCGATCGTGCCGCGGTTGTCGAGTATAGCGTTGGTGAGCGGCGTCAGGAATCGGTTCATCAGCGTCGTCAAGCCGTGCGGGTCGGACTTGTAGCTTTCCGAGATCGTCGTGAAGCCGCGCACGTCGGAAAACATGATCGTCATGTTGCGGGTCTCGCCGCCGAGCACCAGCTTGTCGGACGAACTCGCCAATTGCTCGACCAACGCAGGAGAGAGGTACTGGCTGAAGGCGCGGCGGATCTGCCGCCTGCCGGACTGCGCGTTCGCGTAGTTCATGAACATCAGAAACGCATAGACGATGAAGCTCGAGCCCATCGGATAGCTCGCATCGAACAGCAACGAGTTGTTCCGAAACAGCCAGATCGATGTCAGGCCGAGCGTCGCCGCGACGTTGCCACCCAACAAAAGCAGAACGACCGGACCGATGAGCGGCGCGAGCGCGATGATGCCAAGCCCCACGGCTGCGGCCGTCAGCACCTCGATCGCCAGCGCGTGGGCGGGCTCGCGCAGCATCGAATGGGAGAGCACGTTCTCGAGCACTTGCGCGTGCACTTCGACGCCGGGCATCACGCGCTCGGTCGGCGTCGTCTTGTTGTCGAGAAGACCGAGGGCGGACGTGCCGATGAGAACGATCTTTCCGGCTATGCGCTCGCGCGGAATGGCGCCGGCCAATAGATCCTTCGCCGAGACGAACCTTTCCGGATCATGCTGTGAGAAACGGACCCAGACCCTTCCGTTTGGATCGGTCGGCAGCTGGAAACCGGGAAATGCGAGCGCCTGTATCCCCGTCGGATCGGTCTTGATCAGAGCCGCGCCGGCGCCGGTGAGGACGCGCAGAATCTCGAGCGTCAGGCTCGGCACCAGCTTGCCGCCCACGGAAAACACCATCGGCACGCGCCGAACGATGCCGTCGCGCTCGGCGAAGATCGTAAACAGGCCGTGCCCGGCGGCGACCGTCTCAAGCGCGGGCAGATTTGGCAGAATGGTTGGAAAGTCGCTCACGAAAGGCGCGGCGCTCGGCCCAATCGTGGCGAAGCCCACCTTGGGATGCGCTATGGCTTTCCCAACGGCGGAACTCAGCGCGGATTCGCCGAGCACCACTCTGTTGGACTGAATCGCCTGCGCGAGGACAGCGTCGTGATCAGGCAACGCTTCGAGCGCCGCGCGGACTTGAGGGTCGAGTTGCGGGAGATCCCGCACGATCGACGCCGGCGATGTGCGATCGGACTCAGCAAATACGGCGTCGAAACCAACAACAACCGCGCCAAGCGACTTGAGACGGTCGAGCAGCTCCGCAACGCGCGTGTGCGCCCATGGCCACTGCCCGAGCGCCGCGAGGCTCGCGTCGTCGATGTCAACGATGACGACTGGATGCGCCGCGATTTGACGCGGCCACACGGCCTGATACGCGTCAAATATGCGAAGGCGGAGCGTCTCGACAGGCAGCGGATCCCAAATCCGCACGCCGATCATCATGATCAGCAGCAGGAGAGCAAGTACGCGCGCATAGTCGAAAGCGGAATACGCCCAGCGTAGAAAGGACAGGCGCGCAATCGGTTCTCTCGGCGAATCTCCGGGACGGTCATCGCGAAACCCTGCGCCTAGAGATGGAACGCGTGTTCGTGGAGGGCCGAGTTGTGCGTGGTCTCGGCGCCAGGCGCATGCGCGTCCAGCGAATTGGCATCGCTGAAGCCGGCGTCGGCGGCGGCCTGCGCCAACGTCTGATAGGTGGTGAAATGAACTGCGGACAAATCGGAGCCGCTTGTCGAAAGCTGTGAGGATTCCACGGGGACGGCGGCGACTCCGCTCAGGTTCGACTTGAACACGAAAGAGTCGCTGCTTGGCGTTCGCGCACCACCCTGACCGGCTATTGCGATGTAAACCGGCGCGGCGGAATAGCCCAGACCATCGTCCGCGTTTATCGCGATCCTGTCCGCGGTCGCGCTGTTTGTTTGGAAAGTCATGGTCGAAAGCTCAGCGTTGACCTGGGCAAGCGATCCCGCGATCTTCAGGCTGGTCGTGCCGGCTCCGCTGACGCCTGCGCCGGTCGCGGAAAATAGTCCTGACGAATCTGTGACTTCCACCGTGAAAATCTGACCTTCGCTGGTGTGCAACTCAGCAACTCTGACGTTCGAGAGGATTGTCGCCGTCCCTTCCGCTCCGGGCAACCCGGCGCCCGGCGCTAAGATCACCGGGTTGCCCTTTAGATAGATGTCGCTGTCGGAGCCCGAATGCATGACGCCAAGCGAGTCGGCGGTGTAGTCGCCCGCCATCGAAAACTGTAACGAACCCCCGCCGTTCATGGCAACGGTTAGCTTCGTATTGCTTCCATCGAGGGTGGGCTTCGCAGAGATCGCGTCGATCCCCGAGAGATCCAAAAACTCGCCAACGCCGAACCCGTGAAGGATCCCGCTATAAGCCGAAGCGTCGTCCAGTTTGAACACGGCCCCGACGCCGTCCATCACGATGAACTCGCTGGAGGCGACGCCGAGTTCGAGTTCGGACGATGCGCCGACGGCGAGCGATCCGCTGCCCGACAGCGCCGTGGAGACAGTAAGGTGGCCGCCGTCCACGGCCTCCAACTTGCCGTCGTTGACGATGCCGCCGGTTCCGTCGAGCGTGAGAACGCCTGTATCGCTCTCGGGCTTCGCGATGATCGCGCCTTGATTGACGAGCGCGAGGCCGCCGCCGCCAATTTCGCCTTCGCCCTGGACCGTCATGCCCGACGCAATTGTCAGCGTCTCGCCGTCGCCTTCCACCTGCGCCCCGCCGCCGTGGGCTGGGTCCTGCACCATCACGAGTTCGCCAGATCCCGAAAGCGTCGTCGGCCCGATCAGGTTCAGATAACCGCTCTGACCATCGCCGCCATGGAGAGCAAGGCTCCCGTCTACGACGATCTGTCCCGTTAGGTTGGTCGTCGCTCCGGCACTGGCGATGAACGTCGCGCCGGCGGCTATGGTGACGTTATCCAGCGTCCCACTTTGACCGGGAGTCGTCTCGATGATGCCTGCGCCGGAAAGCGCCGTGTTTTCTATTGTTCCGCCATCGAGCGCGAGGACGCCGGCGACGATCGCCCCGCCGCCCATCATCGCAACTCCAGCTATCGTCACCGTCCCCGCGACATAAAGGTCGTCGCCGATGTTCAGCGCAGCCGCGGAAAGCGCGCTGCCGGAACTGACCGAGACTTCGCCAACGGTCGCCAGGGCATGGCCCGCCGCCGCCAAGCTGTCGCCTCCGATCAAAGAGAGGCTGTAGACGAACTCATCGTTGCCAAGCGTGACGACGCCGCCGGGGCCCGAGCCTATCGTGACGATCGAGGTTTCGCTTGGCGTCGTCGAATTTCCGGGCGGATTCCAATCGCCCGCGCTCGAGGCATCCCAGGTTCCGCTTCCGGCGGTCCAAACATAGTGGAGCTGCGCAACACTCTCCGTGTTGACCACCGCAACGTTCGAGAGTCCGCCAAACAAGTCCGCCGCCTGAATACTCAGGCTGTTTTTCCCCAAGGACAGATCAACGGCGCTCAACGTCGCTAGCGACGCATTGACGTCGGCAAGGTCGCCCGTGATCGCGAGGTTCGAAGAGCCGACGCCCGTCGCTTGCGCCGTCCCCTGCAGGGCCACCGCCAATGCGCCGGGCGCGTAGGTCAACGTCACTGTGAATGTCTCGCCGGAAATGGCGCCGGCTTCGGACAATTGGACCGCGGGAATCGCGGTCGCCGCGCCCCTGACGACGCTCACAAAGGGCGGCGCGGCGACGACCGGCTTAGCCCCGCCGTCGCCGACCAGCACACTCGATACGCCGCCGATATTTCCGAAGCTGTCGGATACAGATGCCTGAATCGTGTCCACCCCGGCGATCGACCGCGTATATTCGAGCGTCGCCAGCGTTGCATTCAGGTCGACGAGATCGCCGGACAGGACGAGGTTCGAGGCGCTATCCGTCGTCTCGTGCGCGCCGCCTTGCAGAGTGACGGAAAGCGCGCCGTCGCTGTCGGCAAGCGTGACCTGGAAGGTCTCGCCCGCGACGGCGCCGACTTCCGAAACGACGAACCCCGGTATCGATGTCGGGACGCTGAGCCACGCCGCGAAGGCGGTCGCGCCCGTGGCTGTCACCATCGGCGCCAGAGCCGGATTGCTGATCGCGATGCTCGCCAGAGGGCTCGATTGGCCGAGCAAATCGTTGACCTGCGCCGTGAGCGTATCGGCGCCAGAAACACTGTCGAGATCGCTCAGCGTCAGCAACGTGGCGTTGACGTCCGCGAGGCTGCCGCTGATAGTGAGATGTGCTGAACCGCCGCCCGAAACGCTTGCGACGCCGCTGGCTGTCGCCGCGAGCAGGCCGTGGGCGTCGTTCAGCGTTACCGTGAAGCTTTCGCCGGCGTCGTTTCCCGCTTCCGCAATGCTCAAGCCAGGGATCGCCGTCGCAACGCCCTCGTTGACAGTGATTGACGCAGGCGCCGCAATCGAGGGCGCCTCCCTCGTTTCACTGACGATGACGTCAAGCGGACCGGCA
Source organism: uncultured Pseudomonadota bacterium (assembly GCA_963771455.1). Taxonomy (GTDB): domain Bacteria; phylum Pseudomonadota; class Alphaproteobacteria; order Rhizobiales; family Beijerinckiaceae; genus Roseiarcus. The sequence continues at coordinate 153,635 of CAVYTP010000022.1, forward strand.
TGATTTCCATAGGAATCGGCGACCTGGATCGTCAGCGTGTCGCGAGCCGCCTGTTGATCCGTATCGGTCAGCGTCTGCAGCGTCGCGTTGACATCGGCGAGCGAGCCCTCAACCACGAGCGCGCCCGAGCCGTTCACGAACACGCCCGCCGAGCCATGCTGGCTCATGGAAAGCGATCCGTGGACGTCGGACATGCTGACAGTGAATACATCGTCGGCCGCAGCGCCGCTCTCGGAAATGGAGACAGGGCCGACCGCGCTCGCGGCGCCGAGCTTGACGTTCGCGCTCGTGGGCGCGCTGACGATCAGGTCCAGCCCGGAATCGTGAACGTGGATGTGGGCCGGACCCACCGAACGTCCGATGGAATCTGACGCCGAGATCTCGATCGCGTCGTTGCCGGTATGAAAATCGGTATCGGTCAGGGTGGCGAGCGACGCGTTGACGTCCGCGAGCGAACCCACGATCGTCAGGGCCTCGGATCCCTCGCCGTCAACGGTCGCCCCGCCTTCCGCCGTCGCCGCCAAATGACCGTGCGCATCGGACAACTTCACCGTGAAGACGTCGTTGGCGGGGGCGCCGCCTTCCGCCAGAGATATTCCTGGAACGGCCGTCGCCTGCGCCTGGGTCAGCTCGATCGTCGACCCGGGCGCGGACAGAACCAGGGGGCCGACCGGATCGGTATCGGTCACTGTGGTCGTCGCGTCGACCGCGATTGCGGTGGTCCCCGTGCTGGAATCGGTCAGCGTGAACGTGGTCGTATGCTGGGTTCCCGCCGCGCCCGCCGAAGGGGTAAATACCAGCGCTTCGAGGTTTTGCGTGACGGTTCCGGCTGAACCCGTCAGCGAATAGCTTCCGTCCGATCCGACCAGGCCTTTCCCCGAAAGCGTCCCGCCGCCGGTCAGCGAAATCGTCAGGGTGTCGGCAGCTTCAGGGTTCGCATCGCCAACAGTGACTTGCGCAAACGGAGTGAGCGGCGCCTCGGATATCGTCTGCTGACCGCTTACCGTTCCCGAAATTGTCGGGGCGTAGGTCTCACTGATGGCGACGCCAGTTGCGCTCGCGTGATTGCCGTAGGAATCGGCGACCTGAATCGTCAGCGTGTCGCCGGCCGCCTGTTGATCCAGATCGGTCAGCGTCTGCAGCGTCGCGTTGACATCGGCGAGCGAACCCTCAACCACGAGCGCGCCCGAGCCGTTCACGAACACGCTCGCCAAGCCATGCTGGCTCATGGAAAGCAATCCGTGGGTGTCGGACATGCTGACGGTGAATACATCGTCGGCCGCAGCGACACTCTCGGAAAGGGAAATAGGCCCGAGCGCGGTCGCGGCGCCGAGTTTTACGTTCGCGCTTGTGGGCGCGCTGACGGTCAGGACCAGCCCGGGATCGTGAACGGCGACGCTGGCCGGACCCGCCGAACGCCCGATGGAATCCGACGCCGAGATCGCGATCGAGTCGTTGCCGGTGTGAAAATCGGTATCGGTCAGGGTGGCGAGCGTCGCGTTGACGTCCGCGAGCGAACCCACGATCGTAAGGGCCTCGGATCCCTCGCCGTCAACGGTCGCCCCGCCTCCCGCCGTCGCCGCCAAATGACCGTGCGCGTCGGATAAATTCACAGTGAAGACGTCGTTGGCGGGGGCGCCATCTTCCGTCAACGAGAAACCCGGAACGGTCGTCGCCTGCGCCTGGGTCAGCTCGATCGTCGAGCCGGGCACGGACAGGACCAGAGGGCCGACCGGATCGGTATCGGTCACTGTGGTCGTCGCGTCGACCGCGGTTGCGGTGGTCCCCGTGCTGGAATCGGTCAGCGTGAACGTCGTCGTATGCTGCGTTCCCGCCTCGCCAGCCGCGGGCGTGAATACGAGCGCTTTGAGGTCGGCCGTAATATCTGTCGCCGAGCCCGTCAGCTTGTAACTGCCATCGGATCCCATAGGACCGGCGCCGGCAAGCGTCCCGCCGCCGGTCAGCGAAATGGTCAGGGTGTCGGTAGCGCCCGAGTTGGCGTCGGTGATGAGGACCTGTGCAAACGGATTGAGCGGCGCCTCAGAGATCGTCTGCTGACCGCTTTCCGCCCCCGAAATCGTCGGGGCGTAGGTTTCATTGATGGCGACGCCGATTGTGCTCGCGTGATTGCCGTAGGAATTGGCCGCGAAAATCTGCAGCGTGTCGCCGCCCCCTTGTTGATCCGTGTCGGTCAGCGTCTTCAGCGTGGCGTTGACGTCAGCGAGCGAGCCCTTTGCCACGAGTACGCCGGCGTTGTTGACGTGAACCTGCGCCAGGCCTTGCGCCGTCATGGCCAGGTGGCCATGCGCATCGGTCACACCGACGGTGAACACACCGTCGGCCGCGGCGCCGGTCTCGGACACGGAAATAGGTCCGATTGCGGTCGCGACGCCAACCGGAATATTCGCGCTCGCCGGCGCGCTCACTTCAAGGTCGAGCCCGGCATCATGAACGGCGATGGTTTGCGGAAGTGCGACAAGACCATCGGTATCGGCTGCCGCAATCGCAATCGAGTCGTCGCCAGTGTGGTAGTCAGTGTCGGTCAGCGTCGCCAAAGTCGCGTTTACGCCAGCGAGCGATCCCTCGATCGTCAAGACGTTGGCAGCGTTGACGGAGGTTGTCGCCCCCGTCTGCGCTACTACCGACAGATGGCCATAAGCAGCGTGGACGCCCACAACGAAGAGATCTGCCGCCGGGGCGCCAGCTTCGGACAACGACAGTCCAGGAATGGATGTCGCTTGCGCCTGGGTAAGCTCGATCGTTGACGTCGGGACAGACAGGATTAGAGGCCCGGCAGGATCAACGTCCTTCACCGAGGTCGTGGTGTCGGTCGCCGTCGCCGTCGTCGCGGTGCTTTCATCTGTCAGATTGAAAGTTGTTGTGTGCTGTGTTCCCGGCGCCCCCGCCGCGGGCGTGAACACGAGCGCTCTGAGTTCGGCCGTAATATCTGACGCCGAGCCCGTCAGCGTGTAACCGCCATCCGGCCCCATGGGACCGGCGCCGACAAGCGCGCCCCCGCCGATCAAGGCAATCGTCAGGGTGTCAGTGGCGCCCGCATTGGCGTCGGCGATGGTTACGTGCGCGAACGGATTGAGCGGCGCCTCGGACGTCGTAAGCTGTCCATGCTGCGTCCCTGATATTGTCGGCGCGACAGCGGGATCGACGTCGGTCACGCCGGTGGTCGCGTCGATCGCCGACTTCGTTGTCGCGCTGCTGACGTCAGTCAGGGTAAACGTCGTCGTGTGCTGTGTCGCCGCTGCGCCGGCCGTGGGCGTGAACACGAGCGCGTCGAGTTCCGTCGTGATCTCAGCAGCCGAACCCCTCAGCGTGTAATTCCCATTTGAAAGAGAGAGTCCCGCCCCGGATAGCGCGCCGCCGCCTGTAAACTTGATGGTCAACGTGTCGGATGCATTTGCGTTTGCATCATGGATTCCGACATGAGCGAACGGAATGATCGACGCCTCGGATGTCGTCAGCTGTCCGCCGACCGTCCCCTTAATTTTCGGCGCGACGGCGGGATCGACGTCCGTCACGGTGGTTGCTGAATTCGATCGCCGTCGCTGATGTTGCGCTGCTGGCGTCCGTCAGCGTGAACACCGTCGTATGCTGGGTCGCAGGCTGTCCTGCTGCCGGCGTGAAGACAATCGCCTTGAGCGCGGTGGTGATGTCGGAAGCCGAACCGGTGAGCGTGTAGCTTCCGTTCGACCCGCTAAGACCATCACCTGACAGCGAGCCGCTTCCAGTCAGCGAAATCGTCAAGGTATCCGTTGCGCCCGCGTTAGGGTCGGATATCTCAACATGAGCGAAAGGCTTAAGCGTCGCCTCGGAGGTCGTCACCAGGCCGCCGTGCGTTCCCGAGACGGTCGGGGCGCCCGCGAAGTCCACATCGGTGACGCTTGTCGTTGAATCGCTGGCCGTAGTCGCGGTCGCGCTGCTCTGATCGTTGAGCGTGAACGTCGTCGTATGCTGCGTTCCCGGCGCCCCCGCCGCAGGGACAAATACCAGCGCCTCGAGTTGTTGGGTGATCTCCGCCGCCGAACCGCTCAGCGTATAGTTCCCGTTCGACCCGCTGAGACCCTGGCCGGAAAGCGAGCCCGTTCCGGCCAGCGTGATGCTCAGAATATCCGTGGCGTTGGCATTGGCATCCGTGATGACAGTCTGCGCGAAGGGCGCCAGCGGCGCCTCCGAGCTTGTCAGCTGCCCGCCATGCGTTCCCGAAATCAGCGGGGCCACGGCCGGGTCGATATCCGTCACTGATGTCGTCGAGTTCGACCGCCGTCGCTGGCGTCAGGCTGCTCGCGTCCGTCAATCTGAACGTCGTTGCGTGCTGCGTTCCGTAGGCTCCCGCCGCAGGGGTGAAGACGAGCGCATGCAGATCGCCGGTTATCGCCTCCGCTGAACCTGAAAGCGTGTAGCCTCCGTTCGTCAGCGAAAGCCCAGGGCCGGAAAGCGTCCCCTGCCCGGTCAGCGCAATTGTCAGTGTGTCCGTGGCGCCGATGTTTATATCTGTCACCGCCACGCCTGAGAACGGCGCCACTGTTTGTTCCGACGCAGTTGTCTGTCCCGCCAAGGTCCCTGAAATGGTCGGAGCGACGTAGTTCTCGACGACAAATGTCGCGGTGGTCGAGGTCGTCACATGGTGGGCGTCGGTGTCGTAAACGCTGAACCGGTCGGTCCCTCCGGTTCCCGGCGGCGCCGTCGGGGTATAGGTGATCGCTCCGTTCGTTGGGGAAAGCTGCGCGGTCCCATATTTCCCGGTTATAGTCAGCGACGGAATGTTCCCGTTCGCGAACGAAAATACATCCTGCCCTTCGGGCGAAATCAGCACAGGAACGACTACGACGGGAGACGTGCTCGCGTTTGTTTGACCGTAGGTAACCGCCGTGCCGCCATCGACCGAGAACTGAAGCTCGGTCTTGGTGGTGACGCCGGCTCCGTCTTTGTCAGAAACCGTGAACGTGTCCGTGCCCGCGGTCCCCGGCTCCGCGGAAGGCGTATAAACAACCACGCCCGTTTCCACGTAGATCGTCGCGCTGCCGAAATTCCCTTTTTGGGTGATGAGCAGGACGCCCGGGGGATCGATCGCGAAGGAGTCGCCGTGCTCGGGCGAGATGACGCTCGGAGTTACCGTAACGGGTCCAGAGCCCACTTCGAACGGATGCCCCCCATTTCCGTAGCTGATCGCAGACCCGCCATCGATCGTGACGACCGCTTTTTCCGGAGCCTTCGCGCCCGACGTATCCACCACCATGTAGTCGAAGCCGAGGGTAACCGTCGTGCCCGGCGCCACTTTGCTGAACTGAGCGGCATTGAGCGTCATCAGGCCCGAAGGATTCACAGTATATGTGAGCCCTGAGGCGTCGAAGCTTCCGTTGACCACGCTGACGCCGACTTCGGCCTGCCCGAACCTGTCGGTCTGGACGCTGATGATCTGCCCAGGACGGCTGGGGTTTATGCCGGCGAGAAGGTTGATAGTCGCAAATTCCGCGCCCACGCCAATCGTGCCGCCGGAGACGACGCCGATGGTGTCGATCGGAAGCGGCGCCCCGCGGCGCCGAAATACCGGGCGCATCCGAGGCGAACAATGTGGGCGGAAATAATGACGGCTCGTTGTTGAAAGGGAATATGTTCTGCCCCGGCGTCGGGCCGGGCAGATCGTTCGTCGGGCCGTTCAGCGGCGGGAGATTTTGCGGCGGCGTCGAGGAACCATGGCCGCCGCCGGAGTCGTGGGGCTGCTGGTCGTTCGGCGAGGGTTGGATCGGCCCTTGAGGTGGATCCAATCCCAGTTGGATGCGGAGCGGGTGCTGCTGTCCGAGCAGAAAGGCGTCGTACAGGACCGTCGTCAGCACCGATTCCTCCGCAATATCGACGGAGGTCTTGAGCGCGGTCGTGATCGAGACCTGGTTGTTCACGAATTCGGCCGTCACGACCAGCGTGACGTCGTCAATCGTTTGGAGGATGTGGTTGGGATCGTTGTGATCGTAAAGGACGTAGCGACCCACCCGCCCGTCGTGCTCGCGCATGACCGAGAAATGGGTCCGGCCGTTCACGGCTTCGACCTCGGTGTGGACTGCGGTGCCGCGGATGCCCATCGTCGCGACGGGCGTATCGACCCTCATCTCGCCGGTGTGCGCGACGTTGCCGGCGAGGAACCCGATCGACCCCTGAACCACGGTCAAAAGCGACGAGTTGTCGTTGCCCTTGGGGTCATAGACCATGTCGTTGAGCACCATCCTCGCGTTCGCATCGAGCGAGAAAGCGGTGCCGTCAAGAAAGGTTAGGGAGACGCTGGACCCGTCGCCGGTTTGAACCGCGTCGCCTTTGTAGAGCAGGTCTCCGACGTGCAGAGTGACGTTCTGACCGTTGCGGATCGCCGAGGCGTCGCCCTTGAGGATTTCGACGCGAGCGATCGTTTTGGGCGCTCCGCCGGCGTCGCCGTCGGCCGCGTAATGCAACCCGTCGTGGCTCAATGTCAGCGACGCGATCGCCGATGCGCTCAGCGCCGCGCCGCCCGGCGCCTCGATCGCAGGACGCTCGGCCGGGTCGATCCGGAAATAGCCGTGCAGTGTAGCGCTGTCAAAATTCCGCGTAACAACAAGGTCTTCTCCGACCCTCAGGTAGGAGCCCGAAAAGATCAGTTCCGGATTGTCGAGAGTTACGTGGTCGCCGGCGTGAACCGAGACGTCGACATGATGTGCGAAATCCGCGTCCCCGGAGGGACGCCGATCCGGCTCATTCGGTGCGGCGGCTATCATCGGCGCCTTCATGCATACAAGAAAGCTTTTACGCGTACAAAGAAGCTTTATAAATCGTAAACAGGCAAGTCAACGTATGTACAGGCAATTTCGGCTCAAAACGGGAGGCGGTCCGGCTGCCCTGTCGATTTCGTTTTCTTTAGGTAAAGATCGCTGGCGCGGTGTTCCGAATACCGTGGTTTTTGGAAATCTACTTCCTCCGTATCTCAACAGAAATGACGAGGGCGGGTCGCCCGATTGCCCTCTTTCGTTGCAACGGCGAAGCGAAACCGGTCCGAGACGACCAGCCGCCTACAACACGACGACGCGAGCTCCCTTTCCGACCCGCTGATAGAGGTCGATAACGTCTGCGTTGAGCATGCGGATACATCCCGACGACACCGCCTTCCCGATGCTCTTCGGGTCATTGGTTCCGTGGATACGAAACAGCGTGTCCTTCTTGTCCTCGAACAGATAGAGTGCGCGGGCGCCTAGCGGATTGCCCATTCCACCGTCGAGGTGGGCCGGCAGTTCGGGCTGCCGTTCGATCATTTCCGGCGGCGGCGTCCAACCCGGCCAGTAGGCTTTGCGGCCGATCTCGGCGATCCCCTTCCACGCGAAGCCCTGCCGGCCGACGCCGATCCGGTATTCGATCGCCTGTCCGCCGCCGAGCGACAAGAACAGCTTTCGCGACCGGGTGTCGATCGTGAGCGTGCCCGACTCTTCGCGGGTCGGGTCGGCGACGGTTTTTCGCGTCGTCAGCGTCATGTCGACGTCGCGGTCGAAATCTCCGGGCGTCGAATAATAGGGGTCAGCGTCCGCAGGAAGGCTTCCGGCCGGCGCCGCTGGCGCGGGCGGCGCGTCGAAGGGCCACCCTGCCTTTGCCGTTTCGATGGACGTCACGCTGGAAAGAACGATCGCCAGTGCGCCCGAGAGAAAGGCCGCGCGCGAACTCCGGGTTCCGACTCGATAGCGATTCTTCAAATGGAAAAGCGGATGCGGCATCGATGCGTCGGCTCCCGTTCGCTGTCGCATCTCCATAACGCTCCCAAAAAGAAATGTCGAAACACTGTCGCATGATTACGGCGGGACCTGCCGCGCGGACCACAAGCTTTGCGCATCAACCGGTACGGTTTTTGCCTGCAGAGAAGGCGTCATTTTTCGTTGGGGACTCCCGCTTGGCCAAACTCACTCGCCTTCTCGTCGCCAATCGCAGCGAAATCGCCATCCGCGTCTTTCGCGCCGCGACCGAGTTGGGCTTGCACACGATCGCCATCTACGCGGAGGAGGACAAGCTCTCGCTGCATCGCTTCAAGGCCGATGAAGCTTATCAGGTCGGTCGCGGCCACGGCGAGAAGCGGCTCGGCCCGCTGGAAAGCTATCTGTCGATCGAGGAGGTCATCCGGGTTGCGAAGCGAGGCGCGCGCCGACGCGATCCATCCCGGCTACGGCTTCCTGTCCGAGAGCCCGGAATTTGCCGACGCCTGCGCCGAGAACGGCATCGTGTTCATCGGACCGACGCCGAAGACCATGCGCACGCTCGGCAACAAGGTGGCGGCGCGCAATCTCGCCGTCTCGGTCGGCGTGCCGGTCATGCCGGCGAGCGATCCGCTGCCCGACGACGAGGCCGAGATCAAGCGGCTGGCGCTCGAGGTCGGCTATCCGATCATGCTGAAGGCGTCGTGGGGCGGCGGCGGGCGCGGCATGCGCGCCGATCGAGAGCGAGGATACGCTGATCGACTCGGTCCGCGCCGCCAAGCGCGAGGCGAAGGCGGCTTTCGGCAAGGACGAGGTCTATCTCGAAAAGCTGGTGCGCCGGGCGCGTCACGTCGAGGTGCAGTTGCTCGGCGACACCCACGGCAATCTCGTCCACCTCTTCGAGCGCGACTGCTCGATCCAGCGCCGCAACCAGAAGGTCATCGAGCGCGCCCCGGCGCCCTTCCTCGACGACAAGACCCGCAAGGCGCTGTCCGACGCGGCGCTGGCGATCGGCAAGGCGACCGACTACGTCGGCGCCGGCACCGTCGAGTTCCTGATGGATGCCGACACCGACGCTTTCTACTTCATCGAGGTCAATCCGCGCATCCAGGTCGAGCACACGGTGACCGAGCAGGTCACCGGGCTCGACATCGTCAAGGCGCAGATCCGCATCCTCGAAGGCGGCCGCCTCGGCCGCCTCGACGAGACCGGCATTCCGCCGCAGGAGCAGATCGTGCTGAACGGCCACGCGCTCCAGTGCCGGATCACCACGGAGAACCCGGAGAACAATTTCATCCCCGATTACGGCCGCATCACCGCCTATCGCGGCGCGTTCGGCTTCGGCATCCGCGTCGACGGCGGCACCGCCTATTCCGGCGCGGTCGTCACCCGCTTTTACGACCCGCTGCTGGAGAAGGTCACCGCCTGGGCGCCGACGCCAGCGGAGGCGATCACCCGCATGGACCGCGCGCTGCGCGAGTACCGCATCCGCGGCGTCGCCACCAACCTCGTGTTCCTCGAGGCGGTGCTGAACCACCCGAAATTCCGCGCCAATGCCTACACCACGCGCTTCATCGACGAGACGCCGGAACTGTTCGCGGTCAAGAAGCGGCGCGACCGCGCGACCAAGCTGCTGACCTACATCGCCGACGTCACGGTCAACGGCCATCCCGAAACCAAGGGTCGCGACAAGCCGCCGGCCGAGCGCCCGAAAGCCGGAGCCGCCGGTATTCGACGCCGCGCCGGCGCCGGGCGCCAAGCAATTGCTCGACAAGCTCGGCGCCGAAGAAATTCGCCGAGTGGATGCGCGCCGAGAACCGCGTGCTGGTCACCGACACGACGATGCGCGACAGCCATCAGTCGCTGCTCGCCACCCGCATGCGCACCTTCGACATCGCCGCGATCGCCGAGGCCTATGCCTCCGCCTTGCCGCAGCTTCTGTCGCTGGAATGCTGGGGCGGCGCCACCTTCGACGTCGCGATGCGCTTTCTGTCCGAGGACCCCTGGGAGCGGCTGACGCTGATCCGCGAGCAAGGCGCCCGAACCTGCTGACCCAGATGCTGCTGCGCGGCGCCAACGGCGTCGGCTACACCAACTATCCCGACAATGTCGTGCAGCTACTTCGTCGACCAGGCGGCCAAGGCGGCATGGACCTGTTCCGCGTCTTCGACTGCCTGAACTGGGTCGAGAACATGCGCGTCGCGATCGACGCGGTCTGCGAAACCGGCAAGCTCGCCGAGGGCGCGATCTGCTACACCGGCGACATCCTCGATCCGGACCGCGCCAAATACTCGCTGAAATATTATGTCGTCCTCGCCAAGGAGCTGGAGGCGGCCGGCTGCCACATCATCGGCCTCAAGGACATGGCGGGCCTGCTCAAGCCCGCGGCGGCGCGCGTGCTGGTCAAGGCGTTGCGCGAAGCAGGTCGGCCTGCCGATCCACCTGCACACCCACGATACGTCCGGCATCTCGGCGGCCACGCGTGCTGGCGGCGGTCGAAGCCGGCGTCGATGCGGTCGATGCGGCGATGGACGCGATGTCCGGCGGCACCTCGCAGCCCTGCCTCGGCTCGATCGTCGAGGCGCTCCGCCACACCGATCGCGACACCGGGCTCGACCCCGAGGCGATCCGCCGCATCAGCTTCTATTGGGAGGCCGTCCGCACCCAATACGCCGCTTTCGAGAGCGACCTGAAATCCGGCGCCTCGGAAGTCTATCTGCACGAAATGCCGGGCGGCCAGTTCACCAACCTGAAGGAGCAGGCCCGCTCGCTCGGTCTCGAAACCCGCTGGCACGAGGTGGCGCAGGCCTATCGCGCCGCCAACGACCTGTTCGGCGACATCGTCAAGGTGACGCCGTCGTCGAAGGTGGTCGGCGACATGGCGCTGATGATGGTGGCGCAGGACCTGACGCCCGCCGATGTCGCCGATCCCGAAAAAGACCTCGCCTTCCCGGCCTCGGTCGTCGACATGCTGCGCGGCGATCTCGGCCAGCCGCCGGGCGGCTGGCCGCCGGCCCTGCAGAAGAAGGCGCTGAAGGGCGAGAAGGCGTCCACCGAGCGGCCCGGCGCCTCGCTCGCGGCGGCTGACCTCGAAGCCAAGCGCGCCGAGGCCGAGAAGCGCTGCGGCCGCCATATCGACGACAACGAACTCGCCTCCTATCTGATGTACCCGAAAGTGTTCGCCGACTATTGCGCCGCCGAGCGGAAATACGGGCCGGTCGCGGTGCTGCCGACGCCCGTTTACTTCTACGGCATGCAGGTCGGCGACGAAGCCTCGTTCGCGATCGAAAAAGGCAAGTCGCTGGTGATCCGCCTGCAGGCTGTCGGCGAGACCGACGAGGAGGGGCAGGTCCGGGTGTTCTTCGAGCTCAACGGCCAGCCGCGCCTCGTCAAGGCTCCGAACCGCGCGGCGTCGGCGCTGCTGCCGGCGCGCCGCAAGGCGGAGGACGGCAACGACGCTCATGTCGCCGCGCCGATGCCCGGCTCGATCGCCACGATCGCGATCAAGACCGGCCAGTCCATCAAGGCAGGCGACCTGCTGCTGACGATCGAGGCGATGAAGATGGAAACCGCGCTGCACGCGGGGCGCGACGGCGTCATCAAGGAACTGCTAGTCCATCCCGGCAGCCCGGTCGACGCCAAGGACCTGCTGGCGGTGCTGGCGTAAGCGGCGCCCGGCGCTTCCTTGCCGGCCCCGAGCCGATCATGTAACCGATGAATCGTATCTGTCTTCGCCCGCTCGAGCCCGCTCGGAGCGGACTTAACTGTTGGGGCGTCGCTTGGCTCTCGAGTTCGATCTCGCTCAGCATATCCGCACGATCCCGGATTACCCCAAGCCCGGCATCCTGTTTCGCGACATCACGACGCTGCTCGGCGACGCGCGCGCGTTTCGCCGCGCGATCGACGAACTGGTGCAGCCCTGGTCGGGCGCCAAGATCGACAAGATCGCCGGCATGGAAGCGCGCGGCTTCATCCTCGGCGGCGCCGTCGCGCACCAGCTTTCGGCCGGCTTCGTGCCGATCCGCAAGAAGGGCAAGCTGCCGCACACGAAGGTGTCGATCGCCTACAGCCTCGAATACGGCCTCGACGAAATGGAGATCCACGAGGACGCCGTGAAGCCGGGCGAGCGGGTCCTGCTGATCGACGACCTGATCGCCACCGGCGGCACCGCCGAGGGCGCCTGCAAGCTGTTGCGCACCGTCGGCGCGGAAATCGTCGCCGCCTGTTTCATCGTCGACCTGCCGGATCTCGGCGGCGCGCAGAAGCTGCGCGATCTCGACGTGCCGGTCAGGACGCTGATCGCGTTCGGGGGGCATTAGAACTACCCTCGTCCGGCGCTTCGCGCCACCTTCTCCCGTAAACGGGAGAAGGGTTTGCACCCAGCTTAGCGGCCCCCTCGCCCGCTTGCGGGAGAGGGCTGGGGTGAGGGCGGTTCGGATCCGCACACCCTCCGTTAACCCTGCGGCGCCACGCTCGGCCCATGCCTGATGCGCTCTCGGAAGCCGCCCTGCCTGCAGCGCCCGATCTCGCTGCTGAGGTCGCGCGCTGGCTGGGCGCGCTCGCGCACGAGCGACGCCTCGCCGGGAAAAGCGTCGAAGCGTACGCCCGCGACCTGCGCCAGTTTCTGGCCTTCCTGAGCGACCGGCTCGGCGAGGCGCCCGGCGTCGCCGATTTCCTCGGCCTGACCCCCGCCGACCTGCGCGCCTTTCTCGCCCGCCGGCGCGCACAGGAAATCGACCCGCGCTCGCTGCAACGCGCGCTATCCGGCTTGCGCTCGTTCGCGCGCCATTGCGACCGGCGTGGACTCGGCCGCGCCTCCGCGCTCTCTGCGCTGCGCTCGCCACGCGCGGGCCGCCGTCTGCCGCGTCCGCTCGGCACGGTCGACGCGCGCGCCGTCACCGACGTCGCTTCGCGCGACGGCGACATTCGCGAGCCCTGGATTCTGGCGCGTGACGCCGCCGTACTCGCGCTCTGCTACGGCTCCGGGCTGCGCATCAGCGAGGCGCTGTCGATCCGGCGCGGCGACGCGCCCGTCGGGGGGCTCGACGAAATCACCGTGCTCGGCAAGGGCGGCAAGAGCCGCTCGACGCCTGTCATTGCCGCCGTGCGGCAGGCGATCGAGGATTATCTGCAACTGTGCCCCTATCCGCTGCCGCCGGCAGGGCCGCTGTTCGTCGGCGCCAAGGGCGGTCCGCTCGGCCCCCGCATCGTGCAGCTCGCCATGGAGCGGCTGCGCGGCGCGCTCGGCCTGCCCGACAGCGCGACCCCGCACGCGCTGCGCCACTCGTTCGCGACCCACCTGCTGGCCCGCGGCGGCGATTTACGCACCATCCAGGAACTGCTCGGCCACGCCTCGCTCTCGACCACGCAGATCTACACCGCCGTCGACGGGGCGCGTCTGCTGCAGGCGTATAGGGACGCCCATCCGCGCGCGGGGTTTGCGGGCAAGCGGGGGCCTCTGTAGCCGCGGTCGCTGACCGCGGGGCCCCCCTTTGATGAAAACCTTGGAAAATTGTCGGCCTTCGCGCCTGCCGAGGTCAGCGGCCTCGGCTACAGGCGGGCGCCGCGCGAGGCGCCCGCGCGGGCTTCGATCGGCTGGGCGCGGAGGTCTTAACCGAGCTTTCCGCAACCCCTCCTCTCATTCGCATCAAGGCTTATTGAGGTCCTCCACAGGCAACGACAGTCCAATCGTAATCGGAGCTTGACGATTACCTTGTGGTCGTTTCTCAAAGACGACAATACTATCGTAAATCGCAATATAGTCAGTTGATACAGTGAATTGAGATACAGGTATCACGTTTCTGGTATGAACCGCGTTGATCTCGTCAACCTTATCTTTGGTAAATTCCATAAAGCTTCCGGCAGCCTTTACGCCACCGCCCCAGTCGGGCGCGTAGTTGGCATGCGTATCTTCGACTAAGTAGACGCCATATGGCTGAACGTGATTGTATAAATGATCGAAGGATGCGATCATTTGAGGCGAACGGTGGCTCCCATCATCAAGCACGATATCGATATAAGGATACTTTGTTTTTATACTTTGAAGAATACTTTCGTTACCCTGATCTCCGATAAATATTTCGATATCTTGAGCTTCATGTCTTTTGCAATTGGGATTGATGTCTAATCCAATAATTTTGGATCCTTCGCCAAAATATTGCTTCCACATTGCAAGTGAACCGCCGCCCATAACGCCAATTTCCAACATAACCGGCGATTTTCCCCTAAATCGCTCAAAGTGGCGCTCGTAAATATCAAAGTAGTGCATCCACTTGTGTAGTCGCTTGGACGGGTTGTTTAAGAAATACCTATGAAGAAAAGCGTCCGCCATCGCCTGAACCTCAAAAAACACCGTTGCACGATGCTGTCTTTTTTCTGAATTGGCAATAGCCCGGACGGAGCGGCATCGGCTGGACCCCTCTCCAATTCCCCTCACGTCCCCCGCGGCTTAGCCCGGCTGGTCGCCGTCGCTGCGGCCGGGTCCTCCGGCCAGACGTGGCGGGGGTAGCGGCCGCGCAGGTCGGCGCGCACCGACGCCCAGGAGCCTTTCCAGAAGCCGGGGAGATCGCGGGTGATCTGGATCGGCCGGTGCGCGGGCGACAGCAGATGCAGCGTCAGCGGCACCTTGCCGCCGGCGAGCGCGGGATGCTCGGTGAGGCCGAACAGCTCCTGCACGCGCAACGCTATCGCCGGACCGCCCTCGGCTTCGTAATCGACCGCCGCCGCCGTGCCGGTCGGCGCGGCGAAATGGGTCGGCGCCTCCACGTCGAGCCGGCGCGACTGCTCGTAGGTGAGCTGCGCGTGCGAGCGCCGCGGCGAGATCGTCGGCGCCGATCTCGGCGAGGCTCGACTTGCCCGTCGAGGAACGGCGCGAGCCAGTCCGGCGAGGCGGCGAGCGCGGCGTCCGACAGATCGGGCCAGTCGCCGGGCTCGGCGCGGCGCAGAAACATCACGCGGTCGCGCCATTGCTTCAGCGCCTTCGTCCACGGCAGCCGCTCGACGCCAAGCGCGAGCACGCCCCGGGCGAGCGCCTCGGCGTCGGCCGGCGCCGGCAGCGTCTGCTCGCTCAGGACCAGCGCGCCGAGCCGGCGGCGGCGGCGTGCGCGCAAGGCCGCGGCCGGACGCGATCGAACGCGACCTCGTCTCGACGGTCTCGATCGAGGCGCCCGCGATCGCCTCGATCTCCTCGCGCGTCAGCGCGGCGGCGGCGAGGATGCGCGCGCTGGCCGCGCGGCCGGTGATTTCGCCGATCGCCAGCGCGGCCTCGCCGGCGAGCGCGCTCGTGCGGCTCGAGCGCGGCGGCGCGGCCGTTCGCCATCAGGAACTCGCCGCGCTTGCCGCGCGCCAGCGCGATGCGGTCGGGAAAGGCGAAGGCCAGCCAGTGGCCGACCGAGGCGTCGAGCCGCGCCTCGCTCGGCTTCGGCGACCAGCGCAGCGGCCTGGCGCGCCGAGATTGCGGGCGAGCCGGCGCGAATCCTCGGCGCGCGGGCGAACGGTCGCGGCGGAAATTGTCGAGCCGCTGCGGCGAGATCGACGGCGTCGCCGCCGAGGCCGCGCTCGGTCAGCGCGACGGCGAGATCGGCGGCGAGCGCAGCGTCGCCGGCCCGCGCGGCCTCGATCAGCATGCGCGCCAGCCGCGGCGGCAGCGCGAGCGCGCCGATCGCGCGGCCCTCGTCGGTCGATGCGGCCGGCCGCGTCGAGCGCGCCGAGCGACGCCAGCAGCGCCCGCGCCTCCGCGAAGGCGGCGCGCGGCGGCGGGTCGAGGAATTTCAATTGCGCGGGATCGGCGACGCCCCAGACGCGCGAGGTCGAGCGCGAAGCCCGAAAGATCGGCCGACGAGGATTTCCGGCTGGCGCGAACGGCGGCAGGCCGCCGGTCGCCGCCTCCTCCCAGAGACGATAGCAGATGCCGGGTTCGACGCGCCCGGCGCGGCCGCGCCGCTGGTCGGCGTTGGCGCGGCTGACGCGCACCGTCTCGAGCCGCGTCAGCCCGATGTCGGGCTCGTAGCGCGGCACGCGCATAAGACCGCTGTCGATGACGACGCGCACGCCCTCGATGGTCAGCGAGGTCTCGGCGATCGAGGTCGCGAGCACGATCTTGCGCCGCCCCGGCGCCGCGGGCGCGACGGCCAGGTCCTGCGCGCGCGCGTCCATCGCGCCGAACAGCGGCGCGATGTCGACATTCGGCGCGCGCACGCGCTCGCGCAAGCTGCTCCGCGACGCGCTGGATCTCGCGCATCCCTGGCAGGAAGGCGAGGATCGAGCCGCGCTCCTCGCCGAGCGCCTTCAGGCACGCGCGCGTTACCGACTCTTCGATCCGCTCGCTGGCGTCGCGGCCGAGGTAGCGCGTCTCGACCGGAAAGGCGCGGCCCTCGCTCTCGATGCGCGCCGCGCCGTCGAGCAGGCTAGCGACGCGCGCGCCGTCGAGCGTCGCCGACATCACCAGCAGGCGCAGATCCTCGCGCAGCGCCGCCCTGCGCATCGAGCGCCAGCGCGAGGCCGAGGTCGGCGTCGAGCGAGCGCTCGTGGAACTCGTCGAACAGCACGGCCGCGACGCCTTCGAGCGAGGGATCGTCGAGGATCATGCGCGCGAACACGCCCTCGGTGACGACCTCGATGCGCGTGCGCGTCGAGACCAGGCTCTGCAGGCGCACGCGCAGGCCGACGGTCTCGCCGACCTTCTCGCCGAGCGTCGCGGCCATGCGCTGCGCCGCGGCGCGCGCGGCGAGCCGGCGCGGCTCGAGCAGGATGAGCTTGCCGCCGGCCGCCCAGGGCTCGTCCAGCAGCGCCAGCGGAACCCGCGTCGTCTTGCCGGCGCCGGGCGGCGCGACCAGCACGGCGCGGGTCTTCGCCCGCAGCGCCGCGATGCAGGTCGGGCAGCGCGGCGTCGATCGGCAGGGGCTCGGGGAAGGCGAGCATCGGCGCCGCGTTTGGCAGGGCGCAGCGGCCAGCGCAAGGCCTTGCCAAAGCCCAATGGCTCGCCGAAAAGGCGGCCATGGAGCTGCATCCTTTCGACAAGCCCTCGCCCTCGAACGCCTCGACGAGGGCCTGTGGCGCGGCGCGCCGGACCCGGCCTACGGCAACATGGCGGGTCCGTTCGGCGGCCTGACGGCCGCGCTGCTGCTGCAGGCAGTGGTGCTCGACGACGCGCGCAGGCTCGCCGACCCGATCGCGCTGACCGTCAACTTCTGCTCCGCGATCGCGTCGGCGCCGTTCGACGATCGAGACGAAGCTGCAGCGCGGCGGCCGCACCACGCAGCACTGGTCGGTCGAACTGAAGCAGGACGGCGCGGTCGCGGCGACGGCGAGCGTCGTATGCGGCAGCCGCAAGCCCGTCTGGTCGCATCAGCCGGCGCAGTGCGCCACAGGCGCCGCCGCGCGAGAGCCTGACCGACGCTTCGATGGTCGGGCGACCTGTTTGGACGCGGCGCTACACGATGCGTTTCGCGAGCGGCGGGCTGGACGACTATCCGCGCGCCGATGGCGAGATCCGCAGCGCCGCGCAGCCTCGTCTGGCTGCAGGACGAACCGCCGCGTCCGCTCGATTTCCCAGCGCTCGGCGTCGCTCGCGGATGCGTTCTTCGTCCGCATCATGCACGCGCGGGGCACGTGGCAGCCGATGGCGACGGTTTCGCTGACGACGTATTTTCATGTCGATGGCGAAACGCTGCAAGGCGCTAGGCGCCGCGCCGCTGATCGGCGAAGTCGATGCGCGCGGTGTTCAGGCAGCGGCTTCGCCGACCAGAGCTGTTCGCTGTGGAGCGAGGACGGCCGGTTGATTGTCAACGGGATGCAGGTCACGTGGTATAGGGACTAAGGTGGCGCCGCATTTGTAGTCGAGGTCGCTGACCTCGACCGCCCGCCACGATGGCGTCCTAATCTTGCAACTTTTCTCCGAGCGGGACCACCGCGGTCAGCGACCGCGGCTACAGGGCCGCTCCCTCACGCGATGTGCTGGCCGCCGTTGGCCGACAGCGTCGCGCCGGTGATGAAACCCGCGTCGTCCGCGGCGAGGAACACCACGGCGCGACCGATTTCCTCGGGCTCGCCGAGGCGGCCGACGGGGATCAGCGGAATGATGTTCTTGGCGAGTACTTCGGGCGCAATCGCCTTGACCATGTCGGTCGCGATGTAGCCCGGGCAGATCGTGTTGACGGTGATGCCGACGCGGGCGCCCTCTTGCGCCAGCGCCTTGACGAAGCCGATATCGCCGGCTTTGGCGGCGGAATAATTGACCTGGCCCGCCTGGCCCTTCTGGCCGTTGATCGACGAGATGCAGATCACGCGGCCGAACTTGCGTTCGCGCATGCCTTCCCAGACGGGTCGGGTCATGTTGAACAGCGAGTTCAGGTTGGTGTTGATGACCGCATACCACTGTTCCGGCGTCATCTTGTGGAAGAAGCCGTCCTTGGTGATGCCGGCGTTGTTGACGAGCACCTCGACGGGTCCGAGGTCGCTCTCGACCTGCTTGAGGCCGGCGACGCAGGCCTCGTAGTTGGAAACGTCCCACTTGTAGACATTGACGCCGGTTTCGCCCTTGAATTTGGCGGCCGCTTCGTCGTTGCCATGGTAGGTCGCCGCGACTTTGTATCCCGCCGCCTTCAGCGACTTCGAGATCGCCGCGCCAATGCCGCGCGTGCCGCCCGTGACTACCGCCACTCTAGCCATTGCCAAACTCCCTGAAATGTTTTCGTCCCCGAAAGACGCGGCCTTTATCGGCCGCGCCATTTTGAATTTTTAAGTGTCGAAATCAGCGCTCGACGGTCAGCGCGATGCCCATGCCGCCGCCGATGCAGAGCGTGGCGAGGCCGCGCTTGGCGTTGCGGCGCTGCATTTCGTGCAGCAACGTCACGAGCACGCGCGCGCCCGAGGCGCCGATCGGATGGCCGATCGCGATCGCGCCGCCGTTGACGTTGACGATGTCGGGATTCCAGCCGAGGTCCTTGTTGACCGACAGGGCCTGCGCGGCGAACGCCTCGTTGGCCTCGACGAGGTCGAGATCCTTCACCGACCAGCCGGCCTTCGCGAGCGCCTTGCGCGAGGCCGGGATCGGGCCCGTGCCCATGATGGCGGGATCGACTCCGGCGGTCGCCCAGGAGACGATGCGCGCCATCGGCGAAATGCCGCGCTTGGCGGCCTCGGCGGCGGTCATCAGCACCAGCGGCGGCGGCGCCGTCGTTGATGCCCGAGGCATTGCCCGCGGTGACCGAGCCTTCCTTCGAGAACGCCGGGCGGAGCTTGGCGAGCGCGTCATAGGTGACGCCGTCGCGGATGAACTCGTCGGTGTCGACGATGATGTCGCCCTTCTTCGAGGCGATCGTGAAAGGGGCGATCTCGTCCTTGAACTTGCCGGCCTTCTTGGCGGCCTCGGCCTTGTTCTGCGAGCCGGTCGGCGAAGCGGTCCTGCTCCTCGCGGCTGATCTGCCACTTGGCGGCGATGTTTTCGGCGGTATTGCCCATGTGATAGCCGTGGAAGGCGTCGGTCAGGCCGTCCTTGATCATCGAGTTCGATGAACTTCAGGTCGCCCATCTTCTGGCCATTGCGCAGATGCGCGACGTGTGGGGCCATCGACATCGACTCCTGCCCGCCAGCGACGACGATGTTGGCGTCGCCATTGGCGATCTGCTGCAGGCCGATGGCGACTGCGCGCAGGCCAGAGCCGCAGAGCTGGTTGAGGCCGAACGCTGTCTTCTCGAACGGAACGCCGGCCTTCATCGCCGCCTGACGCGCCGGGTTCTGGCCCTCGCCGCCCTGGAGGATCTGGCCGAGGATGACTTCGTCGACATCGCCGCCGTCGACCTTGGCCGCCGCCAGCGCGGCCTTGACCGCGCGGCGCCGAGCTCGTGAGCCGGCGTGTTGGCGAAAGCGCCATTGAACGCTCCGACCGCCGTGCGCTTGGCGCTGGCGATGACGATTTCGGTTGCCGACATAAGCTTCTCCTCGGGATGTTTCTGCGGCCTTGCGTTTCGCCAGGGCCCACGCTTGCCGCGACTTCTACACAAACGTGACGGAAACGCCACTATCCGTTCGGCGGCCGCCTTTCGGCGGATCTCTACACTAGGGGCGACAAATGCGGCGCCGATCAAGCCGCCGCAGCCGTAACGCGCGATGGACGCGATGTCACCTCGGATGCCGCACTGCAAATTTCAAGGTCGAATGGCGGCCGTCGCCGCCCCGAAGCGAGAAATTTGGACTTGACTGCCGTGCTGCCGAAAACTATGGCAAGATTAGCGAAAAGCGCTGTCCTTATTCGCAAAAAGATGCCTATTCTGCACTGCAATGTCGGTGCGTATCCGGATCGAGCCCACAGCGTCATGTCAAATTCAACAACGCCCACCACAATCAAGAAGTACGCCAATCGTCGTCTCTACAACACAGCGTCAAGCGCATATGTAACGCTTGCCGATCTCGCCAAGATGGTGAAGACCGGCGAGGACTTTCTGGTTCATGACGCCAAGACCAACGAAGACATTACGCGCAGTGTTCTCGCCCAAATCATTTTCGAGCAGGAAGGGATTGAAGGACAATCGCTGCTGCCGATCACGTTCCTGAGGCAGATCATTCGATTCTATGGCGATAGCGTGCAGGCTCTTTTGCCGAGCTATCTCGAGTTCTCCATCGACCGCTTCACGGGCGAACAGCACAAGATGCGCGAGACGGCCGCCAAGGCGTTCGGCTCGTCGCCGTTCCCCACTGCCGTTCGGCGCGCTCGAGGAAATGACGCGCAAGAACCTGCAGGCCTTCAACCAGGCGCTGTCGATGTTCTCGCCGTTCACGTCTCCGAACAATGCGACGCTGCCGGCGACGTCCGGCGCGAAGGAGACGCCCCGGCGCCGTCGTCGACCGACCTCGACGATCTGCGCACGCAGCTATCCGAAATGAAGCGCCGGCTCGACGACATCACCGAAAAGACCTGAGGACTTTCCGTAGTCTGCGCGTGTAGCCGAGATCGCTGACCTCGGTCTATCCGTCAACACGCAGTTCTGAAGGCTTTCCTCAGTTGGAAACAGCGAGGTCAGCGACCTCGCCTACAAGCGCCGCAGTCGCTCAGAACTTGTCCTTCCGGGTGCGGATCTCGGCGAACACCGCGGCGGCGTCCGCGCCGGGCATGTTCAGCCGTGCCTTGATGTCGGGATGTTCGGCGCGCAGGAACGGATTGGTCGCCAGCTCCAGCGAAATGGTCGTCGGCACGGTCGGCTTTTTCTCGCTCCGCATGGCCGTGACGTGCTCGGCGCGCTCTTTCAGCATCTCGTTGTCGGGCTCGATGGTCAGCGCGAACCGGGCGTTCGCTTCGGTATATTCGTGGCCGCAGAACACGACCGTCTCGCCCGGCAGCGCCGCGACCTTGCTCAACGAATTCCACATCACCGCGAGCGGCGTCTCGAACACGCGGCCGCAGCCGAGCGGGAACAGCACGTCGCCGCAGAAGACCAGCTCGTCCTCCTCGAACCAGTAGACGATATGGCCGGCGGTATGGCCAGGCGCCTCGATCACCTTGGCCTCCAGATTGCCCACCTTGACGAAGTCGCCTTCGACGACCTTGAGGTCGAGAC
This sequence comes from uncultured Pseudomonadota bacterium, assembly GCA_963771455.1. Taxonomy (GTDB): domain Bacteria; phylum Pseudomonadota; class Alphaproteobacteria; order Rhizobiales; family Beijerinckiaceae; genus Roseiarcus. The sequence goes on from CAVYTP010000022.1 coordinate 174,901, forward strand.
CCTCTATCTTGGAGGCTTCCTTGAGCGGGCCGACAACCCGTATGCCCGGGAAGGCTGCGCGCACGGCGGGGATGCCCTGGGTATGGTCGGGGTGATGGTGGGTGATCAGGAGGTCGGTGAGGGTCCACCCCTTGGCCTTCGCCGCGGCAATGACGGGCGCGCCATCGGGCGCATCGATCGCCGCCGTCGCCCCGGTGTCGCTGTCGTGGATCAGCACGCCGTAATTGTCCTTGAGGCAAGTAAATTGGTACACTTCGGTCGTCATGGCGGTTCGCCTCTCTTCGACATCCGCGTAACCCGCGGCGGCGTCTGTTTCGTGACCTAACGCGAGCGCGGTCCCGGGTTCAAGCCGAGGCCGTCGGGAAACGGCCTCGATGCATACCGACGTCAACGACCTCGACGCCTTCTACGGATCGCCGCTGGGCGAAGTGGTGCGTCGGCTGATCGGCCGCATCATACGCGATCGCTGGCAGAATTGTGCCGGCCTTTCGCTGCTCGGCTATGGCTATTGCACGCCCTACCTGGATCGCTTCCGCGACGAGGCGCTGCGCACGCTCGCGCTGATGCCGGCGCGGCAGGGCGTAATCGCGTGGCCCTCGACGGCGCGCAATGCTTCAGCGCTGGTGATCGGCGAAATGCTGCCGCTGCCCGACGCCTGCATCGATCGCGCCCTGCTCGCCCACGGGCTGGAGACCGCCGATCACCCCGGCGACCTGCTCGAGGAGGTGTGCCGCGTGCTGGCGCCAGAGGGCCGCGCGCTGCTGATCGTGCCGTCGCGGCGCGGCGTCTGGGCGCGGGTCGACGGCACTCCGTTCGGGCAAGGACAGCCGTTCTCAAAGGTGCAGTTGCGCGAACTGATCCGCGAGACCGTGTTCTCGCCGGTCCATTCGAGCGAGGCGCTGTACCTGCCGCCGCTGCGCTCGCGCTTCATGCTGAAATCCGCTGTCGCGGTCGAGCGGGTCGGCGCGGCGCTCGGATTGCCGTTCGCGGGCGTGCATGTGGTGGAGGTCGTCAAGCAGGTCTACCGGCCTGTCGGCGTGCGCCGCGTGCAGCGGAACCCCGTCGTCTCGCTCCGGCCGGCGCTCGCCCCGACGGCGCGCCGCGACGCGCCGCAAGCGCGCATTGTCGCCTCGCACGGAAAATGCTTCTAAACTCCGTCTGCCATTTTCAACGACGGAATCCTCGTCCATGTCCGATGCTCCCCTGCTGGTCCTGCTGCGTCACGGCCAGAGCGATTGGAACCTCAAAAATCTGTTCACCGGCTGGAAGGACCCGGACCTCACGCCCCTCGGCATCGAGGAGGCGAAGTCGGCGGGACAGCGCCTGAAGGCGAAGGGGCTCGCCTTCGATCTGTGCTTCACTTCGGCGCTGACCCGCGCCCAGCACACGCTGGCGCTGACGCTCGAAGAACTCGGCCAGACGGGCCTGCCGATTACCCGCGACCAGGCGCTGAACGAGCGCGATTACGGCGACCTCAGCGGCCTCAACAAGGACGACGCCCGCAAGCGCTGGGGCGAAGATCAGGTCCACCTGTGGCGCCGCAGCTACGACGTCCCGCCGCCTGGCGGCGAAAGCCTGAAGGACACGGTGGCGCGCGCCCTGCCCTACTATTGCCAGCACATCCTGCCGGCGGTGCTGCGCGGCGAACGCGTGCTGGTGGCGGCGCACGGCAACAGCCTGCGCGCGCTCGTCATGGTGCTCGATGGCCTGACGCCGGCGACCATCCCCTCGATGGAGCTCGCGACCGGCGTCCCGATCGTCTACCGGCTGAAGCCTGATTCCACGGTCGCAAGCAAGGAAGTGCTCGAGGGCTGAGGGCCAGGATTGCGGATTACAAACGACGGTAGCCGTCATGGCCGGGCTTGTCCCGGCTATCTACGCCGCGGAGCTACGCAGGCGATCAAATAGCTGCGGTCGGTGCGCATCTAAACGTTCGAGGCCGCTTTCTTTCCCACGGCGTGGATAGCCGGGACAAGCCCGGCCATGACGAACTATTCGCGATGTGTTGATGCGCAGCGGCGGCTGCCGCAATCCACAGGTCCGCTGTCGCTCTGTTTGCTTTTAAAATGCAAAGGTTTGCGACGATGGCAACAGGGATCGACGCGTCGCTGCGCTCCTCGCGATGACGATTGAACGTCCGCGCGGACGGCTCTGCGCTAAACTGCCGGCCATCTGATTCGAGGCTCGCGAGGCGTTATGAGAAAGCACTGGTTGGGGTTCGTCGCCGTCCCGCTCACGCTCGCCGTAGCCCCTGCACATGCCGCCGAGCGGTTCGACTTTCTCGCTGCGCCGCAGATCAACCTGTCGCTGCTCTACAGGCTCGACAAGGTCACCGGCGATGTGATCGCCTGCCAATATGCGCGTAACCCCGGCAAGCCCGATATCGAGCCGGGCGCATTCGGCGTGACGCAATGCTACCGCGCCGGCGAAGGCGCGACGAAACAGGAGCCGGGCGATTACGCGCTCGTCGCCTCCCGTCACGAGCAGGAAGGCGGCGTGTTCCGCGTCGACTACCGCACCGGCGCGATCAGCATCTGCTATCTGTACGTGCAGCGCGAAAAGCAGGGCGATCACGAAATTATCGCCGATCAGTATGTGGTCTGCACGGCTCCGTTCAAATAGGCGTCAGCGGCCCGTGAACCGCGGCGGCCGCCGCTCGATGAACGCTCTCGCCCCTTCGCGCAGGTCCTCGCTCTCGAACGACCGCGCCTGCGCGCCCGCCTCCGCGTCGAGCGCCTCGCGCAGCGAAAAGTTCCAGGATGTCTCGAGCTGCCGCTTGATCGCGGCGATGGCGAGCGGGGGCCCGCTGGCGAGCCGCTCGGCGACCGCCATCGCTTCGTTCATCAGGTCCGCGTCTTCGACCACTTTGTAGATCAATCCCCAGGCGAGCGCCGTCTCCGCGGGCAGCGCCTCGCCGAGCAGGGCCAACGCCCGGGTGCGCGGCGCCCCAATCGCGCGCTGCAGGAACACCGTCGCGCCGCCATCGAGGGTGGCGCCCAGCCTGACGAAGCTGAGAATGAAACGGGCGGAGCGCGCCGCGATCGCGACATCGCCGCACATCGCAAGCCCGAACCCTGCGCCAGCCGCCGCGCCGTTGATCGCGGAAATGATGGGCAGGCGCGTCTCGCGAAACTTCGCGTAGAGCGGCGACACGGTTGACCGCATCCATTCGCCGACCCGCTCGCCCGCCGAGAACACATCCGAGCCGAGGTCAGCGCCGGAACAGAACCCCTTGCCGGCGCCAGTCAGCACCAGCGCGCGCACGGCCGGATCGTCGCTCGCTTCGTCGAGCCCCGCCTTGAGTTCGGCGAGCAACGCATTGGTCAACGCGTTCTGCTTTTCGGGATTGTTGAGCGTCAGGATCGCCACCGCGCCCCGCCGCTCCAGTGTCGCCAACGCCATCGCGCTCTCCGATCGGTTCGCCATTTGCTTCCCACGGATCATAGCCGACGTCCAGCGCAACCGGCGGCCTTGACCCGCTGCAGTCTCGCTTCTACAACTCGATCCAATTAAACTCGAAGAGAGCGTTAAAGGGAGGCTTAGTTGCCGTCGTTATCTGCTACCGCAGGCCGACGACCCCTTCTCCCGCCAGCGGGAGAAGGCGGCGCGAAGCGCTCAGCGACAAGCTCGCTTGTCGCGGCGATGAGGGCTCTTCGGCTCACCTCCCCACAACCCTCATCCCCCCTTCGGGGACCTTCTCCCGCTTGCGGGAGAAGGGGCCAATCACGCGGCTTGCAACAACAACTACAATCGTTGTTTCAGGAGGGCGACATGAGCATCACCTATGGCTTGCATCGCTGGAGCCAGCTCAACCGCAACGGCAAGGCGACGCTTTTATGGCGACCGGGAGCGCACGTGGACCGAGTTGCGCGATCGCGTCGCGCGCCTGGGCGCCGCGCTGAAAGATCTCGGAATCGCTCGCGGCGACCGCGTCGCGATTCTCAGCCTCAACCAGGATCGCTACATCGAACTCTATCTGGCCATCGCCTGGGCGGCGGCTGTCGTCGTTCCGCTCAACATCCGCTGGAGCGCGGCGGAAAACGAAGACGCGATCCGCGACTGCCGGCCAAAAGTGCTGGTGGTCGATGCGGCATTCGCCGCAATGGGCGCCGGGATCGCGGAGCGCGTAGGAGACTTGCGGCTCGTCTACGCCGACGACGCGCCGAAACCGTCAGCGCTCGCCGCGGCCGCCGACTACGAGACGATCCTCGCCGCGTCGTCGCCTGTGCCCGACGCGGAAGCGCACGAAAGCGACCTCAGCGGGATCTTCTATACCGGCGGCACGACAGGCCGCTCGAAGGGCGTGATGCTGAGCCACCGAAACCTGCTCGCCAACGCCCGCAACGTCGCGACGACCAATCCCGCGACAGTGAACAGCGTCTACCTGCATTGCGCGCCGATGTTTCATCTCGCGGACGTCAGCGCCTTGCAATGCTATTTGCTCACAGGCGGCGCACATGCGGTGACGCGCATGTTTACGCCCGAAAGCACAGCCCAGGCGATCGAGCGCTACCGGGTCACCGACGGGATGCTGGTGCCGACGATGATCCAGATGTTTGTCGATCAACCCGGCTTCGAGAACTTCGATCTGTCGACGCTGAAGCACGTCGCGTACGGCGCTTCGCCGATCAGCGAAGCGTTGCTCGATCGCGCCGTCGCGCGTCTGCCGAACGTCGATTTCATGCAGGCCTACGGCATGACGGAATTGTCGCCGGTCGCGACCGTTCTGCCCTGGAGCGAACATCTCGGCGAAGGCCGCGCCAAGGGGCGGCATCGTTCCGCCGGTCGCGCGATCACGATGGCGGAGGTGAAGATCGTCGATCCGCTCGACGAAACCGTGGCGCCCGGCGTGGTCGGCGAAATCGCCGTTCGCGGCGACATCGTCATGATGGGCTATTGGGAACGGCCGGAGGAAACCCGCAACGCGCTCCGCGGCGGCTGGATGCACACCGGCGACGGCGGCTACATGGACGAAGACGGCTACGTCTATGTCGTCGATCGCATCAAGGACATGATCATCTCCGGCGGCGAGAACATCTATTCGGCCGAGGTCGAGAACTGCATCGCCAAGCATCCGGCCGTAGCGCAATGCGCCGTCATCGGCATCCCGAACGAAAGATGGGGCGAGGTGGTGCACGCCATCGTGATGCGCAAGCCGGGCGCCGCAGTGACGGAAGAAGAAATCATCGCGTTCTGCAAGGAGCTGATCGCCGGCTACAAATGCCCGCGCAGCGTCCACATCCAGGACGAAATGCTGCCGCTGTCAGGCGCGGGGAAGATCCTCAAGCGCGAGTTGCGCAAGCCTTATTGGGAAGGGCGGACGCGCGCGGTGTCGTGAGTGGCTGCTCGCTCCCGTCATTGCGAGGAGCGTAGCGACGCGGCAATCCATGTCGCAGCCGCCGCAAGCGGTTGCAAGCAACAAACAGCGCGGCCGCCGAGCCGTCGGAGGCTGCGCTGCGCTCGCAATGACGGTCGCCACGTCAGGCTGCCACGTCCTTCGACAGGCTCAGGACGAGGTCCGTGGTTAACGGCCCTACCCCGTCAGCGTCTTCCCGCCCCAATACTCATCCCGCAGCCGGCGCTTGAACAGCTTGCCGGTCGCCGAGCGTGGCAGCGTCCGGGCGGAAGTCGATCTCTCGTCGGCGCCTTCACATGTGAGATGCGTTCCCGCGCGTAGTCCATCAATTCGTCGCGCAGCTCGGCGCCGGCAAGCCGCCAGTCGCTCGGCTGCACGACCGCGACGACCTTTTCGCCCATTTCAGGGTCGGGCGCGCCGATCACGGCGACATCGGCGACCTTGGGATGAGTTGACGAGCAGGTTCTCGAGCTCCTGCGGATAGATGTTGACGCCGCCGGAGATGATCATGAACGCCTTGCGGTCGGTCAGATAGAGATAGCCGTCGGCATCGACATGGCCGACGTCGCCGAGCGTCGTCCAGCCATGCTTGTTGCGCGACTGCGCCGTCTTTTCGGGATCGTTGTGATAGGCGAATTCCGGTCCGCCGGCGAAATAGACGGTTCCGTCCACGCCGCGCGGCGACCTCCTCGCCCGTTTTCGTCGCAAATCTTCAGCTCGCCAAGCATCGCCTTGCCGACCGAGCCCGGCCGCTGCAGCCATTCCTCCGAGGTGATGAAGGACAGGCCGTTGCTTTCGGTGCCGGCGTAATATTCCTTCAGCACCGGCCCCCACCAGTCGATCATCTGCTGCTTGATCTCGATCGGGACAGGGCGCGGCGGCATGGATCGCGCATCTGCAGCGACGAGACGTCGTATTTGCGCCCGACGTCTTCGGGCAGTTTCAGCATGCGCACGAAATGGGTTGGCACCCATTGCGAATGGCGTGACGCTGATAGCGTTCGATAAGCCGCAGCGCGGCCTCCGGGCTCGAACTTTTCCATGACGATCACCGTCGCCGCCATTGCAATGAATGCACATGCAGAACCGCAGCGGCGCGGCATGATAGAGCGGCGCCGGCGACAGATAGACGGTCTTCGCGTCGAAGCCGTAACGCGCCCGGGTCAACGCGCGCGAGCGGCGTGTCGGCGTCGAAGGGCTCGTCAGCAGCGCGGCCCTTGACCCCCTTCGGTCGCCCCGTCGTGCCGGACGAATAGAGCATGTCGCGCCCCGCTTGAGGGATCCGCGATCAGCGTCGCCGGCATCGCCGCGCGCGCGGCCTCGAAATGCGCGAACGGCCCCTGCGCGCGCGTCGACCGTGAACAGATGCACTCCCCGAGTTCGGCCGCAAGCTTGGCGACCACTGTCGGCTTTGGCGGGCGATGTAATGAACAGTTTCGCCCCGCAATCGCGCAGAATATATTCGACCTCGCCGGCGGTCAGCGCCGAGGAGATGCAGGTGTAAATAGAGCCCGGCGCGCTGCGCCGCCCAGCAGATCTCGAGATAGCGCGGATGGTTTTCGAGGAACAACGCGATCGCGTCGCCGCGCTGCAAGCCCCAGCGAGCGAAACAGATGCGCGCCCTGATTGGCGCGCTCCTCGAGCTCGCCATAGGTGACCGTTTCGCCCGATCTCGGCCATGATGATCGCGGCTCGATCGGGTGGGTGTCGCGCGTGCAGATGCGGGTGCAAAGCGTATGGCCTCCCTCGCCGGCTGCCTGTTGCAGCCGGTTCCAGAATCGGCCAAAGTAGAGGTTTGACTTCGATGCCGCAATAGGATCACCTGTGAGCCGAAAACCAACAATTCGGCGACGCCGATCAGGGAGGAGGACAAGTCGAATGAATTTCGACTTTTCGCAGGAGCAGCAGCAATTGCGCGGCACGGTGCGCCGTTTCCTCGCCGAACATTGCCTTCCAAGGCGGTGCGCGCGGTGCTCGAAGGCCACGTCAAATACGACGCGGCGCTGTGGAAGGGGCTCGCCGAACTCGGCCTGCTCGGCGTCGCGATCCCCGCCGAATATGGCGGGACCGGACGCCGGCGCGCTCGAACTCTGCGTCGTCGCCGAGGAACTGGGGCGCGCGCTCGCGCCGGTCCCCTACGCCTCGTGCATCTATCTCGTGCGCGAATTGCTGCGTTTACTCGCCGGCGACGAGGCGCAGAAGCAGCGCTGGCTGCCGAAAATCGCCGCCGGCGAGGCGATCGGCGCGCTCGCGTTCGCCGAGGGCGTCGGCGACCTCGACCCGGCCGCGATCCGATGCACGGCGAGCGGCGGCAGCTCGCGGCCGCAAGAGCCCGGTCGCGGACGGCGAAATCGCCGACTTCGCGATCGTCGCGGCGCGCGCGCGCGACGACGAGATCGGCCTGTTCGTGGTTGATCTCGCCGGCCCGGGCGTGTCCGCGCGCCGGCCTCGAACTCGATCGATCCGACCCGCAATCTCGCCGAACTCGTGTTCGAGAACGCGGCCGCCGAGCCGCTGGGCGCGCCGAGCCGAAGGTTGGGCATCTGCTCGATCGCCGCGCTCGACCGCGCCGCGGCGCTGACCGCTTTCGAGCAGATCGGCGGCGCCGATCGCGCGCTCGAGATGGCGCGCGACTATGCGCTCGACCGCATGGCGTTCGGCCGCCAGATCGGTTCGTTCCAGGCGATCAAACATATGCTCGCCGACATCTATGTCGCCAACACGCTCGCGCGCTCCAACGCCTATTACGGCGCCTGGGCGCTGACCGCCGGCAGTCGCCGAACTCGCCGAGGCCGCCGCCAACGCGCGCGTCTCGGCGACGCGAGGCCTATCGGCTCAGCCGCCAAGAACAACATGCAGGCCCACGGCGGCATCGGCTTCACCTGGGAGCACGACGCCATCTCCATTACAAGCGCGCGCAATTTCTCGCCGTCTCGCTTGGTTCGCCCCGCTACTGGGAGAACCGGCTGATCGACGAAATGCGCCGCCGCAACGCCGCCTGACGGAGGCGACATTGGATTTCGAAGACAGTCCCGAAGAAGCCGAATTCCGCGCCCTGGCGCGCGCCTGGATCGAGGCGAACCGACCCGACGATCTGATGCGGGAACTCGCCGCCGCCGAGGCGCGCGAGGACAAACAAGCGCGCACCTCGGGCGTCGTCGCCGCCTCGAAAGCGTGGCAGCAGCGCAAGGCCGCAGGCGGCTGGGCGTGCCTGTCGTGGCCGAAGGCGTTCGGCGGCCGCGAGGCGACGCCGATCCAGCGCGTGATCTGGGACCAGGAGGAGGCGCCTTATGCGGCGCTCGTCCTCGGTCTTCCAGATCGGTCTCGGCATGTGCGGCCCGACGCTGATGGCCTATGCGAGCGACGAATACAAGCATCAGTACCTGCCGCCGATGGCGTCGGGCGAGCACATCTGGTGCCAGCTGTTCTCCGAGCCCGCCGCCGGCTCCGATCTCGCCGGCCTGCGCACCCGCGCCGAGCGCGACGGCGACGGCTGGGTCGTCAACGGCCAAAAAGTGTGGACGACGGGCGCGCATTTCAGCGACTACGGCATCCTGATCGCCCGCACCGACCCCGAGGTCGCCAAACACAAGGGCCTGACGATGTTCTTCCTCGACATGAGGAGCCCAGGCGTCGATATCAGGCCGATCCGACAGGCGAGCGGTCATTCCGGCTTCAACGAAGTCTATTTCACCGACGTCCGCATCCCGGATTTCAGCGGCTCGGCAAGGTCGGCGACGGCTGGAACGTCTCGCTGACCACGCTGATGAACGAGCGCTTCTCGATCGGCTCGCGGATCGCGACCGGCGTTCCCGAGTTTTTCGAACTCGCGGGATCGCTGCAGCTGCCGGACGGGACGCTCGCCATCGACGACCAGCAAGACCCGCTCGCAGCTCGCCTCGTGGGCGGCGCGCGCCAACGGGCTCAAATACACCGGATATCGCGCGATCTCCGCGCTGTCGCGCGGCGAGCGGCCGGGGCCGGAGAACTCGATCGGCAAGCTCGTCGCCGGCGGCATGATGCAGGACATCGCGACCGCCGCGCTCGACTTGCAGAGGCTCGGCGCCGTCGCGCCCGACGCGGGCGCCGCCGGCAAGCTGCATCAGATGCTCTACATGGCGGCCGCGCTGCGCATCGCGGGCGGCACGGATGAGAGTGATGCGCAACATCATCGCCGAGCGCGTGCTGGGCCTGCCGCGCCGATATCCGCGTTGACAAGGACGTGCCGTTCAAGCAGATCCCGGTAAGGGGAAGGTGACGCACGATGATTTCGTCACGTCAACTTCGGAATTGTCCCGTTCTCCCGCTTGCGGGAGAAGGTGGCCGAAGGCCGGATGAGGGGCGCGCCGTGTTTGCTCACCAACCAGCCCTCATCCGCGCTTCGCGCACTTTCTCCCGCAAGCGGGAGAAGGGACTAATCAGCTAGGAGGCCCTCTTGATACTCGACAACACCATCGCCGCCGTCGTCACCGGCGGCGCCTCCGGCCTCGGCGCGGCGACCGCGCGCATGCTGGCGAGCCACGGCGTCAAGGTCGCGATCTTCGATCTCAACGAGGCGCTCGGCGAAGCGTTCGCGCAGCGAGATCGGCGGCGTGTTCTGCAAGGTCGGACGTCACCTCGACGCCCGACGTCGACGCCGCCTTCGCCAAGGCGCGCGCCGCGCACGGTCAGGAGCGCATCCTCGTCAATTGCGCCGGCACCGGCAGCAGCCGCCAAGACCGCGTCGCGCGACAAGCAGACCGGCGAGATCAAGCGAATATCCGCTCGAGAATTTCGAGCGCATCATCAACATCAATCTGATCGGCACGTTCCGCTGCATCGCCAAATCGGCGGCGGGCATGCTGACGCTGCCGCCGCTGCCCGACGGCGACCGCGGCGTGATCGTCAACACCGCCTCGGTCGCGGCGGAGGACGGGCAGATCGGCCAGGCCGCCTATACCGCCTCGAAGGCCGGCGTCGTCGGCCTCAACGCTCGTCGTCGCGCGCGATCTGGCGAGCGAGAACATCCGCTGCAACACCATCCTGCCCGGCATTTTCGACACGCCGCTGCTCGGCGCGCGCGCCGGAACACGTGAAGGCGGCGCTCGCCGCCTCCGTGCCCTTCCCGCGCCGGCTCGGCCGGCCCGAGGAATATGCGCAGCTCGCGCATACGATGATCACCTACGGCTATTTCAACGGCGAGGACGTGCGTCTCGACGGCGCGATCCGCATGGCGCCGCGCTGAGGCCAAACAAGGAGACGACACGTGAACGAAGCCTGGATCATCGACGCCTGCCGCACGCCGCGCGGCATCGGCAAGGCCGGCAAGGGCGCGCTCTCGGGCATTCATCCCCAGCAGGTCGGCGCCGCCGTGCTGAAGGCGATCGCCGAGCGCAACAAGATCGACACCGCCGAAGTCGGCGACATCATCTGGGGCACGTCGGCGCAGGTCGGCCCGCAGAGCGGCGATCTCGGCCGCATGGCGGCGCTCGACGCCGGCTACGACGTCCGCTCCAGCGGCGTGACGATCGACCGCTTCTGCGGCTCCGGCATCAGCGCGGTCAATCTCGCGGCCTCGTCGTGATCATCGGGCGCCGAAGATCTCGTCGTCGCGGGCGGGACCGAGATGATGTCGATGAACGCGCGGCGCGGCGACGGCCCGATGATCATGGACAACGGCAATCTGCGTCTGCGGCTTCATCATCCGCAGACCCATCAGGGCGTCTGCGCCGACGCGATCGCGACGCTCGAAGGCATCGGCCGCGAGGCGCTCGACGAACTCGGCTTCGTCGAGCCAGCAGCGCGCCGCGATCGCGATCAGCGAGGGCCGGTTCGACCGCAGCCTGGTGCCCGTCTATCACGAGAACGGCGAACTCGCGCTCGACCGCGACGAATATCCGCGCCCGCAGACGACGCGCGAAGGGCTCGCTGCGCTGAAGCCCGCGTTTCCGGCGCTCGCCGACATGCCGCTCGACGACAAGCGGCACGACCTACCGCAGCCTCATCCTGCAAGCCTATCCCGATCTCAAGATCGAGCACGTCCATCACGCCGGCAATTCGTCGGGCGTGGTCGACGGCGCCGCCGCGCTGCTGATCGCCTCGCCGGACTATGCGAAGGCGCACGGCCTAAAGCCGCGCGCGCGCGTCGTCGCGATGGCGAACATGGGCGACTCGCCGGAACTGATGCTCAACGCGCCCGTGCCTGCGGCGCGAAAAGTGCTCGCCAAGGCGGGGCTGACCAACAAGGACATCGACCTCTGGGAGATCAACGAGGCGTTCGCGGTCGTCGCCGAAAAGTTCATGCGCGACCTCGATCTCGACCGCGAAAAGGTCAACGTCAACGGCGGCGCCATCGCGCTCGGCCATCCGATCGGCGCGACCGGCGCGATGCTGATCGGCACGATGCTCGACGAACTCGAGCGCCGCGGTCTGCAGCGCGGGCTGGTGACGATGTGCGCCGCCGGCGGCATGGCGCCGGCGATCATCATCGAGCGGATCTGATAGCTATGTGTCGATACCCTTCTCCCGTAAGCGGGAGAAGGTGGCCGAAGGCCGGATGAGGGGTGCTTCCGCCATGAACAGGCGAGCGCCATGTGTTGGCGCGGACAGCATGAGTTGGCGAGCGCTTTCGTGGTGTGGCACAGCCCTCATCCGGCGCTTCGCGCCACCTTCTCCCGCAAGCGGGAGAAGGGTCCTGCGCGGCAACTTCGCGGCAGAACGGCGTCAATCAAGCGCCTCGCGACCTTTCGCCTCCGCATCCTCCGGCGCCACCCAGACGAAGTTCGGCATCTGATGGCGCGCCCAGGTGAACTGCCGTTTCGCGTAGTGCTTCGTGTCGGCAACCGAGAGGACCTCGGCTTGGGCCAGCGTCAGGCGCCCTTCGAGATGGGCGATCAGATGCGGCGCGCCGTGGGCGCGCATGACGGGCAAGGCGGGGTCGAGGTTGCGCTGGCGCATCGCCTCAACCTCGTCGAGCGCGCCGAGCTCCAGCATTTTCGCGAATCGCGACGCGATGCGCGCGTAAAGCCAGTCGCGGTCGGGACTGAGAAACAATCCCCGCCATTCGCCATCGTTGAGCGGCGCCGGCAGCCGCGCGCCCTGATGGTCGGCGAGCGGTTTGCCGGTCGCAGCGATCACCTCGAGCGCGCGCAGGATGCGCTGGCGGTCGGACGGGCGCAGGCGCGCGGCCGTCGCCGCGTCCTCGCCCGCGAGCCTGGCGTGCAAGTCCGGCGTTTCGACGCCTTCGGCTGAGGCGCGCACGGCGTCGCGCACCGGCGCGGGCGTCAGTGGAATGTCGGACAGGCCCTGGGTCAGGGCGCGAAAGTAGAGGCCGGTGCCGCCGACGAAGATTAGCGGCGCCGTCGCGCCTTGCAGGAGTTGGCGCGCGGCTTCCGCCCAGCGTCCCGACCGAGAAGTTGATCGCGCCATCGACCTCGCCGAACAGCCGGTGCGGGGCGCGCCGCGTCTCGCTTTCGTCGGGGCGGGCGGTCAGCACGCGCAAGTCGCGATAGACCTGCATCGAATTGGCGTTGACGATCGTCGCGCCGTAGCGCTGCGGCGAGCGCGAGCGCGGCGGCGGACTTGCCGCTCGCCGTCGGTCCTGCAATGAGGAGCGCGCGAATTCGAGACGTTTTCCGGAACTCCCCTATGCCGTCAACCCTGGTCGCCACTTTCGTCGTCGCCCCTTCGCGCCCGACGCTGAGCGATGCCTTCTTGGGCCAGCGCAGCGCAAGCCATTGCCGGATCGGCAAAGGCGAACTGGCTCGATCCCGGCGTCGCTGCCGACCTGGTGTTCGAAACGGCGGAAGAGATCGGCCCCTTGCGCGAGCGGCTTGCCGCTTTCGCCGCCGACGCGCAGGCCGACGTCATCGTCCAGCCTGCGGCGACCCGCGCGAAAAGCCTGCTGGTCGCGGATATGGATTCGACGCTGATCGGGCAGGAATGCATCGACGAACTCGCCGCCGCGATCGGCATCGGCCCGCGCGTCGCCGCGATCACCGAACGCGCGATGCGCGGCGAGATCGAGTTCGAGGGCGCCCTGCGCGAGCGCGTCGGCCTGCTCGCGGACTCTCCGCTGTCGCCGTGATCGACGATGTGCTGGCGAAGCGGATCACGCTCAATCCCGGCGCCAAGGCGCTGGTCGCGACGATGCGCGCGCGCGGCGGCTATGTCGCGATCGTCTCCGGCGGCTTCACGCCGTTCACCGGCGAAATCGCGCGCCGGCTCGGCGCCGACGAGCACCGCGCCAACCGCCTCGCTGTCGAAGGCGACAGGCTGACCGGCCAGGTGATCGAGCCGATCCTCGGCGCCAATGCCAAGCTCGAAGCGTTGCGCGAAATCTCGGCCCGGCTGGGCCTTGCCGGCACGGAAACGATGGGCGTCGGCGACGGCGCCAACGACCTGCCGATGCTCGGCGCCGCGGGGCTCGGCGTCGCCTATCGCGCCAAGCCGAAGGTGGCGGCGGCGGCCGACGCGCGCATCGAGTTCAGTGATCTGACGACGCTGCTGTACGCGCAGGGAATCGATCGGTCGGAATTCGCGGTGGACTGAGGCAAAAAAAATGCGCCGTCCTTTTGGGACGGCGCAGGTTTACGCGACGCTGGGGAGGAACAGCGGCGCGCTAGAGGATGAACGGCTCAGAGCGGCAGGTTCAGCGACTTCGAGACCTGCGCCTTGATGGGCGAGATCGAGTTCGGTCGCGATCTTCTGGGCGAGTTCGCCGAACGCCTTGGCGTGGGTCTGCGCGGCTTCGATCTGCTTGCGCGCGAATTCGGTCTGCAGCGCCACGTATTCGGACGGCGACTTGACGGCGAACGCGGACTTCATGAACTCGAAATTGGCTTCAGCCGTCGACTTCATCGCCTCGAGCGTCTTGGCGTTGAGTTCCATCGCACCGGTCTTCGCGGTGGTGAAGGACGATTCGAGAGCGCTGGCCGCTTCGCCGGCGACGCTCTTGAACTGCGTCAGCTTGGCGCGGGTTTCCGTCAGGCCGGCTTCCGCCAGCGAGCGGGCTTTGTCCTGAGCTTCGGTGAACGTCGCCATCGGCGCCTCGGTGAGCTTGGTCATATCGATCATTTTGCTGAACTCCGGGATTTTCAAAACAAACGGGGCTTCCGTCTTGGCGACGGTCGCCTCCAGGGGCGCGGGCTTCGGTTCGGTCACAGGCGCGACCGGAGCGGGCTCCACGAGCGGTGCGTCGACTTCCGCGGCAGGCGCGGCAATTTCTGCAGCGGCAGCCTCGACAATCGGGGCGGGGTCAACATAGGGCGCGGCCTCCGCGGGAGGGGCCGTCTCAATTTTCGGCGCCGGCGATTCAAAAGGCGGCGGAACGGGCGCTACGTAGGTCTTTGCAATTACCGGCGTGGGCTTGGCAACTACAGGCGCGGGCTTGGCGACTACGGGCGCGGGCTTGGCGACTACGGGCGCGGGCTTGGCGACTACGGGCGCGGGCTTGGCGACCACAGGCGCGGGCTTGGCTGATGTGACCGGCGCGGGCCGCGCCGGCTTCGGGGCGGGTTTCTTTGGACTGGCCATCAAGTATCCACCTTCAACAATTGGATTTGATGTGACGGGGCGCGTGCGCGACCGCTCACTTCTCGGGCTGTGCGGCCTTCTGGATCAGGCCGCCGATCGACTTGGCCTGTTCCTGCAGGCTGGCGATCTGCGTCTTCAGGAACTCGCTCTGGATCGCCAGCGCTTCCTGCGGATCCTTGGCGTGCACGAGCTTGTGCGCGAGGTCGAAGGCCGCGTTCACATTTTGCTCGGCGTAACCCAGCACCTGCGTGCCGACCGACTTGGCGTTGGTTTGTGTACTTGCCGTAGCGGTATCGATGGTGCCAATCGTCTTGTGGGCGACGTTTACGAAACCTTCGAAAGCCTTGCGGGCCTGATCGACGCTGCGTTCGGCAAAATCGCGGAGTTCGTTCGGGATTTCATACGGTGTGTTCGTCATGAGCTTCACCTCGAAATGAGCGCTTCCAACCAATTCGCCTGCCTATATCATAGGCGTTGCTGCATTGCAATATAGTTTTTTGCAATGCAGCAACCAGTTTAACGTTAACCGGAGCGGATTGCGAATCAGGCCTTCAAACTCGAGCCAAGTCTTTAAGGATTTGGTAAGGATGGAATCTCGGCGACGGGATGAGCGAATCGCTTTACGTCTGCGTTCTGTATTCGAGCCGCGATCAGGGACGCGATGAACGAAGCGACGAAGCCATTGGACAAAGCGGAAATCGCCGCCGCCCTTGGGCGTGGCGGCTTCGCTTCGCCGCTGGAAAAAGGCGCGCCGCTCGCCGTCGTCTCTGCCGAACCCCACCGACTGATTTATGCGACGACCGGCGCCCTGGAGCTGTTCGGCCTGAGTTCGCGGGCGGACCTCGAGGCGATGCTGGTCGGTTCGCAAAGTCCCGGCGCGCGGCGATTGCGTCGGCTTGCCGCGGCGGAGGCGCTTACTCATCCCCGGCTGGAGCAACTGCGTTTTTTCGCAGGTGGAGCGCCACTAAACATCAGCCTGACGACCGGTCACGTCCTTGGGCCTGGCGGCGAGCCCTGGCTTGTCGTGACGGCGCCCGGACCTTCGCAGAGCCACGAACCGTCGCCGCAGGCGCGGCCCGCTGCGGAGGCGTCCGAGCCCGCGCCGCCTTCTCCGGTCGGCGACCCCGTTCGTTTCCTTTGGGCGACGGACTCCGGCGGCCACATCACTTTCGCAGGGCCGGAATTGGCTGACCGACTTGGGGCCAACGCGCCCGCCATCGGCGAGACGGTCGACGATCTAGCCGCGCGGACCGGCATGGGGCCGCTATGGCCCGAAGCGCTGGCCATGCGTCGGACATTCTCCAGCCTCAGGCTGGAGTGGCCGCACCCCACCAGCCCGTGCGCGCACGTGGTGAAACTTTCGGCAGCGCCGGAGTTCGATCCTGCCAAGGATTTCGTCGGCTTTCGAGGGTTCGGCGTCCTGACCGGCGAAAGCGCGCCGACGACCTGGAAGGTCGCAGCGCCGGCAGAAGACATACACCCGGTCGAACTCGAAGCCCCAAGCGCTCCCTCTCGTGAAGAGGCAACACCCGCGCCGCGTCCGGGCGCCGAGATTTTCATGCTGCGGTCGCCGCCGCTGAGCTCGGAGACAGGCGCGAACATCGTGCCGATCCGGCCTGGCGCACTGAACGCGTCGGGGCCGGGAGGCGCGGACTCGGTAAACCCGAACGCGAGCGTCGAGTTGACCACTCAGGAGCGCGATGCGTTCCGCGAAATCGCGCGGGCCCTCGGGGCACGGCGTTCGGAGAGCGCCGAGGAGGCGCCAGCCGCGGATCTGGGACACGATGTTGCAGCGGATCTTGCCGCGCGCGCGACGGCGCCGAATTTCGTCTCGCTGATCGACGCATTGCCGGTCGGCGCACTGATCGTGCGCGGCGACGAAACCCTGTTCGCCAATCGCACTCTGCTCGCGTTCGCAGGTTACGCCTCACTCGAAGACTTTACCCAAGCAGACGGCCTCAACAAGATGTTCCGCGGCCGGTCGCCCGGCGCGCTGCTGGCTGACGGCGCCGACGCGCCGGTGGTTGCAGCGGATGACGAACTCGTCATCGTGCATGGTCAGACATCTGAGATTGACTGGGACGGCGGCGTGGCGACGCTCGTTTCGCTCCGCCGCTCGCGCGAGGTGGAACATCAGGAAACCGCGCTCGGATTGGAAGCGGAAGCTCGGGCGAGTTCGCAACGGGCGCGCGAATATCTCACTGCGCTCGATGTCGCGGCGGATGGATTCGTACGGCTCGACGCCAACGGGCGAATTCTGATGATGAGCCCGCGTGCGGAGGCTCTGTTTGGCTATCTGCAGCAGGAGGCGGCCGGCGCGAACTTCCTCACCCTGCTATCGCCGCAGAGTCAGGGCCCCGCGCTTTCGGCTTTCTTGCGCGCCATGGGCCCGAAGGCCAGCCCGGAGGGCAACGGCGTGGCGGAGGGGCAGGCGCGCGGCGCCAACGGCCGGGTGTTTTCCTGCCGTATGAGGTTTGGTCGACTCGCTGCAACCGACCCAGCCGAGGCTTACCTGCTCGTGGAAGACCGGGAGGAAGCCGGCGCCATCGAACGCGGATTGGAAGCGGCGCGGCAAGAGGCGCTGCGCGCCAACGAACGCAAGACCGAGTTTCTCGCCCTGGTCAGCCACGAAATCCGAACGCCGTTGCAGGCGATTCTCGGCTTTGCGGAGGTGATGATTGGAGAGCGGTTCGGGCCCGTCGGCAACGATCGCTACAAGGACTATCTGAAAGACATTCATGCGTCGGGCATGCACGTCATCAGTCTCGCCAACGACCTCATCGATCTCGCCAAGATCGAGGCGGGCAAGATGGAGCTGGTGTTCGAGCCCGTCGACGCCAACCGGATCATTCGCGACTGCGTCGCGCTAATGCAGCCGCAGGCGGCCCGCGAGCGCATCATCATGCGACTCTCGCTTTCCGAAAAGCTGCCGAACGTGATGGCGGACGAACGTTCGCTCCGACAGATCATGCTCAACCTGATGTCGAACGCGGTCAAATTCAACGAGCCGGGCGGTCAGGTGATCGTCTCCACCGCGATAGACGACGCCGGCGCCGCCGTCATCCGCGTGCGCGACACGGGCGTCGGCATGAACGATGGCGAACTCGCGCTGGCTCTCGAACCGTTTCGGCGCGCAGAAAACGGCAAGCTCGCAGATGGCTCCGGCCTCGGCCTGCCCCTGACCAAGGCGCTGGTGGAAGCCAATCACGCCGACTTCTCGATCAAGAGCCGCAAGGAACAGGGCACGCTGGTCGAGGTGGCGTTCTCGAGCATTCGCGCAGCGCAATAGACCGCCGACGCGCGCGGCGATCTTTCCGCAACCATCCCCCTCATGCTGAGCTTGTCGAAGCATGGTTCAGCGGGAACCCAGCAGGCCGATCGCGAAAGACTGCGGGCTGCGCGCCGCTGCAACGTCCTTCGACGGCTCAGGACGAGGTCCGGGATGACACCGCGGTTCAGCCTTCAGACGCCCTCGGGCGCCACCCGCGGCAGGGGACCAACGGTCCCAACTTTGCGGCGCGTCAAAAACCTCGGTCGCCGTGTTCCAACCCCATGCGCCCGGCGGCGCGCCAGTCCGCGAGCGCGCGGACGGCCCGGGATCGCCACTTCGTCATAGAGCCCTTCGTCGCGTTCGACCAACGCGGGCGCGCCGACGAAGCAGGCCCAGGATCTCCAGGCCGCGTCGGCCTCGCCGCGGTCTTCGCCCGCAAACAGCGTCACGCCAAACTCGGGGTCGCGATGCGCCAGCTTCACTTCGTACCGGAACGCGCCGTCCGCAAAAGCGGCGAGCCGCAGCAGCACGCCGAGAAAGGCGCGCGGCGCGAGCGCGATGCGCATCAGCACCCCCTCGCGCCGGCGCTTGATCACGACGAGATCGCGGCTCAGGCTCACGGTGCGGCTCAGTCCATCTGCGCGCGCATCCACCGCTTCGAACTTGAAGGTCTCGTCGGAGCCCGGTTTCGGCGCCTGCATGTTGCTGTTCCCGCATCGTGGATCACTGCGGGAATGCTTGCCGGGGGCGGTGGCTAGACGGTCTTAAGCGCCGTGGTTAAATGGCGTTTAAGCATCTGAAAATGCGTACCATTATGCGCTCAAGGCAAGCAAGCTATTGCCAACTTCGCTACAATTTTAGACGTTGCCGCTCACGGCTCGTCGGCGCTCGTCCCGCGCTCCTGCGACGTGCGGCGGCGGCCGAAGCGAGCTCCGGCCGCGAGCGCCGAGACGGCGAGCGTCCGCAGCGGCGAGGCGAAGCGGTCGAGCGCTTTCCACGCCGCGAACCAGATCTCTCTCCGCGCGTAAGTTCGCTGTCGACCGCGGCCATGGTGCGCGAAAGGCCCTCGTCGTCATCTTCGAGCCAAACATCGACGATGCGGCTCCAGGCGAACGCGAGGCCCTGCAGCTTCAGCGCGCCCGCCGCGCCTTCGCTATCGACGCCCGCCGCTTCGAGCACAAAGCGCATCGAGTTCAGGATGGCGCGATTGATCTGCGTCGCGGAGATCGGATCCCGTTTCAGCCACGCGACGACTTCCCGAAGACCCGCCTTGTAGGGCGCCATCGCGTCGATGCGGCGCATCAGCGCCTCGAACAGGCGGTCGCGGGTCGAAGCTGTCAGCACCTCGCCGGGATTTTGGTCCGAGCGCGCCCGATCGATGAGGCGATTGAGCCCGCCGAGCACCGCGCCTTTGCTTGGGAAGGCATCGCGGAATTCCGCCAGCGTGACGCCCCGCGTGCGTCGCGATGTCGCGAACCGAAATCTCCTCAAATCGCCGCTCCGCCGCCAATTGCATCAGCGCGTCGACGATCCGCCCGCGAATGTCGCCCTTGGGCGGAGCGGGCTTGATCTCGGGAAACGGGGCGGCGTCGGTCATGGGAGCTCCTGGGTGCGAGCGTCCAATCTAAGCCGGTCCGCAGCCGAGGCGCCAAGGGGCGCTCTTAGCCCGCCAGTTCTCCCGCGCGGCGATGCGCCGCGGCGATCGCCTTCGCTACCAGCGGGTCGAGCCCGTCCGGGGCCTTGCAGCACCGCGAGCGCAGCCGCAGTCGTTCCGGCAGGCGAGGTGACGTTGATCCGCAATTGCGCGGCGGAAATCTCAGGCTCGCCATGCATCAGTTCGCCGGCGCCCTCGACGGTGGCGCGCGCCAGCCGCATCGCGAGACCGGCCGGCAATCCCACCGCCTCGCCCGCCTTCGCCATCGCCTCGACGAGCGCGAACACGTAAGCCGGACCGGAGCCGGAGAGCGCCGTGACGGCGTCGATCAGGCTTTCGTCGTCGACCCATTCGAACACGCCGACCGCGCGCATCAGCCGCTCGGTCCACGCCTTCTGCCCTCCGTTACGGCCTCGTTCGGCGCGCCGGCCGCCGCGCCGCGCCCGACGGCGGCCGGCGTGTTCGGCATCACCCGCACGAATGCGCGGCCGTTGGGCAATCGCGCCTGCAGATTGGCGATCGTCTTGCCGGCGATGACGGAGACGACCAGCGTATCCGGGCCGGCCAGAGAGGCAAGCCGCGCCGCGGCGCTGTCGAGCATCTGCGGCTTGATCGCGAGCACCAGCGCTTGCGGCGCGGCGACCTCGGCCGGGTTGACCTTCACCCCGTATTCGGCGGCGAGCGCGAGCAATTCGGGCGCCGGCGTCGGCTCGACGAATCGCAACGCCCGCCGCCGGCAGCCCGCCCTTCAGCCACCCCTTCAGCATCGCGCCGCCCATCTTGCCGGCGCCGGCGAGGACGAGGGTGTTCGGCCAATCGGACATGCTGCGCTCCCAGAAAAAACCCTTCTCCCGCTCGCGGGAGAAGGTCCCCGAAGGGGGGATGAGGGGAGGCCGCTCACAACCAAGCGGGAGACGCCCTCATCCGGCGCTGCGCGCCACCTTCTCCCGCTCGCGGGAGAAGGGAAAGCGCTAGCGGATCACAGAAATTCCCGCAATTCCTTCGCCGCGTCGTCGGGCGTGCGGTCCAGGTTGAACGCTTCGACGAAACTGCCCCTTGGCGTTCATCAGATAGACGATCGAGGAATGGTCCATGGCATAGTCGCCATCTTTGGTCGGCGCCTTGCGCGCGTAGACCCGATAGGTCTTCTCTATCGCCGCGATCTCGTCGGCGCTGCCGGAAAGGCCGATGATGCGCGGATCGAAGCTCGATACATAATCGGCCATCAGCTTCGGCGATGTCGCGCTCGGGATCGACGGTGATGAACAGCACCTTCAGCGGCTTGTCCGGCAGGCGCTTCAGCACGTCGGAAATCTCGGCCAGCGTCGTCGGGCAGACGTCCGGGCAATGCGTATAGCCGAAATAGACGAGGAAGGGCTTTCCCAGGAAATCGGCGTCCGTCACCGTCTTGCCGTCGGCGGTCTCGAGCTTGAACGGGCCGCCGATCAGCGAAGGTCCGGGCCCGTTCGATCGGGTCTGCGAAACACCATCGCCACGGCGGCGATCGCGACGCAAAGCCCGAGCACGATCAGGGTTCGGCGCGAAAAGCCCCGGGCCTCGCTGGTTTCGGTCAGGCGTCATGTCATCCTCTGCGGCGCGGGACCTTTAGCGCTCGGCCGCCGACCCGTCGCAATCGATAGAAAATCTCTATCGCCCGATAGAGCGCCACCGCGGCTTGCGCTAAACTGCAGCGCGCATGGTGCTGAGGCAACTCGCCTATCTTGTGGCGCTGGCGCGCGAAAAGCATTTCGGGCGCGCGGCCGAGGCATGCCGCGTCACGCAACCGACGCTGTCGGCGGCGATCCAGCAGCTCGAGCAGGAGCTCGGCGCGCCGCTCATCGAGCGCAGCCAGCGCTTCGTCGGCCTCACCCCGCAGGGCGAGCTCGCGCTCGAACACGCGCATCGGATTCTCGCCGAAGCCGAGGGATTGCGCGCCCGCATCGAGGAGATGGACAAAGGCCTATCCGGACAGTTGCGGCTCGGCGTCATCCCGACCGCTCTGCCGATCGTCTCGCATCTGACCGGCGCCATTCTGCGCGCGCTTTCCGCTCGTCACTGTCGCCGTGCTTTCGATGACTTCCCAGGAGATCCAGCGGCGGCGTCGAGGATTACGAGCTCGAAGCCGGCATCACCTATCTCGACAACGAGCCGCTGGAGCATGTGCGCGCACAGCCGATCTACCACGAGGAATATCTGTTCCTGACCCCGCTCGGCGGCCCGTTCGCTGCGCTGGAGCGCGATTTCCTGGAAACGGGCGGCCGAGACGCCGCTCTGCCTTCTGACGCCGGACATGCAGAACCGCCGCATACTCGACGGCATATTCCGTTCGGTCGGCGCGACGCCGAAGGCGGCCGTCGAGACCAATTCGATCTTCAATCTCGTCAGCCACGTCGCTTCAGGGCCGTGGTCGGCGATCGTGCCGCGGCAGCTGCTGCAGTTCTTCGGCATCCCCGCCAATACCCGCGCGATCGAACTCGTCGAGCCCGTGACGCGGCGGGCGATCGGCTACATCGCGGCGGAGCGCAGTCCGCTGACGCCGCTGGCGCGCAATCTGCTCGGCGATGCCGATTCCCGCCGACATCACGGCGCTGATCCAGCCGCCGCTGCAGCCCGCGGGCTGATAGGCGCAGCCTATCGCCTATTCGCAAACATCAATTGGAATCTTTCTAAAAAACGTAAGATAAATGTGGAGGTTAGGCAATCGCGCGAGGCCGCGGGCCGGTGGGAGCAACGCCTATGACGGGCAAGGGCGCCCTGGGACGCATCCGAAGCACGCACGCTGATCGCCGCGCGTAGCGCCGAGCCGGGCGCGATGCTGCCGATCCTGCACGATCTGCAGGAGCGCTACGGCTACATCGACGATGCCGCGATCCCGCTGATTTCAGAGGCGCTCAATCTCTCGAAGGCGGAGACGCTTGGCGTCGTCAGCTTCTACCATGATTTCCGACGCGCGCCGGTCGATGGCCCGGTCCTGAAACTGTGCCGCGCGGAATCCTGCCAGGCCGCCGGCTGCGAAGATCTCGTCGCACATCTGCGCACGCCGGTCACGGCATCGAGATCGACGCGGAGGACGGCCAGCCCGTTGACGGTCGAGACCGTCTATTGCCTCGGCCATTGCGCGCTTTCGCCGGCCGCGCTATGCTTGACGGCAGGCCTGTCGCGCGCCTGACGCCGGACCGGCTCGACGCGCTGATCGCCAGGGCGCAAAGGCGAGACTGCAATGACGCGCATCTACGTCCCCGCGGATTCGGCGGCGCTCGCCGTCGGGGCCGACGAAGTCGCCGCCGCGCTGAGCGCGGAAGCGCGCCGCCGCGGCTCGAACGTCGAGATCATCCGCAACGGCTCGCGCGGCTTGTATTGGTTGGAGCCGCTGGTTGAAGTTGAAACGGCGCAGGGCCGAGTCGGCTATGGCGGCGGTCGAGCCCAGCGATGTCGGCGGGCCTGTTCGACGCAAATTTCCTCACCGGCGGCGCGCACGCACAAGGCGCTCGGCCTCGTCGAGGAAATCCCCTATTTGAAGCGCCAGCAGCGCCTCACCTTCGCGCGCTGCGGCCGTATCGATCCGCTCTCGACCGAAGCCTACGTCGCTGAAGGCGGCATGAAGGGACTGGCGCGCGCTCGCGAACTCGGCCCAGCCGCGACAATTGAGGAAGTGGTCGCCTCGGGCTTGCGCGGCCGCGGCGGCGCCGGCTTCCCGACCGGCGATCAAATGGCGCACCGTCGCCGGCGCTAGCGCCGAGCGGAAATATGTCGTCTGCAATGCCGACGAAGGCGACAGCGGCACGTTCGCCGACCGCATGCTGCTCGAAGGCGACCCGTTCGTGCTGATCGAAGGCATGGCGATCGCCGCCTTCGCGGTCGGCGCGAGCCATGGCTACGTCTACATCCGCTCCGAATATCCGCACGCTTTCGCCACCTTCAAAGCGGCGCTCGATAACGCACGCGCTGCGGGCTGGTTGGGGCCGGACGCGTTCGGCGCGGGCGCGGGCTTCGACATCGAGGCGCGGCTCGGCGCGGGCGCCTACATCTGCGGCGAGGAAACTTCGCTGCTCGAAAGCCTCGAGGGCAAGCGCGGGCAGGTGCGGCCGAAGCCGCCGATCCCCGCGCTCAAGGGCCTGTTCGGCATGCCCACCGTCATCAACAACCTGCTGAGCTTCGCCTCGGCGCCGTGGATTCTCAGCGCAAGGCGCCAAGGCCTACGCCGAGTTCGGCATGGGCCGCTCGCGCGGCACGCAGGCGTTCCAGCTCGCCGGCGACATCAAACATGGCGGCCTCGTCGAGCTCGCGTTCGGCGTCACGATCCGCGAACTTGATCGAGGATTTCGGCGGCGGAACGCGCTCCGGCCGGCCGATCCGCGCGGTGCAGGTCGGCGGCCCGCTCGGCGCCTATTTCCCGGCAAGCAAAGCTCGACACGCCGCTCGACTATGAGGCGATGCTGGCGGCGAAGGGCATGCTCGGCCACGGCGGGCTCGTCGTGTTCAACGACAGCGTCGATCTCGCCAAGCAGGCGCGCTTCGCCTTCGAGTTCTGCGCGAAGGAAAGCTGCGGCAAATGCACGCCCTGCCGCATCGGCTCGACGCGCGGCGTCGAGACGATCGACAAGATCATCGCCGGACGCAACGTCGCGGCCAATATCGAGCTGGTGCGCGATCTCTGCGAGACGCTGACCGACGGTTCGCTCTGCGCGCTCGGCGGCCTGACGCCGCTGCCCGTGCTGAGCGCGCTCGACAATTTCCCCGAAGATTTCCCCGTAGCCGCGGTCCCTCACCCTGAGCTGGTCGAAGGGCGCGGGCGCCGATGTCGTCCCCTGTAGCCGCGGTCGTTGACCGCGGCCAGCCGAGGTCAGCGACCTCGGCTACAGACCCTAGGAGCTACGCTGATGGCCCTGCTGCAAGAGCTCGACACCGGCACGCCGATCCGCGTCAGCGACAAGACAGGTCACGCTGACGATCGACGGGCGCGCCGTCAGCGTGCCCGAGGGCACATCGATCATGGCGGCCGCCGCCGCTGCTGCAGGCGCCGATCCCGAAACTTTGCGCGACCGACAGCCTCGAAGCGTTCGGCTCGTGCCGGCTTTGCCTGGTCGAGATCGAGGGACGGCGCGGCACGCCCGCCTCCTGCACGACGCCGGCCGAGAACGGCATGGTCGTCAAGACCCAGACGCCGCGGCTCGCAAAGCTGCGCCGGAACGTGATGGAGCTCTACATCTCCGATCACCCGCTCGATTGCCTGACCTGCTCGGCGAACGGCGATTGCGAATTGCAGACGCAGGCCGGCGTCGTCGGCTTGCGCGACGTGCGCTACGGCTACGACGGCGCCAATCACTCGAAGGCGCCGACCGACGCCTCGAATCCCTATTTCACCTTCGAATCCTCGAAATGCATCGTCTGCTCGCGCTGCGTGCGCGCCTGCGAGGAGGTGCAGGGCACGTTCGCGCTGACCATGCTCGGGCCGCGGCTTCGGCTCAAAAGTCTCGCCCGGCGGCGTCGATTTCATGAGCTCGGAATGCGTGTCCTGCGGCGCCTGCGTGCAGGCCTGCCCGACCGCGACGCTCAACGAGAAGGCGCAGATCGACAAAGGCAAGGCGGAGCGCACCGTCGTCACCACCTGCGCCTATTGCGGCGTCGGCTGCTCGTTCAAGGCCGAGGTCAAGGGCCAGGACGTCGTGCGCATGGTTCCCCACAAGGCCGGCAAGGCCAACGAGGGCCATAGCTGCGTCAAGGGGCGCTTCGCCTACGGCTATGCGACCCACAAGGACCGCATCACCAAGCCGATGATCCGCGAGAAGATCACCGACCCCTGGCGCGAGGTGAGCTGGGACGAGGCGGTCAATTATGCGGCCGTCCGAGTTCAAGCGCATCCAGGCCAAATACGGCCGCGACTCGATCGGCGCCATCACCTCGTCGCGCTGCACGGCGGAAGAAGTGTTGCTCATCCAGAAGCTGGTGCGCGCCGGCTTCGGCAACAACAACGTCGACACCTGCGCGCGCGTCTGCCACTCGCCGACCGGCTATGGCCTGAGCCAGACTTACGGCACTTCGGCCGGCACGCAGGATTTCAAGTCGGTCGACGACATGCGACGTGATGCTGGTCATCGGCGCCAACCCGACCGACGCGCATCCCGTGTTCGCCTCGCGCATGAAGAGGCGGCTGCGCGCCGGCGCGAAGCTCATCGTCGTCGATCCGCGCCGCATCGATCTCGTCAGGACGCCGCGCATGTCGAGGCTGCCATCATCTCGCGCTCAGGCCCGGCACGAATGTCGCCATCGTCAACGCGCTCGCCCATGTCGTCGTCACCGAGGGGCTGGTTGACGAAGCCTTCGTCGCGGAGCGCTGCGATCGCGACAATTTCGAGAGCTGGGCGCGCTTCATCGCGGAGGAGAAACATTCGCCGGAGGCGGTCGAGCCGATGACCGGCGTGCCGGCTGCCGAGGTGCGCGCCGCGGCGCGGCTCTATGCGAAGGGCGGCGAGGCCGCGATCTACTACGGCCTCGGCGTCACCGAGCACAGCCAGGGCTCGACGACGGTCATGGCGATGGCCAATCTCGCCATGGCGACCGGCAACATCGGCCGGCGCGGCGTCGGCGTGAACCCGCTGCGCGGGCAGAACAACGTGCAGGGCTCCTGCGACATGGGCTCGTTCCCGCACGAATTCTCCGGCTATCGCCATGTCTCCGACGACGCGACGCGCGAAGTGTTCGAGAAGATGTGGGGCGTGCCGCTGTCGAAGGAGCCGGGCCTGCGCATTCCCAACATGATGGACGAGGCGGTCGAGGGCTCGTTCAAGGCGCTCTACGTCCAGGGCGAGGACATCGCGCAGTCCGATCCCGACACGCAGCACATCACCGCCGGCCTGCGGGCGATGGAATGCGTCGTCATCCAGGATCTGTTCCTCAACGAGACGGCGCGCTACGCGCATGTGTTCCTGCCCGGCGCGTCGTTCCTCGAAAAGGACGGCACGTTCATCAACGCCGAGCGCCGCATCAGCCGGGTGCGCAAGGCGATGGAGCCGCTGTCTGGCAAGGCCGACTGGGAAGCGACGCATCGCGCTTCGCCGAGGCGCTCGGCGTGCCGATGAAATACGCGCACCCGAGCGAGATCATGGACGAGATCGCCGCGCTGACGCCGACCTTCTCGGGCGTTTCCTATCAGCGGCTCGACGAACTCGGCTCGGTGCAATGGCCCTGCAACGACAAGGCGCCCGAGGGCACGCCGATCATGCATGTCGAGCGCTTCGTGCGCGGCAAGGGCCAGTTCATGCTGACCGAATATGTGCCGACCGAGGAGCGCACCGGCCCGCTGTTCCCGCTGCTGCTGACGACCGGGCGCATCCTCTCGCAATACAATGTCGGCGCGCAGACGCGGCGCACCGAGAACAGCCGCTGGCACGAAGAGGACGTGCTGGAGATCCATCCCTTCGACGCCGAGCAGCGCGGCGTGCGCGACGGCGATCTCGTCGCGCTGCAAAGCCGCGTCGGCGAGATCTCGCTGACAGGCGAAAGATCTCCGAACGTATGCAGCCCGGCGTCGTCTACACGACGTTCCATCACCCGGCAATCCGGCGCCAATGTCGTGACGACCGACAATCTCCGACTGGGCGACCAACTGCCCCGAATACAAGGTGACCGCCGTGCAGGTGCGCCGCACCAACCATTATTCCGACTGGCAGGAGCGCGACCGCGAGGAAGGGTTTTCCTTGCGCCGCATCGCAGGAGACGGCTCGATGCGGCGGAGTGAGGAAATTGTAGCCAGGTCCCTCATCCTGGGCTTGTCGAAGGAGACTCGGCAGCCGAGGTCAACGACCCATATGCGCTCGGTTAGGCTCCCTCCTGCATCCCCGCGAAAGCGGGGATCCAGCGTGTGATGCTTGGCCCGCAGAAACAGGCTACGACATCTTGAAGCCGTCGAGCCCTACGACACTGGATCCCCGCTTTCGCGGAAACAATTCCCATCCGAGCGAATATGGGCAACGACCTCGGCTACCACGACGCACCCCGTAGCCGCGGTTGCTGACCGTGGCGGCCGAGATTTCCTTCGACAGGCTCAGGATGAGGGATCTCGGCTACAACGGCGCCGTGCTGCGCCATGCGTGAGTTCCGCTACGATGCGGGCGCTGTGGGACGGCGTTTGCGCGAGATCGCCGAGGAAATTCCGGTCGAGATCGCCTTCGGCGGCTGCCCTTCGCCGTGATGATGGCCTCGCCGCTCGACCTCGAGGATTTCGCCTATGGCTTCGCGCTGACCGAAGGCGCGATCGGCTCAATGGAGGAAATTCGGGCGGTCGAAGTCGAGCTGCAGCCAAGGCAGGCGCGCGTGAACATCGCGCTCGACGCCGAACGCCATGCGTGCCCATCTGGCGCGCAAGCGCGCGCTTTCCGGCCGCACCGGCTGCGGGGTCTGCGGCGTCGAGGACATGGCGAGCACTGCCGAAACCGCCAGGCCGCGTTGCGCGCCGGCGCCGCCGGTTGCGCCGGCCGCGGTCGGCGCTGCCGCTCAGGGCGCTGGCGGGCGAACAGCCGCTCAATCAGCGCACCCGCGCGACCCATGCCGCCGCATGGTCGCTGACAGCGAACGGCGCGATCCGGCGCGTTGCGCGAGGACGTCGGACGCCACAACGCGCTCGACAAGCTGATCGGCGCGCTGGTCCGCGAAGGCGACCGACTCCCGCGGACGGCTTCGTCGTCGTCACCAGCCGCTGCTCGTTCGAGATGGTCGTCAAGACCGCGGTGTTCGGCGCGCGCGACGCTCGTCTCCGTCTCCGCGCCGACCTCGCTGGCGCTGGAGACGGCGGCGGCCTGCGGCGTCGAGCTGATCGCGGTCGCGCGCGCCGATCAGGCGCTCGCCTTCGAGGCGCAGCGCGTCGCAGAGCGGAGCGGCGGCGTGAGCTCGGCGAAGATCGAAAAAGCTGGTGCAGGATGGCGAACCAGATCGGCGATTTTTTCGCGAGCTCAGCCCGGGGCCGATAGGCGCCGAAGGGGTCGCGACCCACTTGAAAAAATTCTGGACGCCGAAGATGATCGGTGAAATCATTGGGCGCGGGCGTCGCAAATCTGAAGTCTGGGCTGAACGCCGACCGCACGAGCGGCGTCTGCCAAGTTGAAGACCGCGTAACGGACAATCCTGACGGCCAATAAGCGACGCCGAGCAAGCTGCCGGATGCAGGCAAACAAAGGGGGGGACAAATGGCTTCGACCACTATGGATGCGCCCGGACGAAGTGCGAGCTGGCTCGAAAAGGCCAGCGACGATCGCCAAGCCGGGCTTCAATCGCTGGCTCGTCGCCGCCGGCGGCGCTCGCCATCCATCTCTGCATCGGCATGTCCTACGGCCTCAGCGTGTTCTGGCTGCCGCTCAGCAAGGCGATCCGGGCGACGCGCCGGCCGCCTGCAAGACGATGAGCTGTCGTTCGACGCGCTGTTCACGACCACCTGCAACTGGCGCGTCAGCGATCTGCTCGTCACCTTCACGATCGGCATCGTCGTGCTCGGCGTCTCGGCCGCGCTGTTCGGCGGCTGGCTCGAGCGGGCGGGCCCGCGCAAGGCCGGCCTCGTCGCGGCGTTCTGCTGGGGCGGCGGCTTCCTCATCGCCGCGCTCGGCGTCTATCTCCACCAGCTCTGGATCATCTGGCTCGGCCTCGGCGTGATCGGCGGCATCGGCCTCGGGCTCGGCTACATCTCGCCGGTCTCGACGCTGGTCAAATGGTTCCCCGACCGGCGCGGCATGGCGACCGGCATGGCGATCATGGGCTTTGGCGGCGGCGCGATGATCGGCTCGCCGCTCGCCAATCTGCTGATGAACCATTTCAAGACCGCGACCAGTTCGGGCGTCGTGCGAGACCATGGCGACGATGGGCGTGATCTATTTCGTCTTCATGAGCGCGCGGCGCGCTCGGCTATCGCGTCTCGCCCGAGGGCTGGCGTCCCGCCGGCTGGACGCCGCCGGCGCCGGCGCGCAGGGCGATGATCGACGCACGGCTCGGTCGCGCTCGACGACGCGCACAAGACGCCGCAGTTCTGGTTGATCTGGGCGGTGCTCTGCCTCAACGTCTCGGCCGGCATCGGCGTGCTGGCGATGGCCTCGCCGATGCTGCAGGAAATCTTCGGCGGCGCGCTGATCGGCGCAGCCGGAGACCGGCTTCTCGGCGCTGAACCCGGATCAGTTGAAGCAGATCGCGACCATCGCCGCCGGCTTCGTCGGGTCTGCTCTCGCTGTTCAACATCGTCGGCCGCTTCTTCTGGGCCTCGCTGTCGGACCGCATCGGCCGCAAGATGACCTACTTCTGTTTCTTCGGCATCGGCATCGTGCTCTATGCGGCCTCGCCGACGCTCGCGCATGCGGGCTCGAAGGCGCTGTTCGTCGCGGCGTTCTGCGTCATCCTGTCGATGTACGGCGGCGGCTTCGCCACTGTGCCGGCCTATCTCGCCGACATTTTCGGCACGCGCTTCGTCGGCGCCATTCACGGCCGGCTGTTGACCGCATGGTCGACCGCCGGCGTCGTCGGCCCGTTCGTCATCGGCTACATCCGCGACGCGCAGATCTCGGCGGGCGTCGAGCGGGCGCTGG
This sequence comes from uncultured Pseudomonadota bacterium, assembly GCA_963771455.1. Taxonomy (GTDB): domain Bacteria; phylum Pseudomonadota; class Alphaproteobacteria; order Rhizobiales; family Beijerinckiaceae; genus Roseiarcus. The sequence continues at coordinate 205,256 of CAVYTP010000022.1, forward strand.
TCTATGACCGCACGCTGTACATCCTGTCGGCGTTCCTGGTCGTCGGCTTCATCTGCAACGCGCTCGATCCGCCCGGTCGCGCCGAAATGGTTGATGAAGGAGACCGCCGCCGGCGACGCAAGTGCGCGAGGCGAACGACAGCGCGCGACCTTTCGTTCGGCATCGGCTTGGGCGGCATGCCGGGCCCGCTCGGCTGGCTCGCGTGGCTAGCCGTCGGCCTGCCGGCGCTTTGGGGCGCCTGGCAGACGCTGCAGAGCGCGGTGAAGATATTTGGGTGAGGGCGAGTATAGCGGTGGCCGGATTACAACATCAGTCCGGCCAGCACGTTTCGTCCATCGCTTCGGCAAAGCTCCAGGGCGATTTCGACGGAAACCCATCTTCCGGCAGGTCCGTTTCCACCGCTGCCTTTCGACGCGCGTAGCGATAGGCTGAGGCGCACAGTTCCTCGATTTGCCCTTTCAAACTCGGATTGTCGGCGATGAGGTCGGCTATCTCGTCGCGGGCGTTAGCGATCGAAAGCCTCCAGGAGGGCCCTCGCAGCAAGGGTTGATGTCGCCATTTGAGCAGGTGCAGAAGCAGACCGGTCAAGCGGCTGACGAGTTCCCGCTTCTCGGTCTTGCCCATGCTCTCAATTTCCTCGGCGATGGCGACCCAATCGGCCTCCTCGACCCGGCCGTCGCGCAGTAGCGCCGCCTGCTCCTGCGCCCAGGCGTAAAAATCAGTTTCGTGGAGGGACGATCGCGAAGACATCAATCCAAACTTAGTGCGCGAATACTTCGTTGTCGATAATTCGCAAGGGCGACAGGCGCCTCTGTAGGCGAGGTTGCCGACCTCGCTGTTTCCAGCAAGACGAACTTTCGCACGTGCGCGCATCTACCAAAACGAGGTCAGCGACACGGCTACACGAATTCCTCCCGTTACCGTCAACCCCCCAGCACGCCCTTCGGCAGCCGGCTTAGCAATTCCCGTCCCGCCGCCTCGCCGATGCTGGCGCCGTCGGCCGGCGCGCCGCTCGCCTCGACTTCGAACGCTTCGGAGCCGTCGAGTGCGGAACACGGCGCCGCGAAACGTCAACTCGCGGCTGCCGCGCCGCGCATGGCCGGCGATCGGCGTGCGGCAAGAGCCGTCGAGCACCGCAAGGAACGCGCGCTCGCAGGCCAGCGCTTCGCCCGTTTCGCCGTGCAGGATGGGATCGAGCGCATCACGTGCGGCGGCGTCGCCGCTGCGCGCGGTGAGCCCGATGGCGCCCTGCCCGACGGCGGGAAGAAAATCGGCGGTGTCGAGCAAAGCGGTGGCGCGATGCGCAAGGCCGAGCCGCTTGAGGCCAGCGTAGGCGAGCAGCGTCGCGTCGATCTCGCCGCGCTCCGCCTTGCCGAGCCGGGTCTCGACGTTGCCGCGCAGCAGAGAGACCTTCAGGTCGGGTCGCAGTCGCATCACCTGCGCCTGCCGGCGCAGCGATGCGGTGCCGAGCGTGCCGCCTTGCGGCAAGCCCGGCCAAGGTCGTTGCACGCGCGGAGATCAGCGCGTCGCGGGGATCTTCGCGCGGCAGGTAGCCGGCGATGACGATCCCTTCGGGCAAGACGCGGTGGGCAGGTCCTTGGACGAATGCGCGGCGAAATCGATCTCGCCGGCGAGCATGGCCGCGTCGATCTCCTTGGTGAACAGGCCCTTGCCGCCGGCTTCACTGAGGCTGCGGTCCTGAATCATGTCGCCGCTGGTGCGTGATGACGACGATGGGAAAACGCTCCTCGTCGCAAGCGTGCGCCGCGGCCAGCCGCCGCCTCGTTTCGTGAGCCTGCGCGAGCGCGAGCGGCGAACCGCGCGTGCCGATGCGGAAAGTCCGTAGGCTCATACAAGCGCCTCGATGGCGGAAAAAACTTCCGCCGCGATCCGATACGAGACGCCCGATGTCAAGCGATTGGCGTCGCCCGCAAGCTGTTTCGGTGAGTTTTACGCGCTTCAGGCTGCGTTGAGGCCCGGCTCCGGGTCCATCAGCAGTTCATAGGCCGCAGTTGCGCCCTGGACCAGCGTCGGTGGTTCGCGCCGGCTTGCGGCGCGCACGGCGTGGCGACGCCCGGCCAGCCGCTCGGCCGGCTTCGATGGGCTCGGAGGAGCGATCAGGGCCGTCTGCATATGGCGGGCGAGCAAGGCGGCCGCGGCTTCCGCGGAATTGAGGTCGCCGAGACGCGCAAAACGGATCAGCGCCACGAGATCTTCGAGCATCCGCAGCGGCGCATCTTCGTCAGCGCCGGTTTCCTCCTCGGCGGCGTTCTGCGCACCAAACAGCTCGAGCTGCAAAATGTTGGCGGCGTCGCGAGCCGACAATACGTCGCCCGACGAAACCGACGACAGCAGCGCGGAAAACGCGGCGAGGAATTCGGCGACTGTCGCACTGTGCGGCGCCATGGCTTTGCGCGCCTCGATCTCCGCCAGGGACGCCAGGTCGAGGTTGACGATCCGCCGCAACGGGCCTTCGTCAGCCTGTGATCGCTGAGCGTCCTGCGACTCAGCGCGCTCGCCGGACGCACCCAATCTTGCGTAACCGGTATCCGGCTTCTGACGCTCTTGCGGCGCGCCTTGGGGCCCGCCCAAAGCGAGTAACGGCCTGTCGGACAGACTGGGGAAGCTCATCGGCGTAACTCCGTCGGATCGGGCGCGCCCTCCTGGATTTCACGCTTAACCAAACTCTAACGTCTCGCTTGGCCTGCCTAGCTTGTGCGAACCTTGCCGCGCGCGGGAGGGGTTGGCCAGAACGTGCTGACCCGGCGCCGATAGTCCGCAAATGCGGCGGGCCGGGTGCGCGCCATATGCGCCTCCAGCGGGGGGACGCCTGAGACGTGGGCGAGCAACACATACATCAGGACGGGCGCGGCCAGGCTGAGCCAGCCGGCCGGATAAGCCCCTGTGAGATCGACCGCGATGAGGGGGTAGGCGCACCAGCTGAGCCATTCGAAGAAATAATTGGGATGGCGAGACCAGCCCCAGAGCCCGACGTCGCAGACGCGGTCGCGATTATGGGGATCGGCGCGGAACGCCGCCATCTGACGGTCGGCGACCGTCTCGCCGCTCAGCGCGGCGACGAATACCAGCAGCGCCAGTCCATCCTGCGGGCGGAGGCCGCCGAACGGCGCATGAGCGGCGAGCCCTGCCGCGCCGGCGAGCGCCCAACCCGCCACGCCCTGAATTTGCAGGAAAATGAACAGCTCGCGATTTGCGTGTTCCCCCCATTGCCGCTTCAGGTCCGCATACCTGGGATCATCGCCGTGCGAAACGCTTCGACTGAAAATGTAGGAGCCTAGACGGGCCGACCAGACAGCCGCAAAGGCTGCAACGCAAATCTGGCGCAGCCCGTAGCTGTCCGGACGGAGCGGCCAGAGCGCGGCCGATACGGCGGCCACGCCGACGGCGAACGACCATGTCGCATCGATGAACCCGGATTTGCCGGTTCTGACAGCGACGGCCCAGGCGAATGTCATGGCTACAGCAAGAAAGACCATGATGGCGACAACGCAAAGCGCCATGGGGCCCTCCCGGATTCGCGGACTAGAAGCCCAGCAACGACTGCGCGACGCGTCCAACGAACGAAGTCAGTTGGAGCCGTCCCTCGACTGCGGTAAGGCAGACGCAATCCTCCAGGAGTTCGGCTTTTGGCTGGTGGATCACCTCGCCGTCCGCTTCGTCGAAATCGCCCGCCGCATAGCGGCCATACTCGTCGGTATAGGCCCCCGACAGCACCTGCGTATATTCGAAGCCGGTATGGGTATGAGTGGGCATCCTGCCGCCTGCGCCGACGCGCATCAGCACCGCCGAGATATCGCTCTCGCCAGCTGGGGTCACCGTCGCGATCCGAAAGCCGGGATAGATGAACCACCACCGTCCGATCCGGCAATCCCTCAGCGTCTGCGGCGCCCCGGGGAACGGAGCGACCCACGACACGTGCGGGGGAACGGCTCGGAGCGGGACCGCCTCGATCCTCGCCAGCGTGCGGGAAAGCAAATCGTTTGGTAGCGCCTCGGCAGGCTCGCTGGCGTCGAGCAGCGCGCCCCCAATCGCCTCGCAGGCCCTCAAGCGCGAACGACACTCGGCGCAGCCGTGGACGTGGGTCTCGACGACCAGGCGCAGGCCCGGCGCAAGCGCGCCAGACGCGAAAGCGGCCAGTGTGTCGTCGGCGGGGTGGTGAAGGGCGCTCATTGCCCGCCCTCCCAAGCGCCACGGATTTTTAGAATGGCCAAGCGCAGACGCGATTTCACGGTGCCAAGCGGCAGACCGAGCTCGCGCGCGATCTCGGAATGGGGTTTTTCCGCGAAGTAAGACAGCCGAATGATCTCGGCCTGTTCCGGCGGCAACGTGCCGATCGCTTCCCTGACCCTGACGTCCCGCTCGGAAACGAGCAGAATATCTTCGCCAGACGCGTCAAACTCCTCCCCCTGTTGCTCCATAACGTCCGTCTCGAGCTTCGCCCGCCGCCCCTCTCGGCGCAATCTGTCGATGCGCGCATTGCGGGCGATGGTGTAGATCCAGGTGGAGACGCCCGCCTCCCTGGGATCGTAGAGGCCGGCTTTCGTCCAAACAGCAATCATCGTTTCCTGAGTCACTTCCTCTGCGGTTTCCCTTGGCAACCCGGCGCGGCTGAAAAACCCGATCAGGCGCGGCGCGAAATGTTCAAACAGGCTCGCGAACGCCTGCCTGTCGCCGCGCGTCGCCACAGCGAGCAGCCATCGCGCCAGCTCAGGACCCTTGGGCGCCGGTGAAGGGCTCGGAGCGTTCACGGCCGCGGAGCCGCCGCCTGGCGCCTCCAGCGCGTACATGGCCAATTCGTCCCGAACAAAATCCTGTAGCTCCTCTACGCGCAAACCGCGCTTACGGATCACGAAGGCCGTCAATACAACTGAAACGGGTGGGATGGCGAGGCCTGTCAGTTCCCGTCGACACCTTCGAGGCCGACCTCTCGGCGAGGTGGCGCCGCAGCGCGGCCGGCTCTACGGTGCGCTGCAATGTAATGGCGCCCGGACCTGATGACCACACTGAAGCGACACTTCCGCTACGACTACAGCGCCCTGCCGCAGCGGCCAGTCTACGACTGGCCAAACGGGCGCCGTCTCGCTTTCTACATCGGGCTCAACCTCGAGACCTTCGCCTTCGGCGAGGGCCTCGGGGCCAAGCTCGCGCCCTCGCTCGGCGAGCCCGACGTATTGAACTACGCGTGGCGCGATTGGGGCAATCGCGTCGGCGCGTGGCGGCTGCTCGACCTCTTCGAGCAGATCCGATTTCCCGCCTCCGTGCTCGTGAACTCGGAGGTTTACAACGAGGCGCCCGAGCTTGTCGCCGCGTTCTCCCAACGCGGCGACGAGATCGTCGGCCATGGCCGCACCAACAGCGAACGCCAGGGCGCCTTCGATGAAGCGGCCGAGCGCGCCCTCATTGCGGAAGCAACCGCTCGCATCTCGGAGGCCGAGGGCCGCGCTCCGCAGGGCTGGCTCGGACCGTGGATTTCGGAGAGCCCCGTGACGCCGGACCTGCTCGCCGAGGCCGGCTACACCTATGTGCTCGACTGGGGGATGGACGATCAGCCGCTGTTCCTCAAATGCCGTAACGGCCGCCGCCTACTCTCGGTGCCCTACCCGCAGGAGCTCAACGACATTCCCGCCATTGTCGCGCGGCAGGCGAGCGGCGCCGACTTCGCGGACATGATCATCGAGGCGTTCGAGGAAATGCTCGAGCAATCCGCGGACGCGCCGCTGGTGATGGGGGTCGCCCTCCACCCCTACATTGTCGGCCAGCCGCAGCGCCTTCGCCCGCTGCGAAGAGCGCTCCAGCACATCGCCAGCCGGCGCGACGAAATCTGGATCACCACGGCGGGCGCCATTGCCGAGCACGCCTACGCGCTGCCCGAGGGTATGATTGTTGGTTGACGCTATCCTTCGAGAGCCTTCGCGTACCGTGCGAGGTGATCGCCCACAAAGGGGTTGACGCTCAGTCGCATGGCGCGCCAGCGACCATTAGGATAGTAGCGCTTGAAAAACAGCGAGTGTTTCTCGCCGAACAGCTTGCGCCCCGTTTCAACCAGGAATTGTTGAGCGGCCGGCGTGTCGGCAGCCCAGGCGTTGATGATCACGATGTCGCCTGTCAAACATTCGTCGTTGCGAAGCCCGGAGCGTCCATCGATCCAGGTCTCCGCGAGTTCGTTGGCGGTCAGCGCCCAGCCCAGGAAGCCCAGCACCGCGCGCTGCCGGTCAATGACGAACAGATAATGTTTTCGGCTGACCTGATAATACAGCGTCCTCGACCACTCCCCGAACTGAAGCCTTGCGAAAGCCGGCTTGCGGCCTAGGTAGTCGACCGCCAGGCCGAGCGCTGCGGCCGGATCGCTGGGCCGCCACGCCGTCAATTCGGGCTCGCCCATTTGCCCTCGCGCCACTCAACATAGGGGCCGTGCGGATGACGGCTCAAACGGTCTGCAGGAGGCACCATAACAAGGATGGCTTACAGCGAACAGCCGCTTTGCGGCGGTCGCCGCCGTCGTGTGAACCAACTCTCTCTGATCGCCGCTTCTGCTCTGAAATGCTCGGTGGTTCACAGACGGCGCCTTAGTTGCAGCGAATACTGCGATGTGCTCTAAAGGAACCTGCAAGCGTTTGGCATTGCACTAGACCACGCGCTGCGAACATTGCCATGCCGGTCCACTATTTTTCTGTGGAGACTGGCCCGTTGGCCGCCTCCATTTATTTTTCGGAGATGTCCGATGTTCAAACCGTTTGCCGCCACGGCGAATTTCTTGCCCCCGTCCGACCCGGACGATCCGTTCACATCTGAACAGGACGATCCATCGTCGTCCTCTTCTTTCCCGACGGACGCGGCGCCCAGTTATTCGTTTGCGCCTTTCAACGGAAGTCCGGGCTTCGCACTCAGCTATCTCCCCGCCTGGAGCGCATCCCACCCGGCGCACAAAGAATCGCCCTCTGCGTCCGGCGATTCGCCTCCCGCCGCCGTATCGGGCAGCGGCGCCGCGTCCGGCGGTTCCGCGCCCGTCGCGAGTTCGGGATCTTCAACCAACTACAGCGGGACAACCCATACTGTCGCAACGGCTGGCAGCGGCCTCGAGTTCGTCAACACCTATTCGTCCAGTTGCACGGCGGCATTTATCGCCTGCATCGTCGCGGCGGAGAAGCAGCTCGAGAGCCTATTCACCAATTCGCTGACCGTGACCGCCACCTTCGTGATGGCGCCGACGGACCCTACAAAGAAGAATCCCAATCCGTTCGCGCTTAGCAATAACCCCACAGGGGGCACCGACAACTACAGCTACGCGCAACTCAAGACGGCGCTGTTGAAGAAGGCGCCGGGCGACGTGTTGCCATCGAGCGATCCGTCTGGCGGCGCCGGCTTTACGATCTCCGACGCCTACGCGCGTTTCCTCGGATTGAGCTCGTCTACGGCGACGACCGACGTAACGGTGACCCTCAATACCTATTACACTTGGGATTTCAAGCAGGACGTCATCAACGGCCTTACCCATGAGATCAGTGAAAACGGATTGGGGCGCGTCAGTGGGCTCGGCGACCAGAACAGCGAATGGTCGACGATGGATCTTTTCCGCTACACGTCAGCGGGCGTCTACGACACGACAGACGGCCGTGACGGCAAAACAACCTATTTCTCCTCCGATGGCGGCGACACCACGTCCAATTCGGCGGGACTGTCTTTCTACAACGAGTACTCCGGGTCGAAATATCTGAGCAATGGAGACCCCGATGACTGGAACCAACAGCAGGTTTTCGGATCGACCAGCCAGGGTGAGACCCTCACCCTGAATCAGACCGAACTCAATGTGATGAAAACGCTTGGCTGGAAAGTCGCCAATCCGCAAGACATCATGGAAACCTCTGGCGACTGGCTGACCACGACTGACTGGAGCGGCGGCTATAGTCCGATAACGGTCGAGGACACGTTCATCGGAGTTGCTGAATGCCGTAGCCGGGACCATCGGCGCCAACAATTACCCCACCAACGTGACCGTCAACAGCATTGGCACGAACACGATCAGTTCTCTCGAAATCAAGAACGGCAGCAGTCTCACCGCGACGAACGGGACCGCGCTCGCCTCAAACATCACATTCACATGGGCGAGCGGCAATCTCGGCGCCCTCAAGGTCGATGTCGGCGCGACCCTGACGATCGGCGACAGGTTCGACAACGAAGGCTCTCTGACGATCGGTAGGATCACGGGCAGCGCCGATATCAACAATGGCGGATACCTGGACCTCACCGGGACGGTGAAGCTCAATGGCGCGACCAGCACGGCGGGTTCCGGTCTCGTGTATCTCGGGCAGCACAGCAGCACATATAGCGGTTACAGCTATGGCGACATCAGCGGCGGTGGCCTCATCAACGTCAACAACACGATCGACGGCGCCGGCGTCGTAACGCTGGACACGCTGGACAATCAGGCCGGCGGAACAATCAATGCCAATCAGGGATCTTACTACCTGGAACTCGAGATCTCCTCGACGTTCACCAACGAGGGTGAAATCAATGCGGCGGCGGACTCTACGCTTCAACTTGGTAAGGACGGCGGTACGGAATCGCTGACCGAGACCGGCGCAACCACCATACAGGGTGGCGCAGACCTTGCGCTTGCCGGGAACTATACCATCTCCGGCGGCGGTTCGATCGACTTCAAGGGCGCAGGCGCGAAGATCGTCAGCGACGGCAAAGCTGCCACTTTCCATAACGACAGCACCATCAATGCCGATACGAGTGGGCGGATCGGCGACAGCAACCTGACGTTCGACAATGCTGGCAAAGTTTACGCGTCGGGCGCTGGGGTCACGTTGACTATCAACACCGGCAGCAATGTCGTGACCAATGCTGAGGTCAGCCTCCTGCAGGCGGAAGACGACGCAATCCTCTCACTAACTTCCAACGTCGACAATCAGGGCGTGATCAACGCGGGATCGTCATCGAGCACCGGAACCGTTCAGGTTGGTCAGGACGGCGGCGCGGGCTCGATGACCAACGACGAAGCGGTCCAGGTCTTTGCTCAAAGCGATCTGGCAATCCGCGGCAACTACGCCATCGGCGGCTCTGGCGCGGTCTACCTCAAGGGAGCGGGCTCCGGCATAACCAGCGACGGCAAGGCCGCGACCCTCACGAACAACGGCGACATCGTGGGCGAGGGCCAGATCGGCGACGAGGGCGTATTGTCCTCGAACGACCTGACGCTCGACAACGAGGGCGCCATCGACGCCGCCGTCTCCGGCGTTAAACTGAAGCTCGACACCGGCTCCAACACGATCGAAAACAACAGCGTTCTCGAAGCCACAGGCGGTGGCCTGCTGGTCATTCTCTCCGAAGTCGCGAACATCGGCACGATCAGCGCAGGCGGCACGACGCCGGGCACATCCAGCGTAACGAGCGGAACCGTCGAACTCGGCCAATCCGGCGTCACCAATGTCATGGAGAATTCCGGCGGGATCGGAATCTATGCCGGCAGCGACCTCGCGATCCGCGGAAACTACACAATTGAGGGCTCGGCGCAGATAGATTTTAAAGGCGCCGGCGCCGAGATTACCAGCGACGGCGGCGCGCCGGCGACATTCGTCAACGACACCGTGATCTATGCCGGCTTCAGCGGGCAGATCGGCGACACAGGGATAGAGACGACGAACGACCTGACGTTCGATAACAACGGCACCGTGCTCGCGACGGGCGCGGGCGTGACGGTCAAGCTGAAGACCGGCGACGACACCATCGAAGACGGCAATGGGACGCTGGAAGCGAAATCGGGCGCCACGCTTGCGATTCGCTCCGACGTGGACACAGGTTCGACAGGCGCCGACGGCGGAACGATCGTGGCCGACACCGGCAGCACGGTCAGCCTGACGACTACGGTATCTGACAATATTTCGGGCCCGTCTTCGACTGGCGAGGTCAACATCGCGGGCGGCACGTTCGAGATGTTGGCGGGTTCCTCCGTCACCGTACCTGTCGTATTCACCGACGGCGGCACGCTCGAAGAAACGGGCGTGACGACGACTGTCAACGTCAGCGGCTCCGGTGGCACGATCGACCTGTCGGACGGCTCGAAAGTCGCCGTCACGGGCGGCCCCGATACGATCGATTTCCTGAGCGGCGCTGGCAATGTGGCGAAACTCTACAATACGGGCGCCAATACGGACACGGTGTCAGGTTCCAACGGCAAGGTCGTTCTTTCCGCTGCGAACCTCTCGCTCAGCGGCTCGGACGATCTGATCAAGTCAGGGGATGAAAACAACGTCGCGGTGACGAGCGGCGCAAACGACACCCTCGATATCGGCTTCAGCGACAACATTACCGACGGTGGCTCGACCACGCTGTTCAGCATCGACGACAATGTCGGCACTTTGACAATTCACAACTTCGCCGCCGACCCGACCGGGATCATCGACTTTCTCTCCGGCGTCGGCGGTTTCGTGAACCGGGCTGACGCGTTAGCGCCAGATAACGAGCGACGGACACGGCGGCAGCATACTGTCGCTGGCCGAGACCGGCGACGGCTCGATCGAATTGCTCAACGTCCTCCCGACGGCGCTGTCGAAGAGCAATTTCATGATTGGCTAACCGCTTGCCGCCACGCGCCGTTGGGCGTCAAGACGAACCCTCTCGTCGGATGAGCGGGGTCGCCTCACGCGGCCGTTAAGGGTAGCGACGCTCAGGCGGCAAAAGCAGAAAGCAGCGCTTAGGACGCGGCGGCGGCCAGCGAAGCCTTGAGACAACAGGGACGAGAGCAGCCTTTTTGCGTCGCGGCGTGCGCCGTGCGAAAAGCCCGCTGGCGACGCGGAGCCTCTGGCGATCTGGCCGGCCTGGCGAAGTGACATTGCGCAACGAGGCAAGCCTCAACGTGGCGTGGTAGGAGAAGACGTGTTCAAATATCTCGAGCGTTTCGCCAATTCGCACTGGCCCGGCTACAAGCCCGAGCCCGGCGAAATCGAGCTCGGGCGGGTTACCGTTCAGACCGATCGCGGCAGCGGCTTCGCCGTTGTCGAAAGTTCGAGCCTCGCGCTTACCAATCGGCGAGTGCTGCTGCTGGAGGCGCATTTTCACCTGGCGCTGCTGATCGTCCCGTTCGTCCTGATGGTCGTCCTGCATCTGCATCCGATTTATCTGCCCCTGATGGTGATCGCCGTCGCGCTGCTGGTCCGGATGTTCCGCATCCGAACCGCAGCGGTTCAACGGCGCGAGGACCTTCTCACCTGCGTCAGCGAACCGGGCGCCGGCGGCTCTGCAAAGCCCAGGCTGGTGCTCGGATTTCGCGACGGAACGCATTGGAACTTGAAGAACCCGAACCGCGCCTCCGGGCGTCTCGATGCGCTGGTCGGGTTGTTGAACAAAGGCGGCTTCGCCGTCGGCGGCTGGGAAAGCCCGGCCACGACCGAACTCAAGCCGCGCAAGATCATGGGGAACGGGTAACATGGCCATGACAGGCAAGATCGTCGTCGCTACCGGCGCAACGTCGGGCATCGGGGCCGTGGCGGTCGACACGCTCGCGCGGCAAGGCGCCCGCATCCATTTCGTCGCCCGCGACGAGGCCCGCGCCAAGGCGACGCTCGATCGGCTTGAAAAGCTCGCCCCCGGGCTCGGCCATCGCGCCCATTTCGCCGACCTCGCCTCGATCGCGGAAACGAAGCGAGCCGCCGCCGAGATCGTCGCCGCCGAGCCGAAGATCGATCTTCTGATCAACAACGCCGGCGCCGTTTTCAGCAATCGACGGATCAGCATCGAAGGCCTGGAGTTGACCTTCGCGCTCAATCACATGTCCTATTTCACGCTGACCAAATCGTTGCTCGAACCGCTGAAGGCGGCGGGCTCGGCGCGCATCGTCTCGACTTCGTCGCGCGCGCACATGCAGGCCAAGTTCAATATCGACGACCTGCAGTCGCAGCGCGGATATTCAGGCTATGGGACCTATGGCGCGAGCAAGCTCGAGAACATTCTGTTCACGCGCGAACTGGCGCGGCGGCTGGCGGGGACAGGCGTCACCGCCAATTGCTTTCATCCCGGCGTCGTCGCCACACGTTTTGCGAGCCAGGCCGGCGGCATGTTCCAGACGGTAATCGGGCTGTTGCGACCGTTTTTCCTGACCCCCGAGCAAGGCGCCGACACGCTGCTGTGGCTCGCGACCTCGCCTGACGTGGCGACGGTCAGCGGCGAATATTTCGCCAAGCGCAAGCCGGCGAAGGTGCGCGCCGACGGGCGCGATGACGCTCTGGCCGCAAAGCTGTGGGCGGCGAGCGAGGCGCTTTACGCGGCGCACTGAGCAAAGCGGCGACGCGTCGAAGGGCGGGCTTGTCAGGCCGGCCCGAACAGGCTCTCGACGACGAGTTCGAGGCCAGGCGGGTCGAGGCGGATCGACCCCTCACCGAAAATGCGGGTCTCGATCAGATCGCCCGCGCCGCGCTTGTGGTGGACAAGCCTTCTGAGGTCCGCGTCGACGATCAGATAGTGGCAGAGGCTCGGAACGCGGAAATATCCTTCCAGCTTGAGGCCAAAATCCACCGCAGCCGTGCTCGGCGACAAAACTTCCACGACGATGATCGGGTCGGGGATTTCGAGCATCGCGGGCGGTAACGATGCGCCACAGCGCACCAGCGCATCCGGCTCGAATGCCGTCCGGGAACTGATGCGCACGGTCGCGCCGTCCGGATAAGCCGTGCACGGCAGGGCCGCGCGCGCAATGGCGTCACCCAGCGAACGGTAGGCCCCGCCTTTCGCCAACAGGTGCAGGCTGCGCTCCGGCTCCATCGCGACGACAACGCCGTCGTGCAGCTCATGCCTTCCCGGCTGCTGTTCGCCCCAGACCAGGAACTGGTCGACATCCATGGGACGCAGCGCGGCTTCGCTCATGCGTCTATTTTAGCCCATTCCGAGCCGAAAACAAAAAATCCTCGCCCGCCGACAGCGGGCGAGGATGAGTTCGATTTACCCCATCGTCGGAATGGCGAACTGCGCGCCTTCCTTCACGCCGGACGGCCAGCGCGCCGTGACCGTCTTGGTCTTCGTGTAGAACCGGAACGCGTCCGGACCATGCTGGTTGAGGTCGCCGAACGACGAACGCTTCCAGCCGCCGAACGTGTAATAGGCGATCGGAACGGGGATCGGCACGTTGACTCCAACCATGCCGACATTGACCTTGGAGGCGAAGTCGCGCGCCGCATCGCCATCGCGCGTGAAGATCGCGACGCCGTTGCCATATTCGTGGTCGTTGCAGAGCGCGAGCGCCTCGCCGTAGGTCTTGGCGCGCACCACCGAAAGCACCGGACCAAAGATCTCTTCCTTGTAGATCCGCATGTCCTTGGTGACATTGTCGAACAAAGTGCCGCCGAGATAGAAGCCGTTCTCGTAGCCCTGCAGCGAGAAGCCGCGGCCGTCGACCCTGAGCTTCGCGCCCTCTTCGACGCCGAGGTCGATATAGCCCTTCACCTTCTCGAGATGCGCCTTGGTGACCAGCGGGCCGTAGTCCGCGCTGCTGTCGGTCGAGGGCCCGACCTTCAACGCTTCGACGCGCGGGATCAGCCGCTTGACGAGTTCGTCCGCCGTCTTCTCGCCGACCGGCACCGCGACCGACACCGCCATGCAGCGCTCGCCGGCCGCGCCGTAGCCGGCGCCGATCAGCGCGTCGACCGCCTGGTTCATGTCGGCGTCGGGCATGATGAGCATATGGTTCTTGGCGCCGCCGAACGCCTGCACGCGCTTGCCCGCCGCCGTGCCGCGCGAATAGATGTACTGCGCGATCGGGGTCGAGCCGACGAAGCCGATCGCCTGGATGTCGGAATCGTCGAGGATCGCGTCGACCGCGACCTTGTCGCCGTTGACGACGTTGAGAATGCCGGCGGGGCCGCCAGCCTCGACAAACAGCTCAGCGAGCCGCATCGGCACGCCTGGCGCGCGCTCGCTCGGCTTCAGGATGAACGCGTTGCCGCAGGCAATCGCGGGGGCGAGCTTCCAGAGCGGGATCATCGCCGGAAAGTTGAACGGGGTGATGCCGGCGACCACGCCAAGCGCCTGGCGCATCGAGTAGATGTCGATCCCCGGGCCGGCGCCGTCGGTGTATTCGCCTTTCAGCATATGCGGCGCGCCAAATGCAGAATTCGAGCACTTCGACGCCGCGCTGGATGTCGCCCTTGGCGTCAATGATCGTCTTGCCATGCTCGCGGGCCAGTATTTCGGCGAGTTCATCGTTGTTCTGGGCGATCATGTCGTAGAATTTCATCAGCACGCGCGCCCGACGCTGCGGGTTGGTCGCGCCCCAGGCCGGCTGCGCCGCCTTGGCGTTTTCGACCGCGGCGCGAAGTTCCGCCGTGCTGGCGAGCGCCACGCTGGCGCGCACAGTGCCGTCCATGGGCTGAAACACGTCCGCGTGTCGGCCCGAAGTCCCGGCGACGTTTTTGCCGCCGATAAAGTGCCCGTATTCGATCATGTTTCGCTCCCTTGCGTTTGACTGAAGCTGTTATGCCTTCGGATTTTATGCACGGCAATCGAAGAGATTGCGCATCATATGTGCAAAATTTGGCTGAATACCCGCGGCCGCGCTGATCTTAAGCCTCGACGCCGCCATCCCGTAACCCCTGGGCAGGACCCCGCAGGTCCGCGATGCCAAGGAGCTTACGATGCTGCCGCCATGGAAAGTCTTTCCCCAGATGGCCGAGGCTTCCTTAGGCTGGAGCATGGGACCGGGCGCCTATTACTGGATCGAGTTCTGCGGCTGGTACGGACCAGATGGCGTCGGCCGAGCGCGAGCGCTACCAGCGCGATAATTCAGAACCGGTGAGCTGGGCCGGCTTTTACGGACGGTTGCAGACCTCGGCTTGCCGGCCGAACTTCAAGCGCAGCCTGGCGCTCGCCGCAGCCGCCTGAGCACCGCAGCGCTGACGTCAACAGCCAATGACGGGGGCGTCGACTCCGCGGCTGGGTTATGGAATTCAGATATAGATGGGTAGGCGACGCGAGCGGCAGGCGCATAGGACGCGATGGACTGGGATAATGTACGCGTCTTTCTCGCGGTCGCCCGCGCCAGTCAGTTTGTGGCGGCAGCGCGCCGTCTGGGGCTCGATCATGCCACAGCGAGCCGGCGCGTCGCAGCGCTGGAGGCGGCGCTCGGCGCCAAATTGTTCGACCGCCGCACGACCGGCGCCAAGCTCACCAGCGCCGGCGAGCGGTTTCTGATCGCCGCCGAGCAGATGGAGAGCGCGTTTCTGCACGCGCAGGCGGAAGTCTCCGACATCGACGTCGAACTCTCCGGCGACATCCGTATCGGCGCGCCGGACGGCTTCTCCACCTACTATCTTGCGGCGGCGTTGCGCGACTTTGCCGACCGGCACAAGGCGCTGCGACTGCAGCTTGCGCCGCTGCCGCAATTGACGCCGCTGGCGCGCCGCGAACTCGACATCGTCATCGGCCTCGACAAGCCGGAGACCGGCCGCTTCGTTGCGCGCCGGCTGACCGACTATTCGCTCGGAATCTATGCGAGCGCCAACTATCTCGCCGAACGCGGCGCCCGCGCGACGTCACCGAGCTCAGCAACCATCGGCTGATCGGCTATGTCGAGGAATACGCGTTCTCGGCCGCGCTCGACTACGTGCGCGAGCTCTACGACGGACGATCGACCCATTTCGAGTGCGCGAGCGCTGTCACGCAAGTCGAGGCCCTGCGCGCCGGCGTCGGTCTCGGCGTCGTGCACGATTTCATCGCGCGCCGCTTCGCCGATCTGGTGCGCGTGCTGCCCGAGCGACGCGCAGCGCGCGCCTACTGGATCGTGACCCACGAGGACACGCGCGGGCTCGGGCGCATCCGGGCGGCGCACGAGCATATTGTCGCTCGCGTCGAGCGGATCGCGGGATGTTTGTTTGAGGTTTTTTGATGTAGCGCTCGGCCGCAATGCGCGGGCCTGCAGGACGACTTCGTCATCGCGGGAATGACTGGAGAGGCTAGGTGAGAGACGCGAGGCGGCGGTGTCCTTCGACAGGCTCAGGACGAGGCGCACGCTAATCGCTGGCGCCTGCGGCAAAATCTCTCGCCTTGCCGCCAACCAGCTCCTGGATCGACTTGACGCCGCGCGTCCGCGCCTCCGCCGCGAGACCGTCGTAAATCTCGCCGATGAGCGCCGCGCCGCGATAGACGAAGCCGGTGTAGACCTGCACGAGATCGGCGCCGGCCTCGATCTTGGCGAGCGCGGTCTCTGCGTCCTCGACGCCGCCGCAGCCGATCAGTTTCACGGCGCCTTCGCAGCGCAGCCGAGCGCGCGCCAGCAGCTTGGTCGAAGCGTCGAACAGCGGGCGGCCCGAAAGGCCGCCGGTCTCCGCTGCGAGCGCGAGCGCAGGCCGGCGGGGCGCGCGATGGTCGTGTTGGAGATGATGAGCCCGTCGACGCCGCGCGCGATCGCCACGGAGCAGATATCGTCGAGTTCGCGCAGATCGAGGTCCGGCGCGATCTTGACCAGCAGCGGACGCCGCGTGGCGTTGCGCGTCGCGCGCCTCGACGACGCGCGCCACCAGATCGTCGAGCGCGTCGCGCTGCTGCAGATCGCGCAGACCCGCGCGTGTTGGGCGAGGAAATGTTGATCGTCAGATAGTCGGCGAGCGGAGCGAATGTTTTTACGCCCGCGACGAAATCGGCGACGCGGTCGGTCGCATCCTTGTTGGGGCCGAAATTGGCGCCGAGGATTCCGCGTCGCGCGGCCGATGGCGAGCCGCTCGCGCGCGCGCCTCATAGCCGTCGTTGTTGAAACCCATCCGATTGACGATCGCGTCGTCCTCGCTGAGCCGAAACAGCCGCGGCTTCGGATTGCCGGCTTGCGGGCGCGGCGTGACGGTGCCGACCTCGACGAAGCCGAAACCGAGATTCAGCAGGCCGGCGAACGCCTCGGCGCTCTTGTCGAACCCGGCCGCCAGCCCGAGCGGATGCGGGAACGGCAAGCCGAAGACGTTGACGCGCAGCCGTTCGTCCGGCGCGCCGCGCGGACTGCGGCAGCGCGCCGGCCAGACTTCAGCGCCGCGATCGCCGCGCGATGCGCCTGTTCGGGCTCGAGCCTGTGCAGCAAGCCCTGAGGCGAGCGCGGCGAAGGCGCCGATCATGCGGCGGAGATCTGGAAAGACGTGCGTCCCGTCCGGCCCGAGCGGCAACGGCCGCACCCAAGCGACCGCGGTCAACGGCAGCGCGCGCGTAGAGATGAGGAAACAATTGCGCCGCCGCGCGACGGCTCCCATTTGAGCGCGGTCGCCAAGACGCGTCGGCATCGACCGCGACCAGCACGAGATCGTCGCGTCCGGCGAACCATTTCGCCGCCGTCTCCGCGGATTGCGCCGCGCGTCGGAGAAATGGATGAAGCCGTCGCGACGATCGACCTCGGAGCCGCGAAAACACGCCCTCGATCTCCGCCGCGCGCCATTCCTCGGCGCCGAGGATCTTGTAGACGAGCGCCATTCGAGACGTCAGTCCTGCAACATGCGCTTGAGAAGCTCGATCTCCTCCTTCAGCGACGGGTTCGACGTGGTCAAGCCTTCGATTTTGCGCACCGCATGGAGCACGGTGGTGTGATCGCGCCCGCCGAAGCGGCGGCCGATCTCCGGCAGCGACCGCAAGGTCAGCGCCTTGGAGAGATACATCGCGACCTGCCGCGGCTTCACGACGGTCGCGGTGCGCCGCGAGGACAGAATGTCGGCGCGCGTCACGCTGTAATGGCTGGCGACCAGCTTCTGAATGTCTTCGATCTTGACGCGCTTGGGCTCGCGCGTGCGGATGAGATCGCGCACCGCGAGCTCCGCTTGTTCGACCGTCAGCGGGGCGGCGCCCGCGACGCTGAATGCGCGACCAGCCGATTGACCGCGCCTTCGAGATCGCGGCCGTTCGAAGCGATCGCGCTGCGCGACAAAGGCGAGCACCTGCGGCGAGAACTCGAAATGCGGATTTTGCGCGCTTGCGCCGCCGCGATGCGCGCTTCGAGGATCTTCAGGCGCAGCGGCTCGTCGAGCGCGTCCATCTCGACGCAGAGGCCGCCGGCGAGCCGCGAGCGCACGCGCTCGTCGAGCGACTTCGAGATCGCCCGGCGGCCGGTCGGCGGCGACCACGACCTGGCTGCCGCGCATCGACCAGCGCATTGAGCGTATGGCCGAACTCGGCCTGGATCACCTTGCCCTGCAGGAACTGCACGTCATCGAAGATCAAGCAGATCGATCGCCCGGATCGCGTCCTTGAACGCGATCGCCTGCTGCGTCTGCAGCGCCGTGACGAATCCGTACATGAATTTCTCGGCGGTCAGATAGATCGACCGTGCGCCCCTGCGCGATCGCCGCATGCGCGATCGCCTGCAGCATATGCGTCTTGCCGAGGCCGACAGAGGCGTGGATATACAGCGGATTGAACACCGGCGATTGGCCCGGATCGGCGGTCGCGACGCGCTGCGCCGCATTGTAGGCGAGCTGGTTGCCGCGCCCGACCAGGAAATTCGAGAAATTCAGCCGGCGGTCGAGCGGCGAACCGCACAAGGATTCGAACGCGCCGCGGCCTTCCACCTTGGGCGCCGGCTTGCGCGTCGTCGGCTCGAAGGCGGGAAACATTTTCTGCCCGTCAAATGCCGGATCCTTGCGAACGGCCACCGGCGCCGGTTTCAGATCGCCGACGGCGATCCGCGGCGAAGCGCCATTGGCGCGTACCGCAACCTGGATTGCGGAAACGCCGCCGACCTCGGCGTTGAGCGCCGTGACGATCTTGTCCTGATAGTGGGACTCGACCCAGCTCTTCAGGAACCGCGTCGAGATCGTAAACGAAGCGCGCCCGGCGGCGACGTTCTCCAACTTCAGGCTCGTGAACCAGCTCGAGAAAACCTCCTCGCCGAGCTCGGATCGCAAACGATGGCTGCATTTGGTCCAGATTTCTTCCATGGCCCACATCTTCTTTGTTTTGAGGACGACAAACTCTGTTCGCTGTGGCGAAGCTCGCCCAAGCGACCGATGAAATGCTGAGAGTGTTTGGTTGGGCGCCGCCGGTCAGCTCTGGCGCCAGGGGAGGCCCTTAGCCTTCCAGCCGCCGATCTGGCCCCGCCTTCGGTTGGGGTCCAGCGGGCCTTCGAAGCCGTCGGAAATGTTGTAACATCGGCTCCATCCCGCCTTGGTCATCTCGATTGCGGCCGAACGTGACCGCACGCCGGAACGGCAGAGGAACAACAGCGGCGCATCCTGAGCCGCGCCCAGCGCTCGCAGGGATCTCGCCAAGCTGCTGTGCGAAATCGGGCATCACCTGCATGGACGGATAGATCTGCCAGGGCAGGTAAACGACTTCCTTTCCGATGCCCGAAAGATCCGGCGCGCCCACGTATTGCCACTCCGGTTCGGTCCGAACGTCGATCAGGATCGACGCCGCTTCCTGCGCAAGAATGCGCATCGTCTCGTCGACGGCGATATCGCCTGCGTAAGTATTGACCTGGTCAGCCATCCGCACTCCCCCGAAGCCCAGCCCCGCGGCCTCAACAGTTTCTTGCTTTCTTGGCTAAGATCTACTCGCGGCTCAACCTTGTATTCTTACATAGGTCAAAGCTTTAAGAGTCGGTCTCCGCGGAATTCTAAGGAATTCCTGAGATTTTGGCCGCGATACTCGCTGCGTTAAACTGAATGTCGATGATCATAATACCCTGCCCAGCCCGCCGCTTTTCTTAATGAACTCTTAATATCTCATCTGCCCCGCTAGCTGCAACCCGAATGCGAGTGCCGTGGACGAACTCGATGACGTCCGACAATCGCTTGTAATTCACATATTTTAATGGATATTATGCAAACAATTGATTCCCAGAGTGTGTTGAATGCGCGCCGTGAAAGAGCCGCCGAAAAGCGTTTCGAAACACTTTGTGACACAGCGCTTGCGATTCGCCCTTCCGCTCAGCGCGTTCATGCCGACTACGACCGCTTTGGCAATAAGCGATTGATCTTTATCCACTTTTCTTGAGTTGCGGAAATGTCGGACTTTCGTCGTAATACGGTTGCAAAACTGTCGCGCGTTAAGCCCATGACATCTCAAGGGGACCAGCGTGGCGAAGTGGGATCCAAACATTTACGGCCGTTTTGCCGCCGAGCGACGGCGCCCGGTCGAAGACCTGATCGTCCGGCTGCCGGCTCCATCGTATACGCGGATCGTCGACCTTGGCTGCGGCGCCGGCGCCTCCACCGAGCCGCTCGCCGAGCGGTTCCCGACGGCGCAAATCTATGGAGTCGACAGCTCGGAGTCGATGATCGCCTCAGCCCAGGCGCGCCTGCCCGGATTGTCGTTCCGGGTCGCCGACATCGCGGCGTGGCGTGATCCCTCGGCCGACCTGGTTTTCTCCAACGCGGCGATGCACTGGGTGCCGGACCACATAAAGGTCATGGCGCGGATCGCCTCGGAACTGCCGGCCGGCGGCGCGCTGGCGGCGCAATTTCCCGACAATCTCGACGAACCCTCGCACGCCCTGATGCGCGAAGTCGCAAACCGGCCGCCCTTCCGAGCCAAACTCGCTGCGCAGGCCGGCCGAGCGGCAGCCGATTGGCGCCTTTGCAGACTACGAGGCGGCGTTGGCGCCCCATTGCGCGCATATCGACATCTGGCGCACCACCTATGTCCACCGGCTCGAAAGCCCGCGCGCCATCGTCGCCTGGGTCGAGGGCGCGGGGCTGCGGCCGTTTCTAGCCCCGCTGAACGAGACCGAGAAGGCGGAATATCTGGCGGCCTACGAGGCGGAGATTGCAACGGCCTACCCGCCACAGCCGTCGGGGGGCGTGCTGCTGCCCTTTCCCAGGCTGTTCGTCGTCGCGGCCCGTTGAGGAAGCGTTAACGTTAATTCGGCGTTAACTCGAGCCCGGCAAGGCTGCGGCCGATGCTGAGAGCACGGAGTGACCGGATGCGCATTCTGCTGGCGACGATCGGAATCTTGGCGTCCTGCGCCGGCGCCGCGGCGCAGGATATCGGAACCCTCAACCCAAAGCCGCTGCCGCCGCTCGCCAATCCCGCCGACCCGAAGAACGCCGCCAGGGAGGTGTTCGGCCGGGCGATGACGCCGGCCGAAGTCGCGACGCGTTCGATCGGTTTCTATTCCCACGGCTGCCTCGCCGGCGCGAAGGCGCTGCCGGTCGACGGCGAAAGCTGGCGGGTGATGCGGCTGTCGCGCAACCGCTTCTGGGGCCATCCGGCGATGATCGCGTTTCTCGAGCGCTTTTCGCGCCAAGGCGGCGGCGGATGGCGTCTGGCCGGGCATCCTGGTCGGCGACATTTCGCAGCCGCGCGGCGGCCCGATGCTGACCGGCCACGCGTCGCACCAGATCGGCCTCGACGCCGACATCTGGCTGACCCCGATGCCGGACACAACGCTGACCGACGCCGACCGCGAGCAGATGTCGGCCATCGACATGGTGCGGCCGGACGGGCTCTCGGTCGATCCGGAGCATTGGTCGGAGAAGCAGGCGGGCGTGATCCGCGCCGCGGCCGAGGCGCCCGAGGTCGAGCGCATCTTCATCAACCCCGCCATCAAGAAGGCGCTGTGCGAGCGCCATGCCGGCGAGCCCTGGATGAGCAAGGTGGAGCCCTGGTGGGGGCACAATTACCATATGCACATCCGCATCAAGTGCCCCGCCGGCGATACCGCCTGCGAGGCGCAGGCGCCCGTGCCGCCCGGCGACGGTTGCGGCAAGTCGCTGGTCTGGTGGTTCAGCGACGAGGCGCTGCATCCAAAGCCCGGCAAGCCCAAGCCGCCGATGACGCTGGCGCAGATGCCGGCCGAGTGCCGGCAGGTCGTGCTGGAGAAGTGAGGGCGGAGCGCACGCCTAGTGGCAAGATGCGCTCAATTGGAGCGCCCTCACCCCAACCCTCTCCCGCGTGAACGGGAGAGGGGGCGAAACCCTTCCCCCGACGGGAGAAGGTGGCGCGAAGCGCCGGATGCGGGCGGCGACTGACGCTTATCTCAGTCAATCAGCCGATAGGCCGGCAGCGTCAGGAACTCCTCAAACACCGGGCTCAGCGACATCTCGCCAAACAGGCGGATCGCCTCGGCGAAGCGGCCGGTCGTGTAGGCCTTTTCGCCAACGGCAGCGCGCACCTTCTCCATCTCGTCGGCGAGCGTGGCGCGGAACAGGTCCGGCGTCACAACCCGGCCGTCGGCGAGCTTCGCCTTCTGATGCAGCCATTGCCAGATCTGGGCGCGCGAGATTTCTGCCGTCGCCGCATCTTCCATCAGATTGTAGAGCGGCACGGCGCCGCGTCCGCGCAGCCACGCCTCGATGTACTGAACGCCGACGCGAATGTTCTCGCGCATGCCCGCTTCGGTGCGCTCGCCCTCATGCACCCGCAGCAGGTCGGCGGCGCCGACGTTGACGTCCGCGCGCAGCTTGTCGAGCTGGTTGGCGCCAGGCATCAGGCGGTCGAACACCTGCATCGCCACCGGCACGAGATCGGGATGGGCGACCCAGGTGCCGTCGTGGCCGTTGCCCGCCTCGCGCTCCTTGTCGGCGCGCACTTTTGCGAACGCCGCTTCGTTGGCGGCGGGATCGCCCTTGATCGGGATCTGCGCCGCCATGCCGCCCATCGCGAACGCGCCGCGGCGATGGCAGGTCTTGATCAGCAGCAGCGAATAGGCGGCGAGGAACGCCTTGCCCATCGTCATCGTCGCTGCGATCCGGCGTCAGGAACGCGGCATTCTTGCCGAGCCGCTTGATGAACGAGAAGATGTAATCCCAGCGGCCGCAATTGAGGCCGACGATATGATCGCGCATTTCGTGCAGGATCTCGTCCATCTCGAACGCCGCCGGCAAGGTCTCGATCAGCACGGTCGCCTTGAACGTCCCGTGCGGGAAGCCGAGCGTCTTCTCGGCGTGGGCGAACGCGTCGTCCCACAGCTTGCGCTTCCTGGTGGCTCTCCATCTTCGGCAGATAGAAGGCGGGCGTGGAACCCTTGGCGTACTGCGCCTTGGCGCTATGGAAGGCATAGAGACCGAAATCGAACAGCGAGCCCGAAGTCTCCTTGCCGTCGACCAGCACATGACGTTCGTTGAGGTGCCAGCCGCGCGGCCGCACCATCAGCGCCGCGGTCTTTTCCTTCAGCTCATAGGCCTTGCCGGTCGTGGCGTCGGTGAAGCCGATCGTTCCGGCCCACAGGTCCTTCAGATTGGCCTGGCCCTCGATCATGTTGGCGAACACGGGAGACGACGCGTCCTCGAAATCGGCCATGAACACCTTGGCGCCCGAGTTCAGCGCGTTGATGATCATCTTGCGGTCGACCGGGCCGGTGATCTCGACCCGACGGTCCTGCAAGTCCGAAGGGATCGGCGCGACCTTCCAGTCGCCGTCGCGAATTGCCTTGGTGCTTTCCAGAAAATCCGGCGTCTGGCCGGCGTCGAACAATTTCTGCCGCTCGGCCCGGCGCGCCAGCAGCTCCAGGCGGCGTCCGTTGAACTGCCGGTGCAGGTCGGCGACAAAGGAGAGCGCCGCCTCACTGAGGATTTCCGTGGCCCGGGGCGTCGGACCCGAACGGACCTCGACACCGTGCAAAATCGCGGCAGCGCTCATGACAGGAATTCCCCTTCCAGGGTGGGATCAATCTCCCTGTCGTGTAGCAAGAAAATCGGCGCCGCAAATAGGGCGCCGAGCCGAGGAAGCGCGAAAGATTTTCGCAGCCGGTAGGAAAGTGGCTTTTCAGGCGGCGTGGGCGTGCGGCGCCCGCCAGGCGCGAAGCGCAATACGGCGCGCCGCGAGTTCTTCCGCGTCGTCGAATGCCGGATAGCCCGGCCCGAAGTCACGGGCGCCTGCGCCCATGTCGTGCCACTCGCGCTCGCTCAGTTGCGCGAGTTCCTCGCGGGCCTGGCGATCGTGGAGCCAACGCCCGGGAGCCGCCAGGACTTTGATCGTCGTGGCTACGAAGCCCTGGCCGCGCGTAGCGGCGGGCGCGAAGGGGATCGAAGGGGCGACGAGCATAGACTTGGACATTTCATCCTCCTGGCGAAGTCCCTTGGGACGTCGGCGAAGCCCGGGATGGGCAGAACGTATACAATATGGGCGGTAAGGATTGATCCGTCCAACGAATGTTTGTATGGTATTCCATCACGTTTTGGAATTGATCCATGCTTGACACCGACCAGCTGCGCTCCTTCCTCGCCATCGTCGATCTCGGCTCGTTCACCCGCGCCGCGGAGCGCGTCAACAAGACCCAATCGGCGGTCTCGATGCATATGCGCCGGCTCGAGGAGCAGCTGGGCTGCGCCCTGTTCGCCAAGCAGGGCCGCGGCGCCAAGCTGACGCGGGAGGGCGAGGACCTGATCGCCTATGCGCGCAGAATCGTCGAAACCGAGGCCAGCGCGCTCGCCGCCCTGTCGCGCAAAGGGTTGCGGGGATCGGTCCGGATCGGCATTCCCGACGACTACGCCGAGGCGTTCCTCGCCGACATCCTGACCCGCTTCAACCACCTTCATCCGCTCGTCGAGGTCAGCGCGACCTGCGAGAATTCGCAGGAACTCACCAGCCTCGTCGAAGCCGGGATCGTCGACCTCGCGCTCGTAACTTACCATGAGGGCCTCAACAGCTTCGAGCTGCTGCGCGACGAACCGCTCGCCTGGTGCGCTTCGCCGAAGCTCAAGATCCGCGACGGCGAGCCAATCCCGCTCGCGCAGGGCAGCCTGGCGTGCGTCTGGCGCCGGGCGACCGATGAGGCGCTCGGCGTCCGCAAGGACCGGGTGCGCGCGGTGTTCATTTCGAAGAATTTCACCGCGATCGGCGCCGTTGCGCGCGCCGGCCTCGCCGTCACCGTCTTACCCGTCGGCATGATCGGCGAAGGGTTGCGGGCGCTCGGGCCGGAATTCGGCCTGCCTAAATTGCCCAACACCCGCATGGGACTGATCTTTGCCCACGGCGCCCTTAGCGAAGAGACCCGTGCGCTCGCCCAAGCCGTCCGCGACACGGTTCCCCCTGCCGCCCGGCTGGCGGCGGCGTGACTCTCAACTGCCGCGACCGCTCGTGATTGTCGCCTTCGCCCCGCTTGCGGGGAGAAGGTGCGCGAAGCGCGGATGAGGGGGACGCCGGCGCAGGACGTGGCCTCGAAAGCGCGCGTCGGCGGCGCGTCGCAACAACGGCGCCGTCGTCGTGTCACCGCCCCTCATCCGGCCTTCGGCCACCTTCTCCCCGCAAGCGGGGCGAAGGGCATAACCGCTTAAATGCAGCTAAAATCGCGCAATCACAGCATCATTCGGCGCTTAACGCTGCCCACCCGCACGCGCCAGCGCCTCGCGCATATGCTCTGGCGCCGGCGCTTCCACCACGATCGGCGGCTTGTTGGCCGACAGCGGCACCTCCACCCGCCGCGCCAGCAATTGCAGCGGCGTTTCGCCATCCCGGGCGCCGTAGATGCGGATCGCCGAGGATCGGCCAGCCCTCGGAGGCGGCGTGGACGCGCAGCTGATGCGTGCGCCCGGTCAGCGGGCTCATTTCGAGCCACGTGATCGCGCTGTCCGCGCAGGCTCCCCCGCCCGAGCACGCGCCAGCGCGTCTGCGAGGGCTGCCCCGCCGGGTCGACCTTCATCCACCAGCCGCGCGTCGCGTCGAGCCGCCCGAGCGGCTTGTCGATGAGGCCCTCGTCGGCCTCGGGGCCGCCGGCGACCACCGCCCAGTAGGTCTTGCCGACCTTGCCCTGCTTGAACAGCAGCCCGAGCTTGGCCAGCGCCTTGCGATGCCGGCCGAGCACGAGGCAGCCCGCCGTTTCGCGATCCAGCCGATGCGCCAGCGCCGGCGCGCGCGGCAGGCCGAAGCGCAGGGCGTCGAAATCGTCTTCGAGCGAGGCGCCGCCCTTCGGCCCGCGATGCACCGGCATGCCGGCGGGCTTGTCGATCACCAGCATCAGCCCGTCGCGATAGAGCACCGGGAGCGGGGAACTTGAGTCTTCGGTGCTCATGGGGGCATAGCTCTATCGCCCGAACCGGGCAGAGGCCAGAGCGAGAGACGGAATGAGCGACGCCGACGGAGAAAAACCGAAAGCGGGACTATTGCGCCGATGGTTCGGCCTCGGCGGCGCGGCCGAACCTGAAGTCGCCGAGCCGGAAGTCGAAGCGCCCGCCCCCGAACCCGTCGCGCTTGTCCCTGCGGCCGAACCGCCCGCGCCGAAGAAGAGCTGGTTTCGCCGCCTGACTGAGGGGCTGTCGCGCTCGTCCTCGACGATCGGCCGCGGCATCGTCGACATCTTCACCAAGCGCAAGCTCGACGCCGCCTCGCTCGACGACCTCGAGGACATTCTGATCCAGGCCGATCTCGGCATCGGCGCCGCCTCGCGCATTCGCGACGCGGTCGGCAAGGGCCGCTACGAAAAAGGCATCGATCCCGAGGAGGTCAAGGCGCTGCTCGCCGCCGAGGTCGAGCGCACGCTGACGCCGGTCGCCAAGCCGCTCGTCATCGACGAGTCGCAGAAGCCGTTCGTGATCCTGGTCGTCGGCGTCAACGGCTCCGGCAAGACGACGACGATCGGCAAGCTCGCCGCCAAACTCGCCGCCGAGGGCCGCAAGGTGATGCTCGCCGCCGGCGACACGTTTCGCGCCGCGGCGATCGCGCAGCTGCAAATCTGGGCCGAGCGCGTCGGCGCCGATTTCGTCGCCCGCAGCCAGGGCGGCGACGCCGCCGGCCTCGCCTTCGACGCGCTGACCCACGCCAAGGCGACCGGCGCCGACGTGCTGCTGATGGACACCGCCGGCCGCCTGCAGAACCGCGCCGAACTGATGAGCGAGCTCGAGAAGATCATCCGCGTGATGAAGAAGGTCGATGCCGAGCGCGCCGCACGCGACGCTGCTGGTGCTCGACGCGACCGTCGGCCAGAACGCGCTCAATCAGGTCGAGATTTTCGGCCGCATCGCCGGCGTCACCGGCCTCGTGATGACCAAGCTCGACGGCACCGCGCGCGGCGGAATCCTGGTCGCCATCGCCGACAAGTTCAAGACGCCGGTCCATTTCATCGGGGTCGGCGAAACGGTGGATGATCTCGAGCCGTTCACGCCGCGGGATTTTGCGCAGGGCGATCGCGGGGCTGGAGGAAGAGGAGTAGAAGCCCTCACCCCTCATGCAGAGCTGTCGAAGCATGGCCGCTGCCGCTGTCCTGCGACAGGCTCAGGACGAGGTCCGTGAGGCGACGCCGCGCCAGAGCTCAGAAATTGTAGCTGATGTCGGCTTCCGGCCCGTACATCGTCTCGTTGAGGCGGAAACTGCCGCTGCCAAACCTGGCGGGGTCCTGCCGATAGACGTTGAGCGCCCGGAAGCCGAGCGTCGTCGTGATCGACGGGTTCCAGTTGTAGCCGATCGCGGGGTAAACCTGCCACGTCCCGCTGCCGCTATAGCCGCCGCCGTCGGCCTCCATGCTGACGAACCACTTGTCGTCGATCTTGTAATGCGCCTTCAATCCGACGATCTCGTCGACCCAGTCCTTGCCCTGCGAATTCGACTGAAAGAATCCGATGACGGGAACCCCCAGATTGATCGTAGTGTTCACATTGAAATAGCGGGCGCCGACTATTCCGTAGACGCTCAGATTGGGTACGCCGAGCGGAAGCGCGAGTCCGCCGTAGGCGGTGGCGAAGGTCTGGTTGAGCGTCGCCGAGGCGTTCACGCCGCCGAACGTGCCGGGCCCGAAGCTGGCGCTGGTTCCAAGCCGGCTCCAGAACAGATCGGCGCCGATGATGAACTGCCTGTTGTGCGCTTCGACGCTCAGCGGAACGATGCCGTCGAGGTGCCGGAGAAGATCGAAAAAGCCGATATGGCTGGTCGCTGTCGGCAGATTGAGGATGCCGACGTGGGTCGCGACGCTCGGCATCCAGCCATCGAGCGTGATCGAAAAATGCCAATCATCGACCGGCGGCGGAGGCGGCGGGGCCTTGTGGGTCGGCAGCAAATCGGCGGCAAAGGCCGTGGATGCGCCGAAGCCGGCCAGCAACGCGACGGCCGCGGCTGTCATCAGTGGTTTCATCCGTCGCTCCCCTCGCGGCGCCCATTCCCCGGCGCCAGCTTTCCCAAAGGTTAAGATTTCGCAGGCGACGTTTTCTGAAGGCGCCCCCGAAGTCAAGAGTGCCGGCGGCTTTGCAAGCGGTTCACCCCTTCAGATAGGTCGCCTCGAACCGGCTGCGCATGATAGTCCGCCGTCAGGATCGGCGGATATTTCGCTGTTTCGCCAGGCGCGATGCAGCTCGGAATCGCCTCGACCAGAGCATCGGGATTGGGGTCGAAGAAATAGGCGATCGAATAGCGCTCGCGGCCCGACGCGTTGATGACGCGATGGGGGGTCGAGACATAGACGTCGTTGGTCCAGCGCATCAGGCAATCGCCGATGTTGACGATGAAGGCGCCCGCCAGCGGCGGCGCGGCGACCCATTCGCCGGCGCGCGTGCGCACCTCGAGGCCGCCGACGTCGTCGGTCGCGAGCAGCGTGACGTTGCCATAGTCGGTGTGCTCGCCGGCGCCGATCTCGCCCGGCGGCGTGGTCGGATAATGCAGCAGCCGCAACGTCGCCAGCGGCTCGTCGATCTTGTCGGCGAAGAAGTCGAGCGGCAGCGCCAAGATCCCGGGCGAAGGCGCGATGCAGGCTCATCGCCAGCTTGGTGCAGGCCTCGAAATAGGCGAGCAGCGTGGTGCGGAACGCCGGCTCATGCGGCCAGGCGTTGAGGGCGCGGAACGGGCGCTTTTCGAGGATCGCGGGCGCGTCCGGCTTGTAGTCGAGGCCGATGTTGAACGCCTCCTTGACGTCCTCGCCCTGCTCGGCGTTCAGCGTCTCGTTGCGCAACGCCGAATAGCCGCGATTGCCGCCGACCTTCGCCATCGCGATTTCCATCTTCTCCGCGAAGGGCCGCGCGAAGAACGCCTGCGCCTGCGCGAAGGTCGCGTCCATCAGGCGTGCGCGGCACGCTGTGGTTGACGAGATAGAAGAAGCCGATCGTCCGGCACGCGCGCGCAATCTCTTCCGCGCAGCGCTCGAACCCGCCGCTGTCGAAATCGCCGATGTCGATGACGGGGATCGCGTCCATGTCAGGCCCCCTTCGGCTCGTCGATGATGCTGACATGCGCGGCGACGACGCGCCAGCCTTCCGGACAACGCGCCCAGGTCTGCATCTGCCGGCCGATTTTTCCAGGCGCGCTGGCGCGACGAAACAAGGTCGCCGCGATCGCGAGATCGCGGCCGTAGCTGGTGATCTGCGTGCGCTCCAGCGTGCGCTGCAATCCCACCGGCGAGCGGCCGGCGCGAAAGGCGCGGATCTCGTCGATGCCGTAGAGGTTCTCGCCCGCCGCCGTAACGGATCGTCTTGTCGGAATCGCGGAAGAAGCCGTCGAGCGCCTCGACATCGTTGGCGATCAGCGCGCGCTCGTAGGCCTCGAACAGCGGCGTGACTTCGGCGAGCACTTCGGGATCGTTGACGATCATTTCGGCTTTTCCAGGCGCGAGCGCAATTCGGCGAGAAAAGGTATATCGGCGAACTGATCGGCGCGCACTCGCGGCCAGTCGACGCCGCCGGTCTCCGATTGCCTGGCGCCGGTGGCGATCAACTCGCTCTCGGTGGCGATGTAGGCGAGCGCATTGTCGTGCGGCTCGATCACCACGCGCTCGTCGTCAACAACCTGCAGCGAATGCACCGTCGTCGCGATCGGCGTCGCGGCGTTCGTCAATCCCAGTTCCCGGAAAATGCCGTGCTCGAGATCGGCGAAGCCCGCGCCCTTGCCGGTGCGGCCGCCGCGCCGCGTCACCGCGACGCAACCAACCACGCAGAAGTCAAGCTTCTCCATGTCCTCGAAGCCGATCGGCTCGCCATGCTGCAGGAAGCCCTGAGCGGTCGCCGCCGTTTCGAAATCGACGCCCTTGGCGGCGAGCTTGTCGGGATCGATGCGCAGATAGGGAAAGCCCTTGGTCAGATAGGGCACCGGCGCGAACAGCAGCTTGCCGTCGTAGAGCGCCCGCAGCCGCACGGGGATTTGCGGCGGGTCGGGATTGCATTTGACGGTGCGGGCGCGCTTCCAGGCGTCGAGCTCGCTCAGCCGCTTGGCGGCCATGTCCGCGCCGACGAAATTCGGGATGCGGTCGAAGCTCGGACCTACGTTGACGCCGGCCTCGATCAACTTGCCCCAGATATCGCCGCGCACCACGTCCTTGGCGCTGTTGCGCCCGGCCCAGCGCGACGTCGGCGCGCTCACGCCTCCGCCGCCTTGCCGATCGGCGCGCTGACCACGCCGTCGCGCTCCAACTGCCGCGCGACGCGCAAGCGCAAGGTCCTCGCGCCAAGGCGGCGCGATCACCTGCACGCCGATCGGCAGCCGCTCGCCCGTAGGTCCAGACCGGGACGGCGACGACCGGCAGGCCGATGAACGAGATCGGCTGCGTGAAAATGCCGATGTTGGGCCGGACCAACATTTCGACGCCGTCGAGCACCATCGTCTTCTGGCCGCCCTTCGGCGCGCGGCACGGCGTCGACGGCGCCAGCAGCACGTCATAGTGTTTGAACAGCTCCAGCGCCTGCGCGTGGAACCAGGCGCGCAGTTTCTGCGCCTTGGCGACCCAATGGCCGGGCAGCATCGCGCCGGCGATCAGCCGGTCGCGCACGTCGGGGTCGAAATCGGCGGCGCGCTCGCGCAGACGGTCGGCATGCAACTCGGCGCCTTCAACCATGGTGATCAGATAGGCCGCGGCGCGGGCGCGATGCGCCTCCGGCAGCTCGGCGACTGAAGTTGCCTTCAACGCAGCGGCGACTGCGTCGACTGCCGCGTAAGCGACGGCGTCCGCGCCGCGCGCGAAATAGCCGCCAAGCTTTGCAATGCGCAAGCCCGCCGCGCCCTGGTCGAGCCCAGCGAACGTCGGCTCGACGGGTCGCGGCGCCTGAGCATGGTCGCCCCCGTCGACGCCCTGCATCGCATCGTAGCTAGCCGACAGATCGCTGACGGTGCGCGCGAACGGCCCGAGATGATCGAGGCTGGCGACAAACGGAAACGAGCGCGCGCGCGACAGCCGGCCATAGGTCGGTTTCAGACCAAATATGCCGCAGAACGACGATGGCACGCGGATCGAGCCGTTGGTGTCGGAGCCAAGCGCCAATGGCACAAGGCCGCCGCCGACCGCCGAGCCCGAGCCGCCCGACGAGCCGCCGCTCATGTGGCCGAGATCGTGGGGATTGCGCGACGAACCGTCGTGCGCGTTCTCGCCGGTGAAGTCGTAGGCGTATTCGCCCATGTTCAGCGCGCCGACCAGGATGGCGCCCGCCGCCTCGAGCTTCTCGATCAGCGGCGAATCCGCCGTCGCCGGCTTGCGCTCGCGATTGATCTTGGAGCCGGCGCGGGTCGGCAGGCCGGTGACGTCAAACAGGTTCTTGACCGCGAACGGCGCGCCGGCGAGCGGCCCGAGCGTCTCGCCGCGGGCGCGGGCGGCGTCGATCGCGTCGGCCTTGGCGAGCGCGCGCGCGCGCCGTGACGTCGGTGAACGCGCAGAGCTTCGGGTCAAGCGCGCCGATCCGCGCCAGCGTCGCTGTGACGATCTCGCGTGCGCTGACCGCGCCGGATTTGACGCTCTCGGCGATGGCGAGCGCGGGCTGCAGATGCGGTTCAGTCATGCAAGGCCCAACCATGCGTGCCCCTTCTCCCGCGCGCGGGAGAAGGTCCCCGAAGGGGGGATGAGGGGTATGCCGAAGCGCCGCGCTCTATCCGGAGGCGAGCCCTCATCCGGCCTTTGGCCACCTTCTCCCGCAGGCGGGAGAAGGGGATAATCGCTGAGGCTCACGGCGTATAAACCGGCGCGGGCTCGGCTTCGTCTTCGAGCTCGAACCCCGTGACGAGCTCGACAGCTTCGCCGCGGTCTCCAGATGCATCTTGACGACCTTGCGCGACTCCTCCGTCAGCGTCATCCGCAGCAGCGGCAGCGACGCGTCAATCAAAGCATCGGCGTCGAACGGCGCATCGGTCACGGTATCGCTCCGGCGAAGGTGGCGAGCGGCGTCGTCCAGCCGACGATCGCGCCCTGGGCGCGAATCATCGCGATCGCCGCCGCCTTGAATTCCGGAAAATAGCTCGCCGTCGCGTCCTCGATCAACAGGCATTCATAGCCGCGATCGTTCGCCTCGCGCATAGATGTCTGGACGCAGACTTCGGTGGTCACGCCGGCGAACAGCAGTTGTTTGATGTCCTTCGCCTTCAGCATCTCCGCGACGCCGGTGGCATAGAACATGCCCTTGCCGGGCTTGTCGACCACCATCTCGCCTTCCAGCGGCGCGCATTCCATCACGATCTCCGCGCCGGGCTCGCCGCGGATCAGGATGCGGCCCATCGGGCCGGGATCGCCGATGCGCAGCGACGGTTTTCCGCGCAAGCGCTTGGCCGGCGGGCAATCGGAGAGATCGGGCAGATGATCCTCGCGGGTGTGCAGGATCGGCCAATCGTGGGCGCGAAACAGCTCGATCAGCGCGGCGACCGTCGGGATGATCGCGCGCACCGGCGTCAGATCGTTGCCGAGCGTTTCGCCAAAGCCGCCGGGCTCCAGGAAATCGCGCTGCATGTCGATGACGACCAGCGCGGCATGCGCGGGATCGAAGTTGAACGGAAACGGCTCGGCGGGGATTTTGTACATGCTCAGTGCCCCGCCATGTAGCGGCCGATCGTGTTGCGGTCCGCGCGTCGCCGCGTCGGTCAGATAGGCGACTTTGCCTTCGGAGATGACGGCGATCCGGTCGGAAAGTTCGAGCACCTCGTCGAGGTCCTCGGACACCAGCAGCACCGCCGCGCCGCGGTTGCGCTGCTCGACGATCTGGGCGCGGATGTCGGCGACCGAGACGAAATCGAGGCCGAAACAGGGGTTGGCGACGATCAGCACATCGACGTCGGTGGAAAGCTCGCGCGCCAGCACCGCGCGCTGCACGTTGCCGCCGGAGAGATCGCGGATCGGCGCGTCGGGCGAAACCGTCTTGACGTTGTAGCGCGCGATCAGTTCGCGCGCCGCGCGCCCGCATCGGCCCCGGCGACAGCCACCAGCCCATCGAGGCGATCGGCGGCTTGTCGAAGGCGCGGAACGCCATGTTCTCGGCGACCGACATGACCGGCGCGGTCGCGTTCTTCAGCGGCTCCTCGGGCAGGCCGAACACCTTGAACTTGTCGAAATGATCGCGCCGCGGCTCGAAATTCTGGTCGCGCACCAGCACCTGCCCGGTCTTGATCGGGCGCTGGCCGGTCAGCGCCTCGACGAGCTGGCTCTGCCCGTTGCCGGAGACGCCGGCGATGCCGACGATCTCGCCGGCCCTGATCATCAGATCGAAGCCGGTCACCGTCTCGCGGCCCTCGTCGTTCTCGACATGCAGGCCGGCGATTTCCAGCATCTTGTCGTTGCGCGGCGCCTTTACGCGCGCGGCGCTGGCGCGCACGACGGCGTCGCCGATCATCATCGCCGCCATTTCGCGCGTCGTCAGCTCGCCGACCTTGCCGCCGCCGACTTTTACGCCGCGCCTCAGCACGCTGACGTCGTCGCAGAACGCCTCCACTTCGCGGAACTTGTGGGTGATCATCAGCGCGGTGATCTCGCCGCGATGCGCCATGCCTTTCAGCAGGCCCAGAATCTCATCGGCCTCGCCGGGCGTCAGCACCGAGGTCGGCTCGTCGAGAATCAGGAAGCGCTGGTTGAGATAGAGCAGCTTGAGGATTTCGAGCTTCTGCTTCTCGCCGGCGGCGAGCGAGGAGACGGGACGGTCGAGCGGCACGCGGAACGGCATGCGCGACAGGAACTCTTCGAGCACGGCGCGTTCCTTGCGCCAGTTGATGATCTCCGGCGCATCGGCGCGGCTGACGACCAGATTTTCGGCGGCGGTGAGCGACGGCACCAGCGTGAAATGCTGATAGACCATGCCGACGCCGAGCGCCTGAGCGTCCTTGGGATTGGCGACAGTTACCTGCTGGCCATTGAGTTCGATCTCGCCTTTGTCGGGCGTGTAGAAACCCATGACGCATTTGACCAGCGTCGACTTGCCGGCGCCGTTCTCGCCGAGCAGCGCGTGGAAGGTGCCGGCGGGCACCTTGATCGAGACATCGTCGAGCGCCTTGAAGCGACCGAACGCCTTGCTCATGTGAAAGGTTTCAAGCGAGGGGCCGCGAGCGGGCGGCGTAGCTGACTTCGGCGAGCGGTAGGGCATCGGTCATGACGCAGCTCCGGTAGTTTGGCTCGAATCGACGATGAGGGCGACGGGACCGCCGCCGTCGGGGCCCTGATGTTCGGCGCCGCCCGAGACATAGATCTCGGCGTGGCCGACAAGAGCGCCGAGCGCGCCGGCGACGAACGCGCGCGCGTGGCGGGTGGAGGAAATATCGCTGTCGTTGAGCATGGTGTGACGATGGCCGCGAAGCATCCCGTCGGAGCTCGCTTCCGCCTTGGCGAGCAGGGCGACGACGCGGCCGCGCTCGGCGGCGTCGAGTTGGCCTTTCGCCGCAAGCCCCAGCCGCTGCAGCGCGGCGCGCACCGGCTCGACGTCGATCGCGTCGTTCATGACCGCGTGGTCGATGCGCAGCGGCCCGGTCCAGCCGCCGGGCGCGGCGCCGAGCACGACGATCTCATGGTCTTCGAGTTCGACGCCGGCCGAGGTCGAGGCGCGGCCTGAGAACAACGAGAAATCCTTACCGATGCTCGCCTCTGACAGGCGCGCGCGTTCGAATCTCGCCGAGCGCGACGGCGACGCCGAGCGCGGAGGCGGCGCGCGACAGGCCCATCGATTTCAGCGTGTCGCGCGTCGCCGTCGACGCGCCGCGCGCTTCCGCTTTCGCGACGCGATCCGCCGTCAGCAGCGGGCATTTGATCTGCACGAAATGGACGTCTTCGGCGCGCTCGAGGCCGGCGTCGCGCATCGCGGCGCGCACGCCCTCGACAACCAGATCGACCTGCGCGAGCCGCCCGAGATGCTCATGCGGCAGCTTTGCGGTACGCGCGCGTCCGACCGCGAGCGCGCCGGCCCGCGCCGGCGCCTCAACCGAGCGCGCTTCGAACGCGACGAAATGCGGCGACAGGCCGCCCTCGGTGCCGCCCGACATCACCAGGCAGGCGCTCTCGGCGTCGGCGCCGGCCTCGCGCAGCGCGTCGGCCAAAGCGCGGGTCGCAAGCCCTCGCGAAAAATCGTTGACGCAGCCGTTGCCCTCGGTCTTGCCGAATACGCCCACCACGCTTTTCGCCTCGATCGCGCCCGACTCAAATCCCGCCTGCAGGCCCGACACGTCGTCGGGCGCCAGCGCGGAGAGGCGATGGACGTAGGCGCGCCGCGTCAAGGCAGGCTCGCGAGGATGGCCTTGGTTGACGAGACGGCGCCGAACACGCCGCCCTGCATCGTCACCATCTTCAGCGCCGCCGCGTGATTGCCGGGGTCGGTCGCCGCGCAGGCGTCCTCGACGATCAGGCATTCGAAGCCGCGGTCGTTGGCCTCGCGCATGGTGGTGTGCACGCAGACGTCTGTCGTGATGCCGGTCAGGATGATGTTCTCGATGCCGCGCGTGCGAAGAATCAGTTCGAGGTCGGTGGCGCAGAACGAGCCCTTGCCGGGCTTGTCGATGATGACTTCGCTCTCCAGCGGCGCCAGTTCGTCGATGATGTTCCAGCCGGGCTCGCCGCGGATCAGGATCTTGCCGCACGGGCCGGCATCGCCGATGCCGGCGCCGATGCGGCGCGAGCGCCAGCGCTTGTTGGGCGGCAGGTCGGCGAGATCGGGGCGATGACCTTCGCGGGTGTGAATGATCAGATAGCCTTTTTCGCGCATCGCGGTCAGCAGCGCCTTGATCGGCTCGATCGGCGCCCGCGTCAGCGCGATGTCGTAGCCCATGGTCTCGACATAGCCGCCCTTGCCGCAGAAATCGGTCTGCATGTCGATGATGATCAGCGCGGTGTTATCCGGGCGCCAGTCGCCATTATAGGGCCACGGATACGGATTGGCTTCGACGGTGGTCATGTAATTGTCCGCAGCCTCTCTGGTTGTTCGCGCGTCCCCTATTTCGCCATCGACAATTCGCCGGGCATGTCGCGCGACGAGCGCGTCGCGCTCGAGGTCGCGATCATGATGCCGAGGGTGAGGATGTAGGGCGCCGCGTTGAAGAAATAATAGCCCTGCGTGATGCCGACCGATTGCAGCGACGGGCCGATGGCGCCCGCGGCGCCGAACAGCAACGCGGCGATCACGCAGCGCAGCGGGCTCCAGCGCGCGAAGATCACCAGCGCCACCGCCATCAGGCCCTGCCCTGACGACAGGCCCTGGTTCCACGAACCGGGATAGGAGAGGGACAGGAACGCGCCGCCAATGCCGGCGAGAAAGCCGCCGATGGTGGTGGCGAGAAAGCGCACCCAATCGACCGAAATGCCCATCGCCTTGGCGGCCGCGGCGCTGTCGCCGACGGTGCGAACAATCAGGCCCCAGCGCGTATTGGCGAACACCCAGGCGAGGATGACGGCCAGAATGATGCCGACGAAGAACAGCGGATTGACGTCGAGCGCCGAGCGCAGGCCCGGATTGTCGGAGAACGATCCGAGCGGGATCGACCCGAGGCGCGGCGCGGTCGGCTGGATGTAGGGCTTGCCGAAGAAGAACGCGACGCCGGTGCCAAACAGCATCATCGCGATGCCGACCGCGACGTCGTTGACGCGCGGCAGCCGGCAGATGGAGCCGTGCATCGCGCCGAGGAACGAGCCGGCGACGCCGGCCGCGAGCACGCCGGCCCAGGGCTGTTGGTGTGATAGGAGGTCGCGTAGGCGACCATCGCGCCGAGCACCAGCGTGCCCTCAAGGCCGAGGTTTACGCGGCCGGATTTCTCCGTGAGGCACTCGCCGAGCGCGACGAACATGAACGGCGTCGAGACGCGGATCGCGCCGCCGAGCATGGCGATCAGGACAATGTCGAGGCTGGCGTTCATTAGCGGTCCTTCGACGGTTCGGGGCGGAAGATCGCGAAGCGCCCATAGAGCGTCTCCGAAATCAGCAGCACGATGAAGATGAAGCCTTGCAGCACCTGCACGGTCGCGTCGGGCAGGCCCATGCGGCGCTGCACAGGCCGCCCGCCGCGACGACGCCGCCGAACAGGATCGAGACCGGCACGATCGCGATCGGATTGTGGCGCGCCAGGAACGAGATCAGGATGCCCGTAAAGCCGTAGCCCGCCGCCAGCGAGGCGTTGGCGCGGCCCTGAATCGCGGCGACTTCGTAGAAGCCGGCGATGCCCGCGCAGGCGCCGGCGAGCATCGAGCAGGCGACGATGATGCGCCCGACCGGCAGCCCTTGCGCGAGCGCCGCGCGGTAGTTGCCGCCGGTGATGCGCGCCGCGAAACCGAAGGTCGTGCGCGTCATCAGGATCTGCAGGCCGATGGCGAGCAGGATGCCGACGGCGAGACCCCAGTGCACATCGGTGCCGGGGATCTTGCCGACCATATAGTCATCGCCGATCGGCTTGGTTGACGGCTTGTTGGGATTGGAGAGATCGCGCAGCGCGCCTTCGACGAAGAAGTTCATGATCGCGATGCCGATATAGGTCAGCAACAGCGAGGAGATCGTCTCGTTGACGCCGCGCGCGTATTTGAGATAGCCGGCGATCGCGATCCAGACCGCGCCGACGAAGGCGCCGGCGATGAACATGATGATCAGGGTCAGGAACGGCGGCAGCACGCCGACCAGCGGCAGCGCGATCGCGGCGGAAGCGAAGCCGCCGAGCACCAGCGCGCCCTCGCCGCCGATGATGATCAGGCCGATGCGCGCGGGGATGGCGACGCAGAGCGCGGTGAGGATCAGCGGCGCCGAGCGCTGCAGGGTGTTTTGGATGCGAGAACGCGGTGCCGAAACCGCCCTTCCAGACGTAGGATATGAAGTCTACAGGAGATTTGCCGATCGCCAGCAGGAAGATCGCGAAGGCGAGCGCCGCTACGATCAGCGCGAACAGCGGAATGGCGATATATTCCGAGCTTGTTCGAAAGCGTCGCATCCAATCGTCGCCGGCGCTGGGCGCCAGCACCGCAGCTTGGGGAGGGCTCGTCGCCGCGCTTTCGGCCATGCGGAAAGTTCCCGTATCTGGAGCGTCGAGGGTTGCCACCGGGCTGGTCGTCCGATGGCGCTTGTCAGGTGGCGAAGTGTTGCAAACCGGGCGCCACGCGAAGATCAGGCCGAGCGAGCGGCCAGCAAGCCAGACGTCCGCGCCGGGACGAGCCCGGCGCGGACATATACTGGTTGTATCAGGTCGTCGAACCGACGACGCCTTCGAGCAGATAGTCCATCTGGTCGAGGTAGGGGTCCATGTTGCCGTAGCTCTTGTCGATCACGATCTTGCCGGTCTTGTTGTCCTTTAGCGGACCGACGTAGATCGGCTTTCCTTTCTTGAGGCCTTCGATCGCGGCCAGAGCAGCCGTCTTGCCCTCGGGCGAGCAACCTGCGCCGAACGGCGTGTTCTGCACGAAATCGACGTCATAGCCGCCGGCGGTGAAGTTCGGCAGGGGCTTCTTGGCGGCGAGCAGCCCGGCGTAGCCCTTGTAGATCGTCTCCCACTTGTATTCCGCGCCGGTGATGAACCCCTTCGGCGCCAGCGGGGCCTGGCTGGCGTTGTGGCCGCAGCTCTTCACGCCGCGCTTCTCGGCGGTTTCGATGACCACTTTCGGGCCGTCGACGTGGCAGGTGATGACGTCGCAACCGGCGTCGACCAGAGCGTTGGCGGCTTCCGCTTCACGAACAGGCATTGACCAGTCGCCAGTGAAGATCACCTGCACGGTCGCCTTCGGATTGACCGAGCGCGCGCCGAGCAGCACCGAGTTGATGTTGGAGAGCACGCTCGCAATCGGCTTGGCGGCGACGAAGCCGATCTTGTTGGTCTTGGTCGACAGGCCCGCGGCGACGCCGTCGACGTAATGCGCCTGATTGAGATAGCCGAAATAGGAGCCGGCGTTCTTCGGGTCCTTGTCCTTGTTCCATAGCGGCGCGGCGTGGCGGAACTCGACCGTCGGGTTCTTCTTGGCGCCATCGACGACGAACGGCGTGTAATAGCCAAACGAAGTCGCCAGGATCAGGCCCGCGCCGTCCAGATTGATCATCGACTCCATCGTCTTGGAGACGGCGTCGGTCTCCGGCACGTTCTCTTCTTCGACCACTTTTACGCCCGGGACCTTTTTCAGCGCTTCGGCTGCAACCGCATGCGCCTGGTTCCAGCCGAAATCGTCGCGCGCGCCGACATAAACGATGCCGACGACAAGATCTTCGGCGAAAGCCGGAGTGAAACGCCCAAGGCCGGCGGAGAGGCCCAAACCACCGACAGCGGCCGACTGAAGAAAGCCGCGACGGGAAACGAATGAATAACTCATGACGAAGCTCCCCTGGCCAGTCGTATGCTCAATGCCGGCCATGCATACACATGATTAGCAATCGCTATGCCAAAGATCGGCAGGGCCCATCTCGCGGAAGACAGGGGACTTTAGCGCTCTCGCCCAGAGAGCGTGGACAAAAGAGCGGGCGACTGCGTCGTATTTTTGAGCTTGTGCCAAAAAAATGGGCGCGCTGCGAGCGGGGCGGCGGTGGGGTTGCTCCGACATCTGTAGGCTGGTCGGCTTTGTATTCATGGCTGCGTTCAGCGGGATCTGACAATTTGCGACCCCTCAGTCGACGAGGAAATGGTACTCGATCGCCCTTCCCGGATACGGCGGCTTCGGGAACGGCGCCGCTGCGTCAAGAGCATCGGCCTGGGCGCGGTCGAGCGCCGGCGATCCGCTGTGTTGCACGAACCAGCTGCTCGCTACCCTGCCGTCGCTGTCGAGCACGAATACCATCACGCCATAGGGCATCCCGCCGGGAATGCGCGTTTCCTGGGGCTTGCGCAGATGAGCGCGGATCAGCCCGATGACGATGTTGAGGTACTCCGCGGGACCGGCGCCGCCGGCGACTGGCGCCTTGATCGGTGCGCGCCGCCGAATTCCATCTTGGGCAGTGCGGCGAACATTTGCAGCTTGGCGTGGCCGGCGGCCGGGCGCAGCCAGGAGGGGGCGGCGGGCGCGAAAGTCTCCGTCTTGGGGGCGGGCGCGAACTCGCCGTCGGCGGCGGTCGGTAGGGGCGGCGACTGGCTGCGCCGGTCCGGGCGCCGGTGGCGCCTCCACCGCACCTTGAGCGCCCGCGACCTCGCTGGGCTTGTCGGAGGCCTGGGGCGCCGGCGCCGGCTTGCCATCGAGCGGCTTTTCGCCATTGTCTTTGTCCGCGACGCCTTGCTTGGGCGCATCGTAGGCCGGCTTCTCGATCCGCTCGGGAGGCTTCGGCGCAGGCTCTTTTTTCGGCTCAGGAGGCGTGGGAAGCGACGGCGGCGGCGCGACCACCACTTCGACCGGAATCTCCACACTCTGCAGGGTCGGCAACGCCTCGCGCCGTTCGAGCACGACGAGCGCGACAGTTCCGTAAATCAACGCGACGAGCAGGACCGAGCCGATTCCCCGGCGAACGTCCCCGCGGCGAATCTCCGAGGCAGCAAAGATCCGCTCTTCCGCGAG
Organism: uncultured Pseudomonadota bacterium; assembly: GCA_963771455.1. GTDB lineage: Bacteria > Pseudomonadota > Alphaproteobacteria > Rhizobiales > Beijerinckiaceae > Roseiarcus. The sequence goes on from CAVYTP010000022.1 coordinate 245,750, forward strand.
CGCCGAGAACAAGGGTGCGATCCGATGAAAAGCCCGGCGAAACCCGGGCGGCCAACCGTCTCATACACCATGGCGGCGACGGCCGTTAATTGCCGTCGTAGCTGAAACGCAACTGCACCGTGCCGCGCCCCGGCGGCGGGGGGAACGGCGACGCCGCGCCGATCGCGTTGAACACGGCCTGATCGAGTTCGCGCGACCCGCTCTCGTCCGCGATCCAACGGTCGACGAGACGCCCTTGCCCATCGACGCTGAAAACCACCGAGCCATGGCCGCGGCCGACCTGCGAGCGGGCGTCGTGCGGCCTGTGCACCCGCGGCATGATCATGCCATAGACGATCGAAAGATAAGTGCCGCGCGCCTGCCCGCCGGTGACGGGCGTCTTGATCGCCGCGCCGCCGAAATCGACATCCGGCAACGCCGCGAACATCGGCGCGATCTTCGCTTTGCCGGCGGGCGGCTCGGCCTTCATCGGGGCGGGCTCGGCGGTGCTCTCCGGCTGCGGCTTTGGCGGAGAGGCGGCGGCGGGAACGTCGCCTTCATCCGACAACTTCATCGGCGGCGCGGGCGTTTCGACCGGCGTCGGCTCCGGCGTGGCGCTCGCCTCGGGCGTAGGGGTTGGAGTCGGCTCCGGCGTTGGCTCGGGCGTCGCTTCCGCCTTCGGCGCCTCGGCCTTGGCCTCCGCGCCCGACAGTTTCTCCTGGGTCTTGTCCGCGGCTTCGGGGGCCGGCAGCCGCCTTGTCGTCCTTTTCCTTGTCGCCGTTGTCGGTTTCGGCCGTGCCCGCCTTCGGGGCGTCGGTCGCGGGCGTCAGGTCGATGGGCGGCGGCTTCGGCGCCTCGGCCTGCTTCTGCTCGGGGCGGCGGCGGGGGCGGCGACGGCGGCGGCTCGACGACGATCTCGACCGGGATTTCCTCGGGCTGCGGCGGCAGCGGAGGCGCGATCGAGCGATGATAGAAAAAGCGCCCCGGCCGCCAACGCGTAAATCAGCGTGACGAGGACAACCGAAAGCCATCGCCGGCGAAAATCCTCGCGGCGATGCTCCGGGACTATAAAAAATCCGCTCTTCGCCGAGCGCTGAAAACACCGAAAAATTCCGAACTGAAGGGCGCGCGAACCGCGCGACTTTGCGGTTCTCTTACACGATCTGCGGCGACGCGTCGAAGCCGGCCTTGACAGGCCTGCTCTGCAAGCCGAACAAACCTCGCAAGCTCCTATCAGAGAGGCAGAATGCACGTCCAGGTCGTCATCGTCGGCTCCGGCCCTGCGGGGTTGCTGCTCGGGCAATTGCTGGCCGTGGCCGGGATCGAGACCTTGATTCTCGAGCAGAAATCCAAGGAATACGTACTCGGCCGCATCCGCGCCGGCGTCATCGAGCAGGGCGCGGTCGGGCTGCTGGAAGCGGCCGGCGCCGCGGAGCGTTTGCATCGCGAGGGCCTCGTGCACGACGGGACGGAAATCACCTTCCGCGGCGAGCGCCATCGCATCGATTTCAAGCAGCTGACCGGCAAGGTGGTCACCGTCTACGGGCAGACCGAAATCACCCGCGACCTGATGGACGCGCGCGAGGCGATCGGCGGCCGGACCGTGTACGAGGCCGCTCGACGTCAGCCTGCACGAGCTGACCAGCGACAAGCCCACCGTGCGCTACAAGAAGGACGGCGTCGAGCACAGTGTGACCTGCGACTACGTCGCGGGCTGCGACGGCTTTCACGGCGTCAGCCGCCGCTCGATCCCGGAGGAACTGATCCGCAATTTCGAGCGCGTCTATCCATTCGGCTGGCTCGGCGTTCTCGTCGACCAGCCGCCGCTCTCGCACGAACTGGTCTACGTCAATAACGAGCGGGGATTTGCGCTGTGCTCGATGCGCTCGTCGACGCGCAGCCGCTACTATCTGCAATGCCGGCTCGACGAGCATGTCGAGGACTGGCCGGACGACAAGTTCTACGAGGAGCTGTCGCGGCGCGTCGACGCGGAAGCGCGAAGCAACCTGAAGCCGGGCCCCTCGATCGAAAAGAGCATCGCGCCGCTGCGCAGTTTCGTCGCCGAGCCGATGCGCTACGGCAACCTGTTTCTCGCCGGCGACGCCGCCCATATCGTGCCGCCGACCGGCGCCAAGGGCCTGAACCTCGCCGCCAGCGACGTGTTCTATCTCTCGGAAGCGCTGATCGAGCGCTACAAGAAGGGCTCATCCCGGGGCCTCGACGCCTACGCCGAGAAGGCGCTGGCGCGGGTCTGGAAGGCCGAGCGGTTCTCCTGGTGGATGACCAGCCTGCTGCACCAGTTTCCCGAGTCGAGCGGCTTCGACAGGAAGATCCAGGCGGCGGAGCTGGACTATCTGTTCAGCTCGGAGGCGGCGCAGACGGCGCTGGCGGAGAACTACGTGGGGTTGGCGTATTGAGGGCGGTAAGCGGCCGATGCCAAATGGCATTTGAGATGAAGGACGGGCGAAAGGATCAGCGCTAGGATAAATTTCGCTAGCCGTGAAAAAGGCCGTCCCGAAGGACGGCCTTTCTCTAAGAGGAAAAATGATCTTCAGACCGCTACCGCTTTGCGCGAGGCCCTATGACCTGCGAAACCGAGACAGGCGAACCCTACCAGCAGCATCGCCCAGGTTGACGTCTCCGGAACGCCCGTGGTGACGGCCCCTTCAACCCCTACGCTTAGATCTGCGGCGACTTGCGCGCGGTCAGCATAAAAGATCTCGAGAGATTTGCTGCCCGAGAGATTGCCGAGATCGATGTTTGTCCCGGTGGTCGAATGTACTCCGAGGACGCCACCAACGTAGAGCCCGCCAACATAGACAAGTACGTCATCGTCGCCACTCACGGATAGCGTCGTGGCTGCGCCGGTGCCCGTAATATTCCCCTTCAAAATCGCAGTCTCGAAATACGTCAGGTTGTCGCCGCCGGTGCTGTTGGGCGCAAACATGTTGTGTAAGTTGCCATCCACATTAAATGCGCCGCTGCCGGTCGCAGTAATGCTGCCCCCAGCAGTCCACCAAAGTATCTGCCTGGCGCCGTTCTTGTCGAGGACGGTTCCCATTGGACCGTCCACTGGCAATCCGCCACTCAAAGCGTCGCCAACCGATATGTCTTCCAGCGTGGCAGGCGGCGACGAGCAACAGATTCCGAAATCGCCGCCAGCGGTGGCTTCTGAAACCTCAAAGTATTGAGCAGACAACACGCTGGCATGCGCCGCTCCGATCGAGCCGACCGTGATCGCCAACCCGGCGAGGGCCTTTAGATAACGCCTCATATCCGTACCCCACATTTACAATAGATCGCCGCGCATTCACGATATGTTAAACATTCACGCCTTGGCAAACGATTTTTGCTTACAGCGTTATTGTCAACCGTGGCGCAAAGACGTGAGACCGCGGCTGCGAAACATTCGAGATGACTGGAGGCAGGCAAGGCAAGTTGAACGGTCAAGTTATCAACTTTGCGCAAGGCGTTGTGCGCCCTTCGAGATCCCTCGGGCGCCGAAATTGCAGACTTTTTGGGGCATTGCGAGCGATAGGACATCGCCGACCACTATAGAACGCGAGATGAAACTGAGCAGGAAATGGGCGCTGACGCTATGCATTATCAGTCTCTTGGTGATCATCACGTGCCTCACATCCTTCGCGCTAGGCCTCCACAGGCTGGCGCTCTGGCAGGTGGTTCGAGCCTGCGTCGCGGATTTCGAGTTTACCGGCGCTGCTTTTCCCTGCCTGCAAGTTGACCTCGGCGAAGGCGATGCGCCCGGCGTCGTCGTTTTACGGCACCCATACTTCGATGACATGATTGTCACTCCGGTCCGAAAGCTCGTTGGAGTGGAAGATCCGTTTCTCCAGTCGCCGGAGGCGCCAAATTACTTTGCGGCGGCGTGGCGGGCGCGATCACTTCTGCGGAACCCAGACGGACGCGAGCCGGAATGGGACGAGGTCGGACTTGTCGTGAATCCCGCGGTCGGCCGATCGCAGGACCAGCTTCATTTCCACGTCGGGTGCTTGTTTCCCGAGGTGCGAAGCGCCCTTGAATCCATCGCGCCCCAGGTTTCGATCGGGAGCTGGGAGAAGCTTCCCCCGGTCGTTGAACACATAGCCTTCTGGGGAACCCGCATCGCGGCGGCCGACCTGGATAGCGTCGAGCCGTTCCGCCTCGCGGCCGAAGCGCTTGCCGACCAGGTCAAGGACCGGGCGAGCCTGACCATCATGCTGGCGGGCGTTCGGGTCGCAGGCGCCGACCAGTTCATGGTCCTGGCGTCCTACGCGGGCGCGCCGCACTCGTGGTGGCCCATCGGCGCCGAAAACCTCGTCGATACAGGTTGCAAGTTAGCTTCGCCGTAGGTCCGGGTTGCTCTATCCCGAGATCGCGACTGGCGCTACGCTCGCCAAACGGGTAAACACCTTGTCATTAACGTTTCATCGGTGCGTTTTCGCCGCCTGACCTTGGGGGACCGAAGGCCATGACGACCTTCCACATCGAGATCGTAAAGCCATCCCATTACGACAAGGATGGCTACGTCATCCAATGGTGGAAGGCCTGGATACCCTCGAACTCGATGGCCTCGCTCTACGCCATCGCGCAGGACTGCTCGCAGCGCCGGGCGCTCGGCGAAGACGTCGACATCGAGATCGACGCTTGCGACGAAATGAATGCGAAGATCCCCGTTGACGCGATTGCGCGGCGCATCCAGCAGCCCGGCCATTCCGGCCTAGTCTGTCTGGTCGGCGTGCAATCGAACCAGTTCCCGCGGGCCATGGCGATCGCGCGCCAGTTCCGCGCCAAGGGGGTCACGGTCGCCATCGGCGGCTTCCATGTCAGCGGCTGCCTCGCCATGCTGAAGGAGCCGACGCCGGAGCTGAAAGAGGCGGTCGATCTCGGCATCCTGCTCTACGCCGGTGAAGCCGAGGAGCATTTCGAGGCGTTCCTGCAGGACGTCCACAACGGCGTTGCGAAATCCGTCTACAACCACATGGACGACCTGCCGAACCTGCAGGGCCAGACCATCCCCTATCTGCCGCGCCGGTTGGTCGCGCGCTACGACGGCGTGCTGTCGTCGTTCGACGCGGGACGCGGCTGTCCGTTCCAGTGCTCGTTCTGCACGATCATCAACGTGCAGGGCCGCAAGTCGCGCTATCGCGACGCCGACGACATCGAGCGGCTCGTGCGCGAGAATGCGGCGCAGAAGATCACGCGGTTCTTCATCACCGACGACAATTTCGCCCGCAACAAGAACTGGGAGGCGATCTTCGACCGGCTGATCCTATTGCGCGAGCAACACGGCCTGAAGATCAGCTTCCTGATCCAGGTCGACACGCTCGCCCACATCATTCCGCGCTTCATCGAAAAGGCGGCGCGCGCCGGCTGCCGCTACGCGTTCGTCGGGCTGGAGAGCATCAACCCCGACAATCTCGCCCAGATGAAGAAGAGCCAGAACCGCATCACCGAATATCGCAAGATGTTCCAGGCGTGGAAGCAGGCGGGAATGATCACCTATGCCGGCTACATCCTCGGCCTGCCCGGCGATACGCCGCAAAGCATTCGCCGCGACATCGCCATCGTGCAGAAGGAACTGCCGGTCGACCTGCTCGAATTCACCATGCTGACGCCGCTGCCGGGCTCCGAGGATCACAAGAAGCTCTACGAGGCGGGAGTCTGGATGGACCCCGACCTCAACAAATACGACCTCGAGACCGCCACCGTCGAACACCCGAAGATGAGCCGCGCCGAGTGGCAGCAGGCCTATTGGGACGCGTGGGACTGCTACTACAGCCCCGAGCATGTCGAGCGCATGATGCGGCGCAACTTCGCCTATGGCATCAACCCGGTCCGCATCCTGCGCGGCGTGCTGCAGATCTATGGCGCGATGAAATACGAGGGCGTCCATCCGCAGCAGTGCGGCTACCTGCGCCGCAAGGATCGCACCCAGCGCCGCCCCGAGATGCCGCAGGTTTCCCCTTTCGCGTTCTACCCCGCGCATGTGGCGCAGACGCTATGGAAATACGCGCGCTTCGGCGCCTATGCGCTGAAGATCACGCGCATGCGCTATCGCGTGCGGTCCGATCCGGCGGTGAAAACCTATTCCGATTTCGCGATCACGCCCGTGGTCGACGCCGAGAGTGAGACGCTGGAAATGTTCGCGCTCAACGATTCCGCACGCGCCGCGGTGGAGAAGGCGCGCGGGCAGGCGGCGAGGCGCAAACAATCGGCGAAAGCCGCGGCTGAGTAGGCATTCCCTTCTCCCGCCTGCGGGAGAAGGTGGCGCGAAGCGCCGGATGAGGGGGGCGCCGCAACATGACGTCTTCCGTTTGGTGATCAACCAAACCCTCATCCGCGCTTTGCGCACCTTCTCCCGCCTGCGGGAGAAGGGCCACATCCTGTTAGACCTTACAGCACCCGTAGCGACGGATCTCTCACGAAGCGCAGGTACGACCGCACCTTCCTGACGCCGTCCTGATCGGGAAACATCCGTTCCGCCTCTTCATCAGATATGAACGGCAGCACGACGGTGTCTTCGCCCGGCCGCCAGTCGGCCGGCGTCGCGACCTGGAATTTTGACGACAGTTGCAAAGCGTCGACGACGCGCAAAATCTCCGTGAAGCTTCGTCCGACATAGGCGGGATAAGTCTGGATCAGTTCGACGCGCTTGGACGGCGAGATGACGAACACGCTGCGCACCGTCATCGTCTCGCCGAGCGAGGCCCCATGCCCGAACCTCGTGGCGTCGAGCATGCCAAACAGCATCGCCAGGCGGCGATCCTTGTCGGCGATCAGCGGAAAGCGCACCGTGGCGTTCTGCGTGTCCTCGATGTCGGAAATCCAGCGCGCGTGCTGACCAAGGCTGTCGACGCTGAGGCCGATCACCTTGACGTCGCGCCGTTCCCATTCCGGATCGAGCCGCGCGGCGGCGCCGAGTTCCGTCGTGCAGACCGGCGTGAAATCCGCAGGGTGCGAAAACAGAACGCACCAGGAATCGCCGACGAAGTCATAGAAGCGAAGCGGCCCCTTGCTGCTTTCGGCGGTGAAATCGGGAACGATGTCGCCGATCCGGATGTATCCCTGTTTCTTCAGTTGCTCGTGCGTGCGCGTGAACACCGCGTCGGGTCCGGCGTAGGCGAATTCGAGCGGCGCCTTGGGCGCCTCGTCCTCGTCAGGCAACAGGGTCTGGTATTCGTGATCGAGGATTTTCACCGTGCGCCGTTTCACCGTGCCGGCGAAGACGAACGCGCCATCGGCGCCGCGAACAAGGGGAAGATCAAAACGGAACGAGCTGTTTTGCAGGAAGTCCTGTTCCGCCTCTGAAGTCGCGCGCTGCAAAATCTGATTGCGGTGCGGAAATCTTCCGAACCGCTGGATGACGGCGACGTGCCTGTGGAAGATTTCGTGAAAGACGTTGAGCGGATCGTCCGCGCTCAGTTCCTTCATCACGCTGGCCCATTCCAGCATGCATAGGCGCTGGTCGTCGAGCGATTCCGAATGGGTAAGCGCGAGACAGAGAAACACACGCTCGATCGGCCGCAGGCGCTCGCTGACGCCGATCCGCAGCCCGCGCTTCACGAGGCTGAGGCAGCGCGCGTCGTAGGCGTACATCTGCTGGGTGTCGCGATGGATGTTGCGCGGAAACTGATCGAGCATGATGACCAGCGCCACCAGCAGGCGCGGATTTTCTAAATTCATCGCCCAGTGGTCGTAGTGGCCGCGCGACGCCAGCACCACGTCGGCGCCGAACCGGCTCCAGATTTCCTGATCCGTCTGCTCCGATTTGCCGAACCAGAGCGTCAGGCAATCCTCCATGCTGGCGCGCAGCATGAAGCTCAGGATCTCCTCGCCCTTGTCGATCTCCTCGCCGGGAATTTGCAAGCGATCGGACTGCAGCAGCAGGCGCAATCCTCGCTCCAGCACCTCGAGGTCGGCGCCGAACAGCGCATCGCGCTCGTCGAGCCCGGCCAGAATCACCCTCAGACATTGCTGGATGCGCTGGCTGGCGCCGGGATCGAACGCGGAGACGCGGTCGTTCATCTTGCGCAGCCGGCGAACGATGGTCTTGGTCAATTCCTGCGTGAATTGCGGGTCGAGTTCAGAGTCCCCGACAACCTGATCGTAGCTGATCACCTGACATTCGATGTCGGTGACCGCTTTGACCGTTGCGGATCGCGGACCGGGATCTATGAAGCACATCTCGCCGAAAACATCGCCTTCCGACAGGGTGCCGATGACCTTGGCGGCGCTTCCCTTGCCGATGATGACGTCGACCGAACCCTTCTTGAGGAGGAATGCGTTGTCGCCGGTCTGGCCCTCCGCAATGATTGTTTCCCCCGCCGCGAATGCGATTATCTGCATCGAACCGATCTCAAATCATGGCGGCGAACCTGCCCCGCCCGCGATTGCGTCCGCGCGCAATCTCATCCTAACTGCCTCAAGCTTCAAGCATTATCGTTTGGCTCAGCTGCGTTTGACGAACGCCCGCCAGCCGCCATACGACGAGACGTCCTCGGCGCCCTTGACGGCTTCGGCCTCGACCAGAAAGCCCTTCGCGCTGGTGCCATCGTCGAATTTCAGCGTTCCGACGCCGAGCGGCGAGGGAATCGCGGCGACGAAACGGCCGAACGCGGCTTCCGGCAGCGACCAGATCTCGACCGCGATCTTCGCCCCCTCCCCTGCGCCGACGCGCAGCAAGCCCGGCTTCGGCGGCGTGGTGTTGGGCAGCGCATAGAGCCGATAGTCCGCGCGTCGTCTTCGCCTCGCGAACGAACACCCCGCCGAGTGCGGTCAGCTCATGATTGAGCGGCAGGCCCGGACAGATGCGCGCCGACGACGGCGATCTCGATCGCCCTCGGGCGCGCACAACGGCTGGCGCGGCAGACGCCGCGCGGCCGGTCGCGCCCATCGGCGCGCCGGAGATCGCATGGGCGCGCGCGGCGATCGTCGCGATCATGCCGTCGCGGCCGCGCTGGGCGATCAGGGTCAGGCTCGACGGCAGGCCATCGCTGCGCATGCCCGAGGGATAGGCGATCGCCGACAGATCGAGCAGATTGACGAAGTTGGTGTAGACGCCGTTGTTGGAGTTGGTGCGGATCGGGATCGGCGAGCACCTCGGCGACCGTGTACGGCTTCGGCATGGTCGGAACGGCCATCACGTCGAACGCGGCCCATGCCTTGGACGTCTTGCGCTTCAGATCGCCGCGAGCTTGTAGGTCGCCTCGAAGGCGGAGACGGCGTCGAAGTTGCGCGCGCTCTCGATGATCTTCCGCGTCACGGGATGCATCGTGTCCGGCCGCGTCTCGATCAGCGACTTGGTCGCCGCATAGCGCTCGGCGACCCAGGGACCTTCGTAGAGCGAGCGCGCGACCTCGAAGAACGGCTCGATGTCGAATTCGACCAGCGTCGCGCCGAGGCTCTCGAGTTTGGCGACGTCGGCGCCGTAGGCCGCCTCCGAGGCGGCGTCGCCGAGGAATACGCGCTGCTCGGGCCTTGGGACGCCGATGCGCAGTTTCGGCGGCGGCGCGGCGAGCCGCGGCGCCGGACAGGGTTTCGAATAGGCGTCGGCATCGTCGTAGCCGGCGGCGACCTCGATAGGCCGCAAACGCGTCGGCGACGTCGAGCGCGAAAATCGAGATTGTATCGAGCGTCCGGCAGGCCGGCACCAGCCCGGTCGCCGACAGCACGCCGAGGCTAGGCTTCAGCCCGACGATGCCGTTGAGCGCGGCGGGCACGCGGCCGGAGCCGGCGGTATCGGTGCCGAGCGAGAACGGCACGAGCCCCGCGCCGACCGCCGTCGCCGAGCCGGAACTCGAGCCGCCGGGGATGAGGTCGTCGCGCAGCGCGTTGCGCGGTATGCCATAGGGCGAGCGCACGCCGACGAGCCCGGTCGCGAACTGGTCGAGATTGGTCTTGCCGATGACGATCGCCCCGGCGGCCTCGAGCCGGGCGACGACGAAGGCGGAGTGGCTCGGCATGGTAGGCGAAGGCCGGACAGGCCGCCGTGGTCGGCAGGCCCGCGACGTCGATGTTGTCCTTGACCGCGAACGGGCACACCGATACAGCGGCTTGCCCGCCGGGCCGTCGCGCTCGAGCGCCGCAGCGATCTCCAGCGCTTCCTCCTTCGGGCGCAGCGCAATGAACAGCGCGGGATCGGCGTGTTCGGCGATGCGAGCATAGGTCGCTTCGATCGTCGCCGCGATTTCTCCGGGCCGGGCATGCCGCGCCACCTGGCTCGCAATCAATTCGCTCAAGCTTTCGATCTCCACAGTTTGGCGACGCGTATGCATGGCCCGCGCGCGCGTATGCCTAGCAAAAAACGTGCGACCAAGGCGAGAGGGAAGCTCGATTGGATGGCGCCGATCGCCTTGATGCGCGCAAGGCTAATGCTAATCTCGCGGAACCTTTTGAACGTTCAGCGGTTTTCAAGGTGCGCCGGGGTTCTACGGCGACATTGCCCCATCAATTCAGGATTTTCCATGGAAACGGTTGCCGCCGCCCTGGAGGAGCCAGCCAAGCCGCGCAAGCTTCTGCAGATTTTAGGGCCGGGCCTGATCACCGGCGCGTCCGACGACGATCCCAGCGGCATCGCCACCTATTCGCAGGTCGGCGCGCAGTTCGGCTACGGCCTGGCCTGGACCTTGCTGTTCAGCTATCCCCTGATGTGCGCGATCCAGGAAATCAGCGCGCGCATCGGCCGGGTGACCGGCGCGGGCATCGCCGGCAATCTGCGCAAGTACTATCCGGCGTGGCTGCTGAACAGCATCGTCGGGCTGCTGATGGTCGCCAACACCATCAATATCGGCGCCGATCTCGGCGCGATGGGCGCGGCGCTGAAATTGCTGATCGGCGGCCCGCAATGGCTCTATGTCGTGCTGTTCGCCGTCGTCATCGGCGCTGCTCGAGATATTTGTCGACTATTCCCGCTATGTCTCGATTCTCAAATGGCTGACGCTTTCGCTTGTTCGCCTATGTCGCGACGGCCTTCGTCGTTCAACGTCAACTGGGCTGAGGTCGGCCGCTCGCTCGTCCTGCCGTCCCTGTCGTTCGACACCGCACTACATCGTCGCCATCGTCGCGGTGCTCGGCACCACCATCAGCCCCTATCTGTTTTTCTGGCAGGCGCAGGAGGAGGTCGAAGAGGAGCAGGCAAAACCCTGAGGCCAAGCCGCTGAAGCGCGCCCCGGAACAGGCGCCGGCGGAGATGAGCCGCATCCGGATCGACACCTATCTCGGCATGGGCTTCTCGAATCTGATCGCCCTGTTCATCATCATCACGACGGCGGCGACGCTGAACGCCCACGGCGTCACCGACATCCAGACGTCGAGCCAGGCCGCCGAGGCGCTGCGGCCGATCGCCGGCAATTTTGCCTTCGCCGTGTTCGCCGCCGGCATCATCGGCACAGGCCTGCTGGCTCTGCCCGTGCTCGCCGGGTCCGCCGCCTACGCGCTCGGCGAAGCGCGCCGGCTGGCCGGTCGGGCTGGCGCGCAAGGCCAAGCAGGCGAAAGCGTTCTATGGCGCGATCGCCGTCGCGACGCTGATCGGCGCCGCTGATGAATTTCACGCCGATCGATCCGATCAAGGCGCTGTTCTGGAGCGCCGTCATCAACGGCGTGGCGGCGGCGCCGATCATGGCGATGATGATGCTGATGACGATGCGGCGCGACGTCATGGGCGAGTTCACATTGCCCCGCGGGCTTCTGGTTATCGGTTGGCTCGCGACTGGCGTCATGGGCGCTGACGATCGTCGGGTTGATCGCGACCACTTTGTAAGAACGACCCCGTCTTTCCTGCACGGCGCTGCCCGCAGCTCTGCGCGGGGAACCTTTGCTTGCCACTATCCGTTAACCGACCTGTACCGAAGCGAGGCGCCTGCGCCTCGCATGGAGGTCTAAATGACGGAACTCGGGCCAGGCATGAATAGACGAGCGTTTCTGGGAGCCTCGGCAATGACCGTCGCCATGCCGGCCTGGAACGAAGGCTCGGCCCGCGCCGAAGCGCCGCCAGATACAGCCTCGAATACAGATATGGCGATTACGCTAGAGGTGAATGGCGCCGTCCGACGCCTCAACGTCGATGTCAGAACCTCTTTGCTCGACGCGCTCCGCACCTCTCTGAACCTGACCGGGACCAAGAAGGGTTGCGACCATGGCCAATGCGGCGCCTGCACGGTGCACGTTGGAGGCCGGCGCGTATTGTCGTGCCTGACACTCGCCGTAGCGGTGCGCGAGCCCGTGACGACGATCGAGGGCCTAGCCGGAGACCAAGGCGCGCTCCACCCGATGCAGCAGGCGTTCGTCGATCACGACGCGCTGCAGTGCGGTTATTGCACGCCGGGGCAGATCATGTCCGCCGTGGCGTGCATCCGTGAAGGGCACGCCGGAACAGATGCCGATATTCGCGAATACATGAGCGGCAATCTGTGCCGATGCGCCGCCTATCCCAACATCGTCGCGGCCATTCGGCAAGCCAAGACCGCGCTGGCGGAACCTTCAGTCAAAGGAGCCGGCTGATGTTGGCGTTTCGCTTCGAGCGGCCGGAAACCATCGCGGCGGCGGTGCGCGCGCATATCCCGTCGGCCGCATATCTTGCGGGCGGCACAACGTTGCTCGATCTGATGAAGCTCGACGTCGAGCGTCCAACGACGTTGGTTGACATCAACGGCCTGCAGACCAAGCCCGTCGACATTTCCCTGGATGGCGACTCGCTTCGGTTGGGCGCGGGGACGCGGATGGCGGAAGCCGAAGTCGCACCCGCTCGTGCTCGCAAACTTTCCCGTCATCGCGCAGAGCTTGCAGCTAGCGGCCAGTCCGCAATTGCGCAACATGGCGACGCTCGGCGGCAACGTTCTGCAGCGAACGCGTTGCGAATATTTCCGGGACGTGGCGTTCGCTCACTGCAACAAGCGCAATCCAGGCAGCGGATGCGCCGCGCTGGAAGGCGTCAATCGCAAGCATGCCGTGCTCGGCGCCAGCGACGCCTGCATCGCGACCTATCCCGGCGATTTTGCGCAGGCGCTGATTGCGCTCGACGCGTCCGTCGACGTCGTCGGCGCGGCTGGGCGACGAAGCTTCAAGTTCGATGCTCTGCACCGCGAGCCGGGAGACCATCCCGAAATCGAAACAAACCTGCGTCCCGGCGAACTCATAGAAGCGTTTCGCATTCCGACGGCCGCATGGACCAAACGCTCGCTGTATTTGAAGATCCGCGATCGACAATCCTACGAATTCGCCCTCGCCTCCGCCGCTGTCGCGCTGGACATCGAGGGCGGCGCAATCAGGGAGGCGCGCATCGCGCTTGGGGGCGTAGCTACGAAGCCTTGGCGCGCTCGCGAAGCAGAAGCGCAACTTGTCGGCAAGCCCGCGTCACCAGAAAGCTTTGCAGCCAGCGCCGCGGCGGCTTTTGCGGGCGCAAAGTCCCGCGACGGCAATCGCTTCAAGATTGAGCTCGGCAAGCAGACGCTCGTCAGAGCGCTCGCGCAGGCCGCCGAAATGAGGGTATGAGATGGCTTCTGCTATGGTCCAATTGGGCGCACCCCTGGAGCGCAAGGACGCCCGTCAGAAGGTGACAGGCGAGGCGCGCTATGGGGCGGACATGTCCGCCGCCAATGTAGCGCACGCCTGTCTGGTCACCAGCACGATTGCGCGCGGGACCATCGTCGCGATACACGCGGAGGAGGCGAAGGCGATTCCCGGCGTCCTCCAGGTGATCACCTATCGCGATGTCGAAGGCGCGGTGAAGGCCGGCACATATTTTTCAAAGGGCGGCTATCTCAGTTCCACTATCCAGCCCCTGGCGTCTGACCGGGTCATGCATAGCGGCGAGATCGTCGGGATCGTCGTCGCCGAAACATTCGAGGCGGCGCAGGAGGGCGCGCGGGCAGTGAGGCTCGACTACAAGCCCGAACCCGCAACCGCGACATTTGACAGCCCCGGCGCCGAGACCGCTGCGGGCAAGGACGTTTCCGCTGAGCACACTGACCCCGAAATTGGCGACGCCGATGCCGCCTACAATTCGGCGGATGTAAAAGTGGAGCAGCGCTACAGCACGCCCACCCAACATCATAATCCGATCGAGTTATTCACGACGCTGTGCGCTTGGCGCGGCGATCAGCTGACGGTCTGGGAATCGTCGCAAAACGTGACTGGATTTAAGTTCGGCCTTGCAGAGCAGCTCGGCATTCCCGCCGAGAAAATTCGGGTCATTTCCCCCTTCATCGGCGGCGCCTTTGGCTCGCGCGGGGCCCTCACCCATCGGACAGCGCTGATAGCGTTTGCGGCAAAGCGCTTGCAGCGGCCGGTGAAGCTCGAGGCGACCCGCCGCGACGGCTTTACGATTGCCACTTATCGGGCTGAAACGCGCCAACGGGTGCGATTGGGCGCCTCTCGCGACGGCAAACTCCGATCGTTGACCCACGAAGGCTGGGAGGTCACGAGCCGACCTGACAATTATATGGTCGCCGGGACCGACGCGACTACGCGTCTGTACGACTCGCCGAACATAAGCTCGAAAGTCTGGATTGTTCACGCCGACCGCGCGACGCCGGGCTTCATGCGCGCGCCGGCGGAACTGCCTTACCTTTTCGGCCTCGAAAGCGCGATGGACGAGCTGGCCGTCGCCCTGAAGATGGACCCGGTCGAACTCAGGCGCGTCAACGACACCCAGAAGGAGCCTATCAAGGGCTTGCCGTACACAAGCCGGTCCCTGATGCCCTGTTTCGACGCGGCCGCCGCGAAGTTTGGTTGGTCGCGCCGGTCCGCTGAGCCCGGCTCGATGACCGACGGCGATTGGCTTGTCGGATGGGGGTGCGCGGCGACCATGTATCCATCCCAGATCGCTCCGGCGACGGCGAGAGTGTCGCTGACAGCCGACGGGCAGGTCAGAGTCCAAACAGCAGGGCACGAAATTGGCAACGGCGCCTACACCGTCATCGCCATGGTCGCCGCCGAAGCGCTCGGCGTTCCGATTGAAAAGGTGACCGTCGAACTCGGCGACACCGAATTGCCGCCCGCCCCGGTCGCCGGCGGCTCCAACTCCACCGCCAGCGTCTGCAACGTCGTCGCCAAGGCCTGTGAGGACATTCGCGCCCGCATCATCGCAGCGAGCACTTCAAGCGGAGACGGCGCGCTGGCTGGCAAGGCGCCGGACACGATCAACTTCAAAGATGGAGCGCTCGTCGCTGCCGACGGTAAGACGGAGGCGCTCGCAGCGGCCGTCAGGCGTCTGTCGGGCGGCGCCATCGAGGCCTATGCCGAGAACCTGCCGCAGGGCAGCAAGCCGGACGGCCTCCAGAAACTTTACAAGGGCGAGCAGGCGCTGATCGGCGGCGCCAAGCTCAAGGATCGGATCGCCTTCGCATTCGGCGCAGAATTCGTCGAAGTTCGCGTTCATAAGTTGACGCGAGAGATCCGCACGCCGCGCATCGTCGGCGCCTTCGCAGCGGGGCGGATCATCAACGAGCGCACCGCGCGAAGTCAGCTGATGGGCGGATTGATCTGGGGCATCTCGTCGGCCCTGCATGAGGCGACGGAGATTGACGAGCACGCCGCCAGATACACCAACACCGACCTCGCCGAATATATGATCCCCGTCAACGCAGACATCGATCAGGTCGAAGTCATCCTGCTTCCCGAAGAGGACAGCAAGGTCAATCCGCTGGGCATCAAAGGGCTTGGCGAGCTCGGCAACGTTGGCACGAACGCGGCGGTCGCGAACGCGGTCTACCACGCGACCGGCGTCAGGATCCGAGATCTGCCGATACGTCTCGAAAAGACCCTTTCCGCGTGATCCCGGCCAGCTGGCGATCGCCTCAATCTGGAACGTAGGGCCGACTGCAAGCTGCGGGCAATCCGATGAACGATCATGTCTCCGAGATCGAACCCCCCGCGGCGCCGCAGACGCAGTCGCCAGATGCGCATGCGCTCCGCGAAGAGGCGCCATCGCCTCCTTCATCGAATCCCGCTTCAGAAGCAACGAAGCCGCAACCCGGCGCCGACAGTGAAGCTCCCGCGGATGCAAATTCCAAGGGCTGGCTGAGGTCCATCCGATCGTAGCGATCGCCATCGCGATCGCAGTCATCGCCGCCATCGTTGCGGGCGTTCTCTGGTGGCTGCAGGCGCGCCACTTCGAGTCGACAGACGACGCCTTTATCGACAGTCGGCCCGTGCCGATCAGCGCGCTGGTCATGGGCGCGATCGTCGAAGTGCCGGTTACTGACAACCAACTGGTCCACGCCGGCGACATTCTGGCCAGGATCGACGACCGCGATTACAAAGCCGCGCAGGACCAGGCCGCGGCGCAGTTGCAGCAGGCGCAGGCCAACGTTCAGATCGTTGTTGCCCAGCTCAAAGCCCAGCAAGTCGACCATCGAGCAGGCGACGAAGCAGGTGACCGAAGCTCAGGCCGCGCTCAATTTTTCGAAGGACGAGAACGCCCGCTATCAAAATCTTGTTCAGGAGGGCGCTGGCACCGTCCAGCGCGCGCAGCAAGCCGCCTCCGACCTGCAGCAGAAGCAAGCCGCTCTGGACGCCGCCGTCGCCGGCGCACGACGGCGCGATGGCGCAGCTCGGCGTGTTGCGGGCGCAGCAGGCCAACGGCGAGGCGCAGGAGCAACTGGCGCGGGCTCAGGGCGAGCAGGCCGCAGCTAACGTCTCCCGCGTGATCTTGCGCGCGCCCGAGGAGGGGCGCGTCACGCGGCTCGACCGGCGCAGTCGGCGCCTACGCGAGTCCCGGTCAGGCGTTGATGACGCTGGTTCCGACCCGCCTCTGGGTGACCGCGAATTTCAAGGAGACGCAGCTCGCCGACATGCGGCCAGGGCAGAGCGTGGACATTGAGATCGACGCGGTCGGCCGCACTTTTCCAGGCCATGTGGACAGCGTTCAGGCGGGTAGCGGCACGGCCTTCAGCCTGCTGCCCGCCGAGAACGCCACCGGCAATTACGTAAAGGTGGTGCAGCGCGTCCCGGTGAAGATCGTGTTCGACAAGCCGCCCGATGTGCAGCTCGGCCCGGGCATGTCGGTCGTCCCCTCGGTCAAGGTCAGATGAGCGGTTCGGCAGCGGACGCCGGCTGGTCGAACGCGCGATCCGCGGCGGGCCGCCGAAATCCCTGGTTGATCGCCGGCATTCTCTCGATCGCCACCTTCATGGAGGTGCTCGACACCTCGATCGCCAACGTGGCGCTCGTTCACATCGCCGGCTCGCTCGCCACGAGCATCGACGAGACGACCTGGGTGCTGACGAGTTATCTGGTCGCGAACGCGGTGATCCTGCCGGTCAGCGGCTGGCTCTCGAACTACTTCGGCCGCAAGAATTTCTACATGTTCTCGGTCGCGCTGTTTACAGCCAGCTCGCTGGTCTGCGGGTTCGCGCCGAATCTGATCGTGCTCATCGTGGCGCGCGTTTTCCAAGGCCTCGGCGGCGGAGGACTGGCGCCCAGCGAGCAATCGATGCTGGCGGATTCCTTCCCGCCCAGCAAGCGTACGCAGGCGTTCGCGCTCTATGGCGTCGCCGTGATCGTCGCGCCCGCGCTCGGCCCGACGATCGGCGGCTGGATCACCGACAATGTCTCCTGGCATTGGATCTTCTTTCTTAATGTGCCCGTTGGCCTCGCCTCGCTTGCGCTCGTGCATCTGTTCGTCGAGGAGCCCAAAGCGCTGGTCGAAGAGCGCAAGGAGATGCGGAAGTCGCGCGCGAAAGTCGACTGGGTCGGCTTCGTTCTGGTGGCGCTGTTTCTCGGCTGCCTCGAGATTGTGCTGGACAAGGGCCAGGAGGATGATTGGTTCAGCTCCAACTTCATCACGTTTTTCGCCGTCCTGTCGGGCTTGTCTCTGGCGGCGTTTGTGCCCTGGGAGCTGACGCGGCGCGACCCGATCGTCGAGATACGGTTGCTGGGGCGCCGGCAGTTTGGCGCCTCCTGGATCGTGATGCTCGCCGTCGGCATGATCCTGTTCAGCTCGACGCAATTCGTCCCGCAGCTTCTGCAGGAGAACTACGGTTACACGGCTACGCTCGCCGGGTTGGCCTTGATGCCGGGAGGCCTTGCGGCATTCGGCATGATGGTTGTCGCGGGACGCGTCAGCGCGTTCTTGCAGCCGCGCCTGATGCTGGCTGGCGCCATGCTGGCGATTGCGCTTTCGATGTGGCATTTCACGACGCTGTCGCCGGACGCCGATTTTCGCTGGTTTGCCTGGCGCGCGCGCCCTGCAGATGGCGGCGCTGCCGTTTCTGTTCCTGACCGTGACGAGCAATTCCTATGTCGGCCTTCCGCCGGAGAAATCGGGGCAGGCTTCGGCCCTCATCAATGTGGCGCGCAACCTCGGCGGCAGCATTGGCGTCTCCGCGACGCAGACGCTATTGGCGCGCCGCGCGCAATTCCATCAGTCGCGCCTCGCCGAGCATCTGACGTCTTCGTCGTACGCCTACCGAGATACGCTTCAACAAGCGGGCGCATATTTCAAGGCGCATGGCGCCTCTGCCGTCGACTCGCAAAGCCAGGCCGTCGGGTGGGTGGGAAAGACTCTCGCCAATCAATCGATGTATCTGGCCTACATCGACGTCTTCGCGATGATCGGCGTCCTAGCCGCCGTGATGATCCCGGTTTCGTTCCTGCTGCGGCGCGTCGATCTCGCCAAACGGCCTGCGGGACATTAGAGAAAGACGCGCTCAACCGGAAACGCCCTCACCCCAGCGCTCTCCCGCAAGCGAGGAGAGGGGTCGATACCCTTCGCCCGCTTGCGGGAGAAGGTGGCGCGAAGCGCCGGATGAGGGCCGGCGACGCGTCCGCCCAGGCGCCGAACGTTGCAGAGTTTGTTGATGCGGATGAACTGCACATTATGACAAGCAAATGCCCGCGCGAACGCGGGCATTTTTGATAGGCCGAATGATAGACGGACTACGCCCTTCGCATAACTGCAAACAGCAGTCCTACGACCAGAACGATGACCGCAAGGCCGATCAGCAGATGGGCGCCGCTCAACGCGGTTCCGGCGACGCCGCCGAAACCCAGCAGCGCGGCCACGATGGCGACGACGATCAAAACGAGAGCGTAATAAATGAGATTGCCGGGCATGGTGGATTTGTCTCCAGATTTCGACGGTCAGCTCCGTCGGCCAATACGAAGGTCAAACTCGGTCTGGCCTTATTTGGTTCCCATTATGTATGATTTTTGCGCGCGCGCCTCGAGGAACCGCCTTGAGGCCTATCGCGTTCTCCTCCACAGTTTGCGACCGTTGCGAAGGCGGAGCGCGTGAGAAGTCGCGCCGCCGCCCTGAACTTTTATCCGCCGCGAACGTTATTCATCGGATTACCAGCGCATTTTCGGGAGTGAACAGCCGTGTCCGACACCAATGCCGACGGCGTGAAGCCGCTTCCGCCCGCGCGCGATCCGCACTTGCGCGAGATGGCGAACTGCATACGCGCACTGACGATGGACGCGGTGCAGCAGGCAAACAGCGGCCACCCGGGCATGCCGATGGGGATGGCCGACATCGCGACCGTGCTGTTTTCGGATTTTATGCGTTTCGACCCACAGGATCCGCACTGGCCCGACCGAGACCGTTTCATCATTTCCAACGGTCACGGCTCCATGTTGCTGTACTCGCTGCTTTACCTGACCGGCTATCAGGACATGACGATCGACGAGATCAAGCGGTTTCGTCAGATAGACAGCAAGACTGCAGGGCATCCCGAATATAACCATGCCGAGGGCATCGAGACCACCACCGGACCGCTCGGCCAGGGCCTCGCGAACTCCGTCGGCATGGCGCTCGCCGAGCGAATCCTGAACGCCAATTTCGGCGACGAGCTGGTTGATCACTATACCTATGTATTCATGGGCGACGGCTGCCTGATGGAGGGGATCAGCCACGAAGCGATCTCGCTGGCCGGGCACCTGAAGCTCGAGAAGCTGATCGCCTTCTTCGACAACAATTCGATCTCCATCGACGGCCCTACCCAGACTGGCGGTATCGGACGACCAGACGGCGCGTTTCCGCGCGGCGCATTGGCAGGTGCTGGAGAGTCGACGGTCACGACACGGTTGCGATCCGCGAGGCGATCCGCACCGCGCGCGAAGCGTCCGACCGACCTACGATGATCTCCTGCCGGACGATCATCGGGTTCGGCCTGCCGACCAAAGCGGGGACGCAAAAGGCGCACAGCGACGCTCCCGGCGTCGAGGAAATCGCCGGCGCCCGGAAATTGCTGAACTGGACCGCGCCGCCGTTCGTCATTCCCGAGGCGCTGTTGGCGGCGTGGCGCGGGATCGGCGCCAAGGGCCGATCGTTGCGATCGGCGTGGGCAGAGCGACTTGCGGCGGCGCCGGACGAACTGCGCAAGCGATTTCGAGCGACGCATGAAGGGCGATCTTCCCGAGGGCTGGCGCACGGCGATCGCCGCGGCGCGCAAGGAATTCCTCGAGAGGCGGCAAGGATATCGCGACCCGGCAGGCCAGCGGCGCGGTGCTGAAGCAATTGTTCGACGCGATCCCGGAGATGCTCGGCGGTTCCGCGGATCTCACGCCGTCAAACAACACCAAGGCGAAGGATCAGATCGAGATCCGCCCGGGCGAATACAAGGGCTCCTATGTCCACTATGGCGTGCGCGAGCATGGCATGGCCGCGGCGATGAACGGGATCGCCCTGCATGGCGGCCTCATCCCCTACGGCGGCACGTTCCTGACCTTCTCCGATTATTGCCGTCCCGCGATCCGGCTGGCGGCGATGATGGGATACGAACGATTTTCGTGATGACGCACGATTCGATCGGGCTTGGTGAAGATGGGCCGACGCATCAGCCGATCGAGCATCTGGCCGCGCTGCGAGCGATTCCGCAGCTGGCGGTTTATCGGCCGGGCGACCCGATCGAGACCGCGGAGTGCTGGGAGCAGATCCTCGCCATGCCGCGGCAAGCCGCGCTGATTGCGCTTTCGCGCCAGCCGATGCCGTTGCTGCGGCGCGAGCCGGGCGGCGAAAATCTGTAGCGCGAAGGGCGGCTATGTCTTGCTGGAGGCCGAGGGCGGCGAGCGCCAGCTTACGCTGATCGGCACGGGTTCGGAACTGCACCTCGCCGTGCAGGCGCGCGAGACGCTGCAGAAGGAGGGCGTGCCGACCGCGGTCGTATCGATGCCCTGCCGCTAGTTGTTCGAGCAGCAGGATGCCGCTTACAAGGCCGCGGTGCTGGGCGAGGGCTCGGCGCGCGTGGCGGTGGAAGCCGGCGTCGAACAGTCCTGGGACCGCTATCTCGGCTTTGAAGGCCGCTTCGTCGGCATGCACGAATTCGGCGCGTCGGGAAAGATCGGCGACGTCTACAAGAAGTTCGACATCACGGTTGATGCCGTGATCCGGGCGGGTCGCGATGCGCTGCGACACGCCCGGAGGTAAGGCAATCGGTGCAAGTCTGGTCGACTAGACGATTTCCGGGGGCGGTGGCGCACTGGGTATTTCGGGGCCCGGACCGGTGGGAATGCCTATTGGCTCGCCTTGGCCAGGAAAGATCACGTCCGGTCCGCGAACAGGCACGTTAACCGGATCAGGCGGAGCGCGCTCCGGAATGGGCGGGGGCACCTCCGGTTTGGGATCGCGGGGCGGTTCGTCAGGCAGATTGTTGTTGATACTCATAATGTCCCTCTCACGTGAATCGCGGAGCGTACGCTGCAGGGAATACAATCGGCGCGGGCAATGGTTCCGGATTGGTCAGGGCTCCCTACGGAACCTTGGCGTTCCCAACTCGGTTATCTCGCACGCGGGTGAGATGGGGATTGCGATGGCCAAGGAACCAGAGGCTGAGGATCGGAAAGCTCGCCGGGCGCGCCAGTTCGGCCGCGAAGTGTCGGGAAGCCCAGGTGTGGAGCGCGAACTCAAGCAACCCTACGCCGGCGAGGTAGAAGACTATTCCGCGGATAAGTCTGTCGCCCAATCGCCCGCTAAACCCTCCAGCGCGCCTCGTTCGACACCGACGGCGCCGCTCCGCAAATAGAGCGGCCCGTGGCGCGGGAACTCGGCCATCCCGCGCCCGTTTGTTTTAAATGACCGTCACTTATGGAGTCTCGCCATGACAGAAGACCAGAACGACAAATCCGCGGAAAAAGTGTGGAGGCTTGCAGAATCCATTCGAGTGGGAATGCTGGCGCTGCATGATGGCGAGGGCTTGAGCGCGCGTCCGATGTATGCGTTGATTCCCGATGATTGGGACGCCATTTGGTTCATAACCAATCGCAACTCGCCGAAAATTGCGGAGGTGAAGCAAGATGCCGATGCGCTGCTATCGTTTTCGGGCGGCGAAAATGGCGAGCATCTAGTGATGACCGGTACGGTGTCCGTGGTCGATGACCGCGATAAACTGAAAAGCCTATGGGGCGGCGGCGCGGACATGTATTTTCCTCGCGGCTCAGACGACCCTGCGGCTGTGCTGCTGCGTTTTGAGCCCGGGCAGGCGGAATATTGGGGCCATGCCGGCGGCAACCCGGTGAGCTTCGCTTTGAAGTACGCGAAGGCCAAGTTGACTGGCGACCAATCGGGCCTTCGGGAACACGCGCGCGTGTCCTTGTAACCCGTATTCTTGCGAATTTATCTCGGGTATCGTTGAGCCAAGGATGCGGACCGCCGTCAAGCTGTGCGGTCCGCTATTCATTGATGTCAACGAATCGGACTGGCAGCGAGATCTCCACTTTCACGAGGCGGCGCCTACATGGCTAATCAGGATTTGCCCGTGCGCGAAAAGCCGCTGGCGATCGCAGACTATGCCATCATTGGCGATTGTAGGACCGCTGCGCTCGTGGGGCGGGACGGAGCGATTGACTGGCTTTGCCTGCCGCGTTTCGACGCGCCGGCCTGTTTTGCCGCACTGCTTGGCGGCTCGGAACACGGAAGCTGGCTGATCGCGCCGCAACACGCGGCGCCGGAGGTTTCGCGTTCCTATCGCGACGGAACGCTGGTTCTGGAAACCGTTTTTACGACGCCTGATGGCGAGGTCGCATTGATCGATGCGATGCCGCTTGGATCTGGCGGGCTCTCACGTCATCCGTCGCATAGAGGGCCGGCGCGGGCGCGTGCCTATGCGGCTTCATCTGAAGCTTCGATTCGGCTACGGCGCTTCGACGCCATGGGTTACCCGGGAAGAGAATGGAAATGGCATCGTCGCCATCGCGGGGCCTGATCTGGTAACGGTTCGAGGTCCGATCGAACTGACGGGGCGCGACCTTTCAACCATAGCTTTGTTTGATGTCAGGGCCGGGGATGCCGTGACCTTTGTCATGAGCCACGGCCCCTCGCATCTGGCCCCTCCCGAGCCGCTAGATGGCGACGCCGAGTTGGCCGCAACCGAAGGCAAATGGCGGGAATGGTCGGGCCGCTGCAAGTACGACGGGCCGTGGGAGGATGCGGTGCTCCGCTCGCTGATCGTGCTAAAGGCGCTGACTTATCAGCCCACAGGCGGCATCGTCGCGGCGCCGACGACATCGCTGCCCGAACAGCTCGGGGGCGCTCGTAACTGGGATTATCGCTATTGCTGGCTGCGTGACGCGACGCTGACGTTGATGGCCTTGATGGGCGGCGGATATTTTGACGAGGCGCAAGCCTGGCGAGACTGGCTGCACCGCAGCATCGCGGGCAACGCCGACGAATTGCAGATCATGTACGGGGTGCGCGGCGAACGCCATCTGCTCGAATGGCAGGTGCATTGGTTGCCTGGCTACCGAGGGCGCAAGCCCGGTTCGGATCGGCAACGCGGCCTCCAATCAATTGCAGCTCGATGTCTACGGCGAGGTGATGGACGCGCTGCACGTGGCGCGCTCCAGCGGCTTGGCGGCGCCGACTTCGGCATGGGACCTGCAGGTCACCATGATCGAGCACCTCGAAAAGATCTGGCGCGAACCCGACGATGGCATCTGGGAGGTGCGCGGCCCGCGGCGACATTTCGTCCATTCGAAGGTCATGGCATGGGTCGCATTCGACCGCGTGGTGCAGGACATCGAGCGATACGATCTTCCGGGACCGCTTGGAACGCTGGCGCCAGGTTCGCGACGCGATCCATGCGGACGTCTGCGAACGCGGGTTCAACGCGAGCAAGAACAGCTTTACGCAGAGCTACGGCGACACGGAATTGGATGCGAGTTTGTTGCTGATTCCCGTCGTCGGCTTTCTCCCGCCTGACGATCCAAGGGTGCGCGGCACCGTCGCCGCCATCGAGCGGGAACTGAAAGCGGGCGGCTTCGTGCTTCGTTACCGCACAGAAAGCGGCGCCGACGGTCTTCCTCCCGGAGAGGGGGCGTTTCTGCCATGCTCGTTCTGGCTCGCCGACACCTACTCGCTGCTCGGCCGCGACGACGAAGCCGAGGCGATGTTCGAATCTCTGTTGGCGCTGCGCAACGACGTCGGGCTGTTGTCCGAGGAATACGACCCGCGCGTCAAAGCGTTGGTTGGCAACTTTCCGCAAGCGTTCTCCCACCTTGCGCTCGCCAACACCGCTCTTGGGCTTCTCAATCACCACGCCGCGAACAAGCGAAGCGAGGGGGCTCAGCCGGCGAAGGCGGATGCGTAACTGCGCAGACTGATTTTCAGTTTGCTGACGCAGTCCCTACTCAACCGTCTTGCGGGAAAATTCCGCACGTATACTCTGTGACCGCTCTGCCGTACGCAAAGGCGAAGCCGACAGGAGAAGATAATGAAAGGAACTCTGGGGTTTGGGTTCGCCCTGTTTCTATTGGGAGCGGCGGCGGCGCACGCGACCACGTTCGAGCTATCATTTGCGAGCGCTGCGGATCAATCCGCGCTAGGCGGCGACGGCGAGCCCGGGTTTTCGGGATCGGCGACCCTTTTCGGGACGGAACTGTCGCCGGGCCATTATAACATCACCGCGGCTACTGGAACGACCATCACTGACCCAAATTTCGCTGACCAGAATTACGCCTATGTTGCGAATCCAACACCCCTGTCTGTCTCAGACAGCCCAGATGGGTTCTTGACCTACGACGGCGCCTTGTTTGATGGGTCGCCCAGCCTATCGCAGAACGGCCTGCTTTGGGTCGGCGTCAACAATGGCGCGGACGAGAACATCTTTTCGTTTGAGGGCCTCTACATCATGCTTGACGTCTGGGACCAGGCAAGTCCGGACGGTGCATCCGAGGCCGCGTCGGTCGTCGATCTGTCGGTTACGGCGGTCCCTGAGCCATCAACCTGGGCCCTGATATCAATCGGCTTCGCGGCCGCTGGCTTTGCCGGTTACCGCGCATCGCGCAAGAGCCCTGTTCAGGCGGCGTCAGTAAACATTTCAGGCGGCCATTGGACAGAACCCGCGAAGTTCGCTTCTCCGGTTTTTTGCTTCGCAACGTCGCTCGTCGGCGCCGCCTTGCGGCAAGTGCTGAAGTTAACGACAAATGGGCAGCGGAGATTAAAAAAAAAAAAAAAAAAAAAAAAAAAAATGGACAGCGGAGGGAGGCGGCGCGCGGTGAGACTACGGCGTGCATGGCGGTCCGGCGGTCACGCACATGTCAGGAAGCGAATTATCCGGAGCGGCGGGGCCTGTCACTCTCGTCCTAGTCCAACGATAGCCCCGTGTGAGCATGCATTTCTTGAAAGCAGGTGTATCGGCAAGGCCTCGAATATCGCCGGTCTGGCCGTAGCAATAGTCGAGCGCCGCTTGCGAGACTGCCGCGCTGCGAGGTCGGCCGTGCGGTCTGATCAAATCGCGATACATCTCCTGGACAATCTGGTCCGCGCTGGCGGTCGACACGCCAGCGAAGCAAGCGAAGAAAATAGCGAAAACTCTTTTCACGGCTGAGATCCTTCCCTGTGGAGTCGAAGCAAGACACCTGGCGAGCGAAAGACGACCCTAGTCTGACGCACCGAGCATCAACTCTGCATTGCTGGGAAGACAACTTTGTTTGAAGGTCTTGAAATCCTTGGCGTCCGGAGCTGCCGCGAGCACCCACTCAGCCCGTCGAAGCGACCGGCGATCGCGGCATGTCACGGAAGAAACGATATCGCCCATTGCCTTTGTTTGCCGCCAAGTCGTTCGACCGTCTACATGGGCGATGCTGCTGCTAGGCTTTGCCGGCCTAGGTTTCGCGCGATATCGGACAACCGGCGAGGCGAACCCGCTAGCGGCCTTAACCGCGTCACTCTGAAAAACTGATTTGAGATGAAAAAGGCGGCTGCGCGGCCTTTTCTTGCAGGCGCCACCAAGGCCCTTGCCAACGAAAAACACCGCCTCCTGGCGGTGTTTTGCAACTCATCGATTTCATCGAGAAAATTTGGAGCGGGCGAAGGGATTCGAACCCTCGACCCCAACCTTGGCAAGGTTGTGCTCTACCCCTGAGCTACACCCGCATCCGTGTCGACGCCGCCGACGACGGGCTTATGGCCCATGTGCGAAGAGATTGCAACACCCCAAACTCAGCGACAATTACCCATGCCGGCAGGCGGCGATTGCGCGCGGGACCGCAGTGCGTTTAGGTCGATTCCGGGGGGTTGCCGCAGCGGCCCGATTTCGCAGAAGGGTCGGACGCACTTGCA
Organism: uncultured Pseudomonadota bacterium; assembly: GCA_963771455.1. GTDB lineage: Bacteria > Pseudomonadota > Alphaproteobacteria > Rhizobiales > Beijerinckiaceae > Roseiarcus. The sequence goes on from CAVYTP010000022.1 coordinate 272,223, forward strand.
AAGGCCGAGGTCCCCCTGGAGGCTAGCTCTCGTCGCGCTCTGGGCCAGCCTTGGGATGCTGACCTCGCTGATGGCGTTCTCGATCGGCTTCCTTTTCGATGCGCCGGGCTCGACGGCAAACCCCTATCTGATCGAGGTCGCGTGGGGCCTGGCGGCGCTCCCGCTCACTTTCTACGCGGGGGCGGTCGGCCTGATGTTTGCGAACGCGACCTGGCTGAGAACGGCTATCCTCGTCCTGCCGTTATTCGCCGCAGGCGTAGTCATCCATGGGTTTGGGATGGTGGACAGCGCTTGCGCGGGCAGTTTCGCGTGTCCCCACCCGAAAGTCTGAAGTCGCGGCGTCAGCGCCCGGCAGCGGCGATCTCGGCGACGATAGCATCGGCCGCGGCGCGCGGATCGGCGGCGGCCGTCACCGGACGACCCACGACCAGGTAGTCAGCGCCGTCGCGGATCGCCGCCTCGGGAGTTGCGACGCGCTTCTGGTCGCCCGCCTCGCCGCCGGCGGGACGGATCCCGGGGGTGACGAGGGCGAAAGCGGAGGGCACGAACGCCCGCAGCCTACCGACTTCAGCAGCGCTGCAGACGAGCCCGCCGATGCCGATCTCGGCCGCCTGGCGCGCTCGACGCTCCACCAGATCGCTCACGTTGAGCGCGTAGCCCGCTTCGGCGAGGTCGCTGTCGTCGCTCGAGGTCAGCACCGAAACGCCGAGAATCTTCAGAGACGACCCGCTCGCGCCGGCGAGCGCCGCGCGCATCGTCTGCGGATAGGCATGGACGGTGAGGAAGCGCGCGCCAAGCGCCGCGATCTGCCGGGTCGCGCGCTCGACCGTGTTCGGAATGTCATGCAGCTTGAGGTCGATGAATACCTGCTTGCCGGCGCCGATCAGCTCGGCTGCAATGGCAAGGCCGCCGCCGCCATAGATGAGTTCCATGCCGATCTTGTAGAAATTGCCACGCCGTCGCCCAGTTGCTCGACCCAACGCCTTGCGCTCGGCGACGCTATCGGCGTCCAGCGCGACGATCAGGCGGTCGCGGGGTTCGATCATGACTTCCCCTCCGGCGCCGCGTCGCGCTGCCGCCGGGCGTCTGCTTTTCAGCCGGTCGGCAGAGAACGCGCGGCGCGCCTCCCGGTCGAGGACTGCGCGCATGCGGGCGCGCTGGCGGCGCAGCATCTGCTGCGCCTCGCCTTTCCTCTCGATCCAGTTCTCCCGCCAGCGCCGCCCTAGCCGGTCGGCGCTCGTCCCGCAGCCTGCCAATGCCGGGCTCGGCGACGAAGCCGCTGGCGTCGGCGCGATAGCTCCACACCCGCGCCGGCGGCAGGTTGCGCCAGATCGGCGCCGAGCAATGGCCGGAATAGCGGTTGACGCAGATCGGACTTGGGGATCGGCGATTTGAGCCCATAGGTGAATTGCACGAACAGGCCCTGCGGTCCCATCAGCGCGAACGCGTCCTCGATCAGCTTGCTCGCGCAACGGCGGCGGCTGGTTGAGCAACGGCAGGCTGGAGACGATCGCGGCGATCCGGCGGCCGGCGAATTCGGCCAGCGTGGCTCGGGAGATCGTAGGCGTCGCCCTGCACGACGCGGGCCGGCGCGAAGCGCTGGGCGAGCATGCGGCAGAAGCTCGGCGTCGTATTCGACCAGCACGAGCCGATCGCGCGCCACCCCCTGCTCGATCAGCGCCTTGGTGACCGGGCCGGTGCCAGGCCCGAGTTCGATGACCAGCCCGTCGCGCAGCGCCCGCCGACGTCGCCCTCGCCATGGCGCGCGCGAGATGCGGTCCCGAAGGCGCGACAGCGCCGGTCAGGCGCGGGTTTTCGATCAGCTTGCGCAGGAACGCGGTTTCGTCGCCGAGCAGCGGTTCGTTGCGCCCGCGTGCGGGGCCCAGGCGCGACTTCGGCGACCGAAACTGCATTGATCGTCTCCGCGCCCGCCGGCCTAGCCCAGACCCTCGAAGAATTCCTTCATCTTGGCGAAGAAGCCGGCGCTTTCGGGATGGGTCTTGTGCGAGGATTCCGCTTCGAATTCAAGCAGCAACTCGCGCTGCCGTCGAGTGAGGTTCTGCGGCGTCTCGACCACCGCCTGGATGTAGAGATCGCCGAAATCGCGCGAGCGCAGGATCGGCATGCCCTTGCCGCGCAGCTTTAGCTGGCGGCCGGATTGGGTGGCCTCGGGGATTTGCACCTTGGCGTCGCCGCCGTCGAGCGTGCGCACCGTGAACTCGCCGCCGAGCGCCGCCTGCACGATCGAGATCGGCACCCGGCAATAGAGGTCGGCGCCGTCGCGCTGGAAGAACGGATGCGGCTTGACGGAGAGGAAGATGTAGAGATCGCCGGCCCCGCCGCCGCGCAGGCCCGCCTCGCCCTCGCCGGTCAGCCGGATGCGCGTGCCGTCCTCGACGCCGGCGGGCACGTTGACCGACAAGCGTGCGCTCGCGCGTCACCCGGCCCGCGCCGTGGCATCGGTCGCAGGGGTTTTCGATGATCTGGCCGCGCCCGTGGCAGGTCGGGCAGGTGCGCTCGATGGCGAAAAAGCCCTGCTGGGCGCGCACGCGGCCGTGGCCTGCGCAGGTCTTGCAGGTTACCGGCTTTGAGCCCGCCTTGGCGCCGCGAGCCGCTGCAGGTTTCGCAGACGATCGAAGTCGGCATCTTGATGCTTGCGGTCTTGCCGCGATAGGCGTCCTCGAGCGTGATTTCGAGGTTGTATTTGAGGTCGGCGCCGCGCTCTCGGCCCGATCCGCCGCGCCCGCCGCCGCCGCGCCGGCCCATGATGTCGCCGAACAGGTCGTCGAAAATGTCCGACATCGAGGAGGCGAACCCGTCGTTCGCCGCCGCCGCCGCCCTGCTCGAAGGCGGCATGGCCGAACCGATCGTAAGCCGCACGCTTCTGGGGGTCGGAGAGGTGCTGATAGGCTTCGTTGAGCTCCTTGAAACGGGCCTCGGCTTCCTTGTCGCCGGGGTGGCGATCGGGATGGCACTGCATCGCCAGCTTGCGGAAGGAGGACTTCAGCTCGGCGTCGGAAGCGGACTTCGACACGCTCAGAATTTCATAGAAGTCGCGTTTGGCCATTCCTGCCGAGGTCTCCGCACGCAACAACGGGCGCCTTGCGCCCAACGCGCACGCCCCTCAAGGTTTCGACCCTGCAGATAGGAGGGAAAGCCAGCAAGCGCAAGTTCGGGCGACGTCAAGGGGGACAAGGAAAAGGCGTTGTTTACAGGTTCACCGGCTCGGGCGGGAGGCGGAAGGCGGAAGCGCCTAAGATGGCGGCGGGTAAAGGCCAACGTCACCAGGTAGGACCCACGCGGTCGCCGACCGCGGTTACAGGAGCGCCACGACCTGTAGCCGAGGTCGCTGACCTCGGAATAAAACCTCGACGCGCACTTCACGGCGCCCGGAAGATTTTCGCAGCCCGTTACTCGTCGTCGTCGGGGATATCGAGATGTCCGTCAGCGGCGTCCTTTTCCCATTTTGGATTGCCGAGCGCCGAATCGAGCGGCATGTCGTTGCGCGCCTTCGCCTCTGCAATCTTCGCCTTCAACTCGTCCGAAGCTTTCCGGAGCGTCGAAACCGGCGCCTTGTCGTCGGCAGGTTGCTGTGGCGCGGATTGGTTTTCGTTGCCCATGGTCTCCACCTCCTATTTCACCCGGCGTCCCTTGAAGAAACCTTTGTTGGTGGTGTTCTGCTTGATGTTGGCAGTGTCGCCCTGCTCGCTTGTATTCAGGGTGTCGGGATGTTTGGCGTGCGTGCTGTCGCTCGCTACTTGCTGATGGTCGCCGGGCCCCTTGTTGCTGCGATTGCCAACGGGCACGTCAGGCATGTGCTTGCTCATCGCGAATCTCCCTCGTGGACCTTTGGGCCCTGACCTTACAAGTAGGTCGCAGGCCGAATTGTTCCCCAGTCTGGTCCGCTTCCGTTCCGATTGCCATGAATTTATCGTGACCCTATAAGTGTCGCTCGGACCGCCAAAAGTCCGTCGACCGCGAAACGGAAAACGTTGCGGCGAAACCGGAGGAAACGCTAGATGGCAACCAACTCGATTGGGCATAGCCGCCGTGAACTTATTCGCGCGGCGGGATTGGGCGGAGCCGCAGCCCTGATGGGCGGCATGGCGATGACGCCGCAGATGGCGGCGATCGCCAAGGAAGCCGGAAAATCTTCGAAACCCTTGAAGGCCGCGTTCTCCAACGCCGGACTGCAGGCGACATGGTGCGCGCAGGGCAAGCAGGCGGCCGAGTATTGGGGCTCGCTGTTCAACGTCGACGTGACCTGGTTCGACGGACAGCTCGACGCGGTCAAGCAGCGCTCCGCGATCGACAACATGGCTTCGCAGAAGTGGGATTTCGTCGCCATCCAGGCGTTCGGCATCGGCACGTTGACCGCGCCCGTCAACAAGATGATCGACGCCGGCATTCCCGTCATCGACATGGACACGCTGATCGCGCCGCTCGACACGATCAACGTCCACACGCTTGCTCGCGCCCGACAACGAGTTCATGGGCGCCTCGGTGACCCAGGCGCTCGTCAATGCGATCAACGGCGAAGGCACGATCGTGATGACGCAGGGCGCGCTCGGCCATACCGGCGCACAGGGGCGCGCCAAGGGATTCCACTCGGTGATCTCGAAGTTCCCCAAGGTGCAGGTGCTCGACGAGCAGCCCGCCGACTGGGACGTCACCAAGGTCGCGCGCATCTGGGAAGCGCTGCTGACCAAATATCCCAAGATCGACGCGGCGTTCTTCCATAACGACGACATGGCGCTCGCCGCTGCAAAAGTGATGCAGGCCAAGGGCCGCACCGAAACCAAGATCGGCGGCGTCGATGCGATGCCTCCGGCGATCAAGGCGGTGCAGGAAGGCACGATGTACGCGACGGTCCGCAACCCCTCCTGCCGCATCCATGGCGGCGCGATCGTGGCGGGCGTCGGCGCAGTGGTCAACGGCGACAAGACGGGAACCAACATCCCCAAGAACATCGTCACCGACGGTCCGGTCGTCACCAAGGCCAACGCCGACGGCATGCTGTGGATGGAGGAGCAGTTCCTGATCTGACGGAACTGCAGAGATGACGCCGCCGCGCCTCGAACTCAAAAACATGGTCAAGGCGTTCGGCGGCGTGCAGGCGCTGCGCGGAGTCGACTTCGCGCTGCGCCCCGGCTCCATTCACGGATCGCCGGCGAGAACGGCGCCGGCAAATCGACCCTGATGAAGATCATCGCCGGCGTTCACGGCGGGGATTCCGGCGAGATGTTCGTCGACGGAGTTCCCGGCGCACTTCCGCTCGACGCGCGACGCCCGCGCCGCGGGCATCGGCATGGTGCATCAGGAACTCAGCGTCGCGCCCGACCTCAGCGTCGCGGAGAATGTGTTTCTTGGCTCTCAGCCAACCAACGGTCTAGGCATCGTCGCGTGGAGCGAAATGGCGCGCCGCGCCGCAGAGCAACTCAAGGACCTCGGGCTCGCGATTGATCCAAAGGCCCGGCTCGGCGACTTTCCGATCGGCGTGCAGCAACTCGTCGAACTGGCGCGCGTGCTGTTTTCCGGCGCGCGCATCGTGATCCTCGACGAACCGACCTCGGCGCTCTCGCCGCCAGAGATCGCCCTGCTGTTCGAAGTCTTGCGCAAGGTCCGAGATAGCGGCCGCAGCCTGATCTTCATCTCGCATTTCCTCGACGACATCCTGACGATCTCCGACGAAGTCTCAGTGTTCCGCAACGGGCAACGCGTCGCCAACGCTCTGGTTGGGCCCGAGATCGACAAAGGCTGGATCATCGAGCGCATGATCGGCGCCGGACGCGAGGAGCTCGAGGAGAGCTATCTCAGCGACATCGCGCTCACCAGCAAGGCGGACGCGCCCGTCGCGCTCAGCGTCAAGGACCTGACGCTGGCGCCGTTCTACCGCGGCCTCAGTTTCGAGGCGCGCGCCGGCGAGGTGCTCGGCGTCTACGGCTTCATGGGCTGCGGCCAGATCGAACTCGCGCGCACGCTGTTTGGCAAGCTGAAGCCCGATTCCGGCGCGCTCGTCATCGATGGCAAGGTCGTGAGCCTCGCCAACACGACGGCGGGCAAACGTGCCGGAATCGGCTACGTGCCGGAAAGCCGCAGCGCGATGCTGTTTCGCGAGGAGCCTATCTACCGCAACATCTCGATCGCCTTTCTCGATGTCATATCCGGCTTTCTTCTGAAGCCCAGTGCGGAGCGCAAGACCGCGCGCGAACAGTCCGAACGGCTCGGCGTGCGTCCGGCCGGCGTCGAGGCGCGGCTCGGCTCGCTGTCGGGCGGCAATCAGCAGAAGGTCGCGCTCGCCAAATGGCTGACGCGTCCTCCCAAAGTTCTGGTGCTGGTCGAGCCGACGCGCGGCATGGACGTCGGCGCCAAGGAAGACGTCGTGCATATCGTCAAATCGCTCGCCAAAGGCGGGATGGCGGTCATCGTGCTCTCGACCGAGCCTGAAACCGTGCTTTCGCTGGCCGACCGCGTGCTGGTGATGCGCAAGGGCGAGCTCGCGCATGAATTCGCCGATTGTGCGATCAGCAAAGACCGGTTGCTCGCGGCGGCCTGAGGAGCGGATATGGCGGGGGGAATGGAAGCGGGTTTGAAGACAGGAAGCGGCGGCATCGGCCGGCTGCTGCGCGACCAGTTGCGCAACATCGCGCCGTTCGTGACGCTGATCGTGCTGGTGAGCTTCTTCTCGATCGCCGCGCCTTCGTTCGCCACGATCGGCAATCTCGAAAACATCCTGCAGCAGGTGTCGGTGACGGCGATGATCGCCGTCGGGCTCACCTTCGTGATCCTGACGGCGGAGATCGATCTCAGCGTCGGCCGCGATCGCCAACGCGACCGCCATCGTGCTGACGTTCTTCACCGCGCAGCCCGACTACGTCAACATCGCCAATATGCCGTTGCCGGGCGCCGTCGCGATCGTGCTGGCGCTGGCCGCCTGCTGCGGTCTTGGCCTCGATCACCGCGTTCGGCGTCACGCGCATCGGCATCCCCTCGTTCATCATGACGCTGGCGATGATGCAGATCGGCGCCGGCATTTCGGCGGTGCTGGTGCGCGGACAGATCGCCTACACCGTGCCGTCAGCTGGTGCTGACGCTCGGCTCGAAGGCGATCTACGGCGTGCCCTGGATCGTGATCGTCGCCGCGGCGATGCTGGCGGTCGCCCATTTCGTGCTCGAGCTACACGCGCTTCGGCCGCTACGTCTACATGGTGGGCGGCAATCGCGAGGCGGCGGAATATTCCGGCGTCAACGTGCGCTTCGTCGTCGGCGCCGTGATGACGATTTCGGCCGTCTGCTCGGGCATGGCGGGCATGCTCGGCGTCGCCTATTTCGGCAGCGCGCAGCAGAACGAGTTCGACACCTTCCTGCTCGACGCGATCGCGGCGGTGGTGGTCGGCGGCACAAGCCTGTTCGGCGGCCGCGGCGGCATCGGCAACACGATCGTCGGCCTGTTCGTGCTCGGCGTGCTCAACAACGGCCTCGACTACGTGAAGATCGACAGCTTCCTGAAGATCCTGATCCGCGGGCGTCATTCTGCTGGCCGCGCTGGTCATCAACATCTGGGCCGAGCGTCTGCGGGCGACGCGCGAGGTTGGCTCCTGAGGTCGGACCCATGTCGGAAATCGTGAGCAGCGCCTATCGTCCGTTGACCGTCGAAACGCTTCCCGGCCGGCTCGGCGCCCTGCCCGCGATTCGCGAGCGGCTCAGCGACGACCCCTCGCGCTGGCGCGTGCGCGAGGTCGGCGACGGCAACCTCAATCTCGTCTTCATCGTCGAGAGCGATCGCGGCGGCCTCGTCGTCAAGCAGGCCCTGCCCTACGTGCGGCTGGTTGGCGAAAGCTGGCCGCTGCCGCTGAAGCGGACTTTCTTCGAGTACCACGCGCTCACAAGGCAGGAAGCGCGCGATCCCGGCCGAACGCCGCAGGTCTACCACTTCGACGCCGAGCAGGCGCTGATCGTGATGGAATATCTGACCCCGCACAGGATTCTGCGCCGCGATCTCGAAGCCGGCGTCAAACATGAGAATCTCGCCGAACAACTCGGCGGATTCCTGGCCCACACTCTTTTTCGCGGCTCCGATCTCTCGATGAGCACGGCGCAACGCAAGGCGGATGTCGCGCTGTTTGCCGACAATGTCGCGCTGAGCGACATCACCGAAACGCTCGTCTTCACCGACCCGTATTTCGCGGCGCCGCTCAATCGTCACACCAGTCCGCAACTCGACGGCATTGTCGCGACCTTGCGCGCGGACGTCGATCTGAAGGTCGCCGCGCAACAGCTCAAACTCAAATTCTGTAATCACGCCGAGGCGCTGGTGCATGGCGATCTGCACACCGGCTCGATCATGGCGCACGACGGCGACGCGCGGGTGATCGATCCGGAATTCGCCATCTATGGCCCGTTCGGGTTCGATGTCGGGATGCTGATCGCGAACTTCCTGATGGCCTATTTCGCGCAGCGCGGCTACGAGCAGCGGCCCGGAGACCGCGATGCGTTTCGCGCCTGGACGCTCGAGACGGCCGAGGGCGTCTGGACGAATTCCGCAGCGAGTTCGCGCTGCTGTGGCGGACCGAGCGCACCGGCATCCTGTTCCCGCGCACGCTCTACGAGGACCAAGGCCACACGCTGGCTGCGGAGCAGGCGCTGTCCGCGCTGTTGCATTCGATCTGGGTCGACGCGCTGGGATTTGCGGGGGTCGAAATGCACCGCCGCATTCTGGGCCTCGCCCATATCGCTGAGTTCGAGCATATCGCGGATATGGACCTGCGCGCCGCCTGCGAAACCCGCGCCCTGCGCCTCGGCCGCTTCCTGGCGGTCAACCGGGCGGCTATCGGAAGCTTCGCTGACGTGCTGGACGTCACGGAGAGGATTGAGCGGGAAAACGTAGGCTGAAAACGCCGAAACCAGCCACGTTGCCGCAGACGAAACGTAGATTGCTTCGTCACTGCGCTCCTCGCAATGACGGCTCCCGCTTAGTTGATTGGGCGCCTCGCTTCACCCGTCCTCAGCGATGCTTCGCCGCCAGCCCCTGAACTGCGGCGATCACAAACGCCTTCAACATGGCGCGCATGCGCGCCCGCAGGTCCGCCGACAATTCGCAACCCAGCAGCAGGATCGACGAGACGCCTTCGACGATGATGCAGGCGAGCGCCTCTACGTCTTCCGGCGCCGCTTTCGGCAGCAGCGTCGTGATCACCGGGGCCAGCAGGCGGGCGTTGCCTTGGGTGTCGGCAACGTCGAGCGCGCGGAGCTCCGGCGCGCCTCGCATCGCGCCCCACAGGATCGGCAGGTTGGGACGGCTCTCCATGAAATCGGCGGCGGCGTCGATGATGGCGACCAACGCCGCCGTCGCCGTCTCCCCGTCGTCGGCCTCGTAGGCGCGCGCGACGCCGACGGCCAGGATCGCGCGCAAATCGCCGAGCAGGCGCTCGACCAGGGTCCGGATCAGCGCCTGGGCGCTCGGGAAATAGTGGTAGACCGAGGCGATCGGCAGGTTGGCGCGACGGGCGACTTCGCGCATCTTGAGGCCCTCGGCGCCGGATTCCGCCAGCACGGCCTCGGCGGCGTCGAGCAAGGCCTGCTGGCGAACCCGGCTGCGCTCCTGGCGCGGATCGCTGCGTCGCGAAACCCGGTCCTGCGGCTCCGTCGCTGGACGCGCTGTGCCGGCCATCCGCCATTCTCCATGTCGATTGCGTCTTGCGTAGTCGATCAACGCTCGATATTCAACTCGATCATTGATCGAGTATACGGCCGCGCCTGGGACGGCCGACAGGGAGCTGGACGGATGGCGGAAGCCGGCAATTCCGATGCGATGATGGTCTATCCGTCGGGCAAGAAACGCCTGCTGTCGACCAGCATGGTCGTCTTTCTGGTGGTGTCGGCCGCAGCGCCTCTGACGGCGATGGCCGGCAACATGCCGATCGGCCTGTCGTTCCCGGCCGGTCTCGGCATGCCGATGGCGTTCGTCGTCATCGCCGCAGTGCTCGGCTGCTTTGCGGTCGGCTACGCCGAGTTGAGCCGGGCGGTGAAAGGCACGGGGGCGTTCTACACCTATATCGGCCGCGGCCTCGGCAAGCCCGCCGGCGTCGTCGCCGCCTATTGCGCCGTGCTGGCCTACGGGTCGATGTCGATCGGGCTCGCCGCCGCCTTCGGCTATTTCGGGTCGGTCCTGTTCGACCAGCTCGGCTTGACGGTCCCATGGATGGCCTGCGCAGTCGCCGGGCTCGTGATCATCGGCATCATGGGCTACCTCGCGCTCGATTTCTCGGCCCGCGCGCTCGCCTTCTTCATGACCGCGGAATTCGTGGTGCTCGGCGCGTTCGACGTTTCCGTTCTGATCGCCAAGGGCGCGTCCGCGTTTCCGATGGAGGTCTGGCGGCCGGAAAATTACCTGCGCTGGGATTTTGGCGCGATCCTGCCGTTCGCCGTCACCAGTTTCATCGGCTTCGAGGCGGCGGCGCTCTACGGCGAGGAGACGCGCAGGCCCGAGCGATCAATTCCCTTCGCCACCTTCACTGCGCTGGCGTCGGTGGCATTGTTCTATTTCGTCACCGTCTGGATCATGATTGGCGCGGCCGGCGCGGACCATATGCAGGCGCTCGCCAAAGAGAAGAGCGGCGACCTGCTGTTCGTGCTCGCGACCCAATATGGCGGCGATTGGCTCGCCACTTTCGCGGGGCTGTTCTTCGTCACCAGCCTGCTTGCCGCCTATCTCGCGCTCCACAACGCGGCGAGCAAATATATGTTCGCGCTCGCCGCCGACGGCCTGTTGCCGACCCATCTGACGCAGGTCCATCCGCATCACCGCTCGCCGACCGCGGCTTCGATCCTGATGACCGGGCTCGAGGCCCTGGTGGTGATAGGGCTCGGCCTGCTCGGCGTCTCGCCTTATCTCGGCATCGCCTCCGCGGCGGTCGGGCTCGGCACGATCGGCATCATCGCCATGCAGCTCGTCTGCGCTTTCGCGGTGATCGGCTTCTTCTGGAACTCCGAGCGCGCCAACAAACTCACCACCCTGTTCTTGCCGTTGATTGGCGGCGTCGGGCCTCACCGCTTCGCTGATCGGCATCGTCGCCAATTACAGCGCGCTCACCGGCTCCGACAACCCGATCGTCAACGCGCTGCCGATCGTGCTGCTTCCCGTCGTCATCGGTTCGCTGATCTATGCGCGCTACATGGAAAAGGCGCAGCCGGCAAAATACGAGGCGCTGGCGCGCGGCGAGCTTCGCCCGTTGCCTGAACGGCTTGCGTCGAGGGTCAATTATTCCCACCGCTACTGCATCGTCGGCGCCGGGCCTGCCGGCCTCGTCATGGCGCGCGCGTTGCGAGCCGAGGGCGTGCCGTTCGATGTCTATGAGCGCAACGCCGACGTCGGCGGCATCTGGGATCTCGATCACGCGGGTTCGCCGATGTACGAGACCGCCCATTTCATCTCGTCGAAATGGTGCTCCTATTTCATGGGGTTCCCGTTCCCGGACAGCTACCCCGACTATCCCTCGAACAAGCAGATTCTCACCTATATCCGTTCGTTCGCCCGCGCCTTCGATCTCTATCGCGACATCAAGTTCAACACCGAGGTGAAACACGCGCGGTACGTCGACGGCGTATGGCGCGTCGAACTCGGCGACGGGCGAACCCTCGATTACGCAGGGTTGATTGCCGCGCCGGGCGTCACCTGGCACGCGCGGCTGCCGCAGATTCCGACACTGGAGCGGTTCGCGGGCGAGGTGCGGCACTCCGTGACCTACCGCAGTCCCGCCGAGTTCGCGGGACGCGACGTGCTGATCGTCGGCGCCGGCAATTCCGGCGTCGACATCGCCTGCGACGCGGCGAGGACGGCGCGGACGGCCTATCTGAGCGTCCGCCGCGGCTACCGCTTCGTGCCCAAGCACATTTTCGGCGTTCCAACCGATGTGCTGATGAACGGCATGGCCGATCCGCCGCGCGGCGTGCCGATCACCCTCGACGCCAACGTGATGCTCGACCGGCTCAACGGCGATCTCACGCGACTGGGGCTGCCGAAGCCCGATCACGATGCGCTGTCGAGCCACCCGATCATGAACACGCAGGTGCTGCATCATCTCGCCCACGGCGACCTGATCGCCAAGCCCGACATTGCCGAGTTCAAGGCGAATGGCGTGGTGTTCAAGGACGGCTCGGAGGCGAACGTCGACCTCGTGCTGTTCGCGACCGGCTACGACTACAAATTGCCGTTCCTCGAGGAGAACGTGTTTGAGTGGAAGGAGGGGCGGCCGCAGCTCTACCTCAACCTCATTCACCGAAAGGCGCCAGGCCTCTATGTGCTCGGCTTCGCCGAATTCGCCGACGGCGCGTATCGGCGGTTCGAGGAAATGGCGCAGGTGATCCTCGCCGACATCCACGCCCGCGAATCCGGCGACAAGCGCGCCTGGCTCGACCAACGTCGCGAGAGCCATTTCCCCGACCTCAGAGGCGGCAAGGCCTATGTCGATTCCGCCCGCCACGCCAATTACGTCGAAAAGGACGCCTACCGCGACCATCTGATGTCGCTGCTGCGCGAGCTCGGCTGGCCGGCCGCCAACGATCAAAGTTTCGAGGCGCTGCGACGCGCGCCGCAGCCCTCGCGCGAAATGGAGACGCCCTGATGCCCAAGACCGCAACCAAGACGGCGATCGTCACCGGCGGCGCCGGCGGCGTCGGCCGCGCGCTTCAACCGCTGCTGATCGAGGCCGGCTACCGCGTCGCGCTGATTGATCGCAACGAAGCCGCGCTGGCGAGTTGCGTCGCCGAGCACGGCGACAAGGTGATCGCCCTGCCCTGCGATCTCACCGATCTTCCGGGCGTGACGGCGGCGCTCGCCAAAGCGCGCGCAGCCTTCGGCACGCTCGACCTGCTCGTCAACAACGCCGGCGTGACGACGACCGGTGATTTCTTCGAAGTCGATCCGGCCTCGATCTCCAAGGACATCGCGACCAATCTCATTGCGCCGCTGCACATCATCCGCGCCGTCGCGCCCTGGATGAATTGGCCCGGCGCGATCGTCAACACGATCTCGATGGCGTCAATCATCGCGCTGCGTGGCAGTTCCGTCTACAGCGCGACCAAATTCGGCCTGCGCGGTTTCAACATCGCCCTGCACATGGAGCTGAAGTCGCGCGGCGTCACGGTATCTGGAGTGCTGCCCAGCGCCATCGATACGCCTATGCTGCTCAAGGAGACGCGCGAGGGCGCGACCGCGCTGAATTTCCTCAGCGATCCCCTGCCGCCCGAGCGGGTCGCGAAGGTGATCATGCGCGCCGCGCGCGAAGGCAAGATCGAATATTACGTGCCGTTGATTGACCGCTGGACGTCGAGCCTTGCGCTGCTGTTCCCGAGCCTGATCCCGACAATTTATCCCTGGTTCGAAAGCAGGGGCGTCAAGCGCCAGAAGGCGTATCTGGAGGCGCACGAGGGTGAGCAGCTCGCCGAAATTGCGCCGCGGACGGCTGCGGCAACTGGAGCCGTTGGCGGAGAGTAGCGCGAGACCAAATCGAAACATTTGGCAGGAACGAAAGCCGAGCCAGCGCCACGTCTGTAGCCGCGGTCGCTGACCGCGGAGGCGCCGCGTGGGCGTCCTTTTCTTGTAGGGCTTATCCAAGCAGAACCACCGCGGTCAGCGACCGCGGCTACAGTGGAGCCCCGGGCCGGCAACTCGCGGCTTGTTTCCAAACGAAATCGGCCCCCGAAACGGGGGCCGAGATCTTCTTCAAAATGGTCGTAAGCCTTACGCCGACTTCTTCTTGTCGTCGTCGACTTCGCGGAAGTCGGCGTCGATCACGTCGTCCTTCGGCGCCTCGCCTGCGGCTTCCGGACCGGCGGCCTGTCCGGCCTTGTACATCGCCTCGCCGAGCTTCATCTGGACCTGCATCAGATCGTTGGTGCGGGCCTTGATGGCTTCCAGATCGTCGCCCTGCAGCGCGGTGCGCAGAGCCGCGACCGCTGTCTCGACGGCGCTCTTGTCGGCGGCGCTGACCTTGTCGCCGTAGTCGCGCAGCGACTTCTCGGCGTCATGGACAAGCGATTCACCGTGGTTCTTTGCGTCGACCGCTTCGCGGCGCGCCTTGTCCTCGGAGGCGTGAGCTTCCGCATCCTTGACCATCTTGTTGATGTCGGCATCGGACAAACCACCCGAAGCCTGGATGCGGATCTGCTGTTCCTTGTTGGTCGCCTTGTCCTTCGCCGTGACGTTGACGATGCCGTTGGCGTCGATATCGAAGGTCACCTCGATCTGCGGAACGCCGCGCGGAGCCGAGGGCAGGCCGACGAGGTCGAACTGTCCCAGCGCCTTGTTGTCGGCGGCCATTTCGCGTTCGCCCTGGAACACCCGGATCGTCACTGCGGTCTGGTTGTCTTCGGCGGTCGAGAACACCTGGCTCTTCTTGGTCGGGATCGTCGTGTTGCGCTCGATGAGGCGAGTGAACACGCCGCCCAGCGTCTCGATGCCGAGCGAAAGCGGAGTCACGTCGAGCAACAGGACGTCCTTGACGTCGCCCTGCAGCACGCCCGCCTGCACCGCGGCGCCGATCGCCACGACTTCGTCGGGGTTGACGCCCTTGTGGGGCTCCTTGCCGAAGAAGGTCTTCACGACGTCCTGCACCTTCGGCATGCGGGTCATGCCGCCGACGAGCACGACTTCGTCGATCTGACTGGCGTTCAGGCCAGCGTCCTTGAGGGCCTTCTTGCACGGGTCGACGGTGCGCTGGATGAGGTCGTCAACCAGCGACTCGAACTTGGCGCGCGTCAGCTTCAGCGCCAGATGCTTCGGACCCGAAGCGTCGGCGGTGATGTAGGGGAGGTTGATCTCGGTCTGCGCGGAAGACGACAGCTCGATCTTGGCCTTCTCGGCCGCCTCCTTCAGGCGCTGCAGCGCGAGCTTGTCCTTGGTGAGGTCAATGCCCTGCTCCTTCTTGAACTCGGCCGCGAGATACTCGACGAGCCGCATGTCGAAATCTTCACCGCCGAGGAAGGTGTCGCCGTTGGTCGACTTCACTTCGAACACGCCGTCGCCGATCTCGAGGATCGACACGTCGAACGTGCCGCCGCCGAGGTCGAAGACCGCGATCGTGCCGGACTTGCGCTTGTCGAGGCCATAGGCGAGCGCCGCCGCCGTCGGCTCGTTGATGATGCGCAGCACTTCGAGGCCGGCAATCTTGCCGGCGTCCTTGGTCGCCTGACGCTGGGCGTCGTTGAAGTACGCGGGAACCGTGATGACGGCCTGCGTGACCGGGCCGCCGAGGTGAGCCTCCGCGGTCTCCTTCATCTTCTGCAACGTGAAGGCGGAAATCTGCGAGGGCGAATATTGCTTGCCGTCCGCCGTGACCCAGGCGTCGCCGTTCGCCGCCCGGACGATCTTGTAGGGGACGAGGCCCATGTCCTTCTTGGTCATGGGGTCTTCGAACGAGCGGCCGATCAGGCGCTTGATGGCGAAGAACGTGCGCTCGGGATTGGTGACGCCCTGGCGCTTGGCCGGCTGGCCAACCAGACGCTCGCCATCGTCGGTGAAAGCGACGATCGACGGCGTGGTGCGCGCGCCTTCCGAATTCTCAATTACCTTGGGGCTCGCGCCCTCCATCACGGCGACGCAGGAGTTGGTCGTGCCGAGGTCGATGCCTATAACTTTACCCATGGATCCGATCCCTTTCTTTCGCGAGACCACCCGGCCCCGAAGCGGCTAGGCCTGGAAGTTGACGACGAGACCCCCGTCAGGGGATCCGGCGCGCTTCCGGTCTCCGATGTTTCGTCAAAACCCCGCGGGCCGAACGATCGCGCCCATGCCCGTCTCAGTCCGCCGGTATATAGGGGGGGGTCCCTAGGCGCGCAAGGCGACGCCGGCCCGGAAAGTTGCGGTTCCGGCAGGGATTTCTACAGGTTTTTTCGCAAAACCGGCTCGCTCGGCAAGGTTCACTTTCCCTTTCCAGCGCCAGCCTCTAGTCTCGGGCCATGTCGCACCGGATCCTGCTTTTTGCCGCCCTCCTTCTGGCCGCTGGCGCCGCGCATGCGCAGTCGGCCTCGCCGGCCGCCGGCGATGCGGGCGCAGCGCCGGCGGCGAGCGCGCCGGAACCGGTCAAGACCCCCAAGCCGAAGCCGAAGCACTCGCCGAAGGCCGACGATGCGAATGCCGATGCGCCCGCAGCGCCAGACGCCAAGGCGGACAAGAGCGCCAAGAAGGACGATCACGAGACAGGCCTTGCCTCGATCATCGGCAAGACGCTGAAGCTCAACGGCTCAACAGGCGCGCTGGAGATCGCCAAGGGCGACGACAAGGACAAGCCGCTCAAAATCATGACGCTGAAGCTGTCCGGCGAGGTGATCTCAGATTCGAAACAGAAATGCGAAATCTCGATCGTCGCCAGCGGCCCGATCGCGGCTTCGAGCGACGGCTCGCCTGACGGGCTGCCGCGCTTCTCGGCCGAAGTGCCCGCCTGCCCCATCGTGTTCGACGTCATCGACGGCGGCGTCATCGTGCCGCCGCAGACCCGCGCCTGCGTGTTCCAGGCCGCCGACTGTCAGGCGAGCCCGAGCGGCGTCTGGGGCCCCGAGGCGGCGTCGCTCAACGATCAGGCCAAAAGGCTGACCGTGGACCGCAGCAAGGCCGAATCCTCGATCGCCGACAGCCTGAAGGCGCTGGCCCGGCGCAGCAAAGGCGAAGAAGACGAACTGCAGAAGGAGCAGAGCGATTTTAACACGTTGCGCGACGAGACTTGCCACAGCTACGAAGGCGAGGCCGCGCACGGGTATTGCGACGCCCGCATGACCCAGGCGCGCGCCGCGCTGCTGCGCAAGCAAGTCGCCAAGGCGCCCCCGGCCAAGGAAAAAGACAGCGAGAAGCCGAAAAAGAAGAAGGTCAAGAAGGACACGACAGCGACCGAATGAAGCGCGTCGCAAAGCCGCATTGATGAATGCGCGATATGACCGCGTGCACGTCATGTTGACTAGTTCCGCAGGCGCCTGAGCCCTATCCTGCAACGCGAGAGTATTCGTGAGGACGCAGGAATATGGAAAAGAGCCAGGGCCAACGTAACTACGGCGACGTCTCGCCGCCGCTCGCGGACCTCACCGACCGCGTGCTGTTTGGCGAGGTCTGGGAGCGCCCGGGATTATCGAAGCGGGACCGCAGTCTGATCACGGTCGCAAGCCTCGTCGCCCTGTACCGCACCAACGAACTGCCGGGCCATGTCAAGCGCGCGCTCGACAATGGCGTGACGCGCGACGAGCTGGTCGAACTCGTCACCCACCTCGCCTTCTACGGCGGCTGGCCGGTCGCCAACAGCGCGGTGCCGATCCTGCGCAAGGCGTTTGCCGAGGCCGACGCGCGTTAGACGCGGGCCCGTCAACAAAAGATCCTCCGTGGTTCGCCGGGTCGCGTTCGCGAGGCGGGAGGGTCGATAGCTGTGACTTGAGGAGATAATCCGATGCTGGGTACTGTACTCTACGGCCCGGGCGACGTGCGCTTCGAGGAGCGCCCCGAACCCGAAATCCTGTTTCCGACCGACGCGATCATCCGTCTCTCGGCGAGCTGCATCTGCGGCTCGGACCTCTGGCCGTACCGCGGCCTCAACGAGGTCAAGGCGCCGCTCGCGATGGGCCACGAATATTGCGGAATCGTCGAGGCGGTGGGCAGCGCCGTCAAGACGGTGAAACCGGGCCAGTTTGTTGTCGGCTCGTTCTGCATCTCCGACAACACCTGCCCGCATTGCCGCTTCGGCTTTCAATCGTCCTGCGAGCAGCGCGCCTTCATGAACGGCGCGCAGTCGCCGCGGGCGCGCGTTCCGCTCGCCGATGGCACGCTGGTCGCCACTCCGGAGCTGCCCTCCGACGATCTCATCCCGAGCCTGCTGGCGGTCTCCGACGTGCTCGGCACGGGCTGGTACGCGGCTGACGCGGCAAGCGTGAAGCCGGGTTCGACGGTCGTCGTGGTCGGCGACGGCGCTGTCGGCCTGATGGGCGTGCTCGCCGCCAAGCGGATGGGCGCCGGGCGCATCATGGCGATGAGCCGCCACAAGTCCCGTCAGGACCTCGCCCTCGAATTCGGCGCGACCGACATCGTCGCCGAGCGCGGCGAGGAAGGGATCGCCAGGGTCAAGGAGATCACGAACCGCATCGGCGCCGACTCGGTGCTCGAATGCGTGGGCACCAAGGAATCGATGGCGCAGGCGATCGCCTGCGCGCGCCCGGGCTCGATGATCGGCTATGTCGGCGTGCCGCACGGCGTCGAGCTTGACGGGCAATCGCTGTTCTTCGCCCAGGTCGGCATGCTCGGCGGCCCGGCCCCGGTGCGCCGGTTCCTGCCCGACCTGATGGATCTCGTGCTGAAACGCGAAGATCGAACCCGGCAAGGTGTTCGACCTGACGCTGCCTCTCGCCGACGTCGCCGAGGGCTATCGCGCCATGGACGAACGGCGGGCGATCAAGACGCTGCTGCGGGTTTGAGCGGAGCAATTGGCGCGAGCGTCAGTGATTGGAGCCTTCTCCCCGCTAGCGGGGAGAAGGTGCGCGAAGCGCGGATGAGGGGCTGAGTGGCGCAAGACAAGGCCGATGTCGATTGCATCAGCAGCACTTCCAAACACGAGCCGTTTCGTGGCGCCCCGCCCCTCATCCGGCCTTCGGCCACCTTCTCCCCGCTCGCGGGGAGAAGGGGATCACCAGTCAGAGACGATTTGTTTTGGTTGGCGAGCACGTGGCGCGAACGGCTTCAACCCACCAGCAGATGTTCTAAGGGGGTGCGTCAATCGGGTCGTCGACGCGATAGAGTTCGTAGTCCTCGACATTCCGCGCCGCCGAACGGGCGGGCCAGCGCGCCGCGGGCTTCGACGGAACGAAACTTCGATCTCAGTTCGTCCTCGAAGCCTCGCCCTTGCTCGCCGAACGCCAACCCGACGGCCGCCGGATCCAGCGCCGGCCGGGCTTGAAAGATCCAGCGCTCGACTTCGCCTGATTGGACGACAGGCAACGCGCCGTCTCCGTAATAGGTCAGTAGCGAAGTCGCGGCGTAGCCTCGCGCCAACACGTAAGCCGCGCCCTCGCCGCGCGCCCTGGCGTCGACCGCTTGCGTCAGCTCGCGCCAGCCGCCGATGCGGGCGAGCGGGTCGGCGGCGCCGAACTCCGGTACGCCCGTCGCCACGTGCAGATAGGCGAGCGCGAGCGCAACGGCGCCTAATGCGAACCCCGCCTCCGCCGTCCGCTGGGCCCATGTCGGCCCGCGCGCGGCGACGTCGCCGATCAGCATCGCGAGCGCAGGAAACAGCGGCGCCGTCCAGTTGCCCTGCACGCGGTCGTGCAGCGCGTGGATCAGGAAATACAGGAGGGCGGGCGCGATATAGGCGACGAGCAAACGCCGCGGTTCGGCTTCAGCATCGAGGCGACGGCGAAACAGGCCTGCGATGGCGGGCGCCATCGCGACGACCAGCAAGGGGTTGGCGAGACCGAACTTGCGCGCCGAGAAATTCGAGCAGGTAGCGCGGCTGAAACTGCCGCGCCGGCACCCGGCCAAACTGCTTGGCGAACGTCATCCAATCGTGGGTCGCATTCCACGCCACGAACGGCGCAAACATAACCGCGGCGACGATCGCCGCAAGATAGGGCCAGGGTTTTCGCCACTGGGCGCGGAGCGACGGGACCGCCGACATCGCAGCGACGACGCCAGCGCCGAGGAACAGCGCGGTGAATTTCGATTCGAGCGCCAGCCCGAGCCCCACGCCGACCGGCGCCCAGCCGACGGCGCGGCCGCGGAAAACTTCGATCAGGCCGGCCAGCGCGATGAGCGAAAACAGCGTCAACGGCGCGTCGGGCGTCGCCAGCGCGGCCCCCGCGGTCAGCGGCATCGTGAGCCAGGCGAGCGCGGCAAAGACGCCGACGCGCACCGAGCCGAACAGCCGCGCCGCGCTATAGCCGATCAGGATAGGCGCGAGCGCAAACAGGCCAGCGCCCAGCGCCCGCACCCCGAATTCCGAGCCGCCGAACAGCGCCGTCGACGCGCGGATCCACAGCGCGACCATCGGGGGATGGTCGAGATAGCCAAACGCGAGCGAGCGCGACCAGAGGGTGTAGTAGGCCTCGTCAAAAGTCAGTTCGACGCGGCCGATCAGGAAAAACACGGCGAGCGCGCTCGCCAGGCCAAGGCCGATCGCGACGCCCAGGACGCGCGGAGTCGACATCGCGGCTCAGGTCCAGACCCTGGGCGCTTCGCGGCCGCGCAGAACGCGCATCGCGCCGACCAACACCGCGCGCAATCGCTGCGGCGACGGCGAAAGCAGGCGCGCGATCAGGAACCCATCGAGCGCGCTCGCGCCCGCTTCGACCGTCGCGCCGTCCGCCGCCATCTCCTCTTCGAACAGCGTGCGAAGGTCGTCCAATCGAGACGCCGCGGCCTCTGCAACCCACAGCAGCGTCGCGACGGCGCGCGCGCCGCCGCCGAGCGCGCGCCGATCGAGCGCCGCGCTCGCGTTCTCGAGCCGGACCGCTTCGGCGAAGATCAGCCGGCCATCGCGGCGGATCCGCCAGTCGTCGCGGAAAGCGGCGTCGATATGGGATTCGCCATGGGCGAGCCGGCCGAATACGGCGCTCTCGAAGATCATCAGCGAGGCGTCGCCCGCGACGTCGGCCTCGAGCCGACGCCGAAGGTCGGCGCCGTGGAATAGCAGGGTCTCCTGAGGCGCCCAGGTCAGCGACGCGCCCGAAGCGGCAGAAAGTCGCACCTCGACCTCCGTCACGGGCCCGTCCGAACGGTAAATCTTCTCTGCAGCCTGCGTCGTGACGATCGCCTGCGCGCCTTCCGCAGCCGCCATTTCGATGCGCGCGCGGTCGCCGCCGGTCATGCCGCCGCCGGTGTTGATGATGACCGCCTCGCACTCGGGCCCGGCATTGGGGAACCGAAGGCGAAGGCCTCCGGTCTCGAAGGCGCGCGACGCCTCGGTGCGGCGGCCGGCGCGCGCAAACTCGGCGCGGGCCTCGCCGCGGGCGCGCTGGCGGGGGCCGAGCCCGATGGCTTCCCGCGAGACCTGTTCGTTCAATGCGTTCATTCCTAAACGTTTTCCCGACAGCGCTTATAGCGAAAATACCCGGCCGGTGTGGCGGCAAATCCACAGATTTGCGCAGCAGCGGAACCTATAGTGGTTGTGCTGGGGGTTGCAGGGCATGTCGTGGGCGTCGAATACAGCGCAAAGAGATGACGCGGCCGACGCTGCGCGCTTCCTGACGCGCCTCGCCTACACCGTGCTCGCGATAGGCGCCCCGATCGGGGCGCTGCTGCACCCGATCGCGATCTACCTGCTGTTTCCGGTCGGCGTCGCCCTGCTGTTGTTCGCCGCCGCGCTTGACCCGGCGGCGGTGGGTCGCCAGCGGGTGACGGGCGGATTGCGTCAGCCTGTCGTGCTGCTGCTGCTCGCGCTGCTCGCCTGGGCGGCGCTTTCGATCCTGTGGACCCCGTTCCGTGTGGAGGCCTGGCAACAGTCGTTGCGCTACATCGGCTTTGGGATCGCGATCGCCGGCGCGCTCGGCTTCGTGCGGCCGCACGCCCGCGCCACGGAAATCTATCTGGTCGCGATCGGTCTCGTGGCCGCGATGGCGACGACATTTGCGATCTGGACGGCTTTTCTGCACGGCGCGACGCCCGATTTTGATCGCGTCAGTCTGGCCGGGCTGCTGGTCGCGACGCTCGCCTTTCCCGCCATGGCGGGCCTCATCGCCCGAGCCCATGACGGCCTTGCCCGCGCCCTGATGGTGCTGTCGCTGTTCTTTCTTTATACGGTCAGCGCGCCGGGCGTGATGATCGCCTTCCTGACCGGCTTCACGGTGCTTTCTTTCGCCTTCACGGGCCCGCAGCGCGCCGCGCGCGCGATGAGCTGGATCGCCGCGGGCGTCATCGGGCTCGCGCCGGTCATCATCATGGTCGGGCAGCCGTTTCTGCGCCTGATCCTCAATGCAAAACTTCCGGACCTTCCGCCCCCTTACCCGTCGATCGCGTACGTCTTCACGGTCGTGACCCGGGACGGCCTTCGCCTCATCACCGGGCATGGCTTCGAGACGGTGACGCATGGCGCCCTGGTGGGCGCCTTGCCGCCGCAGATGCCTCAGGTTGCGCTGTTCCAGATCTGGTACGAACTGGGCATCGTCGGCGCCTGGCTGGCGGCCGCGATCGCGTTCTTCGCGTTTCGCGCCATCGGCAACCTGCCTGCCCGCATCTCGCCCTGTCTGTCGGCGGGCCTGACGACCGCGCTGGTGCTCGGCGTGACCTACGCCGATCTCGACGATTGGACCTGGCTGATGATGCTGGGGCTAGCGCTCATCGCTGGCGATATCGCCGCGCGCAGCGACTATCTCACCCAACGCCCATCGGCAGGAAATATCACCAATATCTGATAGTTACGGGCGGTGCAGACCAGGCGCGTCTGTAGCCGAGGTCGCTGACCTCGGCCTTCACGAAGGCGTCCTTTCTTGCAAGCATTCCCCCAGCGGAAGCTTCGCGGTCAGCGACCGCGACTACAGTGGCGCTTGGGGCTCGCAAACCTTTGGAAGGGTTCGTCGTTTTCGAGAAGCGCCCGCGGCTGGCGACACGTTCTGGTTACCATTTCTTAATGTCGATTTCGGCCGCGTGCGGCGCTGCGCCCCTTGCGCGCGCTAGCGCCTCCGCTCATATTGCCGCCAAGCGCTTCCCGGCGGCCGCGGGTCGCCGAGGCGCGTTTTTGGAGAGGTTCTATGTCCGACTATGACCGCACAGCCACGCGATTCGGCGCGGGCGTCGCACGGTCCTCGACGGGGGCAATCGATCAGGGCCTGCGCGCCTTCATGCTCGGCGTCTACAATTACATGACGATCGGCCTCGGCGTGACCGGCGTCGTCGCTTACGCAGCTTACAAGGCCGCCGTCGTCGAAGTCGGCGGCCGTATCGTGGGCCTGACCGATTTCGGTTCGATGCTATCTACACATCGCCGCTGCGCTGGGTCGTTATCTTTGCGCCGCTCGCCGTGGTGTTCATGTTCTCGGCCGGCCGCAATTCGCTAACGGTGAATGGCGCGCGGGGCGTGTTCGTCCTGTTCGCGGCGCTGATCGGGCTATCGATGTCGACGCTCTTCGTCGTCTACACGCAGGGCTCGATCTTCAGCGCGTTCTTCGAGACCGCGGCCGCGTTCGCCTGCCTGAGCCTCTACGGCTACTCGACGAAGCGCGACCTCAGCCCCATCGGTTCGTTCCTGATCATGGGTCTGTTCGGCGTCATCATCGTCAGCATCGTGAACTTGTTCATGCATAGCGCTGGCCTGCAGTGGGGCCTGTCGCTGCTGACGCTCGGCATCTTCGCCGGCCTGACCGCCTGGGACACCCAGAACCTCAAGGCCAGCTACTATGCCGGCGCCGGCTACGAAGTCGACCGAGAAGCAGGCGATCTTCGGCGCGCTGTCGCTGTACCTGAACTTCATCAACATGTTCCAGAGCCTGCTGTTCCTGTTCGGCCAGCGCCGCAACTGATCAGCCTGAACGGAAGAAATCATGAACCCGGCTCGGCGACGAGCCGGGTTTTTTGTTGCCGACGTCCGAGCCGCCCTCCAAGCCGTTGCCTGCGAAAAGCGGGCGCGTTAGGTTCGCCAAGGAGAACCGGGGCAAAAAATGAAGAGCTATAACGCGGTAGGTTTCGCGATCATCCTCTTCTATGGACTGGCTTGCATGGCGGCGGCGCCAGCAACGATCGGGCCCTTTTGGGGTCTGTTGATTGGCGCTGCCTATTTCCTCGGCTGCTGGTTCGTCGCCGGCGTCTATCTCGCCGACGTCCTGCATCTGGGCGTTGCCCACCGCGCCCTCGACTTCAAGCCCTGGTTCATCAAGACGGTCACGATCGTGAACAACCTGTTCGGTATCTATGTCGGACCGACCGACTGGGTGAACCGCCATCGTCTGCATCACAAGCATTCGGACCATGAGGGCGATCCCAACAAGCTCGCCGACGACGGGCTGTGGCGGACGCTCTATCTATGCCTGTTCCCCTACCGCTGCCGCGAGAACGTAGCCAATGATCCGATCTGCAAGTCGTTGACGTTTCGCGTCACCTCGCACTGGATGTTCATTGTACCGTCGCAGATTTTCAATTTCGCGCTGCTGGCCTATCTCGTTGGGGATTGGAAATTCGCCGCCGTAATGTGGATCGGGATGCGCATCTTCGCGCTGTGGGTCAATCTCATCCAGAACTATTGGACCCACACGAGAAGCCTTTGGGTATCGCCGCTACGACGACGATCGCGACAATGCGATGAACATCGGCGAGTGGCTGCCGGTCACGGCGACCTTCAGCGCCTGTCTGCAAAACAACCATCACCATTATCCCAACCTGCTACGATTGAGTCATAGCGAGCGCGAATATGATTTTGGGTTGATGACGATAAGGGCGATGAAGGCGCTCGGCCTCGTCACCGCGACCCCTAAGGGCGAAATGATTCCGGCAGACGTGTCACTGGCCCGTCTCGGCTTTTGAAAGATCAGCCTCGGCTTTTGAAAGATCACCTTGGCTTTTGCGACGCGTCGGTTGGGCCGCAGGAACGGCTCGTAGGTCTGGCGGATGAACCCGTTGGGGATTTCCTCGCCCTTGATGCCGTAGCGCTCCGGCCAGACATCGGGGAAATAGTACGTGCCGAACAGCCGGTCGATCCACGGAAAGTGGATGGCGAAATTCTTGTCGATGGCGTCCTTCTGCGACGAGTGATGCCAATGGTGATAGCGCGGCATCACCAGGAATTTCTCGAGCCATTTGACGTTGGGACGGAAGTTGCAGTGCGCCCAGGTGGCGTGCAGCGTGACGAAGACCAGATAGGCGAGGATGATCGGCTGCGAGAACGCCAGCATCATGGGAACGAGAATTCCGCCGCGGATAAGGGTGTCGTCGAGGAAATGCGAGCGTGAGCCGGCGATCCAGTCGAGCGCCGGCGAGGAATGGTGGATGGAATGAAAGCGCCACAGGAACGGCACTTTGTGTAGGGCGAAGTGGATCGTCCATTCCGCGAGATCGGCGACAAGAACCGCCAGCGCGAATTGCAGCAGCAAGGGCAGTCCCGCGATGAATTCGGCGACAGGAGGGATGGCGAGGTAGCGGGTGGCGAAAGTCGCGGGCAGAAGTATCAGATAGGACAGGATCTGAATGGGCAGATGGGTCGAGAGGAAGTAGACGACGTCGAGCGTCCATTGCGGGCGGAAGGAGCCCTGCAGCGGATATTGCGGCCAGAACCGCTCCAGAGGCACGTAGATCGCCGCCGTTGCAAACAGGTCAAGCAGGAACCAGTCAAGCCCGATGGCGGGTCCGTCGGTCAGCGGCTGATTGATCGGCACGCTCGACCCGCCCCAGGCGAGCGCCGCCACCGCCAGGATAACGCCCGTCGCGGCGAGCACCTTTTTCTTTCGTAGCAGCGCGGAAATGGCGCCCATCACCAGCGCGATGAAGATCGCGGCCTGCAGGCCGGCGCGAATGAGCGCCATCGGATAATGGGACCGCATCTCCGGCGAAGTGAGCCATTGCGGAAAATGCAGGCAGAGCACGCCGCCGAAGGCCAGCACGCCGAAAAACGTGGCCAAGACGCCCGCCCACCAACCTGTCCCCAGGTCTTTGGGTTGATCGTCGCCAAAAAAGGCGTTGATGCGCTGCTCACTCATCCGCTCTCGCCTACCGGAAAAAAGTAAACGTTAGGGCGCCATTCGTGTTGCGGAAACGGATGACTGCGGCTGGCCCCTATGTAGCCGCGGTCGTTGACCGCGGAGGTTCCGTTGCCATCACGGTTCATAGGCCTGGCACCCTGCAAGCCTTCGCCAAGCGGCGCGGGCCGCGGTCAGCGACCGGCGGCTATAAGAGGCGCCGGCGACGTAACGACCTACCGCCCCAGCACCCGCCCCGCCACCGCGTCGAGCTTCGCCATCAGCGCGGGGTCGCGATGGGTGGGCGGCGTCATCAGCGCGACTTCGAGCGCGCGGTCCGAGCCGACCGCGCAGGGCTCGTGCTCGGCCGGGAAGTCGGTGAGCACGCGGCGGACCAGCGCGTTGGCGCGCTCGGCGTTTGCATGCGCGACTTTCAGGACTGACGCGACATCGACCGCTTCGTGATCCTCGTGCCAGCAATCGTAGTCGGTCACCATGGCGATCGCCGCGTAGGAAATCTCGGCCTCTCGCGCCAGCTTGGCCTCGGTTGCTACCGTCATGCCGATCACGTCGGCGCCCTGCGACTGATAGAGCAGCGATTCGGCGAGGGTCGAAAACTGCGGCCCCTCCATGCAGACGTAGGTTCCGCCGGAGTGGAACGCGATGCCCTCGGCGACCGCCGCCTCGGCGATCCGTGTGCGCAGGTTGGGCGAGATCGGATGCGCGAACGGCACGTGCGCGACGCAGCCGGAGCCGAAGAAGCTCGTCTCGCGCTTGAAGGTGCGGTCGATCAATTGGTCGATGAGCACGAAGAAGCCGGGATAATACTCGCGCCGGAACGAGCCGCAGGCGGACACCGCGATGATGTCGGTGACGCCGGCGCGCTTCAGCGCGTCAATGTTGGCGCGATAGTTGATCGCTGAAGGCGAGAAGCGATGGCCTTGGCCGTGGCGCGCGAGGAAGACACATTCGGTCGACCCGATCCGCCCAAAGCGCAGCACGTCCGAGGGCTCCCCCCAGGGCGTGTCGATCTTCGCCTCGCGATGGATCTGCAGGCCGTCCAGCGCGTAGACGCCAGACCCTCCGATCACCCCTACAACCGCCTTCGCCATCCCACGCCCCCCACAAGGCGGCGGAAGCCGCCAAATCTCAGTACAGGCCGCCGGTGCCCGGAGCGGTGCCTCGGTCCGCGGGCCCGGAGTCGCCGTTATCCACGACCGGCCCCGGCTGTTCGGGCGGCGGCGCGTAATAACTGTCCGGCGGCGCGGTGCCGGGCTTGAACGCCTCGAGTATCGAGCCGGGCCCTGTCGAGCGCATGCCCGAATGTACGTCGACGGAGATCAGCTTGATGCCTGGCGGCACGCGGAACGGCGTGTCGGGGGTGTCCTTCAGCGCCATCCGCATGAAGTCGCGGAAGATTGGCGCGGTGTAGAGTGCGGCCTGCGCGCTGTCGCCGAGCGAGCGCGGCTTGTCGAAGCCCATGAACACGCCAAACGCGATGTTGGGCGAATAGCCGACGAACCACAGATCGCGCGCATCGTTGGTGGTGCCGGTCTTGCCGGCGAGCGTGCGCTTAAGTTCACTGATCGCGATGCCGGTGCCGCGCTGGATGACGCCCTGCATGATCGAGGTGATCTGGTAGGCGGTCAGCGGATCGATCACCTGCTCGCGTCGGTCGATCAGCTTGGGCTCTTCCTGGTTCTCCCACTTCTGCGCGTCGCAGGACTGGCAGATGCGCTCATCGTGCTTGTAGATCGTGTTGCCCCAGCGGTCCTGGATTCTGTCAATCAAGGTCGCTTTGACGCGCTTGCCGCCGTTGTCGAACATCGAATAGGCGGTCGTCATGCGCAGCACGGTCGTCTCGCCCGCGCCGAGCGACATCGACAGGAACGGCGGCAGATTGTCGTAGACGCCGAACCGCTTGGCGTATTCGGTGATCAGCGGCATGCCGATGTCGCGCGCCAGGCGAACCGTCATCTGGTTGATCGAATGCTCGATGCCGAAGCGCAACGTGTGCGGGCCGCTGGACTTGCCCTCGAAGTTCGCCGGCGACCAGATCTGGCCATTGCCCTGATCGATCTGGATCGGCTCGTCGAGTTCGATCGAAGACGGCGTGTAGCCGTTGTCGAGCGCGGTCGCGTAGACGAACGGCTTGAACGACGAGCCCGGCTGGCGCTGCGCCTGAGTGGCGCGGTTGAACTCCGACTGATCATAGGAGAAGCCGCCGACCATCGCGAGCACGCGGCCCGTGAACGGGTCCATCGCTACGCAGGCGCCCGAAACGTCCGGGATCTGGCGCAACCGGTATTCGCCGTTGCGGCCGACGAGCGGTTCGACATAGACGACGTCGCCGGGCTTCACGACCTGCTTCGGCTTGCGATAGGTCCACTTGTAGCCGTCCAAAGTGACGTTCGCCGTCTCGCGATCCGAGACGAGCTCGCCGGATTTGGCGTGGGTGGGCTGCAGGCCGATCCGGATCGCCGTATCCGTCACATCGAGCGCAACGGCGAGCCGCCAGGGTTTGATGTCGCCGTATTCGGGGATGTCGCCAAGCGGGACGCCCCAATCCTGGCCGAGGTCGATGGTCTTGACGACGCCATGCCAGCCATGCGCCTCGTCGTAACGCACGAGGCCGTCGACCAGCGCCTTGCGCGCCATCAACTGCATCTTCGGATCGAGCGTGGTGCGGACCGATAAGCCGCCCTCGTAGAGCTTCTTTTCGCCGTAGCGGTCGGAAAGCTCGCGGCGCACTTCTTCGGCGAAGAAGCCGGCGGCGATCGAGTTCGGCGTCAGCACGCGCGGGTTGACGTTGAGCGGTTCGGCGCGAGCGGCTCGCGCTTCGTCCTGCGTGATGTAGCCGTCCTCGGCCATGCGGCCGATCACGTAATTGCGTCGCTCCAGCGCGCGGTCGTGATTTCGAAACGGATTCAGCGCGCTTGGCTCTTTCGGCAGCGCCGCGAGATAGGCGACTTCGGCGATCGTGAGTTCGCGGACCGACTTGTCGAAATAATTCAGCGACGCGGCCGCAACCCCGTAATTGCCGAGGCCGAGGTAGATCTCGTTGAGATAGAGCTCGAGAATACGCTCTTTCGAATAGGCCGTCTCGATGCGCATCGCGAGCAGGATTTCGCGGACTTTGCGTTCGACCGTGCGGTCCGAAGTCAGCAGGAAGTTCTTGGCGACCTGCTGGGTGATCGTCGAGGCGCCCTGCATGTGCCGGTTGCCCTGAGCAAATACGAACGCGGCGCGTACGATGCCTTCGGGATCGAAGCCATGATGGGAATAGAAGTTCTTGTCTTCGGCGGCGATGAATGCGTGTTTGACGAGGTCAGGGATCGCGGCAGACGGCAGGTACAGCCGGCGCTCGCGCGCATATTCAGCCAGCAGGCTGCCGTCCGCCGCGTGCACGCGCGTCATGACCGGCGGCTCGTAGTTCTTGAGCTGGCTATAGTCGGGAAGGTCCTGCTCGAACGTGTAGATCACCACGCCGACGCCGGCCGCAGCAATTACGAACAAGATCGCGCCAGTCGCAAAAAGGAACCCAAGGAAACGGCCAATGGCCCGCATGCTGAAAGTCCTGACCCGATTCACCGCGCGGGCGCCCTTGGGGCGCGCGTCGCAAAGGTTCCTTAGCGCATGGACGGAGCGATGTCAGGAACCGTCCACAGTTGGCGTTGCTCTCAACTGCGAGTGCGGCGAAACTATGGACCGGCAGTTCTGTAGCCGCGGTCACTGACCGCGGCCGGCGCGCGTCCATCCGATTTCTGTGGGCTTAGTGCAGGCGGAAAGCCCGCGGTCAGTGAGTTCGCGGCGTCGCCGTGTTCGGAGTTCGCGAGCGCCTGTGACGTCGCGTCGTCACTGGCGGCGCCAGCGGCGAAAAACCGGTCGACGGCCGCGGCGATCGCGGCGGCGCTGCGCTTGCGCCACTCCACATCGGTCATGTTGCGGACATCCTCCGCATTGGAGAGGTAGCCGAGTTCGACCAGCACGGAAGGATAATCAGGCGCTTTCAGCACGAAAAAGCCGGCCGAGCGCTCGGGGCGACGGTTCAGGCGGCCGGCGCCGCGCAGTTCCGAAACCAGGCCGCGCGAGAAGATATGCGCATAGGCCCGGTTCTCGCGCCGCTTGAGATCGAACAAGATGTCGGCGACGCCGGTGTCGTCGGAGCCCCTGGCGGCGCTCTCGCGGTCGGACGCATTCTCGTGCGCCGCGATTCGCGCCGCTTCCTTGTCGGAGGCGCGCTCCGAGCAGGTGTAGACCGTCGTGCCGAAAATGTCGGACGCCTGCTCCGACGAGCGGGTCGGAAACGTATCGGCGTGGATCGAGATCATCAGCGCGGCGTTGGCGTCGCGCGCGATCTGCACCCGGTCTTCGAGGGAGACATATGCGTCGCTGTCGCGGGTCATGACGACCTTGTAGCGCCCGCTTTCCGTCAGCTTGCGCCGGAGTTCGGCGGCAAAATCGAACACGACCGTCTTCTCGGCGAGGCCGTGCGCGCCATGGGCCCCGCCATCGGCGCCGCCATGTCCCGGGTCGATCACGACGACGGGCGTCTCAGCCTCGCGCGAGGCGACCGGCGGCGCCTGCGCGGCGGCGGCGAATTGCCCGGCGTCGCAGGGCGCAAGTTTCAGTTCGAGCCGCGTCGCGCTTTGGGTGAGGGCCGCGACGCAGGCTTTGCGGCCGAGTTCGACGACAAGCCGCGATTTGCCCGGCTGCAGGGCGCCGAACCTGACGTCGGAGACCAGAGCGCCGGGTTCGTGCGGCCGCCTTCGGGCCCGCGTCAGGGGACAGTGTGGCCTCCGGCATATCGATCAGGATGCGGTCGGGATCGGCAACCGGCCGCGCGGTCGCCGCGAGCTCGGCGGAAAGCTCAAGGGTCAGCGCCGCGGTGGCGCCCGATTCGGAAACATGGATCGCCGTCAGCTTCGGCGGGGCCTCCCCCGCCAAGCCGCATATCGGCGCCAGCGCCGACATCGCAGACGCTATGACCCACGTGACGCCTGTCTTCATGCCTTGCCCATCGACCCCTTGTCCTGGCGTATAACATTTGGCTGAAGAAGCGTTAACGAAATGGAGCCGGTCGGCTGCGAGGGCGAGCCGCGCAGGTTGCAATGATAGCACATAACAACCTAAGATTGCGCAGATCGGCTCAGCGACCCACAGTCTTCGTCTGAGGCCGCAGGATCGTGCAGGCGGCAAGGCCTTCGACAGGCTCAGGAAGAGGCGCGCGGTTGGCGACAATCAGCTTTCCGGAGCGGCGAGCGGGGCCATTTCTCCGAACTCGATGGTCTCGATCCGGCGCGCGCTGCGACCGATCTTTTCGGCTGAAGTCGCGATGCCCGCGACATCGTCCTGCGCCTGCCGGAAATGCTGCTCCAGCCGGGCGGCGCGCTCGCCCAGCCGCCGCACGTCGTCGATCAGCTTGCCGACTTCGGCGCGCACGAAGCGCGCCGATTCCTGCATCCGCGCGTCGCGCGTCACTGTCTGCACCACCTCGATCGCCATGCGCAGCAGCGACGGCGAAACGATCATGATCCGGGCGCGATGCGCCTTCTGCACGGCGTCGTCGAAATGCTCCATCAGATCGGCGAAGATCGATTCCGAGGGCACGAACAGCATCGCGATGTCCTGCGTCTCGCCGGGAATCAGGTAGCGCTCGGCGATGTCCTTGGCGTGCCGCCCGATGTCGGCGCGGGCGCGCTGGCCGGCGGCGCGGCGCGCTTCGTCGTCGCGCGCGTCGCGGAACGCCGTAAACGCTTCGAGCGGAAATTTTGCGTCGACCGCCAGCGCGCGCGGATCGCCGGGCATCCGGATCAGGCAATCGGGGCGGGTGTTGTTGGAGAGCTTGCCCTGGAACTCGTAGGCGCCGGGCGGCAACCCGTCGCGCACGATCGCCTCCATCCGGCCCTGGCCGAAGGCGCCGCGCGACTGCTTGTTGGCGAGCACATCCTTCAGCGAGACGACCGCCTCGGTCATGCCCGCGATGCGGGCCTGCGCCGCATCGATGACGGCGAGCCGCTCGTTGAGCTTGGTGAGATGCTCGGCGGTCGAGCGCGCCTGCGTTTCGAGGCCGACGCCGACCCGCTGCCCGACGGTGTCGAGCCGCTCGGCGATCAGCCGCGCCAGCTCGCCCTGCCGCGCGCCGAGCAATTCGCCGAGCGAGCCGATTCGCCCCTGCATCTCGGCGTTGGATTGCATCACGCGCTGCAGTTGGCTCTCCACCTCGCCGATCGCCTGTCCCTGCCCGCGCGCGCGCATCAGCGCGACGGCGAAAAGGAGCGCCAGCACGAGCGGCGCCGCGAAGGCAAAGGCGAGCGCTTGCGCGACCGAGACGGGATAGCCGCCGATGACGACAAGAAGGGCGTTCATCGGCGACCGTTACCACGCCTGAAGTTAAAAAACGAACAAAAGTAGAACGCGTTTGATTTTGCCGTCAGCGCCGCGTATTCACGCCGCGCTCAACCCTCCAGCATCGCGTCCCATGGCTCTCCGACCCATCATCACCCTGCCCGATCCGAAACTCCGCTTGGCGAGCCGCAAACTGGAGCGCGTCGACGACGACCTGCGCAGGTTGATGGATGACATGGCCGAGACGATGTACGACGCGCCCGGCATCGGACTCGCGGCCGTGCAGCTCGCCGAGCCGATCCGGCTGATCGTCGTCGATCCCGCCAAGCAGGACGAGCCGAGGAATCCGATCTTCCTTGTCAATCCCGAAGTCGTCGAGAGTTCGGACGAGCGCAGCGTCTACGAGGAAGGCTGCCTGTCGATCCCCGAATATTACGAGGAAGTCGAGCGCCCCGCCAAGGTGCGGGTCAAGTTCATCAACCGCGACGGCAAGGAACAGGAAATCGAGGCCGACGGCATCATGGCGACGGTGCTGCAGCACGAGATCGACCATCTCGATGGCGTGCTGTTCATCGACTATCTGTCGAAGCTGAAGCGAGACCGCGTGATCAAGAAATTCGCCAAGATCGCGCGGCACTCGGCTGACGGGCCGAAGCGGCTGTAACCCGCCCCGTTATTTGATGAGCGGCTTCAGAATTTCGTCGAGGTCGGCCAGGCTGAGTTCGCCGCCATAGACCTTGCCGTCGATGACGAAGGTCGGCGTGCCCTGGATCTTGACGACGTCGACGCCGGTCTTGCCGATCTGCTGGATCGCGCCGGTGAGCTTGGTGTCCTTCAGGCACTCGAACGCCTTGTCGTGCGTGAGGCCGGTGGGACGCAGCGCCGTGATCAGCGGCTCGAGCGGTTTTTCGGTGAACGCCCAGTTGTCCTGGGTCGCGAACAGCAGGTCGATCGTCGCCAGCGCCTTGTCGTCGCCGACGCAGCGGGCCAGCGCGAAGGCGCCGACATCGAGCGGATTGCGCGAGAACTCGCGGAAAATGAAATGCACCTTGCCGGTGTCGATGTAGTTGGCTTTCAGCTTCGGCATCGTCTCGCGCGAGAACACCGCGCAATGCGGGCAGGTGAGGGAGCCGTATTCGACAACGGTGACGCCCTTGGGATCGCCGAGCGTCAGTTCCGGCAACGGGCCGGGTTTCAGCACTTCCGCCATGTCGACCGTTCCCTCGGGCTTGGGCGCGGCGAGCGCGGGCGCGACGCCGAGCGCGAGGACAAAGGCGAGCGCGAGGCCGCGACCCCGGCGTAGACTGGTCAGGAACGACAAGCAGGACCCCCGAGATTTTGGGACGGAACCCAGAGAAAAAAGCACAAACCGCGCGCCAAATGCCCGATTTTCTCGCACGCGGCAAGCGCGCGGGTCACGGGTGTTCGACCGCATCAAAGTTTCCCGCGATCGCGGCGGAAAAGGGTGGCGCCGCGCCACGGGACGGGCGAGGATCACGTTTCCGGGATTTCGCGCGCTTGGACTGGCATGTCACGACCGCGTCGGTCTAAATGGCGCCGAACGCGCGACAATGTCGCGCAAGGTTTTCGGTGAGGAGCGGATCATGGAATACCGACGGCTTGGGAAGTTCGGGGCTCAAGGTCTCCGTTCTGACGCTCGGCACGATGACCTTTGGCGGCAAGGGCAATTTCGCCAAGGTCGGCTCGGGCGGCGTCGCGGAAGTGGCGCGCGCCATCGACCTCTGCGCCGACCACGGCGTCAACCTGATCGACACCGCCGACATCTATTCGTTCGGCCATTGCGAGGAGCTGATCGGCGAGGCGACCGGCGGCAAGCTGAAGGACGGCATGCTGATCGCCACCAAGGCGCGCTTCCCGATGGGCAAGGGCCCCAACGACCAGGGCCTGTCGCGCCATCATCTGATCCGCGCCTGCGAGGCGAGCCTGCGCCGCCTGCGGGTCGAGACGATCGACCTCTATCAGTTGCACGAGCGCGACGGGGAGACGCCGATCGAGGAGACCATGGAGGCGCTCGACAGCCTCGTGCGCGCCGGCAAGGTCCGCTACGTCGGCTGCTCGAATTTTTCCGGCTGGCACATCATGAAGGCGATGGAGGTCGCGCGCCGCGACGGCCGCATCCCGTT
Source organism: uncultured Pseudomonadota bacterium (assembly GCA_963771455.1). GTDB lineage: Bacteria > Pseudomonadota > Alphaproteobacteria > Rhizobiales > Beijerinckiaceae > Roseiarcus. The sequence goes on from CAVYTP010000022.1 coordinate 306,338, forward strand.
CGTGTCGCAGCAGATCCACTACACGCTGCAGGCGCGCGAGGCCGAATACGAACTGATCCCGATCTCGCTCGACCAGGGGCTCGGCGTGATGGTCTGGAGCCCGCTCGCCGGCGGGCTTGCTCTCCGGCAAGCATCGCCGCAACGTCGCCGCGCCCGAGGGATCGCGCCAGCTCGCCGGTTGGACCGAGCCGCCGATCGCCGACGAGAACAAACTGTTCGACATCGTCGAGGAGCTGGTCGCGATCGGCGAGGCGCGCGGCGTTTCCGCCGCGCAGGTCGCGCTCGCCTGGCTGCTCGGCCGCCCGGCGGTCTCGACGCTCATCATCGGCGCGCGCACCGAGGCGCAGCTCAAGGACAATCTCGCCGCCGCCGAGCTGAAGCTGACGCGCGGAAGAGCGCGCCCGGCTCGACAAGGTCAGCCAGCCGACGCTGCTCTATCCCTACTGGCACCAGTCCTGGACCGCAGCGAGCCCGGCTGAGCCCCGAGGACCTGTCGTTGATCGGGCCGTATCTGAAGAAGTAGCAGCTCGTCTGAGCCGCCGTTGGCCGGGCTTGTCGGGCCATCCAGCGGCGCAAGCGTCTTCCCAGAGAATTTCTTAGCGTTGCAGGGTTTTGCCGCATACGGTCGGCTAAGTGGCTGGGACGAGCCAGCCGTGACCAAATCCGGCGCACAGGGCGGCGCCTCCAAGCGGTCAGGCTCGCCAAAGCCCGCGCGCAATCTTCGCACAGCGTCGCTATGGCGCCGAAATTGCGGCGTCACAATGGCGTGCTCTTGATCGGCGCCGCGACTTCATCGCATCTGCTAACCGGATGAGCAAATTGGCGAAAATCCCTGCCGGCGTTGGCCCAAAACATCCTCACATGCTCGTACTGGTCGGCGCGACCGGCGATCTCGCCCAGCGCAAGCTGTGGCCGGCGCTTTTTCATCTGATCACCACCGGCTTCCTTCCCGCCTGCCGGGTGGTCGGCGTGTCGCTCGACGATCTCGACGTCGAGGGCTTCCGCGGCGTCGTGCGCGGCGCGCTCGAAAAGTTCGCGCCGCGCAGCATCGACCGAGGCGAACTGGTCGGCATTCTCCGAACTGCTCGACTACGTGCCGCATCGTCGCAAGGCGCGCACGGAGCTCGCCGACGCGGTGCGCGCGCGCGGAGAGCCATTTCACCGGCGAGACGCGCCGGCTGCACTATCTGAGCGTGCCGCCGAGCGCGGCGCTGCCGGCGGTGCGGCTGCTCGCCGCGGCCGGGCCTGGTCGAAGAATTCGCGCGTCATCATGGAAAAGCCGTTCGGCGTCGATCTCGCGAGCGCCAAGGCGCTCAACGCCGAATCTGCACGAGGTCTTCTCCGAAGACCAGATTTTCCGCATCGACCATTTCCTCGGCAAGGAGCCGGCGCAGAACATCCTGGCGTTCCGCTTCGCCAACGGCCTGTTCGAGCCGATCTGGAACCGCAATTTCATCGACCACGTGCAGATCGACGTGCCGGAGACGCTGGGCCTCGGCAAGCGCGTCGGCGTTTTACGAGCAGACCGGCGCCTACCGCGACATGGTGGTGACCCATCTGTTCCAGATCCTCGCCTTCATGGCGATGGAGCCGCCGACCGCGCTGGAGCCCAATTCGATCAGCGAGGAGAAGAACAAGGTCTTCCGCATCATGTCGCCGATCGACCCGCACAATGTCGTGCGCGGCCAATACATCGGCTATCGCCAGCGAGGAAGGCGTCGATCCGGAATCCGACACCGAAACCTTCATCGCGCTCAAATGCACGATCGACAACTGGCGCTGGGCCGGCGTGCCGTTCTTCCTGCGCACCGGCAAGCGGCTGGCCGAGGGCCAGCGCATCATCTCGATCGCGTTCCGCGAGCCGCCGAAGAGCATGTTCCCGGCCAATTCCGGCGTCGGCGCGCAGGGGCCGGACCATCTGACCTTCGATCTCGCCGACGCCTCGAAGGTCTCGCTGTCGTTCTACGGCAAGCGGCCCGGCCCCGGCATGCGGCTCGACAAGCAGAGCCTGCAGTTCTCGATGCACGACACCGGCCTCGCCGGCGAAGTGCTGGAGGCCTACGAGCGCCTGCTGCTCGATGCGATGCGCGGGCGATCACACGCTGTTCACCACCGCCGAAGGCATCGAGCGGTTGTGGGAAGTCTCGACGCCGCTGCTCGAGAGCGCCGCCGCCGGTGCGGCTCTATCCCGTTGAATTCCTGGGGCCCAAAGTCGATCCATCAGCTGATCGCGCCGCACGCCTGGCGGCTGCCGTTCGAGCGCGCGTGGCGCAACCCGAACCCGACCGGGGGTTGAGCATTAACGAGCTCGTGAGCGTGGTCTACGATTTACCATTTAATTCGGGGGTCGGAACGCTAGTCTAATCCCAGCATGCGCTGAGGAGAGCTGGATGCCGCCGCCTGACCAAATCACGGTCTCCGCGGTATCTGAAATGGATCGCCCTGCAGACGCTCGCCGTTCTCGTTGCTGGTCGTTCCGACGACGTGGTTCGTCGCTGACTACGTCTACAATACGATCGGCATCGTCGCCGCCAACGATCCGCACCGCACCGTGCTGTTCATCGTCGGCCTCAGCGTCGTCGAGACGCTCCTGTTCTGCCCGGTCGATGATCATTCCGATTTCGACCATGATCGAGCCAGACTGAAGCGGCGCGCGCGGAACTCGAACAGCTCGCGTCGACGGATTCGCTCACCGGCCTCCTCAATCGCCGCGGCTTCGAAGCCGCCGCCGACCGCGCGCCGAAACAATTGCGGACGCCGCCCGGAGGGAACTCGGCGGTGCTCGCCTGCGACATCGACTGGTTCAAGCACGCCAACGATCAATACGGCCACGATTTCGGCGACTCTCGCGCTCCGCGAGCTCGGCTTCTCTGATCGCCGAAGCGGTCAAAACCTTATGAGGGCGTCGCTGCGCGCTTCGGCGGCGAGGAATTCGTCATCTTTGTCGCCGGCGCGCCCTGCGCGACGAAGCCGTGATCCTGCTTGCCGAGTCGTTGCGGGTCGGCGTTCAGAACCGGCCGGATCGTGTTCGAAGCGCCAAGCGCGCCATTTCACGGTCAGCATCGGCGTCGCCTGGACAGCGGGCCCGGCCGAAATCGCGCCCCTGATCGCCAGCGCTGACGCCGCGCTCTACGACGCCAAACGCGAAGGGCGCAATCGCGTCGCAACTGCGTCGACGACCATCGCCCCGCCCGTCGCGCCACGACGGCGGCTTGACTTGAGCCATCGACGCCGACCTCCTGTCGTCGGAGAACATCGCGACAGGGAGGCAGCATGTCCGCGGATGCATTCAGCTATGTCAGCGGCGTCAGCGAGGAGCCGCTGCTCGGCATGACGATCGGGCAGGCGCTGGAGCGCGCCGCCGAGCGTTGGCCGGAGCGGCCCGCGCTGATCTCGCCGAGCCATGGCGTCGCCTGGACCTGGCGCGAGCTTCGCGCCCGCGTGCAACGATCTCGCCGCCGGCTTCCTCAAGCTGGGGCTGCAGCGCGGCGAGCGCATCGGCGTCTGGTCGCTCAACCGCCCGGAATGGACGCTGACCCAGTTCGCCGCCGCCGAGGCCGGGCTGGTCTTCGTCACCATCAATCCGGCCTATCGGCTGCACGAACTCGAATATGCGCTGAAGAAGGTCGGCTGCGCGGCGCTGGTCGATCGCGACCCGCTTCAAGACCAGCGACTTCATCGGCATGGTGCAGACGCTGGCGCCGGAACTCGCGCGTCGCGAAGCCCGGCGCGCTCGAGGCCGCGCAGCTTGCCGGATCTGCGCATCGTCATCCAGATCGGCGAGACGCGCGCCGGGGACATTGCCGTTCGAGGACGATCGGCCGGCTCGGCGGCGACGCCGAGCGCGCCGCGCTCGCGGCGATGCGCGACGAAATCCAGTTCGACGACGCCGCCAACATCCAGTTCACGTCGGGCACGACCGGCTCGCCGAAGGGCGTCACGCTCAGCCACCACAACATCCTCAACAACGGCTATTTCACCGGCCGCGCGCAGAAGCTGACGCCGGAGGACCGCATCTGCATTCCGGTGCCGCTCTATCATTGCTTCGGCATGGTGATGGGCAATCTCGCCGCCGTGACGCTCGGCTCGGCGATGGTCTATCCCGGCGAGGGGTTCGATCCGCTGGCGACGCTGAAGACGGTCGAGGCCGAGCGCTGCACGGCGCTCTACGGCGTGCCGACGATGTTCATCGCCGAGCTCGACCATCCCGAATTCGAGCGCTTCGATCTCTCCAGCCTGCGCACCGGCATCATGGCCGGCGCGCCCTGCCCGATCGCGGTGATGCGCAAGGCGATCGAGCGCATGCACATGCGCGAGGTCACCATCGCCTACGGCATGACGGAGACCAGCCCGGTCAGCTTCCAGTCCTCGACCGACGATTCGATCGAGCGCCGCGTCTCGACGATCGGCCGCGTGCATGCCGCATGTCGAGGTCAAGATCGTCGACAGGCAGGGCCGCATCGTGCCGCGCGGCGAAGCGCGGCGAGCTCTGCACGCGCGGCTATTCGGTGATGCTCGGCTATTGGGACGAAGAGGAGAAGACCGCGCGAGGCGATCGACGCCGCCGGCTGGATGCACACCGGCGATCTCGCCACCATCGACGCCGAGGGCTACGGCAACATCGTCGGCCGCATCAAGGACATGGTGATCCGCGGCGGCGAGAACCTCTATCCGCGCGAGATCGAGGAATATCTCTTCAAGCACCCGAAGATCCAGGACGTGCAGGTGTTCGGCGTCGCCGACGACGCGCTACGGCGAGGAACTGTGCGCCTGGGTGCGCGTGCGCGCCGGCGAGACGCTGACGCGCGGAAGAGGTGCGCGCCTTCTGCGAGGGCCAGATCGCCCACAACAAGATCCCGCGCTACGTCGAATTCGTCGAGGAGTTTCCCGATGACGGTGACCGGCAAGGCGCAGAAGTTCCTGATGCGAAAGGCGGTGGAGGAGAGGCTGGGGCTGAAGCGGCGCGGCGACGGCGTGAGATGGCTCAATTTGATACGAACGCTTGTAAGTTGGCCCTCACCCCGCTTGCGGGGAGAAGGTGCGCGAAGCGCGGATGAGGGGGAGGTTGGCGCGGGAAAAGGCCGTGGTGACGCTCGCTCGAGAGTTCGTCGCAACATCCGCGCCCTCGTGGCGGACCCGCCCCTCATCCGGCCTTCGGCCACCTTCTCCCCGCAAGCGGGGAGAAGGAGATAATCGGTGAACGCCGTCCTAAAATAGCGCGATCTCGACAGAGGTCGACAGCCCCTCACGCCTTCCGATTCCGCGCGTCCCAATACCTCTCCAGATTGTCAATCAACTGCGGGCTGAAATGGCAATCGGCCTGCGCCTTCGCATAGTAGGCGGCGTAGCGGCGCGTCAGATCGAACGGCTCCTGGCCGATGCGCAGCGCGCGGCGGTTGGCGAGCGCGCCGACCTGGCCTGAGGCGAGGAAACGGTCGGCGACCGCCTCCGTCGCGGCGTCGATCTGCGTCGGGCGCGACGATCTCGTCGCAGATCAGCCGGCCTTCCGGGCTGTCGCAGTCGATGCGGCGCTCGTACTGGATCGCCTGGCGCGCGATGCGGTCGCCGACGAAGCGCGGCAGCCGCAGATTGGCGAAGCCGGGAATGATGCCTTCCTTGCGCGCCGGCAGCGTCAGATAGGCGTCGGCCGCCGCGACGATGAAGTCGCAGACGAGCAGGATCTGGCAGCCGCCGCCGATCGCGAAGGTGTCGACGCCGGCGATCCACGGCTTTTCGATCGTGTCGCCCATGATTTCGTCGGGCGAAACATCCGGCTTGTGCAAGCCCGCGCAGAATTTTTGCGACGAAGCCCAGGTCGCGGATCAGGAACCAGCTATAAGGGATCTTGCCGTGATAGAGCTGCGTCAGATTGATGCCGCTGTTGAAGATGCGCCGCCCGGCATATTTGGGATGGGCTGACGCGATCGCCGCGCAGGATGCAGATGGCGCTCTCGCTGTCGAGCAGACAAAGATCGGCGGCGATCTCATGGGCGTCGATGGTGCTCGCGTCCTCGGCGTTGAGAAAGCGCGGGTTGCTCATCGTGACGATCGCCTTGCGGTCGCGCCGTTCGACGACTGGCGCCGCCGAGGTCGATGCGCCCGTCGCGCGAGGAATTTCGGCAGCAGCGCCAGCGAGTCCGCGCGCGGCAGCAGCATCGCGTGGCAGAGGTGCTCGCCGGTGACGGGGTCGCCGAGCATATGGTTCAGGAACAGGCCCTGATCGATTTCGTGGCCGTCCTTGTCGCCCTGGTTGAGCGCGCTTTCGCGCGCGAGCGGTCGCGCGTCGGGAACGAGACCGGGAACGGCGGCGGCGGCGGCTGTCGAGCAGCGGCTCGATGCGCACGAAGCGGCTTCGCGCCGCCGGTGAGGTGGTCGTAGAGCGCGCGCCCATGCGCTCTCAGGAATCGCTCTCGCGCCGCGCGCGCCGTCGTCAGCAGATTCGCCGGCGGCCGCGGCCTGCGCAGCGTTTCGCTTGAGCTTGGCCGGCAAGCGCGTCGAGCAGCTCGGCGCTTTCGCGCCAGAAGCTCGACGAATTCGCGCGGCGGCCTCGGAATGCGCCGGCAAGACTGGGCCTCGTTCATGTCTTCGGCCTCTTGTCGTACACGCGCTTGGCCTTGCCGAGCGAGCGCTCCAGCGTTCCCGGCGGTTCGATCTTCAATCTCGCGCTGACGCCGATCGTGTCTTTGATGTGATGGACGAAACGCTCGGCCTCGTCAGGGAGCCCGCGACCGTCCCAATGCGCCGGCTTGCGCCTCGGCGCGCACCAGCATCTCGTCGAGCGGCCCGTCGCGCATGAGCTCGATCAGGAAATGACCGGAGCACCAGGGCGTCGCGAGCAGCGCTTCCTCGATCTGGCTCGGAAACAGGTTGACCCCGCGCAGAATGATCATGTCGTCGGAACGGCCCGTCACCTTCTCCATCCGTCGCATGCCGGGCCGCGCGGTGCCGGGCAAGCAGCCGCGTCAGGTCGCGGGTTCGATAGCGCACGACCGGAAACGCTTCCTTGGTCAGCGAGGTGAACACCAGCTCGCCGATTTCGCCATCCGGCAGCACGGCGCCGGTTTCGGGATCGATGATTTCGGGCAGGAAATGATCCTCCCAGATATGCAGGCCGTCCTTGGTTTCGAAGCTCTCCTGCGCAACGCCGGGCCCGATGACCTCGGACAATCCGTAGATGTCGGTGGCGTTGAGGTCGAGCGCCGCCTCGATCCGCTCGCGCATCTGCTGGGACCAGGGCTCGGCGCCGAATACGCCGTAGCGCAACGACGATTTGCGCGGATCGAGCCCGGCGGCGACCATGCCGTCGAGAATGGCGAGCATGTAGCTCGGCGTCACCATGATCGCGTCGGGCTGGAAATCCGTGGATCAATTGCACCTGCCGCTCGGTCATGCCGCCGGAAACCGGAACCACGGTGCAGCCGAGCCGCTCGGCGCCGTAATGCGCGCCGAGGCCGCCGGTGAACAGGCCGTAGCCATAGGCGACATGGACGATCATGCCGGGCCGCACGCCCGCCATGCGCAGCGAGCGCGCCATCAGGTCGGCCCACAGTGTCGATGTCGGCCTGCGTGTAGCCGACCACGGTCGGCTTGCCCGTCGTGCCCGACGAGGCGTGCAGCCGCACGATTTTTTCGCGCGGAACCGCGAACAGGCCGAACGGATAATTGTCGCGCAGATCGGCCTTGGTGGTGAACGGGAACCGCGCGAGATCGGCGAGCGACTTCACCTCGCTCGGGTGCGCGCCGCAGCCGTCGAATTTGGCCCGCATCGCCGGGACGTGATCGTAGACGCGCTTCAGGGTCGACTGCAGCCGCTGCAGTTGCAGCGCCTCGATCTCGTCGCGGGACGCCCATTCGACGGCGTCCGGCGCTCCTCCCTGCCCCGGCTTCATCGCGTTCGCTCCCGGCAAGATGTTGTTCCGGGGAGGTTTGCGAGTTTCGGCGCAAATGTCCAGACGGACGCGTCCGGCGGCGGCGCCTTGAATTTGCTCGCGACGGGGCTCACCCTAGCAGCTCCAAGGGAAACGCCATGCTCGCCGCCACCCACGAAGTCGTCAACCAGCCCTACGCGCTCGCCGATTACAATCTCTTCGACGGCGACGCCGCGCTGAAGGAGGCCGTCGCGCGCGAGGGCGCGGCGTGGGCCGCCAGACTTGCTGTCCGCGCACGGCGCAAAGCTCGGGACTGCCGAGACGATCGAACTCGGCGCGCTCGCCAATCGCCATCCGCCCGAATTCGACACCCACGACCGCTATGGCCGGCGCGTCGATCTCGTGCGCTTTCATCCCGCCTATCACGAGCTGATGCGGCTCGCGATCGCGCAAGGCTTGCACGCCTCGCCGTGGACGAACCCCGGCGAGGGCGCGCATGTCGCGCGCGCCGCGGGCTTCTATATGCAGAGCGAGGTCGAGGCGGGCCACGGCTGCCCGATCACCATGACGTTCGCCGCGACGCCGGCGCTGCGGCTCGAGCCCGCCGTCGCCGAGGACTGGCTGCCGAAGGTTCACTCCCGCGCCTACGACCCGCGCAACATCCCCGTCGCCCAGAAGACCGGGCGCGACGATCGGCATGGCGATGACCGAGAAGCAGGGCGGCTCCGACGTGCGCGCCAACACTACGCAGGCGTCGCCGATCGGCGACGGGCTCTACGAGATCGTCGGCCACAAGTTCTTCGTCTCGGCGCCGATGTGCGACGCCTTCCTGGTGCTGGCGCAGACGCCGGCGGGACTGACCTGCTTTCTGGCCCCGCGCTGGCTTCCCGATGGCGCCAAGAACCCGATCGAGTTCGTCCGCCTGAAGCGCAAGATGGGCAACGCCTCCAACGCCTCCTCGGAGACCGAATGGCGCGGCGCGATTGCGCGCCGCGTCGGGCCGGAGGGGCGCGGCGTGGCGACCATCATCGAGATGGTGGCGATGACCCGCTTCGACTGCATGATCGGCTCTTCGGCCGGCATGCGCCGTGCGGTGAGCGAGGCGATCGATCATTGCCGGCAGCGCCGCGCGTTCGGCGCGCTGCTGTGGGATCAGCCGATCATGCGCGACGTGCTCGCCGATCTCGCCGTCGAAGCGGAAGCCGCGATGCTGATGACGATGCGGATGGCGCGCGCGCTCGATCACCGCGGCTCGGCCCGTGAAGACCGGCTGTTCCGGCTCGGCGCCGCGCTCGGCAAATACTGGATCTGCAAGCGCACGCCGATGCACGCCTACGAGGCGATGGAATGTATCGGCGGCTCCGGCGTGATGGAGGATTCGCCGATGCCGCGGCTCTACCGCGAGGCGCCGGTCAACGCGATCTGGGAGGGCAGCGGCAACGTCCAATGCCTCGACGTGATGCGCGCGATGCAGAAGACGCCTGACGTCGTCGAGGCATTATTTGAAGAGGTTGCGCGCAGGCCAGAGGCGGGAGCGCCGCGCTCGACGCGCACGCCGCGCGGCTGAAGGACGACCTCGCCAACCTCAACGACTTCGAGGCCCACGCTCGCGACCTCTGCGACCGTCTCGCGCTGGCATTGCAAGGCAGCGTCGTGGTGCGGAACGCGCCCGCCGCCGTGGCGGACGCCTGGGTGGCGGGACGGATCGAGGGCCGCGGCGCGCGGCAATACGGCGCCTTCCCGCGCAGCGTCGACAGCGAGGCGATCGTCCGCCGCGCCGCGCCAAGGATGTGAGGCCGCCTTTGTAGCCGCGGTCGCTGACCGCGGAGGTTCGGCTTGCGCGAAGACTCGCAGAAACAGGAAGCCTACGTTCCTGCCGGGGTCAGCGACCCCGGCTACAAAATTCGCGCCGCTCGCAAGCTTCGCGCAACCACGGCAGCGCCGGGAAGCAAGCCTTTGAAGTATCCCGCGTATCTAAAGCGCCCCCGGCTACAACTTCCGTAGACTTGAAGCTTCATGTATTTGATTGGTTCCATTTAAGTCATCTGCCTATGCGGCAAGCAAACATAGCGCATGCGCCAGCGATCGCCGTGCAAATTCGCCTTTCTCGTCAGAAGGCTGTCGGTCGTCCACTTGGCCTTAACTCAAAATTAACCGTGTTGGCCGAGCCTTGATGTCGGGAAAAGCTATTTCCTGACAGAGCGATGCGGGCCTCGTTTCGGTTCGGCGCATCAGCGTGCAGCGTTTTGTCGGCGCATGACCCCGGGTCCGAATTTTTCGCGAATACTTCTTGATCTCCCGCGGAATGCCTCCGGACGCGGCCTAAGCGAACAGTACAGCATCCGCGTCGCACCGCGTTCCCTTTCCTCCCGCTAATGGGAATTTGAAATGCTCGTTGTCTCGTTCATCACCTACAAGGGCGGCGCCGGTAAAAGCACGCTGGCCTTCTCGACCGCCGTCGCCGCCAAGCAGGCGGGCGAAACCGTCGCCATCCTCGATCTCGACCAGCAGGGCGCTTCGGCGTCCTGGGCGCAGACCCGCGCACGCACCGACCTGTTCGTCGAGACGACGAACGTCGACGACCTCAAGTCGCGCATCAACGAACTCGGAGAGGCCGGCTACACGCTCTGCATCATCGACACCTCGATCGAGCAGGGCGGCTCCAAGCGCGCCATCCGCGCCAGCGATCTCTGCATCATCCCGGCCCGGCCGAACGTGTTCGACCTCCGCGCCGGCGCCGAGACATGGCGCAAGGTGAACGAGCTCGGCAAGCCCGCCGTGTTCCTGCTCAACCAGTGCCCGCCGATGCGCCAGATCGCCCGCATCCAGGAGGCGGCGCGTTCGCTGCAGGAATCCGGCGCCCTGCTGTCGCCGATGATTTCCGCCCGCGTCGATTTCCAGGATGCGGCGCGCGCCGGGCTCGGCGTCACCGAGTTGCACCCGTCGGGTCAGGCCGCGAAGGAAATCCGCGATCTGTGGACCTCCGTGCTCGCCTACGGCCAGACATCGACCGACGCGCCCGAGGCGTTCGTCGAAGAAGTGCTGCAGGCGGCGTGAGACTGTAGCCGAGATCGCGCAAGACCGCGGTCAGCGACCGCGGCTACAAAAGGGTCGGCCAGGTATCGGAGAGCTTGTAGCCCTCCGGCCATGGGTCGGAGGGCTCGAGCATGTGCTGATGGATTCCGGACACCCAGGCGCGGCCCGAGACGGTCGGCAGGATCGCCGGACGGCCGCCAACCATCGCCTCGCCGACGATCGCGCAATCGAAGCGCGAGCCGATGATCGACAGCGCGCCGTAGCGCTCTCCAACCTTCATCTCGCCTCGGGCGTGCAAAACCGCCATGCGGGCGCTGCAGCCGGTGCCGGTCGGCGAGCGGTCGATCTTGCCGGGCTGGATGACGACCGCGTTCGGCCCGGTCAGCACGCCCTCGCGCCGCTCCAGCGGGCCGGCGAACTGGCAGAACGAGATATGCGCCCAATCCGGGTTCTCCGGATGGACGAAGCCGAGCTGCGCGTTGGCCGCGGCGGTGATCTTCACGCCGAGTTCGGCGAGGTCGCGCGCCTCGCCAGGCTCGATCGCGAACCCGAGCGCCTTCGCGTCGACGATGACGAAACTGTCGCCGCCGTAGGCGGTGTCGACAGTCAGCGTGCCCGCGCCTTCGACTTCGAGCTTCGCGCCGAGCTTGTCGGCGAACGACGGCACGTTGCGCACGGTGATGCGCTCGGCCTTGCCGTCGCGGCAATCGGCGACGACTTCCACCAGCCCGCCCGGCGCTTCCAAGCGTCAGCCGGGTCTGCGGCTCCTGCATCGGCAGGATGCCGGTATCGAGCAGCACCGTCGCGACGCAGATCGAATTCGACCCCGACATCGGCGGCGTGTCCTCCGGCTCCATGATGATGAAGCCCATGTCGGCTTTCGGGTTCTTCGGCGGCACAAGCAGATTGAAATGCCTGAATACGCCGCCGCGCGGCTCGTTGAGCAGGAAGCGTCGTAAGGTCCCGTCGCGAGCTATGTACCGCGATTGCTCCCACAATGTCGCGCCGGGCGGCGGCGGCACGCCGCCGACAACCACGTCGCCGACTTCGCCCTCGGCGTGGCAGGAAACGACGTGGATGATCTTTGAGCTGCGCATCGGGTGCCTAAACATTGCAGGATTTCGGGATACGGAAAGTTCAACCGCACACAAACCTCAATTGAAAAGGTTCGGCCGCAATTGTTGCGCGACATGGATTAGACCGCGGATGAGCACGCCGCCGAGTTCTTCGCTATAAAAAACCTGATGGGACTGAAACCGGAAACGCCGGGCGCCCGTCAGCAATTCTCCAGCGTCGGCGCCAATCTGGGGGAAGTCCGCCAGCAAGCCGAACGTGCGTTCCAGCCCTGCATGATACGCTCTGGCCTGATAGGAACCAAACTGCTTTGCTGTGAACCGCGCAATGTCACGGACCTGAGTGCGAGCCAGCATCGAAAGGCGATATTCACCCATTCGAATTCGATTTCGGCCTCTATTTCCAGTCCAAATCTTCGACATTGTATCGGCGCTCGCTGTCGACGCCTCGAGCGGACCCCAGGATTTGCCGCAGGCGCCTCACCTGCTCATCGCGAGGCAAGGCGCGCCACGCCGATATTTCGGCTTCGGTCGGCGTCGCGGACGGCATGATCGCATCGAGCGCAGATACGTTGGGCATGCGGCAGTCTTACCCGAAATCACGTAGGGGTGGAAGTAGGCTGCGGCGCGGCGCGGCCGCATAAACAATTGCGGCCGAAGTCCGCCTGTTGCAAATCTTGGCGAGCCCGGAGTTTCCGATTCATGCCTGCCGCACCGCCGCCCGAGCCTGTCGAGGCGCGCATCGCCGAGATCGCGCGCCAGCATATCCGCAAGTTCGGCGCGCATCGGACGACGATCGTCGGCATCGCTCAGGAGGCGGGCATGACGCACGCCAACGTCTACCGCTATTTCCCGTCCAAGCAGGAGCTGTTCGAGGAACTGACCGCGGCTTGGCTGCGGCCGCTTGAAGGACGCTTGCGCGAAGCCGCCGACGGCGCCGATCCCGCCCTCGACAAGCTCGAGCGCATGCTGCTCGCCATCCACCGCGTCTATCGCAGAAGCTGGAGAGCGATCCGGAACTGTTCGACCTGCTGATCGACTCCCTCGCCCACGAGCGCGCAAGCGCGCGCAAGCACCGGTCGCGCGTGCAGAGCGAGATCCAGCGCGTGGTGGAGGAGGGCATTTCGTCCGGCGACTTCGCGCTCGCCGACCGCCGCCGCGCGATGTCGCTGATCTTCGACGCGACGCATCGCTTTCTCCATCCCGTCGCGCTCAAGCTCGACAAGGACGTCGCCGGCGGCGCCGCTGGCGACGCGGTTCGAGACCGTGATCTCGATGGTGCTGAGAGCGCTGAGAACGGGGCGGCCGTGAAACCTCACTCCGCCGGCTGGCTCTCCGGCCTTCCTGTCCAACTTTCGGCGCGGCTGTTCGACGGTCGCAGCGGCCGGCTTCGGCTCGACCTTCTTGACCTTCTTCGTGTCCCCGGACAGCCAGTGCGACAGACGCGAGAGATAGATGTAAACGACCGGCGTCGTGTAACAGCGTCAGCGCCTGGCTGACGATCAGGCCGCCGACCATCGAATAGCCGAGCGGCTGGCGAAGCTCCGGCGCCGGTGCCATGGCCGAGCATCAGCGGCACGCCGCCGAGCAGCGCGGCCATGGTCGTCATCATGATCGGACGGAAGCGCATGCAGCGCCGCCTTGCGGATCGCCTCGCGGCTGTTGAGGCCTTCGTCGCGCTCGGCGGCAATCGCGAAGTCGACCATCATGATGCCGTTCTTCTTCACGATGCCGATCAGCAGGATCGTGCCGATCAGCGCAATCAGGCTGAACTCGTAGCCGAACAGCATCAGCATCGCGAGCGCGCCGAAGCCGGCCGAAGGCAGCGTCGACAGGATGGTCAGCGGATGGATGAAGCTCTCATAGAGCATGCCGAGGATCATGATAGACGACGATCAGCGCGGCCAGGATCAGCAGCGGCACGGTCGACAGCGAATCCTGGAACGCCTGGGCATTGCCCTGGAACGCGGTCGAAACCGAGGGCGGCAATTGCAGATCCTGCTCCGCCTTCTGGATCGCCGCGGTCGCCTGACCGAGCGCGACGCCCTGCGCGAGGTTGAAGCTGATCGTCACCGCCGGGAACTGTCCCTGATGGCTGATCGACAGCGGCGCGACCGGCTCGGTCGTCCATTTCGCGAACGCGCTGAGCGGCACCATCGCGCCGGTCGTCGGCGAGCGGATGTAGAGCTTGTCGATCGTCGCGGGATCGCCCTGCAGCGCCGGCGTCAGCTCCTCGACGACGTCGTAGGTGTTGACCTGCGTGAAATACTGCGCGACCTGCCGCTGGCCGAACGCGTCGTAGAGCGTGTCGTCGATCAGCTGCGGCTGAATGCCGTAACGCGCCGCCTGATCGCGGTCGATCTTCAGCTGCAGCGTCGTGCCGGCGACCTGCTGGTCGGTGGCGACGTCGCGCAGTTCCGGCAGCGATTGCAGCTTCTCCAGGATGCGCGGCGACCAGGCGTTGAGCTCGTCGAGATTGGCGTCCTGGATCGTGTACTGGAACTGCGTGCGCGACGAGCGCGCGCCGACGGTCACGTCCTGCGCGGCCTGGAAATAGACGCGGATGCCCTGCACCTGCGCGAGCTTGGGCCGCAGCCGCTGGATGACCTGGAACACGTCGACATCGCGCTCTTCGACGCGGCTTCAGCGTCACGAACATGCGGCCGCTGTTCTGCGACGTGTTGCCGGTGCCGGTGCCGAGGCCCATCGCCATCGACGCCGACCGCCGGATCGGCCTGGACGATCGCGCCGACCTTCTCCTGAAGCTCGCACCATCTCCGGGAACGAGACGTCCTGCCCGGCCTCGGTGACGCCGAACATCACGCCGGTGTCCTGCTGCGGGAAGAAGCCCTTGGGGATGACGACGAACAGATAGCCGGTGGCGATGACCGTCGCGATGAACACCATCAGCGTCACGAACTGGTGGCGCAGCACGAAGTCGAGGCTCGGCGCGATAGCCGTTCGCCAGCCCGTCGAACATCCGCTCTGAGAGATTGTAGAGCCGGCCGTGGTGCTCCTCGATCGTGCGGCTTCAGGAAGCGCGAGGCCATCATCGGCGTCAGCGTCAGCGACACGAACGCGGAAACGAAGATCGTCATCGCGATCGTGACCGAGAATTCGCGGAACAGGCGGCCGATGATGCCGCTCATCAGCAGCAGCGGGATCAGCACCGCGACCAGCGAAACCGAGATCGAGATGATGGTGAAGCCGATCTCCGCCGAGCCTTTGAGCGCCGCCTCGAACGGCTTCATGCCCTCCTCGACGTGACGCGTCGATGTTTTCGAGCATCACGATCGCGTCGTCGACGACGAAGCCGACCGCGATGGTGAACGCCATCAGCGAAAGGTTGTCGAGACTGTAGCTCGCCGCCCACATCAGCGCCGCCGCGCCGAGCAGCGCGAGCGGCACGGTGATGCTCGGAATGACCGTCGCCCAGAAACTGCGCAGGAAGACGAAGATCACCATGACGACGAGGCCGATCGTCAGCAGCAGCGTGAACTGCACGTCGTTCGACCGAGGCGCGGATCGTCGTCGTGCGGTCGGAGATCAGATTCGATCTTGATGTCGGGCGGCGTCGACGCCTTGAGCTTGACGAGCTGCTGTTTGATGCTGTCGACCGTCTTGATGACGTTCGCGCCGGGTATGCTTGAATACGACCAGGAATATGCCGGGCTTGCCGTTGGTCCAGCCGAGCTGGGTGCGATCAAGCGGACCGTCAACCGCGACGCCGATGTCGCGTACGCGAACCGGCGCGCCGTTGCGATAGGCGACGATGACGTCCGCCCAGGGTTTGGATTCCGTGAGCTGGTCGTTGTCGAAAATCGTGAACGCCTGCTTGTCGCCGATGATCGATCCCTTGGGATTGTCGACCGTCGCGGCGCCAATCTGCGCGCGGATGTCTTCGAGCTGCAGGCCCTTGGACGCAACCTTGACGGGATCGAGCTGGATGCGGACGGACGGCTGTTGCTGGCCGCCGATGCGCACCAGGGAAACGCCGCTGATCTGGCTGATTCGCTGGGCGAGGATGTTCTCAGCGACGTCGTCGACCTTGATGAGCGGCTCGACGTCGGACTGCACCGAGAGAATCAGGATCGGCGTGTCGGACGGATTGACCTTGCGATAGGTCGGAGGGCTCGGCAGCGTCTTCGGCAACTGGCCCGAAGCCGCGTTGATCGCCGCCTGAATGTCGTTGGCGGCGGCGTCGATGTTGCGGTCGAGATCGAACTGGACGGTGATCGCGGAGACGCCGAGCGCGCTGGTCGAGGTCATCTGCGACACGCCGGGGATCTGCGCGATCTGGCGCTCCAGCGGCTGGGCGACCGAGGCGGCCATCGTATCGGGCGAGGCGCCCGGCAATTGCGCGCTGACTGCGATGGTCGGGAAATCGATCTGCGGCAGCGGCGCCACGGGCAGCAGCGGATAGGCGACCAGGCCGATCAGCAACACCGCCGCCATCAACAGCGTGGTGGCGATCGGGCGCCGGATGAAGGGCGCGGAAATTCCGCCGTAGGATCGCGTCGTCCATCGAGCTTCAGCTCCCGCTCGACGCGGCGTCGACCTGCACGGGCGCGCCCGGCTGCAGGAGGAACAGGCCCGTCGTGATCACGCGGTCGCCTTCCTTCACTCCCGAGGTCAGCACCATGACTGTCGGGTGTCTGGTGCGCGACCTTGACGTTGCGGAGCGCGGCGCGGCTCTTGTCGTCGACGACGTAGACATACAGGCCATTTGCGCTGTGCTGGACGGCGATGGCGGGAACCTCGAGCGCATCCTTGTCGACGCCGACGGTCACACTGGCGGTCACCGCGAGGCCGGGCCACAAGGCATGGTCCTGATTGGCGAATTCCGCCTTCAGCTTGATGCGTGCCGGAAGCCGGGTCGACCTGATTGTCGGCGGTCAGCAATTTGCCGGTGGCGAGCGCGCGGCCGTCGCTGTCGCTGACCGTTACGGGCAAGTCCCCGGCCGCAAGCGCGCGATTGATGTTTGCGACGCTGGTCTCGGGCAACGTGAAGATGCGGCGATCGGCTGGAGTTGGGCGATCGTCACGATCGCGGTCTGTTGAGGGCCGGAGACCAGATTGCCTTCGTCGATCATTCGCAAGCCGACGCGGCCCGAGATCGGCGAACGGATCGTGGTATATTCGAGCTGCACCTTGGCCGCATCGACTGCGGCTTCGTCGGCCGCGATCTGGGCCGTCAGCTGGGCGACGAGCGCATTCTGCGTGTCGAGTTGCTGCTGGCTCGCGAAGTTCTGCTTGGCGAGCGTCGAGTAGCGCTGCTGGTCGAGCTTGGCGTTGGCGACGTTGGCTTCGTCCTGGCCCTTTTTCGCCGTCGCCTGATCGAGCGCAGCCTGGAACGGCCGCGGGTCGATTTCGGCGATCAGGTCGCCCGCCTTGACGTCGTCGCCTTCGCGGAAGCCGATCTTCATGATCTGGCCGTCGACCCGGGCGCGGATCGTCACGTTGTTATAGGCCTGGATCTGACCGAGGCCTGCGATCGTGACGGGGAAATCGACGCGTTTGACTGTAGCGACGGAGACCTGAATCGCCTGCGGGCCCCGCGCCGGCTGAGCCGCCGCTGACGGCGACGGTTGCGCATCGGTCTTCGGCGCACCAAAAGCGAGATCGTGCAGACGATGAGCCGATGGCCCGGCGCTGGGCGCCAACCTATCCACCGTTTCGGGCGCATAAGCGCCATAACCAACAGCGGCGACGACGACGATCGCCGCTGCCCAGAATGCGCCACGCAACGCCATGAGTATCCCTAGAAGTTAGCGAACGTCCCGCCCCGCCCCGCGGTCATCCCGGCTCATTTGTACCGCAAATAGCTTACCCGATGAAAATCTCTAGTGGATTTCAAGGAAAATTGACCCCCACGCGGTTACGTCTTCGTGATCTTGAAAGCGGCCCCTCGAAATTAGGAATACGAGCAGCCGCAAACCATTATCTGTTCATCTAGCAGTCATACGTAAACTGACATAATGATGGGAAAATGGCGCGATGGCGGTTCGGTTCGAACGCCGTCGTGAGGGGCTGTGGGACCAGAAGGTCAATGTTTTCGAGGTTTCTCGCCAGCGCGGCGGCGTTTGCGCTCGTCTTGGGCGTCGGTTGCGGCACGATCCTCGATCGCGCGCAATCCCTGACGCTGCCGAGCCCATGCGGCGACCTCGGACCCTGCCCGATCTGCTCCGGCGCGCCGGAAACCGACCGCGACCCCGAGGCTTTCATTTCCCGGGCGCGCTACGAACTGCCCAATAACCCCAATTTCGCCGGCATGCCGCCCGCGAACCTGACGATGCCGCCGCTCGCCGACCCGAAGAACGTCTATGCGGCGGCGAACGTCGGGCAAGTTCAGCCCCGCGACGGCAGGCGCCTTGCCGCGCATCTACGTCGCCCAATCTCTGGACCGGCAAGGTCGACGTCATCGACCCCGAGACCTTCAAGGTCGTCGACAGCTTCTTCGCGATCCGCAGCCCGCAGCACATCGTCCCGTCCTGGGATCTGCAGACGCTCTGGGTGTCCGGCCGACATCAGCTATCGCGGCGGCCACGCCTCGGTGATGGCGATCGACCCGAAGACCGGCAAGCCGGGCCAGGCGATCGACGTGCCCGATTCGTACAACATGTATTTCACGCCGGACGGGCGTTCGGCGATCATCGTCGCCGAGGCGATGCGGCGGCTCGAATTCCGCGATCCGCACACGATGGCGCTGCAGGGCTACGTCGATGGCGCCGCAATGCGCCGGCATCAACCACGCCGATTTCGCGCTCGACGGCTCCTACGCGATCTTCACCTGCGAGTATCAACGACCAGCTCGCCAAGATCGACTCGTCCACCACACGCTGGCCGGGCATGCTGCAGCTGTCGCCGCAGCACATGCCGCAGGACATCCGCATCTCGCCCGACGGCTCGGCGTTCTTCGTGGCCGACATGCTGCAGGACGGCGTGCTCGTCGATCGACGGCGACAGCTTCAAGGAGACCGGCTTCATCCCCACCGGCGTCGGCACGCACGGCCTCTATCCCGAGCCGCGACGGCAAGAAGCTCTACGTCTCCAACCGCGGCACCCACAACCTCTACGGCGTGCACAAGGGCGAGGGCAGCGTCTCGGTGCTCGACTTCGCGACCCGCAAGATCGTCGCGACCTGGACGATGCCCGGCGGCGGCAGCCCCGACATGGGCAATGTCAGCGCCGACGGCAAGTGGCTGTGGCTCTCCGGCCGCTACGACGGCGTCGTCTACGCCTTCAACACCGACGACGGCTCGGTGAAGACGATCCCCGTCGGCGGCATGCCGCACGGCCTGACGGTGTGGCCGCAGCCGGGGCGTTATTCGCTCGGGCATACCGGCAATATGAGGTGACGTTGGGCGCCGAATTGCGCGTTATTGTAGGACGTGGACTTGCGATCCCGTTTCGCCTAGAAGTCGCCCGGCGAGGAAACATCGGACCGTAAAGGATCCCGTAAAGGTTATTGAGCCTAGGCTCGTTTCGCCGGCGGTCGGCTGCCGACTGACGGCATTTGTGTACCCGTTTGCCAAATGCCCCGAAACTTTGCTGCGGAACTTCTTGAGCTCATTGCATGTCGGAATCTGCGGTTCAATCTGATTTACGGCCCTCTCCAGCGGCGCAACCTCCTGCTCAAACCGTGGATCCGGGGTTGGCGGGACTGGCGCTGATCGCCGCCTATTACCGGATCGCCGCCGATCCCATTCAACTGCGCCACCAGCTTGCGCTGATCGGCGGCTCGGCCTCCGCCGAGGACATCGTGCGCGGCGCCAATCTGATCGGCCTCAAGTGCCGCATCCTGCGGAAAGTGACGCCTAAGCGGTTCGCCGCCCTGCCGCTCCCCGCGATCATCGGCCTGAAGACGGTTCGTTCGCGCTGCTGGCGGTCGGATCCGCGAAGGACCGCGTGCGGGTGATCGATCCGATCCTGCGCACGACGCGCGAGTTCGGTTTCGACGAATCTGCCGGAAGTCGCGCACGCGGCGAGGCGCTGCTCGTCACGCGGCGGCTCGCCGGCGCCGGCGTCGATCCCAACAGTTCGGGTTCCGCTGGTTCCTGCCCTCGCTGCTGCGCTACCGCAAATCGCTCGCCGAGGTGATCGTCGCCTCGCTGTTCCTGCAGACTTTCGCGCTGGCGACGCCGATCTTCTTCCAGCTCGTCGTCGACAAGGTGCTGGTCCACAAGGGCGTGTCGACGCTGGTCGTGCTGATCATCGGCATGGTGGCGCTCGGCTTCTTCGAGTCCGTGCTGCAGTTTCTGCGCACCTATGTGCTGAGCCACACGACCAACCGCGTCGACGTCGAACTCGGCCGCCGGCTGTTCCACCACCTGTTCCGCCTGCCGCTCTCCTATTTCGAGACGCGCGCCGGCCGGCCAGACGGTGGCGCGCATGCGCGAGCTCGAGACGATCCGCAGCTTCCTGACCGGGCAGGGCCTGACCTCGCTGCTCGACCTGGTCTTCACGGTCGTGTTCTTCGTCGCGATGTTCATCTATTCGCCGAAGCTGACGCTGATCGTGATCGGCACGATCCCGGTCTACATCATCATCGCCGCGGTCATCCGCCCGATGCTGCGCGAGCAGATCAACGAAAAATTCAACCGCGGCGCCCGTTCGCAGCAGTTCCTGGTCGAGTCGATCGTCGGCGCGCAGACCTTGAAGGCGGCGAGCGTCGAGCCGTTGATCCAGGCGCAATGGGAAGAGCGGCTCGCGGCTTACGTGCGCACCTCGTTCGACGCCGGCGTGCTCGGCGCGGCCGGCCAGAACGCGATCCAATATGTCAGCAAGATCGGCACGGCGCTGATCCTGTTCATCGGCGCGCAATCGGTGATCGAAGGCTCGATGACGGTTGGCGAGCTGATCGCCTTCAACATGATCGCGGCGCAGGTCGTGCAGCCGATCCTGCGGCTTTCCCAGCTCTGGCAGGATTTCCAGCAGGTGCAGGTGTCGGTCGCGCGGCTCGGCGACATCCTGAATTCGCCGCCCGAGCCGATCCCGCAAAACCTGCTGACCCTGCCGCCGCCGCGCGGCGCGATCGAATTCCGTAGCGTGACGTTGCGCTACCGTCCCGACGCCGCCGACGCGGTGCGCGACGTCAACCTAACGATCGGCGCGGGCGAGGTGATCGGCTTCGTCGGCGCCTCGGGTTCGGGCAAGTCCAGCCTCGCCAAACTCGTGCAGCGGCTCTACAGCCCGAGTTCCGGCCAGGTGATGCTCGACGGCGTCGACATCGCCCAGCTCGATCCGAGCTGGCTGCGCCGCCAGATCGGCGTCGTGCTGCAGGAAAACATGCTGTTCAACCGCTCGATCCACGAGAACATCGCGCTTGGCGACCCCGCCATGCCGCGTGTGCGCGTCATGCAGGCGGCGCGGCTCGCCGGCGCCGACGAATTCATCGCGCAGATGCCGCAGGGCTACGATATCGATCGTCGAGGAGCGCGGCTCGAACCTCTCGGGCGGCCAGCGCCAGCGCATCGCGATCGCGCGCGCGCTCGCCACCAACCCGCGCATCCTGATCCTCGACGAGGCGACGTCGGCGCTCGACTACGAGAGCGAGCGCATCGTGCAGAACAACATGGCCGCCATCGCGCGCGGGCGCACGGTCATCATCATCGCCCATCGCCTCGCCGCGGTCCGGCCCTGCACCCGCATCGTCGGCATGGTCCAGGGCGAGGTCATCGAAGTCGGCTCTCATCAGGAACTGCTCGCCAAGCCCGACGGCCTCTATCGTCGGCTGTGGGACCTGCAGTCGCAGATTGCGCAGGCCCAGTCATGAACGAGCGCGTACCGCCCCCGGAGCAGCCAAACCCGCCTGCCTCTTCGCCCGCGCCGGCGCCCGTCCCAGCCGGCAAGCCACCGCCGTCACGGGCCGCGACCGCGAGTTCCTGCCCGCCGCGCTCGAAATTCTCGAGACGCCGCCGCCGCCGATCCCGGTGGCGACCATGCTGACGATCTGCGCGTTCTTTGCCGCGCTGCTCACATGGTCGTTCTATCGGCAAGCTGGACGTGCACGCCGTCGCGCAGGGCAAGATCGAGCGCTTCGGGCGCGCCAAGGTCGTGCAGCCGCTCGATCCCGGCAAGGTATCGGCGATCCACGTCGCCGCCGGCGACCACGTCACGGCCGGACAGATCATCTTCGAACTCGACCCTGCGGAAACGCTTGCCGACGCCGGCGCACAGAGCGACGCGCAATATGCGGGCTGGCCGAAGT
This sequence comes from uncultured Pseudomonadota bacterium, assembly GCA_963771455.1. Taxonomy (GTDB): domain Bacteria; phylum Pseudomonadota; class Alphaproteobacteria; order Rhizobiales; family Beijerinckiaceae; genus Roseiarcus. Next base: position 328,525 of record CAVYTP010000022.1, read on the forward strand.
CGACAGGCGCCGCGAGACCAGCGAAGCGGCGCGCACGCTGCAAAAGGCGCTGAACCGGGACGGCGCCGTAGCGGCGCGCGCCGAGCTTCAGGCGATCGCGACGGATCCGCTGAGCCGCATCGACTGGGATCCAACCATCCCTGAACGCTTCCGCATCCGCGAGAGCGCGGTGGCCTCGGCCGACCTGTTCCAGCTGGCCGACGCGCTGCAGAACATCGACAAGCAGGAGGCGCAGAAGCAGGCGACCCTGCAGCGCCTCAAGATGAGCATCGCGTTCCAGGACAATCTGATTCTGACGTTGACCGATCGCGTCAGCACGCGCCAGCAGGCGCTCGACCTCGCCGTCGGCACCAAGATCAACCTCTACGACGCCAAGGAAGAGTTGCAGAAGTCGCAGGCCGCGCTGGCCTCGGATCAGGGCCAGTTGATCGAAACCGACGCCGCTTTGAAAGAACTGGAGAGCGAGAAGCTGAAGACGGTCTCCGCCTTCATCGCCGACAACCAGAACAAGCTCGAGGACGCCGCCCGCAAGAGCGACGAGGCGAGGCAGGCGGTCGCCAAGGCCGAAGCGCGGCTTCAGCGCACCAAGCTTACCTCCCCGATCGATGGCATCGTCCAGCAGGTCTCGGTGACCAGCATCGGGCAGGTGGTGACGACCGGCCAGGAACTTGCGGTCATCACGCCGACCGACGGCCCGCTGAAGGTCGAGGCGTTGATCGCCAATCTCGACATCGGCTTCATCAAAACCGGCCAGGAAGCGGTCATCAAGGTCGATGCTTTCCCGTTCACCCGCTTCGGCGTCGTCCACGGCAAGGTCGAAAAGATCGCCGCCGAAGCGGTGGATGAGCAGGCCGCGAAGCGCACGATGTCGGACGCCACGTCCGCGGGCTCGCCGAATTCAGCCCCTTCGGCTTCCGCGCCGGGCCAGGCGCAGAGCTTCGTGTTTCCCGTTACGATTTCGCTGGACGAAACGTCGATCTCGATCGATGGCCGTCCCACGCCGCTGGCGCCTGGCATGACCGTAACGGCGGAAGTGCGGACCGACAGCCGCCGGGTGATCGACTACCTGCTCTCGCCGCTCGCCCGGATGGGTTCGGAGGCGATGAAGGAGCGATAAGTCGGGGCTCCCAACTCTCGTCCTTCGACAAG